>CAVSTP010000003.1:0-697500 GCA_963730935.1 uncultured Nitrospiraceae bacterium | reverse complement strand
GCGAAGAGTTGTCCCTCCGACGATTCCACCGCGCGCCGTAGCCGACCCCAGAGATCGATTTCCCACTTCAGGCTTCCAAAACCAATGGTGTTTGAAAATGTCGTACTATCCCCACCTGCCGTTCCAGGAATGACGATCGCTCCGCCTCCGCCGGGAATGGTCGTTGCGTCGCCTCCCTGTGTTTTATACACAAACGCCGTGCCCCCATAGGCCAACGTTGGTGCCAAGTCCCATCGCGTCATCACGAGCTGAGCACGATACTGTTCGACGGAAGCGACGGCCGTCCGTACGTCCTGGTTCTCTGTGAGAGCAATTCGAATCAGTTCTTGCAGTTCCTTGTCCTTGAGGAGGTCCCACCAGGCGAGATTTGCAATGGATTCCGCCGTCGAACTCGGGACACGCCATGCATCGACTTTCGGCGTCTCGGGACGGTGGTAGTCGGGACCCATTTTGCACGCGCTTAGCATCACCACGAGGAAGAATAGACCCGCAAGAGAGGTCGATCGGCAAGAGTCGGTTGCCATGTCATGCCTCCTCAATAGCTTTCGCTTTCACGCACATGGGTCGGTGTCAGCGCCGGCTGCGGCACTCCTCGGGACAATTCTCCATCCCCTGGATTCTGAGCCGGTTCTGAGGGCGGCGTTGGAGGCGGCGCAGTATGTTGCCCTCCCCGATGCACGAAATTCTCGACGACGTAGAAGGTGACCGGAATGAGAAAGATCGCAATCAGGCTTGCGGCCAGCATCCCACCGAACACGGCAAGACCAAGCAACACCCGGCCGTGCGCGCCGGCGCCGGTCGCCATGACGAGCGGGAGCACGCCGAGAATGAATGCAAAGGCCGTCATCAAGATGGGGCGGAGCCGCAATCTGGCTCCGGCCAAAGCGGCATCGGCGATCGATTTCCCTTTCTCGTACTCCACCTTCGCGAACTCAACAATGAGGATGGCATTCTTCGCCGCCAATCCGATCAGCATCACCAACCCGATCTGAGTGAAGACGTCGTTCTCGCTTGCCTGAGGCGCCACCAGCTTCAGCAGCCACAGTGCGCCGAAGGCGCCGAACACGGCGATCGGCGTTCCGAGCAGCACGCTGAACGGCAAGGCCCAGCTCTCGTACTGCGCCGCGAGAATCAAAAACACAAAGAGGAGCGAGAAACCGAAAATCACCGTCGCAGGTACGCCTTCCGAGGCCACTTTCTCTTGGAACGACATGCCCATGTACTCGAGTCCCATCCCATCAGGCATTTGGCTTGCGAATACTTGTTCAACGGCCTTCATGGCCTGTCCCGAGCTGTAGCCGGGAGCCGCGGCTGCCATCAGTTGCGCCGCACGATACTCGTTATAGCGCATCGTGAACTCCGGGCCATGAAAGATGTCCATCGTCACCAATGCGGAAAGCGGGACCATATCGCCGTTCGCGTTCCGCACATAAAATTGTCCGACATTTTCTGCCTGTGTGCGGAAATCCCCTTCTGCCTCCACGTAGACCTGCCAGACACGCCCGAACCGGTTAAAGAAATTCACCATGACGCCGCCCATGAACGACTGCAGCGTCTGGTAGACATCTGACAGATTGATACCTTGCTTCAAGACCTTCTCACGATCCACCCTCGCAAAGACTTGAGGTACGGCGGGAATAAACGTCGTATCGACTCGCGCAATTTCCGGACGTTTCCTGAGTGCCTCCATGAATTTCTGCGTGTTGGTTGCGAGGAATTCGATATCTCGGCTCGCTCGATCCTCTAAGACAAAGGACACGCCGCCGGACGTGCCGACTCCCGGGATTGCGGGCGGGGGAAACAGGAAGGCTTTGGCCTCGGGCAAACCGGCGAGACGCCCATTCACACTCTGAAAAATGGCAAGAAGCTGTTCTTCGGACTTCTTCCGTTCTTCCCAGGGAGCCAGGGTGACAAAGAAAAACGCATTGTAGGTGGTGCTCACCGTGCTCAACAGACTGAACCCAACGATCGTGGAGGCATACTTGACGCCAGGAGTCGCTTTCAGGATCGCCTCGATCTTCCTGCACACTTCATCCGTGCGCTGGAGCGATGAGGCCTCCGGCAGTTGCACATTGAGATAGACATAGCCCTGGTCTTCCATCGGGAGAAAACCGCTCGGTAATTGTAAACCAAGCCAGCCCGCGACGACGGTCACCACCAGAAGAAGCAACATCGAGCGGCCAGCCTTTCTAATCAGGTGGCCGCATACATTCACATACCCGTCTGTCGCGCGCCCGAACCATTTGTTGAACCAAGCAAAGAAGAGACCAAGCGGCCCACGCGCCGGTGTTCTCGGCCGTAGTAAGAGCGCCGAGAGGGCAGGGCTCAGCGTCAGCGCGTTGAACGCTGAGATCACCACTGATAGCGCGATCGTCACCGCAAATTGCTGATACAGCCGCCCGGTAATACCAGGGATGAATGCCGTCGGGACAAAGACCGCCGCAAGGATGAGTGCGATCGCGATCACCGGTCCAGAGACTTCCTCCATGGCCCTGAGAGCGGCGTCCTTCGGCGACATCCCGTGCTCGATGTGATGCTCAACCGCTTCGACGACCACGATGGCGTCGTCGACCACCAGGCCGATCGCCAGCACGAGACCAAAGAGTGACAAGGTGTTGATGGAAAACCCGAGCAACGGAAATAGTGTGAACGTGCCGATCAGCGAGACAGGCACGGCGAGCAGCGGAATTAGCGTGGCGCGCCACCCTTGAAGGAAAATATAGACGACGATGATGACGAGGATGAGGGCTTCAAAGAGGGTGTGAACGATCTCCTTGATGCCTTCCCGCACGGCCTGTGTCGTATCAAGCGAGATGACGTAGTCGAGATCGGCCGGGAACCTGGCTTTCATCTCCTCCATCAGCTTGGTCGCCTCATCCATGGTTTGAATGGCATTGGAGCCTGGAAGCTGATAAATGGCGATGAGGGCAGCAGGCTTGCCATTCATCCTGCCGATGATGTTGTACATCTGTGCGCCGAGCTCAATGCGGGCGACGTCCTTGAGCCGGACCATGGATCCGTCCTGATTCGCACGGATCACGATATTCCCGAACTCTTCTTCCGACTCCAGGCGGCCCTGGGCACGCACACTGTACGTAAACTCTTGTCCGGGCGGCACCGGTTCGGCACCCACTTGGCCGGCAGGATTCACCGTGTTCTGAGCCTTAATGGCATTCGTAATTTCAGTCACCGTGATGCCTAGCTTGGCGAGGTGGTCGGGCCGGACCCAGAATCGCATGGCATATTGCCCGGCGCCGAAGATTTGTACCTGTCCAATCCCAGGCACGCGCGTCATCGGATCATTGATGTTGACGTAGCCATAATTCGCCAAGAACGTCGCGTCGTAGGTGCCGTTCGGAGAGTAGAGGGAGAACAGGGCGAGGGGGCTGGTCGTGGCCTTTTTAATGGTGACCCCGAAATTCTTGACATCGGCAGGCAGTTGCGATTCCGCCTGGGTATACCGCATCTGCGCCAGGATCTGATCGTCGTTTGGCCTCGTGTTAATGTCGAAGTTGACTCGCAATGACATTTGGCCGTTGTTCGCGTTCACCGAATACATGTAGATCATGTTGTCCACGCCGCTCATCAATTGCTCGATGGGAGTGGCAACCGATTTTTCCAGTGTGACGGCATCGGCTCCGACATACGTGGCTTGCAGCAGGATCTCCGGCGGCGCGATGTTCGGAAACATCGCGATCGGCAGTTGCACCATTGCAATCACGCCGAGAATCACCATGATGATGGAGATCACCATGGCAACAATCGGCCGATTGATGAAAAATTTCGCCATAGGATTGAAGGATTACGCTACAGGCAGTGGAAACGATCAGACCAGCGTCAACTTTATCCGATTTTCTGTTCTGGCTGCTGCTCTTGGAACGGTTTGGGATCGACGGTCATCCCGGCTTTGACTTTCTGCAGCCCTTCGACCACGACACGCTCACCCGGCTTGAGCCCATGGTCGATGATCCACAGACTGCCGGACCGATGACCGACCTTGACGGGACGGATGTCCACCTTGTTCTCCGGAGTGACGACGGCCACCTGGTAACTGCCCTGCATCTCCGTCACGGCCCGCTGTGGAACTAAGATGGCCTTCTCCTTGGTCTTGGTCACCGCCCGTACCCTGGCGAACTGTCCGGGCCTCAGCAGATTGTTGGGATTAGGAAAGAGTGCTGCCACGCGAATGGTGCCGGTCTTCGTATCGACTTGCCGATCGACAAGATGAAATTGTCCTTTGTGCGGATACACCTTCTCCCCGCCTAAAACGAGTTCGAGGAATGCCAAGCTGTATTCTTTTCCCTCTTGCCGGTCTTTGTAGCCTTGCTGGATCTTATCCGCGGCCTCGAAGTATTCTTGTTCACTCACAGGAAAATAGACCTTGATCGGATCCAGCGTCGACACTGACGTCAACTCAGTGCTGGCATCGATGAGATCGCCGATTTGAGCCTTTGAAATGCCGACGACGCCGTCAATCGGAGCCGTGATCCTTGTCCATCCAAGATTGAGTTTCGCCTGTTCGACAGCGGCTTTCGCAGTCGCAAGAGTCCCTTTCGTCGCCGCATAGGATTGGACGGAATCATCCAGTTCCTTCTGGCTGATGGCGCCTTCCTTGGCAAGCGGCGTATCGCGATCAACGTCCTGTTTACTTTTCGTGAATTGCGCTTGGGCTTTCGCCAGATCACCCAACGCCTGATCAAGCACCGTCTGGAACTTGCTCGGGTCGAGCTCGAACAGCAGGTCGCCCTTTTTCACGAAGGCCCCTTCGACGTAGGGCCGTTTCAGGAGATAGCCGCTGACCTGCGCCCGTATGAGGGCGTTGTTCGAACCATCCGTGGTCCCGACCCACTCCATTTGAATGGGCACATCTTTCTGAAGGACGTCGGCCACTTCGACTTGAACTAAGGGAGGGGGAGGAGCGGAAGCCGTTTCACCCTTACAGTGAACCAGCGCCAGTGCCGACAGGCTCATCCACAGGACCGATGCCGCTGATCGGACCAGGAATCGCCCTTTGAGCGCATGATCCATACGTCCTCCGGCAAACGAGGAAGGGTGTTTCTTATACAATTGCCCTCCCGACATCGTCAAGCAGGGCTTGCCCTAGCATGGATATTACGTCGTCCGCTTGAGACTCAGTATGTAACTCGTCAGATCTTGCAGTTCCGCCTCGGTCAATGGAAATTTCGGCATGATCGATCCCGGCGACACCGATTGCGGATCATGGAAATGCTTGATGTGCCATTCCCGATCCGGACGGGCGTCCCCTTCATAAGAGAGATCCGGTCCGATCGCGCCACCGTTGCCATGGATGCGATGACACCCCAAGCAACCGAGATTCGTATACAGCGACTGACCGTGCACAATCGCCGGATCCGTTCGCTTCATGCCGTATAGGCTTTTCAACGAGATGCCTAGGAGAGAAAAGACTGTGATGAGAAACACGGCGACGACGGCCATACCCACCGGGCGCGAGGCCGGAGCCCGGACATTTTTTTGCCAGTCGAGAAACGGCCAGAGCAGCATCACTGCAATCGCAATTGCCGGTAGTACCCACGTGGCCAACGGTTCCAGCGGACCATGGACGTGCTTCAGTAACTCATAATAGAAGAGAAAATACCATTCCGGCACCGGCACAAAACTGGTATCCGCGGGGTTGGCTTTGTCGGCCAGCGGAAACGGTACGAAGGTCGCCAAGAAGACCAGGACAAGAAAGACCGCCACCATCACCACCGCATCCATGTAGACTTGGCGAGGATAAAAAGGTTCACGGACGGCCGCCGCTTTGCGTTCATCCCAGGGACCGGCCGGTCCGACCCGCCGAAGGATGAAGAGATGCACGACAATCCCCGTGACAATGAGCGCCGGAAGAAACAGCACATGAACCGCAAAAAACCGTGAGAGCGTCAGAGCACCCAGCGTCTCTCCGCCACGCATGACCTTCACCAGAAAGTCACCGACGAGCGGAACCGTGCCCACCATGTTGATGCCCACCTGTGTGGCCCAGTAGGCAGTTTGGTCCCAGGGGAGCAGGTAGCCGGTAAAGGCGAACCCCATGACGAGGAAGAACAATGCGACGCCGACCATCCACATCAATTCGCGCGGCGGCTTGAACGCGCCGTAGAGAAACACTTGCAGCATGTGCAGGCCGACTGCGATCACCATCCCTGACGCACCCCAGTGGTGAAGGCCGCGGACGAACCAGCCAAACGTAATCTGCTGCTCGATGAACTGCACACTGTCGTACGCATGGTCCGGGGTCGGCGCGTAATAGACGGCCAGGAACATGCCGGTGACCGCTTGGAGAATAAAGAGGAAGAGCGTGGCCGAGCCAAAGACGTAGATCCAGCTGGCTCCGCCGGGGATCGGCTCGTCTAACAATGTTTTTTCGAGAGACTTGAGCTTCAGCCGACTATCCAGCCACTCATAGATGCGGGATGTCATCGCACGCTTCTCCTGCCACTGATAAACGGCTATTCTCTCAGAGTCATGACATAGCCCATCAGTTCGTTCAGCTCAGATTGGCGCAGCTGACTCTTCCACGGACCCATGCCAGTACCAGGTTTTCCGTTTTCGAGCACTTGCCTCAAGTCGGCCTCGGGCTTCTTTTTACTTTCCGGACTCGTGAAGTCGGCGGCGGGCGGCTTGAGGGCTTTTCCTGCCGGTCCGTCTCCCTTGCCTTGCGGCCCGTGACAGACGAGGCAGTGCTTCTCATAGAGCGCCTTACCCTTTGCAGGATCGCCGGCATCGACGACCCGGGTGCCCCACAACAGTAGTCCAAGAACCAGTCCTGCACATAACGCTGCAAACAGCCCCCGATTCATGGTCAGGTCCTCTTCAATGAGAAATCTTCGCCCGCACGGCCGCCACTTCCGCCGCCGAAATGGGATTGGCCTCGTTGCCCCATGAACTCCGTACGTAAGTCAAAATATCGGCAATCTCTTCATCCTTCAGATGCCCCATCGGCGGCATGGTCCCATTGTACGGTTGCCCGTTCACCTCAATGGGTCCGTGAAGACCGTTGACAACCGTGTCGATTGATCGGGAGGTTTCGGCCAAGAGGTAGTCCGATTTCGCGAGTGGCGGAAACGTGCCCGGAATCCCCTGTCCCTCGGCCTGGTGACATCCCATGCAGTAGGTTTGATAGAGGCGCTGACCACCCACTCCGGAGGTCATCGTCGCGGCCGCCATGGCAGGCTTGCCGGTCACGCCGACTTTCGGCTGATAGTCCGATTCCGCCTGCTTCCCTGAATAAGTTCCCTTTGCCTCCGGCCCTTCGACCTTCAACTCCCCAAGCGCCCCTTTGTTGAACGCGCGCAGAATGGAATGGTCCACGAGTTTGTAGGAACCGGGAACTTCCACCTTAAACTCCACGATGGCTGCTCCTCCTGCCGGGACAAGCGTGGTTTGAATGTGCTCAGAGTAGCGGGTACCAGCTTCCGCATAGACCCGGTCGAAGATCTCGCCGATGACATGGAAACTGGAGACGAGGTTCGGTCCGCCGTTTCCTACAAACAGACGGACACGTTCCCCGACTTTGGCCTTGAGCGCCTTGTCACCCAACAAGGACCCTTCGGCGCCGTTAAACACGACATAGGTGGGATGTTCCTCGATGGCTTTTTCCATGTCGAAGGGTTGATGACCTTTCTCATGGTGCGGTCCTTTGGTATAAAAATCGCTCTGCACCACATAATACTCACGATCCACTGGAGCCAATCCCCCTGGCGGCTCGACCAGGATCAGTCCGTACATGCCATTGGCGACGTGCTCGCCGACCGGCGCCGTCGCGCAGTGATAGACGTAGAGCCCTGGATTGAGCGCCTTGAACGTGAATTGCGTGCGGCGCCCTGGTGCGGTGTTGCTGCTGGCAGCTCCACCGCCTGGGCCGGTCACCGCATGGAGGTCGATGTTATGAGGGAACCGGCTGTCGGGATGGTTCATGAGGTGGAATTCGACCGTATCGCCTTGCCGCACTCGAATGAATTTTCCGGGAACTTTTCCGCCGAAGGTCCAGAAGGTGTATTCGACGCCGTCGGCCATCGACAGGTTGACCTCGCTCACCTCTAGTTCGACGACGACCTTGCTTGGGTGACGGCGCGTGATACGCGGCGGTACTTTGGGAGCATCCGTCAGGATGGCCGGAATCGTGCCGCCCTTTTGGGCAGCCGATTTCCCTTGAGACGAGCTGCCCTTGGCTTTCGCACTGTGCGCTTTCGTCGCTGGAGCGGCATCGACCGTCATGACGGTGGTCGACGTCATGGCCAGCGCACACCACAGCGTCCAGAGAAACCATCGGTTGAACAACCGCGCGTCAGGGGTCATGGCGTTCCGGGCGCGTCGTCCGTCGACCTCATCCATAGCCCCTCCTCACGCACAAGCGTGACTCACCTTGCCCATTACAGTTCGAGCTGTTTCGCAACTCCCGACTTGAACTCCTTGAACACCACAAGGAGACGACCGTTCTCGATCTTTGTAGGCAAGGCATCCAGCGGCCGCGGCGCCGGTCCCGCAACGACACGTCCCGAGATGTCGAACACGCTGCCATGGCAGGGACACTTGAACTGTTGCCCTGCGCCGTCCCAGTGATAGCCGCACCCCAGGTGAGTGCACATGGGAGAAAACACCGTGACTTCTCCGTTGGCCTGTTTCACCGCCCAGACGGCCTTTTGCGTCTTGGTTTCGAGATAGCCGTCCTGAATAGTCGCTACGTACTCCAACTGTTTGGGAACGCCGGCCGGCAGCTCGCCCGCAGAGGCCACGTCCACCCACTGCTGCGCCCGCCGCTTGAATGCCGGAGAGACGAGGTAGCCGACCAAAGGAACCGCAAGGCTGAGCCCGATCAAGCCGGCCGACGCCTTGATGACCAACTGAAAAAACCGTCGGCGCCCGCCGTCTGGACCGGTGGAGACTCCCGCCGAGGCATGCGAGTCAGAAGAAGAGCTCATCGCTGTTGTTTTCCGGCATAGGGTTCTTCGACGGTGATTTTGATCAACTGTCCTTCCCGCAGACGGTCCGATTCCTCGAGATTATTCGCGACGGCCACTTGATTGGCCTTCCAGGCCGATTGCGAGCGGGCAGTCAATTCCTTCACCGTTTCCCCTTCTTTCGCTTTTACAAGACGAATCCGTTTTTCACGGATGTTCTTTCGCTCGTCAGGAGACAGAGGGCGGAAACTCTCAACGACCGTCTGGAACACCGGGCGAACGGTGTCAAAATTCCTGGTCTCCCCGATGCCCGCGATTTGGTAAATCATGCCGCCATGGGCGATCCACGTGAGATCGACCTTCAACCTGGAGTCGCCCACCTGCGTGCGGGCTGCAGGCAGCCCGTTGATCGTCGTCGTCTCCGTTCTGGGGAGCGTGGACTTGCTGGCCTTTTCCAAGGCGCGGGCCCCGTCCAGAGGATCATTCCCCTGGGCGACAGCACGGAGGACGACTGCTGTGCCCCCATCTTTCGGCGCCGCGGCCAATTGCACGGGCGTATTGTCTACATTCCACGAGGCCGGGAACTGGACAAAAAAGTTCAAATCAGGGTGGCGGTAGGTCGATCCCTGAATAATGCCGTTCGCGGCCCGCTGACCCGCGACGAGACCGTCAAGCCTCGCAAGGAAGGCGTCATGTGAAGGCGAAATTGGTTCTCGCTTGGCCTGTGTGAGACCCTTCGCGTGCTTCGTCGTATTCTTGACTCGATCCGGCGTGGCAGGATGGGAGTCGAAGAAGCTGGGCTTGCGTGGGCCGTCGCTTAATAGCGCTTCCTCACGCCCCAGGGTGGCCAAAAAGGTGGCGAGTCCAACAGGATCCCAGCCGGCCTTGGCCGCCATCTCCTGTCCGACTTCATCCGCCTGACTCTCCTGGGACCGGCTATACGGAGAAAACACGAGACTCTGGGCGAAATTGCCCACGCCTCCGACGATATTTCCGACGACCGGAACAAAAAAGCCGGTCACGCCTGACACGAGATTGGTGATGAGCGCGAACGGCCCTTGGCGGGATATCCTCTGGACTGTATGCCTCGCAGCGACGTGCCCAATTTCATGGCCGACTACCCCGGCCAACTCGTCTTCAGTATTGACCAACGCCAGTAACCCGCGCGTGACGTACACATAGCCGCCGGGAAGCGCAAAGGCGTTCGGCTCGACCATATCCACGACATGGAATTGGTGTGGCAGGTCGTGTCGTGGCGATTCCTTGACAAGCCGTTGGCCAACCGCGTCAACATAACTTGTTAAAGCGGCGTCATCGAGCAAGCCCATTTCCTGCTCAACCTTCTTCGATTCCTCTTCGCCAATTTTCTTCTCTTGCTCGACGGTGATGAGAGTGACCTCTGGAAGGTTGCTGACAGGATTAATCGAGCAGGCGCCGGCTGCCGCTGCCAGCAGTATCACTAGAAAGAGATTCTTCACAGGCTGTCGAGCCAATGTCAGAGCGCGAATCATCATAGTCGTTCTCCCGATGGGTCGTACCCGGTGAATCGTGTGGTAGCGTTCATTTGGCTGGTTTTACCTCTGCTGTGTACTCCATTCCATCGGCAGCGCGGCCTTTGGCCTTGAGCATGCGGTGGGTACCGTCCTGATAGAGGACCGCTTCGACGGTCCCTCGTTCGGATTTCGAGACTAATCTTCCCTCGTTGAGGGCAAACTCACCATGGCCGCTGAAGACTCCGATGGTTCGGAGGCTACTGAACTCATATTTTCCATCAGGGCCGATGGCGACCGTGACCCAGTCGTCCCTTCGATCGGGCGGTATTCGACGCATGAGGCCATCCCACTTTCCCGCAACCTCGGAGACGTCGGTAATGGGGAACTGCACCCATTGCGGCGGCTCGGAACGATCCGTCGTTTCACAGGCAGGGCTCATTGCGAGGCAAAAGAGGGCCAGCACTGCCATCGACCATCGAAGAGATGTGCGCGATTGATGCTTCCGGACGGCCTTCATAGGTCTATTGACTCCGTGGGGGATTTGTGTTCGTGCTCCTCGCTGTTTCTTCCGGCGACGGAACCTGAATTAATTGGTCGAGGAGCTTATCCAGTGGAGTGTAGGTTGACGCCGTCTGGCGATTCAGAAAGTCTGAGACGATGCTGCCCAACGCAACCCGTGCCGCATCCTCAAAATAGACGGGATCCTTCGACACGGCTTCACTCTGCATGGTCCCTTCCGCTATCGAGGCCCACAGCAGCTCACCGGTTTCCGTATTCCACAGCTGGAGTGACATTCGCAAGTTGCTCGTTCGAACCTGCATGAGGAGCACTCCCAAACCGGGAAAAGTCCAGCGATCGTACATGGTTTGGGTGAAAGCAGCCAAACGGGGCTGGAAGACATACCGAACGCCAATTGCCGTTCCAAGCTTTTTCAAGGTTTCACGATTGAGAATATGGCTCTGCTCCGCATCCGCCCGCATCTGCGTGTATTCCGATGCCAGACCCAGTTCATTGATTTTCGACATGCTGCGCTGCGGGCTGACAATCTGTATCTGAGGGGCGACTCGATGCAGCACTTGAGCGAGCATGAAGTCCAAACCTACCTCATTTCCGCGGAGTCCTGGCATCGTAAGAGCCCCGAACACTGCGGCTGGCTCTTGTGTAAGTCTTGCCGGATCGAACGAGGGCGCGAACTCTGCAGAACCGGTTCGCACCTGCCAGCCATAGATTGAACTGGAGCAACCCGTCGCCAACGCAATCATCAGCACAAGACTTATGTGGGCTCCCGATCGAGTCATGCGCCCTGCGTTCTTCACTACCAGTGCTTCCAACGGACAAGTGCCCCTAGACCACAGAGGCCATGAAGCCGCTCGCAGGAATCACCAACAGCGGACAAGGAGTTCGTTGAAGAATTCGTTCGCTATGGCTTCCACGTAGAGCATCGAGAAACCCATTTCGCCCCTCTGTCGTCAGGACGATCAGTCCGGCTTTGACTGCCGCTGCCGTTTCGCTGATGACGTCGACGACGTCGCCCGACTGGACCACGGTGTTCCAACTCCAACCAGACACATCCGTGAACTGGACCTCAGGCATAGCCGTTTTTTCTCCGACATGAAGAATTGTGAATACCCCCGATAAGCTATTCAGCCCGCTGGCCATTCGCGCGGCAGCCTGAATCGCCGGCTGCGCCGGCGGGGTTTCCGCCACGGGGATCAGGATGCTCGTGAGCGAAATGGATCCATCCCGCGCTGACACGAATCCTTCAACGCCTTTGGGCATGAAGAGTGTCATTTGACGGGATTTGCGCGCGATGGGAGCGGCGATCGACTGGCTCAGCCACTGCACCCGTCCTTTCTGCTGGTCGGTGGCCAGGACGATCAGATCTGTGTTGTGCGTGCTCAAATAACCCGTGACAGATGTTACGGGATCGTCGTGCTTGGCCTGAACCTTCTTGACGTTGATGCCGAGCCTTAGCACGTCCGCCTGGGAACTGTTCTTGGGCAGGAGTCTCCAGCGTTCCAGCGTCGATCGGACGCCGGGGAATTCCGTCCATTCTAATTCATGTTTTGGCGAAACATGGAGAATGGTCAACTCGGCCTTCGCCAGCAGTGCAATTTTCAGCGCGTGTACAAACGCACTATCGCTGGCAGGAGTGAAATCGGATGGATGAAATATCTGTTGAATGAGTGGAACAGTGCTGGAATCAGTTGCCGGCATATCGCTCCCCTCCGACGTCACGACACAAACCGCCGTGACCCCTCCGATCGAGCGAGGGGTCACGGTCAAACGTATGCTAGTTTGGGCCTAGTAGACCAGCGGAATTTGTTGCGCCATCTCGAATTTGATCAGGGACCGGATTTTGGTTTCCAATTGGATATAGCGGGCAACCTTAGTCTCGGGCAGCACCTTGCCAAGCTTCTCGGCAGAAGAGCGTTTCAACTTGACCTCTTGCTCCTCGACCGTTAGGGCTTCGTTGAGCAGCTTTTTTGCCGTGTCATTTGAAATCGTCCCCTTGTTGAAGGCATCCGCATACTCCTTGATCGTTTGACCAAGCTGCTTGTTGATGCCTTCAAGATCTTTTTGATAGTCGTCGTACAGCGGCCAGAACTGTTTGGCTTCGGCGTCGGTAAGGTCCATGTTGCCGGCAATCAGCAGTTTCTTGTCGGCTTTAAGTTTTTCCTTCAGGATCTCCATGTTCGTATCTGAGGCCGGCTCAGCAAAGGCGGGAACCGCCAGCAGGAAAATGCCGGTAAATACACACAAAATCAACCTGATCGTCATGACGCATCCTTTCAGTTGAAGGTCACACACCCCTGGTTACCGCTTGAGCGAGCGGCATGCATATCACCATTCGCCGGCTCCTGGAACTGTCAAAAGTAACAGGGCATGGAAAGCGGCGGCGGGTGACCGGCCCCTGAACCATTGATTGCATCTCTATTAGTGAGCTGTCTGCCCCTTATCAAGCTTTTCATTCTCAAGCGCTGTCACTGAACCATCGGAGGGAGCCTTGATATCCTTCATCAGCCTCTGAAACTCCTTGTTGCCGCGGATCAGCTTGGATGCCGCCATCACCAGCCGGTCGATCTGCTCATCGTTCAGATACAGCGTGGTCGGGATTTTCATCAGCGACACACGCTCGTCGGGATCCTCTATTTCACTCAAGCTGGCGTTGATGAAATAAATCTCGGCATCCTTCGCCCAGGGACTGTCCGGACCTCTTGGTTTTGCTTTTAGCTCCGCTTTCCACTTCTCCACTCCCATACTAATGAGCGTGGTCGTATCAAAAGAATACCGGTTGATCGGAATATCGATCATGGAGCTCATCGCTTTGGAGATGACGGGGACATGGTCGCTACGGAATTCGAGGACGTCAGGAGAGGTTTCGGCATTGACCGCGAGAATCACCAATTTCTTCACATTCTTCACACGGGCCATAACGAGTAACTTTTCAAATGATCCTTGCAGACCGCTGCCTTCGATAATTCCTCGGAGCGCGAGATTGTCCGAGAGGCCTCCATCGAGCAGATGAATATAAGGACGTTTTTCCGCGTCCATGAAGGAGAGCATTTCGTTGGCGCGCTGTGCACCGATTCGGCCTCCCCTCTTGGCTTGAGCCAACCAGGCCGGCGCTTCAAAGCTCGCACTTGCCTGCGTAATTTTTTAAGGAGATCGGACTCAGCACAAGAGGAAGGGCAGCAGAGGCCGCAGAGGCGTCAGCGATCGGCAATTGGCTAAGATCCGAACAGAGGAAATCGAACTGAAATTGCGTAAATTCAAACCGAGCCAAAGTGGCCATGTCCGAGGCGTGAATGATGAGCATCGGTCGTTGTTGGAGGGCAGCCAGGTCCCCATAGGTTTTATGATCGAACAACGCTTCATTCAGCAGTTCGGCCATCAGATGCGCCCGGCCGAAATAGGGCGACCACAGCCGAACCCAATTACTGGGGGACCGAAATACCCGGTGTCTCAATTCGGTCTCCCAGTCCTTCCGAAGAAAGCGGTATTCAAAGTCATGGAAGATTTGGTCGCGATACAGCGCATAGTAGCCGCCGGTAAACGTGCCTCCGGATAAGGCATGGATCAGGTCGAGTTCATCGAGCAGCCGCTTCTGTTTGCCTTCCCAAACGATCTGCTGGTGCGCGAGCTCTCGAAGAGCACCAAATGCGAGGGTTGAGGCGCGGGTTCCGCCGCCCGAAAAGGCGGCGACAAAGAGCAAACTATCCGTGTTGTCCGCCTCTGGCCGAGCGACATTGACGAAACGATATCCGCCGTCAGGCACCCATTTTTCCAAGGGGGCGTTGAGGGTCGGACGGACATATTCGCATCCGACCATGACCGACATTACGAAAAGCAGTAGGTAGGCACATGGAGGTCTGAACCGTCCTTGCATTGTCGTCCTCATTTTCTGTCAACCCCGCGTCTGTGAAAATTGCGGCGAGCCCTCGCCCGGATACTCCAATGAGTTCTTGATGGCCGCGATCTTCTCGGCAGGAAAGTTCGGCAAATAGAGTTCCCGCTTCGCTTTCCACTCCTTAACTTGCTGACTGACGGCCTTAGCGCGCTCCTCATCGAGCGGCTTCCCGGGCAACGAGTACTGCACTTCCGACGGAAATGCAAAGTCAGATCCTGACGCGCTCACGATGTCCATGATTCTGAGGTTCAGATCTTCGGCGACTTCCAACGACTCGCCGTAGTCCGTCACTCCGATATAGGAGAACACTTCCACATCCAATGAGTACTGTCCGAAACTCTTAAAGCGCACATGGAGCGGCTCCGCCACAATCTTAGGATGTGCATAGAGCATTTTGCGGACTTCCACGAGAATGTAGCGGATCTGATCGGGCGTTGTCTCGTACCGTAACTGGAGCGTCGGATGATACCAGAACCGGTCGCGGGCTGAGAAATTGTCGAGATGAAGATTGGCAAACTCCGCATTAGCGACCGTAATGACCGTCCGGTCCAAGGTCCGGACCTTGGTGGCGCGCAGGCCGATTTCTTCGACCGTACCGATCGTATCGCCGAAGCGACAGAAGTCTCCGACCTTCACGGGTCTCGATGTAAAGAGCGTCACCGCGCCGAAAAGATTTTCCAGGCTCTTTTGCGACGCCAAGGCCACGGCGACGCCGCTGATGCTCAGGCCGGCCAAAAGAGTGGTCACTTTGTAACCGGCGTTGTCCAGCCACAGGAGTACGGCACCGGCAAGGGCGACAAACTTGATCAACCTGGCAACAGGCATCAACAGAACCCGAGATCCTCCAAGACCTTTCCGTTCCAGGTTGGCACCAGCGCGCTGAGCCATAAAATCGACGACGCGCATCAATAACCATGCAAGGCCGATCACCTGAACAGTCCGGGCTTGATTAAGCGCGCTGAGCCCGATCGACGACCCCAGGAAAGTGCCGGCGTTCCTCACCATGACGGTCCAAATCAACAGCGTGACCGGTCCTTTGAAGAGCCGCTCAAACTGATTCGCCAGGTCGGCATTGGCGAGACGGAGGACGCTGGCGGCCAGCCTGGTCACGAGCATCGCAACCGGGTAGAGTACGATTGCCAGGCCGATGACCGCAGCCCACAACCAGAGGTTAATGCCGAGGATCGACACGTCGAACATCCACGGCGGGAAGAACCGTTCGAGCTGGCCATATCCGAACTGCTGATAGAGGTCGGGGATCTCTGCGACGGTCACGTCGGCGAATTTCCAGATGTACACACCGTCGCCTCGCGGAACACGTTGCAAGAGGAGGTCATAGGTTTTACCTTCGGCCGAAATCCGTCCGATCCGTTCCCGAACGACAGGCAGATTATCGCTCTGTTCTCCCTCAGGGTTTGTGCTCAGCACTTCCAGGTCGATCCAGAGTGTTCGGTCGAGGACGATTCTCAGCTGACGTGCCAATTCAGGTCCCTGACTTTCAGTGAGACTCGGCGGCAGGTTACGGAGATCCAGGTATTCGGCGGCTTGAACATAGTTGCGGTCTTTCGCCGCTGCGAGGAACCCCCTCACGCTCGACCGCGGCGTCCCGCGGCCCAGTGGATCGTCCGGGACATTAGGCGCAGCGGTATCTATCCCACCCTTGTCCTTCGATCTCTTCTCGAGGATCTCCTTCAAGGTCGGCTGTGCGGTATCCGATTCTGCCTGCAACGGGGCTGACCACAGAGCGCCAATTGCCACAACGAGCGCTATGATTACGACAAGGCGCACATGGAGCTGAAAGTGTTTCATGACCCGCCCTCCTTTTACATTCATGACGCACCTGTGTGTTGTTTCGGAATTGATGTAGGCGAATGGAAGGAAGAGGGACGCCGCAAGCTGACGTGTGATGGTAGTGGATACTCAGGACACCGAGCCGGCAGAGCGTCTATGTTCGCTCTCTCTTGCACCATAAAATGAGAATCACCAGAGTCTTCCTCTCGACCTCCGGACCGCCATCATAGCGGCGCCCATTAAACGCCGGTTAGAACAGATAAACGGTTGCATACAGGTACAACAGGTTATAGCTGAAGTTCGCGCTAAAGCCTTCATGCCCATTGCCTCTCAACTCGGCCTGCAGACGGTCATAGGCAGCGCCCATAGAGAAATGTTGAACGATCCGATATTCGAGACCGGCGTAGAACTCAAACATCGAGCCGGCGTAATTGCCGATTGACAGGTAGAAAACGTCGTAGCGGCTTTGAAATTGCAATTTCGGCGTAATGTTGTAGTTCGCGACCAGACCAATGGATGGAAGCGGAAGCGTCAGTTGTTCATTCACGATGATGACGCTACCAGGCGTAGCAGTACCTCCTCCTGGCGGAGTAATGGCGCCCTGTCCTGCGAAATTAAAATTTGTTTTCATCATGTAAAGCCCAGGCGACACCGCCAATTCGACCTTGTCGTTCCGGTAGAACGAGTAGTTATAAATCAGCCGATAGGTGTTAAAACTCAAGCTGGTTTGGGTCGCAGCACCGGCTGAGACAATCTGGTCGCGAATTTGAATTGACTGGGTGAGGAGCTTATCTCCACTCAACCCCACTCGATACCAGGAAAATCCGAGAGCATGACGTTCGTTGAAGCGGTAGAGGGTATCAATTCGGAAGGCATCGGTGCTGCTGTCTCCGCCCAACGTCTGCGTGAAGTCAACGCTCGCCCCAACCCCTAAGAGAGGACCACCAACCGCCACGTTGGCGGTGGCCCCGAAGACATAGGCCCAACCGCCGCGGATCATGAGTTTATCCTGGAATGAGCTTCGCTTTTTTCTTCCGCTTTTTTTTCTTCAGCCTTCAGGGGTCGAGGAAAACGTCAGTAGCCTATCGAGGCGATGAGCAGCACCAGTGCCGCTCTTAGCAACGCCGACTCATTCATGAGCTTTCCTCCTCATTGAATTAATGGATGTCTTTCGGGCGCGGTTCTCTCGGGCGTCACTTTTGAACAGGCGGTTCTGCCTTAACGGAATTACAGCGGCCGCGAGTCTACAGGAATACCTTTGACTGTCTATGCGAAGCACAGCATCACTTATTCGGTTGTCGAATTCGATGCTTTCATCGAAGCTTGCCAATGATCGCTTCCTTGGCTAATCGCGACTGCTCACTTGACAAATTCAATTTCTCCTGCCCGCCAACTCTTGTCGAAGAATGGCTTCAGCGGGCTGTACAACCGCAGCAACGCACACCAGCCTTTGCCGGGTGTGGTTTGAATCCAGTTGCCGCGATCGACACCATTGGGCTGCGTGGGACCAAAGTATACCGTCGTCGATCCATCGGCATTGGCTTTTGCTGCGGGCGAAGGATAGCTCTGGCTGCCTGCACGCGGATAGCGCTGCGGTGTGTCCAGCATCGAGCGCGTTTGATTGTCATAGACGGTAAACGACCAGAACCTGGCAGCGGGAATGTCCTTCGGCAGCGTGACCTTGATAGGTCTTGCCGCCATCAAAGGGCACGTCCTTGCTATCGAGATAGACCGCCAGATATTGCGAACCGACGTTGGTCGAGTCGCATGCACATCGCCGGCGTGATGCCGGTGGCCAGATAGAAAAACCAGATGCGGGCATTGAGCTTGCGGGCGCCATCGCTCGGATAGGGCTTGACGCCTTCCTTCGGTGACTTCGGGTGGCGGCGTCATGAATTCATAACCGCCGGTGAACAGGGAGTTCACCCAGTTGGATGTCGGCGCCGTAATAATTGAAGCCTTCTTCGTGCGCGCGCATTGAAGGTTACGGCACGGCTGGCGGCGTTGGCGACGGCGACCGCGTCGGTGAGAATTTTCTTCATCCGGGCATCCGGATTGAAAGGTTTGCCTTTGACAATCCCGATGGCCGCACATTGTCCGGCGATTTCAGGGTCCACCGCTCCCGCGGGTTGCGTTTGAATCACTTCGTTGAGAAATTCAAAATAGGTATCGTCAGCCGGCGGGATGGTGTTCATCACTTTCGATGTGCCATCCACGAACCTCGGCGACACCGGTGTGCTGAGTGGTCCCAGCTCGCCTTGTCCGTTCAAATAATTGCCGATGCTCGATCCCATGCCGCCGGGCACATAGGGATAGATCTTGAGCGTTTTCTTGACGATCGTCATCGACCGGCTTGGGATCGTTGTTCTGCAGAAACAAGCGGCCCAAACAGGAGACCTGCCAGGTGTTCGAGTGGCCGACGAAATAGCCGCCTTCGGGCAGCGCGCCGTCGTAGCCCGGCGGAACCAGCAGATATTTTCCACCTTCGCCCCGGTCGGGGCCGGGCAATCCAAAATCACAAATCCATTTCCAGGTCATGTCATCGAAAATACCCAGTGCGCCGGGAGGCGTTTCCACCACCAGGGGTCCCTTGGTCAGATCGAGATAACCCCAGAAATAGTAGGTGTCGGCATTGGCGGTCAGAAACAGCGACTTTGAATCCATCAAGTTCGGCGTCACCATGAATTCGTTGTCGTTGATGCCTGCCGCGATGAATCCTTTGCGGAGGGCCAGTTGGTTCACCAACGGGTATCCGTTGATAAAGGCATCCACCGCATGGATGTAATCCAACTCGTCATATAGTTTTTGTGTCGTGGCGGCGTCGGGCACGCCGTCCTTGAAATTGAGCGTGCCGAGGCGCGTCTCGACGGTGTCCGGCGTGGTGACGGACTTGGGATGTCCGCCCCTTGTGCGCCGGCAGTCATTGCCGTGACGATGAGCGACAGCGCGGTGGCGGGGATAAAGCTGTTTTTGTGTTTAATCTTCATGATCGGTCTCCTATGGATCGTCGATAGGACTAGTCAACGTCGAGACCACAGTCGTTTCAGACGTGGTTGCAAGACTCGTGAACAGTTAAGTGTACGGTCGATCATCTCTAAACCTCACCGGGCCATAGCCGGCACAAGAGCTGTCGACCGATTGCGGATGCTAGAAAAAGCAAACATAACACCCACAACATAGACGGCAATGCTGATGCCCTGCACCACGAGCCATACATTCTTTCCCGCCTGAACGGGCTCGAAATAGAAGTTCGGCCAGATGAGGTTGCACACGACAAAGAAGACGCCAGCGGTCACGAGTTCAGCGATGAGCCCGTACCCACACAGCGTCGGGGCGATTCGCTCGCGACTTGTCAGTGCTGTCGGACCTTGCTGGCCCATTGCGAGATAAGCGAATCCGATCGCCATCATGCCCAAACTGCCGGTTTTCAGCGTGAGCTCCGCCAGCACCGCCGGGCAACCCCACCACAGTGTCACGTTCTTGAGAAAAACCGGGCCGACATCTCCCGATTGTGCGCCGGGCACGTAATGGAGGATCGGGATGAAGCCAGTCAGAAACCCTGTGAGGAACAGGCCCAGACCCCAAACGATGTATTTCCACCCAAGCTGGGCGAGTGTGTGTGGCTCTGTTGTTTTCATACAAGGTTTCTCCTTGTTGCGCCAGTGGTCATCAGGATGGGGCTGTGTGGTTTTTATTATGGCTCCTTGTACTTCATGGTTGTCGTCGTTTCGTCTTTCATTCCTTCATCAACTCGACGTCCGGCAGCTCCCATCTCCCGTCGAACACGCTCTCTTTGGGGCTGCAGAACCGCATCTTTGGGTAGAAAGCCTTCGCCGCGTTTTGAGCTAAATGCAGCGATCTACTCACGTGATCTACTTTTTCTCGAACGGATAAATTACCTTCCAGTCGTTCTTCATATCGACGACGGTCCAGCCTTTCGCCTTGGCTTCTTCCAGGCCCTTTTCAAGACGGCCAAGCGGCGTGACGTCGTAGTTCCACTCGCGATCGCCGTCCGTATGGCGAACAAAAAGGCAAAAACGCGTGCCAGAACCAGCACACGTCCACTGCAGCATCTGCAGGTCGCCGTCAGAGTTGCCGAACGCGGCGATCGGCCGCCGGCCTATGTTCCGGTGTATCGCGACGGGTTTGAATACATTGTCGTCAAAGAAAGCCAGGGCCGCTTGCCTGATCAGCACGGGCTTGCCGTCGCGCATCTCAAAGTTGACCTCGCCCACACTGCCGATCACCTGTTCGGGCGGAATGCCATACACGCGTTCCGCAAACGCGCGCATGAAATCGACACCGCCACCTGAGGTGATGTACGTCTTGAAACCATTGGCTCGAAGGTGGGCCAGCACTTCGAGCATCGGCTGATACACCATCTCGGTATATAGCCGCCCCGTCTTCGGGTGCGTTGCCGTCGCGGCCCATGTTTTTACGATTCGATCGAACTCTTCGGGCGTTATGTTTGCATTACCGGCACCCGCAATCTCGACCAGCGATTTTGCACCGCCCGCAAACGCGGCTTGGAGATCCCCCGCGAGGACCGATTTGAAAGGCTCTGTGTCCTTCCACTCGGGGTGCTGCGGAGCCAGCTCCTTGATTCGGTCGATGCGCGAATTGAAGCTGGAAATACAAGGGTTGCTCGGTCCACAGCGTGCCGTCGTTGTCGAACGTGGCGATGCGTTCGGCGGGCGGGACGAAATCCGGCGAGCCCTTCTCGGTGACCTTTGATATGAAAGTCAGGATGGACTGCTTCGACTTGCCATCGTTCCAGGATGGCAGCGGGTCGGCAGACTGCGCGACGTTCGTCGTGACAGCCAGCCCGCAAAAGAGAGCGGCGGCGATGATGGAATGAGCGTGTTTGATCTTCATAATCTCACCTTTGATTGACCAGCTCGAGAGCTCCCTTGGCGGACCGGCCTTCGCATAAAAGCTGTAACGCTCTTCACGCCGGCAAGCGTTGAGGCCCTTTCGGAAATCCGCTGCAGGGCTCTTCAGACCGGGGCCGCCTGAGATTGCATCCCATTCGAATCCTTCAGCAGCCTCACACCGACCGTCCCGAAGCTCGCGAGCAGGGCGAGGCCTGACAGGACCAGCGGGATCGGATATTCAAGAAAAGATGCTATGCCGAACATGCCTACCGGCATCAACACAGCGAGCCAGGTGGGAAGGATGCCTCCTCGGGCCGTTCCGACAGCGAGCACACCAAGACCGATCGGGAGCAGGCTGAAGACCAGCATGATCGGGATCAGGATGGACATACTGGTCAGCGCGGTCTCGATGAATTTTTGCATCATTGCTGGGTCCAGCGCATTGTCCGGATTCCCAGCCACCCAGGCAAAGTAGTCCGCGCCGTCCAACGCCCCAAAGCCGATGAAGCCCATGAGCGAAAGCGTGCAGCCCCAAAAGGCCGCCTTGGGATGGCGGGCGTGCACCAAGCGCGCCAGCCCGACGATAGCGGGCACGAAGAGGACCGCTGCGAGGAAGAACAGCGTGTGGGCCACGTAGAACCGCGGGGAATAGTCATGCGCGGCGTGGTAGTACTGCGTACCCTCGATCCCATGCGCTGGGTGAAGGAATGCCGCTCCGAGCATAAAGATGGGCGCTACGATCATGCAGATACCAAAGCCGATCCGCTCGACATGGGCGTAACTGGCAGCACCAGCGACTGCCGACTGAACTGAATGTTGTGCGATTTTCCGGGTCTCCTTTTTTAATAGTGGGTTCGGTGCCTACTTGCACTTCATGGCTGTCGTTTCGTCTTCGTTATTTCATCAACTCGACGTCCGGCAGCTTCCATGTCCCGTCAAACACGCCCTCTTTGGGGTGTAGAAGCGGAACATCGGATAGAAGCCTTTGCCGGGAACCGTCTCGGTCCAGTTGCTCTCCTGGCCGGCGGGGGCCTTGGGCCCGAAGTAAAGGTCAATCGAGCCGTCCGCGTTGGTCTTGAGTTTGTCGTAGGACGAGTGGGCGGCGTCACCGCTCGGGTTCTGAAGCATGGAGCGAGTCGCGGTGTCGTAGATCGTCAGCGACCAGAAGGTCGCGGCCGGTACGTTCGCCGGCACGTGCAGGCGGTAGGACTTGCCGCCGTCGAGGCGATTGCCGTCCTTGTCCTTGAAGGCCTGGACGTACTCCGACCCGGGGCCGGGCTTCTTCGACTCCGATGTAGGGCGACGTGTAGATGGCACCGTAGGTGTAGTGCAGCCGTTCGTCGAGCTGGCTGTAGTTTTCGGTTTCCTGGTCGGGACTGTTGAGGACCACCCAGTTCCACTTAGTGCCGCGAAAGGCGTTGGCCCTGTTGATGCGCTGCTCTCCCTCGAAGAGCATCACGCGGCCCATGGCGTCGCCGATCCGGGCCGCGTCTTCGAGGATGCTCGCTGCCGCGCGTCGGGCTTGAACGGCTTGCCTTTCTCGATGCCCAACGGCTTGAGCATCGCCATGAAAAAACGGTCGCGCTCCTGAACGGGGTTGTTGTTGATGAACGCAGAAAGCCGCGCCCAGTATTCGATGCCGCCTGGCGGAAGGGTATCCATCACCTTCCCCGAGAAGGAAACGAACTTGGCCGGTTTGGGATTGTCGCGTTCACTCCACGGGTAGACATTCATCTTGTTGACGACCTGCACCGCACCGGCGAAGTCGCCCTTCACCGCGATGCCGCGGACCATGACGTTGTAGTCGTTCATCGTCCCCTGCAGGACGTGGTAGCCTTCCTTCGGGAACCTCGCCCTTGTAGCCGGGGGGCAGGAGGAGAAACTTTCCGCCTTTGTCGCCATCGGGACCGGGCAGGCCCAGGTCGGTGAGCGAGCGCTGCCAGTAGTCGTCGATCAGGCCCACGATGGCGCCGGGCGGGACATCAACCACCATCGGTCCAGATTTCCCAAGATCGACGAGCGTCAAGGCATAGACCGTGCTGTCGTTCGCCGTGAGCCAGACGGACTTGGCGTCGGCGAGTTTGTCGGCGATGGTGAATTCGTTGTAGTCGAGGCCGAGGTCCCGCTTGACTCCAATCCGGATCGACTCGAACGAAACGGCCGGGTAGGCCCACAAGTAGGCTTGCACGGCCGCTGGTAGTCCATCTCGTCGAAGACTTTTCGCGTGGTCTCTTCGGTGGGGTAGCCCCGCTCGAACTTCAGCTCGCCGATGCGGGTTTCGACGCGTCTCGGGCGTCTGCGCCAGCGCGTTGGCGGCTACGAGCGTGACGACGAGCCCTAGCCCTGCAGCTCCGGTGATAAAGTGTTTTGGGTATTTAATGTTCATGATCGGTCTCCTATGGGTCGTCGTTTGATCCGGGTATTTCACTCAGCTCCCTTTACCTTCGGCGCGGCCCATTTGCCGCCTAGAGCCTCTTCTTGCGGCGTCGCATCGCGACGATTCATGGGGTGCATAGTCGTTTGCTCTTTCGTGGATGGTGTTTGATTTGAAGTTGCTGTTCGTCCGCAATCCTGCGTTTAATCTTTTCCATGTAGTGGGACAGGGGTGAAGTGAACCTTCGTCATGCGAGCGCACCGTCAGAGAACATTCTATTTGCCTCCCGAGGACTCTGCAGGGTTGTTGCTAGCTGAGTCCTCGTCGACACCATCTGGTCCACTCAGCGCATCAAGTAGGGCGTCCGCCGGCGTGTACCGGAAGGCCGTCCTGTTATGCGTTAAATCTGAGATAATGCTGCCCCAGGTAATTGAGTCCCGCCTCCCGAAGGTATACTGGGCCATCAAATAACGCTTCCTCCTGGAAGGCGGCCTCCGCTGCTGAAGCCCATATCAACTCGCCAGTTTCTGTGTCCCACAACTGTAATGACATGCGTAGGATGCTCGACGCGAGTTCGCAAGACCTTCACATTCAGTCCTGGAAATTCCCAACGCTCGTAGAGCATCTGAGTGAAAGACGCCAACCGGGGTTGGAAGACGTAGCGCGCCCCGAGCGCGGCCCCGATTTTCCGCAGTGGCTCACGATCCAGGATGTCACTTCGCTCGTAATCCGTCCTCATGCGCGTGTACTCGGCCGCCAATCCCTCCTGATTGATTCGGGTCGCTGTCTCTTGGGGGTACACCAGTTTCCACTTCGGTTCGATTCTGTTTCAGACTACGACTGAGGGAGAGCGTGAGACCGACCTCATTACCATGGAGACCCGGTGCAGGTAAGCGCTTCCAGCACCGCCACAGGTTGTTGCTCGAAGACGGCGGGATTGAATGAAGGGGGCCTTGTCGTGGACTCGGTTCTGACTTCCCAGAGATATTCCGCCCCGGGGCAACCCGACAGCATGCAGACACAGGACACAGCAGCCCCGCGCAGGTCGCAGATCTGTGGCACAATCCTCCTTGAGCTCGATCCGCAACGTGATGGCCCAGGTCATCATCCAATCACCTACGTATCAAAATGTGATGTACGTATTGAGGTAGAAGTAGTCCGACGGCATACGGTAGTGAGTGTAGAGGTCATGGATCCATGAGAAGGATAAGATGAAGCTTGTCATTCACGACCCAGTTGACTTGGGGACCGAGTCCATGAGACGTGCTCCTCAGGTCGCTTGCGCTCAGATTCAGTAGGTTGAGGGCGGCGGTTGTCGAGGGACCCGGCCGGTCATCGGCGATCTGGTCATAGTAGTAGCCATGCAGACCGACGGACAGGAAATCGGTCACGAATTGATTGAGGACGTATTCGAGGTGGAATTCGGTGCCGGTGTGGTAGTCGGTGTGCGTATTCTCGGTATTGGCCATCAGGCCAGCCGTCGCAGAAAGTTCCGTCCCTGACTTTTCATTGAACCAGGTCAATGCGACATTCGTGTCAAAGCTCCAGTATCCCCGGTTGAGATTGAGCGGGTTGGTGGTGCTGTAAGGACCGGTAGGAATATAGATCGCTTCGTACGCCGCGAAAGAGAAGTTCCCGCCCAGTTTCCAGGACAGGTAGGCCGGGATCAGGCCCGACTGGCCGATCCCGAAATTGGTCTTGCTCGACTGCGCCGACCCGCCGGCGGTGGTGAGCGTCGTATCCAAAGACGCCCAGGGAAAGGCGAGCCAGCCACCGACAGAGAACAGAGCACCGCCCAGGACCGGAGTCTTAAAGGTGTACAGGCCCAGCGGCGCGTCAAACACTTGTTTACTGTCGACATTGGTCGCCGCCTTGTTGTTCAACACGGCTCTATCTACACTGCTCGACACATAGCCCAGATAGTTGATCACCCCGAAAGAGCCCGGCTTTGGCTGCATGTGCCACGGCCAAGGTTGCCGTACGTTCCTGGCGTGTAGTTGCTGCTCGCGCCTTCGGCTGCCTGCGCGGCCGGGCACGCCCACGACTCAACGATCACCAGGAACGATCAGCGTGAGACGCGCACATCTTGAGGCTGAGACGCATCACGCAGGTACCAACTCCGGCTCTTGACGCAGCGAGGCAATCACCAGCCTTCTAGTCTTTGACAGTACCGCGAATTCCAGCCATTCGGATCGCTGTCACTTTGGTGTCGATTCGAACTTTCTCGATCTTGCCGGTGAACTTGTTCCCGTGTTGCTTGTACGCCGAGCTCACGTTGGTCCCTTCGTCCACGCCCACATCGGCGGCGTCGTCGGCCGAGAAGATGTTGGCGTTGGTCTGCTCCACGCGCCCGGACCCGACCTTCTTGCCATTGATGAAGAGGGTGGCCGTTCCGCCTTTGCCGCGTCCGCCGTCGTAGGCGAACTCGAGCTTGATGGTCGCTTTGCCTGGCGCAAGCGCTTCGGTAGACTTGATCGTGTACTGGTGAAGACCCACATGGTTGTAGGTGTACGCCGGCTTGCCGTTCACCACGTACAGGCTCCACCCGCCGAAGCGTCCGCCCTGGCAGAGGATGACGCCATTGGCGTTGGAAGCAACCTCGACGTCGGCGGTGATGGTCTTCGATTGGTTTTTCACGTTGATGAAGGCGTTCTCCATCATGCCGGTCATGCCCGCATAGACCGTCAAGGACTTTCGGCCGGCCATGAGGTCCGGACGGCCCGCCATGGCGGGGTCGAACCGTTCGATCACTCGGTCGTCAATTGGCAGCACGCGGTAGCGCTCGGCTTCCTTCATGAAGAGCGCCTGCAGCTCCTTTAGCTTGTCTGGATTGCTCGCCGCGAGGTCGTTCGTCTCGCTGAAGTCCTCGTCCACGTTGTAAAGCTCCCACATGTCCTCAGCGAGCTTGTGTCTTGGCGCCGCTTCCCACGGAGCCTTATGCACGGTCGCCGCCACCCAGCCTTCGTGGTAGATGGCGCGGTTACCGAAAATCTCGAAGTATTGTGTCTTGTGCCGGCCCGCGGCCTTGGCATCGTCGAAGGTGTACACCATGCTGACGCCTTCCATCGGGGTCTGCTCAATGCCATTGACCGTCTTCGGCTCGGGAATGCCGGCGGCCTCGAGCACGGTCGGCGCGATATCCACCACATGCTGGAATTGGCTGCGCATTTCGCCCTTGGCCTTGATGCGTGCCGGCCAGCTAATCACCAGCGGATTGCGGGAGCCTCCGAAGTTGGCAGCGACCTGCTTCGTCCACATGAACGGCGTGTTGCCGGCCACCGCCCAACCGGCCGCCATGTGCGGGAAGGTCTCAGGCCCGCCCCACTTGTCGATGTTCTTGAGCATGTCAGGCACCTTTTCGGCGACCCCGTTGAAGTACGTCATCTCGTTGTACATGCCGACCATGCCGCCTTCGGCGCTGGAGCCATTGTCGCCCACGAGGTAGAGGATCAGCGTGTTGTCGAGCTTGCCCATGTCCTCGACGGCCTTCACGACCCGGCCGATCTCATGGTCGGTGTGCGCCGCGAACGCCGCGAACACCTCCATTTGCCGCGCGAACAGCCTTTTCTCGTCGGCCGTCAGCTTGTCCCAATCCTTGATCGCCTCAGGTTTCGACGCAAGCTTCGCCTCCTGAGGAATGATCCCCATCTGCTTTTGCCGGGCGAAGGTCTCCTCGCGGTACTTATCCCAGCCTCCGTCGAACTTGCCCTTAAACTTGGCGATCCAGTCTTTGGGCACGTGATGCGGGGCGTGGGTGGCGCCGGTGGCGAAATAGGTGAAGAAGGGCTTGTCCGGCGTCAGTGACTGCTGACTACGGATCCATTGGATCGCCTGGTTCGTCATATCGGTCGTGAAGTGGTACTTTGGATCGTGCGGCGGCTCGACCTTAATCGTGCCATCGAAGATGAGGGGTGCCCACTGGTTGGTTTCGCCGCCGATGAAGCCGTAGAACTTGTCGAATCCTGAATGCGTCGGCCATCGATCGAACGGTCCAGACACACTCACTTCCCATGGGGCAGTTTCGTGATATTTCCCGAACGCGGCCGTGCTATAGCCGTTCTGGCGCAAGATCTCCGCCAGCGGCGTGACGCTGAGTGGGCGCGCGCCGGTATTACCGGGGAATGCCGTCGCCACTTCCATGATCGCGCCCGCGTTGTTCATATGATGGTTGCGACCGGTCAGGAGGGCCACGCGTGTGGGCGAGCAGAGGGCCGTGGTGTGGAAGCGGTTGTACTTGAGTCCCTGGCGCGCGAGACGATCGAGCGTCGGCATGGGAATGGCGCCGCCGAACGTGCTGGCATGTCCGAATCCGATATCGTCGATTAGGAAGACGATGACGTTCGGCGCGCCCTTGGGCGGCTTCACCTCGAACCTTGGCGGCGCCGTGGCATCACGCGCGTCGAGTTCAGTGGCGAGCGGATAGTCTGGTTCTGGGATCGGAAGCACCGTTCGATCTATTTCCCCAGACAGTTGGGTGGGGATGTCGGCGGCCTTGTCTGCAACTCCATCGATGGCGACAACGGCCGTAGCCAATTACAGTTGAGCGCGCACTCAATGTCGCCGGGATGACATGTTTTCGCATGTTCTCTCCTCCCTTGTACTGGCTGCAGAATTATTTCGTTCCAGTCGTTCAGCCGCTAGCTCATCCTCCTATTGTCCAACCCCACCACATGATGTTTTTCATTACACAGCCCCACATCTTGGGTATTGGGCACCGAACATGTAGTGCCGGATCGGAACAAACGATGGCAAATGTTGCTATGGTCGCGGCTCCTGCAAGAATTTCAGGATCACATCCTTTTTCGCTTCCACCAGCTTCACCGCTGCCATGGCCACCAAATCACGATCGCAATCGGATTCGAGCCAGAGCCTGGTCACGACGCTCGCGAGACGCTTTGTGACCATCACTGGGTTTGCCAACTTCACCTTCTCCTTCTTGCATGATTCTGGGAGATCACTCAGATCGTCCTTCCACACCGCGTCAATGTGTCTCAGTTGAAGGAATTTCAATCGACTCTCGTCTGGCATCACGCCTTGCTCCGTCATCGTTCGAAAATAGAGTATGCGGTACGCTAACGCCCGTTCTTCCATGATTCCCGGGATGCGGCCATAGTCGTAATTAAATAATGTAAATCCCTCCGGAAAATGATCCAGTCGATCTGACCCTATCTGGAAGGGGAACGAACTGTCGAACGCGATGATGAGGACCCGACGGGCCGCATTCTTCTGAAGCGCGTTGAACGCAACCGTCGCCAACGATTCCAGGCCCATATTGTCGGACAATCCCCCGTCCCCTGCATGGAAGTACCGATCCTCTCCCTCAACCTTGAAGGTAATGGGGCCGATCACCGGAGGGAACGACATGGATGCCGCAACTGCCCCGGCTAATTGAATGGGGCACAGGTCGAGGTTCAGCGCTTCAGGAGTCACGGACTGCAGCGATGCCCATTTGACTTTCATCAATTCGACGGATTCCTTCGATCGAGACGGTACCGACCGATCGACTCACATCTTTCAATAAGTCGTATTGGGTCTGCTCAAGACGGCAACGTCGTGATCACGAAACGACGCCCATCGTTGTACAAGGTGGTATTGATAAGAAGTCTAGGAATATCGCCGCTCAATTCCCGCTCTCGAACACTTTTAAATGTCAGGCCGTTCAAGAACTGATTATTAAGATGTTCAGTGAGGGACTTGGCCGTCCAGGCCGGATTGAACCAGCGCAAGCGCGTCATGTTCCGCCAAAAGAGGGGATCCTCATAATCCTGGTTCATGGTTTTTTTGTACTGTGCAAAAAAAGCCTCGTATTCCGCGCTGAGTTCACCTGACGAGGTCAAGATCGGCACGTCCTTTTGAGGTTTCACAGAGGCAAAGTACGACGTCGCCATGCTGCCGCCAGACACGCTGGAGATCAGCGAGACATCTTCCAACAGAGAATGTGCAGGTTGTCCCACTTGCACCTTCGCCAACGCTTCGAGGCCGGCCGCTCCGAACAATGCCGCTCGACTCCCCCCGCCCGATATGGCGATCCCGATCAGCGTGTCACTCGGTTTCATCGGATGGGTGCAGGATGCCTGGTCCGGCTTTGGCGGGGGAAGTGTATGGACTGGAGAACTCACGCATCCGGACTAGCATTGACAGGAGCATCCCGACGGCGACCCGGGCTGTTACCCTGTGTGGTGCATCAACGTTGATTAAGAACCGGTTTCGAGGCGCCATACAATCCTCACTGTGATATGTCGATGACAACAAGAGCACCAGCCACGTGCACCAACTTTTCAACAGTTTCGTCATGTCTCTTCTCCCTATTGTGGGCACCTTTTCCCACAATAGTAGGTTTGTGTGTACTGTCAGAAGTAACAGTGGGTCCCGTAAGCGGATCGGCCGGCTACCCTAAGAAGGAGTTCTGAGGAAGATATCGTGCTGGCGCACCGCATCGCCCGGTTTTAACTAATCTTGCCGTATTTTCCCATTGGCGTAGACCAATACATGAAGCCGTTGGGTGTGATTGCCATTTCACGACATTTCTTGTTAGCGTGCCTGCCTTATGAATTCTAGGCACCGGAACCCCGCCCAGACATTCTTCAAGGGTTTCCTTTCCTACTGACAGCTTTTACGGGAAAGTGAGTGAGGGCAAGGTTTCGCTTTTACACCACTGGAAGGGGCCTCCAAGGCAAACATCACATTAAGGAGAGCAGAACCATGAAAAGCTGTACCGTGACGAGACTATTTCGCGCCGCTGTCCCGTTTATCTTGGCCGTATCGATGCTCGACACCGCCCTGGCCGGCGAACTGGCGGGCGCAACGCTTCCTGACACGCTCAAGTCCGGCGATTTGACACTGAAGCTGAACGGTTTGGGCCTCAGGAAAAAGTCCGTGTTCAAGGTCTACGTAGGGGGGCTCTACCTCGAATCGCCCTCGAAGGACGCAGGCGCGATCCTGGCGGCCGACCAGGCGAAGGCCATCCGCATGCATTTCCTGCGCGACCTGACCAAGGCGCAGCTCGTGGAGGCCCTCCAATCTGGCTTCGAGGGGAACGCGAAAGACAAGACCGGACAGAAGGCTGCGTTCGATAAGATGCTCGCGCTCATCCCCGACGTGAAGGAAGGCGACACGGTGACGTTTACCTACCTGCCAGGAAAGGGCACAATGCTACAGGTCGGGAACAAGGAGCTGGGCGCCTTCGGAGGGAAGGGCTTCAGCGATGCTGTCTTCTCAATCTTCCTGGGGCCGAAGCCACCCACAGAGGATCTGAAGAAGGGCATGCTCGGCATGTGAAGCAGGGAGTTAGAAGAGATTACCAATTCCGATGCCGACATTCGTATTCTTGATGGCTTCTGCTTCGAAGCTCTGTTTGCGACTCGATCTTTGGAATCCCACATACACGCGCAGCGTATCCGTTAACTCGCGGATCAGCACGACGTCCCCCTGAATGACGTCCTCGTGGGCGCCCCTGCGCTCATCTCCAAGAATCCCGCTCGTCCAATTGTTTCGTTCATAATGGAAGGCCAACGACAACGACAATCGCTCCATGAGCTCGGCGTCCACATCGGCGCTTACGTAATTATTAATATACGAGACGTCGTCCCTGAGCTGAGGTTGGTTCCGGCCCTCGGCGAGGCCGCGCTCATAATGGTAGCTCAGGCCTAGCGTGAGCCGCTTGGAGACACGCCATTCGAGATGGGGACCGATGGTCCAGAAATCCACGTCCCGCTGGGCAAACGCATCGTTGTAGCGGCGAATCCCATATCTCGTCATGAGGCGCACTTCTACGGTCTGCGTCAGGCGCTGCTCCACCCGCGCGGACCAGATATGGCTGGTGACGGTCTCATCCACCAACCCCTCTGCACCTGGTTGCCTGTCTTCATTTTCGCCAAGAAACAGGTTCGGCGCATAGTAGTACCGAAGCCGGACACGTGTGGCTGGCGCGAAGGCCTGGATGGCCTCAACCCTCATGGTTCCATGATTGAAACGCGGGTTGTCCGCATAGATGAAGCCTTGCCCGCGTACGTTCAACTCGGTCTTCCCAAACCGATTGTCAAACGTGGTCGCTAGTTTGGCATCCGGCTCGAACACTACATCGGATCCCTTGTTGGTAAGGTTGGTATCGAGGGCAGGCTGGGTCGGGTCGCCGTCGCGGGTCAGCCGCCGGGTGGCTGAGAAGATGCCCACATCATCCGTATAGAACACATTGCCACGGCCCTCGATCATCGTCTCGGCAAGTGACCGGACTCGCCGCAGTACTGAGAACCAAGGCGACTATAGACCAGAGTCTGATAGTCATTTTCTCGTGTACTGGTAGCGAGGTCTGAGTGATCTTCAAGCCTCTTTTTCTCAAGGCGACGCATCATTGAGTAGACGATTGACTAATCGGGAGGTTTCCATGCTGCCCAGGATGCTCATATGTGTCTCGTCGAAACCGTAGAGCCGGCTGGCGTCCTCCTGTGCACCCGAATACAGTTGACTCGCCAGAGTGACCGTGCCGTCAGAACTTTCCCCGATGCCGTTTCCGCGATGCTTGAAACCAAATAGCAGATGATGCTTGACGCCATCCGGCAACCGTCGATGGACTGGCTCGCCGTCACTCTCCGTGAAGAACAGATCGGTAAGATAGGCACTGCGGGGAACCATGTCGTTCCAGACATAGACCACCGCCGGCGCATAATCGACTCCCGCCTGTGCAGCCTTATGCCCAGCCCACGGCGTGGAGATTGTGATGTAGAGCGGGACGCGCGCACGACTTCCGCCCGACTGATTTCTCAAGAGGAACCCGCGCGACACCAGCCCACCCATGCTGTGGGCGATGACGTGGTACTGGGTGAAGCCGTGCTCGAGTTGCAATGTCTTCATCGTCTGGTCGAGATGGTCGGCCAGGCCGGCAAGACGGACTCCGGATGGGTAATAGTACAGCCAGGGCTGATACTTCGTCCGGTCGAGATGCTCGATGAGAAAACGAAAGTTTATTGGCGTGCCATTAATGCCGTGGACGAACAGCACGGGAATCTTTCGGGCATCGTAAGGCTCGAGGAAATAGACGCCGGGGCCGACATCGAAAATAAAGTCATACGGTCGCCACAGGCTTTTGGTCGCATGTTCCTCACTGAAGCGCGGATCATTCGAGCGTTGTCACCACACCATACGCGGTCGCGGCTCCGAGGGTCTGTTGGAGTTGGGCGCTCGCGGAACGAGCCTGGAACTTCAAGAAATCGATCTCTCCTTCAACCCGCGAACGACCTTCCGCCGGGATGAGGAGCGCCAGTTCGGTGTGGGGGTGACTGCTGTCGCAGGTCACCAGTTGGCTCGCGTCGACGGGCAGGAACGGTTCACCTGGTTGATACACGCCGTCGGCATTCACATCCTTGAAGGCGACAAGCCCGTACGTGCCGGGGCCGGCGCGGAACATCCAACGCCCTGGCGACTCCAACACAAAGTGGTCGATCAGGCTCCAATTCGCCTGATCCTCCAAGACGCCGCCGTTGTGCCGCACTAAACCAACCAGCAGCGGGCTCGGTGTCTCCTGCCGAGCGCTCACGGAGCCGTCTATTCGGCAAAACGTCTCCATCTTGGACTGTTGCGTGCGCACCTCCTGAAACACGCAACCCGTCAGGATGAGCATGGCGACGGCCCACAAGTGCACGCAGTGGTCGAGCATCCACCCTCGTCGGCGTGATCGCTCTTTCACTTTCCCGTTTTTCCTCCTGCATGCGCGCCGCGTTTTCCTTCCTTGAGCAGCATTTGTGGATCCAGTCGGCCGTAGAGTTCGATCATCTTCGCGACCAAACCCGTCCAGCCGGTCTGATGGTTGGCGCCCAGCCCGGCGCCGTTGTCCCCGTGGAAGTACTCGTAGAACTGAAGATAATCGCGCCAATGCGGATCGGACTGGAATGTTTCCGTTCCACCGTACACCGCACGCTTGCCTTGTGCGTCCCGCAGAAAAATTCCCGTAAGGCGGTTGGCAATTTCCTTGCTGACCTCGAACAGGTTCATCATCCGGCCGGACCCAGTGGGGCATTCGATTTTGAAGTTGTCACCATAATAGAGGTAGTACGACAGCAGCGCCCGGATGATCATGGCATTCACTGGCATCCAAACGGGCCCACGCCAGTTGGAGTTGCCGCCGAACATCCCCGTGTTGGATTCGGCCGGAAGGTAGTCCACTCGGTAGACCTGCCCCCCGACATGAAATACGAACGGATGCTGTTGATGAAACTTGGAGAGCGAGCGAATGCCGTAGGGGCTCAGAAACTCGTTCTCGTCCAGCATCTTCGAGAGAATGCGACGTAACCGCTCTTCATTGACCAGCGCCAGAATGCCGCGGTCGGCCACTCCACGGTGCGCCCGCCCTGTCTTGTGGATGAACGTCAGGAGTTCAGGCATCTGTTCCATACGCTGCTGAAGCGTGGCGGCCACCTCGGGCACCCGCTCTCGCTGCCAGTCTTCAACGACGGTGGTCGCGCAAAGCGGCAGCAGACCCACCATGGAGCGGACTTTCAGTCTGGTGGAGTGTCCATCGGGCAATCGCAGGAGATCGTAGTAAAACCCATCTTCTTCGTCCCACATGCCGTCGGAGCCGGACCCATTCATGGCCGCAGCAATGTAGAGAAAATGCTCGACGAATTTTTCGACCATGTCGGCGTATGTGCGGTCATGAGGGGCAATTTCTACCGCGATTTCGAGCATGTTCTGACTGAACAAGGCCATCCACGCGGTGCCGTCTGCCTGTTCGAGGTGACCGCCCGTCGGCAAGGGAGCGCTTCGGTCGAACACACCGATGTTGTCGAGACCTAAAAAGCCGCCCTCGAAGACGTTCTTGCCGAAACGATCTTTCCGATTCACCCACCAGGTGAAGTTGAGCAGGAGCTTGTTGAAGGCCGACTTGAGAAAATCAATGTCCCCCTCGCCGCGCAGGGCCTGCTCGGTCCGGTGCAGAAACAGGGTGGCCCAGGCGTGCACAGGCGGATTCACGTCGCTGAAGTTCCACTCATAGGCCGGAATCTGGCCGCTCGGATGGAGGTAATACCCGTGAAACATTAATTTCATCTGGTGCTTCGCGAACTCGGGATCCACAATCGAAATCGGCAGCGTATGAAACGCCAAATCCCAGGCGGCATACCAGGGATATTCCCATTTGTCCGGCATCGAAATGATGTCGCGGTTGACCATGTGAAACCACTCGCGGTTTCGAAACTCTCGGCTTCCGCTGTGAAGAGGATGCGCAAAATGTTCTTCCAACCACTGATCGGCATCGAGATAGTAGAACTGCTTGCTCCAGAGCATGCCGGCCAAGGCCTGCCGCATGACGTTCGCCTCATCGGGCGTGACCGAAGGAGGGGTCACCGCGCGGTAGAACTCATCGGCTTCCCGCAACCGATCTTGCATGATGTCATTAAAGCCTTGGCCGAATGGGGAGGCCACCTTCGTTTTTTCTGCTGCCTTTGTGGGATTGGCGCCTTTGGCCGCCGGCACGTTCTGCCGAACCAAACGCAGTTTCGCCGTCGCGGTCCCGCCGGGGGCAATCTTGAACCGGTAGTGCGCCGAGACCTTCGTGCCGGTTTGGTCGGGATTGATGGCATGCTGTTGACCTTGGACGACGTAATTATTGATGCCGTCTTTCACATAGGGACTGGCGTTGGGATATTCAGGAAAGAGCCGTTCGTTGTTGGTTTCGTTGTCGGTAAAGAGCAGCGGCGCTTCCCCCTCGCAGTACAGCAGGTATTCGCCCAAAGTTGGATGGGTGGCCGCTACGATCTTGGTCCCTCTGGGTCCCTTCACCTGTTTCAATGACGGTTTCTCGACAGGCCTGGATTGCCAAGAAGCCCAATTGTTCCGGAACCACAACGTCGGGAAGATGTGAAGATCAGCCGCCTCCGGCCCCCGGTTCGCTGCCGTGATCTGAATGAGAACATCATCTGGTCCAGCCTTCGCATATTCGACGAAGACGTCGAAGTAGCGGTCGTCGTTGAAGACCCCGGTATCGAGCAATTCGTATTCCGGTATCTCCCGGCTCCGCTGCCTATTCGTGTGGACCAGCTCATCATAGGGATAGGCGGCCTGAGGATACTTGTAGAGAAACTTCATGTAGGAGTGCGTTGGCGTGCTGTCGAGGTAGAAGTAGTATTCTTTGACATCCTCTCCGTGGTTGCCTTCGCTGTTGGTCAAGCCGAAGAGGCGTTCCTTGAGAATGGGGTCCCTGCCGTTCCAGAGGGCCAGGGCAAAGCACAGTCGCTGCTCTTCGTCGGACAAACCGGCGAGGCCGTCTTCGCCCCAGCGGTAGGCGCGCGAGCGGGCGTGGTCGTGGGTAAAATAATTCCAGGCGTCCCCGCCTTCGCTGTAGTCCTCCCGGACCGTTCCCCACTGACGCTCGCTCAGGTAGGGGCCCCAGCGTTTCCATGCCTGTCCATCGGTGGACAACCGTTCATGCTCGACGGTCAGGTACGTCTGCTTCCCCTTCGTGGCCTGCTCCCTTCCTGTCGCTCGTGTAGGCATGTGCGCCTCCTCAGTACACCTCGGGAATGAACTTCCTTCCCTTCAGCGTCGCCTGGTCGTCATATTCATGCTTGTGCGATCGCTTGGGCAGCTTGACCTTCTTATAGGGCATCTTTTTGTAGGGGATAGAACTCAAGAAGTGTTTGATAATATTCAATCGCGCCCTTCGCTTATTGTCCGACCGCACGAGATGCCAGGGTGCGTGCTTCGAGTCCGTGGCCTCCAGCATCCGGTCGCGTGCGCGCGAGTACTCGTACCATTTCTCCCGCGAAGGAAGATCTATCGGACTGAGTTTCCACTGGCGTAACGGGTCATCGAGGCGAGCCTGGAAGCGCCGTTCTTGCTCGTCATTGCTGACCTCGAGCCAGTACTTGACCAGTCGGATGCCTGCCTTGGTGATGTAGCCCTCGACCGTCGGCGCATGTTCGAGAAAGGCTTTGTACTGCTCCTTGGTGCAAAAGCCCATGACATGTTCGACTCCTGCCCGGTTGTACCAGCTCCGGTCAAAAATCACGATCTCACCCGCCGCCGGGAAGTGCGTCATGTAGCGTTGTAAGTACATCTGCGTCTTTTCGCGATCGGAGGGGGCAGGCAACGCCACCACGCGGAACACACGGGGACTGACACGCTCGGTAATGGCGCGAATGGTCCCCCCTTTCCCAGCGCCATCGCGGCCTTCGAACAGGATAATGATTCGAAGCCCCTTGTGCTTTACCCAGGCCTGAAGGTGGCACAATTCGGCCTGCAGCCGGCGCAGCTCCTTCTCGTATTCCTTGCGCTTGAGTTTGGAATTGCCGTTGCCGTCTCCCTTACCGTCTTTTGCCATAGCTCACTCCTCTCAAAACACTACGAATATTCATCTTGAAGTGCCCGTGAGGTCGGCAACCAATACGACCACCGACCGCGGTTGGACCTGATAGGCAAGACCGGTAACGGGAACCAGGGTCCGCCACGGAACAATATCCATCGGCGAGTCGAGCGCGGTATCAATCCACCGGCGCCATGGGCTGCCAGGGGGCATCGGCAGCTCGAATTCCAGATGTTCCCAGTAAGCGTTGAAGATAAAATACCCTACAAATCCTTCGTGTTTGATCTCCGCGTTCAGCGCCACGCTGTGAGAAGTCGGACTCCAGTCAGGCTGCCCAACTTTCACTCCATGCCACGATTTATTGGCCTGCTGGATGAGCTGAGCGAGAGTCATCCGTTGGCGTTCGTGCTCGACAGGCCGCAAAATCCGTCGTTGGTTGAGCAGTGTCACAAACCGATGGACATCGGCATGTTTGGCCACCAGGGTCCAATCGAACCAGTTGAGCTCGTTATCGTGGCAGTAGGCATTGTTGTTGCCATGCTGCGTCCTTCGCACCTCATCGCCCATCAGAATCATCGGGACGCCGATCGAGAGCAGCGTGACAGTGAGGAAATTCTTTACCTGGCGGTTTCGGAGCTCTTCGATGGCCGCATCATCGGTCGGCCCTTCAACGCCGCAATTCCAGCTCCGGTTGTCGTCGGCGCCGTCGCGGTTGCCTTCACCGTTCGCCTCGTTGTGCTTTCCGTTGTAGGAGACCAGGTCGTTCATCGTGAAGCCGTCGTGACAGGTCACGAAGTTTACGCTTTGCTCCGGCTCGCGCTGCTTGTGCGCGTAAATTTCCGGGCTGCCGACCAAGCGATCGGCAAACCGGCCCAACGATCCCTCTTCGCCGCGGAAGAAACTGCGGACGTCGTCCCGGAAGCGCCCGTTCCATTCCTTCCAGCAATCTCCGATGAAACTGCCGACCTGGTAGAGGCCGGCGGCATCCCAGGCTTCCGCAATCAGTTTCGTGCCGGCGAGCGACGGGTCTGATTCGATATCCCACAAGACCGGTGGACTTGGCATCACCTGACCGTTCTCATCACGCGTCAGGATCGACGCGAGATCGAACCGGAATCCATCCACGTGCATCTCCTGCACCCAATAACGCAGACTGTCCACGATCATGCGGCGGACCACGGGATGGTTCGCATTCAGCGTGTTGCCGGTGCCCGTGTAATTGGCGTAATGCGATCGGTCCTCCTCGAGGATGTAGTACGCATTGTTGTCCAGGCCGCGGAAACTGAGGGTTGGCCCGCATTCGTCTCCTTCGGCCGTGTGATTGAAGACGACATCGAGAATGACCTCGATGCCGGCTCGATGGAGCGCTTTGACCATGTCGCGAAATTCGTTGACCGCCCCGAGAGGCTCTCGACGAGAGCTATAGGCCTGATGGGGCGCAAAGAAGGACACCGGTGCGTAACCCCAATAATTGACTTTGCCCGGCGGGGAGTCCTGAGCGTCGAACTGGAATATCGGCAGCAGCTCGACGGCCGTGATGCTCAACTCCTGCAGATAGGGAATCTTTTCGATCAGGCCGGCATAGGTGCCGCGCTCGTGTTCGGCGACTCCCGACCTTGGGTGCCGCGTAAAGCCGCGCACGTGCATCTCGTAGATGATGGTCCGAGCGTCAGGATGCCTGAGCGGCAGCTCATTCTCCCAATCATATGCGGACGGATCCACCACCACACTCTTCATCGCTGTCGCAGCATTGTCGCCATCCTGACCGGCAGCGATACGGCTGTATTGTTCCGGAACGACGACACCGCGACCATAGGGATCGAGCAGCACTTTAGTAGGATCAAAACGCATTCCCCGCGCGGGATCGAAGGGACCGTGAGCGCGGAAGCCGTAGAGTTGTCCTGGGCAAACGCCCGGCACGAAGACATGCCAGTAGTGATACGTGCGGTGCCCGCGCGGATCCAGTTCGAAGATCTGCGATGGCTTCGGGTCATCCGCCTGATCGAAGAAGAGCAGTTCGAGGTGGGTGGCGTCGCGTGAGGAGATGCTGAAATTGACACCGCCTTCCGTGACGGTCGCGCCGAGAGGGGCACTCGCGCCTTGAGACCACAGGGCTGATCGTTCTGAACGAGCGGGAGAATCGCTGCGCAGAGTGCGTGGTCTGTCATTCATGCTTGACGAGACTCAGCTACGTCTTGGAGCGGGCCCTTGCACGGTGGCGTCCAATCAGATGATTCGTTGAACTATCGTGTTTGAGCGCAGGCTCTTCCTGACTTTCGAGCTCCGGAATGATGCGTTGAGCCAACACCTTGCCCAGCTCGACCCCCCACTGGTCGAATGAGTCGATGGTCCAAATGATGCCTTGCGTGAACACGGAGTGTTCGTACAGCGCGACCAGTTTGCCGAGCATCTCGGGCGTCAACCTCTCGGCGAACAGCGTATTGGAGGGACGGTTTCCCTCGAACACCCGGTGCGGCACGAGCCACTCCGGCGTCCCCTCCGCTCTTACCTCCTCGGCCGTCTTGCCGAATGCCAGCGCCTCGGTTTGCGCGAAGACATTGGCCACCAACAACTCGTGGTGTCGGCCGAGCGGATTGAGCGACCGGTGAAAGGCGATGAAGTCGCAAGGAATCAGCCTCGTGCCCTGATGGATGAGCTGATAAAACGAATGTTGCCCGTTGGTCCCAGGCTCTCCCCAAAACACGGGGCCGGTGTCGTAGGACACCCCCTTGCCGTCGATGGTGACGTGTTTGCCGTTGCTCTCCATCGTTAATTGCTGCAGATAGGCGGGGAATCGTTTCAAATACTGCTCATAGGGCAATACCCCGACGGTCTCAGCCCCCAAGAAATTGACGTACCAGACCGTGAGCAATCCCATGAGTACCGGGAGATTCTCTGCCAAGGACGCGGTGCGGAAATGCTCGTCGATCTGATGAGCGCCATTGAGCATGGCGCGGAACTGCTCGGGACCGATCGCCAGCATCGTCGAGAGTCCGATCGCCGAGAACATCGAGTAGCGGCCGCCCACCCAATCCCAGAATGGAAACATGTTCGCGGTGTCGATGCCGAACTTTCCGACTTCCGCCGCATTCGTGGAGACCGCAACAAAATGCTTCGCCACTGCGGCCGGTTCGCCGCCCAGGCCCGCGAGCGACCACTCGCGCGCGCTGTTGGCGTTGGTCATGGTTTCGAGCGTCGTGAACGTTTTTGAGGACACGATGAACAAGGTCTCATCGGGCTGGAGATCACGGACGGCTTCTGTGAAATCGGTCCCGTCGACATTTGAAACGAACCGGAACGTCATGGACCGCTCGCTGTAGTACTTGAGCGCCTCATAAGCCATGACCGGTCCCAGGTCCGATCCGCCGATGCCGATATTCACGACGTTCTTGATCCGCTTGCCCGTATGGCCCTTCCAATCGCCGCTCCGCACACGGTTCGCAAAGACGGTCATTTGATCCAGCACCGCATGGACTTTGGGCACCACATTCTCACCATCGACCATAATTGACGCTTCACGCGGTGCGCGTAAGGCGACATGCAGGACCGCTCGATGTTCCGTCACATTGATTTTGTCGCCTCTGAACATGGCCTCGATGCGGTCGCGCAGCCCGGACTCCTCGGCCAGCTGTACGAGCAGCCGGATGGTCTCGTCTGTCACCCGGTTCTTGGAATAATCCAGAAACAGTCCTGCGGCTTCAGCGGTCAAGCGTGTGCCTCGCTGAGCATCCTCCGCAAACAACGTGCGCAGATGCACCTCCTGCATAGCCTTATAATGAGCTTGCAGCGCCTTCCAGGCTTTCCGCCGTGGGAGAAATGTCATTCGCTTGAGCTTCGGGCGAGCGCTGCGTGCGGTCGTGGTCATGATTGCCGTCCCTTTTCGCTATGATCGTTCAATCGTTCTGCCCCATCTCGACGTGACGAGTTTCGTTCCAGAGTCGTATCACCGGCCGGGACCGATTGTGTTCATACCCCAAGGCGCTCAGGCTCGCCGTGCTCAGCATGAAGAACTTGCAGTTGACCGAGGGCTCAAGCCCCAGCCAGCGCACCGCGAGCACTCGCATGACATGTCCGCTCGTGAAGATGAGAACGTCTCCGTCCACCTCACGCACTCGCTTCACCACCCGGTCGGCCCGTACGCTGACTTGTTGAGGTGACTCTCCTCCGGGACAGCCGTCGCGGAACAACTCCCAGCCCGGGCGTTCCGCGAGAATGTCGGCCGTCCGGCGTCCCTCATATTGACCATAGTCCCATTCCACCAGGTCTTTATCGACTTCAGCCGCCGACTTGAAGCCGGCAAGCTCGCAGGTCCTGGCCGCCCGCTGCAGGGGACTGGTCAATACTAAGTCAAACGTCAACCCTTTGAGCCGTTCGCCTAGTCTGCGGGCTGTGCGCTCACCGCGTTCGGTCAACGGCAGATCGGTCAGCCCTGTGTGCTGCCCCGAAATCGTCCATGCCGTTTCACCGTGCCTCGCGAGATAGACGATGGGAAGATGTTCGTTCATGACACCTACCTGTTCGGTGCACGCGCTTGTCAGGAAACGGGACAGGGCTTTACATTCCAAATCCCCGCGGCATATTCGGCGATCGTCCGATCGCTGGAGAACTTCCCTGAGGCCGCAATGTTCAAGATCGCCTTGCGCGCCCAACCGTTCGCGTCGGCGTACAGATCGGTGACGTCGCGGTCGGCGTTCACGTAGGACGTCAAGTCGGCCAAATGCATGTAATGATCCCCGCCCGTCAGCAACGCATGTTCCAGCGGCGCAAAGGCTCCCGGTTCATTCCGGCTGAAGTAGTTGGAGAAGATCAGATCGAGCGCCGCTCTCGTTTGCGGCTCATGTTCATAGTGCCACCATGGGTCGTACCAACCTCGGCTCCCCGCCACTTGGTCCGCCGTGAGGCCGAAGAGAAAGAAGTTATCCTCCCCCGCTTCCTCCGCCATTTCGATCGTAGCGCCGTCTCGCGTCCCCAAGGTCAACGCGCCATTCATCATGAACTTCATATTGCTCGTGCCGCTGGCCTCATACCCGGCCGTCGAAATCTGATTGGAGACATCGGTGGCGGGAATCAACCGCTCGGCGAGCGAAACGCAATACTCGGGCAGGAATACCACTTTGATCTTTCCCCGAGCGTTCGGATCCCCGTCGATGGTGCCGGCGAGATTGCTCACGAACTTGATGATGACCTTGGCCAGGTGATAGGCCGGCGCGGCTTTGCCGGCAAAAAAGAACGTTCGAGGGGCCATCCTCATGTTGGGGTTCTCACGGAGGCGGTTGTACAGCACGACGATGCGCAGCGCGTTCAACAGCTGCCGCTTGTATTCGTGAATGCGTTTGACTTGGCAATCGAACATGCTGTCCGGATCGACGGATTGACCGGACGTCGTCTTAAGCCACTGGGCAAAGGCCGTCTTCGCTTCACGTTTTGCTTTGCGGAACGCCTCTTGATATTGAGGATCGTCGGCCAATTTCTTGAGCTGCGCAAGCTTGCTCAGATCGGTAATCCATCCGTCGCCGATGGCCTCGGTAATCACAGATGAGAGGGCCGGATTCGCCAGGAGCAGCCATCGCCGCGGGGTAACGCCGTTGGTCTTGTTGTTGAACCGCTCGGGATAGAGGTCGGCCAGGTCCTTGACGGTCATCGTCCGGAGCAGCTTGGAATGGATGGCGGCCACACCGTTGGTGCTGTGCGACCCGACAATCGCCAGGTTGGCCATACGGATCTTGCGCCGCTGCCCTTCCTCGACAAGGCTGACGCGTGCTAGCCGTCCGTCGTCTCCGGGAAAACGGTTTCGAACCACCTCCAGCAGGCGGCGGTTGATCTCGAGAATAATTTCAAGATGCCGCGGCAGCATATCGTCGAACCATTCGAGCGGCCATGTCTCCAACGCCTCCGGCAACAGGGTATGGTTCGTATAGGCAAGCGTCCGTTGTGTGAGATCCCAGGCCTGATCCCATCCCAGATGGGCCTCATCGAGCAGGATACGCATGAGTTCGGGAACGGCCATGGTGGGATGGGTGTCATTCAACTGGATGGCGGCTTTTTCCGGAAGAGCATTCCAATCTTGATTGCCACGACGAAAGCGCCGAACCAGATCGCCCAGCGAACAGGCCACCAAAAAATACTCTTGCAAAAATCGCAAACCTTGCCCCCTGATTGTCGAGTCATCGGGGTAGAGCACGCGCGTGAGTGATTCCGCAGCAAGCATCTCTGCGAACGCCCCCACGAAATGCCCTCGACTGAACAGCTGAAAATCAAAAAAATCCGGAGTGCTCGCCGCCCAGAGCCGCAGCGTATTGATGGTTTTGCCCCCGTAACCGATGACCGGACGATCGAACGGGATGCCGAGGAGAACCGAAGGCCGACCGACGATGGGACGCAGCATGCCTTCCCGAAGTTCGAACGTACAATTCAGTTTCACCTCGACCGCATCATCCGGCCGCACGACCTCCCAAGGATCCGGTCTCCGAAGCCAGTTATCCGGCTGCTCCCGTTGCCACCCGTCCTGGATCGTTTGCTTGAAAATCCCGTACTCATAGCGCAGGCCGTACCCCATGCCTGGAATCTCCATCGTCGCCATCGAATCGATGAAACAGGCGGCCAATCTGCCAAGGCCGCCGTTGCCCAGTCCGGCATCCGGCTCACTTTCGATCAATGCAAATGGATCTAGACCTAGGTGTTTTTGACGTTCGGCTGCCAATGGGCGGAGTAGCGCATTCGTCATGTTGTTGGCAAACGACCTCCCCAGGAGATATTCCATCGACAGGTAATAGACCCGCTTCGGATTCTTCTCGGCATACGTTTTCTCCGTCAGCAGCCAGCGTTGCGACACGATGTCGCGGATGGCATGCGCCGCCGCTTCAAACCGTTCCCGCATGGTCGCGCTCTTGAGATCAACGACGTTATCGAAGGTCAAATGCCGTTCATACAGGGCGTCGTGATTGCCGGAAAATTGGATGGGCCCCACGCCGTATTGCTGCAGCAAGTGTTGGAGCTGTTCCTGTGTCATTTAACCCTCCTCCGACAAGGAGAAGATGCAACTAGACGTTGTCGCCTTCCGTTGAGCTTGTGCGCTTCGTCTTGCCACTTCCCTGCCCCCATTGCCAATTGGTGATCTCGGGCATGTCCTCGCCGTATTTGGCAATGTATTGCTTGTGCTCGAGCAGCTTCTCCTGGATCGCCTGTTTGGCATAGGCAGCCCGAGACCCAAGTTGCGGCAAGCGGTCCACGACATCGCCAATGAGGTGGAACCGGTCGAGATCGTTCATGACGACCATGTCGAACGGCGTGCTGGTCGTGCCTTCCTCTTTGTACCCACGCACGTGGAGGTTCTTGTGATTGGTCCTTCGATAGGTGAGACGATGAATCAACCACGGGTAGCCGTGGAAGGCGAACACCACGGGCTTGTCTTTCGTAAAGAGTGCATCGAAATCGAAGTCCGAAAGACCGTGCGGATGCTCGCTGGGCGGCTGTAATTTCATGAGATTTACCACGTTCACGACGCGGATCTTCAAAGCCGGAACGTACTGCCGGATAATGTCCACGGCGGCGAGTGTTTCGAGCGTGGGCACGTCCCCGCAACACGCCATGACGACGTCGGGATCTGAGCCTTTGTCGTTGCTCGCCCATTCCCAAATGCCGATACCGGCCGCACAATGCTTGATCGCCTGGTCCATCGTCAGCCATTGCGGTGCCGGCTGCTTACCCGCCACGATGACGTTGACGTAGTTCCTGCTGCGCAGGCAGTGATCGGTCACGGACAAGAGCGTGTTCGCATCGGGTGGCAGATAGACCCTCACGACGTCGGCTTTCTTATTGACGACGTGATCGATGAAGCCCGGGTCCTGATGGCTGAATCCGTTGTGGTCCTGCCGCCACACATGAGAGCTCAGCAAATAGTTGAGCGAGGCGATGGATCTCCGCCAGGGGATCTCGTTACAGACCTTCAGCCATTTGGCGTGCTGATTGAACATGGAATCGATGATGTGGATGAACGCCTCATAGCAGGAAAAGAACCCGTGCCGACCCGTCAGGAGATACCCTTCCAGCCATCCCTGGCACTGGTGCTCGCTCAGCATTTCCATCACGCGGCCATCCGGCGCCAGGTGATCATCATATGGAAAACTCTCCGCCATCCAAGCGCGATTCGTGACTTCCAACACGTCCTGCCAGCGATTTGAGTTGTTCTCGTCAGGACTGAACAGACGAAAATTACGGCTTTCCAGATTCAGCTTCATCGTGTCGCGCAAGAACTTTCCCATGTGGCGGGTGGATTCTGCCGTCGTCGCGCCGGGCTTGACGACTTGGACCGCATAGTCCTGATAGTCGGGCAACCGCAAATCCCTGAGCAGCAGCCCGCCGTTGGCATGCGGATTAGCACTCATGCGGCGATCACCCTTCGGCGGCATCTCCGCCAACTCAGGTTTCAGGCGGCCGGTCTTGTCGAAGAGGTCTTCCGGCTTGTAGCTCTTCATCCATTTTTCGAGGATCTTGACGTGTTCTGTCTTTTCCATGTCGCCCATCGGCACTTGATGGCTCCGCCAGTAGTCCTCGCACCGTTTCCCGTCAATTTCTTTTGGACAGGTCCATCCTTTGGGAGAACGAAGAATGATCATCGGCCACAGCGGCCGCTTCTTGGCACCCGTCCGCCGCGCCTCAGTCTTGATGCGGTGTATGTCTTCAATGATCGTGTCGAGCGTCGCCGCCATGATCTGGTGCATCTTCTCGGGATCGCTTCCCTCGACAAAATACGGGGTGTAGCCGTAGCCCCGGAAGAGCTGGTCCAACTCCTGATGGCTGATGCGGGCCAGCACACAGGGGTTGGCGATCTTGTAGCCGTTCAAATGCAGAATCGGGAGCACGACGCCGTCGGTGAGTGGGTTGAGAAACTTGTTCGAGTGCCACGACGTCGCCAGCGGACCGGTTTCGGCCTCCCCGTCTCCGACGACGCAGGCGACGATCAGGTCGGGATTGTCGTACGCCGCGCCATAGGCATGCGACACCGCGTAGCCCAATTCACCGCCCTCATGGATGGAGCCGGGAGTCTCCGGCGCCACGTGACTCGGAATGCCGCCCGGAAATGAAAACTGCTTGAACAGCCGCTTCATGCCCTCTTCGTCCTGAGCCATGTTCGGATACACTTCCGAGTAGGTCCCCTCCATGTAAGCGTTGGCCACGATCGCGGGACCGCCGTGCCCTGGACCGATGATGTACATCATGTTCAGGTCCCGCTGCTTGATCACTCGATTCAAGTGCGCATAGAGAAAATTCAGCCCCGGCGTCGTACCCCAGTGGCCGAGCAGGCGGGGTTTGATGTGCTCTTTCTTCAGCGGTTGTTTCAACAGCGGGTTGTCGAACAAGTAGATCTGACCGACGGAGAGATAATTCGCCGCCCGCCAATACGCATCAATCAGCTTCAGCTCTTTATCCGAAAGTGCATTTCCCATGAGGCGTTCCCTCCCTGCCGCCACCCCGATTCATGGATGGCGCCTGCAAAATAATCAATTGATCGCCCGCACACAGCGAGCCGTTTCTTTTGCAATCCATGTTTCTTCGTCGGCCGCCACGACGTACACCGCCACCCGCGAATCATCCGTACTGATCTTCCCCGCCGACCCCGCGCTGAGTCCTACGGCAGTCCGATTGCGGTCTGGATGAACACTCATCCCGCACCACTCCATGTTCCGGCAGATTCGTTTCCGAACCTCCGGCGCGTTTTCCCCAATGCCGCCTCCAAAGACGATCGCATCCGCGCCACCCAATACGGCCAGGTAGGCGCCCAGATATTTACGCACCCGGTAGCAAAAGAGATCGACGGCGAACTCGGCGCGCTGGTCCCCTTCCTGCTCGACGGCGCGCAAGAGCTCCCGCATGTCATTGGATCGTCCTGAGAGTCCCAGGAGGCCGGATCGCTGGTTGAGCCATCGTTCCACTTCGGCCGGTTCGACTTTTTCCCGCTCGGAAAGATAACTGACGACGGAAGGATCGATATCTCCCGAGCGTGTCCCCATAACCAAGCCTTCCAACGGAGTAAACCCCATCGAAGTCTCGATCGATTTCCCTTCTGCAATCGCGGCGACCGAACAGCCGTTGCCCAACTGAAGCGTGATGATGCGCGCCTGCTTCAACGAGTTTCCAGTGCAGACCCCGTAGCCGTTAGCGAGCGACGCATGCGCGATCCCGTGAAATCCATATCGGCGGATGTGATGGCGATCGGCGAGCTCGGTTGAGATCGCATAGTGCCTGGCGACTTCAGGCATCGTTCGGTGAAACGCCGTATCGAAGACAGCCACCATCGGAACGGTTGATCCCAAGGCCGCTTTCGCCCCCCGAATGCCCGCGAGACAGGCAGGGTTGTGGAGCGGCGCCAATTCGGATAGCGCATCGATTCCAGCTTCAATCTGGTCGGTAATCACAGTGGACTCGACGTAGCGGTCTCCGCCGTGCACCACCCTGTGTCCCACGGCTTGGATGCTGCTCAGCGAATTGCCAAGCTGATTCATGAGCACACGCATGGCCTGGGTATGGTCTCGAGCTTCTATCTTGGTCGTTGAACGGCTCACCAGTTGTCCAGTCATGTCGACGCTCGGCGCGCCTCCAATCCCTTTGACGGCCCCTTCGAGCAGGCCCGGTCGCGTTGCCAGTGTGCCCTTTTCCTCTACGACCTCTGCGAGCCGGAATTTGATCGATGAGCTTCCGCTATTAATCACCAGGATCCGCATGTCAACGCTGAAGTGTCAGGGCCTGCGCCTCAGTTATCATCAGTCCGAGTAGAGCAGACCGCTTATCTTAAGTATTGGACGCATCAAAGATGCTCTGAATGAATTTATCCAGCATGGCGTTGAACTCAGCATCGGATTGCTGGGCCGACAGCCCTTCTACCAGTGCCCGCGAAAAGCTCGCGATGAGTCCATGATTCCGCCGCAGACGGTTGTTGGCTTCTTCCCTCGTATAACCGCCCGACAGCGCGACGACCCTCAACACCTTAGGATGTCGAATGCAATCAAGGTAGAAGTCGTCTTGATCCGGAATTGTGAGCTTGAGCATGACCAATTGATTCGCCGGCAGTTCGCTGAGTTGCTTCAGGATGGCGTCCTTGAGCAGCCCTTCGGCTTTGCCCTTCTCAGGACAGCGAATGTCAACTTCAGGCTCGAGGATCGGTACGAGGCCAGCGGAGATGATCTGCCCCCCAATCTCGAACTGCTGATTCACGATGTTCTTGATGCCGGCTCCATTGGCTTCCTTGATGACAGAACGCATCTTGGTCCCGAAGATGTTTTTCGTTTTGGCTTTGTCGAGCAGTGCGGCAAGTCCGGAGATGGGCTTCATCAACTGAACCCCGTTCTCTTCAGGCAAAAGGCCTTTGTCCACTTTGAGGAAAGGGACCACTTGCTTCTCATTCCAAAGATAGTCCGCAGTAGGTTTCCCCGCGATCTCCCTATTCATGGTGTCTTCGAACAAGATGGCGGCAATGATCCGCTTGCCGGAAAAACCGGGACTGGTAATGATGCGCGCGCGCATCTGATGTACGATAGTAAACATTTCATTGTCGTTGGACCATGCTCCTTCCTTGATTCCATATTGATGCAGCGCCTTGGGCGTGCTGCCCCCGCTTTGGTCCAGTGCCGCAATGAAACCGGGATGTGTCTTCATCTGCCGCTGTTGTTGCTCGTGAGAGCTGAGAGTGTTCATGGTGGAAGCCTCCCCTGCAATTCTTGCCAGTCAGTCGTCATCATTGTCTGTACGAACACTGCGCAGTCGGAAACGCACTCTACAACGCCAACTTTGCCGGGAACACTGTCAAATTTGACAGACCCCTATGGCGGCAACATATGGCCTAGGAGCCTCCCCAGGACCCTTCGGCATCCTTCCCACAAGACGGCTGTTTCCCACACGCATACACGTCCGTACCTTCGAGCGATAGACCGGAAAGGAAGTCTTGAAGGAAGGATTTACTGGCGAAGCCAGGCCAGCGCCGCTGCCCGTTCGTTCGCGCTGAAATGGCGAATCTCGGCCTTCACAAAATGCTTGGCCAGTTGGGGCGCCAGGGAAAGGACCGGACTATCTGAAACCGCCGCGATCTTGCCGATCAGGCGATGATGGTCGCGAACAAATTCAAGGTGGGAGACCAGCGCGGCAAACGAGTCCCATCCCGGAAAAGACTGCGCGTCGACCATAATCCCTCGTAATGTGCGGTGTTCCTGCAGATACGGATCAACAACCGTGGCAAGCGAGATGAAATCGCCCGCCTGAAGGGGTCCCTGGGGCCGAAGGATCAGAATCCCCTCGTCGCGCAACAGTTCATGGCTGAGCATGTCGACACTCCTCATGGTCTTCCACGCCGCGACAGTACAACAGAGATCCGTTAGGTCGCAACGTCGTTGTCCCTTGCCTTGACCTGCCTTGCAGCCAAATGGTACGGTGCGGCTCCCCATTCGGATCACCCTGTATGCCAAGCCTCCAATCCGTCAGGCGGAAGATCGATTCCGTCAAGAAAACCCAAAAGATCACGAAAGCGATGAAGATGGTCGCTGCGGCCAAGCTCAAGCGGACGCAGGACCGCATTCTCGCCGCCCGCCCGTACGCTCACAAGATGCGGGATACGATTCGAACGCTCAGCCGGCGCGTGAATCGAGACGCGCACCCCTTGCTCAAGAAGCGTGAGGAGCATCACCTCGTCATTGCCGTGGTCACGAGCGATCGGGGATTATGCGGCGCCTTCAACGCCAACATCCTTCGCACTGCGGCCGCCGCGCTTAAGGAGTTCGAGTCGAAAGGGATGGAGGTCGAAGTGGCGGTCATCGGCAAGAAAGGCCGCGATTTCTTCCGACGACGCAGCTGGAAGGTCCGCCGCGAAGTCGTCGACATCTTCGACAAGCTCTCGTTCGAGCACGGCATGCTCCTGGGCACGGAGCTTCAAGCCATCGACGACTATGTGACCGGGCGAACCGATGCGGTGTATGCCATCTACAACGAGTTCAAATCCGCCATTCAGCAGCGTGTCGTCGTCGAACGGCTGCTTCCGATTGATTGGGTTGTCGAGATTGCAGACGTGAAAGACGTTGAACACACGATGGAGCAGATGCCCGGCGGCTATCTCTACGAGCCGAGCGAAGCCGAAGTGTTGGAGCAACTGCTGCACCGTAATTTCCACGTCCAAGCCTATCGCATGCTGCTGGAATCGTCGGCCGCAGAACAGGGAGCCCGCATGACAGCCATGGACGGTGCGACGCGCAATGCCGGCGAACTGATCAAGAAACTGACGATTTACTACAACAAAACCCGGCAGGCCGTAATCACCAAAGAACTCATGGACATCGTCGGCGGCGCGGAAGCGCTGAAATAAAGATCAGAAACTCTTGAACATGTAGCGGATGCCGACTTCAATATTCCAGATATAAGCCCCGGCGACATCACGTCCATAGATTCCTACGCCCGGCCGGACGTAGGCTCCTACCCGCCCGATCAAATTCCTGCCGCCTTCGAATTCCATGACCATGCTGCTTTTTCCGCTCCGTTCGAAATCGACTTGCCAGACCGACTGAACGATGGTCCACCATCGCTGTCCCCAGAAGGAATTCACCTGCGCGGTCACGTTGAACAATGAGACGTCTTTTCTGGATGGATCTCCGCCCACGGACGTTTGATATGACAAGAGGCCGATCAGGAATGAATCCAATCGAGGAAGGAACCGGGCAGTGGCAATTGCGGGGCCAACCGTGTACTTGCCCAAGCCGAGGGTGTCCTGGGCGGCGGTTGGAAACGTGGACAGTACACCAACCAGGAGCGCGTATTCTGGCGTATTATACGCGCGCCATGCGGCGGTAACGGCAAGATCGCTGACGCCACGGTGACCGCTCATTCCAGGGTTATTGGGATCGTTCGTCCTGAGGAACGGCATATCCATTCGGAGCAGAAAATCGTTCCGAAACGGGAGATCGACGCGCACCGTCGATACCGTCGCGTTTGCGCCCTGAGTCAGATCGAGGTATTGGCTGGTGAGTTGGATGCGTCCCACGATCGCCGTGGGATCCGTTCCGTATCTCGCAGCGACCTTGCGAAGCCGTTCGGCCTCTTCCCGCTGCTCCGGCGTCATGGGCTGCGGCCCGATCCGCTTGAAGATCCGGCGTTCGGGTTCCTTTTCTGATGGTGATGCAGGTCCCTCGGGTTCGCTCTCGGGTTCGCTCTCGGGCTCGTTCTCTATTGCCGGCGACTCCAACACCGGGCTCGACGTGCTTTCGGATGAGCGATCTGTGCCGTTGACTTCCCCATGGGCCGATCCGTGGCCACTCCACATGAACATCAGGAAGATGCCCAGCACTGCTGCGCCCAGTGATCGACCGCATGGCCTTTCGCTCATCTAGCTGTGGCGCTCACAGATCTCCGGCTCGCCGTCTAATTCATTAGCTTATCAGCGGCGGCCCGAAGCTGCAGTGACTTGGGATTTCCGATTTCCTTCTTCACAATAATGTCGGTCGGGCGCACGGATTTCCCATAATACGCCTGATTGGAGTCATTTGAAACCGACACGAACGCTCCATCGACGGCCATGCCCGCAAATGCGCCCTTCTGTCTGGCGTAGGAGATGATATCCGCCGTGATACCTTGAGTGGCCATGCCTGCGCCGACGGGACCGGTCGCCATCCCGGCATTGGCCCCAAGCTTGAAATCGTTTGTGAAAAACTCTTCCAGCCCTTTCTTGGTCCGGACGACCAAGACCATTTCAGAGACATCGGCACCGATCTGTGCACCGAAACTGGCCGAGCCGATGTTGTAGAACACCGGATCTCCCCATTTTCCCGTCCGTTCATCCCGTGCGATCAACACGCCGCTGCCGCCGGCGCCGCCGAAGATGAAGGCTCCCCGCATGAACTGCGGAATGATGAAGAGCGCTCTCGCTTCCTTGCTCAGCTGTTTGAACACATCCTTCAACTGGCCATCGGACGCAAAGGCCTCAAGCGTCAGTTGCGCCTTGTCCACGAGTTGCTGCTGTGTCGTCGCATCGGCCGAGAGCCCTGGCATGGGAGTCACCATGACCAGCGTCATGGTGACTCCCATGCCGACCAACATGCGTCTGAAGGCCGTAGTGAGTCGTGCCCTCATGTGAGCGTCCTTCTCTTAAAATCCCTTCGAACCATCGACTGGCGACTTCTCAGCACCAGTCCCAAGATTCAGGTCAATTTCACCCTTCTCGTCGAATGGCGCCTTGAAGGTGCCGGGGGAGTCAACGAATGCCGTGCCTTTCAGCCGGTATCTGATTTTTTGTCCTGCGCCCGCGCTGAGATCTTGGACTTGACGCAGAAAGCTGGCAAGCGTCGTAAAAACTTCGACGTCCACAACTTCCGATCCAAACCGTGGCACAGTGACGCGCTGCCCGGACATACCATTGGCAAACTCGCGGTCATTCAATTCGATGTCAAACCGAAGACCGTTGATGCTGAGTTCGGTGTCATTCGCGTTTTGAATCCTCAGTTTCACGTCGAACTTCTGCTCAAAGATCGCCATCTCCTTGGGAGTGAGATCGGTAATCGTGACGCGCGGCGCTTCAAAGCCTGTCGGCATCGTCGCACAGGATGCCGACAGCACGAGCAGCGGTATTATTATCCACCTGCGTCCCATGGCTTCCTTCATGATCGTACTCCTGCTGCCGTTACCGAACGGCAGCTGCTACAAGGTTCTTGGCCGATTCTCCTCCCCCTTTCCCTACAAAATCGGAAAGGGTCTGCGTGAATTTCGGTACCATATCAGGACCCATCCCCAACCGCGAGAAGGCAGACGTTAGCCCCGCCTGATCACCAACCGGTCCCGTCACGGCACCCAGGTCTTTCGCGGTCTTCATGTAGGTATCTGCGCCGGGGATCAATTTGGTCAAGGCGGTGAAATCCATCCCCGACAGCCGTTCCTTTGCGAGGGTGAGAATGGATCCCACGCCGCCCATCGCCTGATTCGACGTGACGCCCAACTGGTTGGTCAGCAACCCCGTCAGGACATCCGTCCCGCCCATGGATTGCAGTGCTCCGCAGCCCCAATTAAGCATGGCCATCAGTATCAAAAGCGAACCCCATGACCGTCTCTGCCACATGTCCACCTCCTTGGGCCGATTTGCTCTACTCCGGGACCACTGCGCCATGATACATCGCTCAGAACTTCAGCACATGAAAACCCCATGCATCGAGCTCGACGTACAGTCCGTCTTGCTGCAGCTCATTCCCCTCCCGCTCAAAGACCGTCCCGCTGAATTCATCCGTCACGCGCCAGCTTTTCCCGGCAAGAGTCGGTACAGGAATCCGGACCCTGCCCTGCGCCGGCTGGTCGGACAGGTTGACGACAATGAGGTGGCCCGTCTCTTCATGAGTCCAACACCAGGCCACCAGGTTGGCATAGCTGTGGTTATCCGGCCATCCCGTCCGCTCGCAGAGCTGCCATTGCCCTTCCCTGAAATCGTCGCGGCGAAGGGCTCGAAGAAGCTTCGTGTAAAACTCCTGGAGGTTGCGGTCGGTCGGCTCCTTCGGACCACGCCGCAAGAACACGGGAAGTCTGACGCGCCGCCCTTCGAACTGTCCGTCGTGGAACAACACCGCGCCCTGTAGGGTGGAAACCGTGACGGCCGCCGCCCTCGCCTTTAACGCAGGGAACGTCGCTGCGGCACGAGGCTCATCATGATTTTCGATGAACCTGACAAGTTTCTGCTGATACCCGGACTCGGCGCAGAGATGAAGCCTGATCGCTTCCGGGTTGTCGTGCTCCAGGCGATCGTAGAGCCGCTTGTCGTAGCAGAAGTCGAAGCCTTGCTGTTGCAGCTGCCATTCCAAATCCCAATAGGCCTCGGCCATGAAGAGCACATCCGGATACCGCTGCTTCACGACACCGATCACATCACGCCAATACTCGGTCTGCGGCATGGCACCGGCACGTTGCCCCCATGTGCGTTCAAACACCTGGTTGAGCAGCAGCATCGCCATGTCACAGCGCATCCCGTCGCACTGGTCAGCGATCGACAGGACCGTCGCGATGGTGGCTTTCCGCAGATTCGGCCTGAAGGCATTCAACTGTAAAACGTCCTGCCAAGGAGGGAAATAGGGATCCCGCCCACAAGCCAGCACATGATCGCCGATCCGGAGGAACTCGCCGGGACGTTCGGCCAACTCGGGTGCGCTGCCTTGAATGAAGTATTCCGGATGTTCCGTTGCCCACGAATGATCCGGCGCCACATGGTTGGGCACAAAATCCAGGATCAATCGCATGCCCCGTGCGGCCAACTCCGATCTGGCCTGCGCCAACCCTTTCGGACCGCCGAGGCGTGCGTCCACACGGTAATCCTTCACGCAATAGGCGGAGCCGACATTGTCTTGAGCGGTAAAATCAGACAAGAGCCGACGGAATTCGTTCACAAGCGCATCGTTTCGCATGGATACTGCGATACCCGCCGGACTTCGCTCCCACACCCCCATCAACCAGACGGCGTCACATCCGTAGAAGGCCAGGCCGTCCCAGACCTGCGTCGGGACGTTGCCGAGGGTGACGGGACGCTGTGCCTGCTCGCTCAGCTCGTGAAGCCAGACCCAGGTGTTGATCTCATAGATCGTCGGATGCTGAGACCAGGGAGTCATTGCTCATCGCTCTGAATCAGCAGTTATCGTCGCCTTGGCGACGGATTCTTCAATCGTATTGTTCACGGCAAGAACCTTGTTCTGTTTCATCCCGAAAACGATTCCGCTTTCGAGCCATTCCTTCTCGTTCACCTGGCCGAACAGCGTAATCAGCGTTCCGACCAAGCCTGTCCAGCCGGTTTGATGGCTGGCGCCCAGTCCAGCCCCGTTGTCTCCATGGAAGTATTCGTAGAACAACAGCAGGTCGCGCCAATGTGGATCTGTCTGGAATTTGGTCGAGCCGCCGTACACCGGCCGGCGCTCCTTCGCATCGCACTCGAAGATCGCTGCCAGGCGATCGGCGATCTCCCGGCTCACTTCGAACAGGTTCATGAGCCTCCCGGAACCGGTGGGACACTCCACTTTGAACTCGTCGCCATAGTAGAGATGGAAATGCAGCAGCGCCCTGATGATCAAGGCGTTGACCGGCATCCAGATCGGTCCACGCCAGTTCGAGTTGCCGCCGAACATTCCAGTGTTGGATTCCGCCGGCAGATACTGAACACGGTATTCTTCGCCATGGACATGAAAGAGAAACGGATGCTCCAGATGGTAGCGGGACAGAGAGCGGATTCCATAGGGACTCAGGAATCGATTCTCGTCAAGCAGACGTGCCAGCACACGGCGAAGCTTCGTCTCATCGAGAATCGCGAACAGACGCCGCCCCTTCACTCCCGGCTTGTTGGGCGGAGCAATGGTCTTCCCAAGTTCCGCATTTCGCTGTAAGAATCGACGGGCCTGGTCAACGGCGTTGGGATACCGAGTGACAAATTCTTCGGGCAACACCGTCGTCGCGCAGAGCGGAAGGAGGCCGACCATGGACCGCACCCTCAATCGTGTCGCACTGCCATCCGGCAGACGAAGCAGATCATAGAAGAACCCGTCCTCTTCATCCCACATTTCGTCCTCGTTGTCCCCCACCCGGTCCATAGACGCCGCGATCCGGAAGAAATGCTCGAAGAATTTCGTCGTCATCCCTTCGTACACCGGGTCATGCGCGGCCAGTTCCAGCGCAATCTGCAGCATATTCTGGCTGAACAAGGCCATCCACGCCGTGCCATCCGCCTGTTCCAGGCTTCCCCCGGTCGGCAATGGGGCACTCCGGTCAAAGACCCCGATATTGTCCAGTCCCAAAAAGCCTCCTTCGAAGACATTGCGCCCGCCTGGATCCTTTCGGTTCACCCACCAGGTAAAGTTGAGCAACAGCTTCTGGAACGCATGCTCCAGAAATTTTATATCGCCCTCGCCCCGCCGCTGCTTTTCCATGGTGAAGACGAACATGACGGCCCATGCATGGACAGGCGGATTGACGTCCCCGAAATTCCATTCATAAGCCGGAATCTGACCGTTCGGATGCAGATACACCTCGCGCAGCATCATTTCGAGCTGTTGCTTGGCAAAATCGATGTCCACCATCGCCAATGCCACCGCATGGAAGGCGAGATCCCAGGCCGCGAACCAGGGGTACTCCCATTTGTCGGGCATGGAAATCACATCGTCATTGATCATGTGGGGCCATTGCCGGTTGCGAATCTGGAGAGACTTGACGGCGCCCTTCGTGTTGACGCCGTGCTCCTGCAGCCACTTTTCCAAGTCGAAGGAGTAATACTGTTTGCTCCACAACATCCCCGCCACCGCCTGACGCACCACGCGCTTGGCATCCTGGCTCATCGAAGGGACGGCAAGGGCATTGTAGAACGCGTCGGCCTCCTGCAGTCGCTTCTTCATCGTCTCGTCGAATCGCTTCGCAAACGACTGGCCGATTTCCCTGCTCCCCGTTTCCGGCGAAGCCACGGCGCTTAGCCGCAGACGGATCACCTGAGTGCCCCCGCCGGGCACGTTCAGCTGGTAATGGGCCGAAGCTTTCGTTCCGGTGCGGAGCGGATTCACGGCCCCTTGCTGCCCATGGACCACGTATTCGTGAATGCCGTCTTTCACGTATCGGCCTCGATTGGCTTGTCCGAAGATTCGCTGGGTGTTGGTTTCGTTTTCGGTGAAGAGCAGGGGCACCTCTCCTTCGCACCAGAGGTATCGCGTCCCGAGATCGGAATGCGAAGCGGTCATGACGGTCATCCCCTTCGGCTCGGTCGCCTGCTCCAGACTCGGCTTGTGGGCGCCTTCAGACCATGACCAGGTATTGCGGAACCACAGGGTCGGCAGGACGTGGAGCAGCGCGGCTTCGTTCCCACGATTGTACGCTGAGATTTTGATGAGCACTTCTTCAGGCGATTCCTTGGCGTATTCCACAAAGACATCAAAATATCGATCGTCGTCAAAGATGCCGGTATCAAGCAACTCGTACTCCATCTCGTTTCTCGACCGCTTCCGGTTTGTTGCCACGAGATCGTCATACGGATAGGCGGCCTGAGGATACTTGTAGAGATATTTCATGTACGAATGGGTCGGCGTGCTGTCCAGGTAGAAATAGTATTCCTTGACGTCCTCGCCGTGATTGCCCTCGCTATTGGTCAATCCGAAGAGCCGCTCCTTGAGAATGGGATCTTTGCCATTCCAGAGCGCGATGGCGAAGCAGAGCCGCTGCTTGTCGTCTGAAATTCCTGCAAGACCGTCTTCTCCCCACCGGTAAGCGCGTGATCGGGCTTGATCATGGCTGAAATAGTCCCAGGCGTTGCCGTCGTGGCTGTAATCCTCTCGAACGGTCCCCCACTGACGTTCGCTCAAATAGGGCCCCCATCGTCTCCAGGGCGTGTTCAAATTGCGCGCGGCTTCGAGCCTTCGATGTTCTTCAGTCATGGCGTCCTCCTGGGCTTACGCTTGCGACCGTCCGCTGGCAACATGAGGTGGGATGCAGTTCAGCATTCTGCTTTGTCCGACGTTGTGTTACGCCAGCATTAAATTATTTCTCCAACCCGTGGGATGAGCACTTTACAACCTGGATTCCACGGGGGAAACTGTTACATTTGACAGGGATCCGGCCACGTTGAAACCCTTAGGCAGTACTTACTCCCTATGCACAGGTCTGCCCCCTCTCATTCCACCTGTCATCGTCTCTCCGACAACAGCCTTATTCCTCCTTGACTCCTACAGGGGAGAGGTTCATGCTCGGTTCCCCGTTGGCACGTGCCAGACCATCTGGACGGAGATGAGGCCATGCTCACACGTTCATCCCCTAGGACCGATCCGCAGGAAACCTTCGCGTTAGTACAGCAGGCAGAGGCCGCGATACGCCAGGCTCAACGGCGCTACGAAGAACTGGTGGACTCGTTGGAAGCCATCGTGTGGCGCGCGGATGCCGGGAGTTTTCGAACCAGCTATGTGAGCAAGCGGGCGGAAAGCATTTTGGGATACCCGATTACACAATGGCTCTGCGAACCAGCCTTCTGGGAGGCGCATCTTCACCCCGAGGATCGCTTAAAAGCCGTCGCGTCGTACCGTCGCGCGACGCACGACAAACGGCATCATGCGCTGGAATATCGTATGGTGGCCGCCGACGGGCGAGAAGTCTGGTTCCACGACTCGGTCCACGCCGTCGTCGAAGACGGAACGTTGAAGGAGATGATCGGCGTCATGGTGGACATCACGGAACGCAAACGCGCTGAGCGTTCGCTGAAGGAAATGACCGGCCGGTTGATCAGCGCCCAAGAGGAAGAACGCAGCCGCATCGCTCGAGAACTCCATGATGATTTCAATCAACGGCTGGCCTTGCTGTCGATCGGCCTCGAGCGACTGGAACAGAGCACGGAGACCAATGGCACCTGTCGGAGTCACATCGGAGATTTGCGCCGGTTAACGCAGGAAGTTGCATCGGATGTCCATCGTCTGTCGCATCAACTTCACCCCGCCAAGCTGGAACATCTTGGTCTCGTGGCGGCAATCAAAGGACTCTGCCGGGAGATGTCCGAGCAATACGGCGCTCAGATCAACTTTCTCTACCGCGATGTTCCCGCTTCAATTTCCAAGGAGTCGGCCTTGTGCCTGTTCCGCGTCGCTCAGGAAGCCTTGAACAACACGATGAGGCACAGCGGTGTGAAAGACGGGCAGCTCGAGTTGTTTGGCCATCGGGGAACTTTGCATCTCTGTATCTCGGATGCCGGCGCTGGTTTCGATCCGGAAGTCGTCTCCGCCAAGGGACATCTTGGTCTGATCAGCATGCAGGAGCGGGTACATGCCGCGGGCGGCACCATTGCCGTAGAATCACGGCCGTCGCGTGGCACGAGGATTTCCGTTCACCTGGCGGCATGAGCCGTTTGTCGCGAAGGAGGAATCATGCCGCGTCCACGCGTGTTGCTCGCTGACGACCACCGGCTGGTTGTGGAAGCCTGCGTCGCCCTCCTCGAGCCGGAGTGCGAAGTCGTCGGTATCGTGACGGATGGACGAGCGCTGCTTCCCAAGGCCATCGCGCTCCATCCCGACGTCATCGTGCTTGACATCGGCATGCCCCTGTTGAACGGGCTCGATGCCGGCCGCCAGATCAAACACTCGATGCCCGTCGTCAAACTGATTTTCTTGACAATGAACGAAGATCCCGATCTGGCGAAGGAGGCGCTTGGCCTCGGAGCGTCCGGCTTCCTGCTCAAAACCTCGGCCGCCCGCGAGCTGCCTGAGGCCATCCGGACAGTCATGCGGGGCGACACCTATGTGACCTCCCAGGCCTCACAACGCATGGTCGAGTCGTTCATCCAAGGAGGGGATCGTTCGAACGGTAGTGAATTGACGTCCCGCCAACGTGAAGTTCTGCAACTGCTGGCTGAAGGGCACACGATGAAGGAAGCTGCCGACGTCCTGCATGTCACAGCCCGCACCGTCGCCTTTCACAAATACCGTGTCATGCAGCAGTTTCGTCTCAAAAGCAACGCAGAACTCATTCAGTTTGCCATTGACCAGCGGCTGACGCTCAGCACTCCCACAAGTAGCCGGCGCTGATCCAGATCCTCTGTCGTTACTGCATCTCTGCTTCCAACGAGTTCCCTTTGAATTCCCTAAGACGACTCGGCTACGGCAGGACCGAAAGAATCTGTTACTTTTGCCAGTATCGCCGACAGCGATGTAAATGATAAGAACCTGCGTGTCAGATTGTTTGCCTGAATGGAGCGGCGAATGTCGCCATCTGCGAAAAGCAGCAGTACAGGCCACACCCTCGTGCGTGTCCTCCTGGCCGACGACAGCCCCCCCATGCTGCAGGCCGCACGCAGGATCCTCGAACCGGAGTTTCAGATCGTGGGCACCGTCGACGACGGTCAGGATGTGCTTGAAGCCACGGAGTCCCTCAAACCGGACGTCCTTATTCTCGATATTTCCATGCGCGTGATGAGCGGTCTGGAAGCCGCACGCCTGCTCACGCGGATCGGGTCCAAAGCCAAGATCGTCTTCTTGACGGTGCACCAGGATCAGGAATTCGTGGAGGAAGCGTTTTCGGCGGGAGCTCATCGGCTATGTTGATCAAGCCGCGGCTAGGCTCAGACCTGCTTGTCGCCGTTCGCAAAGCGATGATCGGGCACACCTTCGTCTCGCCGGACCTGGTCTTACAGCCGCGGCAGGTTCAATGAGCCGCCATGCACGTCTATTTCTGAATCACGGGAAGATCTTTGGCAAGCTGCGCATCGACCAGGAGCTGCAGTCGCCGCTCAAGCTGCAGCCATCGGACGATCGTCTTCGCTGGGATGGCCTTTTCCAGCGCACCAAAACATTTTTCGCGGAGATCTAGCGTCTTCTGGTCTACGTCAAACACGTCCTCCGCAAGTTGCTTGGCTTGCTGCTCGGTCAATGCCTCATGGCGGCTCATATAGTCCTTCATGATCGACACCTTTTTGTCATTGATCGCCGCAAGATCGGCTTCATACTGACGATACACTGGCCAGAACGCCGACGCTTCCCGGTCCGTGAACTTCATGCGGTCGGCAATGAGGCTGGCCTTCTTCGTCCTGATATCGGAGCGCATGAGCTCAAAATCAGATTCGGACATGCCTTCCCCCGCTCCACGCGCCGGAGCCGGCTCAACGGTCTGAACCAGGTATCCGAGGCACGCAAGACACACCGCAGCAACGAGACGCTTGGACACGTTCATAGATACCTCTCGTTCATTGAAGAACGTCGGGAGATTGGAGACTCGGCTCACTGCAATTCCACCCACATGGAGCCCTCCGCGATGATATGCACTTCCACACCTCCTGCCGTCGGGTACACGCCACGGGGCCGAAGGGATGTGACTTCTCCTTCAAGCCGGGCGTTCGGCCCCATCTCTCGCGTCAGGGCACTCGTGAGGCGGGAACGAAGCGTTTGCAGCTGGCCGGAGAGATCAATGTAGGCCTGGGACCTCAGGCTCGACAAGATGTCTTGATGGAACATCCAGTTTGCCGATTGCACCAACACGTTACGGGTGTCCAGTGTGAAATCCAGATCGACGAACCGCAGCATCCCAAGCCCCTCATCGAACACCGGTGTCCCGGTCGCGTACACGGTTCCGTTCACACCTCCTGACACCCGGAGCGCGAGAATCAGCTTGTCGCCGCTTCCATAGAGTTGCACGCCTTCGACTCTCAAGGTATCGCCGACAGGCGTCTGGAACTCCTGTCCAATCATCTCCTCCTCAAGCCGTTGATTGATGCGTCCGTAGTCGACGGTGATCGGAAGGGCGAGATGGAAGCCTTCCAACGGAAGAGGAGTCAATTGCAGCGGTGGCAGCGGGATTGTCGTGTGATCAGGTTTCTGGCCACTGACGATCCTGGGCTCCACGACCAGATTCACGGACGTGTGGAGCACGAGCGTGCCGTTTGAGGTGATCGGACTGACCCGGGCGTCGCGTGGATGAAACTGGAGCCACTGGTTGGGAGCGAACTCGACGGGCTCCTGTAACTTCTGCCACACTGTCTCCGCGCGCTGTTTGGCTTCCGTCCGGTCGCGCACGATCCGGTCGATACTCTGCGCCAGCGCCGCGAGCCTCGGTTGCAACACCGCTTTCAACACAGGTGTCGCATCGACATCGAGTCCCGTGAGCAGGCAGGGCTCGACAAACACAGGTTCGTCGAACGTCGTCTGCGATTGCAGGCGCCATCGGTCGGACCAGGACAGTGCCGACCGGGCGGAAAGATTCAGCCGTCTGGGCGGGTCATCGCCATGTCCGCAGCGACCTTCGACGAACCCGTCACCCTGATTCCTGCGCGCCCAAACTCGATAGCGCACCTGGTCAAACGACACCCGAAACTGATCATGATCCATACGGTATCGAAACGATCCTCTGACGACGCGATACAAGAACCGAATGTCCTCCTGTGCTCCCAGCGTGACGGCCTCACTCCAATCGTTCTCGCGCGCCGCGACCTGAGGAAAGCCCTCATCGACAGCGGCAGCCAGGCCTTCGGCCGTGAGCCGAACTTCAAGATTGACGGCGGACGCCTCTAAGGCCGGCGGCGGAGGCGCAGGCATGAGCGGATCGGTGGGCTTAGGAATGTTAAGCTCCGAGGTCGCCCAAGCGCTTGCGGCGCAGAAAGCCGAGAGCCACATCGAACAGCAGAGGATGCCGAACCATGTGTGTGTTGAAGAAGGTGAGTGAGTTCTCAATTCGCTTTCCTGTCGGTCGAGGAATAGTCGCCGATCAACTGACGGTGTACCCTCGCCCCGTCATGCAGGCTGAAAAGGCCCGCTTATAGCCGTCTACCTCCGCATTGTACTCTTGCTTTGCTTTTTGTTGGGCGGCGGCTTGTTGCTGCTCGCCTTTTCGCCGGCGCGCTGCTCCTCCCGCTGCACCTACCCCTGCGCCGATCGCCGCTCCTTTGCCTGCGTCACCGCCGATGGCGCCTCCAATCGCGCCGATCGCGGCACCTTTTGCCGCGCCCTTCGCGGCGCCGCCCTGAGGGGGAGGCGCCGCCGCCTGCTGCACCGGCTGAGTTGGATCGAATCCCGTTTGTTCTTTGGCCCATTTATAACAACTGAACTCATCCTGTTCCTGTTGCTCCTTAGTCTGACCCTTGCTGGGATAGACGAACACATCCATGCCGGCAAACGCTTCACCGGTCATGAACAGCACCCCTATCACGATGAACAGCAATCGTGAACGACGCATGAGGCCTCCTCGCAGTTCCATAAATGAGCGAGCACTATTTCGCTGTTTCCGTCGAGGGTTGGTCCACCGTCGGCGCTGTTTCCGGATTCGGGGTCTGCGATGACTTTTCATCGGGTGATCCAGAGGCAGCGACGTGAGGAACATCCCCGATCAAAGGCAGATTGCCCAGGATCGCAAGGCGTGTGACCATCCCGACGATATCATCGAGTTGCATGAAACGGGCGGCTGCCATGGGATTCAACTTCTTGCTGTAGATCTGGAAGTATTTTTGACGCAACGCAAGGTCGGCCTGCTGATTCTCGCCGGACTGCTTGACGATCTTCATGACATCGTCGTTGCTGAGCGAGTCATATTTTTCGATGTACGTGCCCAACAGACGGAGCCGCTTGGCCTCGAGCTGCTCTTTTTCCTTCTCGTATCGATGATAGACGCCCCAAAAGACCTCGCTCTGCTTCTCGTCCAGGTTCATATTCCGTTCGAACACCGATTTGCGTTCCGTGGACAGAATGTATTGAAGCTTCTCGGTGTCAAGGCTCGGACGAATGTGGACGACCTTCAGCGTGGGCTCTTCGGCATTCAGCGCAGAACCAGCACCCACGACGAGACACAGAAGACACAGGCCGGTCACAGCAAGCGGCTTCATGACGGCTCCTTCCTCCCTCTCGCACCGGCGAGAGAATCAACCTTTGTCGGACAATCTCTTCCTCAATAGACGAGAGGAATCTGCTGTGCCAACTCCATCTTGATCAAGGCCCGGATCTTGTTTTCTATCTGGATGTAGCGCGCAACCTTGTTGAACGGGAGGACCTTCTCGAGCTTTTCCGCGTAGGTTCGTTTCAGCTTGGTTTCCTGCTCCTCCACCGACAACGCGTTGTTGAGCAGTTTCTTCGCCGTATTGTCCGGGACCGAGCCTTTGTTGAAGGCCTCCGCATACTCCTTGATCGTTTGTCCCAGTTTCTGATTTACCTGTTCCAAGTCCTTCTGATAGGCGTCATAGACCGGCCAGAACTTTTTGGCCTCCGCATCCGAGAGATCCATATTCCCCGCCACCAGGAGCTTTTTGTCCGCCTTCAGCTTCTGCTTCAAAATTTCCATATTGGTATCGGCGCTGGTATCCGATGCCGGCTGTGCAATGGCCGAGACAGTACAAAGCATCAGCCCGGTGAAGAACAACGATACGACCTTCATCATGATGTGCGTCCTTTCTGTTGAGGGTACACCTGGTTACTTCTCCTTCGTCAACACCGAGATGGCATCGCGCAATTGAGCCGATGCGGGGTTTGTCACTGACTTTTTCACAAGAATGTCCGTCGGGCGGACAGCCTTTCCATAATACGTTGAGTTGGAGTCGTCGGAGACTGCGATCACGGCGCCGTCGAGCGCCATGCCCATGAATGCGCCTTTACTGCGGCCGAAGGACACGAGATCCGCAGCGATGCCTCCCATGGCCGCGCTGCTGCCCAGCGGTCCGACGGATACTCCCACGTCGGCGCCTAGTTTGAAATCCGAGCGATAGAACTCCTCCAGCCCCTTCTGGGTTCTCACGATCACAACCAACTCGGACGTGTCGGCGCCGGCCTGGAGACCGAAACTGACCGCGCCGATGTTGTAGAAGGCCGGCTGCGACCATTCGCCCGACTTCTCATCGCGGATCAGCAGGATGCCGCCGCCACCCGCACCTCCAAACACGAAGGCGCCGCGAAGAAGCTGTGGGACGATGAAGACGCCTTTGCCGCTCGACACCCACTGCCGAACGTCCTCTTGTTGCGGGTCCATGGCAAACGCTTCCACCGTGAGCCTCGCTTTATCGACAAGTTGCTGCTGCTCGGTCGAGGCTTCCAGGTATGCTGGACTCATTGTCGCCGTGACGACAGCAGCCAACACCACGCCGATCAGAGGCACCATGGACCGCCAGGACATGTGAGGCATAGGACCTTCTCTCGCCGACCGCGGGCTGACACGACATCGGCGGGGACACGCTAGCACCATTCAGCTAAGGCAGGAACTGTCAAAAGTGACAGAGGGTAAGAGAGACACACGGCAGCGCAGCCACTCATCATTCGTTCGTCCTCCCACTGCGCTGCCGTTCACACATGCTACGGTTTAGCGTTGGCCGTTTTCAGCATGGCGTGCAATTCATTGGAATGCGGATTGGGTTTGGCCTTGTGGGCAATGATAATGTCCGACGGACGAACATCCTCTCCGAAATAGGCAGTATTGAGGTCATCCCTTGTCCTGATCGACGCTCCGTCGAACGAGACTCCCGCATATAATCCCTTCGCACGCGTGAACGTCACGAAATCCGCCTTGAGATTTGTGTCGGCTCCCATCCCCTTCGGTCCTATTGCAACAGATCCGTCGGCACCAAGCGTGAGCTTGTTCGCCAAGAGGGAATCCACACCTTTCTGCGTCATGATCAACACGATGGCCTCTGATGTCTGTGCTCCTGCCTGGAGGCCAAAGCTGGCTGCTGAGGTTTCATAAAATACCGGTTCGCTCCATGCACCGCCTTTTTCATCGCGCGCAAGCACGACGCCGGTGCCCCCTTCCACACCGAAGATGAAGGCTCCCTTCTTGAGGTTTGGCACGATGAAGACACCCTTTGCCTCTTGTAGGTGACTGCCGAACCATTTCATGTCCGGGTCACTCAAAAAATTCTTCAGCGAGACTTCGGCTTGATCGACGATGGCTTTGGCATCGCTAGCGTCCTCCGCCAGACCCTGGACTGGCGTCACGACCAGCCCAAGGGTCAACGCCGCAATAACGCCGGCGCACGCCACAATCCGGTGAACGCGATCAGTTGCTACTTGTTTCATGACTCCCTCCTTTGTTGAATAAAGTTCACGGTGCTTTGGGGGACGGTGGGTAACTTTCGAATGCTTTGGCAATCGCCTTGTTTCCCAGCTCAACGTTGTCTTTCGTCGAATCCTGCAATGTACCTACGATCGTGGCCCGCCACACGAGCTGCTTTTGAGCCGGTTCGACGAGATCCAGAATCAACGTGCCTTCTCTGTATTCAACCGTCGTGACCCCTCCGCCATACCCTGCCCCCCATCCATAGCCGCCGTAAGGACCGCGCGCCACGCCAACACTCGTGCCGCCGCTTTCAAGGCGTTGTTTATCCTGGACGTTGAACCAGTAATGGACCAAGAGATCAGGATGTTCATCCAATCCGACTTGACGAAGTCCTTTCGCACTGAGCTCTCGAACGACGGCCGTCTCGACGCGTTTTTGCGTCAATGAATTGTCGTAGATCCCGCCTTTATTGACGTCGGCAAGTCCCGCAAAGGCGAATGTCTTGAATGCGCTGAACTCTGCGGTAGAGTCATGGTCGGTCTGCACCTTGAACTCGTTACAGGCCGAGAGGCTGAGCGCGAGGCCTATCACTATACACGCGATTCGGCGACGATGCATGAACCTCCTCCACCTTCTGGTTCTTCTGTCGTCTCTATCTGCCGGGGGAATTCTTCGTGCTCTCACCCGGCGCGGGATGATTGATCAACGGAGTGTGCCGCGGTGTGGTAGAAGCAAAGTAGAAATAGGCCCCGACGACTAAAAAATTGATCCCCACGGCGATGATATTCCACACGATCACCGGCCTCGACTCGACCAAAATCCCGTAATACACCCACACGATTTGAAACGTGCCCATGATCGCGGCCATCGTCGGATTCATGCCTTCACAGGATCGCCGCTTGAGCATAGCGATGAGATCTGGCAGGGCGGCAAATGTCGTCCCGAATCCCGCCACGAAGCCGATAATTTCATGCAACGGCAATGACATGTGGATCCTCCATCACATACGAGGTTCCTAGCCGCACTGGGATGCATCGGCCATATACGTGACGAGCACACCATAGTGATCTGATCCTGGTGCGGTTGAAACCGCCTCGGATTGGCCGAACAGTTCCTGCCGGAAACAGCCTGTCGCACTGTCGGATGGCTTTCTCATGAGGAACAAAAAGTCCACCCGCCTCGCCTGAGTGATCCCCTTTTGATAGCCTTCGAGAATTTTCTGCTGCTGGCTTTCAGGAAGCCGTCTCATTGCCGCACGAAGCGTCGATGGCACTTCTTGTATGCCATGGCCTGCGATCACGTTTCGCTGAGGATCAAGACTGTAGACTTCCGTTTCAGGATGCGCCATCGCGTACGTGTCTGTGAGGCCCGCCCGTTCGAGTTCACGGTATTCCGGGTCGTCGGGCTCAAAGTTGAAATCTCCTCCCACGAGGACACCCAGATAGGACCCTTTCGCATACAGCGTGTCGATCTCCTTCACGAGCAGACGAATCTCTTCGAGCCGTCGTTCCTGGTCCTGCTCCATCGCGGCCACGATCTCTGCAAAATCCTCCTGCCGCGCCTTTCCCGCCTTCACCGCATCCTGAATTTTTTGTATGAAAAACGCATTCCGTTCAATCCCGGAATGCAGATGCAGACTGACCGTCAAGAGTTTCCTGCCCGTATTGGGATTTTCGACTTCAGCGATCAGTGCATACCGCAGCTCCCCCGTTTGAAAGCCCATGTAGTCGTCGCAGCGCCCGAAGCCTCCACTGAGCTTGAGACCCTCCACTTTTCGTAGGCGCAGAGGAGCCTTGGCGAGCACGGCTAAGCCATTGTTCAAGCCCGGGACGACCGCAAGTCCAGGAGCCAAACGCACTCCGCAGGCATCCACCTGATGAACCGATTGGTAGTCCAAACCGGAGCGCTTCATCGCCGCGATGTATCGCTCGGCCATTTCCGGAAGGGGATTGACTTCTTGAAGAAGCATGACGTCGGGCTGGATGAGAGAAAGTTGGCGAAATTGGAGGTCGAGCCTCGCTTGCCGGACCTCCTGCGATTCGCTCGCCTTGACCGTCATCCCGCTTGGCTCAAGTCCGTGCAGCGTGTTGTAGGTCAGTAACGTGATCCGCGGCATCGGCGTGCCCGTCGGCTCCCGTAAGGCTTCGCGGGTCGGCTCCACGCAGCCGGCAACGAGGACTACCGCCAGGAGCGAAAGAAACAGCCGGGGCTGTGCGCGACGGACACTGTGGAAACCGATCTTCTCCACCCCGATCTTCTCCATAACACCGCGTCTCTAAAACACCTGTGACCGGATCGCCAAATACTCAGTTTCCGGCAACAACAACCAGTTGATGATGCGCTTGACGCCGAGGGTGGATGCCGCGGCATGTTCCGCACGTGTCTTTTCTTCGCTACCTGACACGACACCGAGCAAAATCGCACGGTCGTCTAGGATTTCGACGTGCACGCGCGTGTCCACCACACCAGGAGTGCGCGCAAGCTCTGCCTCGACTTGCGCCTTCAATGCGGCATCCGGTGAGACCTTCCCAACGGTATCGACGGTCGAAGTATGTTTGACCGGGAGAAACGCGTTGAGCGATCTGAGACCTTCCACCTTCCTCGCCGTCTTGTACACAGCTTCGGCCTGCTCGGGACTATGCACATGGCCGACAACATAGCCGTGATCCATGAAGACATAGGCTGTCAGCACGAGGCCGGCGAACTTAGGCTCTGCAACTAAGACTTCCTGTATGCGTCGCTGGTGTCGATAGTCGTCCGCCAGGGTTAGGGAGCTGAGTCCGGCTCCCGCCGCATCGACCACCGTCTTGTATCGGTCTCCGCTGCATCCCTGCCAGAGCAGCACAACCGTGAAACCGATGAACGGCCAGAGGGAGACTCTGTTCGTTCGAAACATTCGCATGGCAGTGCCTCACAGATGACAACGCCATCTTCGTTCAAGCGTCGTCCTCTATGCAAGATCCCAGAATTCAGATGCCCTACGATCCTCACTGCACCTTGGTAAATTCACCGCGATAGCGCTCTCCTGTTTCATGGATAATCGATTCGACGAGCACCACGGCTTTACCCTTATGGTCGTACAACGTAAATGTGACGGCGCGCTTCTCTGTGTCTCCGACCAATCGGCCGTCGCGCGTTTCGAGATCTCCGGACCCAACAGCCGCTCTGGACGCGGTTTGACCCGCAAACAGATAGGTGCCGTTGGCCCGAATCATGAGACGAACCGATCCTTCGGGGAGCGACGCATGATCCTTCTTCACCAGCCCTTCCCATTCACCGACGACCATCCCAACTTCGGTGATCGGCACCACCTTCCAGGAGGCGTCCTGTTGAGGCGACCCTCCGGCGCAACCGGCACATACACCTACCACTAACGCGCAGATCGTGAGCCGCAGCCACCGCACCTCATCATCACATGAGGCCATACGCACCTTCCCTGGGGCAGCATCGTGAAGTGCCTTGTCAAACACACTCCCTCCTCCGTGAAGAGAATGGCCGACTAGTGTAGCCACGAGGCTGCGATCAGAGGAACTGTCAAAACTGACAGTTGACGATTCCTCTTCAATGAGTATCGCTCTCGCCTCCTCTCGTCGTAGTTGGATGTAAGCAGCGGGGTACTCGTTCAGTCACGCACTATCAGCCGCACGAGCGTGAGCCGCACGTTGCAGCAAGTATGGCGGCTGTACGATAATGAATGAAAGAATTCTCAACGGATACGAACCCATGCGCATCTCGCGTCGAACCATCTTGAAAGCCACCGGCCTTGGCGCCCTCATGGGCATGACCGGCGGCTGTGACGCCGTCGGGGGCGTCTTCGGTCGCATGTTTGCGGTCCCGCCCCGCGATACGACCTACTTCACCAGTAATTCAAAGTTCTACGTCGTCAACTACGCCGACAGCGTCGTTTCAGTCTCCCGCGAGGTCAACATCGAACAATGGAAATTGACCGTCAAAGGTGAAGTGAAAACACCGATGTCCTTGGGCTGGCGTGACATCCTGAATCGGGACTCTTACGACCAGGTGTCCACCCTCATGTGCATCGATACCTTGCCCGGCGGCGACAGCCTGGGAAATGCGACCTGGCGGGGGATCTCACTCAAAAAGCTGCTGCAAGATTCTGGCGCGGACGAAGAAACGGCGCGCGACGTGATCTTTCGCGGGATCGATGGATACGATGACAGCATCCCGTTCACCAGGGCGATGCAGGATGATGTGATGCTCGCCTTTTTGATGAACGGAGAGAAGTTGCCGAAGGAGCACGGATTCCCACTCCGTCTGATCGTGCCCGGCCTCTATGGCATCAAGAACGTGAAATGGATTCACGAAATCGAAGTGTATCCTGGCGACTACCTTGGCTACTGGCAGCGCAAAGGTTGGACGGACGACGGCACGATCAAGGTCTTTTCACGGATCGACTCCCCCGGTCACTACCAGCCATTGAAAGGACCCGAGCAGACCTTCCGCGGTATCGCGTTTGGCGGACCCCACACGATCGCCAAGGTCGAACTGAGTCTCGATGCCGGCCGGACGTGGAATGAATGTCGCATCGAACCGCCCATGTCCCCCTATTCATGGGTCATCTGGAGCTACACGTGGAAGCCACCTAAGCCCGGAAAGTATCAAACGGTCGTCCGGGCAACCGACACCAAAGGCCAGCTGCAGATTGCTGAACTGGTCCGACCCCAGCCGGCCGGCGCATCGGGTTATCACACCATCATCGCGGAAGTCGCTGAAATCTAGATTCCCGCTGAGTCACATCGCATGATCCGGAAATTGTCATCGGGCGGATACCGGTTGTATTCGCGCAAGAAGAACCCGAAGACCGGGAAGCGCCGGAACCTCGGAACATTCAAGACGCGGGCAGCAGCCGAGCAGCATGAACGGGAAGTGCAGTACTTCAAACGGCATTAACAAGCCCAATTTCTCTACAGAACTTCTTTACTCTGTTCCTGATCCCACAAACTCTCCTGTGCGATTGTCAAACAACCCTCCTAAGTAGTTAGAATGAGCGCTAGGGCGGCGCGGCGAGTGCCGTGTCGTACAGGGGCAAAACGGGGAAACGCCGAACCTCGGAACGTTCAAGACACAGGCGGCGGCCTTCGACAGAATCGATTCAGAAGCCGCTAGGAGATCCGTCTCATACCGGAGTAGATAGAGCAGCAGGGTGACCAGACCTATGAGACCGCTTGTGATGGCATGGGTGGCAAGAGCAACTTCAATCTACAGCGCCAGATGCTCGTAACCCGCCTGACAAGGTTCGGGCTGTAATTCTCCCTTATGGAAAAACGATCGGTGGGTCCAGGCTCGCAGGACGCCCTTCGAATCGAAGCTTACTCGATATTCGTCGCACCAGAAGCCGGTCGGCGTGCCGCGATGAGTCGGTTGCTCTTCCAGTACTTCGTAGAGCCACGTTGTCCCGTTGGGTGTATCATTTCTCGTCAATGGCAGCCCAAGGCGCTCTTGGACGTCCGCCATTGTGGCATGGTGTTGCGCGGCCTTCAGGTATCGGCATTCCGGTGGGATCAGCAGTGCACAGGCCGAAAGGATCAATAGAGAAAACAGCAGCAGCCCTCGCATGATGTCTCCCCTCCATGGGAAGGCCTTTTCTGTTAATTCTTCTCCCTGCCAACCGGGGTTGTCAATACGCACCCCCCGCTTCGGACGGGCTTTCCTGCCAGGCTGTCTTTCGAGTAATATGGCGTCCCAACACCACCTGCTCATGATCTGATCTGATGGCTGAGCAAACCTTTACCGATCCTCTCGCTCAAGAATATTACCGACAGGGCGAGATGGAGTTGGAGTCCGCCCAATCCGCCGAGGCCGTCCTGCGACAGGCGGAGGCGTTCGGCCAAAAAGAGGCGCGGGCGGAAGTCATGCAGTCGGCGTTCTATTTTTTGGCGGCGGCGCATTTTCTGGAGAGCCGAGATGCCAAGGAATCAGCACGGGCCTATCACCAGGCAGGGCAACAGTTGCACAGGATCGGCCAGTTCACGCAGGCCGCTCGCGCCTATTCCAGCGCCGGACACCAGGCCGAGCGCGCGGCCCGAATGGCCACGGCCACCGCATCACGGCATGATCTTCAACACTTGGCCGTGCGTTCGTACTCACGGGCTAATCATTGTTTCGCGGAAGTGGGCGAGCTGGATTGGTCTGAAACGGAATACTTGAACGAGCGCAATGCCCGTGTGACATGGGCGAAAATGGAAGGGAAGCACCCCTGGGGACAACTCGCCTGGAAGGTCACGAGTAACTACGGCACGAGTTTCTCCCGTTGGGGACTCTGGGTGATCGGCACCATCGCCGTGTTCAGCGTGCTGTATGAGCTATTTTTCCAGCTACAGTGGCTTCAGCCGATTGGCTCGGACACCGTCTCTGCCTGGATTCCGTTGTGGTCGGCGGTCTACTACTCCGTGAATGTCACGGCGGCTCTAGGGCTCGTGGATTACCAGCCCACTCATGTCGTGAGCCAGATCATAGTGGTCATCAATGTTCTCGCCGGCTACCTTCTGCTCGGCATCGGCATCGGCATCATCGGCCGGATGATACGCAGCCGTTGACCTCGAGCGCCCTCCTCTCCTTCGACTAGCGACGAAGCAGCCCAGCGATCGATATCCGATATTCACAGGGTCGGACTGGGGTTAACGACACTTTGCCGATCCGGCTTAGGCGGTCCACCGATAAAAAGACCTGTGTCCACCCGATCCCAGTCAACGACGAGAGCCCTTCCATGGTCTGGGCTCCCCGCCGCTTGAGTGCCCAGAGCATCGTCCGATCCACTGGGTGGGAGGTGGAAGCTTGCTGCGTGTGAGTTCTCATGGTCCCCTCCGTTCCTAACAGAAAGGTGAGAAGCTGTGGTGGGTACTTACGTTGTTGAGCGTAAGTATGAACCGAATGTGGCTCTTGGCAACAAATTCATCAAATCCCGCATCCTACCCTTGCCGGTCAAGGGACGCCCTCTCCTGAGGCGTCATCACGCGCCAACGGCCGGGGGCAAGATCGCCGAGCTTGACAGGACCAATTGCCACTCGCACGAGCCGGAGCGTCGGATGGCCGACGGCAGCCGTCATGCGCCTGACCTGCCGGTTCATGCCCTCGTGAAGCACCATCTCCAGCCAGACAGTGGGAACAGACCGGCGGACTCTGATAGGCACCGGCCGTTCCGGTAATGCCGGCTCCGGCGTGAGGCGTCGTACCTTGGCAGGTCTCGTGCGTGTGCCGCTCAAGACGACGCCATGGCGCAGGCGGTCGAGTGCTGCGTCATCCGGGATGCGCTCCACCTGGACCCAATAGACTTTAGGCAATTTGTGTGTGGGATCTGTAATGCGATGAGCCAGGGCCCCGTCCGAGGTGAGGATCATGAGGCCTTCGCTATCGCGGTCCAGACGGCCGGCCGCGTACACATCAGGCGTAGCAATGTAATCGGCGAGAGTTGGCCGTCCCTCAGGATCGGTAAAACAGGGCAGAACATCGTAGGGCTTATGAAAGAGAATGGTCTTGGGCCTGGAGAACGTCATAACCACCATAAAGGGAAGGTCCGAGGGGGGAGTCAACCCCCTTCAGCAGCGGTCCTGTAAATTGTATGCAGTCCCCTACGGGTGATTATCCAGTCGTAAATGACGCATTTCCCTCTCGAACCCATTTCCGACCCCATGGCAAAGCTCACGACCACAAATCAGGGAGCCTTCCTAGTTCTGTACGCTTGAGGGAAATGATTCAACACGGCATCGCATTTGCTCATGGCCACAACGCTGCCTCGTCGAGCCATTTACCTGAACGGGGAGCGCAGCGCCCGCTGCCTTCCCTCACATCTCTACCCACGCTCCCATCCGCCTACAATTTTCCACACTCCTCTTGGACGTCTTGCTTGAGCATCTTGATTGGTCCGCGCGTTCAGTGCACCATAGGTCCGTACACACTGTACGTTGGTCCCTACAGGTGAGGCGCTTTCTTCTGGCACCGGTCGACGCGGTGATGATCCCACTTTACTCGAGTGAAGACCTTCAGACTCCCGTGCTTTCTCACATTTTAGGGTTTTCTCTATTCAGGTTCACTGACGGCATCGACTTTGCTCGTGGTTGATTCATCCTACATCTACATCTTCATGCAGGAGGGCTTATGACACCGCACCGCATCCGTCATTATCGGATCTTCTTGCAAGCGGGCATGATGGCCTCTGTCATGCTCATGGGGGCCGGATGTGTCTCGACCGACACGCACCAGAAAGCGCTGGAGGAACTGGAAAAGGCCAAGCAGCTGTCGGCCAGCCAATCGGCGGAATTAGACGCACTGAGAAAGAAGTCCAAGGCCGACTCTGATCAGATGCAGCAGCAATTGACAGGACTCCAGCAAAATCTCGATCAGGAGACGAGCCAGCGCAAAAGCGCGGAACAGCAGGCGGCCTCGCTTGAGAAAGAGCGCGAAGCGTTGTCTGCCCGTTCGGCGGAACTTCAGAGCCGGCTCGACGGTCTCGAGCGCGAAAAAGGCCAGCTTGGTAGCGAGTTGAGCGACGTACGCGCGCAAATTGCCGCCCTGGAAAACGACAAGCAGCAGCTTGCCAGCGGGACGGCCACGGCTCAAAGCGAGATCGTCAAGCTTCAACAGCGGGCCGCGGAACTGGAGGCCGAGTCTGCCCGGGTAGCGAAGGAGCGGGAGCAGTTGCGCCAGGAACAGTCCAGGCTGTCTGCCAGTCTTGATCAGGAACGCCAGCGGCTGAAAGCCGAGGCGGAAGAAAAGGCCCGGCTCGCCAAGGAACATGAACGGCTCCAGCAGGAGCAGTCCCAGCTGTCCGCGAGTCTGGAGGAAGAGCGGAAGCGCCTCAAGGCCGAGGCGGAAGAAAAAGCCCGCCTTGAACAGGAACGCGCCGCCAAGGAAGACGAGATTCGCCGCCTGACCAAGACGCAGGAAGAGTTGTCGCAGTCACTCAAGGACGAGATCGCCAAAGGCAACATCAAGATCCAACAAGTACGGGATCGTCTCACGATCAACATGGTCGACCGTGTGCTGTTCGACTCAGGCCGCGCCGAAATCAAGCCGGCGGGCTTGAAGGTCCTCAAGCAAGTCAGCGATGTGTTAAACAAAATTACGGACAAGCAAATCAGAATCGAAGGCCATACCGACAACGTCCCGATCAGCACGAAGCTGCAGGACAAGTTCAAAACCAATTGGGAGCTCTCCACCGCGCGCGCGACGACCGTCGTGCGCTACTTGATCGATCAGGGAGGGGTCCAGCCTCAGTCCCTATCGGCCGTCGGATATGCGGATACCCATCCCATCGACAGCAATGACTCGGAACAAGGGCGGTCCTCCAACCGGCGAATCGAGATTGTCCTGTATCCGAAAGATTTGTCGCAGGTCGCCGCCCAATAATTGACCCCCTCTCGTTGCCTCTATCGCGAGGCCTTCCACTGTGGAAGGCCTCGCATCTCATCACCGCACACCTGGACTTCTCTCCCGCACCGCAGTATCGTGGATCCAACTGCTCGACGAGGGAGGGGACGCGAGTGCGCTGGCAGGGCCAACGTGAAAGTGAGAATGTTGAGGATAGGCGGAGCTTGGGCCCGGCGAGAATGGGCGGGGGACTGGGGATCGGTGGCATCGTCCTCGTCCTCGCGGTCAGCTATTTCACCGGCATGAACCCCTTAACCCTCCTCGAGTTGATGAGCGGCCTCCAGAGTACGACGGAGCCGCAGATCGAGTCCGTGCCGACCGGGCCGGTCAAAGACGAGATCGGTCGATTCGCCTCGGTCGTGTTGGCCGACACCGAAGATACCTGGCACCAACTGCTTCCCAAGGCGGGACGTCAATACGAGAATCCGCGGCTGGTCTTGTTTACCGGCGCCGTGCATTCCGCCTGCGGCGCAACCTCGTCGGCAGTGGGGCCGTTCTATTGCCCACAGGACCGCAAGCTGTACCTGGACCTGTCCTTCTTTCAGGAAATGTCTCAGCGGCTTGGTGCTTCCGGTGATTTTGCCCAGGCCTATGTCATCGCCCACGAAGTGGGCCACCATGTTCAGAATCTTCTTGGGATTGCGGAGAAAGTTCAGCGCCTACAGCGACACGCGAGCGAAACGGAAGGCAACGCCCTCTCGGTGCGAATGGAACTGCAGGCGGATTGTCTTGCGGGAGTCTGGGGTTACCATGCCAGCCGCGAACGGGGCGTGATCGAGCCCGGAGATTTTGAAGAGGGACTCGCGGCTGCGGCAGCCATTGGAGATGATCGACTGCAGAAGATGTCCCGCGGGTACGTGCAGCCAGAAAGTTGGACACACGGCTCGTCTCAACAGCGGAAGACCTGGCTGCGGAAGGGACTGGAGACCGGCAATCCCGACGTCTGCGATACCTTCTCTTCAAACCAGCTTTAGAAGACTGGAGTACTTCATGATCGAAGAAGAGGCCTGTTCAACCGCCCCGCATGCCCCATCCGCCTGGGAGGCCATGCTCGCGGACCCGCCCTGGGCGGCGAAATCGTTTCTCGCCGTTGCCGTGGCCACGATCGGCGGTCTAGCGTCTTGGATCGGGAATTTCACCTCCCCGGCCGTCGCTCAGATCGGCGGCAGTTACCTCGGCGGCTTCTTGATCGGTTGGGCCTTCCGCCGGTTTTTGAGAATCGCCGCCATGCTGGTGGCCGTTGTGTTGGCGTGCATGGCGGCCATGAAGACGACCGGCTGGATCGACGTGGATTGGAACGCGCTGGAAGGGCAGATTACCCGAACAATCCAGTGGCTTCACGGCGAAGCGGAAGGGTTCAAGAACGTGGTGACCGGATTTTTGCCTTCGGCAGGGGCGGCAGGAGCCGGATCGTTTTTCGGTTTCCGGAAGAAATGAGAGGGCGAGGAAGGTGTTCGGCAGCTAATCGGCCAGCTTTTCTTTGATTTTCCGCTCCGCCTTACCAAAGCCTTCGGCGGTCTTATCCGCCGCCTTCTTGAATTTCTGTTCCACCTTTTCGGGTACGTGCTTGTCTTCAAGCTTTTTCGCGGTTTTCTTGATACCGTCTGCAATTGCCTGACCGATCTTTTTGGCCCCTTCACCAACCTTCTCAGAGAATGACGCGTTACTATCGCCGTCCGACTCGGCGGCGCCGACCGCCCCATAGTTCAGGATGGCCGCAACCAGCATACAGATAGATATCGTGGCAATCGAGCCTCTCATGGCCTTTCCCCTGTCATTAAAGCTCATTATACTGTGCGGCATAGGCTTCATACAGTGAAAGGATTATTTCATGTTCGTCCTGGCTGAGCGCAGACGCCAGCGTTCGATTTTGGCCTGTCTGGTCGCCATCCTCGCATGCGCCGCGCCGTATGCCTCCGCCGGGCCAGGGGCGCCACCGAATGTGATTGAGCGGGCGAAGCGGGCCACCGTTGGCATCCTGGAAGACACGCAAGATCCCCGTACTCCCGACCAGCCCGGCAAAATTAAGATCCGCGGAACCGGCTTTCATCTGCATGACGGCTACATTGTCACGGCGAGACACGCGGTCGAGAAAAACAGTCCGACGGGGCACGTCGTGCCGAAGGTCATTCATGTCCTGACCACCGATCTCCACGAGCTCGTCGCCCAGATCGTTGGAGAAAGCGCCTACATGGACGTCGTCGTCTACCGCTTAAATCAAAAAGACCGGCCGGTGCTCGATCTTGCCACCAGCTTTGCCACAGATGCGCCGGTCGTCGGCAGCGAGGTGTTCACGGTGGGATATCCGATGGGCTGGGGCCCCACCATGGCCTTCGGCCGCATCGGTAACGTCAATACGTTTTTGCAAACCGTCGAGACTCGACTCCTGCAAGCCGATCTCTCTGCCTGCAGCGGTAACTCGGGAGGCGCGCTCTATAATCACGCCGGCGAAGTGGTCGGCATCATGCATGCCGTGATCCAGACGGACAAGGACGAAACTCACGTCTTCTGCAGCCAGATGGCCTTTGCGATTCCCGCCACGCTCGCCTCGCGCATCGTAGCCGCCGCCATCGAAGGAAAACCGCTGGCCTTCTCGAAGCTGGGCATTCACATGACGGCAGTCAAAGAAGGGACCAAGTGGCGCATGGCGGTGAAGGACGTCTCGGATCCGGCCAAGGCGGCCGGCATCCAGAAACACGACATTCTGCTGGCGATTGAAGACACGGAAATTCTGGATGCTGCCCACCTGAAAAACTATCTCATCGAACGGACGGTCCCCGGCCAGCGCGTGAGCCTCAAAGTCCGCCGGGCCGAGGCTGACCTCACCTTCACCGTCACCTTAGCGGGCGGATAGAACAACGGTACTTCAGCTTCCTGGCAGCGCTTGATACCAGCCATTGGCACAGACGAGTGTCACGGGGCAATCGAACAGCTGACTGAGGTTTCTCTCTGACAGCACCGCTTTCTTCTCGCCGTCCTCGAGAATTCTCCCCTTCTTCAACAAGACGACTCTCCGGATCTCCGGGGGGATCTCATGAATATGATGGGTGACGAGCAGGATGGTCTTGCCTTTGCGCATGTAGCCGCGCACCAGATCCAAATAATGAAAGGTGGCCGTCAGGTCGAGCCCGCTCGTGGGCTCATCGAGCACCAGCACCGATGGCCCGTGGACCAGGGCACGCGCCAAGAGACAACGCCGCTGCTCGCCGGTTGACATGGCCGCATACCTGCGGTCGGTCATCGCACCGATGCCCAGGTCCTCCATCACGGCCCGCGCCCGGGCGATCTGCGCATAGGTAAATTCCTGATGGCCATAGGTGCCGATGCTCGCATAGTAGCCGGACAGGACGACTTTCAGGCCGGTCACCTGCTCCATATACTGATGCTGCAGATCGTGTGAGACCATTCCCAAATGCTTCCGCACGTCCCAGACGTTCCACTGCGCTTCGCCGAAGAGCCGGATGGAAGTGTCCTCTTTCGGCACCGCGTGCACTTCGCCGGCCAGGAGCTTGAGAATGGTCGACTTCCCGGCGCCATTCGGCCCGAGGATGGCCGTGTGCTGATCCGCCTCCAGCAGAAACGAGAGATTGTCGAAGACACAGGTGTCCCCGCGGTAGACTTGCGCGTTTTTGATCTCGAGGATGCGGCCGTCGTCTGGAGGAGCGGGCATGCGGCGCGACTACAGCAATGCGGTGTGAGGCATCAGGCTTCGTGGGGCTCGGGGTTGACCTTGGCCACCGGCTTTCGCCGATCCTGGGAGGCCGACGGCTTCGAGGAACCGGCGATGCGCGGCGTCGGCGTCTGCACGCCCGCGTTTTGCGCGCGATGGAGCAGGGCATGGTCCATCAGGACCAGCGCCATCATCGCTTCGGCGATGGGGGTGGCTCGAATCCCAACGCACGGATCGTGGCGGCCGTTCGTCTCCACCGTCACCGGGTTCCCCTGCTTATCGATCGAGCGGCGTGACACACGGATGCTCGAGGTCGGCTTGATGCCGATCGTCACCACAATGTCCTGACCGGTGGAAATGCCGCCCAGGATGCCGCCAGCATGGTTCGTGATGAACCCTTCTGGCGTCAGCTCGTCGCCATGTTCGGAGCCGCGCTGGGTGACCGACGCGAATCCTGAGCCGATTTCGACCGCCTTGACGGCATTGATGCTCATCATCGCGGCCGCCAGATCCGCGTCCAGCTTGGCATAGACCGGAGCGCCCCATCCGACGGGAACATGTTCGGCCACCGTGGTAATCCTGGCGCCGACTGAGTCGCCGGCCTTCCGCAGTTCGTCCATGAACGATTCGAGTTTCGCCACGACGTCCTGGTTCGCTGCGAAAAACGGATTGTCGCCGACGGCATCCCAGGATTTGAAGGGGATCTCGTGCGGTCCCAGCTGGCTCAGGTAGCCGCGGATGACGACGCCATGGGTCTCGCGGAGCCATTTCCTGGCAATCGCCGCAGCGGCAACCCGAACGGCGGTCTCCCGGGCAGATGCCCGCCCGCCCCCGCGGTGGTCGCGGATGCCGTATTTCTGCCAGTAGGTGTAATCGGCGTGGCCGGGGCGGAACGTGTCGATTAGATTCCCGTAGTCTTTGCTCCGTGCGTCTTCATTGCGGATCAACAACGCGATCGGTGTGCCAGTCGTCTTGCCTTCAAAGATGCCGGACAGGATTTCGACCCTGTCGGATTCCTGCCGCTGGGTCACGTGTCGTGACGTGCCGGGTTTGCGGCGATCCAGATCGTGTTGGATATCGTCGGGGGACAGCGCCAGGCCTGGGGGGCAACCATCGACGACGCACCCGATGGCCGGACCGTGGCTTTCGCCGAAAGACGTCACGGTAAAGATGTGACCAAAGGTATTGCCGGCCATAACCTACTCCACGAGGTCGAGCTTGATGCGCAGCTCCTTGAGTTGCTCGGCGGCAACGGCTGACGGCGCGTCCGTCAGCGGGCACTGGGCACGCTGCGTTTTCGGAAACGCGATCACATCGCGAATCGATTCGGCACCGCCCAGGAGCATGATGAGGCGGTCGAGGCCGAAGGCGATGCCGCCGTGTGGAGGGGCACCGTAATCCAAGGCTTCCAGCAAGAAGCCGAACTTGGCCTGCGCCTGCTCTTTGCTGATCCCGAGCAGATCCAAAATCCGCAACTGCACGTCGCTTCGATGGTTGCGGATGCTGCCACCGCCGATCTCGTTGCCGTTGAGCACCATATCGTAGGCCTTGGCGCGGGCCTGCAGCGGCTCGGTGTCCAGCAACGGAAGATCCTCGTCGATCGGCGCGGCAAAGGGATTGTGCATGAAAATGTAGCGCTTCTCTTCTTGGGAATAATCGAGCAGCGGGAAATCGGTGACCCAGACTGGCTTCCAGGCTGACTTGTCGATGAGATTGAGCTCTTCGCCGAGGAGCAGACGCATCCGCCCCAGCACGTCGTGGACGACGGCCGGTGTATCCGCTCCGAACAACACGAGATCGCCCGGGTTGGCTTCGGGCAACGCATGGGCAAACGCTTTGGCATCGAGAAACTTTGCAATGACCGAATCCAGCTGGCCATCGGCCGTGATTTTGAGCCAGGCGAGTCCCTTCGCTCCAAAACTTCTGGCCGTTTCGCCCAGCGCATCGATTCGGCTTCGAGCGATACTTTGACCGCCCTTCACGATCAGCGCCTTGACGATTTTTCCCTTCCCTGCCGCCTCTCGAAACACCTTGAACTCGCTCGTCGCCCCAAACGCGGTGACGTCATAGAGAGGCATCTCAAACCGAAGGTCCGGCTTGTCCGATCCATAGCGCCCCATGGCGTCGGCATAGGTCATCCGAGGAAACGGGGTCGGAAGCTGAACGCCGCCCGCTTCGCGAAACACCGTCACGATCATCCGCTCCATCAGACTCATGACCTGTTCGCGATCGACGAAGGACATCTCAAGATCGATCTGGGTAAACTCCGGCTGGCGGTCGTTGCGCAGGTCTTCGTCCCGGAAACAGCGGGCAATCTGGTAATATCGGTCAACGCCGCTCACCATCAGCACCTGCTTGAAAAGCTGCGGCGATTGGGGAAGAGCAAAGAACTGACCAGGATTCACGCGACTTGGGACCAGATAGTCCCGTGCGCCTTCCGGCGTGCTTTTCGTGAGAATCGGTGTCTCGACTTCCAGAAACCCCTCTCGGTTGAGGAAGCCGTGAACGGCTTGCATGATGTTGTGCCGCAGACTCAACAGCCGCTGCATCTTGGGCCGGCGAAGATCGAGATAGCGGTACTTCAACCGGAGCGCCTTCCGTCACCTCGGCATCGTCCTCGATAACGAACGGCGGTGTCTTGGCCTCGTTCAAAATCTCGACGGCGTCCACGAACACCTCGATGTCGCCGGTCGGCAGATGAGGATTTTTGGAGTCCTCAGGACGCGCCATGACCTGGCCCGTGACCGACACGACGCACTCACTCCGTAAGCGTGTGGGCCGCCTTGATGGACATCCGCTGTTCCGTTCGGCGTTGAACACGACTTGCGTGATTCCCGTCCGGTCACGCAGATCAATGAACATGACCATGCCGTGGTCGCGGCGGCCATGCACCCACCCCTTCAAGACCACGGTCTGGCCCACATGCACTTTGTTTAACTCTCCGCATCGATGCGTTCTGCTCTTCATGTCACGCTCGCTTTCGTGTCGACGACCAAGGCCCTCGCCGACGTTGACTCTTGTTCTTTTTCGCTCGTGCCCATCCCTCGCGCCTTGACGGCCGCGAAGGAGTACCCGCCACCGGTTCCTCGACCGACGCCACCCGCTCTTCCACCAGTCGGCGCAGCGTATTGGCTTCCCGATCGGTCAAAAAACGGAATTCACCCGGCTGCAGGTCACCGAGCGAAATCGATCCCATCCGGATCCGCAGGAGCTTGATCACCGGATGTCCGACCACTTCCAGCATCCGCTTGACTTGATGCTTGCGCCCTTCACGGATGGTAATCTCCAACCAGGAATTCGCCTCGACCTTCCGAACCTTCCTGAGCTGCGCCGGGCTCGTCATGCCATCTTCGAGTCTCACACCCTCCTCAAGACTTCTGATCTCGTCGTCGGTCAGGACACCCTTCACCTTGATCAGATAGGTCTTGGGGACGTGATACCGGGGGTGAAGCATCGCCTGGGCGAGTCGCCGTTGTTGGTCAAGAGCATCAACCCTTCACTGTCGAAATCCAACCGGCCGACAGGGAACACCCGCACGGAAACCCCGCGCAGATAATCCTTGACCGTCGTCCGCCCCCCGGGATCGTCCAGGGTGGAGACGACATTCTTGGGTTTGTTCAACATCAAATAGACGAACGGCTGCGGCGCACCCAAGTGTTTGCCGTCGACCTTGACGTGATCACGTCCGGGATCGACCTTGGTGCCCAACTCCGTCACCGTCTTGCCGTTGACCATCACGCGACCGGCGGCGATCAACGCTTCAGCCTTCCGGCGCGACGCAACGCCGGTTCCGGCAATCAATTTTTGCAGTCTTATTTCCATCTCCGTCTTTGCTGGGTGGCCAGGTTGGTTCCAACTGCGCGCACTAATTTTCAACCGCCCAGCCCCGGTCGCGCCAAGACGCGTACCTTTCCCAGCGAGCACTGCCAAACCAAAGTTGTTCGACCCGGAGCCAACGCGGGCGAGCACAGGAGCCACCTGGTCGCCCTCCCTTACTCCCACTCGATGGTGGCTGGTGGCTTGGAGCTGATGTCGTAGACGACACGATTCACGCCCTTCACTTCGTTGATGATCCGATTGGACATCCTGCCCAACACGTCGTTCGGGAATCTTCGCCCAGTCGGCCGTCATGCCATCCAAGCTCGTGACGGCGCGGATGCGCCATGACGTGCTCATACGTCCGCTGATCCCCCATCACGCCGACCGTCCGGATCGGCAGCAATACGGCAAACGCCTGCCAGATCTCCCGATACAGGCCGGCGCCGCGAATCTCTTGATCGACGATGGTTTCCGCGGCACGCAGGATGGCCAGCCGCTCCTTGGTCACCGCTCCCAGCACCCGAATAGCGAGGCCAGGGCCGGGAAACGGCTGCCGCCAGATGATCTCGTCCGGCAATCCTAATTCCTTTCCCAGCACGCGCACTTCGTCCTTGAACAGTTCTCGCAGGGGTTCGATCAACTTCAGCCTCATGCGGGCCGGCAACCCACCGACATTGTGATGCGTCTTGATGGTCGCCGACGGCCCCTTGAAGCTCACGCTCTCGATGACATCGGGGTACAACGTGCCCTGGACTAGAATACTTGATGCCCTTCAACTTCTTCGCTTCAGCTTCAAAATTCTTGATGAAGAGACCACCGATGATCTTGCGTTTCTTCTCAGGGTCGGAGACGCCCTTCAATCCGGCCAGAAACTGCTCGGTCCGATCGAGGATCCGCAGATTCAAATGCAATTGAGAGGCAAACGTCTTTTGCACCTGATCGCGCTCCCCCGCCCTCAAGCACGCCATTGTCGACGAAGATGCAGGTCAGCTGATCGCCGATGGCCCGATGGGTAAGCGCCGCCGCGACCGATGAATCCACGCCGCCGCTCAACGCGCAGATGACGCGCTCCTTGCCGACCTGTTCTCGGATCTGCTCGACCGCCGTTTCGACATAGGATTGCATCGTCCAGGTCGGTTTGCACCCGCAGATGTCGATACACGAAATTTCGAAGCAGTTGTGCCCCTTCCGGCGTGTGCGCGACTTCCGGATGGAACTGCAGGCAGTAGATTCGGCGCTTGCCGATCGTCGCTGCTTCATGGCCGCAATCGGCGAATTGCTCGTGTGGGCAATCGATCGGAACCCCGGCGGCATCCGCTCGATCCGGTCGCCGTGCGACATCCAGACGACGGTCGATCCGCCCGTTCCAATCCCGGCAAAGAGATCGCCGGCGTCGTCGATGGTGAGTTCTGCACGGCCATATTCCCGGTGCTTGGACTTTGCCACCTCGCCGCCGGACAGATGCGTGACCAGCTGCATGCCATAACAGATGCCCAGGATGGGGATGCCCTGGTCGAAAAGCTCCTTTGAAACGCTGGGCGCCTTCTTCTCATAGACACTGGAGGGACCACCGGACAAAACGATACCCTGCGGGCGATAGGCCAGACACGGTCGCCAATGGCACGGTACAGGGAAGGATTTGCGAATAGACGTGCGCTTCACGAATGCGGCGGGCGATCAGCTGGGTGTACTGCGATCCGAAATCCAGGACCAGAATTCTATCGTGCCAGAGTTCCATGAAATTCGCTTTCAAGCGGTTAGTTGTGAGCGGTCAACAGCGGGACACCAACAGCGGGCCAATGACGAGTTCTGATCGGGGAAGGGCTGACAACCGACGGATGAACGCTGATGGCGTTATTCCCAATCCATGCGATAGTTCGGCGCTTCTTTGGTGATGATGACGTCGTGCACGTGGCTTTCGCGGAGGCCTGCGACCGTCTGACGGATGAACGTCGCCTTCTGCTGGAGATCGGAAATCGTCCTGCATCCGCAATAGCCCATGCCGGATTTGACGCCGCCGACCAGCTGATAGATGACCGCCGACAAAGGGCCCTTATACGGCACGCGCCCTTCGATGCCTTCAGGCACCAGCTTCTGCGGCGGACGCCCACTCTGGCCATACCGATCTCCGCCGCCTCGTTCCATGGCGCCGATCGATCCCATGCCTCGGTACACCTTATACGTTCTGGCCTGGTAAAGCACGGTCTCTCCGGGCGACTCCTCTGTCCCGGCCAAGTAGTCCACCCAGCATGACCGACGAGGCCCCGGCCGCCAGCGCCTTGTGATGTCGCCAGAAAACTTAATGCCCCCATCCGCAACAATCGGCACTCCGCTGCCCGCCAGCACTTTGGCGCAATCGGCAATCGCGGTCAGTTGCGGCATTCCTGCACCGGACACGATGCGCGTGGTACAAATCGACCCGGGTCCCACGCCGACCTTGACCGCATCGACGCCGGCGTTCAGCAAATCTTTGGCCGCCTCTGCAGTGGCGATGTTGCCGGCCATCAATTCCACGCTCGGATGCTGCTTCTTGATCATCTTGACCGTATCGAGAACCGCCTGCGCATGGCCGTGCGCGGTGTCCACCACGATGAGATCGACGCCGGCCTTTTTGAGCTGGGCGAGCCGTTCTTCCGTATCCGCTCCGACACCGACGGCCGCGCCAACGCGCAACCGGCCATGAGCATCCTTGCAGGCATTGGGATATTTGATCCGCTTTTCGATGTCCTTGATGGTGATCAGTCCCTTGAGGTCGAACTGCTTGTTGACGACCGGGAGCTTCTCGATCCGATGCTCATGCAGGATCTCGCGGGCCTTTTCGAGGCTGGTCCCTTCCGGCGCCGTGACTAAGCTTGTCCCGCTTCATGACCTGCGACACCTTGAGATCCATCCGGGTCTCGAACCGCAGATCGCGATTCGTCAGGATGCCGACCAGCTTCTTATTCTTGGTGACGGGAATGCCCGAGATGCGGTATTTGGCCATCAACTGCATGGGCGTCGCGGATGGTTTGATCCGGCGAGATTGTGACCGGATCCAGAATCATCCCGCTTTCGGATTTCTTGACCCGGTCGACTTCCGCCGCTTGATCGGCGGGATCAAGACTCGGTGAATGATGCCGACTCCGCCTTCACGCGCCATGGCGATCGCCAGCCGCGATTCTGTGACCGTATCCATTGCGGAGCTGATGATGGGAATATTGATCTGGATGTTCCGAGTGAGGTGCGTGCGGATATCGACTTCGCTGGGCAGGACGGCGGATTTCGAAGGCACCAGAACCACGTCGTCATACGTGAGTCCGAGGCGTGGTTCTTTCTCGAGCATAGTCCTCCGTAGCCGGGGCCATCAGGCCTTTTGGGGTTGTTGCGCTTTCTCGATTTCTGCCGCCGCTTCCGCCTCTTCCTGCAGCCGCTCACTGCCTTCGTCGGCCGGCATGAACTGCTGAACGCGGGTGTTGCCGCTGTCGACGGCGAACACGCTGCCCTTCGCATCGACCGCAATGCCATATGGGAAATTGAATTGCCCGTCGCCGTTGCCGAACCCGCCCCACTGCGTGATGAAATTGCCTTCTTTGTCGAATTTCTCGATGCGATGATTGCCGGTGTCCGTGACATACACATCCCCGGCTGCGTCGATGGCAATGCCCCAGGGCGACCGCAACTGTCCGGCCTCCTGCGACAAGGCGCTGCTCGCGTGCCCCGCCTCCGCACTGCCGCCCCACTTTGTCAACAATTGAGGCAGCACGTTAGTGCTAGTGTCGAACTTCTGCATCCGGTGATTGCCCATGTCCACGACATAGACGGCGCCGTCAGACTGATCGACGGCGATGCCTCGCGGGAAATAGAACTGGCCGTCGCCGTTGCCGAAGCTGCCCCAGGACATGATGAATTCGCCGGTCATGTCGAATTTCTGTACCCGGAAGTTGGCGCTGTCGACGACGTACACGTACCCGCGGACGCGATCGACGGCAATACCCCAGGGGGAGTTGAACTGGCCCTTCGCCGTTGCCCCGCGAGCCGAACTTCATAAGGTAGCCGCCCAGCTTGCCGTCGAACTTCTGGACGCGATGGTTGTTCGTATCGACGACCCATACGTCGCCTTTGCCGTCGCAGGCGATGCCGGTGGGGTTGTGGAAATTGGCATTCGCGGCGCCAAAGTTGCCCCACAAGATAATGAAGTTGCCGGCATTGTCGAATTTCTGAACGCGGTTGTTCCCGTTGTCCACGACGAAGAGAGCCCCTTGCTGGTCCACGCACAGGCCGTAGATCGGCGCCATGAACTCGCCGCCGTGGAGGAGCGACGCGCCACGACCCGACCGTCCCCAACGCGACACGCAGAGGTAGCCCGAAGTATTGACCAGAATCGTCGCGCTGGCCGGTGTCGACACGTTCCCGCCGACGTCCTTGAACCAGACGTAAATTGTCTTCTGGCCGTCGCCCGGTGACAGAATGAACGGAATCGTGGCGCCGAATTTCAACGCCGGCGTCACGTCGACCCATCCCGGCGTGCCGGCCATCGGCGTCATCGGCGCTTCTGAGACATAGTAGGCGCCGACGCCCGTATCGATGTCGTTCGCGGAAATCGTCACGACCACTTCCGGTGTATTGGTCATGAACGCGCCGTGATTGATGACCGCGTAGGAATTCTGCGGCGCCGTAATATCGATCAGCACCGGCGTGGCGGACACCTGGTTCGACAGTTCGCTTTCGACGTCCCCGTCGAACACCGCCGCCACGGCATAGAAATAGGCCGTGTCGTTCGTGAGACCCGTATGCGTGAAGGGATTGCTCACACCCTCGATCTTGGTTCCGCTTTGCTTCGTCAGCTGCGGAGAGGTATTGAAGTACAGGTTGTAGGAGATCGCGCCGGGCACCTCCATCCAACTGAGGAACGTTTCCGTATCGCCGGCCTTCACCGCGACATTGTTCGGGGGCGGAGTGGCGGTCGTCGCCTGAGACTTCGGCTTCTCGTCCTTGCCCCGATTGATCTCTTCGTCGGTCGGCACATACTTCAAGACGCGGTTGTTGCCGCTGTCGACCACATACACACACCCTTCTTTGTCGACGGCGATCCCGTAGGGAAAATTCAATTGGCCTTCCGATTTGCCGCGGTTGCCCCAGGCGCAGAGGAAGGTGCCGTTGCCGTCGAACTTCTGGATCCGGTGATTGCCGGTGTCCACGACATAGACGTTCCCCAGCGCGTCGCATGCGATGCCCCACGGCGTCTTGAACTGTCCGGGCCCCGCGCCCTCCCGGCCCCACTTCGTCAGGAAGCTGCCGCGGGCGTCGAATTTTTGAACACGGTTGTTGCCTTCATCGGCCACGTAGATATTGCCGACGAAGTCCACCGCCACGCCCCGCGGGAAAAAGAACGCTCCATCGAAGCTTCCGTCGCGCCCCCATTTCACGAGAGGCGTGCCGTCCGCTTTGAATTTTTGAATGCGGGCATTGCTCGTATCGGAAACGTAGAGATTGCCTTCCTGATCCGTCGCGACGCCCCAGGGCACATCGAACTTGCCCATGTCTGCGCCTCGCCAGGCAAATCCGAATTTTCCCCACGCCTGCATGGCGTTGCCGTCGAGATCGAATTTCTGCACTCGATTGTTCCCGCTGTCGGCGACGTAGACAGCGTCGTTCGCGCCGACCGCCAACCCGCGAGGATAGTAGAAGCTGCCTTCCTGGGCGGACGGCTCGCCGCCCCACCGCGCCACAAATTTTCCGGTCTTGTCGAATTTTTGGATCGAGTGATTGTCCGTGTCGGCCACGTAGAGATTGCCTTCTTTGTCGAGGGTGATTCCGGTGGGCGAACTGAACTCTCCTTCGTCAACACCTTCTTGCCCGATACAGGCCGCCAGCAGATAGGGCGACGGGATGGCCATCACTTCCTGCGATTCCGGACTTTCGCCTTTCGGCGTGACGACCGTCACGACGTAGTGATAGCAGCTGCCGTTGGCGAGATCGTCGTGGACAAATGGAGACTGCGCCCCCTCCAGACAGGTGGCTTTTTCCTTCTTCACCCCGATGACGGTCTTGAAGTCCTCCGGACCCGCGATGGGCCGGGTCAGTTCAGAAAACTTAATCTGGACGCCCTTGGTCGTTTGGAAGTAGAGGTTGTAGTACATGGCATCGGGGACGGTGTCCCAGGTGATCGTGATCCGGCCGTTTCCACACTTGGCCGCGACGTTCGCCGGCGCTGGAGGCAGTTCTTCTTCCTCCGCGATCGAGTCGCCAGCACCCCATTCACTCTGGCTCCCTTCGACAGTGAGTGCCGCACGATGGAATCGAAACATCTCGTCCAGGAGCCATGCCTTCATCATAGGTGGTGCCTCTTGTTCCTCGACAGGGTTACAACCAAGAAACGAGCGTCTTTCAATGAGTTAGATCGGGATTGGGGAGTCTAACAAAGCAAAAAGACGAATTGCAAGGGAGGCACGAACTGTCTGATTTGTGGGTGACGGCAGAAGGCCGAGATTCTGCAAAATTCCCGGGCTGAGCCAGAGAAATCTGCTTCGATCGGACAGAGAATTCTGAGCGGTTCTCCGGAAGCAGAACTCGGGAGCTAGAGCACCTAGAGGGGGAACTGACCATGAGACCCGGAGTCGACAGGAATGCGCTCGTTAGCCCTGCTCAACCGGTTCAGGCATCAACGACTGCGGTTCCCACGATGCCAGTTCCTGCTCCGTCGAAGGAGCCGACTGAGGCTCGAGAGCGACCTCTTCCCGCTCCATGGGAAGCAGCGCCTGCTCGGCTTCCCCCAGTTCTTTGAATTCACGAAGCGGAGGCAGTTGGGCGAGGTCTTGAAGCCCGAAATGTTCCATGAAAAATTTGGTGGTGCCGTACATGATCGGGCGCCCAGGCACCTCTTTTCGTCCGACGATACGGACGAGTTTCCGTTCGAGCAGCGTTCTCAGCACGCCGGACGTCTCGACACCGCGAATTTCTTCGATCTCTGCGCGCACCAACGGCTGTTTGTACGCGATGATCGCGAGCGATTCGAGCGCGGACCGTGACAGCTTCTGGGCCGCCTTGGCCTTGTCCAAACGCTTCAACCACGGAGCATACTCGGCCTTGGTCACCAGGCGGTAGCCGCCGGCCAGCTTGACCAGCTGAACGCCTCGGTTGTCTTGCGCGAGATCCTGTTCCAGCTGTGAGAGCGCCTGTTCGACTTCGGCCTTAGAGACATTTCCTACGGCGGTCGCCAGACGTGACACAGGGACCGGCTCGGGGGACACGAACAAGAGCGCTTCGAGTACGGCGGCGAGTTCGCGTCCTTCAAGGCCGTCGTCGCGTGTCTCGACGGAAACCGGCACGTTCTCCGACGGCTCGCCTTCCTGTTCTGCGTTCATCATCTCGATCTCGCACACGCCTTCCGCGCCCATGTCACGCAGCTCCGCTGAACCCATACTTACCTCCATTCCGAATCATCCAATTCCGCCGGATCCGGCACCAACGAGAACGTACGCGAGACCAGAATCGGCCCGAAGCTTTCGGCCTGATACACGCGCACGGTCCGCAGTCGACTGAGTTCCAGCAACGCCAAAAAGGTCACGATGATCACCAACCGGTGGCAGGACGCTTCAAACAGAGCCTCAAACCCGATGGACTCCTGTCCCTCCAATGCTTCCAGAATGGCGTTCATCCGGTCGCGGACGGTCAGGTTATCGGGAATAATTTCCAGCAGCTTCTTGCCGGGATTGCGATTGAGAATGGTCTGCAGCGCGTCGACGAGGTCGAACAATCCGATGTTGTCCAGTATCGCGTCATCCGACTCAGAGCTCGTCTCGTGCGAGACCGCCGGCCGGCTGTAAATCTCCCGCCACATCCGCTCTTGCGTATCCAACTGACGGGCCGCCTCTTTAAAGGTCTTGTACTCAAGCAGTCGTCGAACAAGCTCTTCGCGCGGGTCCGGTCCGTCTTCGTCATCCCCTCCGCTTTCCTCGACGGGAAGCAGCATTTTGGATTTGATCTGCAACAGCGTGGCGGCCATGACGAGGAACTCCCCGGCGACGGTGAGATTCAAGTCCTTCATCGCCTCGATGTAGCTCAGATATTGTTGAGCGATCATCGCGATGGGAATGTCGTAAATGTTGATTTCGTTCTTCTTGATGAGGTGGAGGAGCAGATCGAGAGGCCCTTCGAAATTCTCGATACGAACCTGGTAGGGCAGCTCGGTCTGTTCGGCCCCGTCGAGTTGGTTATCCACAAGCCGCTTTATACCAGCTTTGGGGGAGACGAGCAAGAGCCGAACTATTAGTTGTGGTTAAAAGGTCACCTGGATCGAACTAGATACGCAATCAGCAGAGCGCTGAAGAGGAGGAGGGAGAGGGTGATGGCATACTGGATCTGAGGGTTCTCAATGCCCAAATTTTGGGCGTTGCCGGAACGCTTCGCTCGCGTGAATTGCGGCCCCTTTTCGAAAAACACCTTGGAAAAGTCTTCACGGCCGTTGAATTGCGCGTCGTCAAAATCCGCGGTGGCCCGAAAGGTCGCACGACGGAAATAGGCATCGCCATCGAACCGTGTAAAGGTAAAGTACGCGTCACCGTCGAACAGCGCTTCGGAGAAGTCCGCCAATCCGACGAACTGACTTCCCGAGAATCCTGTTCCCAGCTTGAAGTAGGTTCTGGCCAGATTCGCATCACGATCGAAACGCACCTCGAGGAACTCCGCCAATCCGCTGAAGCCCGACTGCTCGAACGTCACCGATCCATGAAATCGGGAGCGGTGGAACCTTGTGTGAGGACCGAAGGCTGTTTTCTCGCCGGTCATCTCGCCGAGAAACTGACCTTGCACAAAATACCCTTCTGCGAGAAACACCGCCCCGGACAAGACCACAGGCTGCGTGAATACGGAGCGCGACAGATCCACCATTTGCTCGAATGTCGTGCCTCGAAACGTCACAGGACCGCTGAAGAGGAGGGTTCCGTCCGCCGACCGATGCACAATCTTCCCCTGCACGGTGGAATTGACGAGAGACAGCCCGCCGGCGATCACTCTGACCACCTTGTCCTGCGGACCGATGATCCCGTCGAGCGCGGGAGGATCGGTGACCACAGGCAACGTCTCGAGCGTCAGGTCGCCGTGAATCACCACACCGTCCAGATCGACGGTCTGTCCTCGTGTCAAGGCTGCCAGGACTGTGGACGCCTTGACGGCATGAGCATCCCGCTCGGCCTGCGTGCAGGACTCACTGAGATGAATTTTGAATCGTCCTTGCGCGCCGGACGCCGCATCGTCGAGAAGGCAGCCGGCGGCGGCCGGGGCCGGAAACACACAGAGCAACACCGCCACCCACCAACGGCCGATGTATATCGGCTTGAGCATGACGGTCCTTATACGGAATGGCCTGGCGCAAGGCAAGTCACGAAATCATCGCTTTCTTTACGCAGACAGGCGGTTTGGTAGACTCGTTTCCATGCGTGCACAGGCCCTGATGATCGCCCCGCTCCTCACGGCCCTCGTCTTGACGGCTGCAGTCTCTGCCCATGCCGAGTACATCGAACTCCCCGTCCTAGCTGCGATTGGACAAAACAACCTCGGCGTGTTTGAGATCATGCTGATGGGGTGGGACAGAAAGTCCGATCCGAATCCGGTTCAACTTCAGATGAATATCGCAGGCGTCCGCTACGGAAAGACCCAATTGGGATCGATGGCGCAGGCCTTCGACTATGCCGTTGAGCGCACCACCGGCCTGTCGCATACCGGTACAGTGGTTGTGCAGGGGATCTCATACCGGCCGACAGGCACTGATGGTCCGAGCGCCGGCGCAGTGATGGCGGTGGGATTCATTGCCACGTTCAAAGGTGATCGTATTCAGCGGGGCACTGCACTGACCGGAACCCTCGAACCCGGCGGCCGGATCGGTTGGGTCGGCGCCATTCCCGATAAGATCCGGGCGGCAAAACGGGAGGGATATCACACCGTGCTTGTGCCGCGCGGGCAGCTGCACTCGGCGCACTGGAATCTCATTGAACTGAGCTTTCAGCTCAACATCACGGTCAAGGAAGTCGACACCATCGACGACGCGTATCTGTTCATGACCGGCAAAAGCCTGTGATGGGTGTCCTCTCCGCCGCGTCTTTCAGCCTTGCGCGAGCCCTTCTCGAATTCCCGTCAAAATGGCCTCATACTCTTCCGGCATCAGCCGATGCATCCCGAGCGCAAGCCTCCGCGTCAGTTCCGCCTGATCCGCGATCTTCAGCACGCGCAGCAAGAGCGCCTGACTGGCATGGGCCGACCATGTCCACCGCTTCATACCGTCGATCCGTACGAATCCATGCCTGGCTTCCGTCCGCAATTCATCCTTGAGAAACTCATCAAGCCCTGAGAAGTCCTGCACAGGAGGCACGAGTTTGAATTCCGCGCAAAGGCCGACCTTCAAAACGTAGACCACGCCTCGCGACTCCGGGGTCAGATAGGTTTGGAGATTAGATCGAATCAGGGCGGTGCACAGTCCCCACAGCCCGTGTGAAAGCTGCAGGTCCGCACTCGCTTCGGATGTCCGCTCACGCAGCGCTGGAACAATAAAGAGAAAATCGGACATGTGCTCATCAACGTCAGAGTGTTCCACAGCTCGACCGCGGCAGCGGACAAGTCAACAGCAGGCCGGTAAAAGCTGCTAGGCCGGAAGCTTCTGTCAGGTGAGGTGAATAGGATTTAGTGCCGATAGTCGTCGGAATCGTCGATGAGATCGTCAGACTTTTCGATGTAGTCGACATCTTCTTCATCTTCGTCGTCCAGGGAGAGGTCCTCTTCCACATCGTCATCCATCTCGCCTTCGCCGGTGAGATCGATCTCTTCTTCTCCTATCTCTTCCTCATCCAGCTCGGGGTCCTTGGGCATCACTGGCATTCCCTTGGACGCGGAGGGCTTTCTGGTTTCCTCGTCGGGTACGGCTTTTTTCACGGCCGTGGGTTTGGACGGAGCGGGCGCCGCGCTGATTTTTTTCTTCGGAGCCGCTTTCGCGGCCTGCTTCTTTGCCGTCTTCTTCGCCGCTTTTTTTGGCGATTTCTTCGCCTTCGCCTTGGCAGGTTTCTTTTTTGCCGGACGCTTCTTCATCTTCGCCATCGATCCTCTCCTCTTTCATCACCATGCACGTTGAACTCGAATGCGGCCTCCATCTAGCATGAATGTACGGAGTGTTGCAACGGGGTCTGGACTCGGGTTTTCCCTACCATCAAGGGGTGATCCATACCGTCACGACGGCCGGAGCGCTATCCGCTCCCTTGATCGTGTCCGGCCCCGCCATGTCGGTGACCACCAAAGAAAATTGATACTGTTTTTGCTCTGAGACTTGGGGCGCCACGAAGGTCGCCTTGGCCTCGTTCACATTGCTGAGGATGACGCGATGACCAAGGATCTGCTTCCACTCGAAGTGTAGTGGATCGCCATCAGGATCGCGGCTTCTGAGGCCGTCAAGCAACACAAGGTCACCCGATTTGGCGTGCAGTTCTTTGACCACTTCTGCAATCGGCGGACGATTCGGTTCTCCATCCGTCTCAACGATGACGTCCACCGTTCCCGTTTTCCCGCGGTTTTCGACGGCAACGGCCGCCTTGCCCGCGCCCATCACTTGGAGGGCTCCATGGGCGTCCACCGACACGACCCGTTCATCGGATGAATGGAAACGACTGCCGGCACTTGGACCGACGAGGAGACGAGATATGCCGTCACTGAACTGTCCAACCGCGGGGACCATCACCCGCTTACCAGCCTGCGCCAGCCTCCATGGCTTGCGCACCGTGAACTCAATAGCCTGTAGCTCGGCTGTCGTCTCGACGTTCACCAGCACCTCGTCAAACTCCTCATGACTCTCCATGCGGCCTCTGACGACCTCGCCAACAGCTAACAGTCGCATCTTGCCGAGCGCATCGGCAGGGACTACCACGGTGCCGACAAACGGAGAGCCGTCTTGCGAGGGAGTAAATGGCGCCGGATTCGCCTGGTGCGACGCTAGCGGTTCCTCGTCGATCCGGTACCAATAATAATGGAGCCGTCGCAGATTGAGTTCCTTACCCACGTCAACGGCAACCCGAAGCGTTTGACCGGAAGCCACCTGTGCGTCAGCGGCCGGCATCGTCAGAGTAAGTGCCGACGCCGGCGGGGACGACATAGCAAGGAACCAGCCGCTCCCTGCCAGCAGAACCAATCGGATTGTCACGAAAATAGGGTGCACCTCGGGGTCCCTAAGCATCATTGAAATAAGGCGAAGAATCATACAATCCCGTTCCCAGGTCAAGACTGTTCCTGGGACAATTGGGCGGTGTTGACGCCTACTTCTTGACCGGCATGGTAGAATGGTTATCCAGAAATGAGGATATGAAAGACGCCATCTACAGACGAACTTTTATCGCCATGCTGCTGGTCATGGCATGGACGGCGTGGCCAACATCGGCGACGCCGCCGTACACCGCCATCATTATCGACAGCGGATCGCCTTACTTCGTTCCGAAATCGGCTACCGTGTCCACGGGTGCCCCGATCAGATGGGAGAATCCCACCCCGACTGAACACACGATTACGCACGTCGGCTGTCTCGAGGACGGTGACGGCTGTGCGTTCGATTCCGGGATCGTACTGCCCAACGATACGTACACACATCCCGGCTTGACGCCGGGGAAATATCAATACATCTGCCGTATCCACCCCATTATGCACGGGACGATCATCGTCACGGATGGCTCCCCGGTCCCTTCTCAACTGTAACTCCGCCGGTCCCCTAGAGGTTCTTGCAGGAAAACCACAGGCTCGTGTAGGCTTCTGCGCCTAACGCTCTACGATTGGCATGAAGCCGGCTGTTGCTGTTCACGAACCCCGTCATCTCTCGGGAGACACCCTCAATCTCCTGGCCTGGCACATCCCCGACCTGGTGGCCTATCAACATCATCCCGACGAATGGTGGTTCGCGCCTCTCGACGACAATCTGCCAATCGTACGGCTAAACCGTACCGGTCTCGACATGCTCAAGGCGATGAACGGCCACACGACCGTCCGTGCATTGGTTGAACGGTATGGATCGAAAGTATGCGGGCCTGACGGGCAGCCGGGCCAGTGGCATTTAGAGCGCTGGGCCCTTCCCAATTATTCGCTCTGTTACTACGGAGCCGAGCCTCCCGGCGGCCACCGGCATAAGGCCAAATGGGACGTGCTGCTTCAGCAGATCCGAGAAGGCTGGTCGGGACAAGACGGCTTTGAAGGTGAAGATCACCTCGAAGATTTTCACCTTCACGAACTAAAAGACAGCGCCGAGGACGACGGGCATTTCGATCTGATCGAAACGACAGTCTCACATCTCTTCCGTGAGCCCAACGAAGCCTTGAACGGCCTGACCTACGGCAGGCTGCTCATGCAGAAACTCCGGCGCCTCGGCTGGTTCAATCCGAAGCCGCGCATCATCGTCGAAGTGGGCGGTGGACTTGGCTATGTCGCCCGGGAACTCGGCAAGGAACTCCTGCCTTTCGAGAAGGAGAGCATCAGATACTGCTCGGTCGATATCACCAAACCCTTCCTGAAACTGCAGATCAGCCGTGCAACAGCGGGCGGCTGGCCCTGCAGCGGCACACAAGCGAATGCGGAATGGCTGCCCTTCAAGGATAACTCGGTCGATCTGGTCATCGACAACGAGAACATGGCCGACATGACACCGGTCAAGCTGACGAAACAGGAATTGCTGTCAGGGGCGGGTGCCACTCCACAGCATCAGGAAGCGCTGGATTGGATCCGGCGTGTGCGTCTGCCGCTCGGCAATGACCTGCCCGATGACGTCATCTTCAATCTAGGTCCCTTCCGATTCATCGCAGAGTTGTGGCGCGTCCTCAAACCAGGCGGCCACGCCTTTCTGACGGAATTCGGCATCGAAGAAGGATGGCCCTCGCCGGTGAAACTGCCGGGTCATACCGAATACGAGGTTCAATATAGTCACTTGAGGCAGGCCGCCCGCTGGCTCGGCTTTCAGGAGCAGTACTTGGCGCTCCCGCAGTTCTTGACGATGAGGCCGGACACAAAAGTGCTTTGCACCGGCGCCGCCTATACGATTCAGCGGTTTTGCCAGGCGATGAACAAACCGTTTGTCGTCCGGGCCTACACGGAGAACGAACTCAAACAGACGCTCGGCGATCTACTCCCGAAGTTCCAGGGCACCCACTATCACGACGTGGCCGACCCGGCCTGGTTTGGGCTGATTGATTTCAAAGTCTTGTTGCTGGGAAAGCCCGGCGGGACGCACAAGCCGACGTACACGGAAAACAAAGGCTACAGGTGGTACTCCCAGCGATAAAAGAAGAAGGGAAGTAGCGGGTCCTGACGCTGACCAGCCCGTCCGTCCTCGCCCCCGCCCGGTGTAGGGACCCCGCTAAGGGCGCTTGGTGAAAAGCCGCGTCTCGGCGCGGCAGGGTTGGGTGGGTGAAAAAGGTTCCAGATCAGCGCCACCCGCAAAGGAGAAAGGATACTTTTTGAATCAGCGAGCAGAAGCCGCAGTGGTCGTACTGAACGGAGGACAGGCAACAGACACAATTCAGAACATTATTGGCTCATGGCCAAGTGAATCAGCACCCCTTCCCGTAATCCCAGATCACTTACAAGGCACTCCCGCTCGCCCAAGGTGTCCATGACCGTCCGGAGGATGATGGCTCCGGAGGCAATAACGTCTTCTCGATTTTTTTCCAGTCCAGGCATGCCGACTCGCGCCGCTTTGGATCGACTCAGCAATTGCTGCTCGAGGTCGGCGATTGTTTCCAGCCCCAGTCGGTAGTTATGGATCCTTGTCGGCTCATAGACGGGAAGCTGCTGCGCCATGGCCGCCAATGAGGTGATCGTGCCTGCTGTCCCGACGAAGGTGAATCCTGACGAGCGCGGCATTGCAGCCAAAGCCTCAGTGGTTTCCCGCCGGATCCAGACACGCGCCTGCTCTATCTCCTCTCTTGTCGGCGGATCATGATGCAACAGCCGTTCGGAGAGCCGTACGACCCCGATATCGATCGAGCACACGACGGGTGGTTGTCCCTGTTGAGCCAAGATGAATTCCGTGCTGCCCCCGCCAATGTCTAGCGCCAGTACGTCGGTAACTCCTTGAGGGAGGCCAGAGCGAATGCCGAGCATGGTTCGTTTCGCTTCTTCCTCGCCGGTGAGGATTTCGACCTCGAGGCCGGTCTCCGATTTGACTCGATCCACAAACTGCTGCCGATTCTTCGCGTCACGAACGGCGCTTGTCGCCACGGCCGTTCGCGCCTGCACGTCATAGCCGTCGATGACTCTGCGCCATTCTTGAAGGCACCGAGCCACGCGGTCCATCGCCTCTGGCTTCAGCCGTTTCGACTGATCGACGCCTTCGCCGAGCCGAAGAATCCGTCGCTCTGAGTGCAGTTCCTTCAAGGGGCCGTTGGCGGGAAGATCGGCAATGAGGAGTCGGCAAGTCAGTGTCCCAATGTCGATGCCTGCAAGGCGCTGGTCCCTCATTCTGCGTCGCGAATTTCCTGCATTTCAGCTTCTAGCTTGGCGCTCGTCTCTTTCAACTGCTGGATGTCCTTCACGAGGCGGGCAATCTCCGTATCGTACAAGACACGTTCTACGGGCTCACCGGCCTCACGAAGACTCACGGCCCGCTCACCCACGTCGCGATACAGCTCCTTCAATTCCTGATCGATCCGCCGGAGTTCGAGGCGGAGACGCAACAACTCCGTCTCCTCGAGTGCGCGATTGGCGGCCTGCGCCGTGCCCAACCGGAGCGTCGCCAGCCCCGACTTCAGATCATGCTTTAACCGCTGCAGCAAGCCCATTAGCCTTCACCCCTCTCATACTCACACCGTGATCGGGTTTCTCCTTCAGTGGGTGGCCTCGACCTGGGAGATCTTCTCACCCGCCCACCCAGCCGCGCCGGGACGCGGCCTTCACCAAGCGCCCGCAGCGGAGTCCCTACACCGGGCGGGGTGCGAGGACGGTCGGGCTGGTCGAGGACAGGACCCGCGGCTGTCAACTCACCGATCCCAAATCCAACTTTTTTTCCCACTTCCGCAGCATCATCTCCTTGATGCGTTGATGCGCCGGGGCACTCAACTGGGGATCCTGCTTCACCAAGGAAAAGGCTTCCGATCTGGCCAGCTGCAGCAAGTCGCCATCCCTCACGATGTTGGCCACGCGGAACTCCGGCATGCCCCATTGCCGGAAGCCGAAGAATTCCCCCGGCCCTCTGATTCGCAGGTCTTCTTCCGCAATCTCGAATCCGTCGTTCGACCGTACCAAGGCCTCCAACCGCTCTTTGACCAACGACGCCGGCTCCTGATTTCCCGTCGGCCGTTTCCCCGGCGGCACCCGGTGGCGGCCGAGGGTGGCCGCCATGAGCAGACAGTAGGACTGGTGCCCGGCTCGGCCGACCCGTCCCCGCAATTGGTGGAGTTGCGCGAGACCGAAGCGCTCGGCATGCTCGATCATCATAATGGTCGCATTCGGGACATCCACACCGACCTCGATGACGGTCGTCGCCACCAAGAGATGGATCTTGCCGGCCATGAAATCCGCCATGACCGCTTCTTTCTCAGACTGCTTCATCCGCCCGTGCAGGAGCCCGACCCGGAAATCCTTGAACTCTTCATTCTGTAATCGCTCAGCCCCTTGAATCGCCGCCTGCAAATCGGACTTTTCGGATTCCTCGACCAACGGATACACCACATAGGCCTGCCGCTTATTGTGCAATTCGTCCCGGAGAATCTGATAGGCCCGCCTGCGATGCGCGTCTCCGAAGAGAAACGTCCGGACCGGTTTCCGTCCCGGCGGCAGCGCACCAATGACCGAGACATCCAGATCGCCGTAGACGGTCATGGCCAGCGTCCGTGGAATCGGCGTCGCGGTCAAGACGAGCACATCGGGCTTGTAGGCTTTGTCACTCAGGGTTTTGCGCTGCAGCACTCCGAACTTGTGCTGTTCATCTACGACCGCGAGCGCCAGGTTCTGGAACTTTACACTTTTCTGGATCAGGGCGTGTGTGCCGATCGCCACCTGAATCTGACCTGAGGCGAGCTGAGCCAGTTGAGATTTCTTGACCGCCGCCTTATCGCTGCCTCGCAACAGCGCCGCCTTCAACCCAAGCGTATCCAAGAGTCGACTGAGATTTCGGTAGTGCTGTTCCGCCAGGATTTCGGTGGGCGCCATAAGCGCGGCCTGATAGCCGGAACCGCAGGCCATGACGATCGCATGGAGCGCCACGACTGTTTTTCCCGATCCCACGTCACCCTGCACCAACCGGTTCATCGGCCGAGGCGAGAGCATGTCGCGAAAGATCTCTCGGACGACAACATCCTGCGCAGCCGTCAATTGAAACGGCAAGGCGCGTCCCAGTCTTTCCAGAAGAGGCGTCCTCGGATTGAACTGCAAACTTTTTTCCTCCATCTGGACGGACCGCTGCCGCGCAGCGAGCGCCACTTGCAGAAGGAACAGCTCCTCGAACGCCAGCCGTCGGTGTGCCGGCGATCGGCCTTGGTCGAACGACGGGAGATCGGCGCCGGATTTGGGGAAATGCACGTCGGCCAGCGCCTCCTGCACCGGCATCAGCCGCTGCCTGGCCCGTACGGCGACCGGCAATGTGTCCTTGAGACCGGCCGCGTGCTCATCCAACAGTCCCTTCACCAGCACGCGCATCTGGCGGGACGTCCATCCCTTCGTCTCATGGTAAATCGGCACGATGCGCCCCACATGCAGCGTGTACTCGCTGCCTTCGCCCACGACTTCATACTGAGAGACTTCCATTCTGGGGACCATCCACCCCTGTCGTCCGGCAATGATGCGCCCGCTCATCATGACCGATCTGCCCACGGCCAATACCTGCTCCAGATAGGACTGGTTGAAGAACACTGCCTGCATGCGTCCCGTGTGGTCTTCCAACCCTACTTCCAACACCGTGAAACGCCTGTTTCTCGTTCGCTTCACGGTGCTTTTGGCCACCGTTGCACACACGGCTGTCACCATGCCGGGGACCAGATCGCCCAGTGGCGTCATCACCGAGCGGTCTTCGTAGCGCCAAGGCACGGTCCAGAGCGCATCTTCGACGGTTTCGATGCCCAACCGTTCCATGAGCGAGCTACGCTTCGGACCGACACCTTTGGCGAATCTGATCGGCAAATGACCGACGTCACGCGAAGGGGCTCGCCGAGACTCATCCTCTGAGGTCTTGAGCGGCTCCGGCTGCTCCCACACCTGTCGCTGGTCATGGGCGGCGTCGCGCAGTGATTTCACAATTGCGGCAGCCTCGAGCAACCGGCGCTGTTGCTCGTCGGTCGTCAATCGCCCCTGGTCCTCCACAAACAATGCTCGAAGCTTGAGCAAGGCGGCTTCAACGGATTTCGGATAGACACGGTCTGAGAGCGCCCCCAGGACCTGCGAGGAGACGAAGCTGCTCAAATTTTTGACCGTGGGAAGATGGGCACATGCGTCGCGGCTGGCGAATTCAATAGGACGCGCGAGGCGGTCCAACCATTGTTGGAAGTGGGTCAGAGGATTGGGCTCGGAGGAGCGCCACATTGAGGGCCGATCGTATCACAGCCCTAATGCCTCCTCAACGGAAGCCGGCCCCGACATACCGAGAAGTCCTGTAGATTTCCTTACATTTCTTTGGCGTAGGGATCCTTAGTGCTAGACTGACCGCAGACTGAAATGGTCGGTCTTCATGTACCGTCGAAACATTTCCAATATCCTCTATCCGATTGCAGGCGTGCTGGGACTGTTTATCGTCTACGAGGCGGTCCTCAAGCCTGTCTATATCCAAACTCCGCCACCGGCACCCGTCGATCATAACTCGACGATCGATCGGACGGACCGCGTCGCTGACTCGGCCTATGAACCACCCCCTGAGGAACCTCCGGCACCGGCTCAAAAACAACTGCGCGTCATTGATGCGGGTGGGGTGCCCGACACCAAGCACCGTAGAACCTTGGAAGCGATTCGGGAAGAGATCGAGAAAGGTAACCTGAAGACGGCTGAGGCGCAACTGCACGACCTGCCTGAGGCCGTACAAGCCGACGCGCGCACCCGCTCCTATGTCGCGATTCTTTGGAACAATCTCGGCATCGAGCAGGAAAAGCTCGAGGGAACCAAGGGCTCGCTCAAGGCGTTCAAGAAAGCGGCCTCTCTCGATCCGAACAATCCCGTCATCCAGATGAACCTGGCCCACGGGTACTGGGAGCAACGCGATCCCGCGATGAATCAGGACTTCCTCGAACGGCTGGTTGCGCTGGCGCCGCAGGACCCGTTCCCGCATGTCGCGTTAGCCGACTGGCTCCAGGAGCACGGGCGCCTCGGTGAAGCGGCCCGCCATTTGGATCAGGCCTCCCAACGGTCGGCAGACGATCCGTCCGCGCAGTCCTACCTGCGCACGGTAACTTCGAAAATGCAGCAGGCCGATCACATGGAAAGCCGGCTGACGAGCCGTGACGGCGCTCACTTCACGGTCAAATACGACGGACACGGCGATCAGGATTCTTGGACGATTGTGCTGGATATCCTCGAAGAGGCCTACAGGGAAGTGGGCCAAAAGTTCGGGCATTTCCCCTCGAAACCTATAGTCGTCGTCCTGCACCCGAATGCGAGCTTTCAAGCCAATACCGGTAGTCCTGCCTGGGCCGATGGATTGTTCGATCCGGTCTTAGGTCGCATTCACCTGCCGACGCAAGGGGCGTTGACGGACCGGGCCTGGTTGAAGCGGGTGCTGCGCCATGAATTCGTCCACGCATTGCTGCACGATCAGCAGGGCGTGAACCAGAACGCCTTACCGACCTGGCTCAACGAAGGGCTGGCCATGCAGCTGTCCAGCGATCATTGGCCGGACATCGACCAACTTCGCCGGCATGAGCTTTCCGTGATTCCATTGACCGCGCTGGAAGGTAGTTGGAACGAGCTTTCGAGCGAAGCGGCCTCTGTGGCCTACCTGGAGGCGGATTCAGCAACCCGGTATCTCATCAATCGCTACGGGATGCACGAAGTGCAGCAATTGTTGGCCAGGCTCAAGAAAAAGCAAAGCCTGCCGGCCGCGATGCAAGCCGAACTGTCACTGTCCTACGATCAATTCCAATCCCGCTGGATGGCGCACTGGCAGGAAGGGCGGCCGAAGGAATCGTAATCTGACGATCATGTCGGAAGAATCCCGCCGTCTCATCCGACTGATCGGGCGCAGAGGCCTCACTGTCCTCATCGGCGGGTTCAATCTTATCCTCCCATAACCACCGCCGGCCGGCTTGATCCGGCATCTTGATCCGGAAATCGATATCACGCGGTGCCGTTCCCGTCATGCCGATGACGCTTCGGCTAATCCGCTCGATCCGCACCTCCGGGGCTTCCGTAGAAAATTCGTCGGCCCACACCAACTGTCCTGTCTGAGGATTCAGAGCGCGAAGGACGAAATGGGGCTGTCCGGCGTCTTTTGGTCTGGCAGCAACCCTAGTGGCCGCTGCTCGCGGTTGGACGTGCGCCACGACTCGGTGTGTCCCGACCTCCGGATGTTCGCCGGGGGTGAGGTTCAGACGACCTTCCCAGAGAAAACGTCCGTTCGATGCATCGTAGACCCGAAGGGTAAATTCCGAAAGACTGCCGGTCCCTGCCCCGACTCCTCCGGCAAAGATTCGCGTGCGAGGATGGCTGGAAGAAGGGCCATCGTCCTTGATATCGAGTTCGTAGGTGTCCGCGGAAAGCACTTCCCCGGATTGCGCATCGTAGGTCTTGACGGTGATAGAGGAGGCTTCTTCGTCCTGAAATCCGAATCCGGCTGCGACGACGACCTGCGCGTTCGCGGCTGGAACGGCTGCCGGCTCGCCCGCCAGACCCAGCACCGGGAAGGCAATGATCGTGAAGACCAGACTTCCTAACCTCAAGGTAGACGGCATATTCAGGCCTCCCGTTCCTGTACCGACTATGCCAGGAACCGACCTATGCTGAACATTCCCCGCTGTGGGGGACAATCCCCCAAAAGGGGGTGGTGTTCCCAACCGATCAAAAGTTGCAGAGGCAACGGAGTAGAGGACAATTAGTCCTTCCGGTCGAGAGGGACTTCTCCAAAGACCTCGTAGCGGTACTTAGCTACCAGCCTGTAGACCCAATAGCCAAGCGGTTTCACAAACGGAAAGGCGAACAGCCTGGCCAGGATACGCCCCCCCTTTAACCCAGGAAGCAGCGGGAGAAAGGCGTCCAGCCCAGTGGCGATCCGGCCATCGGCAGCGACCAGAAAGGCGGCCTCTGGTCGACCCCCATGGTATCGTGGGCCCAGCAACCGTTCGGCCTCCTCGCTCTGATACGGGATCATACGCAGAGCCTTGCCTTTACCGGCCAGCCGCTCGAGACCACCCTTGGCCGTGACGCACATCCGGCAGCGGCCGTCATAGATGAGACATTGTGGCGTATCGCGAGAAAACGGCTCGTCCATAGCTCGGCCTGTGCATGGTTGCCCGTTCATGGCGCGACCAGTAAGATTTGCACATGCCCCATCGACAGATCTTACTCGTCACGCTGCTCACCCTCGCTGCAGTTGGTGTCGCCACCTTGTTGCTCGTCCTGTCTCCGGCCATGCCGGGATCGCCTCATGTCCTGTGGTGGCTCTTTCTCGTGCTGCTGCCGCTTGGCCTGGCTGGGGCCATTCTGTTGGGATGGGGTTGGGCCGCGATGGCGGCTGTCGTCTACGGCACCATTGGATTAGCGGTCGACCTCGCCACAGTGGTCAGCATTCTGGGAGGACGCGAGGGGTCGGATCTCACGCTCGCCCTCAGTGTGGTCAGCGGGAGCGCGAATTTCGCGCTGATCGTCTTCGGGGGGCGCGCGTTTTGGACGGTCTTGCAGGGACTACGGCCTCGAGGATCCCGCCCTCCCAATCCTCCTTCCCCCTCGCCATCTTCAACGGCCTGACGGACGAAAAACCCGCTTCCTTTAACCACGATGTCGTGTCTGCCACGGAATAGGTATTGCCTGATTCTGTGAACAGCAACATGGACACCGCGAATAGGGAGGCTTCTTCGGGGAACAACCCCTCGCGACCGTGCAGGAATGCATCCTGAATGATCAAGCGGCCCCCGTCAGCCAGCGCTGCCCTGGCACGGCGGAACACCTGGAAATTTTGCTCGGGCGAGTAAATGTGGAGCACATTGGAATACCAGATCACATCAAACCGTCCAGGGATGTCGTCACTCAATAGGTCCACCGGTAGATACGAGAGACGAGCGCCTGCCTTGTGTGTCGCCGCAATCTCTCTGGCCACCTCCAATGCAGCTGGACGGTCGCAGACCGTGGCCTGAAGACCAGGGTTCTTGGCGAGAAACGCCATCGCATACGTTCCCGGCCCTCCTCCGAGATCGAGCAACGTCCTGACCCCTTTTAGGGGCAGTTGGGCGGCGATCATCGGCGCCGTCTCCAGCGTCCGATGGTGCATGGCCCAGGTAAACTGGCGGCGGTAGTCCGGTGCTTCCGGTTCGTCTTTATCCAGCGGCTCTCCCGTTCTGATCGATTCCATCAGGCGCAACCAGTCGGTCGAATGGTTCGTGATCAGGTGCAAATAGCTTCCGCGATAAGCCGGATCGTCGGCGTTCAAGGCAGTCGCGGCAAGCGGGCTGTTGCGATAGCGATTTCCCTTTTTGTGCAGCAGTCCGGCCATGGCCAGATTCCGACACAAGATCGACAGCCCGCGCTCGCTCACTTTCAGTTCGCGCGCAAGGTCCTCCAATTGCCAGGTATTTTTGCCGATCACTGTGAAGAGCTTCAGTTCGAGCGCAGTCAGAATCACCCGAGGGAGGCAATACGCCGACAGGGTGTCGCGGAAATCTTCGAAGGTCTTGATGGACGGCCTCATGGCGCTCCGCCGATCTGCCGGCAGCACCAGCGCACGAGGTCCTGGACTTTGGAGAGATTCCCCAAATCCACCTCGCGCTCGAACGTCACCGCCACATACTCCTCGGTCATCTCCGTTTGCTCGGAAAATCCCGATTGCAGCAGCAACGGCCGGAATTTCGAGACGGCGGGTTGGATGAAGTACTTGGCCTGCTTGGCCACCTCGTCCGTACCTAAGTCCTCAGGCGTCCCCTCGGACAGGAGGCTCATGACATCGTCCATCGCAACGCCGTACTGGCAGAGCAACTTGCCGTCCGGCTTGATCTCCAGCAACCAACCGTCAGTCCCGAGGTCAAGGGCCAGAGGGCCGTCAGGCTCCAGCTCGTAGAGTTGTGGAAACGCTTTGGCCAACGTCGTCCGAGCTTCCTTCCACTGCGGTAACATAGTCTCACTCATCCGTGTGACTCCCTGGCAGCCTCTCGTGAGGCGTCATTCGAGAGCCGCTCCCGTAGCGCGTGCAACCGTCTGGTATTCTCTTCCAGCTTAGGCAGTTGATACTTTCGGTCCATCGCAACCACCAGTTCGAGCAACTGAGCCGCTTCCTCTACCCGGCCCATGGCTTCATAACAGTCGGCCAGCAGATACCGCGCCCCGCCGTTACGGAGTTCGTCGCGGAACCGTTCCGCAATCGACTGGCTGGTATGGCCGCAGGCGACCGCGTCGTCAAACCGCTTTTGAAGCAAGAACGTGCGGCCCATCATGCGCCAGGCATCGGCCACTCCGCCATCGTTGCCCAGCCGGCGCATCAAAAGCATCGACTTCTCGTAATAGGCAATCGCCTCGTGGAACTGGCCCTGTTCCCTGGCGATCAGGCCCAAATCTGAAAACAGCACGGCCTTGGCGGCTTCATCGTGCGTCTTCATCATCAAATCGAGCGCCTCGAGATAATAGGCCTTGGCGCGGTCCCATTCCCCTGCATCCGCGCGCAAGTTTCCAAGGTTCGCCAACGTGGTGCCAATGCCCTTTTCGTCTCCGAAGATTTTCTGCAACTCCAGGACTTCCTGATAATAATTCTGGGCCGCGTCGCGCCGGCCGCTCACGGCGCAAATATTCCCTAAATTCCCCAGCGTTGCCGCCAACGCCCGCTGATCACCGGTGAGACGATCGCATTCGAGGGCCTTGGCGTAGCAGGCATAGGCTTCAGTATAGTGGCCGCGGCCAAAATGTTCGTTGCCCTGCCGGTTCAATTCTTCGGATAGCCCGTTCTTGAGTGGCATGGGATGTCGTCAACCGATTCGTCACAGGCTAGGCGACGGCCTGTTCAACAGCCGCTTTCGCGTCCGTGAGCATCGAGGTTCCATCGCCGACAAGGATGGCGTCAAATTGATATTTCAAAAGACGGCGCAGCCCTGCTTTGGCTTTGGCCGCATCGGCATATTTCTCCGGCGGCAATAACGACAGCGCGCCGGGCGGTTTGCCGATCAATGCATCGCCGACGATGAGCACACCTTTCCCCTGTTGAAGAAACAACGCCGATTCACCAGGCGATTTCTGATCCTGCAGGTGAATGACCCAGAGGCCGCCGGGCAACAGTTCTTGGTCCTTGAAGGTCTTGGACGGTTTGAGATCCATCTGAGGCGCATCGGCATCGGGAACTTGCAACTGGCAGCGGAAATCCGACTGGCAAGCCCCCGCTTCACGCGCATGGTCTCGATTCGTCACGATAATGTAGTCGAGTTGACCCTGTCGTCGGATAAAGGTGCTGGCCTCTGCCGTCATGGGAGGCGGATCGACAAGAATTTTATGTTCTCCGACCGTGAGAAACAGGCCGTTGAAATTCAACTGCTTCTCTTCGGAAAACCAGGACCACTGCCAGATACCGGGAAAAAGTGGCTTCATGACCGCCGTATGGTTACCTTGAGTGGAAGCGCGGACCGCTTCATAGCGAACCCACCGCATCCTTGACCGTCTTGGTGACCTTGGTGAGGATGCCGGCTTCGTTGGGCAAATCGATGATGTCGTCCTCTGGCACCGTAATGAATTTGCGATTGGCCCCTTTCGTGAGCGATATGAGGAACATGCTGTTCGACGGCGTGACCGGGATCACGACCGATACTTGTGGGTCAATCCCTTTCACCACTTCCAGAAACTTCTGTTTCCCCTCTTCCATCTCATCCATTCTGGAGTTTCCTCTCTCGCAGCAGACCCGCTGCTTACATCTTGCTGCTGCTCCCGGCAGCCAGTAGCTTCTCCACCTCTGCAATGATGACGTCCGCTCCTGCCAGTTCCATGTTTCCGACTCGCTGCCAGCGAATGACGCCTTGCTGATCGATGACATACACATTCGGAATGAATTTGCCGCCGCCGTAGAGCTTATCAGTCACTTTGCCAGGATCCAGGAGATACGGATAGGTGACCTTCACTGGAAACGCAGACAGAAACTCGCCGACCTCCTTTTTGGAATTGCCGGATGAATTGACCCCGACGACTGCGACATTCTTTCCCTGAGTCGCTTCATAGACCTTTTGCAAGTTGGTACCCTGCATCATGCAGGGGTCGCAGATGTGGAAGAGCCCGAGCACAACGACCTTTCCCTTATAGGCATCCAATGAGACGGGTTCGCCGCTAATGGCATTCAACGCGAAGGAGGGCGCTTTTTCGCCGACTTTGAAGAATCCTGCGGCAAGCAGGAGGTGAACAGACAGTACAGGGACCAGAACGACGCCAAGGATGACGGCAAGACGGTTCATGAGGACCTCCATGAGGCGATATGATCGTGCAGTCGCGCTATCCTACCATGCAGTTTTTTTGGGGAGCAACGGCAGCCGTACAGGCGGAGGAGAGAGGCACTTGGTGAGAAGGAGACAGCAGGTAACGGTGAGACTTGCGTTCTAGCTCGATCGTTCGAACAGTCCGAGTTGGAATTCTTCGGCCCGTGTGAAGGAAATCGGGTACCGCTCGGTGAAGCAGGCGTTGCAGTAGTGATCGGGAGCGCCGGGAGCAGATTTCAACATGCCGTCGAGACTCAAATAGGCGAGACTGTCAGCCGTAATGTACTTGCGAATCTCTTCTGACGAATGACTCGACGCGATCAATTCCTTCTTTGTCGGCGTATCGATGCCGTAGAAACAGGGTGAAATGATCGGCGGGGAGCTGATCCGCATGTGCACTTCTTTGGCACCGGCCTGACGGATCATCTTCACAATCTTGCGGCTAGTGGTTCCGCGGACCAGTGAATCATCGACCACGACGACGCGTTTACCGTGCAGCACCTCGGGGACGGCATTCAGCTTGACCTTCACGCCGAAGTGCCGGATCGACTGTTCGGGCTCGATGAAGGTGCGTCCGACATAATGGTTTCTGATCAAGCCGGTTTCGAACGGAATGCCGGCCCCTTCACTATAGCCCAGCGCCGCCGGCACGCCCGAGTCCGGCACAGGAATGACGACATCGGCCGGCACCCAGGACTCCTGCGCCAACTGGCGCCCCAAGGCTTTTCGGGTGGTATAGACCGCATTGGCTCCGAAAATTTTGCTGTCCGGCCTCGCGAAATACACATATTCGAAGATGCACATCGCCGGCTGGACGGACGAAAATGGCTTGTAACTCGTGACGCCCTGTTCATTGAGCACGACGAGCTCGCCAGGCTCGATCTCTCGAACGATCTCGGCATCCAGCAGATCGAACGCGCAGGTTTCCGACGCGACGAGATAGGTATCCCGCAACCGTCCAAGCGACAACGGTCTGAACCCGTGCGGATCGCGCGCGGCGATAATGCCGTCGTCGGTAAGCAGCACGACGGAGAACGCCCCACGGACCTGGCTGAGCGCGTCGATGATCCGGGCGAGCAACGTGTCGGCCCGGGAATGGGCAATCAGGTGAATGATCACCTCGCTGTCCGACGTGGATTGGAAAATGGCGCCGTAGGCTTCGAGCTCATTGCGTAGCACCTGCGCATTGATGAGATTCCCGTTGTGCGCCAACGCTAGATTCCCGAAGGCAAAATTGACGGTGAGCGGCTGAACGTTCTTGAGGTCCTGGCCTCCGGCGGTCGAGTAGCGATTGTGGCCGATGGCCATCGATCCTGTGAGGTTCTTGAGGGTCTGATTGTTGTAAATGTCCGCGACCAGTCCCATGCCCTTATGCAGGTGGAAATGATCGCCGTCCGCGGAGACGATGCCGGACGCTTCCTGTCCGCGGTGCTGCAGCGCATAGAGTCCGAGATACGTCAGATTGGCCGCTTCCTTGTGGCCGTAGATGCCGAAGACGGCGCACTCGTCGTGAAACTTATCGGGACTCAGGATGGGAAGTTCTTTGCGCATACCCCAACCGTTATTCCTGACTCAACTGTTCCTCGATCGCATGGACCCAGCGGTCCGACACCTCGCCAATAGGAAGATCAACGCGGCAACCATCGCTCACCTTACCCGGCTCCACTTCGATGACCAAGCGATCCCCGCCCACGGTGCCGATCTTGGCGGCCGGCACACCGGCCTCGGCTGCACGACTCAACAACGATTCCACAACATTCGACCTTGTCGAAAGGATGATTCGCGACTGGCTTTCGCCAAACAAGAGGGCGTCGCGCCGCAATGAACCGAGCCCTAATTTTACCACAGCCCCTCGCGCCGCGCGCGGCCCAGACACGCAGCATTCCGCCAACGCCACCGCAAGTCCGCCGTCCGAGCAGTCATGCGCGGATTGAATCAGTCCTTCATGGATCACTTTCAATACGAAATCCTGAAGCGCCTTTTCGATTTCGAGATTCAGCAGGGGCGGAGAGCCCTGCTCCCGATGCTGCAAGACTTTCAAATATTCGCTGCCGCCCAGATCCTCCCTGGTCTTGCCCAGAAGCACGATGGCATCGCCGTCCTCCCTGAACCATTGGGTCATGGCTCGATCGGCCTCATCGATCAATCCGACCATCCCGAGCATCGGGGTCGGATAGATGGACAGGCCGTTGGTTTCGTTATAGAAACTTACGTTGCCGCTGACGATGGGAATGTTGAAATGCTCGCAGGCATCCTTGAGACCCTCGATCGCCAGGACGAACTGCCACATGATGTCGGGCCGCTCGGGATTTCCAAAATTCAGGCAGTCCGTCAGGCCGATCGGTTCGGCTCCGGAACAGATGAGGTTGCGGGCCGCCTCCACCACCGCCAGCCGGGCTCCTTCATAGGGATGCAGAAGACAATATCGGCCGTTGCAATCGACGGTCATTGCGACCGCTTTGTTCGTGCCCTTGATCCGGACCACTGCGGCATCGGACCCTGGCCTCACAATGGTGTTGGTCCGCACCATATGATCGTACTGTTCATACACCCACCGCTTACTGGCGATCGTCGGACTCGACAACAATGTCAGCAGGGCCGCATTCGCGTCTTTGACGTCCGGAATGGAATCGTAGTTAAGGTTCGTCAGCATGTCCTGATACGCAGGAGGTGAGTACGGGCGTTCGTACTTTGGGCCATCATCGGCCAGGGCTTTCGCTGGAATTTCCGCCACAACCTGGCCTTGATCGAGTACTCGCAAGAGGCCGTCCCCCGTGACCTTGCCGACAACCGCCACGTCGAGATCCCACTTCCGGCAAATCCTGAGGCACTCCTCTTCCTTTCCCGCTTTGGCCACCATCAACATGCGTTCCTGAGATTCGGAGAGCATCAATTCATACGGGGTCATCCCCGGCTCACGGCGAGGCACATGCGTCAAATCCAGTTCGATGCCATTCCCGGCCCGCGAGGCCATTTCGCACGATGAGCTCGTCAGCCCTGCGGCGCCCATGTCCTGAATGCCGACGAGCAGGTCGTTCGCCATCAATTCAAGACAGGCTTCCAGCAGTAATTTTTCCTGGAACGGGTCGCCCACCTGGACGGTTGGCCGTTTTTGCTCGGACTCATCATCGAACGCGTCTGACGCCATCGTGGCGCCGTGGATCCCGTCTCGGCCCGTCTTCGAGCCAAAGTAGATGACGGGGTTGCCGACACCCGCGGCGGTGCCCCGAAAGATCCTGTCCTTGTGCGCGACGCCCAGACAGAAGGCATTCACAAGCGGATTCAGGGAGTAAATGTCGTCGAAACGCACTTCCCCACCCACCGTTGGAACCCCCATGCAGTTGCCGTAGCCGGCAATCCCAGCCACAACGCCCCTCATCAGGTGACGATTCTTCGCCGAATCCAACCCGCCGAAGCGCAGCGAATCGAGCAAGGCAATCGGTCTCGCTCCCATCGTAAAGACGTCGCGCAGGATGCCGCCGACGCCGGTGGCAGCTCCTTGATAGGGCTCGATGAAGGACGGATGGTTGTGCGACTCCATCTTGAACACGACGCACAAGCCGTCTCCAATGTCGACGGCGCCCGCATTTTCCCCCGGTCCCTGCACCACCCGAGGCCCCGTAGTCGGAAGCTTCTTGAGATGGACGCGCGAGCTCTTGTACGAACAATGCTCCGACCACATGACGGAAAACATGCCGAGTTCAGTGAGATTGGGCTCGCGGCCCAAGATTTCGAGAATCTTCTTGTACTCGTCTTCCGTCAGATTGTGCTGTGCCAAGAGTTCTTTGATGTCAACAGTGTTCGTCTTCATAAGTCCCTACACATCACAGCGACAGCGCTTTTTTCTCAAGATCTCGACCTGCGCACGCTTCGTGGTGACAACGGCACGTTGAATAGCGCTGCCACGTGCCGACCTCTTTGGCAACGGGCTTCGATGCTGATATCCGCGAACCGCCATCTCCTGGACCAACGCGTCATGCCGGCCATAGAGAGCCTTGAGCTTGCCGCGCCAGCGCAAGGTCTCAGGATGATGCGCATAGCCTTTCTTGCCATTTACCAGCACCGACCAGATCGCGTGGAGCTCCCGGTGCTCGCCGAGCAAATGATTCCGGCACAACCGCTTCGGCGAAATATCCCAGATGCGCACTCCTCTTTTTTCCTCCCGGCCACTACAAACGGTGAGCCCATGTCTTGAAGCGACTTGCCAAGAGCGATCAGGCCCCTTTACACTTTTTCTCTTCTCCGCTTTCCCTCACAGAAAAATGACTGCGGGTGACGATGATCTGGGCGCCCGTCCGCCCGGAGCGGGGTCCCTACACCGGGCGGGATGCGAGGACGGACGGGCTGATCATCGGCAGGACCCGCGGTCACGCCCCCACCATTTTCAGCGGCCGATTCTTCAACGACTCCAGCATGGACATCAGAATCAACCGACCGTCCACATTCCCCAACAGTTCCTCAGCGGAGCGCTCGGGATGCGGCATCATGCCCAACACATTGCCTTCGGCATTGCGAATGCCGGCGATATTGTCGAGGGAGCCGTTCGGGTTGGCTTCCGCCGTGATCTTCCCCTCCGGTGTGCAATACCGAAAGACCACTTGAGCATTGGCCTGCAGTCCAGCCAGCGTCACGGGGTCGGTATAGTAATTCCCATCGGCGTGGGCGACCGGAATGTTGAGCACCTGGCCGGGCTGGCATGCACTAGTGAAAGGAGTGGCGGCGTTTTCTACCCGCACACGAACATCCTTGCAGACGAAGTGGAGCGAGCGGTTCCGCAGCATCGCCCCCGGGAGCAATCCTGCCTCGAGCAAAATTTGAAACCCGTTGCAGATGCCCATGACCAAGCCACCACCTTGGGCGAATTCCTTGATCGCCGGCATCACCGGTGAAAACCTGGCAATGGCTCCCGTACGAAGATAATCTCCGTATGAAAACCCTCCCGGCAGAACGACGCCGTCCAGACCGGCCAAGGACGTTTCCTTATGCCAGACCATCGTCACATTCTGTCCCAGCACATCTCTGAAGACATGCTCGCAGTCGTGATCACAATTCGAGCCAGGAAATACGATCACCCCGATATTCACTTCTTCCCTTTCCCACAAAGCAGCTGAGCGAATCTTGAGCGGGTGGCACTGGCGGAGGGCCTTCTCACGCGCCCACCCTGCCGCGCTGAGACGCGGCTTTCACCAGACGCCCGCAGCGTCTGCCAACCCTTCTCGCACTTGCTCACTCGTTTTCTAGGGGAGGTCCGTTTTGCCTCAAACGTGCGCGCGTCGAACGAGCACCTCCCGCAATGTGCAAATACGATTGTTCCCGTGTGCCGCGTTCCGCGAGCACAAGAGGCTAATGGGCCGCCCTGTCTCCCCCCACACCGGACGGGGGAACGAGCACGGTGGGCTCCGCCAGTGACAGGACCCGCGCCCTTTTTCCAAGATACTTCACGTCAACTCGTACCGATATTCTTCAATGATCGTATTCGCCAACAGCTTCTCGCACATCTGCTTCACCTGTGCCTCGGCTTTTGCCTTGTCTTTCTCGCTCACATCCAATTCCATATATTTGCCGACCCTAACGTTGGCGGCGTTTTTAAAGCCCAGCGAGTCGAGCGCATGTTCAATGGCCTTGCCCTGCGGATCCAAAATTCCCTGCTTCAACGTGACATGAATCTTGGCTTTCACGACTTACTCCCCTGCTCTCCGGACGCCTTGGTCAACTCGTCGACATACCGTCGAATTTTGAAAATGACTGCCACGGTCGCAATGCCACCGACAGCAAGGGCCGCAAACGCCCACCGCCACGGTGAATCGTCCAACCGATACGCCATCAGGGCGACGACCCCTGCCCACACGATCACCGCCGCAACCAACCCATAATTCAAAAACGCCTTCAGCATTCCCTACTTCTTTGTCTCCCTTCTCCTCAAAAGCGGGTGGAGTTCTGAGCCTTGTTCCGCGATATCACGGAAACTCGGGTCACCGCACTAGTTGAGCAGGAGCGGTCCACCATGTGGACGGCTCGCGATGTTCGAAGTTCCGTTCGAGCGTAGCTTTGAACGGAACAAGTTTCGCGGGGCGAGCTATGCGAAACTTAGTGCGGTCGAGTTGCAGTGTGTGAGCGGGCAAGGCTCAGTCTCCGCTACCCGCATACCCGCTTCAACACCTCGTGATACGCCTCCTCTATCTTACCCAGATCTTTTCTAAACCGATCCTTGTCCATCGACTCCTTCGTCGCCTGATCCCAGAACCGGCAGGTATCAGGTGAAATCTCGTCGGCCAAAATCATCCGGCCGTTGTGCACGCCGAACTCCAGCTTGAAATCGACAAGGATCATCCTTCTTTCGGCAAAAAACGGCTGCAGAACGCTGTTCACTTTCAAGGCGAGCCGCCTGATTTCCACTAACTGTTCAGGCGTTGCCAGATTCAGGAGACGCACATGATCATCCGCAATCAGCGGATCTCCTAACGCATCGTTCTTGTAGTACCACTCCACGATGGGCGGTTGAATTGTCTCGCCTTCCTTCAGGCCCAACCGCTTCGCCAGACTACCTGCCACCACATTGCGCACGACGACTTCAACCGGCACGATCTTAACCTTTTTCGTGAGCATTTCCCGATCGCTCTTCCGCTCCACGAAGTGCGTGGGCACTCCGCTCTGCTCGAGCAGTCGGAATAATCGTTCCGACACCTTATTGTTGATGATGCCCTTTTCTACGATCGTTCCCCGCTTCTGCGCGTTGAATGCCGTCGCGTCATCCTTGAAGTATTGGAGGACTTCATCGGGATGACCCGTGGTGAAGATTTTTTTGGCTTTGCCTTCGTAAATAAGTGTCCCTGTTCCCATGGTGTCTCCCCACCGTCCCCAGGCGTCTACTGCGCCAGGATCTCGATGATCTCATCCAACCCCCTGGCCGTGCCGAGCCAGATCGGATGACCAAATCGTCTCGTATATTGGAATTCCTTCACTTTCTCGATTGCCAGAATGAGGCTGTGGAAGTCCTCGATCTTCGAAGTTTCAAAATAGGTAATGAAATCCATATCGTCGAGGCCAGTCGAATGGTAGAGTTTGCGCTTCACCGTCTTATGATAGGGCAAGGCCGCCTCGGTGTGCTCCTTCATCATGGCCGCCCGCGTCTCCTGGTCTAGTGCCCACCAGTCGGCACTTTTTCGAATGGGAATGACGACGGCATACGGTTTGGGGCCCGGGTCGCTCGCCGTTTTCAAATCAGCCTTCATTTCATCAGGGAATTCTGGCACGTAGTTGGTCTTCTTGGTCAACCCATGCATGATCCCGGTGACTTGCAACTGCTTTCCAAACGCGCTGCCCTGGAGATCGACCAGAAACCTTTGCGTATCGCGCATCTCGTTGGCATGGACGCGAAACAGTATGTCCGCACGGTCGGAGAGCCCCCGCAACAGATACATATCGATCGCGATCTTTTCTCGATGCTGCTCCACCACTCCCTTGAGTACGGTCAAGAGCGCAATGCGCGTGGCACCTTCCTTCCTCCCCCAGTCATCATTGAAGCTGTAGGCAGCAAAGGTTCCGTAGACGCCTGGGTCCGCCAAGAGTTTCTCGCGATCGGGAGCCGCGTGCGCCACGGTCGCCCACAGCGACGCGACCAACACAACGATCCCAAAGCACCCAGCGTGTCGAGCTCTCATGACCTTCCTTTCCCTGATTGAGACCGTGAGCCGGTTCCGAATACTCGCTTAAAAATGTCGTCGACATGCCGCAAATAGTATTTTGGATCAAAACAGGCCGCAATTTCGCTCTTCTTGAGATGCTGTGCAATGAATGGGTCCTTGCTGACGAGTTCCTGCAACCCCCCGGAGCCGTTCCAGGACGCCATCGCATTGCGCTGCACCGCCTCGTAGGATTCCTTTCGCTGCGCGCCCTTCTCAATGAGCGCCAGCAGGAGCCGCTGCGAGTACACCAAGCCGCCCGTGAGTTCGAGATTGCGCTTCATATTGGCGGGATAGACGACCAGATGCTCGATCAAATCCGTCACCTTGGCCAACATATAGTCGATGAGAATGGTGCTGTCCGGCATGATGACCCGTTCGACCGACGAGTGGCTAATGTCCCGCTCGTGCCACAGCGCCACATTCTCCATCGCCGCCAGACTGTTGGCCCGGACGAGCCGCGCCAGTCCGCAGAGGTTTTCCGACACAATCGGATTGCGCTTGTGCGGCATCGCCGACGATCCCTTTTGGCCAGCCGAAAAATGTTCTTCGGCCTCCAGAACCTCCGTCCGTTGGAGATGGCGCACCTCAGTCGCGATCTTCTCGATCGTCGCCCCAAGCAAAGCGAGGGCCGTCGCATAGGCGGCGTGGCGGTCGCGCTGCACGATCTGGTTGGACACCGGGTCGACCGTCAGGCCAAGTTTTTCACAGACGTACGCTTCGATGTCCGGCCCTTGATGCGCGAACGTGCCCATGGCGCCGGAGAGCTTGCCGACGGCGATCTCCTTCCGCACCTGGCGCAGGCGCGTGAGATGCCGGCTCACTTCCTCGTGCCAAATGGCCAGTTTGAAGCCGAACGAGATCGGCTCCCCATGAATGCCGTGCGAGCGGCCGACCATGATCTGCGCCTTGTACCGAAAAGCCTGGCGCTTAAGCACGGCCAAGAATCCTTCGATTCCTTCGAGAATCAGATCGAGCGCCTCGGTCATCTGAATGGCCAACGACGTATCGACGATGTCCGATGAGGTCAATCCCATGTGTAAGAAACGATGTTCGGGCCCAACCGTATCCATCAGCGATTCGAGGAACGCGATCACGTCATGCTTGGTGACTTTCTCGATCTCGGCGATGCGAGCCACATCGACCTTCGCCTTCTTACGGATTTTCGCGGCGGTTCCTCGCGGGGCCTGCCCGGCGCGCTCGAAAGCCGCCGTCGCCTGGAGCTCGACCTCCAGCCAGATCTCGTACTTGTGCTTGAGATCCCAAATGACCTTCATTTGCGGACGGGTATAGCGTTCGATCATAAGAGTTCTAAAACCTCACGCCTGACGCCTGGTCTGCCGAACAGCCTCTTGCCGTTTCCGCTCCAACTTGGCCTCAGTCGTCAGCACCTTGTCCAGAATCCCGTTCACGAATTTGGCGGCTTCCTCGTCACCAAAATCCCTCGCGAGCTCGATGGCTTCGTTCACCGTCACCTTAGCGGGCACTTCGTCCAACCACAGCAATTCGTAGGCGCCAAGGCGGAGAATGTTGCGATCCACGATCTGCATCCGGCTCACCTTCCAGTTGGTCGCATACTTGCCGATGAGCGTATCGAGGTCCTTTTTGTGTTCCAACACGCCGTTGACCAGCTGCTCGGCGAACGCTTTGACGGCCTCGCTCACTTTGAACTGTTTCCAGAACTCATCCAGCCAGACGCCCGGTTTACCGTGAATGTCGTATTGAAACAGGATCTGCAGCGCTCGCTCGCGAGACTGATGGCGAGATCCCAACATTAGGAAGCGCGCTTTCGCGACGGACGTCTCGTGGCGCCGTTTTTCCCGGCATTGTCCTTCGATGGTGCCGTCCCTTCACCGCCACGAATCATCCGCATCACGGTCGCCATCTCGATCGCGGACTTCGCAGCTTCGCCTCCCCGATTGAATTTGGTCGGCTCTGCTCGGACGATGGCCTGCGCCACCGTATCGGTCGTCAGGACTCCGAAAATAATGGGCACATCGGCGTCTAAGGCCGCCTGGCCAATACCCCGGCTCGCTTCCGCGCTGATGTAGTCGAAATGAGGCGTGTCGCCGCGAATCACTGCCCCGAGGCAGATCACTGCATCGAACCGTTTCGTCCCGGCTAGGGTCTTCGCCACGAGCGGGATTTCAAACGCGCCTGGCACGCGCACGACCTCGATATCTTCCGGCACCACGCCGTGTTTCGTCAGTCCCTCAACGCAGCTGCTCAACAGCTTGCTCGTGACGAATTTATTGAATTTGGAGACGACGATCCCGAACTTCAACCCAGTCGCGTTATGTGAGCCTTTACGAAGTCTCATGGAGCTTGTGTTTTCTCTTTTCTCTTGGTCTCACCCCTCAGAGGGTGGTTGGGATAGTCCCAGAGTGCGCGTCATTTCTCACCCGCCCACCCCTTGGAATGTCGAGACGCGCCCTTTCCGCAGGTGAGTCCCGCCGCTTGTTCTTACCCAGCAGGAGCAGCCTGGATCAGTCGAAACGTGCGCGCGTGAAAGCATCGCCTAAATGAAAATAGGATTGGTCTGGTGTGCCGTCTTCAGCGAGCACATGGACTGACCAGGCTGATCCCCCCATTCTGGAGTGCGCGTTTGGCGAGCCGACTCAAACCTTTTTTAGAATGTGTCCTAGTTTTTGCTTTTTGGTCGTTAAATACCTGACATTCCCCGCGTGCGGCTGAATCTCGATCGGCACGCGCTCGACCACTTTCAACCCGTAGCCTTCGATGCCGACGATCTTGCGCGGGTTGTTGGTAATTAGCTTGATCTGATGCAAGCCGAGATTCGCGAGAATCTGGGCGCCGACGCCGTAATCCCGCAGGTCGGCCTTGAAGCCGAGCTTGAGATTCGCTTCCACCGTGTCACTGCCCTTATCCTGTAGCCCGTACGCCTTGATCTTGTTGAGCAGGCCGATGCCGCGTCCTTCTTGATTCAAATAGAGTAGTACCCCGCGCCCTTCCTTCTGAATGATTTCCATGGCTGCATGCAGTTGATCACGGCAGTCACATCGCAACGACCCCAGCGCGTCGGCCGTGAGACAGCCGGAATGCACCCGCACCAGCGTGGGCGCACCGTTGTCCACCCGGCCTCTGACGAGCGCAATGTGCGTGACGTGGTCGATTTCGTTCTCGAACGCGACGGCATCGAATTCGCCGAAGATCGTGGGCAACCGCGCGCTCGCCATCCGCTTGATGAACGTTTCCCGGCGCATGCGGTATTCGATCAAGGCCTTGACCGTCACCATCTTCAGCTTGTGCGCCTTGGCGAATTTCGTGAGTTCGGGCACACGAGCCATCGTGCCGTCTTCGTTCATGATTTCGCAGATGACGCCGGCAGGCTGAAGTCCCGCCAGACGCGCCAGGTCGACCGACCCTTCCGTTTGCCCCGCGCGACGCAACACACCGCCCCGTACGGCCTTCAATGGAAAGATATGGCCGGGACGCGCCAGGTCTGTCGGTTTTGATTTGGGATCGATTGCCACATGAATCGTGGTGGCACGGTCCGCCGCCGAGATCCCGGTCGTGATGTCTTTGCGCGCGTCGATCGAGACCGTGAAAGCGGTGCCAAACACCGCGGTATTTTCGACCGCCTGCTGGGGCAAGTGCAGTTCTTCGACGCGCTCGGGAGTCAGTGCCAGGCAGATCAATCCGCGGGCATGCCTGGCCATGAAATTGATGGCCTGAGGGGTCACCTTTTCTGCGGCAATGACGAGGTCGCCTTCGTTTTCCCGGTCTTCGTCGTCGACCAGGATGACGAACTTCCCCTTCTTAATGTCGCGGACGGCGTCTTCGATATCGTTGAAAGGCTTTGCCATAGATCAACGGATGAGTGGTCAACTCGCGATGGTCAGGGACGATCAATTTATCATTGAACATCGATGATTAACATGGTTTTTTTGGGCCACCTGCTGCGGGAAAAGGCCCTATCCGTGCAGTCCTCGGTCGGCCAGCGCAGCCCGCCGTTGAGCCGCCACGACCGTCATCAATGCGCAACCGGCTGCCACGACAAAGCACCAAAGACCGGTTGCATACGTTCCCGTCAGATCCTTGAGCCCACCTAAACAGAGCGGAAGTAAGAATCCGCCGATTCCGCCTGCTGCGCCAATCACGCCAGAAGCCATGCCCATCTGCTTCGAGAACCGGTCAGACACAACTTGGAACACCACGCCATTTCCAAATCCCATGGCTGCAAGCCCCGCCATGAGAAGCACCACTCCCCATGCCGCTTCTGGCAGCCATCCCACACCTGCAACAGTCGCCGCGATCGCTCCGAAGACAAACGGAAGCACGCAAATCCCTCCGAGACGGTCTGCCGTGTATCCGCCAAGAGGCCTGATGAAACTTCCGAGCAGGCCTCCCAAGGCAGTAATAGACCCGGCTGTGACCCGGTCGAACCCGTATTGGTCGTGCAGAAAAATCGGCAGGAAACTGCAGACACCGACGAAGCCACCGAACGTGACGGCGTACAACAGGCAGAGCCAGTGCATGGATGGCTGTGCGAGCCCCTCACGAAGGTCGTGCCACCAGTGCCCGCGTGGTCTCAGTCGTCCAACTTGCGCGTCGCCCCGAACCATGAAGGCAAACAGAATGGCCGTCACCAGGACAGGCACCAGCGTCACCCCAAATACCCCGTGCCAGCCCACGGAGTTCGCCAAGCGTGGCGCCAGGAACATCGCAAGGACCGTTCCGCTGTTTGCCGACGCGGCAATGCCCATCGCCAGCCCTTGATAGGCTGGAGGATAGGCCCGACTTGCAATGGGGAGTGCCACCGCAAAGCTGGCGCCGGCCACACCGAGCAGAAGCCCGATACCGAGCAGTTGGAAAAAGCTTCCTCCGCCCAGCCAGCCCCACACTAATGCCCCCATTTCGCCTGCCAGCAGGTAGAGGCCCGTCAATTTCGCACCCAGGCGATCACTGCTCAACCCAACCCAAATCCGAAGGAGCGCCCCGCTCAGCAATGGACAAGCCACAAGCAATCCCTTTTGCGTCGCCGAAAGCCCGAATTCTTCCGCAATCGGCACGCCGAGGGAACCGATCAAGAGCCACGTCATAAAACTGACTTCGAAATGCAGCCAGGCCCCTGCCAGCGAGGGCCAGTGTCCGCTCCGAAGGGTGTTCAGAATTGCCATGCTATGATCGACAGTCTCACGCGCCGGTCAGGCATCATAGGGGACAGCTTTTCTCCTCGCAAGCGAGCCCCTTGAAAGCGAGCCCCTTAGGGACACCGGCAGCTTTGTCGAGGCGGGAGCTTCTGCTATAGTTTGCGCATTCCTATGGCCAAACGCCGCGCCAAGAAACAGGAAACCGAAGTCCTCGAACCGGAAGTGCTCGATCCGGTCGACGAACTGCCGGAAGGAGGCACGCCCGCGACGGAGTTGCCGCCGTCTGCAGACGGCCGTCCCGACACAACGGCGGTTGTGCCGGTTACCGCCCTTCAACAATATTTGGCCGAAATCCGGCGCCACCCCTATTTATCGAAAGAAGAAGAACTCCGGCTCTTTGAGGAATACCGCACGCATGGCAGCCGGGACGCGGCCGTGAGGCTGATCATGGCGAATCTGCGGGTCTCGGTCGCGATCGCCGCCGAATATCTGCATACCGGCGCCGACCACATGGATCTGATCCAGGAAGGCAATGTAGGCCTGCTTCAAGCCATCAAGAAATTCGACCCGTCGAAGAACGTGCGCTTCCATGCCTATGCGGCATGGTGGTCACGTGCCTATATTCTGCGCTATCTCTTGAATACCTACCGACTGGTCAAGATCGGGACCACGCAGGACCAACGCAAACTCTTCTATAACCTCAAAAAGGAAAAATCCAAGCTCGAGCGTGAGGGGTTCGCACCGGACACCAAATTGCTGGCTGATCGGTTGAACGTCCGCGAGCGCGACGTGGTCGAGATGGACCAGCGGCTCGGCAATTGGGAGTTGTCGCTCGATCAACCCATCGGAGAAGACCAGGACGGCAGCCTGCTCGATATTCTGCCGTCCCAACAAGTACCGGCCGACGAGCAGCTCGCCCATGACCAGTTGCAAACCCTCTTCCGGGAGAAGCTGGCTGAATTCGTGAAGACCCTCGACGAACGCGACGAGGACATTCTGCGCAACCGCCTCCTGTCCGAAACGCCCCTGACCCTCGACGATCTGGGTGCCAAATACGGTATCACCAAGGAGCGGACCCGCCAGCTGGAGGCCCGCATCATCAAGCGCCTGCGGGACTACATGAAGAAAGATATAAAGGATTTCGACCGGTTACGCGCCTGAGTCATTTTTCCCACCTTTCCGCCGAATAGTCTGGCATATCCGGATGACCTTCCGGTATTATCCCCACTTCCCGAGCGCTCGGGGGGCCAAAAGATTTTTTCGGCGGGTCCCCCTTGACTCAATCGAAGACGGGGCTATCTCTCGCTCAGCTTCGCAAGATCAGGGATTCTGCTCGCGCTGGGGTCTTAGACCTGCGCCATCGAGTGCGAACCCGTTCTAAATTGTCGACATCTTTCGGGTTAACTTACACCACGAGGAGGTTTGCGTTATGAGCACAGCGGCGAAGGAGAAGAAGAACGTGGCCAAGGGCTTCCAGCCCCTCGGCGACAGGGTTTTCGTGACCTACACTGAAGAATTGGATCGGACGTCAGGCGGGATCTATGTGCCGGACTCGGCCAAGGAAAAACCCCAACGGGGAATCGTTCAAGCCGTCGGCAAGAAGGTGGAAAACGTCAAGGTCGGCGATCAGGTCCTGTTTGATAAGTATTCAGGCAGCAAGCTTCGGATCGAGGACGAAGAGTGCTTGATCCTCAAAGAAGAAGATATCCTCGGGGTTTTTACTAACTAATCTGAATCAACCACCAGACGACTGACTTTAACGGAGGAATCACATGGCTAAGCAACTACTGTACAGCGAGGCAGCTCGGGCCTCCATTCTCAAGGGGGTCAACCAGCTGGCCGATGCCGTCAAGGCGACGCTCGGACCGAAGGGCCGCAACGCCATTCTCGATAAGAAGTTCGGCGCCCCGACCATCACCAAGGACGGCGTGACCGTCGCCAAGGAAATCGAACTCAAGAACCCCTACGAAAACATGGGCGCTCAGCTCGTCCGCGAAGTGGCCAGCAAGACCAGCGATACTGCCGGTGACGGCACGACGACTGCCACGGTATTAGCCCAAGCCATCTATCGCGAAGGTGTGAAGAACATCACCGCCGGTGCGAACCCGATGGAAATCCAACGGGGCATCAACAAGGCCGTGGAAGCGGTCGTCGCCGAGCTGAAGAAGCTCAGCAAGCCCTGCCAGAACAAGACCGAGATTTCTCAAGTCGGCACGATTTCAGCCAACAACGACAAGACGATCGGCGACCTGATCGCGGAAGCGATGGAGAAAGTCGGCAAGGACGGCGTCATCACGGTCGAAGAAGCCAAGTCGATGACCACCTCCCTGGATGTCGTCGAGGGCATGCAGTTCGATCGCGGGTACATCTCCCCCTACTTCGTCACCAACGCCGAGCGGATGGAAGCTTCACTCGAAGAGCCGCTCATCCTCATCAATGAAAAGAAAATCAGCAGCATGAAGGACCTCCTCCCGGTTCTCGAGCAGGTGGCCAAGATGGGCAAGCCGCTCGTGATCCTCGCGGAAGAAGTCGAAGGCGAAGCGCTGGCCACCCTCGTGGTCAACAAGCTGCGCGGCACCTTGAACGTGGCGGCCGTGAAGGCTCCTGGCTTCGGCGATCGTCGCAAGGCCATGTTGGAGGACATTGCGATCCTCACCGGCGGTCAGGTGATCTCCGAGGACCTCGGCATAAAGTTGGAAAACGTGAAGCTGACCGATCTCGGCCGTGCGAAGCGCGTGACAATCGACAAGGACAACAGCACGATCGTCGAAGGTTATGGCGATCCGAAGAAGATCGAAGCCCGCGTGAAACAGATCAAGGCCCAGATCGAAGAGACGACCTCCGATTACGATCGCGAGAAATTGCAGGAGCGTCTCGCGAAGATCGTCGGCGGCGTGGCCGTCATCAATGTCGGCGCGGCGACCGAGACTGAAATGAAGGAAAAGAAGGCCCGCGTTGAGGACGCGCTCCACGCGACCAAGGCGGCGGTGGAAGAAGGCATCGTCCCGGGCGGCGGAACGGCGTATCTCCGCTGCATCAAGGCGCTCGACACCATCAAGGATGTTCCGGCGGAACAGAAGGTCGGCTTGGACATCATCCGGCGCGCCCTGGAAGAGCCGCTCCGCCAGATCGTGAACAATGCAGGCGGTGAAGCGTCGGTCGTGATGGGAAAGGTTCGTGACGACAAGAACACCAACGCCGGCTACAACGCGGCAACGGAAGAATATGTCGACATGATCAAGGCGGGCATCATCGATCCGACGAAAGTCTCCCGCACGGCGCTGCAGAACGCTGCCAGCGTCGCGGGGTTGATGCTCACGACCGAGGTCATGATCACGGACATCCCCGAAGAGAAGAAGGAACCGATGGGCGGCGGCGGCCATGGCCACAGCCACGGCATGGAAGGGATGTACTAAAGAAGACGGCGATCGAGCTCGCTGAGAGCTCGGTGAACGCATTGAAGGGCTCGGCGGGCAACCGCCGGGCCCTTCGTGTTTGTTGCGCCGCGGCGCCGGGACTACAATAGATCACCTCCTCCAAGGATCTGACGTGATCATCGAAGTCGAGTCCAACGAGAATTGCGTAGACGGTGTCTTCGCCCGGTTCAAGGATGCTGGGCCCGCCAAGCCGGTCATTCAAGTGCGGCTCTATGATCGAAACTCCGCCGGCGAGTGGTACTGGGTGACAGGATGGAGCGACAACGTGGAGTCGCCTCCCTGTCCGGCCTATGGGCAACTCGTCGAAGACTCCGGTTCAGGTCTGGCCTATCTTGTCTACGGCGGCCTGTACGGGTTGCGGTTCAAACCGATTACTATGGAAGAGCCGTGGAGTCTCGCCAGTTCCCATCAATGGGGCGAGACGCATCTCTCGCTTTCCAGCGAGCGCGACCTCCGGTATGGGGATGCTTCCCCTTCATAGCGACGACGCATGAGGTTTCCGCCGGGATACTAGCTCCGTACTTCTGCTTGACCAACTTAATACTCTGGTACACCATCGTCTTATTTGGACAAAAATCTCTGCACTTTTCGTGGCAGGATGGAACGATGCTGCCTTTCATTGGATTAAAGAAAGCCAACCTGCCAAGGCTGGGTGGTTCCGACTCATTCATCCTTCACACCCTGGTTGCTACAATCGCTATTCTGGGGCTGTTCATCCTGATTGATGGAAAGAGCATTGCGGGGGATATCACTCTCTTGAGCATCGGCCCACGGTATGGGTTCAGTGGGAAAAGTCCCCTTTTGGGAAAACAACAGACATACAATTTTAACCTTTTCGACGTAGCCGCCACCTTCCGACTTCCTTGGTCATGGCCGCTTGGTGAAAGTCCTTGGAATGTCGAGACAAGACTGATCACCAGTGCGGGGGCCCTCTATGGTGGAGGAGACACGGGGTTCATAGCGACTGTTGTACCCAATATAGCCTTAAGCGGCTGGGATGGATTCGTGTCGCTTGACGCAGGATTGGGACTAGGGTTCTTCGGTCGGGACAAATACGGCACACAGGACTTCGGGGGGCACGTCCAAATTGTGGGAACCACTGGACTGCAAATCCATCCAATCCCTCACGCATTTGCGGGATTCCGTCTTCAGCACTTCTCCGATGCCGGTCTCTACGGTTCTGATGCCCTGGGTGTGGACCTGTACATCATCGAAGTGGGCTATAGGTTTTGACACCCACACGAATCCGATCACGGCAGAATTCTCCAACTTGATTTCCTAGGAGCGATCCAGACACCGAGGCGCGTCCTGGAAGAGGGATTTATACTCAGCGGCGAGCGCGGATCGACTGCAGGACTTTTTTCAGGAGGCGCGATGTCTTGCGCTCATGAAAGAAGGCCCGGAACGTCCGATTGACGAGTTCGGTGTGGTATTGATGATCGGCCAGAAACTGGGTCACACCTCGCGCTCGATCTTTCGTGTCGTATCCCATCCGAATCGCGCAGTGCGCAAGTTCTTCAGCCCTATCCGGCAACGAGTGCGTTTGCAGATCGTGCACCATCTGCAGCTTGTGTTCGACGTCCCGGAGGAACAGATAGGCGGCCGAAAGGGCATCGCGCTCCTTCGCCGGCAACAGTTTCTTCGCCGCAAACGCCCTCAACGACCCAAGCGTACTTCGGTCGAGCAATGTCGGAACGGCTCTACCGGCCAGCACTTGAATGGTCTGCACCAAGAATTCGATTTCCCTGATGCCGCCGGTGCCAAGCTTGACGTTGCGCTGCTCATGTCCCCGATCGGCCATCTTGGCATCGATCATTTCTTTGACCGTTCGCACATCGTCGATGACGGCCATGGCGCCGGCCAGGCCAGGATTGGCATTGCCTCGTCCCAACACAAATGGCGCCACCACCCTTAAGAACGCCTTGCCCACTTCAGAAGAGCCGGCCACCGGCCAGGCTTTGAGCAGGGCGAGTCGCTCCCAGATCTGGCCCCGTGTCAGATAGTACCTTCGATAGTCATCCAACGACCGGGCGAGTTGTCCCACCGATCCCTCCGCACGAAGGCGCAGGTCGACACGGAAGACGTACCCTTCCTTGGTCGGCTCGCTCAAGGCCTTGGTGAGTTCGCGCGAGAGGATCTCGAAATACTCCTCATTCGCAATGCCGGCAGCCACCGCCTTGGCGGCAGCTTGCCTCGCTCGGGTTTCTCCTTCGTGAGACGCGTAGACGAAGATCAGATCTACATCCGAGCTGTAGTTCAGCTCGTGCCCGCCGAGCTTTCCCATCCCTATGACGGCGAAACCCGTCTCCACCCATTTCCCCTGCCGGCTCTTATGCATGGGCCGGCCGTATTGCCGGCGCAGGTCGGCATCAACAATTTCATAGCCCGCATGAATCAGGAGTGCGGCCAGATCCGACAGGGATGCCGTCGTCTCGGACACGTCCGCCAGCCGCAGCAGATCCCGCACACCGATGCGGAGCATCTCACGCCGGCGAAACCGGCGGAGCGCCGCCAGTTTCAGCTCTTTCACGGTGAGACGGGCCAATTGCTTTTGGATGGCCTGCTCGAGACCGGCTCTCGTCGACGGTTTGGAGAGCACGTCCTCTTCGGCCAACCAATAGACCAACATGGGATCTCGGATGATCGTGAAGGCGAGTGAATCGCTGTTGCCGAAAATGGTGGATAACAGGTCGAGCATCCGCGGAGAGCTGTGCAGATAGTCGAGAAAGGTGGAACGCGTCATGTTCTCGAGAAGCCGCTCCCAATGGTTCAGCGCCTGATCCGGATCGGCGGTGCGCGCAATGGACTCCATCAGCATCGGCAGGATGGCGACGAGCTGATGGCGCTCGTGCGGGTGACCGGCCATGGATTGGAGATTACGATCCGCTTGTTCGACGTCCGTCACTCCGTAGGCCGTCAGGATGCCGCGTACCTCCTGGGGATTGCGTTCCGACGCAAGCAACAGCGGCGTGGGGTCGGGCTTTCCGATCGCAGGTTGGACTAGAAACGGAGCCGACTTCGAGGATTCTCGCTTGCTCAACGGGCGACGGTATGCCTTTTTGGTACCCAAGCTCTCCTCGGCAAACATGAGTTGATGAGACCAATATCCCGCAGACTGGTCAAAAAGGTCGTCGGTAAGGCCGCAGCGAGCGAAGCGGTGACGCAGACCTTCCTCACCCGCCCGCCCCGAGCTTCCGGAACAGCTCTTTCCGGGGTGCGTATGTCGAGCCGCTGAGCGATGCGAGAACGTAGCTGACGACCTTTTTCAACATCCTGCCGGCGCGGCATTATACTGTCAGCCTGTATTGCGCACAATGAACACTCGTGAGATATACTGACTGCCCAATGGCCAATTCGGACCGTGAAGAGTTGCTTCAGGCCCTCAGTCCCCTCTCTACGGACGTCCCGCCGGATATTCTTCGTGATTTTGTCACCCGGATGGACGGGGAGTATTTCCGCCACATCCCCCTCCCTACGATCGCACAGCATGTCCGGTTGGCAGCGGTATTGACGCCGGATCATCTATCCGAGTGCTCCGTGTCCGAATTTCGCAACGGCCACTTCGAGCTGACGGTCGTCGCCTACGATTACTTTGCAGAATTCGCCACCATCTGTGGCCTCCTGTCGGCATTCGGACTGAACATCGAGGAAGGTCAGATCTACACATTCAGTGAGGGGGCGGTTTCCAGCCCGTCCACGAGGCCCGCCTACAGCGAAGGTCCGCGCCAACGCCCCAAGCAGCGTCCCGGCTTGAGCCGGAAAAAGATTGTGGACGTTTTTCGCGTGCAACCGGTCGGCGACGCCTCCTTCACACCGGACGATCAAGTGCGCTTCAAAGGCGAACTCCGTACGTTGATCGGCCTGCTGGACGAAGGCAAGTCCGAGGAAGCCCGGCATGCGGTGAATCGTCACCTGGTAGAACATCTGGGCAAGCGGCGAGGCTCATTCAGCGGCTTGCTGCATCCGGTCCAAATTGGGTTCGACAACAGCCAATCGCCGACCGACACGATCATGGACATCCGCTCGGACGATACGCCCGCCTTCCTCTATGCCTTCGCCAATGCGCTTGCGATGAGAAACGTGTATATCACGACAGCCCGCATCGACCTCGACGGCGGCAAGCTGCATGACCGGTTTGCCGTACGTAACCGTTACGGCCAGAAACTGACCGACCCGGCTGAGCAGCAGCAGTTGCGGTTGACGGCTGTCCTCATCAAGCAGTTCACCCACGCCCTCACCTGGGCGCCGGACCCGACCAAGGCCCTGGAAGCCTTTGACCAATTTCTCGATCTCACCGTTCAGGAGACGAAGGGCAAGGCTCGTGAGGAAGCCCTGGCCTTTCTAAGCGACAAGAAAACGTTTCCGCTCTTGGCCCGGCTCCTCGGCGCCAGCGATTTTCTCTGGGAAGACTTTCTCCGCCGTCAGCATGATCACCTCCTGCCGCTGCTTCACGACTATCGTGACGCGCCTCTCATCACGCCGCGCGCGGCGCTCCGCAAGGCGCTCGACCGCGTCGTGGACCGAGCCAAAGATGACGCTGGACGGAAAGACGCGCTGAATCGCTTCAAGGATCAGGAACTGTTCCGCATCGACATGAAGCACATCGTCGAGCCCGACACGAGCCTCGCCGACTTCTCCCTCGCCCTGACTCAGTTAGCCGAAGTGATCGTCGAACGCAGCCTGAAAGACTGCCAGGCGAAACTCAACAAGATGTACGGCGCCCCCCGGTTGACGAACGGCAAGCCCTGCTCCTTTGCCGTGATGGGCGCGGGCAAGTTCGGCGGCCGGGAGTTGGGCTATGCGTCTGATATCGAAGTCCTGTTCGTCTACGGCGGCGCCGGCCGTACCAACGGCAAAGCCGGCATCGAGAACAGCGAATACTTCGAGCGGCTCACGCAGGAGTTGCTGCAGTGGATCGAGGCCAAGCAGGAAGGCATCTTTCATCTCGACGTCCGTCTGCGTCCCCACGGGAGCAAAGGCTTTCTGGCCAATCCTTTGGACGAAATCACCGCGTATTACAGTGAGCAAGGACTCGCCGTGCCGTTCGAACGGCAGGCCATGATCAAGCTCCGCCACGTCGCCGGCGATGCCGCCCTCGGGAAACAGGTCGAAGTCCATCGGGACCGGTATGTCTATAGCGCGGCGCCGTGGGATGTGGCCTCCGCCCTCGACCTGCGCCGGCAACAACTCAAACAACTCGTCGAGCGCGGCACTGTGAACGCCAAGCTCAGTCCCGGAGGGGTCGTCGACATCGAATACGCCATTCAATACCTCCAGCTCATGCACGGGCACCGTCATGCGGTGCTGCGCACGCCGAACGCTATGCAGGCGCTTGCGGGACTTGTTGAGTGCGGGATTGTCAGCCGGCAGAACGGCGAGAATCTCCGAAAGGCGTACCTGTTTATCCGGATGCTGATCGACGGACTACGCATGGTGCGAGGCCATGCCAAGGACTTGGTCCTTCCGCCCGCCGATTCAGACGAGTTTATCTTTCTGGCGCGCCGCGTCGGCTACACCACCGACGACTGGCAGGCGGGAGCGAGGCATTTGAAGACAGATGTTGAAGAGCATATGGGGAAGGTGAGGGAGTTTTGGGAGAGGACGTTTGGAAAGTTGTGAGGCTTGCAGGGATTCGGTGCGCCGGCTCCGCGACGGTTGAAAACGCATGGTCACTAGACGCCTCGGCTCTGTAAACTCGGTCCATTGTGACGTTCGTCAACGGACCATCTGACATACAGAGCCGTCGCTAAAGCGACCGAAGTCCACCACCATGCCAACCGTCAAAGTCGCCGGCCGAGTCGACGGTACCCCTCGCCTTCGCTAAAATCGCAGGCAAGACATCCGTCTCTGACCTGCCCGAAGGGACGGGAAGTACACGCAAGCTCGGAAGGACCGTCAGCTAGACCTTGTCTCGCCTCAAGAGCTCCCGGATCAGTCGGTTCATTCCTTGGTGCATCAGACTGATATCGATCTCGAGGAGATCGAGCATCGCCGCTCTCGCTCGGAGCTCATCGATCGTGTAACGGCCTCCCTTTCCAAAAAAGAGGTCGATCCGGTGCTGTTCGTCCTCCGACCCTGGTGGACCAAGGCGGCCCTCTTCTCGCCACCTCATAATCAGGGTTTCTCGCAAGGTCGGCTGAGCCGGCTCGTCCGTCAATCGGGTGTTCAGGAAGGACCAGACGGCGGGGACAAAGGTGCTGTTCTCTCCGGTCCAAATGTCTTTTAGAAGATTGCGCTCGTGATGAAGTTCCTCAGTTCCGGTCGTGTCAATCAACGCGGCTGATCCAAAAATGAGCTCGCTGGCTCCGCCGATCACCGTGGCAACATTCGCCGTGTTCAAGACGCCGATGCTGGAAGCCCCTACCCCGATGGCTCCGCTGATGACTGTAAGGACACCGCTGCCGACCAAACCGAGGATGGTATAGACGTTCTGGCGCTTGTCGAGCGACTTTTGCAAGTGCTCGGCCAACAAGGTCGCGCGGCCTTGCTCGCACCCCGCCTCGACGGCAACACTCGATACGTCCAGAATTCCTAACGTAATGCGATCTGTGATATGCCGGCGTTCCCGAACATACTCGAGCGCCGGCCCTTCTCCACGTGGACCTACTTGGGTCTCGAGAGTTAAGAGGTGATCCAGAAAAGGAACCACTCCAAGCGCGGCCGCGGTCTCAAATGCCGTGATGGAGAACTGCCCTCTCAACAATGCCAGGCGCTCGGGCGACAGCTGCGCTTCGGCATCGAGCGGCTCCAACAGAACCCCGGAACTGCATCGGCGTTCGTAGTACGTGTTCGTAGATGCAGGCGTTCCCCGCCCCTCTGAGAGAGTGGAACATCCCTGAATGAGAGTGATGAAGAAGAGTAAACCTGCAATGAGAGATTTCATGTCTCCCTCCATTCCATGTGGGCGGGCGGTGCTTTACATATCACTGCACCTCAAGCAGAGCTGCGCTCGATATGGCATCCGAATCCAGGCGATCCAGCGGCCGTATTTTCATACCTCACGCCGAAAATTGATAGCTATGGCTAAGGAGAAGGCCGAATCACTCATTGACGCTGGAGGAAACGTCTCTGGGCGAGCGCCTGTATGATATGAGTCTTCGCAAGTCGCGGGGAAGAGCATTCAAGAACGGAGCCAGAAACTGATGCGATTCATGCTCGCATTCCTATGCACTGCTCTCTCTAGCGTCGGGATAACAACATTAATACTCCTGTTGCCTCTATCACGATTGACACACCCCTTCCCGCACCGGTAGCCTGTCTGGCTTTTTCATGTTCCCACATTCAAGAAGGAGTCCGTCCGATGCAGCTTGTGTTCGTCTTCCTGTTCACGCTGCTCCTGTCAGGTTGCATCAATATCACCACCGAGCTACAGCCGAGCAATGCCGACGTCAAAGGCGTGCTGATGGGAGAAGACTGCACCCCTATTGTGCTCGGTATGGGGCTCGGCACGAACACCATCGAAGGTGCGCAAAAAGACGGCAGGCCAATGGGAGACGTTGGCGAGTTCCGCTCGCGGATAAAACTCAATGATCGAACGCCTATTAAGCGAATACGCACCCTTCAGATCACCAATTTCTACATCTTGTTGGTTGGTTCGAGCTGCATTCAAGCGATCGGAGAGCCGTGAGCCCACATAGACCGTAGTGAGCCCTGATTCCTTTAAGCGGAGCACATAAGAAAACGTGGACAGGATTGAAATCTATACGGACGGTGCCTGTTGTGGAAATCCAGGAATTGGCGGTTGGGGCGTCTTACTACGCGTGGAGAGCATCGAGACGGAGCTGTTCGGAGGTGAGCCGGCGACGACCAACAATCGCATGGAGCTGCGTGCCGTCATTGAGGCCTTGCAAAGTCTCAGGCATCCGGTCGAGGCGCGAATCTATACCGATTCCCAGTACGTGCAGAAGGGTATCAGCATCTGGATTCATAATTGGAAGCGACGCGGCTGGAAAACAGCGAGCAATGAGCCCGTCAAGAATGAGGATCTGTGGCGTCGTCTCGATGCGTTGACCGTTGGTCACACGCTCGAATGGCATTGGGTCAGAGGACATTCAGGTCACACGGATAACGAACGTGTGGACGCACTGGCTCGTGCCGGTCTCGAACAGGCGCGCCAGGCTGCCATCCTGGCCGTTGAGACAGCTGGAGAAACGTTCTAGATGCTGGAGACGCCGGCTTCTTACGAAGGATTTTACACGACTTGTTTGCTAGAGAGGTTCCGAGGCGACCGGATGTGGATGATGGAGCTAGATTTCGGCTAGGCACTCTCGTACAGGACACCCTCTAATGCTAAAACTCATAACATTGGCGGCATGTGTGATTGGTTTTTTCTTCCTCGGACCGAAGGCCTTGGCCGAGTTTCGTCAGGCACACCGCTTGAGAGACAATACCGAAGGCAAGGACACGTCTGAGAAGCCACAATCAAACGTCGCCGCCTGATCTCAAGCACCTTCCGTTATAACGTTTCTCAAAGCCTCGGCATCTAGCGCGGCGTTCGGAATGAGCGGCAGCCTTGCAGGTCGATTGCCGAGTGCTATTGCGCGCTGTTCACAGTCTTGGTACGTTTCTCATCGAGTTCGGTCCAGCGTGCGTAGAGACGTTCGACTTCGGCCTGCGCAGCTTGAAGCGCGTTGTACCGTTCATGGAGGGCTTCCGCGCAGGAAGCGATAGCTGGATCGTTCGCTGCCGCCTGACAGCTCGTTACGGCTTTCTCGGCCTTGAGAATCTGCTCCTCGATCTTGTCCCACTCCTGTTGTTCGCGGTAGGACAACCCTTTCCGTTTGGAAGAATTCTTCACCGTGCCGGCAAGTGCAGCCGCGGACCGACTAGCATCTCCGGCATTCCGCACTTGTGAGGCTTCCCATTGGGCATAGTCGGCAAACCACTCGACGCGGCCCGTGCCGTCTAGTGCGAGGAGCCGCGTGGAGATACGGTCCAGCAACCACCGGTCGTGCGTCACGAGGACAAGCGCTCCCGTGAATTCCAACAGGCTGTCCTCGAGCACGTCGAGCGTAGGAATATCCAAATCGTTCGTTGGCTCGTCCAGAATCAGCAGATCGGCCGGCTGGAGCATCAGCTGTGCGATGAGCAATCGGGCCTGCTCCCCGCCGGACAGGCGGGAGACCGGTAGATCCAGTTGCTCCGGTTTGAACAGGAAACGCTTCGCCCATGAGATCACATGGACGGACCGGTCTTGATAGACGACGGCGTCGCCCGAGGGTGCAAGAGAGCGCCGTAGTGTGGCTTGCTGATCCAGTGATTCGCGGTGTTGCTCGAAGGTGACGACGCGCAGCCGGTCGGCGCAGGTGATGGTTCCGGTATCCGGTTGCAGAGTTCCGGCCAGCAACTTCAGAAGAGTGGTCTTCCCGCTACCGTTGGGGCCAAGAAGCCCGATTCGTTCGCCGGGGCCAACCTGCAAGTCGAGATCCCTGATGATCGGCTTCCCGCCAAGCGATTTGCCGAGCCTGGCAGCCGCCAGAAGCCGTTTGGACTTTCGCCCGGACGCCGTAAAGTCGATCCCTGCGGTACTCTGTGCCTGACGGGATTCGATGGTCTGCAACTCGTCAATCAGGCGCCCGGCTGCGTCTACACGCGCTTTGGCTTTCGTCGTTCGGGCCTTGGGCCCGCGGCGGAGCCATTCCACTTCGCGCCGCACACGATTTGCCAGGGAGGATTGATAATCGGCCTGCGCCTGCAGTGCCGCATCGCGCTGTTCCAAAAAATCACTATACCGGCCGTTCGCTTGAAACACGCCGTTTGGATAACAGCGGTTTAATTCCCAGATGCGGGAGGCCACCGATTCCAGAAACCGCCGGTCATGGCTGACGACGAGAAACGCATGGGGTTCGGCTTGCAACACTTTTTCCAACCAGAGTATTCCCTCAACGTCCAGATGATTGGTCGGTTCATCCATCAGCAACACGTCTGGTTCCAGCATCAACGACTGCGTGATCGCCAGACGCTTCTTCCAACCTCCGGAGAGGGTAGCGACGGACTGGTCGACGGCTATGAAGCCTCCGAGGCTGAGGGCCTTGGCCATTCGGCCGCCGTGCTCATGGGGGTCCAGACCACCATCGAGGAGAACTTGGGTGAGCGCTTCCTCGACCGTGTGAGACGTGGAAAACGACGGTTCTTGGGGGACATAGCCAATGCGGACTTGGCGCCGAATTGACCGGCTCCCGCGATCCGGCTCATCAAGGCCGGCCAGTATTTTGAGCAACGTCGACTTGCCGGATCCGTTGGGACCGATCAGCCCGACGTGATCACCTTCACAGAGCCCGAGCGACAGGTCGGAGAAAAGCGGTTTCACCCCGTAACTCTTGCTAATGGACTCACAACTGAGCAGCATGGTCGGTGGCATAAGATGATGGCGAACTGGTTCTCAGATCGGGTGATGAACGCGCAGGCAGGATGACTCGAGCCAGGGCGGGCAAGGATGCCAGGGCCTTTGTTCTACGTGTCCGTTGGCGAGAAGTCAACCGAGACCAAGCCTCAGCTCTGATGGGACAAACATCGGGACAGGCTACTCGCGGTGAATTCTACATCGTGGCCAGGACGAGGCGCAGGAGGCCGGAGAGGTTTTCGGTTTGAGCCGAGGGCATGAGTCGATTGACTTGTAGATTATAGCCACCCTCCAGAGAGAGCTGCGGTTTCCAGTCTTTTACCGGTTCGAGTTCCAATGAGACGATGCCTTTCCCGCCGATGCTGTCCAACTCGATGAGCTTATCGGTGGATCGCAGGCCAGAGTAGTTCCCCGTCGCAGAAAAGTTCATCCGCGGGCTCTGTGTGTAATTCATGGAGAGGGATGCTGATGGCGAATCTATCCGCCCGCCCGACCATTCTTGCTGCTCGGCACGATAGCCAAGCGTGGGCGTGATGGTGAGCGACTCATGCGGACGCAACGAGGCCGTGATGGATTGCGTTTTGACTTGTCTCTCCGCGCCATGGTTCATGAGATCGGTTTCAAGGCCATAGCTGGAGGCCAGGCTGGCCTTCCACATCGCACCGCCATAGCCGACCACTGCCTCGACCCGGTGATGATCGGCCCTCTGCGGAACCAGGCTCAAGGGATCTATCGTGTTGCTCGCAGCATTCTGCGCATATTTGAGTGCGAGATGCGGCCATGCAGGCTTGCCCCATAACACATCGATCCGGTTGTAACTCTGTTGCACTCGATTGCCTGTAGCGTCGGCGTCGAGTTGACTTCGTTGTCCGACGGCGCTGCGGATCGCCATCGCTCCGTTCTTCCACTCTCCCCAGGCTTCCCTCTGCTCTTGGCCTGGTGTCTGAGAGAAAGTCTGATCCGCCGTGCGATAGGTCATGCCGTAGCGCACGAGCCCCGCCGAGCCGCTGACGCCGAGTCGCATCATGCGACTTGAGGGATCGTCTCCCGGAGAGATCGCTTGATTGGTCGCGACTTCCGTTTCCGTAGAGAATGCGCCTTTGAGCCACGTCGTCGATGCCAGGATCCCTTGTGTGCGCGGCCGATCGGTATCGGGCGTCAGATTCCGCACGTTGGGCGGCGCCATGGGAACACCATCGGACATTGGGGTGAGCCTGGCCTGGTACCAGGACGTGTCCGCCGGTTTTGGGCTCGTTTTCCATTCGTCCCCGCCTGCCCAGACCGAGTCGTGACCAAGGAACAACACACAGAAGAGTGTAAATTTTAGAATGTCATGCATGCGTCCGAATGTAATCAGAAAGTCATTCGGATTCAATCGGTCCTTGGTAAGGATGATGTAAAATTTCTGTAATCTATTTTTTCTGGAGACAAAACAAAACTTTCAGAGGACTGAGTGTCTTTCCTGTAGTAAAATGCCCCCCATGCTGGGTCTGACGCTTCGCGTATTTGTATTGCCCTTCCTCTCGCTGGCTCTACTTAGCTGCGAGTCGACGGATCGAATGCTAAAGGCCACCGAGCACGCAGTCGCGGGCCGGACCGGGAGGGATGTCGTCGCGCTCATTGGAGGGAAAGACCCTTCAAAGATCGCCAAGGGGCGGCTCGATGACTATGCGCGTGACCCTGAACGGCTGCTCAAGGACCTTCATGCCGCTCAGCACGAATTCCAGGCGCTGTACGATGCCCTGACTGGTAACGTCAAAGAAAAGTGGGGACCAAAAGAAGTTAAGCTTCCCGAGAAGAAGAAATATGTGAAATACACGCAAAACTATCGAAGCCGTGCCATCGTCGATTTCGACCGCGGGCAGATTACCGTGGAAACGGTGGATGAAAAGAATCCTCAGGAGAGCCTCAGCCATGCCGTGGTAATGACACTATTGACGCCGCAGGATCCCCGTGTGGTGGATGTCTTTTCGGATAAAGAGGTCCCGGTAAACAACAACGAAGAACCCTACCTGCTCGGACTCGTGTTGGACCAACATGGGAAACCGGTACGCACGCAGGCTGAGGCGGAAGCCTTCGCCAACCACCTGTTGGACAAGAAAATCGGCACGAGAGTCATCGAACAGGGCGAAAGCAGGAAACAAGCCACGTTCGTGAACATGAACATGGTGGTGAACCTTCCGCAAAAGCAGGCGGAGAAATATCGTACAATGGTGCTTCGTTATGCCGAACAGTACAAGATGAGTCCGAGCCTGGTGTTCGCGATCATCAGGACTGAAAGCAATTTCAATCCCTACGCCGTCAGTTCGGCCCCGGCCTATGGCCTCATGCAACTGGTGCCGACGAGCGGCGGTCGCGAAGCCTATCGCCGGGCGAAGGGAGAGGATGTCGCGCCAACCAGGGACTATCTCTTTGACCCCCAGAACAACGTGGAGCTCGGCACGGCCTATCTGAACGTGCTCACGTTCAATCAACTGGAGGAGGTGGCCAACGAGGTTTCGCGCGAATATTGTGTGATCGCCGCGTACAACACGGGCCCCGGCAACGTCCTGCGTACCTTCTCCAAGAATCGGACAACCGCCGTACAGCAGATCAATGGCCTTCAACCCGCCGTCCTCTACGACAAGTTACGGGCCGATCTTCCCTATCAAGAAACCCGCAATTATTTGGAAAAGGTCACCACGTACCGAAAGAGCTATGTGAGCGCGGGAGGAGCGAATTGAGCTGTGAGAGGAACAAGAAAGGCGGGTCCTGCCGCTGACCAGCCCAGTCGGCTTCGCACCCCGCCCGGTGTGGGGACCCCGCTGCAGGCGACTGGGCGCCCAGGTCAGCGTCACCCGCCAAAGAGGAAGAGCTCTCTAAAAGCTTTAGGGAAAGGAAGGACCAGCAAGCTCGGAAGGAGCATCATATTTCGTTGCGAGCTGGCGCACCATTTCTCCTTTCGATAGCTGGTAATTCCAATCCGCTCTATAATCGGCTCACCCGATTCCCACTCGCTTCTCACCTCAACGAGGGCCCGCCATGAAGCTTCCCCGCAAGCAGGCTGCCGTGGTCCAAGAGGCCATCGCACGATGGAAACAGGACGGCGTGATTCCTGAGGCGCAGGCCGCAATACTTGCCGGCACGATTGAAGTGCAGTATTTCGATTGGCGGAAGTTGGCCAAGTACTCGTTCTGGATTGCGCTCTTCTCGATCATTTCGTCGGTCAGTGCGGCGCTCTCCGATCGGATGCTTCAAGATTTGCTCGAAGTTATCTTCAAGGCCCCTCCCTTGCTTAAATGCGCGGTCCTGGCTGTCGTGGCGGCAGGATTGTACCGCCTGGGACTCAGCAAGCGGCAACAGGCTCCGGATCGTGTCTATCGCAACGAAGCGATCTTCTTTCTCGGCGTGCTGACGACCGCCGGCGCTGTATCACAGCTCGGGGCGGCGCTTGATACGGGCAGCGGCCACTATTCGCTGTTGCTGCTGCTGTCGTTTCTCGTCTACGCCATCCTCGGCGTCGCGCTGGAATCGAATCTGATCTGGGTGTTTGCACTGGCTTCACTCGGCGGCTGGATGGGAACGGAGACCGGCTATATGTCCGGCTGGGGAGCCTATTATCTGGGAATGAACTATCCGCTACGCTTCGTCCTCTTCGGCACCGTGCTGACGGGATGCGCGTTGGCCTTGGAACCCCATCCGGTGGCGGCACGATTCCATCGCAGCACGCTGGTCATGGGCCTGCTCTATCTCTTCATTGCGTTATGGATCATGTCCATATTCGGCAATTATGGAGACATGCATGCGTGGGAACGGGTGAAGCAGATCGAGCTGTTCCATTGGTCGATCCTGTTCGCAGCGGTGGCGGGGTGGGCGATCTATCACGGCTTGCGGCACGACAACGATATCACCAAAGGCTTCGGCGTCACATTCCTGGGCATCAACCTCTATACCCGCTTCTTCGAATTATTTTGGAACAACCTCCATAAGGCGATTTTCTTCGCGCTGCTGGCAGCCAGCTTCTGGTACATCGGCAGCAAAGCGGAAACGATCTGGAATTTTGGGAAAGAGGAGAGGCTGTCCCCCAGGAAAGCTTGAAGCCGCAAGGAGAGCGGATCGGATCTGGATCAATCCGCTCCCTGTAGCCCATCATTACCGCTCGCACGCTGAAAATTCCTGACAGGAGCGACGTCCTCTCCGCCCTCCAACCGGTCACACCAACGCCTTCTACCAGTTGACTCGACTTGGTTCCCAAGAATAGCCTTGCGGGGCCATGTCCACTCAGAGCGATGAGCAGCAGATTCGTGAATTAGTGTCCACCTGGATCGCGGCCACTAAGGCCGGTGACATCGAGAAGGTTCTATCCTTGATGTCCGATGACGTCGTATTTCTCATGCCTGGCCAGCCACCCATGCGCAAGGCCGACTTTGCGGCGGCAGCAGGTGCTCAAATGGGAAAAGACGCACCGAAGTTCGACGGGACCAGCGAGATCCAAGAAATCACCGTTCTCGGCGAGTGGGCCTTCATCTGGACCAAGCTTTCAGTCGTCATGACACCGTCGGCCGGCGGCTCATCCGTGACCCGTGCGGGTCATACGCTATCGGTGCTCAAGAAGCACCACGGCAAATGGGTGCTGGCTCGCGATGCGAACATGCTGACTCCCGTCTCTTCTTAACCTTCTTATCTCACGCGGCCGATCCTCCAGGCGGCGCGAGCGGAGCGAGTGACAACCGAGTGGCTCATGCTGGAGAGAGGCGGCAGATACAGCCCAGCGTCCCGGATGCACTGCCGGTACTGTTCATCAGAAGAATGCCATCGTGCCACCCGTCACAGTTGGCAGGATTTTCTCTTCCGTCTGTTGGGTATGTTCCCCCCTGGCACTGCAATCGGTGTGGTGTCCGATTCTATCGGCGCCAACGCTCGGGCCGATGATCGCGCCGGGTCGCCGTAGCCAAACAATTGATGGGGAGGTTCAGGCTTTTGAGGAAGAAGTCTCTGCGCGCGACTGACCAGGAGGCCGGTCAGTCGGTCAAGGCGCGAAGGAGGTCCGCGACGGACAACACGCCGATGATCGTGCCGTCGGCGGTCACGGGCAGGTGACGGATCCCCTGCTTTTTCATCAGCCCCATGGCTTCCGACAGCAACTCGTCTTCTTCGATCGTCACGAGCGATTTGCTCATACAGGACGTGACGGTCGTCGTGTTTGGGTCCAGACCCTTGGCGACGGCTTTTCGACTGAGATCGGAATCCGTGACGATGCCGATATAGCGGGATCCGTCGTCCACGATCAGCGAACCCACCTTGTATTTCTGAAACAGCAGCCCGGCTTCCTTAATGGTGGCCGCTCGATGGATGCTGCGCACGTCGTGGGACATGTAGTCTTCGACTTTCGACTTTGAAAATTCTTTGCCGTTGCCATGTCGTGCTGCCTGCACCACGCGACGCATCTCGAGATCGGCCAGGCAACTTTCCAATACTTGCCGGCGTTGTTGGAGGCTTTCACGCTCAACGTCGTGCGTTCCGTTTTCCTGGGCCTCCTCAGGCAATAAGGCGGACTCCCCACTCTTAGCGTAGAAATAGGCCTCGGCTTCATCCGAGGCAGCTCCGAACACCTGGCTGATCAGCTCTTCCGCCGCCTCATCAAAGTCCTCAATGGTCGTCGTGCTCCGCTTGCGGGAGAGGAACAGCCGCAGCTTGATCAGTTGTTGTCTGAACCGCTCCACGTAGCGGTGAAGAATGTCAGTACGTGTTAACCCACTGCGAACCCGTTTTGGCATTGCGTCCCTCTTGAATGGCGAGACGCAGGATAGCGCAACCGCGGACGTTGCTCAAGGGGAACAGCGTGGAGCCTACCCATCCACTCCTCCCCTCTTTCCCTGCATTTCCTTGTTATAGAACTCCAACATCTGGCCAATTTCTTCCTTTGTCATGCCTTTTTCGATCCAGCGGTGGCTCTCATGACGAAGCATCTCCTCCGCCACCTGCGGCGACAGCTCCCGCACCAGCGGGAGAAACTTGGTGTAGAACGTCTTGGCCACTTCGTAGAACCCCTGCCAGTGGACGTAATCAGGCGCGATCTTGGACAGCCCGTGCCGCGCGCGCCGTCCCTCGTGGTGCCACAATTCATAGAAGATCCATTCGATCTTTTCGTCGTATGGCGTTGGCGTAAGCTTCTTCATGGCCAGCAGCTGGTCCATCGCTACTTTCGCAGGTTTGCCGAATTTGTCGTTGTACAGGTTGATGCCCTGGTCCATCGAGGTAAAGAACCGGTCCACGATCTGTTCGCTATGGCACGACGCGCAGACTTGCCGCATGGCTTTGCGCCGGTCTTCGTAGTTCTCGAGACGCGTGGAGATCACCGGCCGTAGCGTCCAGCTGATACGGTCTCCCACATCGTGCGTCACCTCCTGTGTCCCCGTCGCGCTCATGTGACAGGTAGCGCAGGTGGGATACAGATAATCCTTGCCTGGATGCCACTTCTCCGTCGGGTCCGCGAGCTTCATCTTCTCCTTGTTGGCCTCGTACATGACGCCATGCTTGCTTTCATAATAGGCTTCAATCTGCGGATGGTCGGGCCCCATGTGGCAGCGGCCGCAGCTCTCCGGCTGCCTGGCTTGGGCTACCGAGAAGCTATGCCGTGCATGACAAGCGGAGCAGGTGCCTTTCGAGCCGTCGGGATTCACCCGCCCGATGCCGGAGTTGGGCCAGGTGGCCGGATGGAGCTTGCCCTTCTCCATCACCTTCACCACGCTGCCGTGACAGCCGGCGCACCCGGTGGTCACGATCTCCGGACCTTCGACGACGTTGCCCAGAAAATTGTCCAATGAGCCGGTAAACTGCGCAGCTTTGGCGTGATGGGACTTGGCAAATTCCTTGGCCTCTCGATCGTGGCATCGCATGCAATCCTTGGGAGTGACGAGCGTCGAGATGAGAAATCCCTCGTGGTCGTAGGCGTCCGCTTCGCCCTTCTCAGCCCGATGGCATTCGACGCAGCCGATCCCCTTCGGCGCATGGCGGCTGACTTTCCAATCGTTGATGCCCCCCACGGCGACGTCTTTGGCCATGTGGCAGTCGATGCATTTCTTGTTTTCTCCGGAAACAAACGGCCGGAGACCGCCGCCTCGCCGCTCTTCGACCTGGACATAGCCGACGCCCGTGAGTGCGAGAAAGAGGATCAGGCAGAGCCCGCCGATCATATAGCGGGCGAAGTTTTTCTTGCCGTTGCTCGAACGGGCATGTTCGTCCTCACGTTCATCAGGCTGTCTATTGCGCTCGTCCATGTAACCTCCTTGTAAGCCATCAAAAGCGGACGGCTGAGCGCCCAATCTTCACATCAGCGTATCGAGATACATCAGTCCTGCCATCGCGCAGACCACGGTGGCTGCCACAAGGGCATTGACGATCTCCATCGGCCATCCGCGTTCATCCAGCACCCGGTCCAGAAAGGGATACACGACAAAGAGCCCGGCAAAGCCGAGGAGGCTCCACAGCGCCAGAGGGCCAGGCAGCAAGGTAATCCACATGAACGGCGCGGAAAAATACCAGGGGGGCGACACGTCTGATGCCACCTCCTGGACGTTAGCCGGCGGTCCCAACAGCGGCGGAAAGATCATGACGATATTGACGATTAACAAAAGCAGTCCCGTCGCCATGGCGCCCATCTTCAAGGTGTGCTCGGGGTAGAAGGAATGGAACCCGCGGCTGCCTTTCACCTCCGCAAACCCCAACAGGCGTACGATCACCACATGGCCGAGGACCAGCCCGCCCAATAACACGGGCAGCAGCTTGGTATGGAGGTCGTACAGTCGCAATAACGTGACGCCCGAGACTTCCTCACCACCTCGCAACAGATGGAGCAGCGGGGTGCCGATTACCGGAAGCGTCCCGATCATGTTGGTCACGACCGTCATGCCCCAATAGGAGACGTTGTCGAAGATGAGCGAATAGCCAGTGAACCCCATCGCCAGCGTGACGAACAGCACGATCGAGCCGCTCACCCACTTCAGCTCGCCGGGCGTTCGATAGGCACGCGTGATGAACACTCGGATGACATGGAAGAACAAGAACAGGATCATGAGATCCACCGAGGTCTTGTGCAGGCCCCGCACGAACCACCCGAGGTAGATCTCGTTGGTAATCTCATCGACGCTCTCATAGGCTCGTTCCGGTGACGGCACGTAATAAAACGTCAGCAGCAGACCGGTCCCGACCAAGAGGCCGAATAGGGTCAGCGGCAGCGCTCCCAGCGTATAGGGCCACCAATCAAGATGCTGGGGCAGGTCCTTCTGGATGTAATCCACCCAGGATTTTTCGCCCGGTTCTTGTTTCGCATTCTCGGAAACAGTCGATGCCACGCGTTCACCCTACGGAATAGGTGATGATTTCGGAGTCTCGCTACGTCGCCTGAATATTCACGTATAACTGCTCGCCACGTTTGACGATCTGCAACCGGTCCAACGGCCGGGGAGGAGGCCCGGCAATGTTCAGACCGGTGCGGTCGAACGTGCCCTGATGGCAGGGGCAGATGAACTGCGACCGCTCCTTGTTCCACGACACGAGGCAGCCCAGGTCCGTGCAGCGTCGAGAAAAGGCCGCGACACCGTCTTCTGTCCTCAACACCAGAATCTTGCGGCCGCCAAGATCCATGGGCACGGCTTCTCCAAGCGGAATGCGGGACTCCGCGCCGATCAGCACGGCCTCCGATTCCCTGCGGGTCTGTGTCGGTAAGAGAAACTGCAGGAAGCGGAAGCCGAGCGTGCCAATGCCGAACAGCATCCCAAATCCCATCACGGCCTGGCTCAGGAAACGGCGCCGCCCGATATCGTCGTGTACAATGGCCATGGCCTTACCCCGTGTAGCCTTTCTCACCGTGTTGATGAAGATCCAATCCCATCCGTTCCGCCTCTTCGTCGACGCGCGGCGCGACGATCATCGTGAGAACCTTCACCAACAGCCAGGTCATCACGCCGGCCACGACCCACGCGGCAAGGGCGGCCACCACCTGAGCGAAAAACTGATATGGATATCCGTAGAACAACCCGTCGCTTCCCCCTGCGTTGACTTCAGTCGATGCAAACAAACCGGTCGCAATCATCCCCCAGGTGCCTCCAACCCCGTGCATTCCGAAGACATCCAGGGAGTCGTCGTACCCCAGAATGAGCTTTACGTAATTGACCACCATGTAGCAGAGGCCTCCCGCTCCTACGCCGATCACGAGCGAAGACAACGGGCTCACGTAGCCTGCCGCCGGCGCGATGGCCACCAGGCCTGCGACGGCGCCGCTCATGGCTCCCAAGGCCGTCGGCTTATCCCGCTGGAGCCACTCGACTGCCATCCAGGCAAGCGCCGCGGCGACCGTCGACAACTGGATGGCCACAAAGGCGCTGGTCACCACCGCCATCGACACTGATGCGGCGGCTCCGGTGAATCCGAACCAGCCCACCCACATGAACGCGGCCCCGCAGAAGGAGAACGGCAAATGGTTCGGCATCATGTCGATGCGTCCATATCCATGCCGCGGCCCGATGGTGATCGCCATCACCAGCGCGCTAACACCGGCACTAATGTGGATCACTGCGCCCCCCGCAAAGTCCAGGCTGCCGAGATTTGCCAGCCACCCGTTCACTCCCCATAACGATTGCGCTAATGGAACATAGACCGTTGCCACCCAACAGAGTCCGAAGACGAGAAAGAACGAAAAGCGGATACGCTCAACGATGCCTCCGGCCACCAAAGCCAGGGCGACCGACGCCATCATGCCTCGATACAACGAACGCAGCGCCTCTTCATGACCCGCGGCGTGTTCGGCCCCGTTCCAGGCTGCCCAGCCGCTGCCGACGAGCGTCCATGCGAGCGATACGACCGCCAGCGCGACAAACGGGAGCGCGATCGTGTTCATGATGTTTTTCTTTCTCACCATGCCGCCGTAAAACAGCGCGACGCCTGGCACGGCCAACGCCAGCAGCGTCGAGGACACCAACAGCCACAGCGTCTGATCGCCTGGCGCCCTCACGCTCGCCTTTCCGCCAACGAGACTTGGTACTCTCGCGGTCCGACCAGCTCCAGCAAGATATCCCTGGAGCGGCTCAGGTGATCGACGGCCAGCAGTACCTGCGCCCACGTGAATTCCGGCAGTTCGCACAAAGTGTCGAGCGTCTGCGGTCCTTGTTGACGCAGAATTTCCAAAAGCCGCCTTTCACATGTCGTTCCTTCACATGACCGTTCTTCAGACATGATCATGCTACGCCTCCTTTCATCTGAGACTGTTTATGAATAGGCACGCTCGTTATGCTGACTCAGATCCAGACCCATGCGCTCCTCCTCCGGCGTCACGCGCAACCCGACAGCCCGATCCACGACTTTGAGGATCACCCATGTGCCTCCGGCAGAGAACAGTCCAACGACAACGACTGTCAGCGCCTGCACCGCAAAAAAAGCGCCATTTCCTTGCAAGAGACCATCAGCGCCTGCGGCATTGACCGCTTTCGAGGCGAAGAGACCCGTCATTAGAATGCCGCCGACTCCCGCTACGCCGTGGATCCCGACCACATCCAGCGAATCGTCATAGCCGAGCCCCCCCTTCTTCATGATGGCGACATACGACAACCCTCCAGCAGCCATTCCCATGAAAAGCGCCGAGAAGGGGGTCACGAATCCGGCGCCTGGCGTGACCATGGCCAGTCCCGCCACGGCACCGCTCGCAATTCCAAGCACCGTCGGCGTTCCGCGGTGCCACCACTCCACGGTCATCCAGGTCAAGGCAGCCGTGACCGCCGCGGTGTGGGTGGCGACGAACGCCACAACTGCCGTTTCATTGGCGCCGAGCGCGCTGCCCGCATTGAAGCCGAACCATCCGACCCAGAGGAGGCCTGTTCCCAACAGCACCATCGGCAGATTGTGCGGAGCCATATAGTCCGTGCCGTAGCCCTGACGCCTTCCCAGCACCAGGGCGCAGACCAAGGCGCTGATGCCCGAACTAATGTGCACGACTGCGCCGCCGGCAAAATCCAACGCGCCAAGTCCAGCCAGCCATCCACCGCCCCAGATCCAGTGCGCAATGGGACAATAGATGAGGAGCGACCAGAGCAGTGCAAACAGGATCAGCGCACCAAACTTCATCCGCTCTGCGAACGCGCCGGTAATGAGGGCGGGCGTGATCGCGGCGAACATCAACTGAAACACCATGAAGGCTTGATGCGGAATCGTCGGGCCATAGACCGCATGGGGCGATAAGCCGACGCCGCTCAAGCCGACCCAGGCCAGGCTGCCGATCACGCCTTTGACGTCCGGTCCAAACGCCAGGCTATAGCCGAGCAACACCCAGAAGAGGCTGATGAGGCAGAGAATCACAAAGCTGTGCATGATCGTGCCGAGCACGTTCTTGCTCCGCACCAGCCCGCCATAGAACAGAGCCAATCCCGGGACGGTCATCGCCAGCACGAGGGCGGCAGAAACTAACACCCAGGCCGTGTCCGCCCCGCTTACGGTAGCCGCGGCAATCGTTTCCGCGGAAGCGGTCTCCGGCGCCATCACCCCTGCACAAAGGACAAGGGCGGTCATCCATGCGTCGTTCCCGAACTGTCTCTGCATAAGCTTCCCACCCTCCTGCTCCGGTGATCGCCGCAAACACAAAGGCGTCCGCCATTCTCTTCGAATGACGGACGCCTTTGTCCGTTCACATTTGCCCCGGACCGGCTAAAGACGACACTGTCTCAGCCGCTCCGCAACCGATGAACTCGTTTCGATGGAGGCTTCAGCCCCTCCCAGTAAGACTCAAAAGGTCTTGTACTCCAGCCACTTCCCGTTCAAGGTGATCTTACAGCGCGCTTCCCCTTGGCTCCCCGTCACTTTCTCCATGTCCAGCGTGAAATCGATCGCGCTCATGATGCCGTCGCCGAACATTTCATTGGCCTGATCGCGCAACGAATCGCCGTAGACTCCGATAATTTCCAACAACCGATATTTGAACGGATCCGCCGCATTCGGAAAATCGGTGCGAACCGGAAACTTGCTCAGAGCGGCCGTCGTTTCCCCGTCCAGCTCCAGCAACGCTCCGACCTTCTTGGCTTCATCGGTCGTAAAGCGATGGTTCCCATTCAGCGCGGCAGCCACGAAGGTCGGATTCTTGCCGACGGTTTTAGCGACCTCGGCGATGGTGACATTCTTTTTCTGACGCTTTTCTTTCACAATGGTCCGCACCTTTTCTTTATCCATAGGTCCCCCTCATTGGTGGAAACGGTGATTGACGATTGTTGCCTCTTGCATCCGATGTCCGTCTGGCTGTGCCGGCCCTGCTGAGGTATTTCGTTCGCCGCGACGCCTAATGCGTCACAACCGATCCCTCCTCAAAATTGACGATGACAGGCGTCCCATTCGTGGATGGACCCGATGTCGCTGTCTCATGTTTGGCGTGGCGAACGAGGAAGTGGATGATATGGTTCCTGATCTTATAGTAATGCGGATGCTCGATGATCGTTTCCCGTGACCGCGGCCGCGCAATCGACACGTGCACCACCTCGGCGATTCGCGCTTCCGGGCCATTGGTCATGAGGAGAATACGGTCGGACAACAGAATGGCCTCATCGACGTCGTGCGTCACCATGAACACCGTATTTCTCGAGGTGTTCCACATTTGAATCAATTCCTCTTGAATGACGCCTCGGGTCAAGGCGTCGATTTGCGCGAATGGCTCGTCCAGCAGGAGGACCTTGGGCTCGATGGAAAACGCCCGGGCGAGGCCGACGCGTTGTTTCATGCCACCCGACAAGGCCGTAGGCCGCTTGTCCTCCGCTCCCTTGAGCCCGACGAGCGCGATGTATTTGTTGACATGGGCCGTGACTTGTTCATGACTCCAGTCGGGATAGGCAGAACGCACGGCCAGCGCAATGTTTTGAAATACCGTCATCCAGGGCATCAGCGCGAAGTTCTGGAACACCACCATCCGGTCCAACCCCGGCCCGCTGGCTTCACGGCCGTTGAGGATGATGCCGCCCTCACTGGGCGTTTCCAGCCCGGCAATGATGTTGAGCAACGTGCTCTTTCCACAGCCAGAATGGCCGATGCAGGTCACGAACTCCCCTTTTTCGATCTTGATGGTGGCATCCTTGAAGATGCACACCTGGCCGGGACCCGACGGGTTCGGAAAATACTTCGTGACATGATCGATTTGGAGAAAGGACATGGGTTACTCCTGATAGGTGACAAGGCCGGCCAGTTTGTTGAATCCCGCATCGAGAATCACGCCGACGACCCCGACGACAAGGATCGCGAAAATGACGCCGGCGATGTCGAGGTTGTTCCATTCGATCCAGCTCAAATAGCCCACCCCCAGTTCTCCGAGCAGCATCTCTGCAGGCACCACCGCGACCAGCGCGCTTCCGAAGGAGATGCGCAGTCCATTGACGATCGTAGGCGCCGCTCCCGGGAGAATGACCTTGAAGAGCCGCTGAAACCATGAGAGCTGCACGATCGCGGCGACGTGCAAATACTCCTTCCTCAAGGAACTGACCCCGAAAGCCGTCGTGGCCAGAGTCGGCCACACGGCCGCCATGAACACGACAAGGACCGCCGTCCACTTTGGATCTTTCACGGTATAGAGCAACAGGGGCATCCATGCCAGCGGAGAAATCGGCTTCATGATCTGGATAAACGGATTCGCGGCACGAAAGAGCACTTTGTTCAGCCCGAGAATGACGCCCACCATGATCGCGATGACGGAGGCCGCAAGGAACCCGCCGGCAAACCGCGAGACGGTGTAGAGCACCAGATAGGCGATGCCATGATCGTTGGTGCCCTTTTTCACAAACGCCTCTGACAGCTCTTCGCGGGCCTTCTCGAGCACCGCCAGCGGACCCGGGATGCCTTTGACTTTCTCCTTTTCCGGATTCCAGGCGTAGCTTCCATCCGCTGCTCGCACGATGTCGCCGTTGAACTCCATCATCTGCAGCTGTTCTTCGCTCAACCCCCGTTGATCGAAGCTCGAGCGAAGCGTAAAGAAATGCCAGCTCAACAGGAACACGACGAGCACAAATCCCGCGATGTACCACGGGTTACCTTGCGACCGAGCGGCCATGACTCCTCCTCGCCCCGCCTGAGTCTCCCGGGTCCTTCGCCATCCCGTCGCCCATTGCCAGGCGGATGAAGGCCAGTCCTTCAGGAGCCGCTGGAAATGAAGCCTCATCGAACCTTCGGCGGGGACTGTCGGGACTTCTGGCACCATCGTACGGTTCATCGATTCCATCGCTTCTCCTCAGGCCATGCTGTGAATTTTGAAACTCTTCGCATAGGCGTCGGCGTTGTTGGAGTCAAATTCCTTCCCCATAATGACGTGCCTGGCCGTCGTCGATTGATGCGTGGCATAGCCCAGCTCCTTGGCAATGCGGTCGCAATCCGCCGCCCGGTAGACTTGCTCGGCCACGGTCTTGTAATTGACATCTCCCTTCAGATGCCCCCAGCGCTTCATCTGCGTGAGAATCCAGATGGCCATCGAATGCCAGGGATACGGATCGAAATCGATGCGGTTCGGTTCCTTCCGGATGTTGCCCAGCCCATCGGCATATGTGCCGGTGAGAACCTGCTCCAGCACAGTCACTGGTTGATTTAAATAGTTGGTCGGCGCGATCGCTGCGGCGATTTCTTTACGATGCGCTGGATCCGACGCGTAGTGCGTCGCGTCCACGATGGCGCGCCACATGGCAAGGAACGTATTGGGATAGGTCGTCGCGAATTCCTTCGTGACCGTGAATGCGCAGCAGGGATGCCGGTCCCAGATGTCTTTGGACAGTTTGAAGATGAACCCGGCATTCTCATACACGGCGCGCTGATTGAATGGGTCGGGGCCCAGATAGCCGTCCACATTGCCGGCTTTGAGATTTGCGACCATCTCCGCCGGGGGAACCACCCGGATCTGAACATCCTTATCCGGATGCACTCCCCCGTCCGCGAGAAAATACCGCAGCAGATAGTTATGCATCGAAAAATCAAACGGAACACAGAAGCGAAAACCCTTCATATCGGCCGCAGTCTTCACGTCCTTGTGTTTGATGTGCAGCGTGATGGCCTGCCCGTTGATGTTCTCGACGGCCGGCATGTAGATCGGCGTCGGCTGAGAGCCGGCGCCCAACGTAATCGCCAGAGGCATGGGTGTGAGCATATGGGCCGCATCGACTTCCTTGTTCACCGCCCAGTCGCGGATCATGGCCCAGCCCGCCGCTCGCTTCACGGATGCGTTCAACCCGTGCTTCTTATAGAACCCTAGCGGCTCGGCCATGATGATCGGCGTTCCACATGTAATGGGGATGAATGCGATACTGACATCCTTCTTCTCCGGCTTGCCCACTGGATCCGCCGCAAATGCCTTCAGTCGAGCCAAGGGAAACATCTCTGCGATCATGGCGCTGAGCGTCGCCGCTCCCAGACCGATCAGCAATTGGCGCCGCGTTGGTCCGGCTGCCTGCAGCACGGCGGCAGTCACGGCCTGATCGAGGGTCCGCTCCAAGTGCCGCTCGGAAGAATTTGACCCTTCCGAATTTTGATCGCTCATGATGCGCCCCTTTCCCTGAGCCACATCCCCCGGGTTCGAAACACAAAGGCGTCCTTCTCCCGGTCGAGAGAAGGACGCCTTTGTCCCTGTGCTTGCGGATCTGCAGCGACCCGCGCCGTCTATGTCGAAAAACTAGAAAGGCGTCCGCCATTCCTTGCAGAATGACGGACGCCTTTGTCCGTTACCTCGTGAACGCTCAACCAGGCGCCGTTGCCTGGCTCAGCTTGAAAGATCTTGTAGCATGCATCTTCCCCGCTCGTCAACAGTCCCGAGTGACTAGATGTCGTAGTACAGGAAAAACTCGTAGGGATGCGGCCGGAGCCGCATGGGATCAACTTCCTTGCTCCGCTTGTAGCCGATCCACGACTCAATCAAATCCTCTGTAAATACGCCGCCTTTCAGGAGGAATTTGTGATCCTTCTCCAGATTGCTGAGCGCTTCATCGAGGCTGCCAGGCATGGTCCGGATTTTGGCCGCTTCCTTGGCCTCCAAATCGTACAGGTCCTTCTCGGCCGGTTCGCCCGGATTGATTTTGTTCTCGATGCCGTCCAGGCCGGCCATCAGCATGGCGGAGAAGGCCAGGTACGGATTGGCGCCAGGATCGGGGAACCGGACTTCGATCCGCTTCGCCTTGGGACTCGGGGAATACATCGGAATCCGGATGCCGGCGGATCGGTTCCTGCTGGAATAGGCCAGCAACACAGGCGCTTCGAATCCCGGCGTGAGCCGCTTGTAGGAGTTTGTCGTGGGGTTGGTGATTGCCGCCAATGCAGGCGCATGCTTGAGGATGCCGCCAATGTAGTGCAGACACATCTGCGAAACCCCCGCGTATTCCTTCCCGGCAAAGAGCGGCTTCCCCTCTTTCCAGATGCTCTGGTGCGTGTGCATGCCGCTGCCGTTGTCGCCGAAGATCGGCTTCGGCATGAAGGTGACGGTCTTGCCGTGCCGGCGCGCGACGTTCTTGACGATGTACTTGTACATCATCATTTTGTCGGCCGTGCGCACCAGTGAGTCGAACCGGATGTCGATCTCCGCTTGGCCAGCGGTGGCCACTTCATGGTGATGTTTCTCCACGGCGATGCCCACCTTCTCCATCTCCAGGATCATCTCGCTGCGGATGTCCTGTTGCGTATCGGTCGGCGGCACCGGGAAGTAGCCTTCCTTGTGGCGGATCTTTCCGCCCAGGTTGACGCCGTCCTGGCCCATGTTCCACACGCCTTCATCTGAATCGATGTGGTAATAGCCGCTATGGCTCGTCTGGTCGTACCGCGCGTGATCAAAAATGAAGAATTCGGCTTCGGGCCCCCAGTACGATGTGTCCCCGATCTTGGTGCTCTGGAGATATTTTTCCGCCTTCTGCGCGATGTAGCGCGGATCGCGCTCATAGGTCTCGCGCGAGATCGGATCGACCACATTGCCGATCAGGCTGAGCGTCGGCACCAACGTAAAGGGGTCCAAGCAGGCCGTGGCGGGGTCAGGCACAACGAGCATGTCACTGTTATTGATCGCTTTCCATCCGCGGATGGACGAACCGTCCAACCCGGAACCATCCTTGAACAGGTCTTCCGTCAATTCGTTGGCCGGAATCGTGAAATGTTGCCACGTCCCGATCAGATCGACGAACTTCAGGTCCACGACCTGCACCCTGTTCTTTTTTGCAAACTCTAACGCCTCACGAACATTCATCCCCTCCTCCTTTCAGAAATCCTGGGAACCCACCGGCCTCACGCCGCTTTGACTTCGAGGAATTTTTCGATCGCCTGTTCGATTCCGCTTCGCAGCCGCTCCAATTGCCCATGGTCCTGTACTTTGGCCCCTGCTTGATCGGTCACGTAGAACACGTCAGCCACTTGGTCCAGGCGAGTCGAAATCCTGGCGGCGTGAATCGACAGTCCAAGCTGAAACATCGCGTTGGTGATGATGTGGAGCAACCCTTGGCGGTCGTCGGCGAAGACATCAATGATCGTACAGCTGTCCGACGTCTCGTTGTCGATGCGCACCTCAGTCGCCTCTGGCGCCTTGGGCAACGGTTTGGTGAGCTTCAACCGGGCGCCACGCCGAAGTACGTCGTCGACGTGCTCCCATCCTTTGAGCACTGCCGCGATGCGATCGCCGACGGTTTGGCGCCGCTCGACAGGCGGCTCCCCTTGATAATCAGGATCGGTCACCTGAAAGGTGTCGACGATAATACCGTCCGCCCGGGTGAGAATTTGCGCATCGAGGATCTGCAACCCGCTGCCCGCCATCACACCGGCGATTTTCGAGAAAATGCCTGGCGTCAGATCGTCATGCGTAATCACCGAATACTCGCAGACGCCCAATTCTCGGTCGAAATCCGTTTCGACCACGACGTCGCCGCGGTGAAGCCTGCGCACGGCAGTCAAGTGGGCTGCAATGCGGTCCCCGCCTGTGCCGTAGACATACCGCTCGGGGAATTGTTTCAATTGCGCATCGATCCATGCGTGGTCGCTCTCGCCATGGCCGGCCTGGCTCATATTCCGAGAGACCTCTTCCACCACCTTCGACCATCGTTCAGGCGCTCCCTGCTCGTCACGACCGCCCGACACTTCCGGCATGGTTCTCGTGTAGAGCTCGATCAACAACGACTCTTTCCATTTCGTCAGGACGCCAGGTCCCACAGCCGCAATGTCGGCTGCCGTCAACGCGAGCAGCTTCTTGAGGACTTCCGGCGTCCCCACTTCGCGGGCGAAGGGGAGGACCACTTTTTCGTCGTTTGGATCACGACGGAAGGCCGTGTGCGCCATGAGGAGATGCCGGTGCACGAGAAAGCTAAGCGTCCTCGTTTCCTGCTCGTCGAATCCCAGCCGAACGGCGACCTCCTCCGACAACCGCTTTCCGACGTCGCTGTGATCCTCCTCCTGCCCTTTGCCCAGATCATGCATCAGGACCGACAGGTGAAGGATGTCCTTGCGTTTGATGCCACGGTAGACCTCGCCGAGCACGCCGGCATCCTGTCCAAGCGCTTCGGCGCGGCCGACGGCCAGCAGGCTGTGCTCATCCACGGTGTACTTATGGTACTGATTGAACTGCATCAGCCCGCGCACGGTGCCCATCGCCGGCACGAGCTTCTCCAATAGATGCGCGCGGTGCATGGCCTCCAGGGTGGCGGTCGTGCCGGGCCCGGCGAGGATTCTCAGAAATCCGTTGCTGACCTCCGCGGTGCGGTAGGCGTCGGCCGGCACCTGATCGACGTGCCTGTGAATGTCTTCGATCAAAGGAGGCACGATCGTCAACTTCCTTGCTCGCGCCAGGTCGAACAGCCGTAACAAGAGCGCCGGGCTGTCGAGCACCTTGTTGCGATGCTCATCCGCAACAGAAAGCAAACTGCCCCGCACCACAAAGTACTCGTCGACTCGAGGAGCTGGCAAAAAGCGGGACAGGCGTTGCCAGAACGGGACGCTGCGGCACCGTTCCACGAACCGCATGCAGCGCTCGTGCAATCCCATCGTGTGCTGGTAGTACTGCTGCATAAATTGCTCGACCGCGAGCAAATGCGGTTGATCGTGATAGCCGAAGTGCTGCGCGAGCCAGACCTGCTCGTCAAACGTGAGGATCTCTTGAGGGGCTCCCGCGTGGACGTGGAGAAGCGCACGCACGCGCCACAGGAATTCCCGTGCTTCCGTCAACGCCAGCGAATCCGCCCGCGAAAGGATGCCTCGGTCGGAAAGCTCCCGGATGGTCGGTGCTTGAAAGCGAGCCATGCCCGCCCATTGCAGCAGATGGAGATCCCGCAGACCGCCCTTGCTTTTCTTGACGTTCGGCTCCAGCAGATACACCGTCTCCCCAAATTTCTGATACTCCCGGCGCCGCTCTTCGAGCTTCTGGTCGAGGTACAAATCGCTGTTCTTGGACACAATCTTCCGCCAATACTTGCGATGAAACTCCTGAAAGAGGTCCGAGCTTCCAGCCAGGAACCGCGCTTCCATCATGGACGTCTTCACGGTTGCGTCGGTTTCCGCCAGCTCGATGCTGTCGGCGATGGTCCGGACACTGTGCCCGACCTGAAATCCGCAATCCCACAGTGGGTGCAGCACCGCGCGGATGAGCGATTCCACCGGTTTGCCGGACCCTGCCTGATACAAAAACATCAGATCAATATCCGATTGTGGCGCCAGCTCACGCCGCCCATAGCCGCCCAAGGCCATCAGACAGCACTGCTGCATGCCGACGGTCGCCGTTTCGTCACCGCCCTGTCGCATTGCGTCTCGATACCGCCCGATGATCAACCCGTCGACGAATTCCGTCATCGCAGCGAGCGTCTCGGCGCCCGAGGCGCCGGCCATCACGCGGCGTGCCACGAGCGCCCGATGCTCATCAAGCACCTGGACGATACTGGTCGTGTGTGAAAGGGAGGCGGAGGAGGATTCCAGTTCCATGGTCGGTATTACAAGGCAGTCTCTCCGGTTTCTCCGGTGCGGATGCGGACCGCGGCGTTCAAATCACGCACGAAAATCTTGCCGTCGCCGATGCTGCCGGTCTTGGCGGCCCGGGAAATCGTTTCGAGCACGCGCGGTACTTGTCCGTCCTGCACGGCCACCTCGATTTTGACCTTCGGGACGAACTCGATCGTATACTCCTGCCCGCGGTACGTTTCCTTGTGACCTTTTTGACGCCCGAATCCCTTGACCTCGGTGACCGTCATGCCTTGCACGCCAATTTCCAACAGCGCGTCCTTCACTTCATCGAGTTTGAACGGCTTGATGATTGCTTCGACCAGCTTCATTGGTGCCCCCTAGAGGAGTTGGCGTGGAGCGCACATGACCGAACGCGGAGGTGAATTTTCAGCATCACGAATACGCCCGCTCGTTGTGTTGGGTCAGGTCGAGACCTGTCGCCTCTTCTTCTTGACTCACGCGTAAACCCATGGCTCCGTCAATGAGTTTTAAAATCGCGTAGCTGCCGAGAAAAGAAAAGGCGGCGGTGGCCACCACGGCAGCGAGTTGCATCGCCAGATGTCCGTGCGCTGCAAACAATCCGACCCCCACCATGCCGAGCATGCCGCCGACGCCATGCGTTCCCATCACGTCGAGCGTGTCATCATAGCCGATCTTCCCCTTCCAAACAATTGCCATATACGAGCAAATTCCTGCGGCCATTCCCAACACAACAGCGGCCAACGGGCCGATGAAGCCTGCTGCGGCGGTTGAGCTAGCCAAGCCGGCCACCGCGCCGCTCGCAATGCCGAGCACCGTCGGTTTTCCACGGTGCTTCCACTCCGCCACCATCCAGGCCAGCGCGGCAGAGACCGCCGTGAGATGGGTCATGGTGACCGCATTCACCGCCACGGCATTCGCGCCCCGCGCGCTGCCCCCGTTGAATCCGAACCAGCCCAGCCACAACATGCCCGCGCCCAATAAGATGAACGGCAGATTGTGCGGCGCCATATAATCGGTGCGCCAGCCGCGTCGCTTTCCAATGGCGATCGCGCAGGCCATCGCGCTGAACCCGGCACTGATATGGACCACCGCACCTCCGGCAAAATCCATCGCACCGAGTCTCGCCAGCCAGCCGTTTCCCCACATCCAATGGGCAATGGGCGTATAGACGAATACCGACCATAGGCCGGCAAACAGCAGCATTGCGCCGAACTTGATGCGTTCGGCAAACGCCCCGGCAATCAACGCAGGCGTGAAGGCGGCGAACATCAGTTGGAAGAGCATAAACGCCTGAAGCGGGAAGGCCGGCGCATAGACCGGATGAGGAGCCGCTCCGACGTCCATGAGGAGCGCCCAATCCAATCCTCCGATGACGCCCCCTCGATCGGGGCCGAACGACAGCGTGAATCCACAGAGGAGCCACACCAGGCTCACGACACAGAGAATCGAGAATGCCTGAACCATCGTGCTGATGACATTCTTGCTGCGGACCAGCCCGCCATAATAGAACGCCAGTCCCGGAACCATCATTCCGACGACCAACGCCGATGCCGCCAACATCCAGGCAACATCGCCGCTGTCGATGACCGCCTCCGCCGTTTGATCGGCCCATACCGTCGATGCGGAGAGGACCCACCAAGCCACCATCGCGCCTACACGACGCCACTCACACATGCTGCCTCCTCTCGTAGCAGGACGCTGAAAAATCTGTTCTCACCCACCCACCCCGTCGCGCCGGGACGCGCACTCCTCCGTCAGCTGCTTCTCGCCTGCCTCGTTTCTCGCTGCGCCTCCTCGTGGAAACGACGCGTCTCGGCGCGTGGGGGCGGGGCGGGTGAAAACGGCGGCCTTTTTGAGCATCCTGACTGACATTCTCCGTCACCCACTACAGGCCCCGATACTTGTTCGTGATCGGCATCCGGCGGTCCTTTCCCAGGCCGCGATGCGTGATCTTGATGCCGACCGGCGCCTGACGACGCTTGTATTCGCTCCGATCCACCAGTCCTACGGCGCGCAGCACGGTCTTGCGATCGAATCCCATTTCAACCATTTCCTCTACCGATCGATCGTCCTCGACATAGGCTTTCAGGATCGGATCCAACACCGGATACGGCGGAAGGCTGTCCTCGTCCTTTTGATGGGGCCGCAACTCAGCGGTCGGCGCCCGATCGAGAATGCGTTTGGGGATCACGGCGTTCCCGACGCCATTACGACGCCGTGCCAATTCATAGACCATCGTCTTAGGCACGTCCTTGATCACGGCGAAGCCGCCGGCCATGTCGCCGTAGAGCGTGGCATAGCCCACACTCATTTCGCTCTTGTTCCCCGTGGTCAGGACAAGATGACCGAATTTGTTGGACAGCGCCATCAAAAGATTTCCGCGGATGCGCGCCTGCAGATTCTCCTCCGTCGTACCAACGTTAGTCTCGGCAAACACCGGTTTGAGCGTCTGGAGATAGGACTTGAAGGGGGGCGTGATCGGAAGCGTTTTTAGTTCAATCCCCAGTCGGCGGGCCAACTCCTGGCTGTCATCACGGCTTTCCCGAGAGGTGTAGGGCGACGGCATGAAGACGCCCAGCACGTTGTCCGCTCCCAGCGCGTCCACGGCGATTACAGCCGTCAAGGCGGAATCAATCCCGCCGCTCAGACCGATCACCACCTGCTTGAAATCGTTCTTTTTGACGTAGTCGCGGACGCCCAGGGTCAGCGCGCGATAGACCTCGTCCAACGGATCGGCGAGCATCTCCATGGACGGGACCAAGCGGGCTCGTCTGGGCGACGGTCCGCCTTTCAATACGATCCGGTCGATCGGGGCCGCCCCTTTTCGGCTCAACTCGGGTTTTCGTCCTTCCGCCGTCCTGGCTCTGGCGACCGCCTCCACATTGAGATCGACCACCAGGAGATCTTCTTCGAATCCCTTCGCACGGGCGATGACCTCTCCCGTGTAATCCATGACGACGCTGTTGCCGTCGAATATCAATTCATCCTGTCCGCCGGCCATATTCGTATAAGTCAAGATCACGCGGTTGTCCCGCGCGCGAGTGGCCAGCATCTCCTCACGCGAGCGGCTTTTGCCGACATGGAACGGCGACGCATTGATGTTGACGATCACCTCGGCTCCCGCATTGGCCTGGCCTCGAGTAGGCCCTTCCGGCAGCCAAATGTCCTCGCAGATATTCACACCAACCACGGTTCCCTTGACCGTGACCAGCGGCAGGCGGCAGCCCGGATTGAAGTAGCGGCTCTCATCGAAGACACCGTAATTGGGCAGGTACCATTTCGCATACGTCATGGCCAGCTTCCGGTCGGCAATCACTGCTGCGGCGTTGTACAGTTCGTGTCGACCGGCCGGCAGAACTGCTGCCGCTCCCTCCCGCAGGCCAGTCAAAGGCCCTTGCCCGACGTATCCGACCACCGCGACGGCGTCACGGCAGGCGCGAATCACCTCGTTCAATGCGCGGCGATTGTCTGCAACGAACTGCGGCTTCAAGAGCAGATCTTCCGGCGGATAGCCGGTCACGGCCAGTTCGGGAAACGCGACCAGATCCGGCTTGGCCTTTTTGGCTTCTCGCAGCCATCCGATGATTCGTCGCACGTTGCCGTCCAGATCCCCCACCGTGGGATTCATCTGGACCATGGCAATGCGAAAGGTACGCATAGGCAAAAAAAAACGTCCTCTGATCCTAACTAGGACCGAGGACGTCGTTGTCCGTGAGAGGTTTCCGTGTGATCTGGAGACTCCGTTGTCTCCGATTGCGTGCGCGGAGAATAGCACCGCGACTTACGGGGTGTCAAACCTCCTCCCCAGCGAGATGCACGATCAGTCGATTGCCATTCAATACTTTCGCAAGAGCGCAGGAGAAGCGGTGTTCCCAAGAACGTTATTCCTTACTTCTTCTGACTCGCCCGGTACCTCGCCAGATTCTCCTCCGGCGTGGTGGCATCAGCCGGCGCAACCGGGATCAGCCCGGGGAACCCATTCCTCGCCAGGAGCAACAACCAGGTGACGAAGACGAACGCGGAGGTCAGCACCGGCATGCCGGTGGGTTCCAGAAAGATGCCGAGTGAAGCCCATACACGTGCAGTCACCAGTACGCCGATGACCGTATAGATGAAGCCGGGCCAGTTGAACACAAGAAACATGCCGCCGAGCGCCATCGCCGTCAGCGCAGCGTTATATCCGAACAAGCCGTCGCGGATTGCATGGTCATGGGCACCGTAAAATACTGCGGCGGCGACGGCCAGAGTCGATCCGATGAGCGCCATGACAGCGCCGATGCGAGTGTTGATCGCAATGCCGATCAGGATGACGATGCCAGTCACCCAGTTGTCCTGGAAAAAGATTTCGGCGATTCCCATCGTGATGCCGTGAAACCAGGTGATCCCGGTATAGTCCGGGCGCGGGCCTGTAAAGTCGGATGGAGAGGTCGGCTTGAGGGCGTCCGAGACGTCGATCGTCGTGAACTGCAACAACGCACCGAGAAAGAACCAGGTGGCCAACACGAATGGCATCGTCAGACCCGGCACTTTGTGCGGACCAAGTAAGGCTCCAAACGCGGGCATGATCAGCGTCGTGAAAGCGGCACAAAGCACGATATAGCACCAGAGGTAGAGATTGGGCAGCTCGCCTGTGGTGAAGTTGGGACTCGTGTAGGCCACCAACGCAACGGCGATCAACGCGCCGTTGAATCCGAATAGCCCAGCCTTGATCATGCCTTTGTCAGCTTTGAAAAACAGGGCTGTGGCCGTGCTGATAATTGTGCCGAACAGGCACACCGTGCCGTAGATCCAGGAGTTGTAGAAGATCCCTGCAAGAATCACGGCTCCAGAAATCGGGTTATTCTGGAATACCACCTGGCCGATTCCACGCAAGACCCAGTCGATGAATCCCAGCGTGGGATGATCTCGGAATTGATCTTGCCATGCAGGGTGAGTCACAGAGGCCTCCTTAGCTCGATTATGCAGTGCGGCTTCACAAGGGAGGAAAGGCTAGCACTCTCCTCCTGGAACTACACCTGTAAGATTTGACAGTTTCGACGGAGAAACTATTTGGCTAGAATTTCGCCCAATTAAGCGACGGTAGTGACGATAATTTTGTCTAAGAAGAGGTACGGGTCCCTACTGCAAAGGAGTATGAAATGCATTTGACACCAAGAGAATTGGACAAGTTGATGATCTATATGATGGCTGAGGTCGCGTTGAAGCGCAAAGCGAAGGGCTTGAAGCTAAATCACCCCGAAGCCGTGGCGGTGATTACAGCTTCAGCGCTGGACGGAGCGCGGGAAGGAAAATCCTTGGAGCAGGTGATGAAGGAAGCCCGGACGACCTTGACGCGGGAAGATGTCATGGAAGGCGTGGCAGAAATGATCCCGCTGGTCCAGCTCGAGGCGGTCTTTACGGATGGCAGCCGCCTGGTGACCGTGCACGGGCCGATTCAGTAGTAATTGAGAGACATCACCAGACGCACGTTCCAACCCAACGGAGGGCAAAGGAAAATGGCTACTCAAAAACCACCCGCCGCGACAAAGACACCAGTCGGTGGCTATGTCCTTTCCGACAAGCCAATTGAAATCAATGCTGGGCGACCGACTGTCAAGATTAAAGTGCGCAACACCGGTGACCGTCCCATTCAAGTGGGTTCTCATTTTCATTTCTTTGAGGTCAATCGTGCCCTGGAATTTGATCGGAAAGCGGCGTTTGGCCAACGATTGGACATTCCAGCATCGACGGGCTTGCGCTTCGAGCCAGGTGACGAGAAGGAAGTGACCCTTGTTCCATTCGGAGGCAAGCAACGGATCTACGGATTCAACAATCTGGTAGACGGCTGGACCGGAACCGGTCCGACGCCGGGGTACCGGCCGAATCTCGACAAAGGATTTGAGCGCGCCAACGAACGTGGATTCAAATCTAAGAGCAAGAAACCCTGATTAGGTACGCCGGCAAGGCACACTAATTGGCCGGGAGGGCCAAGAAAGAGGATACCCGCATGTCACAGATTTCTCGAAAGGAAAACGCGAGCCTGTTCGGCCCGACCGTTGGAGACAAGATCCGCTTGGGTGATACCGACCTCTATATCGAAATCGAGAAGGATCTGCGCGTATACGGTGATGAAGCCATCTACGGCGGCGGCAAGACATTGCGCGATGGCATGGGGATGGACAACCAGCTCACGAGCGAGGGCGGTGCTCTCGACCTGGTGATCACCAACGTCACAGTGGTGGACCCGCTCCTCGGTGTCGTCAAAGCCGACGTCGGCATCAAAGACGGCAAGATCGTAGGCGTCGGTAAAGCCGGCAATCCCGGCACCATGGATGGCGTCACCCCTGGACTCACGGTCGGACCGGCCACGGATGCCATCACTGCCGAGCACTTGATTCTGACGCCGGCGGGCAACGATGGGCACATCCATCTCATCTCGCCGCAGCAGGTCTACGCAGCATTGAGCAACGGCGTCACCACCTTCTTCGGTGGCGGAATCGGACCGACCGACGGCACGAACGGCACGACCATCACCTCCGGACGTTGGAACCTTGAAATGATGCTCCGGGCAGTCGAAGGGCTGCCTATCAACTTTGGATTTCTCGGCAAGGGTAACTGCTCAGGCGAAGCACCCCTGGTCGAACAGGTCCTGGCAGGCGCCGCAGGCTTCAAGATTCACGAAGATTGGGGGACCACCCCTTCAACTATTCGAGCGAGTCTCTCGGTCGCCGACGACATGGATGTCCAGGTCTGTATCCATACAGACACCCTCAACGAGGGCGGGTTTGTCGAGGATACTATCGCGGCGTTCGAAGGTCGCACGATCCACACCTACCACACGGAAGGTGCTGGCGGCGGTCACGCACCTGACATCATCAAGGTGGCGGGCGAACTCAACGTGCTGCCAAGTTCCACGAATCCGACGCTGCCCTATGGCGTCAACACGATGGCGGAATTGTTCGACATGATTATGGTCTGCCACAACTTGAACCCCAAGGTGCCATCGGACGTGGCCTTTGCTGAGAGTCGCGTCCGCCCCGAAACCATCGCCGCTGAGAATGTGCTCCACGATATGGGTGTGATCTCCATGTTCTCGAGCGATTCGCAGGCCATGGGCCGGGTCGGCGAGAACTGGTTGCGTGCGATTCAGACAGCCGATGCGATGAAGAAAGGTCTCGGTAAGTTACCGGAGGATTCTCCGAACAACGATAACTTCCGCGTGCTGCGTTATGTCGCAAAAGTGACCATTAATCCGGCAATCACCCAGGGTATCTCCCATGTCCTTGGTTCGATTACCCCTGGAAAAATGGCGGACCTCGTCCTTTGGGAACCGGCCATGTTCGGGGCCAAGCCCAAAATGGTCATCAAAGGTGGCTTGATCAACTGGTCAATAATGGGAGATCCGAACGCGTCCCTGCCGACACCTCAACCGGTTATTTACCGCCCGATGTTCGGCGCATTCGGCCAGGCCCTTTCCGAGACTTGCGTAAGCTTTGTGTCGCGTGCCGCCTATGACAACGGTATTGCGAGCAAGTTGGGCCTTAAACGCAAGGTCATGCCTGTGTATGGCACACGCACGATTACGAAACGGGACATGGTGCGCAACGGGCTGACGCCAAAAATTGAGGTGAATCCTGAAACCTTTGCCGTCAAGGTGGATGGTGTCCATGCCACTGTTCAACCCGCCAAATCCATCTCTCTGAATCAGCTCTACTTCTTTAGCTGAGGCACGGCCGTTCTCTACCTCGAGTTCAGCATGGTCCTCGGGTTGTGCTTGTCAGATTGGGATTGAGACTGGGTGAAGGCTTGATGCAATTGCGCTTGGTCACGGCCCGTCGAAGTTGATTTACGGGCCAGGAGCATTTCATAATACCAATCCTATGCTCGTCATCGAAACCATCACCGGCAACATTCACGAAACCGCCTGGAAATCACGCCTGGAACACGCGACGCTGGATTGGCTGGCGCTCGACCAGTGGGAAGCGCAAAAGAGCCGCTTGCGGAAATTGAGTCAGAACGGCATTGATCTGGCCATCTCGTTGCCACGTGGCATCCTCTTGCGAGATGGGGACGTCCTGGTGTGGGACGAGGCTCGACAGGCTGCTACTGTCGCCCGAATCACCCTCAAAGAAGTGATGGTGGTCGAGTTGGGAGCACTGCAGACGCAGGCCTCGGAGATGCTTGTTCGTACATGTGTGGAGCTAGGCCATGCCCTGGGCAACCAGCATTGGCCTGCTGTCGTCAAAGGGAATCGCGTGTTTATTCCTCTCACAGTAGACAAAAAAGTTATGGCCTCTGTGATGAAGACTCATGCATTTCGCGGGGTCACCTACGACTTTGTCCCTGGATCTGAAGTCATTCCTTACCTCGCACCCCATGAATCCCGACGTCTGTTTGGCGGAGCCGAGGGGCCAGTCCATTCTCATGTGGAGGATCACGATCACCCACATGATCACGCTCACCCGCATGATCATGTCCATTAGGATCAAAACCTACCCAGGATCGTCGGAGCATTCCCCGTCAATCCCCGAGCTGGTTGAAAAACCTACTCCGCAAGTCAATGGGGAATCGAACCATACCCCGTCGTCAATCACACGATCCGGGCATCGTCAGCCGAAGATCACCGAGTTGATGCGAATCCTGCAATTTGGCGACTCGGTGCTCCCGGTCGGTGCCTTTTCCTTTTCCAATGGACTAGAGTCCGCGATCCAACATCGTATTGTTCATGACTTGGAGACGCTGCGCCAATTCGTCATGACCACAACCCGCCAGTCGGCATCCGCTGATGCCATTGCTCTGCTGGTGACACACCGGGCGGCGCGCACGCAGGATTTGACCGGAGTACTACGAGCGGACGTCACTCTCTTCAACCGCAAGATGAACGAGGAGATGCGGTCCATGACCGTGCGTATGGGAAAGAAGCTCGGCGAGCTGTCGAACCGCCTGATCCAGACGCCGCTCCTGACGGACTGGCTGGGGCACGTCGAACGCAAGGAAACCCCCGGCACCTATCCTGTCGGGCTTGGCCTGCTGTTTGCCGGACTCGGCTTGCCCGAATACGATGCCTTTGCTGTATATCAATACGGCACGGCGAGCATGATCCTGAGTGCTTCGTTGCGGCTCATGAAGATTCATCACTTCGACGCACAAGCCATTCTCTTTGAGGTCAACGCCTCCACAGAAATCGAGTACGAGCGCGTATCGGGGGCCTCACTCGACGAGATGGCGACGTTCTCACCCTCACTCGACATCCTGGCTGCCGCGCATGTTAAGGCGCACGTACGCATGTTCATGAACTGACTCACCAGGGCATTGTATGAAGAAAATAACACGAATCGGCGTCGGCGGTCCGGTAGGTTCAGGTAAAACTGCCATCATCGAGGCCATGACCCCTATCTTTGTCAAGATGGGGGTCAAAATCTTGATCGTTACCAATGATATCGTCACCACGGAAGATGCCAAGCACGTCCAGCGCACCTTGAAAGGCGTCTTGCTCGAAGAGCGGATTATCGGCGTGGAGACCGGAGCCTGCCCGCACACGGCCGTGCGTGAAGATCCCAGCATGAATCTCGCCGCAGTGGAAGATATGGAAGCCCGGTTCCCCGACAGCGATTTCGTGCTCATCGAGAGCGGCGGCGACAACCTCACCCTGACCTTTAGTCCCGCGCTGGTCGATTTCTTCATCTATGTGATTGATGTTGCGGCGGGCGACAAGATTCCGAGGAAAAATGGGCCGGGCATATCCCAGTCTGACATCCTGGTCATTAACAAGACTGACCTCGCCCCATACGTGGGCGCGAGCCTGGAGGTGATGGACAAGGATTCTAGAATAATGCGTGGGGACAAACCCTTTGTCTTTACCAATTGCAAAACGGGTGAGGGCATTATGGAACTGGTCACACTCATCCAGCAGAATGTGCTGTTCGACATGACATTCAACCAGACGCACGCATGACAACTTCTCATGTGCCCCCGGAACTTGCTTCGTTTCAGGATGAGCCTGGGCAGCTGCCCAGCGGTGTCGTGGGAAAGAACGCGTTCCTGCGTCTCGGTTTTGAACGGCGCGGGGAGCGCACCGTGCTGGCGCATCTGGATCGTCGCGCCCCGCTCCTGGTGCAGCAGGCACTGTACTGGGATGAAGCGCTGCCCGATCTGCCTTGCGTCTTTATCATCACAACCACGGGGTCCATCCTGCAGGGCGACCGGTTCAACATTGAAATCGACCTCGCGCCCGATACGCGCGCTCATGTCACGACGCAGGCCGCCACAAAAATCCACTCGATGGATGCGAATTATGCAGCCCAAACTCAGCACATCGTCTTGGGTGAGAATGCGTACCTGGAATATCTCCCTGATCCGGTCATCCCACACGCACATGCCCGCTTCATCACCACCACCCACATCCGCATACCGTCCAGCTCCACGCTGCTCTACTCCGAGATCATGATGGGAGGTCGCAAGTATCACGGTGAGGGAGAGCTGTTTGAATATGATGTCTTTTCTTCCACTGTTCAGGCCCAACGGCCCGATGGCGCCGAACTATTCACAGAGAAGTTTGTCATCGAGCCGCACGCGCATAACGTGCGTCAGGTGGGAGTCATGGGCACGTTCGATGTGTTCGCCAACGTCCTGTTGCTCACACCCAAACATCACGCCAATACGGTCTTCGAACAGATCCCTGCGGTGGTGAACTTAGAGGAAGAGTGGACCGCCGGTGCCTCGAGGCTGCCCAACGACGCAGGGTTGGTCTTCAAGGTCCTCGGCCAGGAAACCGAGCCGGTCCAGGCCAAAGTGCGTGAGTTTTGGTCTATTGTTCGCCAATCGGTAACCGGAGCACCGGTACTTCCCAAATTCGTGTGGCGCTGACTTCTCTCCTCGTTGCCAGTAAGCAGGGCATCGAGGAAAGACCGCTCCCCATCTAGCTCGCTGCTTTCGCAAACATCGCACGGTACGATTGCCCTATTTCCATACTTTTCGCAGCTGGTTGGCGCGCTTGGCCGCGAACGATTCGTGTCCCCTGACTCCTGTCACTCTGGCTGATACCAAGTTACCGGAGGAACATCTTAACGGCACCGAGACGAATCAGAACAGATAGATCACATCGAGAGACAGCGTCGGTTGATAGCTGGTCGCCCTGCCTCCGACCTGGAAGACGTTCTGATTGGATTTGTCGTAGCGGTATTCAAGACGGGTCATCAGTGATGCAAATGGCTTGTATTGAACCGTGCCGGTGAACTCCCACAAGGTCTGCGCGACCGGCGGAGCCGAAGCCGAAGACGTAGCTCCGAAGCAGACGTTGGCTCTTGGTTGGTACTCGGTCGTGCCTTGGCACGTGACCATCCCGCTAGCATCTTCGAAGATTTCTCCACGCAGACGGACACCCCATTCCTTGGTGATGTCCTGGATCAAATAGGCGGCCACACCGTCCCAACGTGCGTTCCTACCGGGGCTGATCGTGCTGCTGTTGGCTTGATTGGCATAATAGGACTCGATGACCGCCGACGTGCGATCGCTCAGGTGAAGACTGAGGTATCCTCCGGCCAACACCAGCATGCCTCCAGGTGTGCCGGAAGGACCGTCCCTTGGTCCGGCCAATCCATAGAATGTCAGTTTCACCTTGTCGGTCGGTGAGACAGCCAGCGCGTATTCAACGAGTGGATTATAATTACTGTCCGCTCTTGCCGAGTTGATATATGCGATCGCCCCAACCGACAAGGACACCTGCTTGGTGAATACATACGAGGCGCGGACGCCGCGGGTGGTGAATGGTTGCCCTAGACCAAAGAGCCACGATCGGGAGTAATTCGCATTGTATGGGCTTTCTACGACCTCATAGCCGACCACGCTGTTGATTTGTCCGGCCTGGATGTTGAGTCCTCGACCCACAGGAGCGAGATACTGCACGTAGAATTCCTGGAAATCCGCCCAGGTGCTGAGATTCACGCCGCCAATGAAGTCTGAGTCGCGGCCGGCGTTGAACTTCACCTTGAATCCCAGGCGGTCGGTCCAATTACCATCGGATTTTGCCTCTCTTCCCAGAACAAATTGAGCGAGATTCGGTCGAAACTGGTTGGAATTCACATCGAAGATCCGCAATTCATTGATACGATTGGAAGGGTTGTTGAAGTTCTGGGTATACGAGCCTTCGAAATACCCATAGAAGTGCAAACCGAACCGTTCCGAGAGCAACCGCTTCTCGACCGCCTTTTCAGCCTCTTTGAACCTGAGTGAAACGTGTTCGAGCCTTTGAGCAACCGGGCCAGGTGTGTCCTCGGCCGATGCGTCGGCAAGGAGGGACCCTAAGGCGAGAATGCAAGTCACGAATAGCGTAAAGCAGCAACTTGCGGCGCAGATCGTCGAGCGGCCATAGGACACGGCTGTTTCTTACCCTACTCCGCTGAAACGGGCAAGAAATTCTCAGGCCGCAGGTGGAGAAGCTGCAGCCTTACGCACCAACAAAAAGCTCAGACCACACACTTATTTCTTATGCTCTTTTGTGAATTTCGTCCCTTCCAGCGAGAGGTTGTACATCAGTCCTTTCTGGCCCAGGACGAATGCGACGATCGGGTCTTTCATGTTGTTTGTATCGATCGTGCCCCCAGCTCCCAGGGTGACCAGAGAGACCGAGCCGTCAACTCCGGCCTTCCAGCCTTCTCCTTCCCGAAACCGATTCATGGCTCCCTCATCCAGAAATACGAGGTAGACGGTCTTGATTTCCCCTCCGAGCTGAAGTCCGAATGAACCCTGCAACATGCTGTAGTAGTCCACCGTTTTGCCCTTGACCCGGAATGCCCCCTCTCCGTACTCGCCTCCGAAGCCAGCGCCTCCCTTGAGCACTCTTGGGAACACGAGCATGCCTTTGCTGCTTTCAAGGAAACTCTTGCCGCCTTTGACCTCTTTTTCGAATTTCTCGATGGCGTCGTCCGTACCTGCGTCAAGTTCCTTCGCCGAGGCCGCTGAGGCAGAGCCGGACAACCATCCAGTGAAGAGTACTATTGAGCATGCAAGCATGGCGATACTGCGCAGGCTACGAGAAACATGGCTTTTCATGATCATCGCTCCCTTTCTCAAAGAGCCGGTGTCGCTCCGACTCTGAAGTTAAATATTGGCAAATCGCTGGGGAGGACTCTACGTGGATTCACCCGGACTCGATACTGTCAAAACTAACAGGAGGCGGCGATCACCTTCTATCTTTTCCCCTGATCACAAGCGGGCAAGGTGATGTCCTGCCAGGATTGCGAATCGCGAAACCCTTCGAGTAAGGCAGGTGGCAACGATCCGGGGCGCCCGTCTGCGCGGGACGGGGTTCCTACACCGGGCGGGGTGCGAGGACGGGCGGGCTCGACGGCAGGACCGGGCGGTCTGCATCTTCTTTTTTCCTCTTCCTCAGAGGCGGGTTAGGATGCTGTCTCGACAGCCTCGCGAATCACGCAACCCTTCGAGTAAGGCGGGTGGCACCGATCTGGGCGCCCGTCTGCGCGGAGCGGGGTCCCTACACCGGGCGGGGTGCGAGCACAGACGGGCTTGATCGGTGACAGGACCCGTCGCTTAATCACACTGTGAGATGCTGCCGCACCATGTCCGCGCTCAACTCATCACTCCTGCCCGCCACCACCACCGCCCCTTTGGCCATCACCACATACTTCTCTGCCAATCGCGCGGCAAAGTGGAGCCCCTGTTCGACGAGCAGAATCGCAAACCGTCGTGATTGTTTGAAGCCGATGATTACGTCTTCGATCTGGTCCACGATCGAGGGCTGGATTCCTTCCGTCGGTTCATCGAGCAGAAGCAACTTGGGATTCGACAACAGCGCCCGCCCGATGGCCAACTGCTGCTGCTCTCCGCCGCTCAACACACCGCCGGGGCGATGCAGGATCTGGGTCAGTTTCGGAAACAACTGATAGACCTCATCGAAGGCCGCCTTCTCAGTGGCCCCGTTGGGCGAGTCGGATCTCGCCCAAAATCCCAACTGTAAATTTTCGCGCACGGTCAAATGTGGGATGATTTCGCGGCCCTGGGGCACGATCGCCAGCCCACGCCGCGCTCTGCGGTCGGTGGACAGCTTCATGACAGTGCTTCCATCGAACCGCATGTCACCTGAACGGGCCGGCAGAAGCCCGGTGATGACTTTGAGCGTCGTGGTTTTTCCGACGCCGTTCCGGCCCATCAGGCAGACAACTTCTCCCGCAGAAACCGTAAAAGAGACGTCCCGGAGAATATGGCTTTCGCCGTAATAGGCGTTGATGTTCTTGAGTTCCAGCACCGGATCCCAACCTCAGCTATGGGCAACCTTCTGGCGGCCCAGATAAATCTCTCTCACCCGCTCATCGGACTGGACCTTGTCCACCGTCCCCTCACAGATGACGGTGCCCTCGTGCAGCACCGTGACCATGCGCGCGATCTGCCGAACGAACTCCATGTCGTGCTCGATCACTACAATCGCATGCTTCTCCGCCAACGACTGCAGCAGCCGACCTGTTTGCTCGGTTTCCTTGTCGGTCATCCCCGCGACCGGCTCATCGACCAGCAACAGGGAGGGGTCCTGCAAAATCACCATGCCGATTTCGAGCCACTGCTTTTGCCCATGCGACAGCGAGCCGGCTCTGACATGGGCGAAGTCTTTGAGGCCGATGGTCGTCAATGTCCCGCTGATCTTCTCCCGTTCCTCCGCCGTCGACGCCCCGAGAAGCGTCGAAAATACGCCCTTGCTCGGACGTTTGAGCGAGAGATCGAGATTTTCCCATACCGTCAGATTCGCATAGATCGAAGGTGCCTGAAATTTTCGGCCGATGCCGAGCTTGACGATTTCATCTTCGCGCTTGCCGATGAGCTCCTGATCCTTGCCGAAGATGACCCGGCCCGCCGCCGGTTTCGTCTTTCCGCAGATGACATCAAGCAGTGTCGTCTTGCCGGCTCCATTCGGACCGATCACGACCCGGAGCTCGTTGTAGTCGACGATGAAGTTGAGATTATTCAGCGCCTTGAAGCCGTCGTAATCGACAACCACGCCTTCCAGATAGATGATGGAACCGCGCTCGCTCATCCGAGTTCCTCTTCCGGAAGCGCGGTGGCCTTGGCCTTGAGCTGTCCGATCCGCTCCCTCGCCTGGCGCATGATCCCGATCAGTCCGTCAGGAAAAAGCAAAACCACGACCACAAACAGTCCACCCAGGATGAATGGCCAAAGCTCTGGGAAGTAATTGGTAAGCACACTACGGCCTAAATTGACACTGACGGCCCCCAACACAGCTCCTGCGAGTGTCCCGCGGCCGCCCACGGCCACCCAGATGACCATTTCCAACGAGGGCAAGACCCCGATTTGTGCGGGCGTAATAATTCCGACTTGCGGTACATAGAGCATGCCGGCCAGACCCGCCAGGGCCGCAGCGACGACGAAGACGAAAAGCTTGTAGTTGGCCGGCGTGTATCCGGAAAACACGACGCGAGGTTCGCTGTCGCGTACGGCGATCAGCACCCGCCCTGCCCGTGATCGTGTGATCCACCGGCAGAGAAAATAGGCGCCGCCGAGGCAGATGACGGTCAGCACGTAGAGGGCGCGCTGCGTGCCGGCGTCGGAGAGCCGGAATCCGAGCAGTTGTTTGAAATCGGTCAGGCCGTTCGTTCCGCCTAAATTTGTCTCATTGCGGTTGAACACCAGCCAGGCCACTAGCGCGAGGGCCTGGGTGATGATCGCGAAGTAGACCCCTTTGATGCGGCTTCGAAACGCCAGAAACCCAAAGACCAGTGCAAAAAGCGTCGGCACCAAGATGGCGCCGAGGACGGCGGCAGAGAAACTGTAGAACGGCTTCCAAAACAACGGCAATTCCTTGACCTGGTTCCAGACCATAAAGTCCGGCAGGTCACTGCCGTACACGCTCTCTTTTCCGATCGTCAGCATCATATGCATGCCCATGCAGTAGGCGCCAAGACCGAAAAACACCCCCTGCCCAAGACTGAGCACGCCGGTGTACCCCCAGATCAGATCCAAGCCGAGCGCCAGGATGGCGAACGCGAGAAATTTCCCGAAGCGATTGAGCGAAAAATCCGACAGGTGGAGCCAGGAATCTTCGGCCGGCAACACGTTCAACAGCGGCATGAGCACCAGGAGCACACAGCCGGTGATCCAGAAGCCCACACCGATGTCGCGGGTTTGCCTGAGTGATTCGTGGTCAGACATGCGTACCCCGTTGACACAGTCTGGGACACTCAAAATGGTTTTTACACAAGGCCGCAGGGAACTCGAGCGCCGAGGCATACGGTGCCTGGCATGTCGAGGCGCGCGCGCGACCGAGAACGCCGTGTAAAACCATTTTCAGTGCCCCTCACGAATCTGCATGGCGTCCTTTGATCGCAAATAATCCGGACGGGCGCCATTGAAGAAAGAGAATGACCAGCACGAGAATGCAGACCTTGCCGTAGACGGCGCCGAGGCTCGGCTCGAGCAGCTTATTGAGGCCCCCGATGCCCAGTGAGGCGACAATCGTCCCGGCCAGTTTGCCCACCCCGCCCGTCACCACCACCATGAACGAATCAACGATGTAATTCTGGCCCAGTCCCGGATCGACGTTGCCGATCAGCGTCAGGGCCCATCCGGCGATGCCGGCCAGACCGGAGCCGAATGCAAACGTGTACGCGTCGACTTTTCTCGTAGGAATGCCGAGACAGGCGCTCATGTTCCGGTTCTGGGTGACCGCGCGGACGCGCAGACCAAGACCCGAGCGAAACAAGATGGCATAGATCGTCAGGACGCAGATCACGGACAGTAGAATGATGAACAGCCGGTTGTTGGGCAGATAGACCCCGACCATTACTTGAAGCCCGCCACTGAGCCAAGCCGGCGCAGTCACGGCGGTCAAATCGCCGAAGTACACCCTGGCGGCCTGCATGAGCACGAGACTGATGCCCCAGGTCGCCAGCATCGTTTCCAGCGGCCTGCCATAGAGGAAGCGAATGACGGTCACCTCGAGCAACATGCCGCAGCCGGCTGCAACAAGGAAGGCCATGGGCATCGCCACGGCAAAATAATAATCGAACATGGTGGGAGGCAAAAACGCCCTGAAGGCCTCCTGAGTCATGAAGGTCGCATAGGCGCCAACCATCATCAGCTCACCATGGGCCATATTGATCACGCCCATGAGCCCGAAGATGATTGCGAGCCCCACCGACATGATCAAGAGAATCGAGCTGAGGCTGACGCCTCGGAACAGCGTTTCGATCGCGGCCGACCACACCGCCCAGGTTTCGATGCGCTCAATTGAGGCACGGGCGGCCTTGGCCAGGGATTGTTGAGGTTCGCTCGCGCCCTCCGCTGTTCCTACGTTCACAATTTCTTGCAACGCCGGAACGGCATTTTGGCTTGCCAGTTCCCCCAGCGTGTGCACAGCGACCAGCTTGGCAACCTGATCATCACCAGCGAGCTTCAGCAGTGCCGCGGACTCCTGCATGGTATAGCGCACCCATTTATTCGTCTCTTTGCCCGCCGCCTGTTCCAGCCAGGGAATGGCCACAGGCCTTCCCAACATTCCCAGATCCGTTGCGGCCGAGCGCCGGACATCCGCCTCAGGACTCTCCAGTTTCGCCCGGTTCTTGAGCAGGTCCATCACCGGTTTGATGGCCAGGCGGATGGGCCGGTCGGCAGTGGCGCGGATGTCCTCGAGGCGCGGAATGGCCGAGCTGTCGCCTTGTTCGATCACGACACGCAGTGCCGCCTCACGAACCGCTTCGTCTTCGCTGGTGATGTGTGAGAGTGCCTGCTCAAGCGGCGAGAGGGAGGGAGGAGGCGGCGGGCTTGCCGCGTGCCCGTGAGCGGCAACCAGCCAGACGGCGCCGGCTAGCCACAGCACGCCTAGAGACAATCGCGTCACAATCGCAGCAGCTCCTGAATACGACAAACGGGTGACGTGGATATTCTTCACGTCACCCGCTTAATTCAAGCACTTTTGGACAGGGGAAGGGATCGGTTCGTCCCGCCTCCCTTGTCCCTTGCAAAGAGAGAAAGCGGGTGGCATTGACCTGGGAGCCTTCTCACCCCCCCACCCTTGCCGCGCCGAGACGCGGCTTTCACCAAGCACCCGCAGCGGGGCCCCACACCGGGCGGGGTGCGAGGATGGCTGGGCTGGTCAATGACAGGACCCGCTTCTCTCAACCCCTTCCCTTACTTTTTCTGATACGTGCCTTGATGACTGATCCAGTCACATCCCTTGTCAGGATTGGTGTACTCGCTCCAGGGCTCCGGCTTGACCAATCCTTTCGAGCGCGAGACGGTCTTGAACTGCCCGTCCTTGAGAATTTCTCCGATCAACACCGGCTTGTGCGTATGATGGTTGCCGGTGTCCATCATGATTTCTCCGCCCGGCGCCAGGAACTTTTGACCATACACAGCCTTGCGGACGGCATCAACATCGGTCTTCCCGGCCTTTTCCACCGCCTGCTTCCAGACATGGACGCCAAAATAGGCTGCTTCGATCGGATCGTCCGTGACCCGCTTCTCGCCGTCCGGCAAGTTGTTCTTCTTGCAATAGGCTTTGAAATCGGCCACGAACTTCTTGTTCTGCGGCGTATCGACACTCTGGTAGTAATTCCAGGCCGCCAGATGGCCGACCAGCGCGGTCGTATCCATCCCGCGCAACTCGTCTTCGGCCACGCTAAAGGCCATAATGGGCGCATCTTCGGCGCGCAGGCCCTGGTTGGCAAATTCCTTGTAGAAGGGGACGTTACTGTCGCCGTTAATCGTACTGATGACGGCCGCTCCTCCGCCTGCCGAGAACTTCTTAATCTTGCCGACGATGGTCTGATAGTCCTGGTGGTGGAACGGCGTGTACTCTTCCATGATGTTGGCCTCCGGCACCTTTTTGGCCAGCAACATGGCACGGAGAATCTTGTTCGTGGTCCGTGGATAGACGTAATCGGTGCCCAGCAGATAGAACTTCTTGTACCCTCCGCCTTCTTTACTCATCAGGTAATCAACCGCCGGCACCGCCTGCTGGTTCACGGCCGCGCCGGTGTAAAACACGTTGTGCGAACATTCTTCCCCTTCGTACTGGACGGGATAGAACAACAGACCGTTGTTCTTCTCGAAGACCGGCAGCACCGACTTCCGGCTCACCGAGGTCCAGCAGCCGAAGACCACGGCGACCTTGTCCTGCAACAAGAGTTGCTTGGCTTTTTCGGCGAACAGATCCCAGTTTGAAGCCGGATCGACCACGACTGGTTTGACCTGACGCCCCAGGATGCCGCCCTTCGCATTGATCTCATCGATGGCCATCAAGACGACGTCGCGCAGCGACACTTCGCTGATCGCCATCGTGCCGCTCAACGAATGCAGGACGCCGACCTTGATCGGCTCCTTGTCGGCGGCATAGGACAGCGCCCAATGACCCAGATTGCCGAGCAGCGCGGCGATGCCCACGCTGGCTGCGGTTTTTGAACCCTGCACGAGGAATTCCCGGCGTGAAGATCCCGGCTCCGCCGGCGGCGGTGCGGTCGTCATATCATTTTTTTTGGTCTCACTCATGCTCAATCTCCTTTGGTCGGCAGTCTTTCGTCCAGACCATCGTTAGAAGTTGTACCAGGCGGACAGTGTGAACATATCGGCCTGATTCGACGCCTTGGAAAAGTAGGTGGTCGGCTGGGCCCAGTTGGTCCAGAAATGCTGCCACTCCAACCCCATCATCAGATCCGCCCAAATGGGATGAATCGCCGTCAGATAGGTACGCTGGTTGGAGAGGTACTGGATGCTGGAGTTGTAGCCGGCCGACCCCGGTGCGGTGCCGTAGGCGTTGATGCTACCTTTCAAATCTTTGTCGTTGGGATTGTCGAGGCCGTACCCAAACAGGAACGTGTAGTCCCTCGAATGGGCGTAGCTCAGCTGGAACCAGGAGGTCATCGTGCGTACCGGGGCTCCTGTGATGAAGTTCAGATCTTGATTCCACCGGAACCATTCGTTCCCGAGCGCCTGTCCGTACGCCAGCTCGCCCATGAACCTCAGCTGCTTGGTCAGTTGATGCACGACTTCCAGACCCAGGAGGTAGGAATTAATATCCTTTCCCGACGTGAAGGTCGCAGGATTGGCCCCTCCACCAACCAATGGCGCAGACCGGTAGTACCGGTAGGCGGCATTCGCGGCAATCATCGTCCCCGCCATGTTCCCGGTCCCGCTGTAGGCGAACCGAGTTCCGAAATAGGGCATTTGCACCGGATCGCTGAAGGCGTTTGTACTTCCAGGTCCGCCTCCATTGCCACCCGTGCCGGTAGTCGGTCGGGCTTGGGTATTGCCGCAACAGTTCGACAACCCACGCTCGAAGCGCATCACTGTAAGTAGCCCTTCGAAATTTTCTGAAAACTTCTGCCTCACCGTGATCTGCGGAATACGTTGCCAGAGGTTACCGGTATAGCCCATGATCGAAAAGTCGATGTTGTCAGTCAGCAATCCCATGATGGGATTCCAATCCTGCCCGATTATGAACGTCGTCTTACTGTTGTTCGGAGAATACTTCGCATAGGCCAGACGTAGACGGGGCAAGAGGTTGTTGCCGCTGTCCGATTGGCCGTAGAAGTCCACTTCGACGACGCCTGCCAGGCTGTGCTGACCGTCCGTTCTGTCGGCGCGAAGTCCGAACACGCTATAGCGGGGATTGAGGGTGGAGCTGCTGTTGTCTTGGCGGCCAGCCGCCGTTCCGTACCCATTGAACTGCTGAGGATCTAGAGGGTTCGTATTTCTCGTACTATAGATGCCATCCAGTTCGATTCGTCCGTACGGAGTGAGGGTGCCCTTGCTTCCCTGGGTAAACATGGGGGCAACGCATCCTGCACAAAGGTGAGCCACAGACGGTTCTTCCTTTTCCTTGCGGATGATTTGTCCGCCCCCAGCGGCTTCTTCGGCGCTGACCTGCGCGAATACAGGCACGGCGCTGCACATGAGAATCGCACCGAACACCACGTGCCCGGCGCTTCGCACGAACTGTCTCGTCATGAGAAACCTCCCTCCTGTTCGGCTATCCCATTACCTTGTGACACCGGAGGGCCTCACACAAAAAAAAACGCCCTTCCGGTCCAGACCTTGGACCAAAAGGACGCCGTTGTCCTCATGATGACCGTACCGTCGATCAGGACCCCATTGTCCTTCTCTCTGTCGGTACGTGAGGCACGCTTATAAGACCCTGCTTGGAGATTGTCAAGGCATTTTCCTGGACACCAGACCCTATGCTACACTCGCGGCGAACTATGCCTCCCATCGTCTACCGAGCTACGCACAGGACCACAATACGTCTGCGGCGATGTCTTTCGACTGATCGCCGCCGAGTCTCGCGCTGATCAACGGATGTGCCCATGCGCCTGAAGTGGATACCGTCGGTGCACGAAGCGCCCAGGGGATCGGTGTATCTCGAGCGTATTCCGGACCGCGGGTTCAAGGCGGCCCACCCGATTGCGATCGAGGAAGGGGTCATCGCTCGCGCACTGAGCGGCGTCAGGGTCACGGAGCGGAAAACTGCCCTTCAAACGGCGTTTTCAAAGCCGTCGTCCATGACCCGGGCATTCTCCGAGGACGATATCCGCTTTCTGGCTCCCTTCCTGGCCGCGGCGCTCCGTCAGGCAGCCCCGGATCAGCAGGTCGGGTTTCAAGTGCACAAGTATCCGCCAGAGCTTTCCTACGCGAGCAAGAGCGGGGCAGGCGTGGGATCGTCCGATCCTCTCCTCACCAATGCGACGCTGCTCGAAACGACCTCGGGACATCTGTTGGCCCAAGACCAGTGGCTCTATCTGACCGTGAGCGAGTTCGGGAAACGGGCTGAACAACCGGACACCATCAACATGGCCAACCGGCGGTTGCCCGATTCAACCGGTCAAGCGGACAAAGAATTGGTGTTTGAGCCGAAAGAAGCGTTGAAGTCCAACGGGAAGGCCGGACTGTTCAGCAGCACTCCGGACACCGTCTTCGTCATCGACTATCGACAGTTGGCTCAACTTCCGGCCATTGGAGAACCGCCGGCTGCTGCCACCGGGAAACGCCCGTCAGACTCGAACGTCCCTCCGGACGCCAAGGACCAGGACTTCAAGCAGATTCGGGAAGAGATGAAAAAGAAAGATGTCGAAATCGAGAATCTGAAGAAGGAAATGGAAGATATCCGGCGGGACATGGGAAAACCGTCCGGCAAAGCACCCTGATGCGTGCGGAGAGTATCTCTCTCGAGTGATGCCATGCCGGCCCGACGTCATATAACCAGCGCGCTCTTCGTCGCACTCCTATTTCCTGCCTGCTCTACCGGACCTGAGCTCGATATCAAGATCGACGATTCCCCTCAAGGGGCGGTCTATCTGAAACGGATCTCGGAACGCTCATTTCAAGCCGCACATCCGATCAAAATCGATCCGAGCACGATCGCGCTCGCCTTGAGCGGCATCGTGATTCACGACAATCAGGGGGCGGTGCAGAATCGCGTCGGAACCGCGGACGCCCGTCGAGCGTTTTCAGGGAGTGAAGTCGGCTACCTTGCGCCGCTCATCACCGAAAGTCTCAGGCGCGCGGCATCGGATCAACAGGTTGAATTTGCGGTAAGGCAGGTGGGGCAACCCGGGCTCTCGGAACACACCGGTGCGGACGTCGGCTCCGAGCCGCTCATGAGTTTTCACCCGCGTGAATCCACGAACGGCGCCCTGTATGCCTATGGTCGTTCCCTCTATATCACATTGACCCGATATCGCTCGAGAGAGGAACCAACAACAACCATCAACATGGCCAACCGCAAGATCTCGGATGCGACGGGATTAGCGAACCGCACAGTGTCGTTTCTGCCCGAAGCCGCAAAACGGCCCGAGAGCTACCTGGGTGCCCGCTCGACCGGCCACACGCTGGTGATTGACTGGGAATTGCTGGCGATGTTGCCGGAGGCCTCCAGCGTCCCTGCCTCGACGAAGTCGTCCCCCGCGCCGGCTCCACCTCAAGCAACGAATGGAGGGACCGCTGAACCGGTTCGAAAGGATGCTGAGATCGAAGCACTGCGGAAGGAATTACAGGAGATCAAAAAGCAGCTCGCAGAGCAACAAGCCGAACGCGCCCGCTCACAGCCCCAACACACCGTCCCTCAACGGTAGCCTATCCTCGTTGCTTTTCCGCCCGTTCTTCCAGTTCGCCCGCGAGCAGCACGGCCTCCGCGATCTCCCGCATCGATTTTCGAAGATCCATGCTTTGCCGTTGAATCAGCTTGAAGGCCTCTTCTTCGGTCAGCTTCTTGGCCCGCATCAGATACCCCTTCGCCCGCTCGAGTAATTTGCGAACCGCCAAGGCCTCCTGCATTTCGAATGACTTTTCCAGGAGATTCGTGTGCTCGATCGCGATCGCGGCTTGATTGGCGATTGCCTGCAGGAGCTTGACCTCCTCACTTGTAAAGGCGTGAGGCACCGATGTGTAGCTGTTGATGACGCCCACCGCCTTTTCACGGACCATCATGGGCACGGACAGGAGCGAACAGAGGCCTTCTTTCTTCGCCATGTCCGGATACATGTAGTCCTGCTCCTTCGTCACATCACCGACGATGATCGGCCGGCGCTCCTGCACCGCGCGTCCGCTCACGCTCTGACCAATTTTCAGGTTCGGCTTTCGCCGGTAGTGTTCGCTCAGGCTCTGGGTGGCCTCGATGTGGAGATCTCCGGTCGTCTCGTCCAGCAGCATGATCGAGCAGATCTTTGAATTCATCACTTGAGCCGTCATCGTAACCAGAAGCTGCAGCACGTCTTCGATCAAGCGGCTGGAGGCAACCGTTTCCGATACCTGTGACAGGGTCTCGACCTGCAAGGCCTTGCGCCGCATCTGCTCATACAGCCGCGCGTTTTCGATCGCCCCTCCCACTTGATTGGCGATGGTCGAGAGCAACGCCAGCTCATCCGGCCGGTATCGCTTGGGACGTTTGTGCTGCACATTGATCACGCCGACCACTTCCTTCTTGGCCATGATCGGGACCGACACGAAGGCCTGATGCCGGTCCTCTGGGAGATTGTGGAAGAATTTGAACCTGGGGTCGTCGCTGGCATTGCTGGGGATGACGACGCGCGTGCGCTCTTGGGCCACCCACCCGGTGATGCCCTCGCCCATGCCGATCGTAATCCGTCCGATCAGCTTGGGGTGCGGGTTTTTGGAGGCGCGGAGGATCAGTTCGTCTTGGCCGTCGGACAACAAGTACAGCAGACAGGCGTCGGCTTTCGTCACTTCAACGACGATCTCCACGATGTGCTTGAGAACGGCTTCCAGATCAAGGGTATTGCTGATCGAATCCGTGATTCGATGCAGCACATCGACTTCACGGGTCTTTTCCTTCAGCGCCTGTTCCAGTTGCGCGAGCGACGGGGGACGTTTGATCGCCATCGTGCTAGGTCTTTCGCATGGCCGGCTTGCGCCGTTGTGAAGGAGCCTCGAGGGTTCGAAACCACGCGGCGCATGCCTCTTGTGCCAAGGGACGAATCACGACGTCCCCGATGCGCACCGGCCATACCCCGACGACGTTGCCGCCCACGACCTTCTTATCGTGTTGCATAGCGCCCCACAGGGCGCCAAACGACGTCCTGGGCGGCAGCCGGTCAGGCAGCCCCGCCGCCAGCACGAGCCGCCGAATCCTCGTGGCAACGTCCTTCCCGCAGAATCCCAGATGGACGGCCAGATCCGCTTCCGCGACCAAGCCGATGCCCACGGCCTCTCCGTGAATCAGGCGGCGATAGCCTCCAAGCGATTCCAGCGCATGTCCGATCGTATGGCCATAGTTCAAAATCCGCCGACGGTCAGATTCCCTCTCGTCCGCCGTCACTACCTCCGCCTTGATTTCGCAGGACCGGGCAACAGCCCGCATGACGGCCTGCGCGTCCAATTTCAGCAGGTCCGGCATGGAGGCTTCTAAAAACGAAAACAAGGCTTCATCGGCGATGATGCCGTACTTGATCACCTCCGCAAGACCTGCGATCCACTCGCGGCGCGGCAGGGTGTGGAGCATGAACGGATCGATGATCACCGCTTTGGGCTGGTGGAACGCGCCGATGAGATTTTTCCCCAGGCGATGGTCGACGCCTGTTTTCCCTCCGACGCTGGAATCCACCTGCGCCACCAGCGTCGTAGGGACCTGCACATACGGGATGCCTCGCTGGTAGACCGAGGCGGCGAACCCCGCGAGGTCGCCGATGACGCCGCCGCCCAGCGCCAGGAGCACCGAACGGCGCTCGAACCGATGTGTGGCCAGGACATCGAGGATCCGCGCGACGGTCGCGAGGGTCTTCGTGCGCTCACCCGGCGGCAAGACAATGGGCACCGGATCAAGTCCGGCCTGCTTCAGCGACTCGACGGTGGGCTTGAGATAGTGGCGCGCCACATGACGGTCGGTGATGATGCCGATTTTGGCAGTGTTGATGAGCGCCTTGAGGCGGTCGCCGAGCGTTCGGCTCGAGCCTGGCTCGAGGAAAATCTCATAGCTCCGCTCTCCGAGGGAAACGGGTATGCGTTGGCCGGTCACCGGTGTCATGGCTATTGGAAGGGTCCGTTCCAGAGCAGTTTGGGGCAAATCCTGCCGATGGTAGCACAACCCAATGAAAAGATAATAGCTTTCAGTCGGCAGGCGGCGAGGTATCGTTCAGAGGGAACGGGTCAGAGGTGACTGGCTGAGTGCTGGCGGGGACGACCAGCGAGCAACGGCCGCAGTCCCCTGAACGAGGACTGCGGCATTCCTCTAGGCCTTGACGATGGAGGGGGTCAGGAAGATCAGCAGTTCCTGCTTCGAGACGCTTTCCGACTTGTTCTTGAACAACCACCCGAGGACGGGAATCCGCGAGAGATATGGCACGCCCTGCACGTTGTTGTTCTGTGTATCGATGAAGACTCCGCCGATTACCATGGTTTCGCCGTCGCGCACGATGACCTGGGTGTTCGCTTCGCGGCGATCGATGCTCGGACCGGCCGGGTTGCTTCTTGCACCGACGGCATTGCGGGTCGCGCGCACGCGCATCATGATCTGCTTGCCGATTTCCCTCGGATCACGCGACGTGATCTGCGGCGTCACGTTCAACTCCAGATTGGCGTCGACGAACGTCGTCTGGGTACCCTGCAGCGAGGTGGTCTGGAACGGAATCGATTCACCCTGTGAAATTTTCGCTTCCCGCTTGTCCAGGGTCGTGATCTTCGGTGCCGCGATGACCTTCGCCAAGCCCAGCAATTCGCCGGCCGAGAGCCGTAAATCCAGCGCGAACCCGGGCGCGAGTTTGCCGAACGTGTATCCGATGCCAGGCACAGAGGGAAGACCGGCCACCTGGGCAGGCAGGTTGACGAGAAAATCACGCGGAATTGCCGTGGCGCCCGTGCCCGCGACGGGGGCGAACGCACCGGTCAGATTTCCCACCGACGAAAACGTATTGGGGCCGAAATCGGAATTCACGATACCCCATTGCACACCTAACCCGCGCGCATACACCGTGTCAGCCTGCACGATGCGCGCTTCAATCTGCACCTGCGGCACCTCGAGATCCAGGCCTTCGATCAGCTGTTTGAGCACCGCCATCTTGGTTTCAGTGTCCCTCACCACCAAGGCATTGGTGCCCTGGCTGATCTGCATGAGTCCGCGCGGGCTCAAATTTTGACGCAGGGCGGTCATCAACTCGGTGGCTTGGAGGTTGCGGATATAGAAGACGCGATCGACCAGATCTTCAGCCTTGACCTTGGCGTCCTTGGCCCGCGCCTCTTCATCCTCTTGCTTGGCGATGTTGGCCAGGCTATCGATCCAGAGGATGTTCCCCTGCTTGATCTTGCCCAAGCCGTTCATCTTTAAAATCATGTCCAGCGCTTGATCCCACGGCACGCTCACGAGCTTCATCGTGACTTTGCTTTTCACGCCATCGCCGATCACGATGTTGAAGCCGCTGACCTCTGCGATGAGCCGCAGAACGTTGCTGATGTCGGCTTGCTGAAAGTCCAAGGAAATGCGACGGCCGACATAGCGGGTTTCACCAACCACGAGATCCTCTTTCGGAGTATGCTTCTCGACCGCTTCCGGCTCGGCCATCATTTGAATGGGACGGACGCGAAAGGCCGGCACCGCTCTATGTGCGACCGCCCGTGCCTTGCCTCCCTCCTGAACCCTCTCGATTCGAGCCGGGGGAAGATCGGCCTCTGCTATCGCCGCCACTTGGCTGTCCAACGTGCTGTTGCTCGCCGGCGCATCCTTCACCGTCACGAGCAGCTGTGCGCCACGAGGCTCGACGACGTAATCCGCCTGGCGTCCCAAATCGAAAACCAGCCGAACCTTGTCGGCATGGTCGCCGATGCGGATCTGTTTGAGGAGCCGATGGCCGACGTGGACCGTTGGTCGGCGAAGAGCCGAGGACGCACGCGGGATATCGATCACCAGGCGGCGTTCGTCGACCCTGACGGCCTCATGCGACAGCATGCCCTCGCCGTTGATGGTAACGCTGAGGCGCTCGGCCTCCTTGCGAACCTCGATCGCGGTGACCGTGGACGGCACCGTCGGGACGTCGGCAGATGCCAGACCGGCCTGCGTCATCGCCACATCGGCGCCCCTCTCCAAAGTCGCTGCCGTGGAGGGGACCGCGAGAGAGAGACTGAAGGCCGCCAAGGCGGAAAGAATCCGGAACGTGGTCGTGGCATGTCGTATGTGTGTCATTCTAGGCCCTCTTTCGGATGGAGAAGCTTGACGTACTCTCGCTCCTGTTTTCTGCCGTAGACGTCCGTGAATCGCTCCTGCACGATAATGCCTTTTTCGGTCACCGCGCTCACCACACCGGCGTTGGGACCGACCCGAGTGCCTTTGCGGACGGTATACCCGTTCCCATCGGGGGTCTGAACCATCGCCGTGTAGCCGTAGGCTCCCCAAATAATGGCAATCAGATTCAAATCGGTCAGCCCGACTCGTTGTAAGGGAGGAAGCGTCGGATCGGCTTGGCCGGGGGCCAGTTGACTCAGCACCGGTGCAAACGGGTCGCGGCGCCCGGCCGGATCATATCCGCCAAACGGCGGCGGAGGAGCGCCAGGCATTGTGTCCATGGAACCGGGCATAGGAGCGGGCGCCGACGCTAAAGAGGCCGGAGGCGTCTCTTTGGGAAGGTCGGCTGGCGAGGGTACTCTCACCGAGTCTTGCCGCAAAGGAGCCACTTGCCGCAAGTGGGACGTGAGTCCCGGCTCGCTGGCAGCAGGTCCGGCGAGTCCAGCGACCAGGACGCATCCGCACAGCGCCGCAAACATGTGTCTGTGACTGATCTGATTCACGAGCATCCGTCCTTTGGCTGAAACTCCCTGTCTCCTGGGCTCACGGCCACTCTACTTGGGCGCTGCTGCAGGCGCCGCGGCGGCGACTTTCACATCTTGAGGAGCCGCGTACGCTATGAGATCGAAGATCGTCTGAGTGACGACGCGACCCTTGTCGGTTTTGGGCATCCCCATTTTCAGGTTCGACACGGTGACGATCCGGGGCAAGCTGTTGATGCGATCGAAAAACAACGCCGCGGTGTGGTATCCCCCGGTGACCTCCACATTGACGGGTAGCCGCACGAACAACTTGGACGCGTCCTCGCTCTTGGTGCCGGGCTTCCAGAGCTTGATGTCCAATCCAAGCCGTATGCCGAGATCGGACACCTGCTTGAGCAACATCACCGCTTCTTCCTCGGGCGGCAGTCGCTCTTTTTTCTTCGCCAGTTCGATTTCCAACTGCTTGTTGGCGGCAATCAGTTCATCGAGGTGCTTGACCTTGATGGTCAAGGTTTGGATTTCGTTGTCCAGCTTGCCGACCTCGCCTTGAAGAGTGGCAATTTCCATCGATTTCGGCTCGACGACATAGTAATAGAACATGACGATGATGCCGGCCAGAATGAGCACCACAAAGGCGATCTTCTGCATGAGCGGAATCGTGCGAATGGCTTCGAGATTCATCGCCGGCAGCTTCATGCTCGCTATCCTTTCAGGCGGAACGCTAGCTTGAATTGGAACAAGCTGAGCTGGCTCTCGACCGCAGCCCGACTTTCCTGGAGATTGATGTCGGTGAAATAGTCCGTACGGCGCAGGTTGTTCACGAACTCGACCACGTCGTCGTTGGTCAGGGCGCGACCCTCTAAGTCAATGCTCTGTCCCGTCAAGCCCACCCTCACGAGCCAGAGCTTCAGCGGTTCAAGGCTTTGACTCACATGATCCATGACCTTCACAGGGCCCACACGCGACTTCTCCAGCTGGTCGATGATGCGATTCTTGTCTTCCAGTTGTTTCTTTCGCGCTTCGAAATCGGCGACTTGCTTCACCTGCTCCTTCAATTGGGCGACCTGCTTCTCTTTATCGGCTTTCTCAGTCTGGCGAGACGCTATCTCATCGTCGAGCGAGACGGAGTACCACCAGCAAGCACTCAACGTGATGGCCAACAAGCCGACGCCAAGGAGCAGTTGTGCCCGCACGTCGTATTGTGGCTTGGGCGCGCGTCCCTTCGGGCCCGACGATAATAGATTGATGCGAATCATCGATCGCCTACCGATCTGAGCGCCAATCCGACGCTCACCGACGCCATCGGAGCCAAGTCCGCCAGCGCCGCTTGGTCGAAATCACTTCCCGATGTATCGACTTCCGCAAACGGATTGGCAACCTCTACGACCGCCTGCATCCGGTCCCTCAGCTGTTTTACGAGGCCGGCGATTTGCGCCCCGCCACCGCACAGCAACACTTGCTGGACTTCGCCTTCGGTCACCGTCGACTTGAAGTAATCGATGGTCCGGGCGATTTCAGACGCCACTTCGGCATTGACGCTTTCGATCACGCCCTGCGCGGCGGCGGCTTGGTTACTGCCGGACGGCTTCCCGCCCTTCTTGAGCGCTTCCGCGTCCTCGTACGACAGTCCTAACTCACGCTGCATGGATTCCGTATAACGGTTGCCGCCGATGGGGATATCGCGGGTAAACAGCGACGTACCCTTGGACACGATATTGATGTTCATCACGCTCGCGCCGACATTGACGAGGGCCGTCGTTTCGTCCTGGGACATCGGATAGTTGATCGCATGCATGTTTTCGATCGCGAAGGCGTCCACATCCATGACCATCGGCATGAGCCCTGCGCCCTTCACGAGTTCCGTCAACTCGTTGATCTTGTCCTTTTTCGCCGCGACAAGGATGACCGACATTTCGCCCTCAGAAGCCTCGCCTTCCGCCGGAGGCAGCACATGAAAATCGATGTTCACTTCATTGATATCGAAGGGAATGTACTGCTCGGCAGCCAACTTGACTTGGCCCTCCAACTCATCGTCGGGCATGGGGGGAAGGCTGATTTTCTTGATAATCACCGCGTGGCCTGAAATCGACACCGCCACCTGCTTGACCTTGACGTTCAACTCATCGAACAGTTCTTTGATGGCCGTCACGACGCGGCCTTCGTCCATCACCGTACCGTCGACGATCACCTCGGGCTCGAGTGGCTTGAATCCGAACTTCTGTAGAATGTACCGGCCACGGTTTTCCTTCAGCTGGACAAGCTTGATCCCGCTGGATCCAATATCCAGCCCGACCAACTGCCGCTTCGGAGTCAGCAGCGACAAAATATCTGTATCGACGAGGCTTTTTAGCGAATTCAGCATACGTGCCTCAGACTGTACATGACTTCCTTTCCAGCGCAAATCATTTTATGTTTTTCTAACATTCGGCTCCCGCTTGCCCGCCCGCCGGTGCACGAAACGCTAAACGCAGCTTCAATACAGCGATTTCGCGATGCACCCTAAGTATAGTTCGTGTCCCCTCCCTGTCAAGAAAAGGGCACACAGCTCACAGGCCGGTCAGGATAGGGCCAGGGAGGACGCAGCGGCACCCGCCCATGGAACGTTGGTGACTATTGTTTAGTGAGATCGCGGTGAGACAGGGTGACGTGGTGTCCGACAGCAGCAAAGCTCTCTTGTAATCGTTTGGCAATCACCACCGACCGGTGGCGGCCTCCCGTGCACCCGATGCCCACATTTAAGTAACTTCGACGTTCCCGCTCGAACAGCGGAATGAGGAAAGTGAAGAATGCTTCCAACCGATCAAGAAAGCCTTTGGCATCGGGATCCTCGAGGACGTAGCTGCGGACCCGTGGATCTTCTCCCGTCAGCGGCTTGAGATCCGGAACGAAGTACGGATTGCGCAGAAACCGCACGTCGAACAGGAGATCAATGTCGTAGGGAACGCCGAACTTGTACCCGAACGTGATGAGGGATATTGTGAGGCGGCGGGTCGCTTCTTCGTGGCTGAAGTGCCGGCTTAGGAGATCCCGTAAATCGTGCACACTGAGATTTGAGGTATCAATGATGCGGTCGGCGTGGGACCGAATTTCCGAAAGCCGTTCCTTTTCAAAGCGCACCCCTTCGAGGACGGGTAATTCCGGCAGCAGAGGATGCGGTCTCCGCGACTCCGAGAATCGCCGCACCAGCACGGCATCGCGGGCTTCGAGGAACAGCAGCTCCACCGAGTGGCCCAGGTCTTTGATGCGCTGAAGGATGCTGGTGAGGTCGGCGAAAAACACCCGTTCTCGGATGTCGATGCCAAGCGCGACATTTTTGATTTCCCCACCCTGTTGGTGACAGAGTTCGACGAAGGTCGGAAGGAGGGCCGGGGGCAGGTTATCGACGCAAAAATAGCCGACGTCCTCGAAACATTTCAGCGCGTGAGACTTGCCGGCTCCCGAAAGACCGGTGATCACCACGAGCTTGAGTCCTGGCATTCCGGCCCCCTCAGGGATCAATCAAGACGACGTGACCGGTCTCTGAGCGCCTAAGAATCTGTAGCTTCCCCGAATCCGCGCAGGTAAACAACACCATCGCCCCGGGACCTGCGTCCAGGCGGTTTCGCGCCTCGCTCCGTGACAGCACAGCGATCTTCGGACGCACGATTCTCAGCTCTTCGGAATCGGTCGTCTGCGGCTGGGCTGGCAATGCTCGTTTCTGCCGTCCCTTGTGCTCGGCGCGTCGTTCCTTGTACTTCCTGATTTGTCCATCCAGGCGATCCACCAACTGGTCGACCGTGGCGTACATTTCTCGCGTCGACGTTTTGGCCTGAAACCGCTTCCCTCTGATCGAGCAGACCACCTCCGCCGTATGCTGGAGCTTGGTCACACTCAGCACGATCTCCAAACGATCGGGTGAGACATCGTAGCGCTCGAGCCGTTCAAAACGCGCGCGGATATACCGCTTGAGCGCGGGCGTTACATCCATATGTCGACCGGTAATCTTCATCCACATGCTCCTTCAGCTGGAAATTCTGCAGCGTCCCGAATCCGGGCTAGAAAAACCGCTTGCGTTGGGTGGCTGGCGGGATGTTTTCTTCAGCCCGGTACTTAGCGACCGTTCGTCGGGCGATCAGCACCTGGCGCTCACGCAATCGCGCGGCGATTTCTTCGTCTTTGAGGGGATGGTTGGCATCCTCTTCCGCCACCATTTTCTTGATCATCTCCCGAACCGTGACCGACGACAGCATGTCGCCGGTGGGCTGGTCCGCCCGTTGCAGGCCGGCATTGAAAAAGAACTTGAGCTCCAGCATGCCCTGCGGACAATACATATACTTATTGGCCGTGACCCGACTGATCGTGGACTCATGCATGCCAATGTCTTCAGCCACCTGCTTCAACACCAGCGGTCTCAGATACTGGATTCCCTTTTCAAAAAACTGCTCCTGAAACTTGACGATGCTGGTCACCACCTTCACGATGGTCTTATTGCGCTGCTCGATGCTGCGGATCACCCATTGCGCGGCCCGCAGCTTCTCGTCCAGGTACGCTTTCGTTTCCGAGGATCCGCCCTCGCCGGTCGCCATCATCTGCTTATAATAGGGGCTGATGCGCATCCGTGGTAATCCGTCATCGTTCAAGAGGACGACCCATTCGCCTTCGTTCTTTACGACGAACACGTCGGGCACGATCACATAGTTTTGCGTATTGGAAAACGGCCGGCCGGGTTTGGGCTCGAGCCCTTCGATGACCTTCGTGGCCTGGAACACCTCGGCCACGGTCACATCCAGGGCCTTCGCGATTTTCGCATACTGCTTCTTTTCCAGATCTTTCAAATGATGCAGGACCACCGCTTCGACGATCGACCCTTTGAGCGCGCCTGGACGGGCGCCCAGCGATCCCATGGGGCTCTTGCCCAAATGGCCAAGCTGCAGCATCAGGCATTCGGGCAGATCTCTCGCACCGACGCCGGTTGGGTCGAATGTTTGGATGTCATGGAGGACGGACTCGGCTTCCGTTTCACTGAAATCCGTCCCGCTGACGATTTCGGACATCGGTGTCCGGAGATAACCGTCATCGTCGAGATTGCCGATCAGCAAACGCCCGATTGCCTTATGGCGTTCCGATAACCCGGACATCGACAGTTGCCAGAGCAAGTGGTCTTCCAACGACGCCGCCTTGGCAACGGTCTGCTCGTAGGAAGGAAATTCGTCCGATGACGAGGATTGGCCTTCCCCGCTGCCTGTCCGCCGATCAGTGCCGAAGTACTCCTCCCAACCGGCGGCAGACACTTCGTCAGGGTTCTCGCGTTCTTCCGGTGCGGAGGTTTCCGCTTCGGGCGTTTCAGTCGTCGGTGATGCGGCGGCTGCCGCCGCCTCCTCCGCTTGTTCCTCCGCCGTGGCAGATTCGTTCTCTTCCGCCTCTTCCGGCAGCTCGTCCAGGAGCGGATTATCCATCAGATGCTGCGCCAGACTCTGCTGAAGTTCCAGGCGCGACAACTGCAGCAGCTTGATCGCCTGCTGCAACTGCGGCGTCATGATCAATTTTTGACTGAGCCGGAGATCGAGACGAAGCTTCATCGGATGAGACGTACCGTTACAGAGTGAATCGTTCGCCCAAATACACTGCGCGTGCCCTCTCGCTCTTCACGATCATGTCGGGAGAGCCGGCTTCCAGAACCAGACCTTCATTGATGATATATGCGCGGTCGGTAATCGACAGCGTTTCTTGCACATTGTGATCGGTGATGAGAATGCCGATGCCTTTGCCTTTGAGTCTGATGATGATCTGTTGAATGTCGGCGACGGCAATCGGATCGATCCCGGCAAACGGTTCATCGAGCAACATGAACGTGGGATTGGTCGCCAAGGCCCGGGTAATTTCCAACCGGCGGCGTTCGCCGCCGGAAAGCGCGTAGGCCATACTGGTCCTGATGTGCCCGAGATCGAGTTCGTTGAGCAAGGCATCCACCCGTTCCGCCCGCTCCGAACGAGAGTAATCCAGCATTTCCAGAATTGCTAGGATATTGTCTTGAACGGACAGCCGGCGAAACACGGAGGACTCCTGCGGAAGATAGCCGATCCCGTTTCGGGCGCGTTTGAACATGGGCAGCGCCGTGATCGGTTCGCTGTTGAGCATAATGGTGCCTTCGTCCGGCTGCGTCAATCCAACGATCATGTCAAAAATCGTCGTCTTGCCGGCTCCGTTCGGACCCAGCAACCCCACCACTTCACCGGCTGCCACGTCGACCGATACGCCCTTCACCACTTTACGGGAGCGAAAACTCTTGACCAGGCCGTCCGCGCGAAGGACAGCCCGGGATGCGCGAGTATGTGCGACACCTTCCATTCCGGATTCGGTACGCACCGCTTCCGTCACTTCGCTCCTCCCTCAGGCTCAATTCTCACGCGGGAACCGCCTTCGACCACGGTCCGGTCTTCCGACAAGAACATGGTGATGCGCTTGCCACTGACTCTGGTCCCTTTGTCCCAGGCAACCGGATCGCCCGTCAGGACGATCTTGTCTTCCTCGCGATAATACACGGCCTTCTGACATGTGGCATTGCCGGCATCCCGCTCGATCTTGACGCGTCCGGTCGCTTCGATCTGAGTCACGGCGCGGTTCGAGACGGTATCAGGACCTTTCGCCGGCGTCGTCGGGCTTTTCCCGACCTCAGCGGGCTTCTTGGAATCGGTGCCCGCTTCCTGGCTGCGGAAAGACACGACCATCCGGTCAGAATAGACGACGAGCGTGCCGCGGGTCAGCACCACCGCTCCATCGAAGACCGCCTGGCTCTCCTGATTCTTGAACGTCATTTTCTGCGAAATGACGGTCGTGCCCACCGCCGGGTCCGAAACGGCGTTGGAGGCCGGCTCCACGGCGGCCAGAGCGGCCGTCATCGTCGCCAATATCAGACCGTTAAGAAACAGGAGCCACTTCCACATGCACGTCCTCAAGCACTTCGAATTCTTCCGTATCGAGATGACCCAAGAGGCCGCGACCTTTGACATCCAGACCATGTCCGACGATATGGACAGGATCCTGCGTGCGAATTTCCCGGGTTTGATCCGTCCACACCAGGTGGTTGGTATAGATGGTGTAGCCGCTTTGGGTGTAAATCACCAGCGGTTCTGAGCGATTGGCCAGGAGAAAGTTCTTGGTCTCGGTATTCAACGTGCCCTCGTCGCCATGGACCGTCAGCTCTCTGCCCTGGACCCCGAATAAGGTGACGGCCACGTTGTCCAGGATCGCCTTTTTGTCCTGCTCGAACAGACGAGCCTGCTGAGCATCAACCTGCCACTGCACCTTGTCGCCCTTGGTCTGGGTAAAGGTGAATTTGGAGATGATAGCATCGGCCTGGTTGATGGTTCCCGGTGCGGTGGCCGTCGGAGGCGGAGAGGCCGTGGAATTGGTCAGGAGTAGATAGATCAGCAGGCACCCCAGAAGGACGCTGAGCCCCAATAAGATCCGTTGTGCCAACCGCTGCCACACAGCGTTGTCCGTTCCTCTCTTGGGCAGGAAAATGACTGGCACGATAATAGCAGGAGGCCCGAGGCAAGTAAACTCTGACGCCCGAACGGAGCCACGAAACAGGCAGCGATGATGCGGGATACCGACGAGTAGGTCCCTTGTGGGACCTACTCGGACTTTTCTGTCTTGGCGGGAGTCGCAGCGGATTTTTTCGGGGGCGCCGCTTCGGCTCTGGCCACCAACTCGATGGCGACCAACTCGGCGGCATCGCCGATCCGCCGGCGGGTTTTCACCATTCTCGTATAGCCGCCGGGCCGATCCTTGAACCGGCCTGCGACATCGCTGAACAGCTTCGAGACGACGTCTTTGCTCCGCAGGAAGCTGAGCGCCCGACGCCGGGCCGGCAAAGAGCCGTCTTTGCCCAACGTGATCATGCGGTCGGTAAAGCCGCGAATTTCTTTCGCCTTCGCCTCGGTGGTTTCAATCCGCTCATGTTCGAGCAGCGAGGTCACCAGGCTTCTGAACAACGCCCAGCGGTGTTTGGTCTGTCGACCGAGTTGTCTGCCTTTTTTTCGATGACGCACGATGCCCTCTCTTACTCGTTCTTGGGACCGCCGCCTGAAGCCATTGCGTCCAGCTTGACGCCGAGGCTCAGCCCCATGTCCGTCAAAATTTCCTTGATTTCGTTCAGCGACTTCTTCCCGAAGTTCTTGGTCTTCAACATTTCGGCTTCGGATTTCTGCACCAGGTCCGCGATCGTCTTGATGTTGGCATTTTTCAAGCAATTCGCCGCGCGGACCGACAACTCCAACTCATTGACGCTCCGGAAGAGATTCTTGTTGATTTCCCGCTGGGCCTCGTCGCCGGTGAGTTCGGCGCGGCCTTCCACTCTCGCATCGGGATTGATGAAGATTTCGACATGGTCGCGCAAGATGCCAGCGGCCGTTGATAATGCGTCGCTCGGAGAGATGGTTCCATCCGTCCAGATTTCCAGGGTCAATTTATCGTAATCCGTCATCCGTCCGACGCGGGCATTTTCGACGTGAAAGTTGACCCGCTTGATCGGAGAAAAGATGGAATCGATCGCGATCACCCCGATCGGCAACCCTTCCTCCTTGTTCCGCTCGGCCGGCACGTACCCGCGGCCATGCTTGACCGTCATCTCCACATCCAACGTGGCGTCCTTGTCGAGGGTCGCGATATGCAGATTGGGCGTCAAAATGGAAATGTCCGCGTCATGGATGATATCCGACCCCTTGGCTTCGCCGGGCCCCTTCTTTTTCAACCGGATCGTCTTGGGCTTGTCGGTATGCAAGGCCAGACGCAGCCCCTTCACATTGAGGATGATCGAGGTGACATCTTCGGTCACACCGGGAATCGTCGAAAACTCGTGCAGGACGCCCTCGATCTTGACCGTCGTCACGGCTGCGCCGGTCAGGGACGAGAGCAGCACCCGGCGCAGTGCGTTGCCGACCGTCGTGCCGAAGCCCCGCTCGTACGCCTCGGTGGAGAATCGCCCGAACGTAGCGGAAGCCGTTTCTTTGTCGACCTCGACTCGCATCGGGATTTGGAAATCTTTCATCGCCTTGATCATGAGTCCCCCTTCATCCTGTCAGCCGCCGCGCTTTCTGCGATGCATTCTGCAGGAACCGGCGTTGTATGAAGTTGCTTATCGCGAATACAATTCCACGACCATCTGTTCGTTGACGGGCAGCGTGATCTGATCCTTCGTCGGCAATGCGCGCACGGTCCCCTTGAACCCGGCCTTATCCAACTCCAACCATTCGGGAATGCCTCGGCCCTCGACGGACTCCAGCGCGCTTTGAATCGACACCAGGCTACGGCTGCGTTCGCGCACGGCCACCACGTCGCCGGCACGGACTTGTGCGCCCGGGATGTTGTTCTTCCGGCCGTTGACCGTCACATGGCCGTGTCCCACGACCTGCCGCGCTTCCTTGCGGGATGCCCCGAATCCGAGCCGGTAGACGACGTTGTCGAGACGGCACTCGAGCAATCGCAGCAACGCCTCACCAGTGACGCCCGCCCTGCGCTCAGCCCGCTCGAAGACGCCGCGGAACTGCCGTTCTTGAAGGCCGTAGATACGCCGCAATTTCTGCTTCTCGCGCAACTGCGTGCTGTAGTCTGAAATGCGCGGCCTGGCCTGACCGTGCTGGCCGGGTGGATAGCTGCGACGCTCGATCGCACATTTTTCCGTCATGCAGCGAGAGCCCTTCAAGAATAACTTCTCGCCTTCACGGCGACATAACCGACAGACTGGTCCCCGATACTTCGCCACGTTCTTTACCTCCGTTTGCCGGGCTCGCCTATTATGGCCTGCCCGTTCACACACACCTGTCTGCTCATGCTCTTACACCCGACGCCGTTTGGGCGGCCGACATCCGTTGTGCGGGATCGGCGTGACGTCACGGATGAGATTGATCCGTAGTCCTGCCCCCTGCAACGAGCGAATCGCGGACTCCCGCCCCGACCCCGGCCCGTTCACATAGACATCCACCTGGCGCATGCCGCTTTCCATGGCCTTGCGCGCGGCTGCTTCGCCGGCCCGTTGCGCCGCAAAGGGCGTGCTTTTGCGCGATCCCTTGAAGCCTTGATTGCCGGCGCTCGCCCAGACGACCGTATTGCCGCTCATATCGGTGATCGTCACGATGGTATTGTTAAATGACGCCTGGACATGAGCGATCCCGCTCTGGACCATCCGGCGTTCTTTCTTCTTGCCTTTTTTCACGCTCATAGATCACTCCTACGGATGAACGATCACGCTGTGGGAGCCGGACGAGCGGCCGGTCTCGGCTTGCTGCCGACTCCGGCGCGACGGCCTTTTCTCGTGCGTGCATTGGTTTTGGACCGTTGACCGCGAACCGGCAGGCCCTTGCGATGGCGAAGACCTCGATACGTGCCGGTATCGATGAGGCGCTTGATGTTCATTGAGACGGTTTTCCGCAAATCGCCTTCAACCTGATAGTCCTGGTCGATGATTTCGCGGATCTTGACGATCTGATCTTCGCTGAGATCCTTCACCCGGATGGCGCCGTCGATTCCGGCCTTGTCGAGGATGTGACGGGCTGCCGCCCGGCCGATCCCGAACACATAGGTCAGGCCGATATCCGACCGCTTCTCTCTGGGTAAATCGACTCCGGCAATACGTGCCATGCTCCCTCCAGTCTGCTACCTGCCGAGGACCAAGTGCTCGCTCTCCTTCATGCCACGGGTGTATGGCACACGCGGAGGGGGAGTCGCACTCAGGCTCAGCTATCCCTGTCGCTGTTTGTGCCGCGGGTTCTCACAGAGAATTCTGACCACCCCACGGCGTCGTACGACCTTACATTTCGCGCAAATCGGCTTGACCGATGATTTGACCTTCATGAGACGTTCAGACTCCTACTTGAACCGGTACGTAATGCGCCCTCGCGTCAGGTCATACGGCGACATTTCTACCGTGACCTTGTCGCCCGGAAGGATGCGAATGAAGTGCATCCGCATTTTCCCCGAGATATGGGCGAGAATTTTGTGCCCGTTGTCCAGTTGCACGCGAAACATGGCGTTAGGGAGGGTCTCCAGTACCGATCCTTGGATCTCAATAATGTCTTCCTTCGGCACGAACCGTTATCCTTTCGCCTGACGTGTCACGCTTCCATCCTTTTAGAGACCCGGCTCAACACGACCGCCGGTCCGCTCGGCTGAATCGCAATCGTATGTTCAAAGTGCGCGGACAGGCTGCCGTCGACGGTCACCGCGGTCCAGCGGTCATCCAGCACCCGAACGGCTGAGCCGCCCATATTCACCATCGGCTCAATCGCCAAGACCATTCCCGCTTGCAAGCGGGGCCCCTGTCCCGGCTTCCCGTAATTCGGCACCTGCGGTTCTTCATGCAACTGCCGCCCGATGCCGTGCCCGACGAACTCTGTCACGACTGAATAGCCGGCGGCTTCCACGTGTCGCTGGACCGCATGGGAAATATCCGACAACCGGTTGCCGACCTGCGCCTGCTCAATCGCGAGCGACAGCGATTCTTCTGTGACCCGCACTAGCGCCGCCGTCTTCTCGTCGATCCGACCTACCCCAACCGTGATGGCCGAATCTCCGTAGAATCCACCGACGATCGCTCCAAGATCGAGGCCGACGATGTCTCCCTCCTTCAAGACCCGTTTGGAGGGAATGCCGTGCACAACCTGCTCGTTCACCGATGCGCACAGCGTCTTCGGATAATTGCGGTATCCTTTGAACGCCGGAATCGCGCCCCTCGCGCGGATTTCCGATTCCGCCAACCGGTCCAACTCGTCGGTCGTAACGCCTGGCTTGACCGCGTCCTTGAGTACTGCCAGCGCTTCAGCCACGACTCTTGACGCCTTTGCCATCACGGCAATCTCGTCTGGCGTCTTGAGGATGATCATATTGCGCTGTAAGGCGCGAGCACACTGAACAAGGCTTCGAATACCGCGTCCACAGAGCCGGAAGCATTCACTTCCGAGAGGAGCCGCTTGCTGGCGTAATACCGGATCAACGGCGTCGTCTGTTCCTCGAAGACCTGTAACCTCGTTTCAATGGCTTCCGGTTTGTCATCGCTCCGTTGAACTAACGTTTCGCCGCATCGATCGCACGCGTCGCCTTTTTTCGATGGGGCAAACTCCACATGAAATGTCGCCTGGCACTTCGGGCAACTGCGCCGGCCGCTCAACCGCCGGATCACGTCCGGCCGCGGCACCTCGAATTTCACCACCCGGTGCAACGGCCGCTGGGTGTCCTGCAGGACCCTTCCCAATGCCTCAGCCTGGGGCACCGTCCTCGGGAACCCGTCGAGCACGAAGCCGTTCGCGCTTGCTGGCTCCCCCAGTTTGTCACGTACAAGCCCGATGACGACGGCATCAGGAACCAGTTGTCCCTGGTCCATGTACCGTTTGGCCTCTCGCCCCAATTCCGTCTGATTTCGGACCGCCTCCCGCAGGAGATCCCCGGTCGAAATCTTCGCGATCTTAAAGTGCGCCGCAATCCGGTCGGCTTGCGTACCCTTGCCGACACCCGGCGCTCCGAGAAACACGACGCGCATGTGGTCTCACCCGCTCCGGCCACGGAGGGGGCCCATGCCCTTTCCCAAAAACCCTTCATAATTACGCATCAGCATGTGCGACTCGATCTGCTGCGCGGTATCGAGTCCCACGCCGATCACGATCAACAACGACGTGCCGCCGAAATAAAACGGAACGTTCAGCTTGTAGATCAGAAACTCCGGAATCACACAGACGACCGCCAGGTAAATCGCGCCGGCGAACGTAATATGCGTCAACACCTTATAGATATAGTCGGAGGTCCGTTGTCCGGGGCGGATGCCGGGGATGAAGCCCCCATACTTCTTCATGTTGTCCGCCATATCGACCGGATTGAGGACCACCGCCGTGTAAAAGAAACAGAAAAATAGGATCAGCCCAACATACATCAGCGTGTATAGCAGCGATCCGGGTGACAGTTGTGCACCGATCGCTTTGATCCAGGGCGTCTCGAAAAATCCCGCAATCGTCGCCGGAAACGCAATGATCGATGATGCAAAAATGGGCGGAATCACTCCTGCCGTATTAATCTTCAGCGGAATGTGCGTGCTCTGCCCACCGTACACCCTCCGGCCGACCACCCTCTTCGCGTACTGGACCGGAACCTTGCGCCGGCCGCTTTCCAAAAACACAATCGCGGCGACGACCGCCACCATCAGGGCGGCAAGCCCGACCAGCAGGAACGCGTTGAGCTGGCCGATCTCATACAGGTTATAGGTCTGCGCCACGGCCGAGGGCAGACGCGCGACGATCCCTGCGAAAATAATGAGCGAGATCCCGTTGCCGATTCCCCGCTCCGTAATCTGCTCGCCCAGCCACATCAGGAAGCCGGTGCCGGCCGTCAGCGTGATCACCGTCATCAGCCGGAATGCCCAGCCCTTGTCCAGGACGAACGCCCCGCCGTTCATCTGCTCGAGGCCGATGGCGATCCCGAAGCCCTGAATCAACGCGATGCCGATCGTGCCGAACCGCGTGTACTGAATAATCTTCTTACGGCCGCGCTCGCCTTCTTTTGCCAGCTTCGAGAGATGGGGGACCACCACCGTCAGCAGCTGCAAAATGATCGAGGCGCTGATATAGGGCATGATGCCCAGCGCAAAGATCGTCAGCCGGGACAGCGAGCCGCCCGAAAAAATATCGAGAAACCCGAGAAGTGCCCCTCCCTGTTTCTGTAAGAACTCGGACAGCGCTTCGCCGTTGATGCCCGGCGTCGGAATGTGTGCTCCGACCCGATACACAACCAGCATTCCCAGGGTGAACAGAATGCGGGTCCGCAGCTCGGGAATTTTCAGGATATTCTGAAAGCTGGTCAGGAGCCGCTCAAACACCGGGGATAACCTCTATTGACCCTCCCGCCGCTTGAATCTTCGCCTCCGCCGATTTGCTGAACTTGTGCGCCTGCACGACGATTGGTTTTTTGAGCTCACCGTTGCCCAATATCTTGATCGGCAGCGTGACGCGCTTGACCAGACCGGCATCCACCATCGCTTGCGGGGTGATCATGCCTGTAGCCGGTAGGTCGGCTAGACGCTCGATATTGACGATCGCGTATTCCTTCCGGAACGGATTCGTGAAACCGTACTTCGGCACGCGGCGGATCAACGGCATTTGACCGCCCTCGAACCCCGGCTGCTTGCCGCCACCCGAGCGGGCCAGCAATCCCTTGTGCCCTTTCGTCGCCGTCTTTCCGTGACCGGACCCCGGACCGCGACCGATGCGCTTCCGCTTCTTCTTGGCGCCCTTGGCGGGCGCGAGTTCATGTAATTTCATGATGGCTGCACTTCCAACAAGTAACTCACTTTATGTATCAGTCCTCTGACTTGTGCCGTATCGGGACGGACGACCGACTGCCGGATTTTCCGCAAGCCGAGCCCCCGCAGCACCAGGCGATGACGTTCGGGCGTGCCGATCGGGCTGCGCTTCAGGGTGATGCGGAGGCTCTGAGCCGGTGCTTTCGCGGTTTTTGCCGTGGTCATGACGCCAGCACTCCCGCTTGAAGCTCTTCGCCCCGGCGCAACCGCATGACCTCCTCAGGATTTCTGAGCTGCGTGAGACCGTCCAGCGTCGCGCGCACTGTATTGAACGGATTCCCCCGTCCCAACGTTTTGGAAATGATGTTGTGGGCGCCCACAAGCTCCACGACGGCTCGCACGGCTCCGCCGGCAATGATGCCGGTCCCTGCGACCGCCGGCTTCAAGAGGACGTGTTCGCCGCCAAACAAGCCGTGGACCTCGTGCGGAATGGTGCCCGACTTGAGTGGAACATGGACGAGATTCTTCTTCGCCTGCTGCACAGCTTTCGCGATGGCGACTGGTACTTCCGCGGCCTTGCCCTTACCGATGCCGACCCACCCCTGTCCGTCACCCACCACGACGAGCGCGCAGAAATTGAAGCGCTTGCCGCCTTTGACGACTTTGGCGACACGATTGATGAACACGACCTTATCCTTGAGGCTCAGTTCGTCTGGATTGACTCGCACGCTCGTTGCTCCCTTCTATCCTACCTAGAATTGCAGTCCGCCTTCGCGGGAGGCATCCGCCAACGCCTTGATCCGGCCGTGATACAGCCGGCCAGCGCGGTCAAAGACGACCTTTTGGACCTTGGCGTTCTTGGCGCGCTCGGCCAGGAGCGTGCCGACGGCTTTGGCCGCGACGATGCTGCTGGTGGACTTCAACGTCTTCCGCAAGGACTTGTCCAGCGACGAGGCAGCCGCCAGCGTCGTGCCCTTGAGGTCGTTAATGATCTGCGCATAGATATGGCCGCTGCTGCGATAGACATTGAGCCGCGGCCGCTCATCCGTTCCGAATATGCGCTGACGGACACGCTGCTGGCGTCTGGCGAGATGAGATAATTTTGCCGCACTATTCATGATTCACCCTACTTCCCGGTCTTGCCTTCCTTCTTCCTCAAGACTTCTCCGGAGTACCGAATGCCCTTTTGCTTATAGACGTCCGGCGGCTTGATGGCGCGAAGATTCGCCGCCACTTGACCGACCAGCCGCTTGTCGGCGCCCTTGATGTTGATGAGCGTCTGCTTGTCAACCTTCACGTCGATCCCCGCGGGCACCGGATACTGCACCGGATTGATGTATCCGACATTGAAGCTCATGGTCTTTCCTTGGATCGCCGCCTTGTAGCCGACGCCCGTAATCTCCATATTGCGTTCATAGCCTTTGGTCACGCCCTGGACCATGTTGTTCAGTTCGGCGCGCACCAACCCGTGCATGGCCCGAATTTTCCGTTCGTCGGTGGAGCGTGTGACGACCACATGTCCCTTGTCGACCGTGACGCCGATCCCAGGCTTCAACGTCCAATCAAGCTTCCCGAGCGGCCCCTTCACGGAGACGACGGATCCCGATATTTTCACATCAACGCCGGTCGGAACAGGAATCGGCTTATTTCCAATGCGTGACATGGCTTCCTCTACCTTCCTTACCAGACTGCGCAGAGCACTTCGCCGCCAAGGCCGGCCTTACGCGACGATTGGTCGGTCATGATGCCTTTCGAGGTCGAGAGTATGGCCATCCCGATACCGTTGCGCACGCGGGGAATCTCTCTCGTACCCACGTACACGCGTCGCCCGGGCTTGCTCACGCGTTGCATGCCCGTGATCATCGGTTGTCCCTCACCCACGTATCGCAATTGCACTTTCAGCATAGGATGCCCATCTTCCGTCGCCGCTTCGATGCCCTGAATGAATCCCTCGGCCTGAAGCACCCGGAGTACTTCGTGCTTCAATTTTGAGGCGGGAATCATCACGACGTCGTGATTGCGGCGAAACCCGTTGCGCAATCGCACTAAGAGGTCGCTGATTGGATCGGTTACCATACGAACCCTTTCAACAAATTCTCGTCAAAGTTATCAGCCACATGACCGGCCAGGAGTCCTACCAACTGGACTTCCGGACACCAGGGATCTCTCCCTTCAGGCTCAGCAACCGGAAACAGATGCGGCACATCTTGAACCGCCGCAAAAAGCCGTGCACGCGCCCGCACAATCCGCAGCGATGATAGCCGCGGGTTTTGAATTTCGGCTTGGCCGCCGTTTTATTCCTGAGCGCCAGTCTCGACACAAGTGACTCCTTCGTTCAATGTTAGGTCCGAAACGGCATGCCCAACTGGGTGAGCAGGGCTTTCCCTTCGTCGTTCGTACGCGCCGTCGTCACGATCGTGATATCCATCCCGTGAATCGAGGCGACCTCGTCGTATTGAATCTCCGGGAAAATCAATTGCTCCTTCAAACCCAACGTATAGTTGCCGCGGCCGTCGAACGCCTTGGGCGACACGCCGCGGAAATCGCGAATGCGCGGCAGCGCCAGGGTCACCAGGCGGTCGAAAAACTCGTACATGCGGCGGTTCCGCAGCGTGACCTTGGTCCCGATCGGCATGCCTTGGCGCAGCTTGAAGCCGGCGATGGCCTTCTTCGCCTTGGTCACCACCGCCTTCTGCCCGGTGATCGTGCCCAATTCGGTCGCCGCACTTTCCAGCAGCTTCACGTTTTGAATGGCTTCGCTCATGCCCACGTTGAGCACGATGCGTTCCAGTTTCGGCACCTGCATGACGTTCTTATAGCCGAACTCCTTCATCAGAGCCGGCACGACCCGGTCGCGATAGGTATCGCGCAGCCGGGGCTGGAATTTCGACTCCTCGCTCCCGTCGTCAAATGCCTGGGGCGCTTTGCCGCCCTCTTTCTTTGCCGGCCGGCCGGCCGGTTTTCCGCCTTTAGCTTTTTTAGGATCTTTTGCGTCCGCCATTACGACCTTCTGGGCTACTCGACCAATTCGTTGGATTTCTTACTGAACCGCACACGCCGACCGTCAGCCTGCACGCGAATGCCCAAGCGAGTGGGCTTCTTGGTGACGGGGCACAGGAACATCACGTTCGAGATGGCCAGAGGCGCCTCTTTCTCGAGAATCCCGCCCTGTTTGACCTTCTGATTCGGCTTGGTGTGGCGCTTGATCATGTTCAGCTTCTCGACGACGACCTTCCCGACGGACCGGTCAACGGAAAGGACCTTCCCGGACTTACCCCGGTCCCGTCCGGCAATCACCACGACCGTGTCCCCTTTGCGAATGTGAGTCTTCTGCAGCGCGTGCACGTTCACTCCTGCGTCTGGTTAAAGCACTTCTGGAGCCAGCGAAATGATCTTCATGAACTTCTTCCAGCGAAGCTCGCGTGCGACCGGTCCGAAAATGCGCGTTCCAATCGGTTCGCCTTCTTTGTTGATCAACACGCAGGCATTTCGGTCAAATTTGATGTACGAGCCGTCCTCACGTCGGACTTCCTTCGTTGTCCGCACGATGACCGCACGGCTCACGTCGCCCTTTTTGACCGTCGCTTGCGGAATCGCCTCTTTCACGGCCACGACAATCACATCGCCCAATGAGGCGTACCGGCGCTTCGACCCTCCCAGCACGTGAAAGCACATGGCCTGTTTTGCGCCAGAATTGTCAGCCACGTCCATGTATGTGTAGTTCTGAATCATGATGCCGTCTATCCTCGCCGGGGACGCCCCGTTTAATCCACGCGTCCTTTTTCCAAAATCTCGACCACCCGCCAGTGCTTGTCCTTGCTGATAGGCCTGGTCTCGATCATCCGCACACGGTCCCCGATGCCGCAGGCGTTCTGCTCGTCATGGGCCTTGAACTTCGTCATGCGCCGAAGCACCTTGTGATAAATCGGATGCACGACCTGACGCTCGACTGCCACGACCACGGTCTTATTCATCTTGTTGCTAATGACGCGCCCCACCCACTCTCGCCGCTTGACTACGCTCTCAGCCATACTCGCTTCACCCTTTCGCCGCTAGGACGCCTTTTTTTTGCTCGGCCTGCTCGACTTCGCGCTGCACGGTTTTCACCTGCGCGATGGACCGCTTGGTCTTGCGAATCTGCATGGGATTTTCCAGCCGGCCCGTGCCGAGCTGAAAACGAAGATTGAATAATTCCTGGCCCAGCTGCTTAGCCTTTTCGGACAATTCAGCGCCGGTCATCTGTCTCAATTCTTTCAGGTCCATGTGAGTGCTCGTGCTTTCGTCTCGACGACAATCCTAAAATTCGCCCCGCGTGACACACTTCGTGGCGATCGGAAGCTTATGCGACGCCAGGCGGAAGGCTTCACGAGCGATGTCGGAAGTCACTCCGCCCATCTCGTAGAGGATCCGGCCCGGCTTGACGACGGCCACCCAGTATTCGGGATTGCCCTTCCCCTTACCCATTCGAGTTTCCGCTGGTTTTTTGGTGATCGGCTTGTCTGGGAAAATTCTCGTCCAGACCTGACCGCCACGCTTCACGTACCGGGTAATCGCGATACGCGCCGCTTCGATCTGACGGCTGGTCACCCATCCCGGCTCCAGTGCCTTGAGACCAAATTCCCCGAGGGTGATGTGGCCGCCCCGATAGGCCTTGCCGCGCATCCGCCCCTTCATCATTTTTCTGAATTTGACTTTTTTCGGTGCTAACACAATGTCCTCGTTGCTTAGCCGAGCCGCCGTTCAAATGCCGCCTCTGGCTTGAGCGGCTGCGCCGGGAGTAATTCGCCCTTATAGATCCAGGTCTTGACGCCGATCTGCCCCATCGTGGTATGGGCTTCGGCAAAGCCGTAATCCACTTCAGCCCGCAGCGTATGTAACGGCACACGGCCCTCCCGATACCATTCGGTGCGCGCGATTTCCGCACCGCCCAAACGGCCAGCGATCATGATCTTGATCCCTTGCGCGCCCAGACGCAGCGCCGACTGCACGCTCCGCTTCATCGCGCGACGGAAGGCTACGCGTTTTTCCAGCTGCGTCGCCACGTTTTCGCTGACGAGTTGAGCATCCAGTTCGGGCTTTTTGATCTCCTTCACCGTGATGTAGACCTGCCCGCCGTACTGCTTTTCCAGTTCCGCTTTCAGCTTGTCCACCTCCGCGCCCTTGCGGCCGATGATGATGCCGGGTCTGGCCGTATGAATGATGACGCGGGTCTGATCTCCTGAACGTTCGATCTCCACCTTGGCCACGCCCGCATGATACAGTTTTTGCTTGACCACTTTGCGGATCTTGATGTCCTGGTGAAGCAGCTTCGCGTAATCCTTGCTCGCGTACCACCGCGAACTCCACGTGTAGTTGTAGCCAAGCCGATAGCCGACTGGATGCGTTTTCTGACCCATACGATTCGTTCCTCAGTTCTGCGGCGGCCGTCTGCCGATCCGCGCAATATTCAGGCTCGTGATTTCTCCTGCACGCCCCGCGCTTCAACCACGACGGTGATGTGGCTGGTCCGTTTCTGAATGGCGTTGGCCCGCCCCATCGACCGGGCGCGGAAGCGCTTATAGATCGGGCCGCAGTTGACGAAGGCCTTCGAGACCCGCATCGACTCGCTATCTCCCAATTCCTTCTGCTCGGCGTTGGCGACGGCCGACCGCAGCACTTTCTCGATCACGCGTGCGGCGTGACGAGGAAGATGCTTGAGCATGGCCAAGGCCATCGGCACTTCCTGCCCGCGAATCATGTCGACCACCGGCCGGGCCTTCCGCGGTGCGACCCGAACAAATCTCAATACGGCTCTCGCTTCTGCCATTGTTGCACTCCCGTCATGTCGCCGCTTCTGGCGAGTGACGCCTGGTCCCCCTATTTCAACGCTACGGCTTTCTCGGTCTTCGCCTGCCCGTGGCCCTTGAAGAATCTAGTCGGAGCGAACTCGCCCAATTTATGACCGACCATGTTCTCGGTGACGAACACGGGGATGAACTTCTTGCCGTTATGAACGGCGAACGTATGCCCGATCATGTCGGGCACGACGGTCGATCGCCTCGACCACGTCTTGATGATTTTCCGGTCTTTCGTGTGATTCATCTGCTCAACCTTTTTCAGCAGATGATCGTCGACAAAGGCGCCTTTACTGATCGATCTAGGCATTGCGCACTCCTGACTTGCGGCGAGCGATGATGTACTTGTCCGTCTTCTTGTTCTGCCTGGTCTTATAGCCCTTCGTCGGGAGACCCCAAGGCGACACGGGATGGGGATTGCCCTGACCCGATTTGCCTTCACCACCGCCATGCGGATGGTCGACCGGATTCATGACGACCCCGCGTACGTGCGGGCGACGGCCCAGCCATCGGTTGCGTCCTGCTTTGCCGACATTGATGTTCTCGTGGTCCAGATTGCCGACCTGGCCGACCGTCGCCATGCATGACGCCAAAATGCGTCGCATTTCCCCCGACTTCAGCCGCACCTGCACATAATCGCCGTCCCGGCCCATGACCTGGGCAAACCCGCCGGCGCTACGGATGAGTTGGCCACCCTTGCCGGGCTTCAATTCAATATTATGAATTGTGGTACCCAGCGGCATGTTCGAGAGCGGCAATGCATTGCCTGTGCGCACCTCTGCGTCCGAGCCGGATTGCAAAACGTCGCCGATCTGCAAACCAATCGGCGCGAGAATGTACCGCTTCTCGCCATCTTTGTAGTTCAGCAGTGCGATGCGGGCTGAGCGGTTGGGATCGTACTCAAGCGCGGTGACCTTGGCGGAAATTCCCACCTTATCGCGGCGGAAGTCGATCGTCCGGTAGAGCCGGCGATGGCCCGCTCCACGGTAACGGACCGTGGTCCGTCCGTCGTTGTTGCGCCCACCCGTCCGGAGGTGAAACGACGTCAATCCCTTTTCAGGTCGCTTCTTCGTCAATTCGTCCGTCGTGACGATCGTCATGCCTCGGCGGCCCGACGTCGTCGGCTTATACGCTTTCAGTCCCATACGTTGTCCTTATTGTCTCGCTCTACCTGGTTATGCGCTTTCGTACAACTCGAGTTTCTCGCCTTCCTTCAACTTCACAAAGGCCTTCTTCCAATCGGAGCGCTTTCCCGAAAACCGGCCCAGGCGCTTGATCTTGCCCTGCACGTTCAGGACATTGACGCGCTCGACCTTGACTTTTAAGAGCGTCTCGACTGCCTGCTTGATCTGGAGGCGATTCGCATCCGGATGGACCAGAAAGCCGACCGTGTTGCTGCTTTCGCGGAGGGCGGTGACTTTTTCCGTCAACAACGGCTGAATGAGCACGCTGTGGAGATCGACTTTCATGCCCAGACCTCCTTGACCCGCGGCAGTTCCCGCTCGGGAATCACGATCGTGCCAGCGCGCACGATGTCGTAGACGTTGAGCCGATCAGGCGTCACGACATTGACCTTCGTCAAATTCCGCGCGGCCTGCGTCAAGCCTTCCTGGCCGTCACCGGCGATGACCAGAATCTGTGTCCCCGAGGCGAACTGCGCCAAGGCCTTGGCAAGCACCTTGGTCTTGGGCTGTTCGAGGGACAGAGTTGAGACGACGAACAACTGCCCGTCGGTCACTTTCGCTGACAAGGCACTTTGCAGCGCAGCCCGATATTTCTTCTTCGGCATACTGAAGGCATAGCTCCTCGGCTTCGGGCCGAACACCGACCCGCCATGGCGCCATACCGGCGACCGAACAGAACCGGCGCGAGCCCGTCCCGTGTGCTTCTGCTTCCAGGGCTTCTTCCCGGATCCGCGTACCTCGCCTCGCCGAAGCGTCGATGCCGTACCCTGCCGTTCACAGGCCTGCTGCATGACCACCGCCTCGTGAACGAGCGTCGCGTGCGGCTTGCAGCCGAACACTTCTGCGGGAAGTTCCACGGACCCGACTTTCCGTCTGTTCAGATCGACCACATCTACGGTCGGCATGCCTACCCCTTCTTCGACTTTCTGACGATGAGCAGTCCATTCGCGGCGCCGGGAACCGCTCCACGCAGGAACAAGAGGTTTTCATCGGGCCTGGACTCAATGACTTTTAATCGCTGTGTCGTCACCCGTTCCGCTCCCATATGTCCCGGAAGGGTCTTGCCTTTCCAGACTCGAGAAGGAAAAGAGCTGGCGCCGATCGATCCCGGGGCGCGATGGAACATGGAACCGTGAGACTCGGGTCCACCCGCATAGTGGTGCCTTCGCACGACCCCTTGGAATCCCTTCCCCTTGGACACGCCGATCACATCAACCCAGTCGCCCTTCTTGAAAATATCGGCCTTCACCGTCTGCCCGACGGCAACGTCGCCGTCCTTCTTGAATTCTCGAAGGATCCGGCTGGCGGGCGCTTCATGCTTCTTTAAGTGGCCCAGTTGTGCCTTGGACAGTTTCCGATCCTTGATCTGTCCGAACGCGAGTTGAACCGCTTCGTAACCGTCGCGCTCTTTGGTCTTCACCATGACGACGCGGCATGGCCCGGCTTCGATGACCGTGACCGGGGTCAGCCGGGTCTCGTCCAGCATCTGCGTCATGCCCAGTTTCTTGCCGAGCAACCCGTTCGTCATAATTCTCCCGACTCTCTCTTCTCAGTCGTAAAAGTTACACCCGTCGTCTAGACTCGAAACTTACAACTTGATTTCGACGTCCACGCCCGCGGCCAGGTTCAGCTTCATGAGGGAATCCATGGTTTCCGGCGTCGGCTCCATGATGTCCATCAAGCGCTTGTGCGTCCGGATTTCAAATTGCTCGCGGGCCTTCTTATCGGCGTGCGTCGCGCGCTGAACCGTGAATTTCTCGATGCGTGTCGGCAAGGGGATCGGTCCCACGATTTTCGCACCGCTACGACGCACCGTTTCCACGATTTCCGCCACCGACTGATCCAACACGCGGTAATCGAACCCGCGGAGCCTGATCCTAATTCGTTGATCCACCTTCACCATGCAATCCTCAATTCGTCTTGGTAGGTTACGCCAGAATTTCGGTGACGACGCCGGAGCCCACGGTCTTACCACCCTCGCGCACGGCGAAGCGCAAGCCCTGGTCCATCGCGATCGGACTGATCAACTCGGCCGTCACGCTTACGTTGTCGCCGGGCATCACCATCTCCACCCCCGGATTCAACGAGACGATCCCGGTCACGTCGGTCGTCCGGAAGTAGAACTGCGGCCGATACCCGTTGAAAAACGGCGTATGCCGGCCCCCTTCTTCCTTGGTCAACACATAGATCTCGGCCTTGAACTTCGTATGCGGGGTAATGCTCTTGGGTTTCGCCAGCACCATGCCGCGCTCCACGTCTTCCTTCTTCGTGCCCCGCAATAGCACCCCGACGTTGTCGCCCGCCTGCCCCTCATCGAGCACCTTGCGGAACATCTCGACGCCGGTCACCACGGTGGCTTGGTTCGGCCGCAGCCCCACGATCTCGATTTCATCGCCGACTTTCACGATGCCCCGCTCGCAGCGCCCCGTCACCACCGTGCCGCGCCCGCTGATCGTAAAGACGTCTTCGATCGGCATCAAAAACGGCTTATCGATCGGCCGTTGCGGCGTCGGAATGTAGCTGTCGACGGCTTCCAACAACTTGAGGATCGATGGCACCCCCAGCGGCCCTTGATCGCCCTCGATGGCTTTCAAGGCGCTGCCCTGGATGATCGGCGTCTTGTCGCCCGGAAACCCATACTTACTTAAGAGCTCTCGGACTTCCAATTCGACGAGGTCCAAGAGTTCCTTGTCGTCGATCTTGTCGGCCTTATTCAAAAACACCACGATGAAGGGGACGCCGACCTGCCGGGCCAACAAAATATGCTCCCGGGTCTGGGGCATGGGACCGTCGGCGGCACTCACCACCAAAATGGCTCCATCCATCTGGGCCGCCCCCGTAATCATGTTCTTCACGTAATCGGCGTGGCCCGGGCAGTCGACGTGCGCATAGTGGCGCTTGTCGGTTTCGTATTCCACGTGGCTGATGGCAATCGTCATGATCTTCGTGGCATCGCGGCGGCCCTGGCTTTCGCTCGCCTTGGCCACTTCGTCATAGCTGATGAACTTGGCCATGCCCTTGTCCGCACTGATCTTTGTCAACGCCGCCGTCAGCGTGGTCTTCCCGTGGTCCACGTGCCCAATCGTCCCAATATTCACATGCGGCTTCTTCCGCTCATATTTCGCCTTCGCCATGCCTCAGCTCCTTCTCAAATCGATGGTCATCGGATCAGCGGTCATTCGCCACGATATTTGGCGATGATCGCTTCGGATATCTGCTTGGGAACCTGATCGTATCGATCGAACTCCATGCTGTAGGTCGCCCGGCCCTGCGTGCGAGAACGAAGGTCCGTCGCGTAGCCGAACATTTCCATGAGCGGCACCGACGCTTCGATCGCCTGGGCGCCGGCCCGGACCTTCATGCCTTGAACCTTGCCGCGGCGGCCATTCAAGTTGCCGATGACGTCGCCCATGAACTCCTGTGGAACGAGCACCTCGACCTTCATGATGGGTTCCAGTAGCACGGCGTCCGCCTTCTTACAGGCGTCCGAAAATCCCATCGAGCCGGCGATTTTGAACGCCATTTCGTTGGAGTCGACTTCGTGATAGGACCCGTCGATGACGGTCACCTTGATGTCGCGTAACGGATAGCCGGCGATCACGCCGTTTTCCATGCGTTCCTTCACGCCCTTCTCGATCGCTGGGATGTATTCTTTGGGGATCGCTCCGCCGACGACCTTGTTGACAAATTCCAACCCCTTGCCTGATTCGGATGGCTCGACGGTGAGCACGACGTGACCATACTGACCGCGGCCGCCGGTCTGCTTGATGTACTTGGATTCGGCTTCGGCCTTGCGGCGGATCGTCTCCCTGAACGCCACCTCCGGCTTTCCGACATTGGCTTCGACCTTGAATTCCCGCAGCAGGCGATCGACGATGATTTCCAGGTGCAACTCGCCCATCCCGGCAATAATTGTCTGCGCTGTTTCTTCGTCGGTACGCACGCGGAACGACGGATCTTCCTGGGCAAGCTTCTGAAGAGCAAAACCCATCTTCTCCTGATCTGGCTTCGTCTTGGGTTCGATGGCCATCGCGATGACCGGCTCGGGAAATTTCATCACTTCGAGCAGCACAGGCTGCTTTTCGTCTGCGAGCGTGTCGCCGGTCGTGGCGCCCTTCAACCCCACGGCAGCGACGATGTCGCCGGCATGCGCGGCATCGATTTCCTCGCGCTTGTTGGCGTGCATTTTCAACAGGCGGCCGATGCGGTCTTTCGTCCCCTTGGTCACGTTCAGCACCGGCGTTCCGGTCTTCAGTGTCCCGGAATACACACGGAAATAGGTCAACTGACCTGCAAACGGATCGGACATGATCTTGAAGGCGAGCGCAGAAAACGGCTCGGTATCGGACGGCTTCCGTTCGACTTCCTTGCCGGTGTTCGGATCGAGGCCCTTCACCGCAGGGATATCCACGGGAGACGGCAGGAAGTCCACGACGCCGTCCAACAGCTGCTGCACGCCCTTATTTTTGAACGCCGATCCGCACAGCACGGGAGTGACCTTCAGGGTGATGGCGCCGGCCCGCACGACCCGCCGAATCTCTTCCTCGGTCAACGATTGACCGTTGAGATATTTTTCCATCACATGATCGTCGAACTCTGCCACCGCTTCCAACATTTTTTCACGGTACTCTTTGGCTTTATCCACCAAGTCAGCTGGAATCTCTTCGACTTTGTATTTGGCACCAAGAGTTTCATCGTCGTAGACGTAGGCCTTCATCGTGATCAGATCGATCGAGCCGCGGTATTCCGACTCGCGTCCGATTGGAATCTGTATGGGCACCGGGTTCGCGCCTAATCGATCAATGATGGTCTGAACGCTGAAATAGAAGTCGGCGCCGACCCGATCCATCTTGTTCATGAAGGCGATGCGGGGGACCTGATACTTGTCTGCCTGCCGCCAGACCGTTTCTGATTGCGGCTCCACGCCTTGCACTGAGTCGAACACGGCCACGGCGCCGTCAAGGACGCGCAACGACCGTTCCACTTCAATGGTGAAATCAACGTGTCCCGGCGTATCGATGATATTGATGCGATGATCCCTCCAGAAGCACGTCGTCGCTGCAGCCGTGATCGTAATACCGCGTTCCCTCTCCTGCTCCATCCAGTCCATCGTGGCCGCACCCTCGTGCACCTCGCCCATCTTGTGCGTCATGCCGGTGTAATAGAGGATGCGCTCCGTCGTCGTCGTCTTCCCGGCATCGATGTGCGCCATGATGCCGATATTTCTGGTTCGATCTAATGGTGCTTGCCTTGCCATGGTATCCCTTTAAAAACACACGTGCTGCAGGATGAGCCGACTACCGCTGCGATTCAGGGGCACCCGCGTCTGCGGATCGCAGCACGGCCCAACTGCAGCACGAAACGACGTTACCAGCGATAGTGCGCGAAGGCCTTGTTCGCCTCCGCCATCCGATGCACGTCTTCCCGTTTCTTGACCGCGGCCCCTGTGTTATTCGACGCGTCCAACAACTCTGCCGCGAGCTTTTCCCGCATGCTCTTGCCGCCGCGCGTCCTGGCATATTCCGACAGCCACCGAAGGGCGAGAGACATTCGGCGCGCCGGACGAATTTCGACCGGCACCTGATAGGAGGCGCCGCCGACCCGGCGGGATTTCACTTCGACAATGGGCTTCACGTTGTCGATCGCCGATTTAAAAACTTTGAGTGGGTCTCCGCCTGTCTTTTCCTGGATGACGTCGAAGGCACCGTAACAAATCCGCTCCGCTGTGCTTTTCTTACCGCCTTCCATCAGGATGTTGAGAAATTTTCCAACGACCTTGTCGCGGAACCGTACATCCGGAAGGGGTTCTCTCTGTCCTAAAAATCTGCTTCGTGGCATGGTCGATTACTTTCTCGAGTGCTGGATGATCGTAAGAACTACTTCGGACGTTTCGCGCCGTATTTCGAGCGGCCTTGCTTGCGGTCAGCGACCCCGACGGCGTCGAGCGCCCCGCGCACGATGTGATAGCGCACGCCGGGCAGGTCTTTGACACGACCGCCGCGCACCAGCACGATCGAATGCTCCTGTAAGTTGTGCCCGACGCCCGGAATATAGGTGGTGACTTCCATCCCGTTCGTCAAGCGCACACGCGCAACCTTTCGAAGCGCGGAATTCGGTTTCTTCGGCGTCGAGGTGTAGACACGCAGACAGACGCCTCGCTTTTGCGGACAGGACTTCAACGCCGGACTTTTCGTCTTGGCATGGGCCAGCTGGCGGCCCTTTCTCACTAACTGATTGATCGTTGGCATCGTGAATCTTTCTTTCGGCTCAAAACCCGGTGGTCTGAGGGGCCCATCAAGGGCAAAGCCCGCGGATTATAATGATGCCCGCGGGCCCTGTCAAGCTAGGGAAAGCGCTTCGGTTATGCACCCGCGCCTTCCCCGGTCGCCGCCGCCGCTCCCTCGCGTGGTAGTGCAGTCGGTTCCGCCGCACCCACCAGAACAGGCTCCGGCTTCGGGCTAATCACGAACGTGTCTCGATACTCCTCGAAGCCGCTACCGGCCGGAATCAGGCGTCCGACGATCACGTTCTCCTTCAACCCGAGAAGATTGTCTTCCCGTCCGTTAATCGCCGCCTCGGTCAGCACGCGAGTCGTTTCCTGGAACGAGGCCGCGGAAATAAAGCTGTCGGTCGTCAATGCCGCCTTCGTGATGCCGAGGAGAACCGGCTTTCCGAGCGCCGGCTTGCCGTCCTTCTTCAAGACGCGGTCGTTTTCTTCTTCGAACACCATCTTGCTCACTTGACTGCCGGGCAGGAATTCGGTGTCACCCGGATCTTCAATCCGCACCTTGCGCAACATCTGACGCACGATGATCTCAATGTGCTTGTCGTTGATCGATACACCCTGCAACCGGTAGACATCCTGCACCTCGTCCACCAGATACTTTTGGAGTTCGTTTGGCCCGAGCACGTCGAGAATGTCGTGTGGATTGGCGGAGCCGTCCATCAACGGCTCTCCCGCGCGCACCCAATCGCCCTCGTGCACATTGACGTGCTTGCCCTTGGGAATGAAATACTCTTTCGTATCGCCCATCTTATTGTCGACGACCACCTTGCGCTGTCCCTTGACGAATCCGCCGTAGGACACTTCGCCGTCGATCTCGCTGATCACGGCCTGCTCTTTCGGTTTTCTCGCCTCGAACAGTTCCGCCACACGGGGCAGACCGCCGGTGATGTCCTTGGTCTTCGTCGTCTCGCGCGGAATCTTGGCCAGCACGTCGCCAGGATGGACCGTCCCGCCCTTATCAACGAAAATATGGGCGCCCACCGGCAGCAAGTACCGTGCGACGGTGTTGCTGCTTCCGGACACTTTTGCCGTCTTGCCGCCGTCGTCCTTTATCGATATCCGGGGACGCAACGTCGCGCCGGAATGTTCGATAATGACCTTCCGTGAAAGTCCGGTCACCTCGTCGAACTCTTCCTTCATCGTCACGCCCTCGACGATGTCGCCGTAGGCCACCTTGCCTCCGACTTCCGTCAAAATCGTCAACGAATATGGATCCCATTCCACGAGCTTTTGTGCCAGCTCGACGCGGTCTCCATCCTTGACCTTGATCTTGGCGCCGTAGACGACCGGATACTTCTCGCGCTCGCGGCCGTTTTCATCCACGATGGCGATCTTGGCGTTGCGGTTCATCACCACCCATTCATTGTCTTTATTACGCACCGCGATGCCGCCGTTATGCACATCGGCATTCTTTTTTGCATCGAAGCTCATGAACTTCATACGGCCTGCATGTTTGGCTTCCAGCACAGTCTGCTCGACGACCTTGCTCGCCGTTCCGCCGATGTGGAAGGTACGCATCGTGAGCTGCGTGCCCGGCTCACCGATGGATTGTGCGGCGATGACGCCGACCGGCTCGCCCTTCTCGACGAGGCGCCCACGCGCCAGATCGCGGCCGTAACAGGCCCGGCAGACGCCGCGGCGGGATTGGCAGGTCAACACCGACCGGATCTTGACCCGATCGACTGCCGCCTCTACGACATCCTTGGTTCGCTCTTCGGTGATCTCTTCGTTGAACGAGACGATGACTTCGCCGGTTACGGGATCGCGAATGTCCTCAGCAGCCAGACGTCCGAGGATGCGCTCCTCAATCGGCTGGATGATCTCTCCGCCTTCGACCAGCGCGCTCACGAAGATGCCGTCGGTGGTCCCGCAATCGAGCTCGCTGATGATGACATCCTGTGCGATGTCGACCAAACGGCGAGTGAGATACCCGGAGTTCGCGGTTTTCAACGCCGTATCGGCCAAGCCTTTGCGGGCACCGTGCGTGGAAATAAAGTACTGGAGGACGGTTAGCCCTTCGCGGAAATTAGCCGTAATGGGCGTTTCGATGATTTCGCCGGACGGCTTCGCCATGAGGCCGCGCATGCCGCCCAACTGGCGGATCTGCTGTGAGCTTCCGCGCGCTCCCGAGTCGGCCATCATGAAAATTGGATTGAAGGCTTCGTCCTTGTTCGGATCGCCTCCGGCACCCAACTCTTTCATCATTTCGCCTGCGACCTGTTCAGTCACATGCGCCCAGATGTCGATGACTTTGTTGTAGCGTTCACCATTGGTGATCAAGCCTTCGGCGTATTGACGCTCGATCTCGTTGACTTCGCGCTGCGCCTTGCCGAGCAATTCTTCCTTCTTGCTCGGAATGTGCATGTTGTCGATGCAGATCGAGACGCCTGCGCGGGTCGCATAGGTAAATCCGGCGTCCTTGATCTTGTCCAAAAACGTGACGGTTTCCCGATGTCCCGACTGACGATAGACAGCATCGATGAGCTTCGTGACTTCCTTCTTCGTCATCAACTTATTGGCGTGCGAGAAGGGCATACCCGGAGGCAGCACTTCCGAAAGCACGACACGGCCCACGGTGGTTTGCACCAGGTTCCCGTCGATGCGCACCTTGATGCGTGCATGTTCTTCCATTTCTCTTGCATCAAAGGCGATGCGGACCTCCTCGGTCGAGCCGAAGATCTTGCCCTCGCCTTTGGCACCCACACGCTCCTTCGTGAGCCAGTAGCAGCCGAGCACCATGTCCTGAGACGGCACGGCGATCGGCTTCCCATTCGCCGGCGAAAGAATGTTGTTGATCGACATCATCAACACCCGAGCTTCCACCTGCGCCTCGACGGACAACGGCACGTGGACCGCCATCTGATCGCCGTCAAAGTCGGCGTTGAAGGCCGCGCAGACCAAGGGGTGCAATCGGATCGCCTTGCCTTCCACCAGCACGGGATCGAAGGCTTGAATGCCCAATCGATGCAACGTGGGCGCACGGTTGAGCAGCACCGGATGCTCACGAATGACTTCATCCAGCACGTCCCAGACTTCGGGGCGTTCCTTTTCCACCAGGCGCTTGGCACTCTTGATGGTCGTGGCCGCTCCCCGCTCTTCCAGCTTGTGGAAGATGAAGGGCTTGAACAATTCCAGGGCCATTTTCTTGGGCAGTCCACATTGATGCAGGCGCAGTTCAGGACCGACCACGATGACCGTACGGCCTGAGTAGTCCACCCGCTTGCCCAGGAGATTTTGCCGGAACCGCCCCTGCTTGCCCTTGAGCATATCGCTCAATGACTTGAGCGGACGCTTGTTGGGTCCCCGAATCGCACGGCCACGCCGCCCATTGTCGAACAAGGCATCGACGGCTTCCTGTAACATCCGCATTTCATTGCGAATGATGACGCCGGGCGCCTTCAATTCCATGAGGCGCTTTAAGCGATTGTTCCGGTTGATGACCCGCCGATACAGATCGTTCAAATCGGACGTGGCAAACCGACCGCCGTCCAACGGGACGAGCGGCCGTAATTCCGGCGGCAGCACCGGGATCACGTCCATGATCATCCACTCCGGCTTGTTGCCGGACTTTCGAAACGCCTCGATCACTTTGAGCTGCTTCGCGTATTTCTTTTTCATCGCCGCCGAGGTGGAGACCTTGGCCTTGGCTTTGATCTCGTCCCACTTGGAGTTGATGTCGATCTTCCGAAGCAACTCTCGAATCGCATCGGCCCCGATGCCAACCTTGTAGGCATTCGGCGCATACTCCGATTGAAGCTGCCGCAGCTTCTCTTCGGTAACCAGATCCTTCTCGGTCAGATCGGTTTGACCCGCGTCGACGCACACGTAGCTCTCGAAATAAAGGATCTTCTCGAGTTGCTTGAGGCTCATGTCGAGCAGCGTCCCGATGCGGCTCGGCACGCCCTTCAAGAACCAGATGTGGGCGACCGGCGCAGCCAGTTCAATGTGGCCCATCCGCTCGCGGCGGACCTTGGATTGAATGACTTCCACACCGCACTTGTCGCAGACGATGCCGCGGTGCTTCATGCGCTTGTACTTGCCGCAATTGCACTCCCAATCCTTAATCGGACCGAAAATCTTGGCACAAAACAATCCGTCTTTTTCCGGCTTGAACGACCTGTAATTGATCGTTTCCGGCTTCTTCACTTCGCCGTAGGACCAGGATCGGATCTTTTCAGGCGATGCAATGCGGATCCGCATCGAATCGAACGAGACCGCATCCCGAGGCTTTTCAAATAATGTGTATACGCCTTCCAAAGTAGTGACCTCCTCTGATGCCGGCCAATGCCGGCTCAAGTGGTTAGTCCTGCGACTTGACCAACTCTACGTCCAATCCTAAGCTTTGCAGTTCCTTCACCAAGACGTTGAACGATTCGGGCAACCCGGGCTCGAGGAAGGGCTCTCCTTTCACGATCGCTTCATACATCCGTGACCGGCCGGGGACGTCGTCGGATTTCACTGTCAGGAACTCTTGCAAGGTGGAAGCGGCTCCGTACGCCTGCAGCGCCCAGACTTCCATTTCGCCCAACCGCTGCCCGCCGAACTGGGCTTTTCCGCCCAGCGGCTGCTGAGTCACGAGCGAGTACGGGCCGATTGAACGTGCGTGGATCTTGTCATCCACCAAATGGTGCAGTTTCAGCACATACATGTATCCGACCGTCACCGGACTACCGAAGGGTTCACCCGTCCGGCCGTCCATCAGAGCCGATTGCCCACTGGTGGGCAATTTGCCCTTTTTCAGCAGATCCTTGATTTCCTTTTCAGAAGCGCCGTCGAACACCGGACTGGCGACTTTGATGCCGAGCGCCTTGGCGGCCCAGCCCAAATGCGTTTCCAAGATCTGTCCGACGTTCATACGCGAGGGCACGCCCAAGGGATTCAGCACGATCTCCACCGGAGTGCCGTCCGGCAGATAGGGCATGTCCTCTTCCGGCAACACGCGGGAAACGACGCCCTTGTTGCCGTGGCGGCCGGCCATTTTGTCACCGACCTGGATCTTGCGTTTCATCGAGATATAGACTTTCACGAGCTTGATTACGCCCGGCGGCAATTCATCGCCACGCTTGAGACGTCCGACCTTCTCATCGTAAAGCGTCTGCAGAATTTCGACCTGTTCCTTCGCCCGGCGCTCCACATCCTCCAATTCCTTTTGTTCGTCGGGATCGCTGAGGATGATATAGCGCACCGACTCATCCGACAGGCGCTTCAGGATCTCTGCCGTGAGCTTGCCCTTCTTCTTCAGAATGACATCGCCGCTTTCCGGATCCATGAGATCCCGTCCGACGACTTTGCCCAATAAGAGCTTCCGAACTTTCTTGGTCTTTTCCTCGTCGATGATGCGCAGCTCTTCGTGATGATCGCGCTGCAGCCGCATCGTATCTTCGCTTTCAATGCTCTTGGACCGTTCATCCTTGTCGAGCCCCTTGCGCGAAAAAATCTTGACGTCGACGACGATGCCTTCGACACCAGGCGGCACCGTCAGGGACGTGTCTTTCACGTCGCCTGCCTTTTCGCCGAAGATCGCACGCAGCAGCTTTTCTTCCGGTGTGAGCTGGGTTTCGCCTTTCGGCGTCACCTTGCCGACCAAAATGTCGCCCGGCTTCACCTCGGCGCCGATGCGAATGATGCCGCTCTCGTCGAGATTGCGTAGCGCCTCTTCGCCGACGTTGGGGATGTCGCGGGTGATGTCTTCCTTACCGAGTTTGGTGTCCCGCGCTTCCACTTCGAATTCCTCGATGTGGATGGAGGTGAACGCATCTTCGCGCACCAATTTCTCACTGAGGAGGATGGCGTCTTCGAAGTTGTATCCGCCCCAGGGCATGAATGCCACGAGGACGTTCTTGCCAAGCGCCAATTCCCCTTGATCGATCGCGGGCCCGTCGGCAAGGACCTGCCCCTTCTTCACCGGCTGCCCGATGCGGACGACTGGAGTTTGCGTGATGCAGGTGTTCTGATTCGACCGTTGGAACTTGATCAGATCGTATACGTCCAGGCCAGTATCGTTACGCTTCCGCCCTTCTTTGCTATCGGAACGCACCACGATCCGTGTGGCGTCCACGCTTTCGACCACGCCCGATCGGCGGGCCTGAACCACATAGCCGGAATCCCGTGCGACGACCGCTTCCATACCGGTGCCAACCAACGGCGCTTCGGACTTGAGGAGAGGCACCGCCTGGCGCTGCATATTCGATCCCATCAACGCACGGTTCGCATCGTCGTGTTCTAGGAACGGCACAAGGGCCGTAGCGACGCTAACGACCTGCTTTGGCGAGACATCCATATATTCGACCCGATCCGGCGTAATGGTGACAAAGTCGCCGCCAGACCTCGCCGACACCGTTTCAGACACCAATCGCCCCGAGCCATCCAGCTTGGAGTTGGCTTGAGCGATCAAGAACTTGTCACCTTCGATCGCGGAAAGAAATTCGATCTGATCGGTCACCCGGCCTTTCTCGACACGCCGGTACGGCGCTTCGATAAATCCGAACTCGTTGATCCGGGCATACGTCGCCAGAGACGTAATTAATCCGATATTCGGACCTTCCGGCGTTTCAATCGGACAGATCCGGCTATAGTGGGAAGGATGCACGTCACGCACTTCGAATCCCGCCCGTTCTCTCGTCAATCCACCAGGACCCAGGGCCGACAACCGCCGCTTATGGGTGATCTCGGCCAGCGGATTCGTCTGATCCATGAACTGCGACAACTGGCTGCTGCTGAAGAACTCTTTGACAGCTGCCACGACCGGCTTCGCATTGATCAAGTCGTGCGGCAGCACCGTCTCCATGTCGAGAAGATTCATCCGTTCCTTGATGCTACGCTCCATGCGAACGAGACCAAGCCGGAACTGGTTTTCCAGCAGTTCTCCGACGGATCGGACCCGGCGATTTCCCAAGTGGTCAATGTCGTCGATTTCGCCTTTCCCCATCTTGAGATTGACGAGGTAGCGAATGACTTCGACAATGTCCTGGGACGTGAGCGTTCGTTGCTCCAAGGGAAAATCCAAAAGCAGTTTCTTGTTAAGCTTCAATCGCCCGACCGGAGAAAGGTCATAGCGCTTGGAGTTCAAGAACAAATTGTCGAAGAGCGCCCGGGCAGTTTCGACCGACGGCGTCTCTCCCGGGCGCAGACGCCGGTAGATCTCCACCATTGCCTCTTCTTTCGACACCGTCCGTTCCATCTCGAGCGTGTCGAGAATGACAGGCGTCGAAGTTGCCCCGTCAAAGAAGATGACTTTGAATTCTTCGATTTCGCTTTCAAGGATCTTTTCGATCATCTCGGCGGTCAGGCGTTGATTTTTCTCCACCAACTTGTTCTTCTTGGCATCGACCACTTCGCTCAACACCGCTCGTCCGACCAACTCGCTGGGCGCCACAGGAATCTCTTTGACCCCCGCCGCCTTGAGTTTGGCGATAATGCCCTTCGTCAGCTTGGCGCCTTCCCGCACGAGCGGTTCTTTGCCGCTCTTGTCCACAACTTCCGTCGAAGCCCGCATCCCCTGATGGATCTCGGGATCCAGCTTGCGCAACAGCTTGCCCTTGACCACCCGGATCTCCTCAACTGGGTAGTACATTTTCAGCAGGTCGTCGCTCGAAAATCCGAAGGCCTTGAGCAGAATAGTCACAGGCATCTTTCGCCGGCGGTCGATGCGGACGTACAGGATGTCGCGCGCATCAAACTCGAAATCCAGCCATGACCCGCGGTACGGAATGATGCGGGCGCTGTACAGCACCTTGCCGCTGGCATGGGTGCGGCCTTTGTCGTGCGTGAAGGAGGCGCCGGGCGACCGGTGCAACTGACTCACCACGACGCGCTCGGTTCCGTTGACGATGAACGTGCCGCGTTCGGTCATCAGGGGCAGTTCGCCGACATAGACCTCCTGCTCGCGCACGTCGAGCACCTTTTTCTTCGGGCCCTTGTCTTCCTTGTCGAAGACCACGAGCCGCACGCGCAACTTGAGCGGCACGGCGAAGGTCATACCTTGCTCGAGGCATTCACGCTCGTCGTACTTGGGCGTTCCAAGCGTGTAGCTCGTGAATTCGAGAATCGCCGTATTGTTGTAATCGGGAATCGGAAACACGCTGGCCAAGGCCGCCTGCAATCCGTGATCTTTTCGTCGTTCCGGCTCGACTTCGAACTGGAGGAATTCCTCGTAGGAACGCTTCTGGATCTCGATGAGATCCGGAATATCAATGCTGGTCCGAATACGGGAAAAATCCTTCCGTTCGACGAACTCTTGTAGAGTCGTTTCGGGCATTCCGCAGTCCTCCACTACATATGGTTGGGCTTGGGCACCCGTTCGTCACGGGTGCCCGCAGATGCTGAACGGGACCGAGCTTACTTAATCTCGACCTTTGCGCCGCTCTCTTCGAGCTTCTTCTTCATGGCATCGGACTCTTCCTTGGTCGCGCCCGTCTTGACGGGCTTCGGAGCGCCCTCGACCAGATCTTTGGCTTCCTTGAGTCCGAGGCTCGTGAGTTCACGAACCACCTTAATGACCTGAATCTTCTTGTCGGCCGGGGCAGAGGCGAGAATGACGTCGAATGCCGTCTTCTCTTCGGCCGGAGCAGCAGCGGCTCCACCGGCGGCAGGCGCCGCCGCCATGGCGACGGGAGCGGCGGCCGTAACTCCGAAACGGCTCTCCAACCCCTTCACCAACTCGGCCAAATCCAGCACGCTCATGCTCTCAATGGCCTTGATTAACTCCTCCTGTGACAACTTCGTAGCTGTAGCTGACATGTCCCCTTCTCCTTTCCGTTTATCCTGAATGGCTGCAATGACTCTCACAAACTTTGTCAACACCGCGTTCAAGGTATAGACGACGCCGCGAATCGGCCCCTGCATCGCCGACAACAGCATCGAGATCAACACTTCCTTCTTGGGAAGCTTGGCGACGGCCGCCAATTCCGCCGGCTGTAGGACCTTGCCCTCGAGGACCCCGAGCATGATCCGAATCTTTTCTTCGCGCTTTTCGGCGGCGATGAAGTCCTTGAGGATCTTGGTCGGCAACACCGGATCGTCGTACCCGATGACGACGCCCGTGGGCCCTTTCAGATATGCCTTCAACTCGGCCACGGTCGTGCCCTCGGCCGCTCGGATCGCCAGTGTATTCTTGACGACCTTGTATTCGGCCTTGGCTCCTCGTAGCTGCTTGCGCAGTTCCGTGACGTGGTTGACCGGGAGGCCCACACATTCGGTGACGATGGCCAATCGCGCACGACCGAACTTTTCCGTCAGTTCCGCAACCGCTGTGGCTTTCTCTTCCTTCTTCATCTCATCCCCTCTTGTCTAGACCGCGGGCTCGACGCCTAGCTCCACTGCTTCGCCAGGGCCACCGCGTCCAATTTCACTCCTGGCCCCATCGTGCTGGAAATGGTGACGCTCTTGAGATAACGCCCCTTGCACGAGGCGGGCTTGGCCTTCACCACAGCCTCTAAGACCGCAGACGCGTTGTCGTAGAGTTGATCCGGCTGGAACGACACCTTGCCGACCGGCACTTGCACAATGCCGGCCTTTTCCACCTTGTACTCGACCCGGCCTTTTCGGATCTCGGCGACGGCTTTGCCGACCTCAAAGGTCACAGTCCCGGTTTTCGGATTCGGCATGAGACCGCGAGGACCCAATTGCTTGCCGAGCTTGCCGACCGAGGCCATCAAATCCGGCGTAGCGATCGCATAATCGAAATCCATCCAGCCGCCCTTGATCTTCTCCATGAGATCATCGGCGCCGACGAAATCCGCTCCGGCCTGGCGCGCTTCCTGTTCCTTTTCCCCCTTCGCGAAGACGATCACCCGTACCTTCTTGCCGGTGCCATGAGGAAGAGACGTCGTCCCGCGCACCATTTGATCCGAACGCTTTGGATCCACACCCAGTCGGATCGCCAGATCGACGGACTCATCGAATTTCGCGTATGCTGAAGTTTTGACCAGCGCGACGGCATCTCGGAGCGCGTACGGACGCGGTTCCATCTTCGTCAGCGCGGCCTTCATTTTCTTGCCCATTACAAATACTCCTTGCGTTGTCGTTACCCCTGAACCACGACTCCCATGCTGCGGGCGGTCCCTTCGATGATCTTGACGGCGCCCTCGAGATCGGCGGCGTTCAAATCGGCCATCTTCTTTTGTGCAATTTCCGTCAACTGCTTGCGCGTGATCTTTCCGACCTTGTCCTTCTGTGGCACGCCGGATCCCTTGATGATACCGGCCGCTTTCTTGAGCAGATCGGAGGCCGGTGGCGTTTTCATGATGAAGGTGAACGACCGGTCTTTATAGACGGTGATGATGACCGGGATGATGCTGTCCCCTTCCTTTTGGGTCTTGGCGTTGAACTGCTTGCAAAATTCCATGATGTTCACGCCGTGCTGACCCAAGGAAGGGCCGACCGGAGGAGCCGGGTTCGCCTTTCCTGCCGGAATCTGTAACTTGATCTGAGCCGAGACTTCCTTCGCCATGCGCTACTCCTCTATATGCGTTCTACCTGCAGGAATCCGAGTTCGACGGGCGTTGAACGTCCGAAGATGCTGACCATGACCTTCAGGCGGTTATGGTCCTGATCGACTTCATCGACGACGCCGTTGAAGCCCAGGAATGGTCCGTCGACGATGCGGACATTGTCGGTTTTAATGAATTTGACCTGCTCACGGGGCCCCGCGCTGCCCGCATCGACTTGTTTCAACAATTCAGCGACTTCTTCATTCGTTAACGGAGTCGGCTGTGCCCCGCCCCCGACAAACCCGGTGACCTTGGGGGTTTCCTTGATCATTTGAAGCGTTTCATCGGTCACGGGTGTTTCCAACTCGACGAGGACATAGCCGGGGAAAAATTTCCGCCGTGAGGTCCGCCGTTTGCCGTCCTTGATTTCGATGACGTCCTCCGTTGGAACCAGAACCTGCCCCATCTTCTCCGTGAGGGCCATCTGATTGGCCCGTTCGAGCAAACTGGTTTTCACGCGTCCCTCGAAGCCGGCATAGGTATGGATGACGTACCAGTTTTTTCCCGTGCCCGTCTTCGGTTCCTTGGTTGATAGACTCTCACTCATATGATTTTCCCCACCAGCCAAGATAAGAACGAATCGATGACTGAAAGATAGATCGACATGAGCACGCAGAACACGATCACAACCGTTGTAGATCCGATGGTCTCCGCCTTCGTTGGAAACGAGACCTTCTTAAGCTCATTGCGTACATCGCCGAGAAACTCTTTGATGTTTTCGATCATCCTCGTAATCATTGACGACAACTCCCTCTGAACTAAGCCAAACCTTTATCAGTCTGCCAAGAACCATCCAATGGCAGCCGGCACGAGCAAGCTTCAGACGGAAACAGAACCCACATAAGGTGCTTATCCCGTCGGGCTCAATCCAGTAGCCCTCCGGGTCGAGCAAGCTCTGTTTGGCAGGGGCACTAGGATTTGAACCCAGACTCTCGGTTTTGGAGACCGATGTGCTGCCATTAACACCATGCCCCTCTACATCGCGATTCTGAGTTCCCCAGAACCCTTACTTCACTTCCTTGTGAGGCGTGTGCTTCCGGCAGAACTTGCAAAACTTGTTTCGTTCCAACCGATCCGGATCGTTTTTCTTATTTTTCATTGTCGAATAGTTACGCTGCTTGCAGGCCGTACAGGCCAGGTCGATGATTTCTCGCATCTCTTGCTCCTGTCCCCTTCGCTAGCCGGATTACGCCAGAATTTCGGTGACGACGCCGGAGCCCACGGTCTTACCACCCTCGCGCACGGCGAAGCGCAAGCCCTGGTCCATCGCGATCGGACTGATCAACTCGGCCGTCACGCTTACGTTGTCGCCGGGCATCACCATCTCCACCCCCGGATTCAACGAGACGATCCCGGTCACGTCGGTCGTCCGGAAGTAGAACTGCGGCCGATACCCGTTGAAAAACGGCGTATGCCGGCCCCCTTCTTCCTTGGTCAACACATAGATCTCGGCCTTGAACTTCGTATGCGGGGTAATGCTCTTGGGTTTCGCCAGCACCATGCCGCGCTCCACGTCTTCCTTCTTCGTGCCCCGCAATAGCACCCCGACGTTGTCGCCCGCCTGCCCCTCATCGAGCACCTTGCGGAACATCTCGACGCCGGTCACCACGGTGGCTTGGTTCGGCCGCAGCCCCACGATCTCGATTTCATCGCCGACTTTCACGATGCCCCGCTCGCAGCGCCCCGTCACCACCGTGCCGCGCCCGCTGATCGTAAAGACGTCTTCGATCGGCATCAAAAACGGCTTATCGATCGGCCGTTGCGGCGTCGGAATGTAGCTGTCGACGGCTTCCAACAACTTGAGGATCGATGGCACCCCCAGCGGCCCTTGATCGCCCTCGATGGCTTTCAAGGCGCTGCCCTGGATGATCGGCGTCTTGTCGCCCGGAAACCCATACTTACTTAAGAGCTCTCGGACTTCCAATTCGACGAGGTCCAAGAGTTCCTTGTCGTCGATCTTGTCGGCCTTATTCAAAAACACCACGATGAAGGGGACGCCGACCTGCCGGGCCAACAAAATATGCTCCCGGGTCTGGGGCATGGGACCGTCGGCGGCACTCACCACCAAAATGGCTCCATCCATCTGGGCCGCCCCCGTAATCATGTTCTTCACGTAATCGGCGTGGCCCGGGCAGTCGACGTGCGCATAGTGGCGCTTGTCGGTTTCGTATTCCACGTGGCTGATGGCAATCGTCATGATCTTCGTGGCATCGCGGCGGCCCTGGCTTTCGCTCGCCTTGGCCACTTCGTCATAGCTGATGAACTTGGCCATGCCCTTGTCCGCACTGATCTTTGTCAACGCCGCCGTCAGCGTGGTCTTCCCGTGGTCCACGTGCCCAATCGTCCCAATATTCACATGCGGCTTCTTCCGCTCATATTTCGCCTTCGCCATGCCTCAGCTCCTTTGCTAAAACGAATATGATTCCCGCGAGCGCAGGCTCACTCCGAGGCGCACGCCTGCGGCACAATGTGGTATGGAGCCCACGACGCGGATCGAACGCGTGACCTCGTCCTTACCAAGGACGTGCTCTACCAACTGAGCTACGTGGGCCATGTAATTGTCTTGCGTCATCCGTGAAAAGGTTCCGTAGGTCGTCGGTCTCAATCCAATCGTCAACTCATGTCTCCAACTGCGTCACGAACAACGTTGAGGTCGTAGCCACTTGGAGCGGGCGGTGGGAGTTGAACCCACGACAGCCAGCTTGGAAGGCTGGGACTCTACCGCTGAGCTACGCCCGCCTTGATCTCCAACGTGATGTTGAGCGTGGAAGCCACAGAACCGTCATGACCGGGGCTCGACACTCACCACTGTCGTCCGCATTGCCTGCTGTGGTGGGCAGGCAAGGATTCGAACCTTGGAAGCCGATGGCAACAGATTTACAGTCTGCCCCCTTTGGCCACTTGGGTACCTGCCCGAAATCTCTCAACGTAAAAAATTCCAGCTACGAAGGGGCCCTCGTTTCGCATCGAGAAAGATGGGAAAAGAAGAGCAGGCTAGTCCACGCACAGCACCTCCCTCCTTAAAATTAAGGATGGAAGTGATGAGCAGCGGACTCAGCCTTGTTCAGGAAACGGCTGATTCTATTGATGAAGTGATGCGAAGTCAAGACCTCCTGGGGGAGCGGAGCACTTTTCGGACCATTATTTCGCATTAATATGCTCTGCAAGCTCCTGCCCCACCCTCATGTTCAGGAAACTCGCTACACTTTTCGGTAATCTTCTCCGAGAAAAACGTGAGAAAAGACAAACTTATTCAATTATTTCCAGGAATCTGATCGCAGGCTTTGGCGTGGTGCAGGGTTCCCTGGGTCCCGGCTAGCCTCTTGAGGGCCTGCTTGACGAGATCCGAGGGAAACTCCAGTGGCCCTGACATCAAGCGTCCAATTTCTTCACTCGAAAGACGTGAAGTTGAGCCTAAAAACCGTTTTCTGGTGACGCTTCGCTCAGCGGGGTTCTCCGGCTCATAGTAGCCGCGGAGCTTGCCCTCTCGATCCGCCTCTTCGAGCCGGCGAAGCCATGCATCCCGCAGTTTGCCGGGCTTGTGGATGGACTGGCCGCCGCCATGCCGCATTTCCAGTTGGCTCCAGACCGTCCAGCCGACAAAGACAGCCCACCCTTCGTTCAACGCTTCCCAAGATTCACGCTCGCTGAGAAACCGCTCTTCCGTTTCCTTTCTCCGTTGTACCACGGGGGTGATGAAGACGGCGCCGTACCGGCATTGCTGCTGTTCCCGCGCAAAGCTTAAGAAGGGATCAGGCTGTCCTTGCGCTTCCGTGGTCGACAGATAGTCCATGTACGCATGGAAGAGTTCGTGGTACAGGGTCTCCAATTCTGCATGCGTCAGCCGAGCCAGTGGACGCAACGTTCCTCCCGCCACGTTGAACGAGAGGGTTCGATTCAACACCATGCGATGCTCGGACGGATGATACTCGGCCGCAAAGGCCTGCAAATCGTCAAACTCAAAGCCGACAAACTCGGCAGGGACCGTTCGCAAAAACTTGGTGGGCAACCCCAAACTCTCGGCTTCAGCCGTGATTTGTTTCCAGATATGCCCCGGAGAATCCGAGGCTGTCCCGCTCCCGAGGGCCGGAAGCGTCGACAGGCAGACGAGAAGCGCTACAAGGGAACCCACGATCGGATACATCGAGATCTCAATAATCGCTGTCTCGATAGTGGCCCCAGTCGGCCTGACCTTCTTCGACCAAGGCCAGCTGCTCAAACATCGCCGGAGAGATATGATCGAGGAATCGAGTGGGCTTCGACAACAACATACCGCTGCTCTTATCGAAGACGTTAATGGGGTATGTTAAAAAGAGATGGCGCTTGGCGCGCGTCACTGCCACATAGAACAGTCGCCGCTCTTCTTCAAGTTCTTCATCGGTGACGAACGAATAGATCGACGGAAATTTTCCGTCGACCACCCAAATGACGAACACACACTGCCATTCCAGCCCTTTGGCCGAATGAATAGTCGATAACACCATCCGCTCATCGTCGCGATCCGGAGCTTCGACGTCTACCGCACTACCGTCCGGGGGTTCGAGGGCCAGATCGGAAAGGAAGGTCTCCACTTCCGGATATCCCTCGGCAATCGTATGGAGGTGATCGAGGTCCCGAATCCGCTTGGGATAATCGTCGTATTGCTCCTTGAGGATCGGGAGGTAATATTCATAAATGTGATTGACTTGTTCTGCCGTCCGGCGATCGTCGGCACCTGAGAGACCTTCCAGCGTATGCGCCAAGTTCTTCAGTCCCTGAGTCGATCGCCCACTTACAGCCCGCAACACGTCGTAGGGCCTCTCCGATTTCACCAATGTGGTCAACAGATCTTGGGCCTTCTTGGGGCCAACCCCCTCGACAAGCATTAGAACCCGATGCCAGCTCACAGCGTCGAGCGGATTGGCGACGACACGAAGGTGCGCCAGCAGATCCTTGACATGGGCGGTTTCAATGAACTTCACTCCGCCGCGTTTGACGAAGGGCAATCCGCATCGGGACAACTCAATCTCCAGATCGAACGAATGAAAACTGGAACGGAACAAAACCGCCACCTCGCTCAATGGCACGCCCTCTTCACGCAATTCCAGAATTTTCTGGGCCACGAACCGCGACTGGGCATTCTCTCCTGCCGCCTCAGCCAGCGTCGGCAAGGGTCCGTCAAGCTTCCGTGTGAACAGGTGCTTGGTATATTTCTCAGCCGCTTCTTCAATGATGCAGTTGGCGAGGTTCAAAATCGGCTGCGTGCTTCGATAATTTTCCTCCAATTTATAGATCGTGGCGCCCGTGAATAGCGTCGGGAACTCCATGATATTCTTGAACGTCGCGCCCCGGAAGGCATAAATCGACTGGCTGTCGTCGCCGACGACCATGACGTTCTGATGAGAGGCCGCCAAATTTCTGATCACGTCCGCCTGTAATCGATTCGTATCCTGATATTCGTCGACCAAAATGTAACGATACAGTCGCGAAATCGCCTCTCTGGCATGAGCATCCTGCACCAAAAGCTGGCGCAACAACACAAGGAGGTCATCGTAGTCCACGAGCTGCCGCTGGCGCTTTGCAGCACGATAGCCCGTCTGAAGTTGCGAAAGCGCCTCGAGATGATCGGCGAAATGACTGAATTCCTCGATGACGATGTCGTCCAATGTCCGCAACGTATTCTCGGACTTGCTGAAGATTTCCGCGATGGTGCCCTTCCGTGGAAATCGCTTGTCTTTTTCGTTGAGTCCGAGTTGCGACCGGACGAGGGCAATTAAGTCTTCGGCATCGCCTCGATCCAAAATCGTAAATCCCGGCTCCAACCCAATCGCCCGGCCGTAGCGCCGGAGCAGCATGTTCGCAACCGAGTGAAACGTGCCGCCGCATACGCGTTCGCTGCGCACACCGATCAATTCCCCAGCCCGTTGCAGCATCTCTTGCGCCGACTTGCGCGTAAAGGTCAGCAGGAGGATATTCGAGGCATCGACACCGCTATCAATCAGATAGGCCACGCGATACACCAGTGTGCGCGTTTTCCCGCTGCCAGCACCGGCAATTACCAAGGAAGGCCCGTCGCCTGCCGTCACCGCCGCAAGTTGCTGCGGGTTCAATGCTGCAGCGTAATCGATAGAGAGCTTCCGAGGAGTGGAGTCCTCCGGCGGGCGCTTTAAGACGTATGGTGTGATGTCGCGACTCATGAAGGAAAGAAACGTGACTGCGCTGTATAACATTACAACGTGAATGTTTCAACGCAGAGCGCTGCCCATCGGTAACATGGAGTACTCTAGTTCTCTAATGTGAGAGTTGTGCAGTAGAAGTTCGAGCAACTACCGCTCCGGGAACTCGGTTGAGCAGGCGCAGCACAAACAAGAGGGTCACCGGGAGATAAATCATGACGCCGACCAGACCGAGGAGGGGTTCTCCAATCCAGAATGTGATGACGAGATTGAAAGTGAGGACACCGTAATAGAGGCCGCAGCCAAGGAGCAGGTGCCTAGTCACCGTGGCGTCCGCATGCACTGGCGGCAACCGCCGGTCGATGACGAAGTAGATCGAGAGGGCGATGAGTCCCACCACGGCCCATCCCACAAAGTTCATGAGCGGAATCCCGAAATACACCCCTGGGTCCGGATATCCGTAGATCAGGCCGAGAAACCAGCGGTCGCCCCGCAGCGCGACGGGATCGATGATGACATCGATGAACGTCAAAAACGCGGCCGTCAGCACCAGTGCCGGCCATGCGGTTCTGATGGCCGGATCCAGCAGGAGGCGCAACCGATAGGGGCCCAATAGCTGGTGGGAGGGCAGTACAAAAACCAGCGCCAGACAATAACTCGCAAACAACAGAAACGTGAATGAAAGAGAATCCATGAAGGGAACGTTTGCGATGTAGAGTTCCTCCCCCACCGTGGAGCCGTTGTAATAGTAAAATCCAAACGGCACACCGATGCGTGTCGAGGAGAATTCGCAGAGAAACGCCGTCACCCAACTGACGAGCAGAAAGGCGCTTGTCCTTCGCCAACCGAGGAGCCCGTGGCCGATGAAGAGAAAGGCGGCAAGAAAGGCAAAGACGTAAGGGCGCAGAAGGACGGTCTTCAACAACAGCAGCGGTAGCGCTTCCATCGGGTAGGCCGGGTCACAACTCCTTCATTTCATTTCGCGCATTGTGGACGACTGGCCGGCGATTTGCCAGCAGAAAACCCGCGAAACCATGCAAGGAGTCGCCGACCCGCCTCCCTCTTGGAGCCTAGAGGACCACTCGGTTATAATACCCCAACCTAAACGGGAGGAAGCACTCCGCTCATGGCCACAACCAGTATCTCCTATAGTGAACAGCAACGCTTGCTCGCCGATCTGATGCTGGCCGTCGCCGGAGAATCGGTGACCGTCATGAAGAAGAACGCCCCCGAACAGGCGCTCAAGCTGAAACGGCAGGACGAGTGGAAACTCTACCTCGAGTTCCTCAAGATCACGTTCAACCTAGCCGACCGCCTGTCGGCATTTCATATTCCCATTAAAGATCAGCCGGACTTCATGAATGGACTGGAAGATGCCATGACGACTCGATTGCGTGCGGTGCTGGAGCCAGCCTTCTCGTCGGTCGATCAAAACGAGATCATGATGACCATCAGCGGTGTGGTGGCGGAAAGTCGAAAACTCTACGAGGGCTATCGATTCTCGATTACGGAAGAGAGCAAGGCCCAGAACGCCATGTTCGACGCCTTCGGCGGACGCGTGGCCGATGCTCTCGGCGTCGCTGACAATCCCCAAATCACCTCTGCGGCCACGTTGTGCGCGACAGCGATGGTTCCTGCTATCATAGCAATCCTCAAAGGCGAACAGCCCCCGGAGGCCGGCCCCGCAGCTTCACCATCTGCCGGCCAAACCGAATCGGTCGCAAGCGGGCCGCCACGAGGGCAGACAGGAAACGAAATCAAACTCATCAGTGTCATGTCAGATGTCTCCGGCGACGAAATTGAAACGCGCTGGGGACTGCACCCGCGTTTTCGTCAAGACCTTACCACCGAGGAGACTCAACAGCTCACCAAGCTGATGAATCGAGTTGCGAAAGTGCTTGGCGAACGGTATGCCGCCGTGGCATTCTCCGATGAGTGGAACTCTTGGCACAAGGCAGGTCACGCCTGAACGTTCCACGCGCCACGCGCGACCGTCTTCTCGCCGCTTTCATGTCCACCTTACAAGGAGACTGAGTGAACACGACGAGGCCCATCGATTCTGTGCACACACATATTCCAGCCAGCCTCGCTCGGCTGTCCGAACTGTCCCTGAATATTTGGTGGAGTTGGACCGTGGAGGCCCGCCAGCTCTTCGAGGCCATCGACCCCACACTGTGGTTCTACACGCACCACAATCCGGTCAAGCTGCTGGCCGACGTGAGCCCCAAGCGATTGGCCAAGCTCGCGGATGACCCGTCGTATCTCAGACAGTACTCCGCCGTGCTCAAACTGTTCGACGAGTACAAGGCCAACGGACGGAGTTGGTTCAGCACGAAGCACGCCGCGGAAACCAAAAATATCATCGCCTACTTTTCCGCCGAATTCGGCCTCCATACCTCCATTCCCATTTACAGCGGAGGTCTCGGCATCCTTGCGGGCGATCATTGCAAGGAGGCAAGCGATTTGGGCGTCCCTCTCGTCGGCATTGGGTTCATGTATCCTCAGGGCTATTTTCGCCAGCGGATCACCCAGGAAGGATGGCAGGAAGCCGCATACGCCCCGTTCAATCGGGAGGATTCCCCCATCCATCCGGCCCTCACACCCTCGGGTGAACAATGCCGGTTCACGGTCGACATGGGCGGACGCAATGTTTCAGCCGTGGTCTGGAAGGTGCTGGTTGGCCGCATCCCGCTGTATTTGATCGATACCGATGTGCCCGAGAACAGCCCTGAGAACCGTGCGTTGTCGGCGCGATTGTACGGTGGCGACCAAGAGATGCGGCTCTGTCAGGAAATTCTCTTGGGCATCGGCGGTGTGCGCCTGCTTCGTGCGCTGGGCATTGCGCCGGCAGTCTGGCACGCGAACGAAGGTCACTCTGCGTTTCTGACGTTGGAGCGAGTGCGCGAAATGGTCCAAAGCGGCCGCTCCCATGCTGAGGCCTGTGACGCGGTCCGCCAAAGCACGGTCTTCACGACCCATACGCCGGTCCCCGCTGGCCATGACGTCTTCCCGCATTACCTGATAGATCGTTATTTTTCCGGATATTGGGACCAGCTCAATCTCTCAAGGGACGAATTCCTGCGGTTAGGTGAGACGCCGGAATCGCGTGGGCATGGGTTCAACATGACGGCCCTCGTGATGCGCCTTTCAGCGCACGTCAACGGGGTAAGCCGTGAACACGGCCGCGTCAGTCGGGAGATGTGGCAACATTTTTGGCCAGGATTGCCGGTCGAAACGGTGCCGATCCGGCATATCACCAACGGCATTCATGCCCCGACATGGATTGCGCAGGATTTGCATCGCCTTTACAGCAAATCGCTCCATCCCGCCTGGTCTGAGCATTGCGACGACCCGGCAATGTGGCAGCGCGTACTCGACATTCCCGACCCTGAATTGTGGGCGGTCCGTCAAACCATGAAACGCAAGTTGATGGGATTCATCCGCGAACGTGCGCGCACAGGATGGATGCAGGGGAATCTGCAGCCATCACAGGTACTGAGCCGCGGCACGCTGCTCGATCCGGAAGCCTTGACGATCGGATTCGCGAGACGCTTTGCGACCTACAAACGCGCCACCCTGCTCTTCCATGACCTCGAGCGATTGAAGCGACTGTTACAGGACAAGTGGCGGCCGGTCCAGCTTGTCTTCGCCGGGAAAGCCCACCCCGCCGACGAACCGGGCCGCTTTTTCATCCACGAAGTCATGAATTTTTGCAACGATCACAAGCTCGGCGGACACGTGGCCTTCCTCGAAGACTACGAAATGCACATGGCCAAATTCTTGGTCCAAGGCGTGGACATCTGGCTGAACACCCCTCGGTTTCCCATGGAGGCCAGCGGCACCAGCGGGATGAAAGCAGCGCTAAATGGCGTGCTTCATTTCAGCACGCTCGACGGCTGGTGGCAGGAAGGCTACAACGGGGCAAACGGCTGGGGCATTCAGCCCTTAGAGGGCAACTCCGATGTGCCAGCACAGGACGCTCACGATGCCGAACAACTTTACCGTCAGTTGGAGCAGGAGGCGGTGCCGTTATTTTACCAGCGCGATCTCGACGGCATTCCGCGCGGCTGGCTCCAGATGGTCAAGGAAAGCATCAGAACCGTCGCTCCCCGGTTCTGCACCAAGCGGATGGTGAAGGACTATGTCGAGATGTTGTACTGCCCCGCGATGACTGACGTCCCCACAACCTGGTGAGGATGAATCGCTGATCTCCCTCATCTGCATGCTGCTCGCCTTCGCGGTCCCCTCTCACACCGTGGCCGCCACGGAGGCTTCCCTGGAACGAGAAGCGACCGAAGCCTTCAGCCGTGCCGACTACAACGCAGTATTGCAACTCCTACCTCTGGAATCTTCTGAAGTCACTCCGTCAAAAGCGCTGCTTCGGCTGGCCGTGCAAAGCGCGACCAAACTTGGCCGACCCGAGAAAGGGCTCGAAATATATGAACGGCTCGTCAAAGCCGCCCAGGTTGACGATCCGGCCCTGCTGCGCCCATTGAGCATCAGTTTCCTCAGCGCCTATGTGCGCGACACCAGGGAACACCTTCGCATTGCCGCGTACAGCTCGCTTGCGGACTTGAGCCTGCCGGACCAGCATCCTCTCTTAGAGGGTGGCTTGTTGGACAGCTCACCCATCGTGCGCGCACGGGCCATCGAAGCGCTTGCACGGGCAGGGCTTGCCGCTAAATCGCAACCCTTGCGGCGTGCACTTCAAGATGACTCAGCCTCGGTACGTATTGCAGCGATGAATGCGCTGAGCGAAGCACAGGTGGCCGACATCATGCCGCAATTGATCGAGGTGGCGAGAACAGAGGATGGGCCTGAAGGCGTCTTTGCTTATGCCGCCCTGTACAGACTCGGCAAACAGGGCATGCTGGCCGATATCATCGGAGCAGCTACGTTGCCGGACCCCGAGACGCGAATGGCTGCACTCGGGGTCCTGGGCCGGCTGAAACGTCCCTCCAGTCTCAGTGTGCTCAGCCAAGGTGTGTATGATCCGGAACCGCCCGTACGGGCATTCGCCGCAGGTGCGTTGGGTGAGTTCGGCCAGCCAGGTGCGGTGGCCCCTCTCACGCATGCACTCGGAGATGAGCACGCTCGCGTGAGAGCAGTTGCGGCCGCCAGTCTGGGCCGCGTCGGCACCAAAGACTCGCGTCCGCTCCTTCATGCATTAACACGTGATGCGTCCATGCAGGTCAGAGCCAGCGCGGTCGAAGGGCTCCTACGATTGGGCGACCACAGTGCGGTTCTCGTGGCGACCGACCTTGCACGTCATCCAGATCCGTCTGTGCGGGCCTCCGCGGCTCAGGCCCTGGGCGCAGCATCCGACAAACAAGCGCTCTCTATCCTCCAGACGCTCCTCCAAGATCAGCAACCCCAACCGCGTCTCTACGCGGCCAAATCCTTGGGAAAACTCTCCCTGCCCGTACTGTCTATGATCAAAAAAGGTCTCCATGACTCGGATCCAGCGGTCCGCATTACCGCGGCCGGGAGTCTGCTCCATCAGCTGAACTCCGCCGCAAAGTCCTCGTCCGGCAGAGGACGGAAAGGATAGTCATGTGGAAATTTACTGGCGTTCTGGTACTTACCCTCGCTTCGTTTGCGCTGGGGTACTATTTCGGGCAGCGCCCGGTGGGCACCCTTCAAGAAACGGTGGGTGACCTCCAACATTCGTTAAAGGACATGTCCAGGAACGTGGTCGATACCACCATGGGCATTGAGCGCGATCTTCGCAGGAGGCAAGCGCTCCTGGATACGAAATCACGAGTGGTGCAGGCGAAGTCGGAGCTGGTCGACAAGAATTTCGGGGAGGCGGCCAAACAGCTCGCCGAGGGTGTGGATGCGTTGGAAAGCGCCATGAAAGGCGCGAAGCCCAGTGATCAGACGCAGGCAATGCGGGGACTGGTAGGGCAACTGCAGGAAATGCGGCTGGAATTGACGATGGGGAAACCGGTGCCCCTTCGGAAACTGACGGAACTGCAGCAGAATCTGGACAGTGAACTGAGCAGGTAACCGGTCAGTTCATCGAAACCGAGCCGGCGGGCTGCTTCTTCCACTTCACCAGGATTCGCTCGACCCTCATCCGAACGACCAGATCGGGATCTTTGGTCAACGGCTTGATCGCGTCGCGCCCGCGGGGATCGCCGATCGCCTCAAGCGCTGCCGCGGCGGTAAGCCGGGTGAACCAATCGGCATCGGCAAGCATTTCAATCAATGGATCCACGGCGCCGCCGTGTTTGATCCGTCCCAGCGCCAGGACGGCCTGCTTTCGCACCATTTCATCTTTGTCTTTTAAGGCTTTGACCAGGCGCTCAAGGGCCGGCTCCCCCAATTCGACCAGCGCATTGGTCGCATCGTCTTTGAATTCATCGCTCCGCAGCTGAAGCATGAGCGGATCCAGGACGCGCTCATCGCGGATTTTCCCCAACGCCATGATGACATACTTACGGACATCCCAATCCCGCACCATCTTGATCAGCATCTCGACGGCCGGCGATCCAATTTGCCCCAGCGCTTCAACGGCCACCTCACGGACCTGCCAATCGCCATCGTAGAGCGCCTTGCAAAGCGGCTCGACACAGCGTTCGTCGCCCATTTCCCCTAGGGTGATCGCCGCTTCACGCCGCACAACCCAATCCTGATCCTTCAACAGATCGATTTGGATATCGATCTCGTCTTTGACTTTTTCCTCTTCGAGCATGACCGGTTCGGCCTGCTCGCCGGGGAGATCCGTGGTGGGAGTCTGATCGCCCGTGAATTCCGCCGACACCTTGTCCGCTACTTCATCACTTGCGAGGCCGGCGTCGCCGTGCGTCTGCTGCTGCTCTTCGTTGCGTACTTCATCCATGGCACTGTTCCTTCAACTGCTGCTTCTTATCCCGCCGCCGGTGCAGCAGCCTCAGCCGGTTTATTCCCGCCGGCGTGCTTCCGCCTCAGCGCCAATGCCCGCCGTCTGCGTTGCTCGCGCTTCAACCGCTTGCGCAAAGACCGCATGCTGGCATCCGCTTCCGGATTGGAGTGATTGGCGAGTTTTTGGGCGATGTTCTTTTTTAATCTGGATTCGTCGGATTCGGCGGTCTGCTTTTTTGCCATGCGTTTCCCTCGTGGTCGTCTGTCTGAAGTCGGCCTCGTCAATGTCGGCCAAGAAAAGACAGTCTAGTGGAGCACTTCGCGCACTGTCAACCCGAAGGAGACGCGAGAAGGACGTCCTTAGGCCAAGGCGAGAGTGGCAACTTCCGCATGAGCGGTGTGATCAGCGGCAAGCATCGCAGGAACACGACGAATTCGGCGGGTAAGCCATACATCGCTAGGAAGCACGCGCAGCCACGAGGTCATGAGCGGCGTCGGACGGTCGGCCACCGTCTTCTCGATCAACAGCGATGAAGCCCGTCCCGATGTGGCTTCTGAATACTGCAACAGTTCCGGACGCCGTTGCCCGACGATCTCAATCTGGACGTGGGCAGTACCCTCATGGTCCATTCCCAGTTGCACGGCCGCAGCGTGGGAGAGATCGAGTATGCGGCCATTGACATACGGGCCCCGATCGGTAATGCGCACATGGAGGTGCTTACCGTTCGAGAGGTTAACCACCCGTACGATGCTGCCAAGGGGCATCGTCCGGTGTGCGGCGGTCAGCGCTTCCATGTCGAATATTTCGCCGTTGGCTGCCTGCCTGCCATGAAACTGCTCGCCATACCAGGAGGCCACGCCACGGTCCTTGATCCCGACGTCAAATTGGGCCTCCCCTTTTGGAGTCCAGGAACAGGCGCCCAACAGCATACCGGCAACAGTAAGGGTGCAGAATACCGCCTGATTCGATCGCGAAGTATAGTTTGTCATTGTCAACACCTGTAGTGCTCGGTTGATCTGACAGGACCGCGGACACCTCGCCGATAAGGTCCACGGTAAGCCCGAACCGAGCAGTGAACAATACCGCGACCGTAGACTACGCCCCTACCTTGGTATGAAGTGAACAACCTGCGTACCGGTGGCGGGAATGCGCTATCGAACGACGGGAATATTTCCCATCTAAAGGCAAGGCACACCCCCCAGTCATCGTGTTAAGCCCCCACCCGGATAATTTCCGCAAGCACTCCTCCAGGCGCCTTCACATAGGTCAGCCAAACGACTTCCCCCTCTCGAATCGTATTGAGCGCGATCCGCTTTTTCCCCCGCAGAATCTTTGTCTGGGCGGTGACTGTGGCTCCAACCGTCATATGATTTTTGGGGCCCAGGGGAGTCTTCACCACGATCAATGGGGGCGTCTGTGTGAGCGTGATAGCGACCACCGTGCCTTGGACCTTATACCTGCTGCCCGTACCGGCCTGTACCTCCACGGCAACCAAACAGAGGGACAGGGAAACAGCCCAGATCGTGAGCCAAATACGACATTTCATGATGTCGATATGATTCTAGAGGAGGCGTTGGCGTGACCGAGCGGGACTCTACCAGGACCAAGTCACCCATGTAAAGCTGCGCAGACCACCCAGGGGTGGTTGACTGCCTCCATTCTCATGAGTAAGATGCCGAGCAAGCACATGTAAAGAATGGCGAGTAGACGCCCGCCGCGGACCCCCGATCCCATCCAGAGCACCGAGTTCATTGATCCGTTTCTATGATTGACGTTCAACAGATCACCAAACGTTACGGCCAACACACTGCGATCGACCAAGTGACATTTTCCGTCGCCAAGGGCGAAGTGTTGGCCTTTCTCGGCCCCAACGGGGCGGGAAAAACGACGACGATGCGCATCCTGACCTGCTTCATACCGCCGACTGAAGGCCGGGCCACCGTGGCCGGCTATGACTGCCTCGAGCGATCCATGGACGTCAAGCGACGGATCGGCTACTTGCCGGAAACGCCGCCGGTCTATCAGGAACTGACGGTCGATGAATATCTTCGCTTCGTCGGCCGGCTCCGTGGGTTGGCCGGCGCCATGCTCACCGCCGCCATGTCGCGTGAAATCGAACGATTGGGTCTGGGCTCTGTGCAACACCGATTGATCGGCAACCTCTCGCGCGGCTACCGCCAGCGCGTCGGTCTTGCGCAAGCGCTCATCCACGATCCACCCGTGCTGATTTTAGACGAGCCGACCGTCGGCCTCGACCCCAAACAGATCATCGAGATCCGGGAATTGATCAAAAGCCTGGCAGGATCGCATTCCGTGATCTTGAGCACTCACATTCTCCCTGAAGCCACCGCGGTCTGCCAACGCGTCGTCATCATCAGCGGTGGGCGCATTGTCGCCGAGGACACCCCTGACCGATTGTCCACCCGACTGCGCCATTCGGAAAAGATCGCCCTGACCCTGACTCGGCCGCCCGGGAACGCCGAAGCGCGGCTCCGCCAAGTCGACGGCGTGCTTGATGTGCACGCGAACGGGCCGACAGGACATTTTTTACTTGAAAGCCACCTGGGCAAAGACATCAGGGAAGACATTGCGCGGCTGGCTGTGACCAACAACTGGGGGCTCATCGAACTCAAATTGATTTCCATGACGTTGGAAGACGTGTTCCTCAAACTGACCAGGCACGAAGAAGGGCTGGCACAGGACTCCGACGCGGCGGCAGGGCCCGCTCTTGCGGTGAGAGAGGACAACACAGGTGTGCCGTCATGACGCCGGTGAATACCCTCGTGGCCAAGGAATTACGTTCGTACTTCGTCTCGCCGGTCGTGTACGTGGTGGGAGCAGTATTTCTCCTGATCGTCGGCCTGCTCGCATACATCTATATTGTCTTCACCGGCGCTCAAGCGATCCAGTTGATGCAGGTCCAGGGCCAAGCCCAAATCAATCTCAACGACTTGGTGTTTCGAAATCTTTTCAGCAGCATCCGATTCGTTCTGCTGATCGTGCTGCCGATTCTCACCATGCGGCTGTTCGCCGAGGAGAAGAAACTGCGGACGTTCGAATTGCTCATGACCTCTCCGATCGGCCTAAACGAGATCGTCGCGGGAAAATTCGTGAGCGCATTCTTGTTGTTTCTCGGCCTGTTGGGCCTCACGGGTCTCATACCCCTCACACTTGCCCTGTTCAGCGATTTCGATTGGTATCCGATCCTGACGGGCTATTTGGGTCTCGCATTGCTGGGTGCGCTGTTTCTGTCCGTCGGTGTCCTTGCCTCCGCGTTGACCGAAAACCAAATCGTCGCGGCCTTTGTCAGCTTCGGCCTGCTGCTCTTTCTCTGGCTCTTAGCCGGCGTCGGCTCCCTGCTTGGCGATACGACGGCGGGACAAATCATTTCCTACCTGTCGTTTATGGAGCATTATGACCATCTCGTCCGCGGACTCGTCGACACACGAGATCTGGTCTATTTCGTCAGCGCGCTCGTGCTCATGCTGTTTCTCACTCACCGCGTCGTGGATTCGACGAGGTGGAAATGAGCTTGAAAACGATTCCCTTCGGCGTCATCGGCCTATCGTTGGCGCTCGCAGGCATGATCGGGTACCACTTCTCGCCGGAACACCTCGGGATCGTGACGGCAATCGAGGGAGCGGCGCTCATCTGCCTGATTCTCTTTTTTATTGTTCATGCCGACACCGTCAAGGCTGTGTCGTCCCGCCGTTCGACACGAATGGGCGCCAACAGCCTGTTCATGGTGCTCTTGTTCATCGGCATCCTCTCCATTTTGAATTTTCTTGCGGCACGCCACTCCCTTCGCTGGGACCTGTCAGAAAATCAGAATTTCTCATTAGCGCCGCAGACCCACCGAGCGATCAGAAGTCTGCCTCGCGAAGTGAAAATCACCGTCTTCACGCGCGAGAAGGACCCCGGCTATCAGCCCTATAAAGAGCGGCTGGATAGCTATAGGCAAGCCAGCGCTAAGATCGCCGTGGAGTTCGTGGACCCGGAGCGGCAACCGAAAGTCGCACAGAGTTATGGCATCACAAGGAGCGACACGGCCGTCTTCGAAAGCGGTGCTCAAACCGTTCGCGTGACCAATCCGTCAGAAGCCGAATTGACCGGCGCCCTCATCCGCGTCTCGAAAGACGACAAGAAGCGCATTCTCTTTCTGGAGGGACACGGGGAACCCAGCACGGACAATCGCGACCGGACAGGATTCTCGATGGCCAAAGAAATTTTGACTAAGCAGGGCTACGAGGTCAGCACTTTGAGTCTCCTCACCCAGACCGCCGTTCCCAACAACACGTCCATCTTGGCCATCGCCGGCCCCCGGAAGCCGATGACCCCGGAGGAATTAGACCGCATTCATGCGTATGTCGAAAAAGGCGGACATCTTTTGCTGATGGTCGATCCCGAGACCCAAGCGGAGCTCAATCCCCTCTTGAAGCATTGGGGAGTCGGGTTCGGTCCTGGTGTATTGGTAGACTTTCAAGACCGTCTTGCGCAGGGCGAACCCACCGTCTTACTCGTCCGAACCTTTACCGAGCATGAGATTACACAGGATCTGACCGCCGCCGTCTTGTTTCCTTTGGCTCGCCACGTCACGTTCGATGAGCAGGTGGGGAAGGATTGGGACTTTGTTCAGCTCGCCAGGACGTCCCCTAACAGCCGGGCAGTGATGAAGGCCAGTGGTCGCATCATCGCCCTCGACGAGAAAGCGGACATCAAAGGTCCGCTGCCCATGGCTGCCGCGCTCGCACCGAGAACGCCTCCTGTCGAGGGGAAACCCCACCCGGCCATCGTCGTCATCGGGAACTCGACGTTCGCGAGCAATGCGTTCGTGAACTTTCCAGGCAACAGCGACTTTTTTCTCCACACGGCCGCCTGGTTGGCCCAGGATCGAGACATGATTGCCATTAGCCCAAGAGAGCAGTCCGTGCGGCCGTTCGTCCCGAACCCCATTCAAGAACGCACGCTGCTGTACGTGCAGGTGTTCTTCCTGCCCGCCGTGGTGCTCGTCGCCGGTGTGAATGTGTGGCGCAAACGCCGTCGCCTCTAGATGAATCGTTATTGGCCGACAGCGGTAATGGCGCTCGTGCTCGCGGCGCTCGGGCTCTATCTATATCTCGTGGAATTTCCCGCCAAACAGTCGCAGGAACAACAGGAGTCCGCCAAAAAGAGAGTGGTCACTGTGGAGGAACAGGCGATCACCTCGCTGAGCTTCAAAAACGATCGCGAAGAACTGGTCTTTGAACGGCATGCGGACAAGGGGTGGACGCTGATCAAGCCGATCCGCACCGAGGCGGACATTCGCGAACTTCACAGCCTGATCAGAGCCATCGTGTTGGGATCCGTCCATCGGGTGGTCGAGGAGAATCCATCGACACTCGCTCCATTCGGACTCGAGAAGCCAGTGGCCGCCGTCACCATGAAGGGCGGCTCAATGGAAGAGACCCTCCTCATTGGCGATACCGGTCCGCTGTCCTCAACGCTCTATGTGCTTCGGACCTCGGATCATGCTGTGTTGTTGACCGATCTCGCCCCGAAGGATTTTGTGAATAAATCGCTGATGACCTTTCGCAGGAAGGACATTCTGCACGTCATGTCGGGGGAGATCGATCGAGTTCGGTTAACCTATCCAACCACCGAGGTCGTTCTGTATCGCGTCAGCGACAAACCGAAACCCAAATGGAAAATCCGGTACCCCGTGGAAGCGGAAGCTGACCTCAATGAGGTCCGAATGCTCTTGTTTCGCCTGGAGGATCTGAAGGCCATGGGCATCGTCGATCCGGGGCCCGGCCGAGACGCGCTGGCCAAAACGTTGAAACAAGCCAAAGTGAAAATCACCTTGCATGCGTCCGAGGGAGACCAGACCGTCAAGCTGTATCAGCCTGATCCGTCAAGCGGCGAAGCCTTCGCCGAAACCGCACCTGATGCGCCGCTCTATCGAATCAACCCCACGTTCGTCAAAGACTTCACCAAAGAACTGTATCACCTTCAGGACAAGCGCCTCCTGGGCGCCGAGGACACCGATATTGCGATGCTGAACGTCAAGACGCACGCCGAGACCTATACCCTTATCAACCAGAACGGGGAATGGGTGTTGGAAGACCGCCCGACGGAGCACATGGATCAACAAACTGCGAATCTATTTGTGAGCCGGGTCGTGGCTGTTCCGGCAGAGGAGCGGGTGGTCAAGCAGCCTGGTCCGTTGGCTCCTTATGGCCTCGTGAACCCGTCCGCGGAATTTCTGGCGACGGGAAAGGACGGCAAACTGGTGGGTAAACTGTTGATCGGCGACCAGACCAACGGATTGGCCTTTGCCATGGGCCACCGGCTCCCCGGCGTCTATCAAATCCGCGCCGATCTGCTGAAGCAGATACCGACGCGCACCGCCCTGTTGTCGCCCGGTGGAGAAGACTCTTCGTCCCCTCCACGCTCCAACGCCCGGAACTAGTCGCGTTCCTGGTCTTTGCGCTTTCCCGCAATCTGCTGGTCCATACAGCGCGCGCGCTGCCGGAAATCGTCGGGCCAGTCCTTGGAGCATTGCGCAATTGCTACCGAATAATCCTTCAAGGTGACGCCCTTCGGCGGAGGACCTTGCAGCTTCTGAAACGCTCGGATCTCTTGCTGTTGGCATTGGAGCCGCATGCGGACGTCGTCAGGCCAATTTCTCGCGCATCGTTCCTGGATCAACGAGGGATCCTCCTGCTGTAGACGGGATCAAGCGGCGTCGAGCGGGATTTCTCGAGTACGCTCAACTGCTGCTCGATGCAGGCCGCCCGCATTTGTGAATTATGGGACCAGTCACGCTCGCAGGTCTCCTCAATCACCTTTTCGGGGTTATCGAGCGCCGAAGCGTCATTCGCCTAGAACAAGCCGAACATCGAGACTAATGTAACAGTGAGCCCCGCAAGGCCCCTTATCACTCTCATACGAGCACATTACCGAAAAATCCGTACATCGACAACTCGGCTACCTTCAACTGCTAGACACAATTCGCGTAAGTGCGCTAAATTCAAGCCACGCCCCCGTAGCTCAGTTGGATAGAGCAGCGGTTTCCTAAACCGCGGGTCGCACGTTCAATTCGTGTCGGGGGCACCAATACAGTATCTCCTCGTCTCGCGGCGCCCTGGAAAGCGGTGCGACTCGAATCTTCGCTTTATCCCGATTGTTACAATGTCAGGCGAGTTTATGTGTCTGGCGGTCGGTAAGAAATCTTCCGATGAGTTGCAGACTGGCTCTCAATGAAGCACAGAAACGTAATCGGTATTATCGTTTGTGTCGTCATCCTCTCTGCTATTGCCATCTTGGGATTGACCGGCTGCGGTGGCGACAGCGGCCCGACCCCCGGCAGTTTGGCGATCACGACAACCTCACTCCCCGAGCAAACGGTCAACCACCCCTATTCGACTTCAGTCAGCGGCTTTGGAGGCGCGCTTCCTTACACCTGGTCCGTCTCGCCGGCGCTTCCTGCCAATCTCTCGTTGGATCCGGCGACCGGCGCAATCTCCGGAACACCGACGACGGCGGCAACCACGACACACACGTTTACGCTGCGCGACAGCTCGGTCCCTTCGCAGACCGTCGAACAAACGCTCAGCTTGACCATCGAGCCTCCGCTCGCGATCACGACAACCGCCCTTCCAAACGCAAGTATTGCCGCAGCCTATAACGAGCCTGTCGAAACCGTCGGAGGTATCGGAGCGCTGACCTTTAGCATTGTCCTCCCGGGCACAGGCACACTCCCGCCGACTCTCAGTCTGAATCCGACCACCGGCATGATCTCAGGAATACCGACTGCCCTAGCCGGCCCCTACCCGTTCATCGTCCAGGTTCAAGACACAAGCGGGCAACAAGATACGCGAGCGCTCTCGGTTCGTGTCACCCCTAATATCACGACGACCTCGCTGCCGGCAGGAACAGTCAATCAAGCCTATAACGAGCCGATGGCCGCGACCGGAGGAACGGCACCGCTGACCTGGAGCATCTCCGCAGGGACGCTGCCAGCGGGCCTGAATTTGAATCCGACCACCGGCGTGATTTCAGGAACGCCCACTGCGAGAGGTACATCGCCATTTACCGTCCAGGTTCAGGACGTATCAGGAAATCCAGACACGCAAGATCTGTCGATCGTGATCAACTAGACTTACACTTAGAAAATTAATCCTGACCTTCACCCGTGTTCATTTACAAGTAGGTATTGAGCTTGCTGGCTGCATTCACTAGGTCACTTTCCTCGATCGCGTCATAACGCTTCCACATCTTCTCGGACTTGTGACCCACGATCTTCATTGCCGTGGCGGTGTCGATGCCTGCCCGGCGGAGGTTCGTTGAGCCCGCCGCCTTCTTGGCAGTTCGGAACGTTCTGGAGGGCCGGTTGCTTCAGCGGAAAAATTTTAGGTATGAGTCGAGAACCTACGACGGGGTGATGAGTCGTTGCGGATTTAAGTTCAATCTGAGGGAACGGCAGGGAGAGTTGAGTCCAGGTTTTAGTTCGTGTTGCTGATCCCGTTATTTTCGCCTCGATAACAGGCATTACATCCTTCACAATCTCGAACCGTCCGAGGTCATTCGCCCACAAATGCGACCGATACAGCCGGGTCCCCTGCCTGGGCTGCCTCCTGTCGTGGTATTCGACAATGCACAGCCACTCACTTGATCGAGAAGTCTCAACGGTCTGAACCGTGGCGAGGGAACCTACAGGGGCACCGAGACCGTGTGAGGAAGACGACGCGAAGGACGAGGCCGGGTAGATGTAAGGCCAATTTAGCTTCCTTAGGTAGCTGGTGATAGCACACCGTCCTTCTTGGCCAAACCACTGATGAAAGGGAGGGCACATTGTCATGGAGGACGAGAAGCATGGCCGACTGTCAACCAGGTAGAGCAGCATACACAGTGTTCGGAAGCCTCGACTTTGGTGGGGAATCGCTATTAGATACACTCACACGGCAATCGCTGGTCCAGCGCTATCATCATTATCAGTGGCAATAACGGTCTGTGCGGTAATCGTTGTGAAGACGGGTGTACTCGCTTTGACGAGCACCCACTGGCGTGCCGTCTTTATTGCATGCCATCGGCAATCACAATAGATGCAGACATACCTCAAGACCCAGACCCCATTGGGTAAACAAATAGCTCGATCCGGCAAGACTGTGCCGGTGCATTTTCGGCACTGCAAGGGATGTTTTTTCGCATTGTTCTTATCCATGGGTCCTCCTACGTCATTCATAAGCGAGTGCAGGTTAGGTCTTTGAGGAATTTGTCTTCAATTGCTTTCCCAGTAATCGTGACGATTTCTGTCGGAGCGAAAACTGCCGCGCTAACACGCTAGCCCCCACGCTTCTTGTTGGGGTCAACAGTAGCGATGGCCTTACGGATGGCATGGTCTAAGTCCTCGCCCGAGGTTCGTGACTTTTGCAAATAAGCGTGAGCACCACTATTCCTCGCAAGCTTGGCCAATGCAGGAAGAGTCAGGTCAGTTAAGACTATGACCGCAATCTCGGGGTGGGTGACACGTGGGACCAACTTTACAATGATTTCAAAGCCCGTCATGTCGGGCAGATTCAACTCAGTAACGACGCAGTCGATCCGCTGTGAATCCCAGATGGCGAGTCCTCTCTCCCCAGTGTCGGCCTCAAGAATATGGTAGTCGTTTGACAGAATGTTAAGGCGCTGTGCCCAGGACTCTCGGTCACCTGTATCATCATCGATTAGAAGAACAGTCGTAGAGGGCGTCATATCCGTGTTCTGTGAGACTGAATGCAACCCCTTCCCAAGCGAAATCAACTTAGAGCGCGAGGCATACGCTGAATCACTTCGCTCGCCAATCACTGGTCTAATTCCGTAACGGAGAATAGTCACCGCGACCAATCCCCTCGTTGCCACAATCTAGCAGCAAGATAGCAAGCTGAAACTGGAGCGCATCGCCTCTGACAAAGGCACTGTCCAGCAAGTGGATTGCCCGGTGGAACGCCATATGCCCCTTGACCGCGGCAGGTACTCGATTGATTTGCATCAAAGCAGTTTTCCACGCACGGCGCCAGTCATCGCTGTTCCAGAAGAGGTCGCTAGTCCGCATCCTCCTACGGGTCATTCGATTTCCACCTGCCTACTTCCCGCCCTCAATTTCGATTTTGTTCCAGCGCACTATTCCGCCAATCAAGTCACCACGGGCTTTAACCACCGTTCCCACCTGAACCGAACTGAAGAAGACAGTCCGACCAACCGCAGCGCCCTTCGGACCCTCAAAATTTCCGTCGTCAATCGTCGATGTATTAATGGTCACACCAAGCACGATTACGCTTGGGTCGGCAACGGCCTGTACTGCTCCTTCAAGGAGCACTCGCGTGTCCTGTGGGCGCCTATCGACCCGGGATGCAATCACCGTCGTGGCCCCAGTCGGGCGCCCAAGGACTCTGATGTGATCCCCAGAGACCAGTTCACCGAGGTTAGAAATTCCCGCTTTGAACTCGGTCTGTGCATTCACGAATACCCTGATGCCGGGGAGACCAGAGACCATAAGATTAGGGGTCCCCCCTCCCGACGTCACAGTGGTCACGTTGGCTTGAATCTCAACGTTGTCTCTAAATTTGATTTCCTTGGCGGTCACCACTCCATTAGACAACGAGCCTTCAACCTTTACCTCGAGGCCCAGTGCCAAATCGTCAGAAACTCCGTCTTCAAAGCTGGTATTGGAATCTATGACAACAGGCGCGCCATTCACCGTAAAGCTGCCTGGAGAATTGAACTGCGTAATTGCCCCTTCCACTTCTATTTCATCGGCATTCGCCACGTTGACCCGCTCAGGCTCAACGTTGGTGGCGATCAAAGGTTGGGAGGCCAGTGTGCACGGACTGCCTTTCACTTCTACCAACAAATCATTCCATGCATTGCCGTTGGCATTCGGCATGTCGTTGATGGCCGCACCACTGTAGGTGACGGTCAACCCACCGAGGATAAAGGACTGGACGCTGCTGTTATGCTTTTCGACGATACCCTTCACTTCGCAGGTCGCGGGAGGATTTTTCTTCTCGATCAGCGTGGCAATGATCAGCCCCTTACCCTTCACGAAGCCGTTGACCTCCACGAGGTCTCCTACGGTCAGTCCACCGATATTCTGTCCGGGAATATTGTTGTCAAACACGGTGTCGTCGTTGATTAGGACAGTCTGACCCAAGACGACAAGACGATCATTACTCGGAATGCCTTGAACGGCACCTTCCACCACGTCTTCCTGTGCGATAGTCGACGCTGTCCTCACACCCGTCGAAGACAATGAACCATTCACTGTCACAACCATGCCGACCTTGAGATCGTTCTGCGATCCCGGTTGCCCATCGACGGTGAACGAGGTATTCTGAGTTCCATACTCTTTCCCGACCAGCTTCACGCTGCCAAATCCTGTGATGACACCTGAACTCGTCGATGATGTGGTGGTGGCGCTGGGTAGGCCAGTCCCTCCTCCGCCTCCACCTGAACACGCCAAGGCGAGCCCCATGCACACACCGAGAACACTGAGGGTGGCGGATGAGGCGATGCATCTCATGGTCGGGGCCCTGATTGTGATTCCACAACGTCGTCTTCAAAATAATAGACGCCCATACCAACGCGTTTGCGCCCACTTCCCTGCACAGAAGGATTAACATCGCGGTCCCAGCCCGAGAGCCAGCTATCAATGTCTTCAAGAAAGAGTTGAGCACGGTTGGCCGACAGACGCTTGAATTCCTGGGCGGCCTCCACCGGCACGTTGTCATACATGACTTTGCGTTGGTATCGTGGACTCCCCTTCGGGGTAAGATTGTGGGCAATCGTCGCGATAAGATCGGCCGTGTCGGTTCCCAAGATGTGAAGCTTGTCCGCTTCGCTCTGCTCCGGCACGTAAAAGCGGGCTTTGAGGCGTATGCGACCATCCTTTGTCCAGCGCACAGCACCCACACGGAGGAGCTCATCCAACATTGCTCGGACAGGGATATCTCCGCTGTAAAGGCGGACTAACGACCCAAACGAGGCGTCCGTGCCATCGACTGGCAGAGCAACTGGCTGGCCGGCGTGGTCGAGGAACTCCTTATCCCGTACCCACCCAGTGATGACTCGCGCTGCACGATTGTACCGGTCCGTTGCTTCCTGATTGTCCACATCACCGGTCCTCAAGATCCGCCGTACCGCTTTGCGGCTAAGGCCGGTGAGAATTGACACCCGTGAGGTGGTCTGTCTTTTCCCAGGGAGGACAAACTCTTCGCTCGCCACGCGAATATACAGTTGGCGCGCGACGGTTAAGAGCACATCACAAGGAATCCCGTGCCGAAGAAGAATGCGGACGAGCGGACGGAGGAGGACAGTCAGTGCAGCGATGAGCGGTTGCGAGTGTCGGGTCTTCACCATTTGGGACGATCGTCCCAAATTAGGGGGCCTCTGTCAATGTAGGATAATGGCGTAGGTGTATTTGCCCTGTAACTATTAACAGGCTCGAGACGCTCGATGTCGCACTTGATATCCCCTCCAGCCTTGTACGCCTGCGCTTTCCACGGAATTGGTAGTACCCCTGGGCATCCCGCTAACGCCGGCGGCTCTGCCTCTTTTGGGGTACCCCATTTGGGTCTCAACAAGCCCGGCCTTACCCGTTAGGCTTGATGCGTGCCGAGAACCAAAGGAGGACCCAATGACTTGTCGACGGTGTCAAGGATGTATGGCACGGGATCACTTCCTCGATCTACAAGAAAGCGGCGGCGAATGGTGGCTCGAAGGCTGGCGCTGCATCAATTGCGGGCACGTCTTCGACCCGGTACTGGAAAGGAACCGGAGCCTACATGCAGCAGCGATGACTTCGGCAAACGTTCAGCCGGTACTGAGCGCCCAACCGGTGGTTCAGGAGGATTCCGAGCACTCGAGCGACCTGGCCGCCTGATAGGTCGAGTCTCCTGAGCGGGTCGAGCGGCTATTTTGTTGATTTTCAGGTGTTTTCTTGTCAGTCCAATGGACGTGGGCTACACTTTTCCCACACACTATGCCACGGGCAAAATCTGAACGGGCGCGGTCGAAATCGCTTGCGATCGACGACCTCACCCAAAGCATTGAACAATTGCAAGCCTTTATCCCGAAACTTGAAGATCTCGGACGGGAAGGCTTCCCTTATCTTGAGGGCGCCCTAACCCGCACTGAGCTCCAGCTTCGAGAGTGCATCAAGCGAGCCTTCGGCGATAAATCGCCGGAGTCTCAGACGCATCGCCATCTCAAACTGGCGCTTTCGTCACCGACCGAGAAGAAGCAAACCCTGACCTTGATTCGAAGCCTGATCGCGTCGCTCGAGGACAAGAAGTTGGAATTGCAAGGGCTCAAGCCGGCGGTGGCTCAAGCGGCCCCTTCATCCGCTCCCCCTCAGATGGCGCTGGTCCCTCCGTCGGTTTCCACCGCTCAGGTAACTATGACAACTGTGACCGCGTCTTCCCGACCGACTGGCACAGCCTTGCATCTGGTTCCCGGCGTTGCCAATGCTGCCGTGACAGCACCTCCAGTCGCCGCCGCTGCACCACCAGCCGGCACATCGACCCCTCCAGCGGTGGAACCGACATCGACGGCAGTCGTGCCGCCCGTGCAATCGATACCGCCGCGGACACCGATCGAACCGATCTCTTCGCTATTCCGCACACAAGAAACTAAACCCGTACCGCCGGCACCAGACCTGAATGTACCTGCTCCGAGTCCACCTCCTGCTGTCGCCGCACCTGCACGAGCCGCTCTACCTTCACCACCTCCTGCGCCTGCTGCGGTCACTTCACCGTCTCCAACACCTGTCGCTTCCCCTTCCGATGTTCTGGCAGCTCCAGCCACGCCGGCGCCAAAATCGCAGGCCGCCGCAGGCGCATTTACGAGCACGCAAGAAGTTCCCCTCCCCGCTTCGCCGAGCGTGACGCAGCCGACTTTACCCACGACACCACTGGCCACAGCCAACTCGTCGGCCGCCGCCGAGACGGATCACCTCTCTATCACGAAGAAAGTCTGCCAACGATTTCATGTCGTGGCGCGCCAATTACGCTTGCGCGGCGAGTACCGATCGACGATCAACGTCGAGGACGAGTGCGACGTACAAGACCTCGTGCATGCGCTCCTTCGTCAGCATTTTGATGACATCGGCACGGACGAGTGGACTCCGTCTTATAGCAATGGCGCTCTCCGCACCACCTATCTGCTCGATCACGATCGACTCGCCATCGTCGTCAAGAAAACACGGACGGGGCTCAGCCGGACCGATCTCGCCGATCAAGTCCGCGCCGACGTCGAGCGTTATCGAAACCGCGGACGGTGCGCGCATCTGTTGTGTTTCATCTATGACCCGGAAGGCCGCATCGGTAACCCGCGCGGATTGGAGAGTGAGCTTTGCACCACAAGCGAACATTTTGCTGTCGACGTCGTCGTCGCACCCAAGTGAGGCGGTCATGAAGAAGCCCAAACCTGTGGCAGGTGTCTCCAATCAAGTTTCCTGGCCCGCTTCGGCCACATTGACAGGTGCTTCTGGTATCCGCTACGTTGGCAAGGAGCCTGCCATTCCGGCGGTGCCTTGCACGATCCATGCACCGGTAGACGGTGGAGTGGTCATGGCCGACCGAGCGTATATCTTGATTCACGTACAACCGGGTCAGACAAGCCGTGTGGTAAGAGCGCTCGGCGAGATCAAGCAGATCAAAACGATCGATCCTTGCTGGGGTAAGCCGGACATCATTGCGGTCGTCGAAGTGCCGGATCAAGACGCGTTGACGCAACTCGTGCTCAGCCGCATTCATTCGATCGAAGGCGTCTCACAAACCGATACACATCTGGTGTATCGGTTGAAGGACACGAAAGCCAAGTGACCTCACCCTGCCTCCGCCTCCTGGCTGCTCTTTCACTCCTCGCAAGTGCAGCATGCGCCGGCCCCCCGATTCCTCATGACCCCGATGTCGTAGACGTCACCTTGCCTGCCTCGGTTGACCACGTGCGAACCGCCGTGATCCAGGTCCTCACATACGGGGGATATGAGATCGAACAGGAAGATGATCAGAACTTGACGACGGGCTATCGGGAAGAAATCCGCGGTCCCTGGGATGGACTTCTTCGGTGGCGTTTTGCCACTGGACGAAGTCGGGTCGATGCCGTAGTGACGACCGCTGATGAACAGAGCACCAGACTCAGACTCCACGTGCTGTACGAGGGAAAGGACGGACTCTTTACACGGTGGGAGGAGTCACCCACGGCCTTGCCCCAGAGCGCAGAGAATCAGCTTCGACTAATCAAAAACGCACTCCACCTTCTGTAACGCTATCCTGCGTCCTTGTCGCTCCCTTCGGCATCGGGCCCCAGATCCAAACCAAACCGCTCGGCCATGCGATAGAGCGTCCGTCGATCGATGCCGAGGATTTTTGCCGCCTTCACTTTGTTTCCCTTGGTTTCCTTGAGCACGCGCACCAAATGGCGTTTCTCCACTTCCTCGAGGGTCAGATAGACGGACTCGGCCGTGTCGGGCACATCGGATTTTTGCTCGACGGGACCGGGCGCTTGCCGGATGGCCGCCGGCAAATCGTCTGGAGTCAACAACGGCCCGTGGCTGAGTGAGACCGCGCGTTCGATCGCATTCTCCAACTCGCGAACGTTTCCCGGCCAGCGGTATCGATTCAAACAGTCCAAGGTATCCGGATGGAAGCCTCGCACCGCCGTCGTCGTCCCGGCGGCACATTTCTGTAAAAAATGATGGGCGAGCATCGGGATGTCTTCCTGCCGCTCCTTGAGCGAGGGCAGCGTGATCCGCACGACGTTCAAGCGATAAAACAGGTCGTCCCGAAATTTTCCCTCCTTCACGAACTGCTCGAGATCCCGGTTTGTTGCCGCAATGATACGGACATCCACCTTGATGGAATTGGTGCTGCCCACCCGGCGGACTTCATGGTCCTGCATTACCCGCAGCAGTTTCACTTGAAGGGCCTGCCCCAACTCGCCGACCTCATCGAGAAACAAGGTCCCCCCGTTTGCCGATTCGAATAGACCGGTCTTCGTGCCGACAGCACCGGTGAACGCCCCCTTCTCATAGCCGAACATTTCGGATTCGAGCAGCGTGTCCGGCAAGGCGCCGCAATTGACCGGGACGAACGGCTTGTCGCGGCGGGGGCTGTTGCCATGGATTGCACGAGCGATCAGTTCCTTCCCCGTTCCACTTTCTCCTTGTAAGAGCACGGTACTTCGGCTTTCGGACACCCGGGCCACCAGTTTGTACACTTCCAGCATCGCCGGGCTGCTGCCGACCAACGGCGACCATTCGTCCTTGCTCTTGAGCTCCTCCCGAAACTTCGTGTTTTCTCGTAACAGGCGGCAATGGTCGAGACTGCGCTGAACGACCAGCTTGATCTCTTCTTTTTTAAACGGCTTGGCCAGATAGTCGTACGCACCTTGTTTGATCGCTTCAATCGCGCCTTCAAGCGATCCGAAGGCGGTCAACACGACGATCGCGGTGTCCTGGCTCATGCGCTTGAACTCGCGGAGCACTGTCAGTCCATCGACCGCCCCCATACGGATATCCGTGAGCACCAGATCCACCCGGCCCTCGCGGCCCCGCGCAATGGCTTCTTCCCCGCTGCCGTAGGCTTCGACGCTGTAGCCCTCTTTCTTCAGGGCCTCCGCCAACAGATCCCGCGCAACCGTATCGTCATCTACCACCAGAATCTTTGCAGCCTGCATGACGTCTCTACACCATCCCTTCCGGCAACACGAGCTTCCCAGGTAACGCAATCGTCACGGTCGTTCCTCGCCCCTGCTCGCTCACCAGCGAGAGTGTCCCGCCGTGGGCATGCACGGTTTCACGGCTCAAGAATAGACCCAAGCCGGTTCCCTTGCCAACCTCCTTGGTCGTGAAAAACGGCTGGAAGGCGTTTTGAACATCCGACGGCGGCATCCCGATGCCGGTATCGCGGACGGCGACCGTGACCACCATCGGAGACATGTCCTGCGCGACACGCTGCCCCGTGTCCAATTCTTTGGCAGTGGCGGCGCGGGCTCCGACGTGTACGTCCACAGTTCCCTGGTGCGGCGTGGCAGCAAGCGCGTTTGTGAGCAGATTCACCAGCACTTGATGCAGTTTCTCTGCATCGGCCCAGACCTGCGGAACGCCGATCGCAAGCTCGCTCGTCAGTGCAACACCCTTGGCATGGAAGGCCGGCTCCATCAACGCGGTGGCCGGTCCGATAACCTGCTCGACCGACATCCAAATCGGATCCGGCTTGCGCTGGCGGGTGGACGACAGCAGGTCCTGGATAATCCTGACGACACGGTTGAGCTGCTCGTCGATGACCGTAATGCGCTTCTTCATTTCTGGTGTGACGCCAGGCTCCTCACTGAGCGCCTGGACATGCCAGGCGATGGAATGCAACGGGGTTCCGACTTCATGCGCTACCGACGCCACAAGCTGGCCGACGGCCGCCAGCCGCTCCGAGCGATTCAACTGATCCTTGGCATCGACCAGAAGGGCGTTCGCTCGTAAGAGGCTCTCGGTCTGCTGCGCCAAGGCCTGACGGGCGGTCTCCTCTCGCGCCTTTCGTTCTTCCCGGGTCATTCCAATGTAGGCGACCATGATCAATACGCCCGCCACCACCGTGCGGTTGATCACAGCCGCTTGAAAACGGCCGGGCTTCGTTGGCTGCATAAGCCCCAGATAGGTTGCCGCGATACAGGCGATCACGGTCACCAGCATCACTGGGCGGCTGCGCACCGTCGCGACCAGCAGGATCGGCAAGACGAACGCATAGGCGCCGACGATATTCGCCGGCGCGACGGTCTCCAATACGACAATCACGAGAAAAAGCGTCGCCGCGATAGCAAGAATGATGCGGTTCTGCTTGGGCATGAGCGACCTGGTCACAAGGTTGCGCAGATGCTCAACATGTGAGCGAGAACGCAGTCGCAGGACATTGCAACATCTGAACGGCGGGTCTTAGCTGATTGGACGGATCGAACGCAAGGTCGCCCCGAGTTCTCGCAGCCGCTCGTCATCGACGAGGTTGTCGATGCGGCTCGCGTACTTCCGTCTCCAGTTGGGATAGCTTTCGACGGTCCCGGGCAGGTTCGTTTGAGAAATTTCTTCCAGGCCGTCCTCAAGATTCGCCAGGACCAGCCATGCGGGCGTCCTCGCCAAATAGGCATGGATGGCCCGGCAGAGAGCGGGCGTCATGGCGGGCACAGCAGCAGGATCGTCGCTCATGCCGCTCGGCAACAAGGCTTCTTGCTTGAGCGCGGCGAGCATGCGTCCCTTATCTCGTTGACGCTCCTCCCAAGCCTGGCGACGTCCGGCCTCATCCTTGAAGGCCCCCATCCCGGCGCGAACCTGGATATCTTCTCCGGACCAAAACCCGGTCAACGTCGGCAGATCGTGTGTGCCGGTCACAGCCAGCGCCTGTTGCGGGTATTCACCGGGCGATTTCCAGGTTCCATCTCCCCGACGTTCGAAATAGAAGACGCGATACGATAACACGCATGCCTTCGCCAGCTGCTCTCGCACAAAATCCGTTACCGTGCCGAGATCTTCTCCGATCACGAGCGTTTTAGATCGGATACTTTCCAGTGCAATGATCGACAACAACTCCTCGAACGGATAATGGACGTATGCGCCTTCTGTCGCCGACTTCCCCTTGGGGATCCAGAAGAGCCGGCTGAGGGCCATGACATGATCCAGGCGGATAGCGCCGCCAAAGCGCATATTCTTACGCAAGAGTTGAATCAACAGTTCATATCGGCTGGGACGCAGCGCCACTGGGTTGATTGGCGGCAGCCCCCAGTTCTGCCCTTCTGGGGCAAAATCGTCAGGCGGCGCTCCGCAATCCGCGTCCAGCGCCATCACCGATTGATACATCCAGGCCTCGGCTCCTGTACGTTCTGCGCCCAACGCGAGATCGTTGTAAATACCGATCGGCATCCCGGCGGCTTCGGCCGTGCGCAGGACTTCGGTGAGCTGCTCTGACGCGATCCACTGAATGTATTGGAAGAAGCGAATCCGCTTTCGATGACGTCTGCCGTATTCGCGCGCGGCAGAACCCGGTGAGATAAACTGCTTCGGCCATTCTTGCCAGGTCACCGTTTTCGATTGGATGAGGCGCCGTTCCTCCTCCAATGTTTGGAAGGTGGCGTAGAGTTCGAGCGCTTCGCCTTCGGATTGGATGAATCGTTCCAGCAGCTTTGCCCGTGCGGTCTTCGGCTCGAGATTCGGTTCGGTGCCGCTATAGGCCTCCTTGAGAAATTGTCGATAGGCGAGATCGAGCATCGTACGCTTCGCCGAGGCAATCACCTCGTAATCCACTCGGCGGTTCTCCCGCAAGGCCTGGAGTTTGGCTTGAAACTCCGGCGACCGGTATTGCGTTTGCGCATCTTCCGAGGCGAAGAACTCCGGCAAGCGTTCGAGATCGATATATAGCTCGTTGATCGCCAGACGGCTATAGGGCGTGTACGGGCTGGTGTGATGCGGGGCGGTATTGCGGATGGCGTGAAGCGGGTTCAATCCCACGAGGCCCGCGCCCATCCGCCTGCCCGCCCATTCAACGATCTGATTAAGATCGGTAAAATCGCCGCAGCCCCAGTTCCGTCCAGAAGACAGCGAATACAATTGCAGGGCCAGCCCCCAATACCGCTGTCCGACTTCCAGGGGCGTCGGCACGTAACACCGCTGGGGGGCAACGATCAGTCGCAGTGTGCCGGTCGACCCGCCGACCAGCCCTTCCGCGCGGATGATGAAGTCGTAATATCCAAGAGGAAGGCCTTTGGGCGCAGGCAACTCCACGCGGACGCGCCGGCCGCCGTCGATGAACTTGACTTCCGTTGCGACCAGCCCTGGACCGACCTGTCCCTCTTGAATGAGGTTTCCAGATTCATCGTTTAACTGCCATCTGACGACGACCGACCGCTCTCTGCCGTCTTCCAAAGCGAAGCAGCAGGACACCGGAGCGCCCACTTCCTCTTCGTGCACGATGCGGACGGAGTCGCAAGGCCTGCGCCACGGGGCTTCGTCCCACTCGCGGATCGCCACGGCCAGTGCCGCGGTCGAGTCCACCTGGAACCCCATCGCACGGAGAATGTCGCGCTTGGTATGATCAGCGGTGACATGACGGACACCGCTGATGTCGTGGTACTCCGCCGCAATGCCGACCCGTTCTGCGAGGCCGGCGAGCAGCGTTTGCTCGGTGTCATCCATAAATCGAGAGTCTGCGTGAAGTAGGCACGCAAGTCAAGCTATCCCATTGTTGTTGTGGGAAATTTCTTCAAAATACGTATAGGACGCGGCATCACAATCTGAACCGACGTCTCCGTCCGTTTTCCCGTTTCCCCTGAAGTGGAAGCACGGGAGATCGCGTGGTAGCATAACCCGCGAGCCATCGTAGAAGTTTTCCTCCCAATCTGTGGGGATGCGGTATGTCAGCGCATTGGATCACCGGCCTTCATGTCTTGGGTGCAGCCTTCGTCGCATGGTTCGCGGTGAGCGTTCACGCCGCGGAGCCGAACAGCCGTCTCGAGATCACCGGGGACTACCGATATCACACTCACGCCTCCGACCAGCCTGCCGATGCGAAAGATCTGGCCTGCCGCGAAGCACTGCGCCAAGCCGTCGTCAACTCAGCGGTCTATCGGGAACAGACGGCCTCGGTTGTGGACTCGGTGCTGCTGCGCGAGATCGCGAACACCTTGGCCACCCGCGTTCAAGACCAACAAATCCTCGAGCAAAACGAAGAGGGACGCACCGTGTTCTGCCGGGTGAAGGCGTATTTGCCTGCGGAGGAGAGTGCGCGCGCGATCAGGACGCAGCTCGCCGGTGGCCCTGCCCCCGCCGAAGGGCTAGATCAGAACCGCGTGCTCAAGCTGCTCAGCGTGAAGGAAGAGAGTCCCGGTACGCTCTCGATCCAGTATCAGGCACTGAAACGCTTGGATTGGGTCACGACCCATTATCAAGGGGGACTCCGCGACATTGCGCATATTATGGTGGACTTTTACGATGCTGAGGGTCTGCTCTTGTACAGCCAGCGCTTTGAAGCCTGGCGAACACCCACTGGTGACGACGTGATGAGCCCTGGCGCCGTCGGCCTTATTCAAGTTCCTAAACCTGCCTCCGCCAAGACCTACCGGGTGTGGCTGGTGAAATAACGCCGCGCAGCGCACCCCTGCAGCGGAACCGGGTTTCGAATGGATGGTTATTATCGCTCAAAGCGATGAAAGCCGCGACGACAGCGGCTGCATTGCCAGGGATACATCCCAACCAAGCCATAGAGAAAATCCACGAGTCCTTCTCGACGGACACGGGCGGCAAACTCCACACAGTGGTGTGGATCGGCCGTACCGACCGTGCGAGTCCGGTCAACACTTCCTCTTGGAAAGTTCTTCTGCTCCTCAGCAGCCTTCCTATGTCGAAGGCGTTCCTTCTCGGCGTGTTGAAGAGCCTCGAAGATTCGACTCATTCGCCGCTCCTCGCCAGTTTGTTCTGAGCAGAAAGCACAATCGAAATGGCGCCTCCCAGATCTCCCTCTTTGAAGCCTTCCTTTTCATATCCGGAGATATCGACCGCTCCCTTGGGACTTCCATGACAGGCAAGACATTGTTTGTTGTAAAAAAGCGGAAGCAAGACACGAACACCACTTCTGTCAGACAACTGTTGCTCGACAATATGATCTCCAACCCGAGGATGATTTTTCTGAACGGCGGAGAGTAGTAGCTCCTCCTGGTCATCCGGTTTGTTGTTCGGGTTTCGCGGTTCTGCGCCGGGCGGACCAATCTGTCGCAATGTTAACCCTGTGTCCTTCGAGAAGCGCTCAGCTACTTGCGTTGCAAACGTCGCGGGAATGAACCCTTTGAAGCCAATTCCCTTCTTATTGATGTCGGGCTGCACATCATGGACGGCCTTCTGCATGAAAAACGACAGCCGCAGGAGCAAGGGCTTAGCAGACTCCGGCATGGGGGCGGCGGCAAGATTGTGCAGATCATGTCGAGTTCTTGCCTGAAACTCTTTTCTCAGTTGGCCTTCAAAGACGCTCGAAGAAAACCCTTTGTCCTCCAGTCTCGGGTTATTGATCGTCGCCTGCGCTCGTCCGATCACGACCCTTCCGGAATCCAAAAGAACGGCCAAAAGCCTGGCCGTCTCACTTAATTCCATCCTCTCAGCCGGGGATAAATCAGTCTCCGCTGTAGCATCGAGCACCCTAACCACGCGTGCCGGTGGCATGGGTTCTGCGTGGCCAGCGACTGGAGCCATGTGTTGACCCGTCTCCAGACTACTGACACTAGTCTTTGGGTGCTCGCCATTTTGAACCGCTGACGGCTTACTGACCGTGCCGCCATTTTGAACCGTTGATGGTTCACTGACCGTGATGCCATTTTGAACCGTTGATGGTTTACTGATCGGGATCTCTGGTATGGCCGATACATTCATGAAATAGAAGACGACGACGACGGCGACACTCAGCAGGCCCAATGCGTACCGCGGCTGGAGTCTCCGTGCAGGTTCAGATTGGTATTTTTGATGTGTATTGAGATCAGCAATCACCTCTTTCGCAATCTTCCCCGAAATCCTCGGTTGCTGATAGCCGTATCCTGTGATGAGGGCGCTATCACAAAGAATGTTCAATCTTCGCGGAATACCCTTGGCCGACCCAACGATTCGATTGAGCGCTTGCTTTGAAAAGACCTTCCGTGGATCGCTGCTCACAAGACTGAGGCGATGATCAATGTAGGCGACACTCTCAGCGTTGGTGAGCGGTGCAATCCTTGCCTGAAGCCCAATCCGCTCACGAACCTGGCGCAACTCATGACGGTTGAGTAATTCGTCCAGTTCGGGCTGACCCACCAGGACGATCTGAATTAGTTTCTCCGTAGCCGTTTCCAGGTTGGACAGCATGCGGATACTTTCCAGCGTCTCGATCGGTATGTTCTGGGCTTCATCGATCAGGAGAACGACCGTATAGTCGTTGCGGTATTCAGCGATCAACACCTCATGCAATTGGTTGAGCTTGTCCGTTGCTTGCCCTGCAATGGCTTCCGCCCCCAATTCCCTGAGAATGGTGCTGAGAAGATTGTCGAAGCTGACCTTGGGATTCAGGATATAAATGGTTTTCTGTTTTTCTGGACCCACCTTGTCGAGATAGGACCGAAGGATCATTGTTTTACCGACTCCCACCTCGCCGGTGATCGCAACGAAGCCTTTACGCTGCCGAATGCCATACTCAATGCAGGCTAACGCTTCTTTGTGGCTAGGACTGAGGAAGAGAAAATCGATGTCGGGGGTGGTCTTAAATGGCTCCTTGGTAAGACCATAAAACTGAAGGTACATGGTTCACCTCAACGAATCGAACGAAATGGGAGACATTGATCGGGAAGACGTCTGACGGTGTAAGTAGAGCTCATTGCTGCGACATCGAGAAAGTGGCCGTTCATGAGTTCTCAAATCCCTACAGAGAAAAGCCGAAGAAGGCGAAAGTATGTCTCTCTATACGAGAAAATGGTAGCCCCCTATCGGTATCTAAGTAAAAGGGTTTAATGCGTAGTGCTTTGTTTACCAAGTATTCCTAATTTATGTGTCGAAGGCGGGCCCACCGGTGAGGCCTAGAAGCCCATATGTGGCTGGAAGTCTAGGATGGCGTCGACAATTCATCGAGCCGCTCGCCCCAGCTTCAGCTCGTGAGAATGGCCGTGTCGATAGTACGACCACGTGTAGGTTGGGTTATCGCGAATTGAAGGGGAGCTCAGGACGCCTGAAATAGGACTGGCGAAGCTGGTCGGGAATATTCGTAAAGTTCTCCATCATCCGGCGTTGACGCTCCAGCGACTCCCGCCGTTCTCGGTCCTCCTCCTCCCTGCGCTGGAGAAACGCGGACGCGCTATCGACACCCATCCCGCCAGACCACTGTTGACCGGGAGCGTTGGGTCCCGTCGGCCGGTGCTGGGAGTGGATGTCTTGAGGGTACATCTGCGCATGAACGGCAAGGCCGGAGCACGCGAAGGCAAGCCCAACAGCAACCCCGGCGAGGTAGGTCAGATGTAAGCGGCGCATTCACTACGCTAGCATACTTCCGACGGACTAATCGAGATGCTGAGTTGCCCGCCTCCATGCCGACCGTCGTGTACCATTCGCCCTGTTAGGGGGATCGTTCTGCCCTTCCCTTTACGAATGTAAAAAAACTGACAAACACGATAATTCTAAGTATTTGAAATCGCGACCTTGTCTAGCTATTGGTCTGTAAGACCTATAAAAAAGATTGACGACACGAGCAAGCAGGTTGAAGATCCGGCAAACAAGTGTGAGCTTTTTCAATGACTTATGTCTTCTGATCTGTGTGGCAAACGTACAGGTTTTATCGAACTTCCTGAAATTCCTTCCGCCAATCCTCTCCGTCTTTTCCTACCACTTCGCTATCAGGTGGGGACCTAAACGCCGACGGCCATCCAACACCGCTCGCCAGTCTGAGCAAGATCGTATTATGTCTCACCATGCTAAGTAAGGAATTGCAGCCTGCCGGTCGATCGGACGAGACATTTTAAACCTTAAAAGTTTACCCGAAGGTTAATCATCCCAACGTGTAAGGTCGTCTGATACGTCCCGTTGACGACGCCGGGAATGGCCACAGGATTGAGATTGCCACTGACAGTTCGCGTTTCATAGAAGATCGCTTGGTACGCCAAATCCAGACCGATTGCTTTGGGTCTCAGTATTCCTCCCTCGGCCTTGCCGCATTCAATCAGCCCCAGAAAGTGGCCGTTGCCTTTGCAGAGGAAACCCGTCCCAATTGAAATAGCATGCTGATCCGCATCGGGAATGGTGGGCAGAAACGAGCTGTCAGGAATCGGTGTCTGCGAGTGCCAATAGCCTCCACGGAGCGCTACCTCCCATGCCGGCAGTTTCTCCAGATTGAGCCACTTGTACTCCGTGCCAACCATCGTCGTATAAGCATTCCGCCAGTTCTGAGCGAATGGAATGGTCGTGCCATTGGACAGATGCACGTCCGTGTTCCGGACAGATTTCCATCCAGTCATATCCACGTCTAACTCCAACTTCCATTCATGGTTGCGATCTCTGATCGGCCAGATCGACATCCCGCCGGTAAAGATCTGCGGCAACACGAGCGTCGTCGAGGCATCAGCGACCAGGCCGCCATTTGCGAGGAAATTGCCATTCAGATGCATCGTAGCCTGACTGCGATAAATCACGGCGACATTTGCCAGTGGTTTTCCATCTTCATTCCGGAACGGCGTGTACAAGAGACTCAGATTGAACCCGGCAGCCGTATCCCCGCCGTTGACCTCCATCCGCGTGCCGGGAGGCGGTAGGCCGGGGCCGCCGGATGAGTTGAATTTCGTCACAGCCTGTCCGCTTCCCCAAAAGCTCGCAAAGGTATAAATGTCCGCACCAACGCCAACCGAGAGTTGGTCGTTCAGCTTATAGGCGAGCGTGGGTTTGATATCGATGAGGGGTAGCGATTGTCGCGTCACGGCCGTCGAAAAAGGGCCGTCGTCAGGGTAACGGTAGAGAACCCCGAACGGAGAGACCACGCCAAGGCCAGCACTGAGATCACCGAGCGCCGTGACCCCGAGATCTTTCAAGTTCGCAGTGAAATACAAATTGATTGGCGGAGGAACGGCCACGCTTCCGCCAAAATCCCCCCTGGCAGTCCCACCCGATGGACTTGTGTATGTGGTATGTCCACCGAGCAACATGACGCCGAAGGAGGTTTGCACCCCTCTCAATTGCGTCAAGCCAGCTGGATTGAAATAGACGGCTGAGGGATCGTCCGCCTGTGCGGCAAAGGCGCCGCTTTGAGCCGTTCCCGAGGCGCTCTGATCGAAGATCCGTATGGCCCCCGCCGAACCAACCGTCGGAGACAGACAAGCGAGAGCGAGACTTGCCGCCACGATGACTCGTCTCAACCACATCTGTAGCATTGTTCTTTCGCTGTCGACTGCGTCATACAGGTTGTTCTACGTATCATGTCACCGGTTCAGCATTTACGTCCTAAAGACTCCCGCACTTTACGTTGCGTGCCAAGACAAATCCCCTTTGAAGCTGTCATGGGGGGTGTAGGTGAAAACACCTGCCTGTTCCCGTATACCAACAACGCGCCCCGGTTCATACAGTTTTTTCGTTCCGAGTCGTGCAGATCATATGTCTATCGGCGATTAGACGTAAGATCCGTTCTTGTCCTACAGGCACCCCTTTTCCTCTCCGTCGCATTGACAAAAAGCCACTATCACGCAATATTGATTGCCCACAGCACGTGAGTGCTCTGTACTAAAGAATGCAGGGTTCAGGAGAGGTGGCTTCTGTCAAGGAACACAGCATTGAGCCGGGAGGAATAACGCACTGGTGGGAAGTACCGTTTCGAGTCAGCTCGCCGTAAGCCTGCCCGTCGTGGTCGATCTTGGAGGAAGCCAGGCGCGAGGGGTCACTCAAGAACTCGGCCTCGATCGGATCTCATTTTTGACTGATTGCGTCTCCTCACCAGGCGCTGTAGTGACTGTCGTTCTGTGCTACAGCCAGAATGTCGCCTACATGCCGTTGTCGGGACGCGTGACCGCAGTGACCGAGGATGAGGGCGATTCGCCCACTCGATTTAGGGTCGACATCGCTCTCGACGCTTTGGGGCAGACCATACGGCTGGTCCTTGAGTCTGCCTTGCAGGAGCTGGAAACCTATCTCCAGAGCCTGGAAATGCCGGAGGGACCTGCACGAGCATCAGCCCGAGCGGGTCTCGTAACGACGAATCCCCGGTCAATTCTATCCTTATTCATTACAGACAATCCTTATCATCCCGCTCACAGGCCCACAGTGGATCGTAAGGCTGAGTCGGCTCGTCTGGCCCACCCCCTGGCGTCACCGTCCGTCCGAGAGGCACCCAAGAAGACGGATCAAGCTCCATTACGCGTATCCTGGCCTGCCGTATGGCTAGGAGCTTGGCACCTCCTTCAAGTCTTTCGCGACCTGATCGTCCGATTCCTGCCTGCTCCCTTCGCCCGTCTCCTCGTCACGCCCATTACTTTTGCCTTCATTGGTCATCCCCGCACACTGAGCGATGTTGCGCGTAAGTTCCCGTTTGCGAGCCGGCTGCCTTCCTATGTCGTCGAACGCTGGATTCGGTATCAATGGCCGTTGGTGGCCTCCTACATCACTGGCCTGACCCTGGCGAATGGAACCCCGACGATGGGTGCCATTCTGATTTCACCGCTGACGACAGAACAGATGATTCGCAACCCCCGACTCGCTCGCCTACGTGTGTGGCAGACCGTTCGCCTGGCGGAAAAAATGGGAGCGACCATCGCAGGATTGGGCGCATTCACCTCGATCCTCACCCGGGATGGACAAGAGCTGGAGGGCAAGGTCCGGCTCGGATTGACCACAGGAAACGCCCAATCGGCCGCTGTTGCCGTCCAGAATGTCCTTCATGCAGCCGCCCTGACCAATCTCAGTCTGCCGCATGCCACCGTGGCGATTGTCGGAGGTGCCGGATCGGTAGGTTCCGCTTGCTCGAAGATTCTTGCCCGGCTTGTCGGCACACTGTTCATCATCGATATCAAGAAGGATGCACTTCAAAGTCTCATCTCAGAGTTGGGCGACCAGCCTTCAATCATCAAAGGCATGACGAGTCTCGACCAAGTGTCGAAGGCGGATGTTGTTATCGCCATGACGAATAACCCCTATATTCTATTGACCGCGGCTCACCTGAAAGCTGGTGCCATTGTCATCGATGCCGCACAGCCGAAGAACGTGTCCGAGGACGTTCCACTCCAGCGGCCCGATGTCCTCGTCATCGAATCCGCCATCGTCAGAACGCCTAATGATATTGATGTGCACTTCGATCTGGACGTGGGAGCAGAAGAAGCCCTCGGCTGTCTGTCGGAAACCATGATTTTGACCGCGATTGGATGGACCGGACACTACTCCCTTGGAAAGGCCGATCCCACCCAGGCTGAGCACATCACCGCCATGGGCCGTTTGCTGGGGTTTCGCCTGGCGCCGTTTCGCAATTCTGTCGGTTACGTCACCGAGGAGGATTTACACCGGGTCGCTCGGGCGCGCACGGTGTAACGCATCATGGTCGCGGCTTCAACCTATTTCATCAACGTCCATGCCATTCCCATCTTTCTCGTGGGGATCGTCACCCTTGCGTTGGGATTCCTCGTTTACCGATCCAATAGACAATCCCCCGCACATCGCCATTTCCTCGTTCTCTGTGCCAGCATCGCCATCTGGCTCGACGCGACCAGCATCGGTCTTTGCTCAACGGATGCCAAAACAGCGTTGCACTGGTTTAAACTCGACAATGTCGGTGTCATGTACATCTCTCTCGCATTCTACGGATTCTCAGCCGAGTTTCTCCAACTCCAACGTCGCCGTTCGATATGGATAGGCTATGCACTCGCAACGCTTATGGCTGGGGCCGTCCTCTTCCGTGAAGACTTTGTCGCAGGCGTCCATCGATTTTGGTGGGGCTATTTCCCGCAATGGGGAGCGGCAAGTGCGCCATTTTTCATCATCTTCTTCTCGTATATGGCCGTGGCCTTCACCGACTACATCCACACGTATCGCACCGTCACGACTCCCATTAAGCGTCAGCAGATCAAATTCCTTCTGCCTGCCTTTGTCATTGCCTATACAGGCTCGATCGATTTCTTCCCGGCGTTCGGCTATGAAATCTATCCCTTTGGATACATTCCCATCTTTCTGCTGACAGCCGTCATCACAATTTCGATTCTCCGGTACCGGCTCCTGGATGCAGCCCTCCTCGTGTCTCGGAGCGCCGTCTATCTGCCGCTCATCCCCTTCACGCTCCTTGTCGTCTTCCTCGGCTATGCGCTGGATGACCTCCCTCCCGTTACAGTCTCGTTGCTCCTGGCTCTCACGACTGTCGCCTTCACCGTCTTGCTCCTCATTTTCCAGCCACGCCTTCAATCTGCCGTCAATAGAGCGTTTTTCCCCAGCCGGCATGACGCCTACGAGACGTTAACCCGATTCGCGCATGCCATGGTGATGAAGCTCGATCTTGCCAATCTGCAAGCCGAAATCGTAGATACGCTCCAGACAGTCATGGGCATCGAGAAGATCTCGCTGTTTCTCTTTGACAAGGAAAAAGGGTGCTATGTGCCGAAGGCATCGCGCGGGCTCAACGAGCAGCGGAGCCCCATGCGGGTCATGAACAACGAACCTTTTACAAATTACCTGTTGGCGTGCAATCAGCCGATCGTCAAAGAAGAACTCCAGCAACGTTCGCCAGGATTCGACGAGCGATTGGCCGCCGCACTGGTTGAGACCATGACACAACTGGGCTCTGAAGTATGCTTGCCGCTTGTCAATAAGAAGAGCTTGATCGGCTTCGTCAATCTCGGACATAAGCCATGCCTGGGATTGTATTCGCACGACGAGCTCAGCCTGCTCCGCTCGCTTGCAGACAATGCCGCGATCGCCCTCGAAAATGCCGTCTTGCATGAAGAGTGGAAGCACACCCAACTCCTGCTGCGGCGCGCCGATCGGCTCCGTTCATTGGAAGCCATTGCAGGCGGATTTGCTCACGAAGTGCGCAACCCTCTGACATCGATTAGTACGTTCATCCAATTGGTACCGTCGCGACGAGACGATCCCTATTTTATGGATTCGTTCAGCGCCCAGGTGGTCGACGATCTTGCCCGTATTGAACGTCTCATCGAAGAAATTCTTGACTACGCACGTTATATGAAACCGAAGTTTTCCGCAGAATCGCTCAACAACATCGTCTCCTCGTGCCTGCAATTTATCGAGGTCAAAGCGGACAAGCTGGGGATCACCATTGAGAAACACCTCGCCGAAGATCTCCCAGCCATGCTGGTCGATCGCCAACAGATTAAGCAGGTGATCATGAATCTTGCCATGAATGCCATTGACGCCATGGCGAAGACGGGAGGGCACCTAGCCGTCACGACTCGCCGCGTGGTCCGTCTCGACAAGAGTGGATGGGTGCAAATCGAAGTGGCGGATACTGGCTGTGGAATTGCGCCTGAAGATCTCCCGCATATCTTTGACCCGTTCTTTACCACGAAACATGAAAGCACCGATCGTGTGGGGACAGGCCTCGGCCTTTCCATCGTCCATCAGATCATTCAAGAACACGGCGGCACGGTCGAAGCTCGCAGTACCGTGGGAAGCGGGACAAGCTTTCTCATCACGCTTCCTGAGGGAAGGACCCAAGAGTCCACGTCAGCGTCGTCGTCGGAGCTTGAGGGCAGGCTCATTACAGCTCGCCGTTTCCCAATACTTCCCCGGAGCGACCGTTAACTCTTATTCGATCGTGATAGATCCACTCATCCTATCGAGTGAGCCGGTTCTGGAAGGATCTTTGCGCAGGGTATAGACATACTTTCCAGAGATGGCGAAGCACAGGCTGGCGGATTCGTTGGGGCGCACTGTCGCCATCACAATGTTCTCATATTCCGATGTGCCGAAGAAATACCCCAAATTTGTTGACGCAAACCCCCTCTGACAGGAGATGAGCTCCTCCCGCGTTTGGACTACTGAAACATCCACCGGGGCATGGCTCGTATTGATCCACTTCACTTCGTCACCACGTTTTGCGGTCACCGACTGTGGCGTCAGCAAGTTGTCAATTCTTACCTCGAACACTCCTCCGGTAAGGGATGATTCGGGGAAGTGTTTGTGACTCGCGCACCCGATGACGGAAAGTATTTCAATCAGCGCCAAAACCATTCCGATGCGCCCGAGATGCATAGCCGAATTCCTCCCATAAGATGTTTCGTCATCCAAGTCTGCCGAGACTCCTACGCTATTAGGGAGGCCACAGCACAGTGCGCGCTTGTACGCCGAATGGGTTCTTGAGGTCAAGAGGAATGAAGAGGAGGGGGCCAATCAAGGTAGGTTCTAGTTGAGCGATTGCAGCGCGCCGGTCGATCGGGCGAGATTGACGCGCGAGGCGTTCAACTGAAAAAGCGCATTTACGAGATTTTCTCGGGCTCTCGACACGGAATACAGTCCATTGGTTAACTCGAAATAGCTGGCCGCCGTGATGACGGAGTAGCGTTCACGCGCCAGTTCAAGTTCTTTAATGGCCATTTGCAGCCCAGCCTGTGCGACCGCGACTTGTTCCTTAGCCGCCACGATTCCGGCAAGCGCATCGTGTACTTCCATTTTGACCTGATTGAGGACGGAACGCATTCGAAGCGCCTCCTGGCGTAGATTGCTTCGAGCCTCAGCAATTCGGCCTTCGCGCTGAGCGCCATCGAAAATCGGAATCTGCAGCAACAAGGCCATATTGTACGTCTCAAGCGTGTTACTCCATCGATTCCCGATCAGCCCATAATCCCCCTGTGCGACCAGCGACGGCAACCGCTCTCCGGTAATGGATGAATACGTCAGCTCGGTGGCTTTGATTCGAGTGAACTGCGCCTGCACTTCTGGCCGATTGACGAGCGCCTCTTCGACGGCAGCCTGAGACTCCAGCTGTTCGTACATCTCCGTCTTGAATTCATCCTGCAAGGCCAATGGTGTTTCGTACGGCAAGTTGAGCAGATTCATCAGGTTCAGTTTGGCGTGTTGCACGTCGTAGCGCGATGCTGCGGCCAATTGCTTCTCATTGGCGAGTTGCGCATCCAGACGCGCAATGTCCATGCCCGTTGCAACGCCGGTCTTCTGCCGTTGTTTGACCAAGCTCAGCAGCTCACTCATGATCTGCTGATTGGATTCGCGCATCTTGACCATCCCCATGGCTTTCAGCCCTTCCATATAGGCGAGGGCCACGCTCGCCATGGTGTCGTACTTCTTCGCATCCGATTCGAACTCGGCGATATAGAGGTTCTCTCGCGACGCTCGCCAGCGCTGGATCAAGCTGACGCTGACCACATTTTGCGACCCGTTGACTCGGAGGTCGAAAATACTGAAGGGATCGCTCCGCACCGGCGCAAGACCAAAGGTGCCGAGGAACACTGTTTGCCTGGACTGTCGCACATTCGAAGAGAGATTCGGCAGCAACGCACCGAGTTGTGTTCGAACTTGGCCGTGTGCCGCTTCGATACGCTCTTTGTACAGCTGCACATCCGGGTTATTGTCCACTGCGGCTGCCAACGCACCGCGCAACGTGAGCGACAGAGGCGGTAGCGGCGCAGCCTTCTCTGGTGCTGTCTGGTCACTGATTGCCCAGCTCACACCATTAGGTACAGACAAAGCAATGACGATGCCGATCAAGGACCCAAAGGCCCGCAAGCGTTCGGTGAGTGACAAAACGAGCGGGCTCGACATGTTGCTACCGCTCCCGCAGGCTTTCTTTGACGGATTTGAGGAGAGGACTCAAAAGGTATTCGATCAAGCGGCGCTTCCCCGTCTTGATTTCCACCGTGACGGCCATGCCCGGCGAGAGATTCACCTGCTTGCTGTCGACTTCGATTGTGGACCGGTCCATGCTCACTCTCGTGGGATAGATGAGACCGACTTTTTCGATCGCCGCGGCATCGCCAGAAACTGACAACACCTTCCCGGGAATCGTGCCGTAGAGCGTGAACAAGAACGTTTCCACCTTGATCTCGACCGGCTGCCCCTCTCTCACGAACCCCACATCTTTGTTCTCCACTTGGGCTTCCACTTCGACAGGATGATCTTGAGGTACGACGATCAGCAGTTGCTGAGCCGGCGTCACCACACCACCGACCGTGTGCACCGAGAGTTGCTGCACGACGCCGTCAATGGGACTCATCAATCGTTGCAAGTCCGCCTTCTGTCCCGCCTTCGTCACGTCTTGAGCCAGCGAACCAGCTTTCGTCTCGATCGTGGACAACTCCGCCTGTTTGGCCTGCTGGAACTCCGTCACAGTAACCCGATAATTGTTTTCGGCCTCCGAGAGTGTGGCTGCGTCTTGCACGAGCTTCTTGCGCTGTCCGGCTAGTTCTTGGGTCTTATCGATTCGTTGCTGCTCGGCCTGCAGAAAATCGAGCTTCGTGGCGGCATCGTGTTCGAGCAGTTTCTTGTAAGCATCCGCCCGCTCCGTTTCCATCGGCACCGTGGCCTCCAGCCGGCGAATGTTTTCTTTGGTCTGATCGAGCGCCGCTCTGCGTTGACCGATCAGGTGCTGAGCAGCACCGACGCGAGCCTGGTATTCGGTCAATTGGTCACGCAGCAGCTGTTGTTGGAGCAGGATATACCGAGGATCCCCATCTGAAGGTTCATCGAAGGTGCTCTTGCCGGCGATCAAGGCCCGCAATCGAGCCGCATCGACTTTCGCGGCGCGATATTCATTGGACGCCCGATCGTGATCTGCGCGGTTTTGTGTCGGATCCAATTCGATGAGTACCTCGCCACGCGCTACGACCTGCCCATCTATCACGTGAATCGACGCAATCACACCGGTTTCGTAGGGCTGAATGACCTTGGAATAGCCGCTGGCAATAACCTTCCCCTGAGCGGTCGCGACAATATCGATCCACCCGAATGTGGCCCACAAAATTCCAGCAGTGCATACGGCGATAATGGTCCATGTGATTGCACGGCCAATGGGAGATGGCGGCGCCTGTTGGATCTCGAGCACAGCCGGCAGGAACTCCGTGGCCCGCCCACCTGGTGCCGTGCCTAGTTCGCGAGTCGACACGGCTTGCCACGTCGTCTTCCAGATGGTCCAATGTCTCGCGAGCGTACCGAACGCCATTGTTCGCGCCTTCGGCTTATGCCATGCCCGTTCCGCTATCCTGCAACTTACACAAGCGTGCGTAAAAACCGTTGGCACGCAGAAGTTCTTGGTGCGACCCTTCTTCGACAAGTTCGCCCTTATCGATCACATAAATCCGATGGGCTGGCCGCACCGTGCTGAGCCGATGCGCGATGATGAAGACGGTCCGTCCCTGGCAAATTTGCGCCATGTTCTTTTGGATGACGGCTTCGGACTCGTAATCCAGTGCGCTCGTCGCTTCATCGAAAATCAAAATGCGAGGGTTGGCGACCAAAGCTCTTGCAATGGCAATGCGTTGCCGTTGTCCACCGGAAAGCGAACAGCCGTGTTCGCCGACCATGGTGTCATAGCCATCCGCCAGGTTGAGAATGAACTCATGCGCACCCGCCAGCTTCGCCGCCTGAATGACCTGCTCCATCGCTAAGCCGGGGTCCGTCAACGCAATGTTGTCGCGCGCGGAACTGTTGAAGAGAAAGTTTTCTTGAAGCACCACTCCCACCTGCCGCCGTAACCAGGCCGGATCGACCTGCGCAAGATCAACATTATCCACGAGGATGCGTCCACGCTCCGGCACATACAGTCGCTGAATCAGTTTGGCAATCGTACTTTTGCCGGATCCTGAGCGCCCCACAATGCCGACGACCCTGCCTGGAGTGACAGAGAACGAAATCTTCCGGAGCACCTCCGAACTGCCAGGGCGATAGCGAAACGTCACGTCTTCGAGGGTCACCTGTCCTGCGACTTGGGGCAATGTCGTCCGATTCGGCTTGTACGATGGCTCCGGTTGGGCGTTGAGCACATCGCCTAATCGTTGCACAGAAATCCCCACCTGCTGAAACTCCTGCCAAAGACTAACCAATCGCAGCAACGGTCCCGTCACTTGCGCCGACAGCATGTTAAAGGCGATCAACTGCCCGATGCTGAGGTCTCCTTCGATCACTCGATAGGCCCCCACCCATAGCACGGCGACGGTTGTGAGTTTTTGGATGCAGCCTGCAACTTGCCCGGCCACGGTAATGAGACTCGTTGCACGGAAACTTGCCCGCACATACCCCGCCAGCTGCTCTTCCCATTTGCGCAGCAGCGACGGCTCGACCGCCAGAGCCTTGACGGTCTGAATCCCGCTGATCGCCTCCACCAAGAACGATTGATTCTCCGCTCCCCTATTGAACTTCTCGTGCAGGCGAGCGCGTATCGTCGGTGTGATCGCGATCGACAGCAGTGCATACAATGGTAGCGACGCCGTCACAACCATCGTGAGCGTAGAGCTGTAGAACCACATGACGACCAGGAACACGACCGTAAACACGAGATCGAGCACGACTGTCACGGAATGGCTTGTCAGGAACTGCCGGATGTGTTCGAGTTCACGCACCCGAGCCACCGTGTCGCCGACACGCCTGGCTTCGAAATAGGCCAGCGGCAAGGCTAAAATGTGGCGAAACAATTGAGCGCCCAGCCCGACGTCGATCCGATTGGTGGTATGCGAAAACAGATAGGTGCGTAGACCGCCGAGCATGGCATCAAAGATGGCCAGTGCGACCATCCCGATCGCCAGCACATGCAGGGTCGTAAAGCCCTTGTGCACTAGCACCTTGTCAATCACGACTTGCGTGAAGAGGGGCGTCAATAATGCGAATAACTGCAACACGAACGAGGCGACGAACACTTCGCCAAGGAACGTGCGGTATTTGACGATGGCAGGAATGAACCAGTTGAAGTCAAATTTGAGATCCTCCTGACGCAGATTCGCCCGCTTCGCGAACAACAATAGTTCGCCCGTCCACTTCGACTCAAACTGTTCACGAGACAACACGAGCGGACGACCCTCGACGGGGTCCTGAATCAGGGCCTTGTCGCCGTCGATCCTGGCGAGTACAACATATCGGCCATCCTGTAGCTTTGCGATCGCAGGAAACGGCGTGCTGGCTAATTTTTGCCACTGCGTCTTCACCACTCCGGCCTTGAGCCCCAAGTGCTTGGCGGCACGAAGCAGTTCGGTATCTGAGAGCAATTGCCCAGGCGGCGCGTACAAGTGGCGCAGTTGCGATCCGTCGGCCGGCAGATCATAGAAGCGGGCCAAAATCAGGAGGCAGATCAACCCGGTGTCAGTCACACCGGGCGATGGCGACGCGGAAAAATGGGGACCAGGAGGAACCCTCCCTACTTCGGCTGGCATGGCGTCATCTTAGCCCACCTAGTCATTCAACTTAGGCTATAAACTGTAGAAGGGACGCGAATTTACACAAGCTTCGGTTCCATGTCAACATGTTTCTTATACCTAATTAATCAAACGTGGGATTCCCCAGCCATCACATGCTAAGCCACCGATGTGGCGGGATGGTTGGCTAGACCTTTGTCTGGGCGAGCTCACTTTCGTGCGATATCCATACGCTCACGGTTTACAGATGTCGATTTCGCACGCGCCAAACGACTATCAAGTGTCGAACACTGACCGAAAGGAGACCAAGCATGCAGTCAAATGACCGATCGATTTCGAGCACGCATCTGTGGGCAGGACGCATCATGAGTGGATTGCCCGCCCTATTTCTGCTGGTGGATGGAATAATGAAGCTGTTCAAGCCAGCTGTCGTTGTGCAGGCAACAGTTGAGTTGGGCTATCCTGAATCCGTAATCGTTGGGCTTGGGGTGACGTTGCTCACCAGCACACTGCTCTATCTCATATCACGCACCTCAGTTCTCGGCGCGATTCTGTTAACGGGGTATCTGGGCGGCGCAGTTGCAACGCATGTCCGTATGGGTGGCCCCATTTTCAACATCATATTCGCTGTGATCGTGGGCACACTGCTTTGGGGCGGCCTTTGGCTGCGGGATGGCCAACTGCGAGAGATGCTGCCCCTTCGGGCGCTTTAGCGACCAGTCTAGTTTCATAGCGACCGAGCACCATTAAGGAGGACGACAAACATGGGAAACGTGAACGCATCAGAACAAATTACCCACGACATCAAGGAACTGCAGGACTGGCGAGGCAAAATGCTGGCGCGGCTGCGCAAAGTGATCATGGCCGCAGCCCGCTCTAGAAAACGGCTCAAGACACCGTTTTTCCCACCTCCAAATTGATATTGCCAGTTCAAAATCGACAGGATAGTATGTGTTCCCTCGTCTGTTGCCGACCGATGTTATAGGCAGCGAGTCTAGAATTTCGATACGCACCGTGATCTGAAACAAGGCTGCTCAGGAGATTGGTATGCGGCAACACATCTGTGCAATGGCTTGTGCGCTGTTGGTATCGGGATGCGCCACGAAATCCCTTGAATGGCAACAGCACACAGAGGATGAGTTCCCTACACGAGTAAATTGGATTATCTCCCAAGTGGGAAATGTCTTGGATGCGAAGCGTGGGCTGCGGTACGGCGTCTGGACGGTCACTTCCGGCAAGGGTGGACCACTGGCCACCTACCAATGTCCGCAGCCCGGGATCTGCGAAATCAATATCAGCAATCTTCAATGTCAGCAGTCCACCGGTGGCCCAACCTCCTGTGAATTACTACTGTACAAAAATGCCATCTGCGAGCTCGTCGTTCCCGAAAAACGAGAAACGTTAGAAATCGGATGTCCTATTCAGGTAGCGCTCCAGCCGAAGGGAAAAGGCGAGACGCCCACGCCCGAAGAAGCCGCTGCCACAGCTGCCGCAGCCGCCGCAGCCGCCGCTACGGCGAAGGGGGCCCAACAGGCCGCCGGCGTAGCTCCCACAGCGCCCAAGGCGGCCCCCGGTGCAGCTCCGTCAGCGCCGAAGGCGGCCCAAGAGGCCCCAGGTGCAGCTCCCTCCGCCGAAGGCGGCCCAAGAGGCCCCCGGTGCAGCTCCCACAGCGCCGAAGGCGACCCAGGAGGCCGCTGCCGCAGCTGCCGCCGCTGCCGCCGCGGCGAAGGCGGCCCAAGAGGCGTCCATCACTCCTGCAACAGAGGCGAAGGGAGCACCCCCGCAAGAGGCCCCTGCCACAGGTTCTGAACAAGCGAAGGGCCGATCCGTTGGGGGCGACTTCGTGGTCGGCCTGCGAGCAGGATTGATCGTCCCAACCCAACAGATATTAGAGGGCTTGAGCAGCGGCACCTCTGTAGGGCCTCTCGTCAATCTCGAAGGATACTATGTCCTCAAAGAATGGGTACGGGTGGGAATGATGATCGAATGGCAACGATACAAGATCAACGGGCGCGGTACTGAAGTCGGAACCTTAAACACGTTCTCATTTTTACCGGTAGTGGAATTTCGTCCCACACGAGATCTGCTGCGAAATACTGTAGGGTTCGAATGGTTGATTCCCTACGCGTCGTTGGGTGCCGGGCTGAATGCCCATTCATTCAGCAATGGAGCACTGCTGAACAATCAGTCCTTTTCATTCCCGAATACCTTCGCCCTGCGTGTGGCCGGCGGTTTTGACTTCCCCATCACATCCAATCTGGCGGTTAATACCGAGATGGCGTGGAAGAAAGATAGTGGGAGTTTCGAAAGAAGCGCGCCGACCGGCGGCGGACTGACCGGCGATTATGACGCCTCCTCCCTGATGTTTCTCTTCGGCCTACGTTTCCACTTTTAGGTGGAGTCAAAAACATACGCTCCCCTCCATACCTTAGGGGTAGAGACCTCCGGGAATTCCTGCCTTACAATGATTCTTCTGATCCGGATGCTTCTGTCCGGATGTAACAGGAAACGATCTTCATGACGCGTAGAAACATCATCGGTCATATTGTTTGTGCAGTGATTTTTTCTAGTATTTCGATCTTAGGGTTGACCGGCTGCGGTGGTGACAGTGGCCCGACCCCTGGAGGTTTGGCGATCGTCACCACCTCACTTCCCGAGGGGCAAGTCAACCAACCCTATTCGGCTTCAGTGGGTGGTTCGGGAGGCACGCTGCCGTACTTGTGGTCGGTCACACCGGCGCTTCCTTCCGGTCTTTCGTTCAACACGCAAAGCGGCGCGATCACCGGGACATCAGGCACGGTGGGAACCACTTTGCATACATTTACCCTGGCAGATTCCTCAATCCCTCCCCAAACAATAGAGCAATCTCTTAGCTTAACAATCAAACCCCCGCTCTCAATTACGACGACCTCGCTGCCGGCCGGAAATATCGGCGCGGTCTATGGCCAGCCTGTTCAAACCGTTGGTGGTTTCGGACCGCTGACCTTTAGCATCACCTCAGGCACACTTCCCGCGGGTCTCAGTCTGGATCCTAATACCGGTGTGATCGCAGGAACGGCGACTGCAACCGGCAACTCCTCATTCACTGTCCGCGTTGCAGACACAAGTGGACAACAGGATACGCGAGCTCTCTCGATTCGCATTGACCCGCAGAGCCCGCCAGGAATTGCGACCACCTCGCTGCCTGGTGGAACAGTCAATGTGGCCTACGGTCCGACGACGGTACAGGCAACCGCTGGCATTGGCACACTTACCTGGAGTATCACTGTGGGATCGCTCCCACCGGGTCTCACGATCGCTCCCCTAACTGGACCCAGTGTAATCATTTCAGGCACTCCAACCACTCAAGGAACCTTCAACTTCACGGTGAGGGTCACAGACACCCTGGGGCAGTTTGCCACCCGTGCTCTCTCGATTACCGTTAACTTGCCCAGCCCGCCGAATATTACGACCACCTCGCTGCCCGCTGGAACCATCGGCCAGACCTATAACCAGGCTGTGCTGGCGACCGGGACGGCACCGCTGACCTGGAGCATTTCCGTAGGGACACTGCCACCGGGCCTAACTTTGAGTGGGACGACCGGCACGATCACAGGAGCGCCGACTGCAACCGGCAGCTTCCCGTTCACCGTCCGCGTTGCAGACACTTTCGGACAGAATGATACGCAAGCGCTTTCTATTCTCGTTGGGACAGACAACCCCCCACAGATAGTACAGGCCTCGCTGCCGGCAGGCACGGTCAGTCAGCTTTACAATCAGCCATTGCAAGCAACCGGAGGGATGGGCACACTTACCTGGAGTATCACTGTGGGATCGCTCCCACCCGGTCTCACGATCGCTCCCCTAACTGGACCCAGTGTAATCATTTCAGGCACTCCAACCACTCAAGGAACCTTCCCCTTCACGGTGAGGGTCACAGATTCGTTGGGTCAGTCTGACACGCGGGCGCTGTCGATCACGATCAACCTACCCCCTCCGCTAAATATCACGACGACCTCGCTGCCCGGTGGAAGCATCGGTCAGGCCTATAGCCAGACTGTGGCAGCGACCGGAGGGACGGGGGCACGGACCTGGAGCATCTCCGGAGGGACACTGCCACCGGGCCTAACTTTGAGTGGGACGACCGGCACGATTGCAGGGACGCCGATCCTGCCAGCAGGCACATCGAATTTTACTGTCCGAGTTCAAGACGCATTCGGACAAAGTGACACACAAGATCTGTCGATCACGATCAACCTCCTTAACCCACCGGATATCACGACCACATCGCTTCCGGCAGGAACTGTCGGCCAGGCCTACGATCAGACGCTACAAGCAACGGGAGGCGTAGGGACACGCACCTGGACGCTCGCTGGTGGATCGCTCCCAGCGATGTTCTCTCTAAGCCCGGCTGGTGTGATTTCAGGCAATCCGACCACCGCAGGAACCTCGAATTTCACCGTACGAGTCACTGACACGTTGGGTCAAACTGACACGCAGGATCTGTCGATCGTGATCAACGCTGCCGCGCCCCCACCTAACCCGCCTGATATCACGACCACGTCGCTCCCAGATGGAACCCTCAATGTGGCCTACGGTCCAACGACGTTACAGGCAACCGGAGGGACGGCACCGCTGACCTGGAGTATCTCCACGGGGACGCTGCCAGCGGGCCTGAATTTAGATGCGCCGACCGGCGTGATTTCAGGAACGCCCACTGCGGCAGGCCTAGCGTCATTTACCGTCCAGGTTCAGGACGCAGGAGGACTATCAGACACGCAAGATCTATCGATCATGATCAACCCATAAACTAATCTATAGAAAGACTTGCTTACATCCCCGCACTAGGATTCGGCCAGCACCGACGCCGCAAACAGCCAACAAGCAGCTTAATTTGACGATTGACCCGCCCTGAGGGCGCGACGCCCTGACAGCCGTACGTTCCTCGAAGCACCTTGCACTAAGCACCCATCCTGACAGACAGAGGTCCCATTTCCTTTATCGACGGAAACCTCCAGTTTCAAGTTCCATGGCTAATACGCTGCTTACGCTGGCCTCGCCTCGCCGTTTTTCACCTAGAGTCTCGCTAAGTGCGCCGCCATCAATATAAGTATGGGAGCCAAATGGGACTGGTGGAAACCCTAGTAGCGCCTCGTTCGCTTGACCGATTTAATGGGAGCGACCCTAGATTCGTTCATCAGTAATGACACATAGAACGAAAGGCTCTTGATGGTGCGCGGAAACCCAAGCGGTACTATTTTTTGTGCAGTCATCCTTTCCGTTTTAAGCGTCTTAGGCTTGACCAGCTGCGGTGGCGACAGCGGCCCTACCCCTGGCAGTTTATCGATCACCACCACCTCGCTTCCCGAGCAGACAGTCAACCGTCCCTATTCGGCTTCAATGAGCGGCTCGGGAGGCGCGCCCCCTTACACATGGTCCGTCTCGCCGGCACTTCCTGGCAATCTCTCGTTGGATGCGGCAACCGGTGCGATCACCGGCACACCGACGGCGGCGGCAACGACGACACACACGTTTACGCTGCGCGACAGCTCGGCCCCTTCACAAACCGTCGAACAACCGCTCAACTTGACCATCGAGCCACCGCTCGCGATCACTACAACCTCCCTTCCGGACGCAAGTATCAGCTCGTCCTATAACGAGCCTGTCGAAACCGTTGGAGGTATCGGAGCCCTGAACTTTAGCATTGTCCTCCCAGGCACAGGCACTCTCCCCCAGAATCTCAGCCTGAATCCGACCACCGGCATCATCTCAGGAATACCGATTGCCCCAGCCGGCACCTTCCCGTTCACGGTCCGGGTTCAAGACACAAGCGGGCAACAAGATACAAAAGCGCTCTCGGTTCGTGTCATCCCGACCACTCCGCCTCAGATCACGACCACCTCGCTGCCAGATGGCACCGCAGGTCAGCCCTACAATGCAAGAGTGCGGTCAACTGGAGGGATTGGAGCACTTGCCTGGAGTATCTCTGCCGGATCGCTCCCACCGGGTCTCAACCTCAATCCGTCTGGGCCAACAGGCGGAACCATTTCAGGCACTCCGACCAGTGGAGGACCCTTCAATTTCACGGTAAAGATCACAGACTCAGTGGGTCAAAATGACACGCAGGACCTCTCGATCAACGTGACCCCGCTCTCGATTACCACTACCTCCCTTCCGTCAGGAAGTATCGGACAGGTGTATAACCAGACTATCCAAACCAATGGAGGTATCGCACCGCTGAACTTTAGCATCTCCCAGGGCTCCCTCCCGGCAGGTCTGACTTTGAGTCAATCGACGGGCGTGATTTCGGGAACGCCGATTTTACCGGCCGGCCAAGCGTCGTTCACCATCCGGGTTCAAGACGCAGGCGGACAAAGTGACACACAAGCGCTGTCGATCACCATCAGCCTGTTCAACGCGCCAAATATCACGACCACCACGCTCCAGTCAGGAATAGTCGGCCAAGCGTATAGTCAGACGCTGCAAGCGACGGGAGGCATAGGGGCACGCACCTGGACTCTCGCTAGTGGATCGCTCCCAGCGATGCTCTCCCTGAGTCCGGGTGGTGTGATTTCAGGCACTCCGACCAATGCAGGACCCGCGAATTTCACCGTACGAGTCGCAGACACATTTAATCAGTCCGACACGCAGGATCTCTCGATTACCGTCATCGCGGCCCTGGAGATCACGACAGATTCGTTACCAAATGCAAACGACGGCCAGTTCTACACGACAACCTTGCAAAGCTCGGGAGGGACCCCACCTGTGAGCTGGTCGGTCAACCCGCCCCTGCCGAACGGTCTCAGCCTGAACCAGGCGACCGGTGAGATTACCGGCACTACGTCGCAAGGCACCTTTGCCCTTACCTTCACCGCGCAGGATTCGGCACCGACGCCGCAGATAGTCCACAAGCAGCTTGGTTTGTTGATTAACCCCCCCTGAGATCCTGTCAATGAGCTGGCCGAAAGATGTGTTTTTGATTGCCGCCCTACCGTCCAAGCACGGCAACGGTTCATGATCATGCCGTCAGCCACCAATAGGCAAATATCCGGGATCTTGGACATGCTTCAGTTGAAGAGGTCGAGGAGATTTTTGGGTCCATGCGGGCTGATAATGGTGCTCTCCGCGCCTCTCGGTTGCTTGCATGAGTCTCTCGAGCCTTACATTGTAGAAGTTGAGGTGAAGGAGGAATCGAGACACCCTCCGGTCCCTCCCGGGCAAATGCTCGCTGGCAAGCGGCTTAGAAAAGCGCATCTCAAAGGCGAAAATCTTCGCGGGGCGATGTTAGCTGGAACTGACCTACGCGACGCTGATCTGGAGGGTGCAGATTTCACAGATGCGATGCTATTTGGCGCAAATCTGAGTCGCGCAAAGTTGGTGAATGCGAACTTTGAAGGGGCCATGTTATTGGGTACCCATCTGGAGAACGCACACATTGATGGCGCCAATTTCAAAAACACCAGCTTTCTCACTGAAGATCAAATTGATGCCGCGTGTGGGACGCCGATAGCTCTACCCGAGGGGCTGAAAGCATCTCAGGGTGTTAGCTGTGAGCAGCCCACAATAAAATCTGAATGAGCGACTAGCCTGCGCGCTTGAACAACTCCGACTTCTTCCTTGATCTGCCACGATTCCCTCAAATATAAGCCTCGCGGTTAGGTGACACTGATGCTTCTCTCCGGCTTGCGGGTTCAATCTAGGGGTGGGGCATGGATATGACGTTTCCCCCCATACGTAAGTGGTAGAGACCTTCCAACAGTTGTTTCATTACAATCGCTTGTAACAATCTGATGTGGAGCCTTTGCGGACGTAATAGGAAAAGATCTCGATGAGGCGAGGACACTTACTCGGCAATATTCTTTGTGCGGTCATCTTTTCTTGTGTTTACGTCCTAGGGTTGACCGGCTGCGGTGGCGACAGCGGCCCGACCCCTGGAAGCTTAGCGATCACCACCACTGCACTTCCCGAGGGACAAGTCAACCAGGCCTATTCGCCTTCAGTCAGCGGTACAGGAGGCGCGGTCCCTTACACATGGTCCGTCTCGCCGGCGCTTCCTGGCAATCTCTCGTTGGATACAGCAACCGGTGCGATCACCGGCACCCCCACGACGGTAGCAACAACGACCCACACGTTTACACTGCGCGACAGCTCGGCCCCTTCGCAAACCGTCCAACAAACACTCAGCTTAACCGTCGTTCCGCCCCCGGCCGTGCTGACGATTACCACCACTTCGTTCCCTGACGGGACGGTCAATCAAGCCTATAACCGCCCTGTACAAGCGAGCGGCGGGACCCCACCCCTGACCTGGAACATCGTCGCAGGGACCGGGACGCTCCCGTCAGGGCTCAATTTGGATCCGGCGACGGGTGCGATTTCAGGAACACCCACTGCGGCAGGCAGCTCGTCGTTTACCATCCGAGTGGCAGACGCGCGCGGACAATCGGACACGCAAGCGCTGTCGATTACGATCAACCAACCCGCGCCCCCACCGAACCCGCCGAATATCACGACGACCAGCCTCTCAGGAGGAACCGTCGGTCAAGCCTATAGCCAAGCCGTGCAGGCGACCGGGGGGACGGGAGCGCTGACCTGGAGCATCTCCGCAGGGGCACTGCCTCAGGGGCTGGTTATCAATCCGATCAACGGCGCGATTTCAGGAATGCCGACTGCGGCAGGCTCATCGTCATTTACCGTCCGGGTTCAGGACGCAAGCGGACTCGCGGATACCCAAGCGCTGTCGATTACCATCAACCAACCAGCCCCACCACCGACACCGCCGAATATCACGACCACCACACTCCCAGCAGGAACGATCAGTCAAACCTATAACCAGACGTTACACGCTACGGGAGGGACGGGAGCGCTGACGTGGAGCATTAGCGCAGGGGCACTGCCAGCGGGCCTGAGTTTGAATCAAACGGCCGGCGTGATTTCAGGAACGCCGACTGTGCCGGCAGGCACGTCGTCATTTACCATCCGAGTGCAAGACGCAGGCGGGCAATCGGACACGCAACCTCTATCGATCACGAGCAACCTCCCCGCTCCGCCGAACATCACGACCACCACGCTCCCAGGAGGAACAGTCGGCCGAGCCTATAGTCAGACGCTGCAAGCGACGGGAGGTACCGGGACACTCGTCTGGAGTCTCTCCGGTGGATCGCTCCCGGCGATGGTTGACCTGAGCTCGGCTGGTGTGATTTCAGGCACTCCGACCAATGCAGGCACCGCGAATTTCACAGTACGAGTCACAGACAGCTTGAATCAGTCCGACACGCAGGCGCTCTCGATCGCCGTCAGTGCGGCCCTGGCGATCACGACAAACAACTTACCAGATGCCGAAGTCGATAAGAACTACAATAGAACGTTGCAACGCTCGGGAGGTGTCGCGCCCTTTACGTGGTCGGTCACACCGCCGCTGCCGAGCGGTCTCAGCCTGAATGCGTCGACGGGTCAGATCACCGGCAAACCAGCGAAAGACACGGACGGAAACTATAACCTGACCTTCACGGTGCGGGATTCGTCGACACCGACGCCGCAAACAGCTAGCAAGTTGATCGAGTTGAAGATCAAGCGCTGAGATCCTGCCCTGTGGCCTGGTTAGACTCCTTGTCGGCATGATGGCGAAAGAAGTTTCCTTCTGCTAACCCGCTGAGACTCATCTGCTCCTTCCGACCACCAGAGCTTCATCCTCCTGGCAATCGGTACTGAGGACAGAGGACAGAAAGTTGCCAGAACCATTATTCTGCTGATGCCAGAGGAAAGAGTTCTTGCAATCGCGCGACGCGCCTCGCTTTACAATGCGTAGGCTGTCTCCCAATGCGCGCAAGAGCCCGGACTCCTACCGCTACCGCACCTATGGATGGGGACAGGGTATGCCGGCAAAGAACCCAAACCTGGATCGCGAGATTGTGGTAGCCATTGACGAACAGATGGCTCGCAAAGGATTCACGAAAACGGAGGGAGATCCATGACGAGATCGATTCCGACGCCATGCCAGACCATTACAATTTCTCTGTAATGGGATTCTAAATGCTTAATAGATGAACGCCCAGCCTAGAATATGGTTTTGCAAGCTGAGCCATTCGCCACTCTGGTACGCGCGGCGGTAAAGTTAAAGGACGAAGATGAACTGGTGATACTAAGTCTTCGCCGAGGTCAGTCATCACCTGCATCAAGAGATGCACGTAACCTTGGCGTGAAAGTCAAGAATTGGTAGAGCAACAAGCCAATGCACACAATTGCAAAGAAATAGAAAAGAGCTCTCGCAATCCCCGCGCCACCGGCCGCGAGATCAGCGAATCCTACTGCCGCCGTGATAGAGACAGCACCTAGCAATGCCATAATCAATCCTCCTTTCAAAAACAAAACTCTTTACACGACAAGAGCTAAGAGAGGGCTCGTACGATTAGAGGGAAGTAGCGGGAGGATCACTCTGGGAGGGACTCGACAGGTAACGGTGGTGGCTTTTACCTGGCATCGTGGTTAGCAAAGAAGTCAATTAGGGGGCATATAGTAGGATTCGATGGAATCGGTTGCAATAGGGATGAATGGCCCTAATAATTTTGTAGCAAAACGTCTCTAACTGCTTCTTCTGCACAACAGGATACAGCATGAGGGTAATTAGCTACGTGGCGCATTCCGTACGGTTTGATGTTGCCCTCCTATCTCACTATTTCTAAAATAATCCTTCTCAGTTCTTGTTAGTACGCACGTCGGATCTACGAATAGTGTGTTTACTCCTCGCTCCGATGTCCGGAATTACACGCGCAGATGCCTATCGGTTTCGCGGATTCAATCCTGCCGCCGACGAATGCGGCTATTTAATCAACAGCCGGTCCAACGCCACAACCCAAATCGCATCGCTTACCCCCCCTTCGTATACTACTCGACCGATTCGGCACTAGCGTACATTCCTCAAAATGAAGTGTGAACGCTGTGGTGGTCCGATGTCCGAGGAAGAGTTAACAATTAGGCTGATGACATTGTGGCATTGTATTTCTTGTGGACGCACAGAATACAGGTGCGTATCTGACGAGCAGGACATCTCGACCGAAGTTCCTCCTCAGCACTAGCGACTTACCGCATCAACAGCCGCACCGACGCCCACACCTAGACGCACCAACCATGTGGGTCGCTTTCTACCGGCACCGCAACAGCATATACTTTGAGCAGTTCTTCCTTCCTCCCGAATGTTTAGTGCATCAAACGGCCTTCGCCATAAAAGGGCTATTCAGACTATTGGGATTATGTTTAGGCGGTAAGCGCAATTTCTTGTAACTGCCCTGCAATTTGTGGTGGTCGGGAGCGATTGTGTGATCGCGAAGCAGCCGGAGGACTTCACCTTCAACGCCCAGGCCGGTTTTGCTCGGTAGACTTTCTAGCATAGATGCCGGCTATCATCGTTCACCCTCCTGTCAGAACCGTTCTCCGCTGCACGTTCCACACCTCAGCGTCTATTTGTGTCGACACCTGTCTTCCTGATGGAAGCCCGTGTACTACATCCCCTTCACTGATGTGCAAAAGAGTTTGGCTTAACTCCTTTCCTCGACCGAACACTTCAAAATATTGGGAAACCGCGCTGCTCCTGGCGGCATTGCATCTGCAATGTTCCCGAGGTCATGGTCGAGCGCAGCCATCAGCGATTTCCTGTCTCCCTGTCAGGAGCCCTCTTTGCCTATGACCAATGGGGGCCGGATGCCATCCGATCGGTGGATCTTTCCCGAAATGGTTGTCGGATTGAAAACACGGTTCAGGTCGTTCCAGGCATGAATATCGCTCTCTTTCTGTTCCCTCCTGGAGAGGACATTCCCATCGTCATTCATGACGCCAAGGTTCGGTGGTCTGGGGCTGAAGGCATCGGGATCGAATTTCACACCGTCGCCGATCACTATCGAGACCGCCTAGATCTCCTGATCAATCAACTGAAGAAGCCGCACTAGCAGCTGTTAGCCGCTGCTCACCATCCCCGACCATTCCGCTTCCCTGCGCGACTCCAATGTGCCCTCATTTCATCAACTTCGTCTTTATATGCGGCGGCGGATTGTTCGCGACCTCCCATGCAGTGCTGCTTTAGGCCAACATGAACTCTGTCGCGAACTTCTCAAGAGCGTCGAGTAGCGGAAGGTCGGAAACGATGTCCGGTAGTGTCAACAGAAGGTGCTTCATACAAAGCTTACTTTGGCTTGGCACCTGCCTGACGAACCAGCTGAGGGGATCACACCCAATCTTAGTCCGCATAGAGGGGACGGAGGGTTATCTTTCGTCCCCGCTAGATTTAATGACCTAGACGATCAGTGCAAAGTTTTCAATGACGGCTTTGAGCGGGTCGATTAAGGATGGTAGAAGCGGGTGCCTTTCACCATATTTTATTCTTAACCGTTGCTAGCCGGCAAATTCTCCCCTGTTGAGTGCGCGCGTGGCTCACCCCTCCGTCAGACTGCCGGTGCCCAAAATCGCCAGCGGCACATTGTTGGGCACGCGGTACTGGGACTGGAAATGAGTTCCCCACTCGGCAAGGCTTCCTGGCGGGTTAATGAACGGCGTCGGGTCCGCGTGTTGAAACGTCAACTGCAGCATGTCTGGACCGGTATTGTGGAAGCGCAACTCCGCGAGGGGCGTGCTGGAGAAAATACAAATGCCTTCACAGAACTCCGCCGTATTGTCCGGCTGAGAACTATCAAAAACCGTGGAGGGCAACAGATCCGCCACCTGGCCGCTGTTGACGACAATATTCCAACTCGTCAGCCGGTACATGACATTGGGTTGCAAACTGCGCACGTTGATGTCGTTGGGGCCTTGCGTGATCTCATACGTGAAGGTGCCGTCCACCGTGCCATCGGGACCAAAGGTGCCGGTGAAGTGCAGTGTGAGGAGGTTCGCCTGCACCTCAATGGTAACCGAATCGCTCGGGCCGCCCTCGAGCGAGAGGGATACAACGTACAGGCCTGTAACATCCGGCTTGAAGGTCGGCGTGAGCGTGGTCGCGTCCGTGAGAGTCGCAGTGCTGCCTTGGGGGAGGCTGAGGAATTGCCAGAGGTAGCTGGGGTTTGGCTCCGTGCTCGTGCTGCTGCCGGACAACGCGACCACGGTGCCCATCTTAACGGTTTGATCCTGCCCTGCGTTGACGGTGGGCGTGACAACTGTCGGTGGAGGAGTGACTGGCGGCGGGTTCGCAGGTTGCTCCACTTGCGGCGAGGGCGCCATCGCATCACCGGAAGTGCCGCCGCTACACCCGGCCAGCAGGAGAAGCATCAATATCATGACTGCGCGTGTCATCGATGTCGTTCTCAGAGTCGCACGATACCGCACCAAGGCGGGCAGTTTCGGCTTGTCACTGGGCAAAAGTCTAGTGAGGGATAGCCCTAGTCAGCGTACATTTCGGAATTACCTATTTTCCTATGGACAGTACGGATAGTCGCGCCGGTGGCGCTTGGTCAGGGTCACGGGCGGGAGTGTAAGAAGTCCGTGCTGCAGGAATACGCGCTAGAATTTCGCCGTCCGTTCGGCTCGCAGCGGGACGCGAATTGTGGGCAGAAACACGAAGCTCACTCCGCACGAGAGCAGAGACAATAGGTGGTGGTCGTCGTCATTCCTCCCCAAATATGTACACGGCCCCGCTCATCGGAGCGTTGTTGTCGGTCTGATTGCCATTCACTCCGGTCGCATTACTGGCTTCAAACCAGCCGGCCACGACCAAACCACCACCAGAAAGAGCGATACTATCCCCAAACTCGTCTCCCGCGTTCGCGTTGGACGCTTTCAGATAGTGTGTCTGCGTCCAAACCCCGGCGCTGCGCTTGAATAGATAGACCGCGCCGCTGTCAGGCGCATTGCTGTTCGCCTGATTGCCATCGATCCCGGTCGCATCGCTATCCTCGAGCCGTGAACCCACGGCCAGCATATCTCCCTCGATTGTGATACTACCGCTGAAATTCTTATTCGCTCCAGCGTTCGAGGCTTTGAGATAGGCTTGCTGAGACCAGGCGCCACCGGTCCGCGTAAAGATATAGACCGCACCGGCGTTCGGCGCACTATTGTCGCTTTGATTGGCATTGACCCCGCCCACAGCACTGGCTTCAAATCGAGCTCCTACCGCAAGAGTCTCACCATCAATCTGGAGGTCGTGACCAAATCTGTCTCCGGCATCGGTATTGGAGGCTTTGAGATAGGCTTGCTGAGACCAGTTCCCTGCGGTCCGTGTGAACACATACACCGCTCCGGCGAGCGGCGCGCTCGTGTCGGTCTGATTGCCATTCACGCCCGTTGCAGCACTCGCTTCAAACGGAGCGCCCACCGCGAGCGTGTCGCCGACCAGAGCAACACCATACCCGAACAGCCCCCCAGAGTTTGAGGGCTTGACGTAGGCTTGCTGAGACCAGACGCCAGCGGTACGCGTGAACACATAGACGGCGCCACTGCCTGGCTCACTATTGTCCGCCTCATTGCCATTGACCCCCGTGGCATTGCTGGCCTCGGAATACGCCGCGACAGCTAAGGTGTCATCTTTGAGAGCAACGGTGACGCCGAAGTTATCGCCCGCATCGGTATTCGAGGCTTTGAGATAGGCTTGTTGAGTCCAGACGCCCGCGATCCGCGTGAACACATACACGGCTCCGCTGCTTGACGCACTATTGTCCGCTTGGTTGCCATTCACCCCCGTCGCATTACTGTCTTCAAACATAGCGCCCACCGCGAGCGTGTCGCCTGAGATAGCCACGCTGACGCCGAATTGGTCTCCAGCATTCGTATTCGAGGCCTTGAGATAGGCCTGCTGCGCCCAGACTCCACCGGTCCGCGTGAAGACATAGACGGCTCCGCTGTTTGGCGCGCTATTGTTCGCTTGGTCGCCATTCACCCCGGTGGCATTACTCCCCTCCTGCGGGGCACCCACAACCAGCGTGTCACCGGAAAACGCAATAAAGTATCCAAATTGATCGTTAGTATTGGTATTTGACGCCTTGAGGTAGCCTTGTTGAACGAGCTGCAGCACAGGCGGTGGGGGTGGAGGTCCAGACGGCGGACTGCTTCCCGGCGGAGTACTTGCGGTTCCACCATCACCACCACCACTACAGGCGCCAAGGAACAGGCCTGCCAACAGCAATAGTGAGAATGTTGAGGACAGTGGCCTTCTGGACAATCGCGTCATTTATAGCTCCTACGGATTAAATTGCTCTGATATCACTAACTACAACGGATGCATCGTATACCCACAATCTCAGATTGTTACCATATCATTAAGGGGGAGGACTCCATCTTTTGGGTGTAGGAAAAGCCTGCTACTGAGTAGGCAGGTGGCGCACCGATGAGTTCGGTGCGCCGACCAAAATGAAGTCGTTCGTCGATGACCTTACAGCCCGTCGAACACGTAGGCGGCCCCGCTATTGGGAGCGTTGTTGTCGGCCTGATTGCCATTCACGCCGGTCGCACTGCTGGCTTCAAACCATGCTCCAACGGCCAGCGTATTGCCAGAGAGAGCGACAGCATCCCCAAACTGGTCTCCCGCGTTCGTGTTGGAGGCTTTTAGATAATCTGTCTGCTCCCAAACCCCGGCGGTACGCTTGAACACATAGACCGCGCCGCTGTCCGGTGCGCTATTGCTCACCTGATTACCATTGATCCCGGTCGACCCGCTGTCCTCGAGCCGTGCGCCAACAGCCACGATGTCTCCAGCAATGGTAACGGTTCCGGCGAAATTGTTACTATTTTCAGCGTGGGAGGCTTTGAGATAGGCTTGCTGAGACCAGACGCCCGCAGTCCGCGTGAACACATAGGCGGCTCCCGAGTTGTTCACACTATTGTCGGCTTGATTGCCGTTGACCCCGCTCGAAGCACTGGCTTCAAACCGCGCTCCGACCACAAGGGTGTCACCGTCGAGAGCGACATCTTCCCCGAATCTGTCCCCGGCATCGGTATTCGAGGCTTTGACATAGGCCTGCTGAGTCCAGTTCCCTCCGGTCCGCGTGAACACATACACCGCTCCGGCGAGCGGCGCACTATTGTCCGCCTCGTTGCCATTCACACCCGTCGCATTACTGGCCTCAAACTGAGCGCCCACCGCGAGCGTGTCGCCGGCAAGAGCAACACTATTCCCGAATAGGCCTCCGTGGTTTGAGGCTTTGACATAGGCTTGCTGAGACCAGACCCCTGCGGTCCGCGTGAACACGTAGACGGCGCCGCTGCCTGGCGCGTTATTGTTACTCCCATCATGATTGATGCCCGTCGCTTCGCTGGCCTCGCCGATCGCTCCGACGGCTAACGTGTCGCCTTGCACGGCCACGCTGACGCCGAACTGGTCGCCCGCTTCGGTATTATGACCTTTGAGGTAGGCCTGCTGCGTCCACGCCCCTCCGGTCCGTGTGAACACATAGACGGCTCCGCTGTCTTGCGCGCTATTGTCGCTCTGAATGCCATTACTGTCCTCAAACTGAGCGCCCACCGCGATCGTGTCGCCTGAGATCGCCACGCTCACCCCGAACTGGTCGTTAGCGTCGGTATTCGAGGCCTTGAGATAGGCCTGCTGGCTCCAGACTCCCGCGGTCCGCGTGAACACATAGACGGCTCCGCTGTTTTGCGCGTTATTGTTCGCTTGATCGCCATTCACCCCGGTCGCACTACTTCCCTCCTGCGGGGAGCCGACAACCAGCGTATCGCCGGAAAGTGCGACATTAAACCCAAGGTTATCGTTAATGCCGGTATTGGACGCTTTGAGATAGCCTTGTTGAATGAGCTGTGCCACGGGCGGTGGGGGTGGCGGTGGGGGTGGGGGTGTAGACGGCGGAGTGCTTCCCGGCGGAGTGCTTTCCGGCGGAGTGCTTGCGCTTCCATCCCCACCACCACTACACGCGCTAAGGAACAGGCCTGCCAAGAGCAATAGTGAGAGTGTTGAGGACAGTGGCCTTCTGGACAATCGCGTCATTTCTAGCTCCTACGGTTAGAATTGCCTCATATCACTAACTACCGTGCGTACATCATATATTCTCAATGTCAGATTCTTCCAAAATCATTAAGGGGGGGACCCCCATCTTTTGGATGTAGGGAAAACATGTTACTGAAACAACTGTCGCGAGCATCCAACCCATGTGCAGCGGCCCCCTATCCTAAGAATGAAGTCATTCGTTGATAACCTTACAGCCCGTCGAATACATAGACGGCCCCGCTCTTTGGAGCGCTGTTGTTCGCTTCAAACCATGCGCCAACGGCCAGAGAACTGCCAGAAAGCGCGACAGCATCCCCAAATTGAGCTCCTGCATTCGTGTTGGAGGCTTTCAGATAGGCTTTCTGTGTCCACGCTCCGCCGCTTCTCGCGAAGACATAGGCGGCGCCGCTGTCAGGCGCGTTGCTGTTCCCCTGATTGCCATTGATCCCGGTCGCATCGCTATCTTCGAGCCGTGCACCAACGGCCAGGAGATCTCCGGCGATGGTGAGTATCCCGCCGAAATTGTGATTGGCTCCAGCGTTTGAGGCCTTGACATAGGCTTGCTGAGACCAGACTCCGGCCGCCCGTGTGAAGACATAAGCCGCTCCCGCGTTGGGCGCACTATTGTCCGTCTGATCACCATTGATGCCCGTCGCGTTACTGGCTTCAAACCGCGCTCCGACCGCAAGGGTATCACCGTCAAGAACGACGTCTTCACCAAATCTGTCCCCGGCATCGGTGTTCGAAGCTTTGAGATAGGCTTGCTGAGACCAGACTCCCGCTGTACGCGTGAAGACATAAGCCGCTCCGGCGTTGGGTGCACTATTGTCGGTCTGATCACCATTGATGCCCGTCGCGTTACTGGCTTCAAACGGAGCGCCCACCGCAAGTGTGTCGCCCGCGAGTGCAAGACCGTATCCGAATAAGCCGCCGGCGTTTGAGGCTTTGAGATAGGCCTGCTGCGTCCAGACGCCCGCGATACGCGTGAACACATAGACCGCTCCGCTGCCGGGCACACTATCGTCCGCCTCATTGCCATTGATGCCAGTGGCATTGCTGGCCTCGCCGTACGCTCCGACGGCTAAGGTGTCGCCTGCGATGGCCACGTTGACTCCAAACTGGTCTCCTGCACCGGTATTTGAGGCTTTGAGATAGGCCTGCTGTGTCCAGACCCCATTGGCACGCGTGAACACATAGACCGCTCCGGCCTGTGGCGCGCTATTGTCGGTCTGATCGCCATTGACCCCCGTTGCATTGCTGGCCTCAAACTGAGCGCCCACCGCGAGTGTGTCGCCTGAGAGGGCAATGAAGACTCCGAACTGGTCCCCAGCATCGGTATTGGAGGCCTTGAGATAGGCCTGCTGAGTCCAGACTCCACCGGTGCGCGTGAACACATAGACGGCGCCGCTGTTTGGCGCGCTATTGTCGGCTTGATTGCCATTCACTCCGGTCGCGTTACTGTCTTCCTGCGGGGCTCCGACGACCAGCGTGTCACCGGAAAGCGCGACATTAAATCCAAAGAGATCGTCAGCATTAGTATTCGACGCTTTGAGATAGCCTTGTTGAACGAGCTGCGCCACGATCGGTGCTGGGGAGCCAGACGACGAAGTACTGCCGTTTGCGCCATCACCACCACTACCACACGCGCTAAGGAAGAAGCCTGCTACCAGAAACATCGGGAGCATCGTGAAGGCGGTCCGTCGTGACAATTCCGTCATTTCCTATCTCCTACAAGAATTGTTGATTCATTACCAAATTCCAGACTTGCATCTTATACCCGTGTTACAAAATTTTTATAAAATCATTAAGGGGGGAAGCCCCATCTTTTGAGGGTAGGACGATTGTGTTACTGAAAAAGTGGGAGACTAAGAGCGGTGCGCATACCCATTGCCAAAAATGACGAATTATTCACGGTTGTCGCAATTGATAGCATGTGATAGCGCAGGTCTTTTCAGCCTATCATCTTGCGAAAGGCGGATGCGTGAAGGCTGTTGTGTGTAAAAGTTTTGTAAGGGCTGTGTAATATTTGAGGTTACTGTTCGAAGATTCCGCCAAGGATCGGGGCGAGGATTCGGCAGCGGAGCCATTCTGTTCTAGTCTGCTTGACCGCTGGTCGGGCATCTAGGCCGCCAGGCAACTCGTGGAATGTCAAAGAGAAGGAGAGATACCAACGACGGTTGGATCGGCTGCCCTCCACCATTTCCTATTACGTCGCCGCTTTAACGGTACTAGCGCTCAGTACGCTCACGCCGCTTAGACTCTACGACCACACGACGGGCGTCTCGATTATTCTATGAGCGGAAGGGCGGGCCAATAGAAACGACTGGACACTCACGGTCAACGGGAACAGGAAGGGTCACTTTGGGAGTTATCAAAGCAGAGCTGGCTCGTCATCACCCCGTGCATTTCACCCTCAGAATTCAGGCTAATTTCCTTCACATTGCCAAATGTCGAAAGCGCTTCGGACAGTGTCTCGCCCGATCCCACGGCGACGATTTTCAAGTGATCCCCCCGAAGATATTTCCTCCCGACAGCCAAAATATCTTCCTTCGATACCATGAGAATCTTTTCGCGGAGCTGCTGATAAAAATCTTTCGGCAAACGATCGTACTCCAATTTCATGAGCCGGCTCACGATCTTCGATGAGCTGGACACGTCAAAGACCGACGAATTCACATAGGAGTCTTTGGCTTGAGTCAGTTCCGCGTCGCTCACGGGTTCCGCTCGCATTCGCTCGATGTTTGAGACCAACTGTCCAAGGACTTCCTTCGTAGAGGGCATCTTAGTTTCGGCCCACACGAGCCACATGCCTTGATTGTATATCCCCGTACTCAGCTCGCTGCCAACCGAGTACGCCAGCCCCCGCTTCGTCCGCACTTCATTGAACAGCCGTCCGATAAGCGAATTGCCGCCCAAAATATCGTTGGCTACCAGCAGAGGGACGTAATCCGCATCGGTTTCCTTGACCGACAGACGCCCCGCTCGAAGATGAGTCTGTGAGGTGTCTTTACTGATGAAGTGAACCACCGCTCTTGCGGCCTCACTCTCCGGAACATCGTCAATTTTGACTTCCGGCACAGGTCCCCTCCGCCAATCTCCAAATGCCTCCCGGAGCGATGCCACCATCTCGTCCTTTATGAAATCGCCGGTGACACCGAGAATGATTCCGTTGGGATGGATTGTATTCTGATGAAAGGCGATGAGATCTTCTCTGCGAATGCGTGCCACTGATTCAATGGAACTTTCCCGTGCGGTGGGGTGACCGGGACCGTAAAGCAGCTTGGTGAATTCACGACTGGCGATGGACTCGGGCTCGTCCTCTCGTCTGCGGATCCGCTCAATGGCCTGTAGCTTAGCAAGATCCACACGCGCAGGATCGAATGCGGGTGTCCGCAGTACGCCAGCGAAAAGACGCAACGCTTGCTGAACGTCCTTCGGCATCACGTCTAGGGATGCGGATCCCGACTGCCGGCCTATCGCAATAGTCATTCGTCCGGCGAACTGTGTCAGTTCGTCATCGACCTCTGCCGCCGACAAGCCGCCTCCTCCTCCGCTCTGCATGACGTTTCCGGTCAAGGCAGCGAGGCCAACTTTGTCAGGCGGATCAAGCCAACTGCCGGTTCGCATCAACACGCCAATCGTGATCAGCGGGAGTTCATGGTCTTCCAATAAATAAATCACCATGCCGTTTTCCAGAACCACACGGTCTGGTTCCGGCGGGACAAATTCAATTGCATTAAAAGTCAGTGTTCGGGGGTCGATCATCGCCGGCTCTGCCGCGCAGGCAGTCCGTGGGGGAACCCACAGAGCAAATAGGAGCAGACAGAATCCGACAGTGATACCGATGGCGCACACCGTTTGACGAATGACCCGACAGTGACTTGTTGAGCCTGGAAGACAGGTAGCTTGTGCCCTGAGACCTACGGCGAAGGGGATGTATGGGGTGAAGGCTCGCAGTTCTCTATCGGTGTGTCGGATGGGTTGATTCCTCACGCGTACCACCGTAGTGACCTATGATCTACCTCTTGGAATGGACGTCATCACTTACTTCGCCAGGTTCATGCGAGGGGGGTGCCCCTCACTGAATGGAATTAGCAAAACCGCCCCGCGTGATCTCAGCCCGCACCTTATCTCCTACCTTCTTGTCCCCGTGGAGTTTCTTGGTTTGCTGGCCGACGTAGATCTTCATCTCGCTGACGTTCGTCGTGTTGCCGAGGTTCTGATACCCTGTCGATTCGCTTTGAATCGTGTACACCGATCCTTCGATTTTTGTGATCTTTCCATCGACGGTAGTAAAGGCTGGTCCGGGCGCGGTCTCCATCTTGGCGGTATCCAGCCCGTCCATGGAGGCGAATGCGACCCCTGTAGACATAACAGCGGCACACACGGTTATCGCCATGATGCTCTTCAGCTGTTTCATTCTCGTCCTTCTTTGTGGATGGGCCTACATAACAAGGGACTGTTGTTCCTCTAACCTATTGCATGCTCAGCAAGCTTCGGACCTGAACTCCATTGATCACCATATGCAGCAAATCCCGCTACATTCAGGTCATTTGAGAGAATCACGTGCTGTTCCGCATGAACAAAAATGTTGCGGAATGACAAATTTTGATGGCATTCGTTGCCAGGAGTTGGCATCAAGCATCACCTTTTCGTTCCCAGAGGTCTTTACGACTACCAAGGCGAATGTCAGGCTTTGGGTCTTGATCCCAGTCCGCTCCAGCCAAAGCCCGAGATTTTGGTCACCGATTGTTGGAATGCGTCAGAGTGAGTCGCAAGAGGCGGGAGGAAGGTTGAGGGGAAGCGTGCTAACCTCAGATTGGAGAGTGTAATGCCACTTTCGAAGGCGTATTGATTCCAACGTGGGATAGCTTTCCCCTCATTCTCTAGGTATGTTAACTCAGATGGAGAGGATGGTCTGAGTCGTCTGCATGATCATCCAGCTTGTTCATTTGGAGGCGACATGATCTGTGCGCATTGTGGAACTCTCCTTGTAGAAGATCGTTTCATGGACTGGACGGCCAGGTGGCGATGTTTGAAATGCGGCCGGGTTCAGGATTCGGTCAGCGTGGAGAATCATCTGGCGCGTCAACGAGAGCATGTGCTGCGAGAGGATGTGCGACCGGATTACTTGAATGAAGAAGCCCGTGTCTGCTCTGAAGCAATTGTTCGACATGACGTACCTGAACAATGCCTGCCGCAAAGAGACCAACGGAAATCCCACCAGCCGAAACGCAACCTGAAACGCCTCGCCTTGCTTACCCTGCTGACACTGAGTAGTGCGCCGGCGTATGGAGAGTGGGTACAGGTGAGCGTGAATGTCGAGGCCGGAGAGACAGTTTATGTTGATCCAGACACAATTCGTCGCAAGGGAGACATTGCGGAGATGTCGGTGTTGTACGACAATAAGACCGCACAGTCGGCGGTGGGTCATGCCTACTTGTCCAAAAAAGTTCAGAATGAATACAATTGTAAGGAAGCCATGAAGCGCATGCTCAGCGTGACTGAGTTTTCAGGCCACATGGGAAGCGGCAACGTCGTCTATATGAGCTCTCCTCTCTTCTCACCCGCAACGTGGATGCCAACTCGCATGGGTCTAGGTGAGACCCTGTCGAAGCTGGCGTGCGGCAAGGGACCGACATCGGCCCCCGCTCACAGTAAGAATGCACTTCCTGCCCGCTAGTCTTTTTCCTTTCGGCAATAACTAAGGCCTGCCTCAACATTTAGCCGATCCTCGTTATTTCATAACTTATTTTTAACGGTAACTGTCTCGTCGTCTCCATCAGCATATTATTGTAGAGAATAGAATTTTAGTTATTTGTCGTTACAGCTATCTTCGCGGCGCAATCACGTTTCTTTTCCCTGCATCCTCAATTTTGGAGCGTCTCCTCATACGACCTCAGTTTATGACGGTTGCTGAAGAAGCATGTCTTCTCCTACACACATGAAAACGGAGGATCGGATGAACTGTGAATCGGAAAGCAGCAACCTTCTGACGTTTACTCCTCAGACGGCTGCCCCGGTCCCGGCGCTCGCGAACCTGACGATGGTTATCGGCAATCCTATCCTTGCGACCTGGGGTGTGGAGGGCTCCACGACCGATTTGCGTGATGTCATGGCAACGGTGTACCTGGATGGGGGCAGATGTATTTGACCGATCGCACGCCGCCCTACAGCTTCCCTCCCAGTTCTGGCTTCACAACAACGGGAAAGCTCGGGATCACCGCGACGATCGGACGTTTTGGCTCGGGCTCGCATACGGTTAGTTCGTCTTCTATTCGCAAAACACTACAACCGAAATCGGGCGGTCTAGTATAACGGTGCGGGAAGGCCAGTGATAACCTTCGCTCGTCGTTGAGAGCTCTGTGCCTTCTTTTGGAAGGTTCTTGGCAGAAAGGAAGAGAAGAAGCAGTCACTGAGAGGCGGCTCCGGATGAACCAACCCGTGGCCCTACCTCCGGTATACGACATCGACCTGTGCCAGAAATGCCGTCAGCGCCTCGGTCTTTTCGACGATCACTTTCCAATCTTGTCTGGTGGCGGCTTGTTCAAGCGCCTCACCGATCTGGCTGATTTCCTGAAAGCCGTAACCCCCGCCGTCGCCTTTCATCCGATGGCCCAGCAGACGTACGGTCTTCTCGTCGCCGGCCTTCGCGGCGCGCGCCAACGTCGCTGCGTCCTTCCGCCGGTTCTCCAGGAAGCCGGGGATAAGTTCTTGTAGGTCGGGATCGATCGAGACGGTGACTCGTCGAGACTTGTTACCGTTTGGCATCACGTTCGTCGGTATCCTTCGCAGGCTTGAAGTACTTCGAGCAATGTCTGCCGTTTGATCGGCTTGGTCATGTGTGCATTGCAGCCGGCTTCGAGAATTTTCTCGCCTTCTTCCTTTAGCGCGAGTGCGGTCAAGGCAATGATTTGGGTCTTGGCCAAATCCTGTTCTTGCTCCCATGCGCGGATGGCTCTCGTCGCCTCGTAGCCGTCCATTACCGGCATGTTCATATCCATCAGGATCACGTCATAGTGTCCCTGTTTGAATTGTTCGACGGCAACGCCGCCATGTTCGGCCACATCCACCTGATGTGGCGTGGACTTCAGATAGGATCGAACCAAAATCTGGTTGTCGGGAGAATCCTCCACAAGCAGAATATGGAGTGGTCTTGTGGCCACAGGCACGGGCGGCCGGCACACCGGCGAAGTCACGGGCACACCGCGGGCGCGATCCATGGCGATACTCAGGGTTTGCAGGAGATCAGAGCGGCGGATAGGCTTGGTCAAATACCCGCTCAGCCCCAAATCGTAGGTGCGGGCAATATCGTCAGCCCAGTGGTCCGATGCCATCATGACGATGGTCAATCCTGCAGCCAAGCCGGAGTGCCGAATCGCTTCCACGACTTGAAATCCATCCATGCCCGGCATACGACAATCGATGAGTAGGAGGCCGTAGGGATATGACGACTCGGCCGCCTGCCTCAATGCGGCTACCGCCTGTTGTCCGTCGCCGACTGCTGTGACCTGGGCATTCCAAGACGACAGTGTTTCGAGCAGGATCTTGCGGTTAATGGGATGATCGTCGACCGCCAAGGACCGGAGACCGTGGAGATCGATCAAACGCGGCAGACACGGCAACTTCGCGCCGCATTTGATGCCAAGTCGTACCGCGCAATGAAATGTGCTGCCTTCACCCACCGTACTTTCGGCCCAGATTCTACCCCGCATCAACTCCGCCAACTGTTTGCTGATCGTCAGGCCAAGCCCCGTACCGCCGTAGCGTCTGGCAATCGACGCATCGACTTGCGTAAATCGCTCAAAAATCGCCGACAGCTTGTCCTGCGCGATACCCATACCGGTGTCCCTGACCATAAAATGAATGGCGCCCGGTCCTCCCTGTGCCGCACCATTCGTCACTTCGAGGATGACGGACCCCTTCTCCGTGAACTTGATCGCATTGCTGATGAGATTGACCAGAATCTGGTGAAGGCGATTTGGATCGCCGGTCAGCGCGCAGGGGACATCGGGAGCGAGATGACACGCCAGTTCCAAGCCTTTCTCATTCGCTCGCATCGCGAGAATTTCGATTGCTTTTTCAATGAGATCGCTCAGGTCGAATTCGATCGACTCGAGTTCGATATGGCCGGCCTCCACCTTGGAAAGGTCAAGAATGTCGTTGATCAATTGGAGTAGACTGCTGCCGGCCCGTCGAAAAATGCGGAGATACTTGCGCTGATCAGGGGTCAGCTGTGTGTCCCACAGCAGATCGGCCATTCCGACAATTGCGTTCATCGGCGTGCGGATCTCATGGCTGATCGTGGCCAGGAACTCAGTTTTGGCTTTACTGGCCACTTCGGCCGCTTCCTTGGCGACGACTAGGGCCTGCTCGGTGGCGGCATGTTGCACCGCTTCCCGCCGGCGTGCGGCTCGTTCCCGACGCAACGCGCTCTTGGTTTGAGCCAGTGTGCGTGGGGGAGACTTTCGGGCAAGCTTGGTACGGGATAGCGCGTGACGTTGCGACATGGATGGTGCGCAAGAAGGGCGCGGGCCCCGGCTATTCGTCGTCTGAGTGGGGAACCAGGGTGAGAATCCCGGCTTGCTTCGCCCGATTGCGGCCCTCTTGCTTGGCTTGATACAGCGCCTGGTCCGCCGCTTTGATCAGGTCAGTCGGCGAGGCACTCCGGCTTGGGATCGTGCTGGCGTAGCCGACGCTGATCGTGATGTGGTCGCCATCGGAATGGGTGATGTCGAGGGATTCGATGCGCTTCCGCAACAATTCCGCAACCTGCGCTGCACCGTCCGTCGCCGTACCTGGAAGCACAACGACAAACTCGTCCCCGCCATACCGGGCCACGAGGTCTCCCGGACGGTTGACGGCACCGGAAATCGCATTGGCGACTTGCCGCAAGCATTCATCTCCGGCCGTATGCCCGTTGCTGTCGTTGTAGACTTTGAACCGGTCGATATCCAGCATGATGAGCGAGAGTGGCGTCGACTCACGGACGGCTCTCCGCCATTCCTGCTCCAAAAAATCGTCGAATTGGCGACGGTTGGTAATGCCGGTCAATCCGTCCAAAGAGGACAGCCGTAACAGCATTTGATTGGCTTCCTGCAGTTGGCGCATGACCTCCAACAGTTCCTGTTCACGGGCGCGGCGCCGTTCGATCTCGTGCACCAGCCGCAAGACGGACCGCACACGCGTTAACAGTTCGATTTTATTGACGGGTTTTCCAATGTAGTCCAAAGCTCCGGCAGCAAAGGCCAGTTGAAGGTCGACCGGATCCGTTTTGACCGTCACCATCATGATAGGCGTTTCACGGAAGCGCTCGACGGCTTTAATTTGCCGGCATGCCTCGATGCCGTTCATCTCGGGCATGATGATGTCCATGAGGATCAGATCGACGCGCGACGCGCCCTGTTTCCCACCGTCGAGACCCAGCAGCCGAAAGGCCGTCACAGCTGAATCTGCAACCAAAATGTGTTCATATCCGGCCGCGGTGAGAATAGACTGAAGGAGGGTCCGGTCGTCTGGAGAGTCGTCAACGATCAGTATACTCATGGGGGCGCATCGCCTCGGCCTGGCTGAAATGAAGCAGTAATGAAGAAATCGTAGCAGCTAATCCTGGTAAACACCAGGATAAAGCTTTTTGATGCAGGGCTGACAGAGGCCGTGGCTGAATTCGGCATCCAAATGCTCGGCCAGATACTCTTCCAATTGCTGCCAGAAACCGCCGTCATTTCGAATCTTTTTGCAGGAGGCGCAAATGGGAATCAGCCCACGCAGAGACTTCACTTCTTTCAGGGCTTTTTGCAATTCCTCATTGCTCCGGCGGAGCTCGAATTCACGATTCTTGCGACGATCCATTTCTTGCTTCAAGAGCAACGCCGAGGCGACCCGCGCCAAGAGTTCGATGCTATTGACCGGCTTGCTGATGAAATCCATGGCTCCGGCAGCAAACGCCTCCTGAAGATTGCTCAAGTCGGCCTTCGCCGTGACCATGATCACCGGAATGTCCTCGAGGTGGGCGCAGCGTTTGATTTGGCGGCAGGTTTCGACCCCATCCTGGTCCGGCATCAGCACATCCATCAGGATGAGGTCGATGTTCTGCGTGGCCGAATCGCCGTCCAGGTTCAGGACGCGCGCGGCCGCTCTGGCGGAATCGGCGCTGAGCACATCGGCATGGCCTGCTTTGCCCAGGATCGAGCGGAGAAGCGTCTGCTGATCCGGTGAATCGTCAACGATGAGAATGCTCACGAAAGTCCTACGTACGCTCCTAAGCCTGTGCCGCCTCAGTTCGGATTCAAGTATAGCAGACGAGGGTGACCGGCTATTTCAGCTTGGAGCGAACGAGGTCGCTGACCTGTTTGCCGTCGACCGGTTGGCCGGCAAGCCGAGCCATCACGGCTTTCATGACAGCACCCATGTCTTTGGCGGAGGTAGCGCCCGACTCGTGGATCACGGCATCCACGGTCCGGTCGAGTTCCTCTGGTGAGAGGGCCTTCGGAAGGTAGGCTTCGATGATGGAAATTTCCTGCCGCTCTTTTGCGGCAAGTTCGGCGCGCTGGCCTTTTTCATACTGCTCGACGGACTCCTTGCGCTGTTTGATCATGGTGGTCATGATGCGGCTCATTTCCGCATCGTCGAGATCTTTTTTCATCTCGACTTCTTTGTTGAGCACGGCGGCCTTGATCATGCGGATGACGTCCATCCGCAACTGATCGCGAGCCTTCATGGCCAGCTTCAGATCTTCGGTGAGGCGATCGTGCAAAGACATGGAAAATCTCTGGACTTCCGGAGGTTGCCGCGAGGATACCGCGTCATTCCGCCTCAGTCAATCAAGCCATGCTGGTGGTTTTGCTCCCGAAGTGGGAGTATGATGCGTAAGCGGCAGCGGTTCTGGAGGGAGGAGCGTGTATGACTGTTCAGCGGAAACACATGGAGAGAGCCACCGGCATCGTGCTGGGGGCGACAGCATTTCTCATCCTCGCAGCATGTTCCAGCCATGAGCCCAAGCCCATGGCGCAACCGACGCCCGACCAGGTCCGGGGCCATTCAGACCATGGCTTCGACAAACTCAAGCAGGAAGAGCGGGAACGGGGCGCTCAGCCCGCCTCGCCGTAGAGTCGGAATCTGCTATTTACTCGCTCGGAGCGGACCCACCAGTAATTGGGCGAGGGGCTTCAGGAGAGGCAGTTCCCACACGAGCTGCGTGAATGGCACCTGTTCAACGGTCCTGGCTTCATGAAAGCCCCTCAGAAAACTCCCCGAAACCGCCAGTCGCAACAGGCCGGATACAAAAAATACGAGGGGAAGGTTCGAAGCCAGTTCGAGGGAGTACCGTCCGATGGCAATCCCTGATGGCAGGATATGTACCAACCAGCTGCCCATAAGGGCGCCGAGACACCATCCCAAGGCATTGACAGTGCTATAGGTGGCGACCGCTTTTGCGCGATCCTCCGGCCGCACCGCATCAAACACATAGTTCTGAAGTCCCAAAGCCAGCCCGCCCCAGGTCACACCGCCGAGGAAATTGACGAATAGCAAGAACAGAAGACTGGTTCCGGCGAGATACAGCATGGGGAGAAAAGGGACCATGAAGCCGGTGACGGTGAGGAGTGCTTTGTTCCCGAATCGATCTGCGAATCGCCCCCACGCTGCTAACGTGACGAGTTGCCCAAGAATTCCGGCAGCCAACCAGGTGCCGTAGCCCCAATAGGCCAGGTGAAGATCCCGCAGCATGTAGAGCACAAAAAACGGTCCGGCAATCAGCACGGCGGCATGCATCGCTCCTGAGAACAACAGGAACCGCCGGAAACCGATGCTCGTGCCGGCCAGGAACCGTCGGAAACTGGGTGAGGTATCAAGATACGGTGTCGCATGAAGGTCCTCGACTTTGGCAAGGGCGATGGCAGAGATCCATCGCGCTGCACCGGCCACGGCGAAGATCAAGGCGAATCCCATCCAGGAGAATGCATGGTCTTGCCAGAGACTGAGCAGCCACCCCGCCACGCAGAGCGCGGCGAAGCTGACGCTGGCCATGACCATCGCCCTCCGGGCGAAGTAGGCGCCTCGCGCGTGCTCATCCAGGTGGTCTGCGATGAAACTATTCCATGTGGGCGTCGTGAACTGATTACAGGCGAAGTACAAGGTGGTGCCCAGGATGAGCAGCAAGGGCCCGGAATCAGGGAACAGCAGCGGCAGCAAAAGAATCGGCAGCCAGGACAGGGCCTGGCCGGCGGTGCCGGCGCGGATGAGTGCCTTGCGGTCCGGAAACCATCGGAGCAGCTTGACCGATGCCAATTGAGCACCGGTTCCGATCAGTTGGGGAAGGGCAGACAGGACGCTCAACTGGAACGGACTCGCCTCAAGCAGGAGGGCAAAGGCGGAAAGGTATTGCTCGCCGCTGCCTTGGGTAATGGCCTGGCAGGCGCCATCCCGAAGGCCGTAACGGCGGCTGGGTTCTCTCAGGTCTTGTTCGACGGACTTCGGAAGGCTCATTCTTCCCGACTTATGGCAAAAAGCTTGGGTGGCTCAACCTATCACAGACGGCTTGCGTCTGGTATGAAATAGGTGTTGAATGAAGGAGGTTGTGGGGTTCAAATGAACATCGCGGGAAGACCCACGCGATTCCGGTACCACTGGCCGCTTGGCTGTCTGGTCGGAATCGTCAGCCTGCTGGGCGGCGCAGTCGGGGAGGCCGACGCGAGAGACCTGGTTGCCCCCAAGGAACAATCAACCACTGAAATTGATCCAACCCAGAGTCCTTCCTTCGACGAGCAGAAAAAAGGCATCCCGCAATCGCTCTTCACCTGGATCAAGATGGCGAAGGGCTATGACGTTGAGTGGGACAGCTTTGGACGCAAAGGCTGGTACACGCAAGATCCGAGACTCAAGCCCATCGAGCCTACTTCAGTATTTACGCCCGACACGCCTGCCATTTACATCGTGTTCGAAGTGGCGCCACTCGAAGATCCGGCCCAGTTCAGCGCCCAGTGGTTCCATGAAGCCGTCGAAGGCAAACTCCCCGACGCACCGATGGGAAAGGACAGCCTTGAAGTTCCCGGTCATGAACGGTATGGTTTCCTCGAACTGAGACGGAAAGAAGAGAAGTGGCCGGTCGGAAAATACCAGGTCAAAATCTTCATCACACCGCTGGGACAGCAACCGTTCCATGCGGCGAATCAAGTGGGGACCATGCGGTTTTCCATCGTCGACTCTGTTCCTCCTGCGCCATCTTCCGTGCAAAAGTAGTTCCTTTCCGCACAAAGGATACACATGGGCGCACGAATCCGAGTGACTGACCCGGACAAGCTCACATTGCTCTATGAACGGTTTAGGGACGTCTGTCTGGTAGAAAAGGAAGTGTGGAAAGAGATCTTCATGCCGCGCGACGTCACTGCCGGACCGGTACGGACGAACGTTCAGGACCGGTATGACGTCGAGATCGCCGATGAAGGCATCGAGGACACGCTGGAAGCGAACATCCCCAGAGGCGCCGCGGCGCTTGGCGCGGCGATTCAAGAATACCGCGAGCACATCGCGTTTTACAGAAGAACCTAGGCGTCATTATTTTGCCGCCAGCACCCGCTCGATCTCGTTGACGACTTCAGGGGCGAGGGGCTTGGTGCGATGGTGAAAGCGTCCCACCACCCGACCGGACCGGTCGACTAGGTATTTCTGGAAATTCCACTCCACTTCACCGGGGAACGGACTCTGTTCCGTCAGATATTGATAGAGCGGGTGCTTGTCCGATCCCTTCACGCTGATCTTGCTGAACAGCGGAAAGCTCACGCTATACTTCGTCAGACAGAAGCCTTTGATCTCGGCGTTGCTGCCCGGCTCCTGCTGGCCAAAATTATTGGCGGGAAATGCCAGCACTTCAAAGCCCTGATCGTGAAACTGCTCGTAGACCCGTTCAAGATCCGAATATTGAGGCGTGTTCCCACAGAGACTCGCGGTGTTCACCACCAACAGCACCTTGCCTTTATAGGCGCCGAGATTGACCGGTTGGCCGTCGATGTCATCCATCGTGAAGTCATACAGACTGGTCGTCTTCGCTGCCATGAGAAGTCCTTCCTGTCCCGCTTGTGCGGGGAGGCCGCCCATGAGTCCACTACCTGCTGCGATCATTGACAGCACGAAGATGAATGTTCTCATGACAGCCTCCCGATTACCTTAGCCCCGTTCCAATGCGGCAATGCGTTCTTCCATCGTCGGATGCGATGCAAATAGACGCATCACATGGCTGGTGCCGGCGATCTTGAATGTCACCAGCGGGTCGGCCGTGCTGCTTGGCTCCATCTGCGCGCGAGACACCCAGCGTTCGATCCCTTGCAACGCCGAGATCATCGCTCCCTTGCCGTACACCTTCGCGGAAAAGGCATCAGCCCCGAATTCGCGCCGCCGCGAATGCCACATGACGGGAATCATGGCCAGAAAGCCCAGAACGATCTGGACGACAAACGATAGCGCAAATCCCATGCCCTCCTGGTCCCGCTCGGCAAAGAAGCGGCGGACCACCAGGGCAATAAAGTACACGAACGTGTTCATCAGGCCCGCGAGCACAGTCGTCGTGAACATGTCACCGTTGTAGACGTGCCCCATTTCGTGAGCCAGCACCGCGCGTACTTCGTCCTCTTTCAGATTTTGGAGCAGACCGGTTGACACGGCCACCATCGAGTTGTTCTTTGTGGGACCGGTGGCAAACGCGTTGGGGTCGGGAGACTCGTACACCCACACCTCCGGCATGCTGATGTTCAGCCGGCGTGCGATTTCCTGGACCGATCCGTAAATCATCTGTTCCACATGAGAGCGCGGCTGAGTGATTTGCTGGCAGCTGCTCAGCATCGCACGCGCCATCTGCTTGGAAAACGCCAAGCTGAGGAAGGCGCCTGTAAATCCATAGATGGAAGCCATCGTGAGGAGCGAGGCCGTATCGCCTCCCAATGTGATGCCAAACAAAGGCAACACAAAGCTCACGATCACGTTTATCGCAACCATGAACAACAGGTTGGAAATCAGAAGGAGTACAATACCTTTAATCCACTTCATCGATTCCTCCTTGCAAAGCGGTCTTTTCCACCGCTTGGGCCCGTGAACTCGCTGTCATTATAATACACATCGACACACGCAGGACTCTACAATAAGTCTTCCTCCGATTAGGTCAAGATGACGCCCCTGTCGCGTAACCCTAAGCGAAATTTGACCGATTCCGGCTCTTCCTGTTAGAAACCTCTCATCCATGGAGGTCCGTATGCGACCACTATACCTGTCGGGGGGTCTTGGACTGTCGTTTGCACTGGCCGCCGTAACCTTTGCCGCGGAACCTTCGATGGGCCCGCCGTTTACGGTCCCGACCGACTCGGATGGCGTGCAGCGCACGACCGTCATCCTCGACAGCTACTCCTATCAACCAGCCCATCTGATCGTCGAAAAGGGCAAGCCGGTTGAGCTGACGCTGAAGAGCGTCACAACACTGGTTCCTCACAATTTCATCATCAAAGACCCGGCCGGCAGTCTCTCGGTTGAGCAGGACACGGGCGCCGGGAAGACGGCGCTGCTGAAATTTACCCCGATGCAAGCCGGAACCTTCCCCATCTATTGCGATAAGCGGCTCTGGCCATTGCCGAGTCATCGGGATAAAGGCATGGAAGGCAAGCTGGAAGTCCGCTGATGCGGGCGACTGCCAGGGCCGTCGTCAGTCTCTCCTGACAAGATAGGTGGCGTCACGATTTCTCATGGTTCGAAACGGGCCCTTCTGCGCGATCTCCTCAAGCGCGTCTCCCGCCTGTTCTACACGACGTTGGCCGTGGTGCCGGCGGACGTGCGGGACCAGGTGAGTCTGGCCTATCTGTTTGCCAGAGCGGCCGATACCATCGCCGATACGGAGCTGATCGACCGTCCCCGCCGGCTCGATTACCTCGGCCAGTTGAAAGCCCAGTTCGTCAGCGATCAGGTGTCTTCCGCTCAGATCCGCGAGATCCAACAGGCCGTTGGCACGGTCCAACAGGATTCGTCTGAACGGCAGTTGCTCGAGCGATTGGAAGAGTGCTTCGCCGTGCTGCAAGAGTTTCCCCCCGAAGACCGAGGCCGCGTCCAGCGGCTCATGACGACGCTCGTGCGGGGAATGGAAATGGATCTCACGGTGTTCCCGGGAAACTCTCCCGCTGATCTGACCGCGCTGAAGACGCTCGATGCTCTCGACGGATACACCTACTACGTGGCCGGCTGCGTCGGAGAGTTCTGGACCGATCTCATGTGTGCCTACCGACGGGGGCTGAAATCCTGGAACGTCAGGACCATGGCCGAGGTCGGCGTCCGATTTGGAAAGGGGCTACAATTGACCAACGTGGTGAAAGACATCGCGCACGATCTGCAGCGAGGCCGCTGCTATGTCCCGGAGCCGATGCTGGCTGAACACGGATTAAAACCTCGTGATTTGCTCGACGCCGGAAATCTGCCTCGCTTTCGGCCTGTACTCAACCAGCTCATCCGGATGGCCGTCGACCATCTCGACCAGGGTTGGCTCTACACCATGGCCATTCCGCGTTACGAAACCAGACTGCGACTCTCCTGCATGTGGCCGATCCTCTCGGCCGGAGAATCATTGAGACTGGTACGCACGTCGCCCGATGTCCTGAATCCCTCCGTCAAGATTAAGATTTCCCGCGCGAGAGTCTACGGCATGATGGCGTTGACCATTCTCACTGGCGCCTGCGCGTATACAGGGACAGCCTACTGGGGCCGACTGCGGAAATACTTGACCTAGCTATCGCACGCTAGGGAAGTAGGCGCGCCGGGGAAGAATCGTACGGGTGGCGCAATCGGAATCGTGAGATCGCTGCTATGACTTCTTTTGCGGCTCAAGCAGCTTGTCGCCTTTTCTGAACACGCCGAAGATCGCGTGTGAGGGGCAGGCATCGAGGCACAGGCGGCAACTTTCGAGGCAGCGGGCGGCGTCGAACTTATAAGGCGGAGTGGACAACCAGGCCCCGGTCGGGCAAATCGGAACGCAGACCGCTTGATGCGTGCAGCGGTCGGGGTGACGGACCAGGTGGTCGCGAATGATCATCATGGGTTTGACTCCTTCAAAGAGACCTTGCGAGAAGATCTCAAACATGTTCTTCTTGGGGATGCTGCTCACGGCCACTCCTTCACGAGCGCTTTCAGCCGTTCTTTTAATTCCGGTATCTGCTCCAGATTGTTTTCGATGGCGCCGATGATTTTTTCGAGACGCGCCTGCCTCAGCGCATCCTTGTCGTTCTTCGCCAGCCGGTCGTACTCCTGATACGCGTGAGCGTGCTTGATTTCCAACAGCGAACGCCCGGCGGTCAACGTCTCGCCGAGTTCGTAAGGCTCAGCGGCCATCGGCGGAGCCACGGTGAACGTCCCGTCACTGCAAATGATCGCGGCAGCACCTTGCTTGCCCTTGAGCGGAATCACCGCTTCAATGGTTTTGCCTTTCAAGGCTTCCCATGAACCGAGCAATCCTGGAAACTGCTTCATAAAGGCCACCTTCGCGAGGTTGGCCTTCCATTTGTCTTCCGTCGCCATCTGGTCCTTAGCGCAGGGAGTGCAGGGGAAGTAGCGCGGTCGGCGCGGGATGATCCGGCATGAGCAAACGGGTCACGATTTCGCCCTTCAGAATATGCCGTTCCATGATTTCTGTGACATCGGCTTCATTGCCTACCCAGTACCAGACTCCTTCAGGATAGATCACGACGCTGGGACCCAGGTCGCAATGGTCGAGGCACCCGGCCTTGTTCGCGCGCACCAACCCCTTGAGATTCAGGCGTTTCGTTTCGCTCTTGAAATGGGCGTGGAGCTTTTCTGACCCCCGGTCGGCGCAGCAGCCGCGCGGGTCGTCTTTCGGGCGCTGGTTGATGCAAATGAAAATATGACGTTTGAACGGCGGCAAGGGTGAGTCCGGTGTTGTCAGGCTTGCATGGTCGTGGTTTGGAAGCGTCCGATCAACTGAGCCACATCCTGCGCCGCAAGAAACGGCGACTGGCTGCTCGTCGCGTCAAGGATGGCGGCAATTTCCCTCAGCCGGAGCGCGGCGCGCTGAAACGTTTCGGTTATCGAGAGCTCAGAGGCTTGGCCGGCAGTCAGTTTGTCGAATTCGGTCCGGATGTCCCGAAAATCGCGCTGCAGGTTTTTCTGCATGGAACAGGCCTCGCAATACCACTTGGGACTCTGGTCGCTGGAGGGCGAGAGACGATCGTAGGCGCGGCCGAAAAAGTCTTTTCCGAGGGACAATTTCATTAGCGCAGTTCCTGCGGTCCCGCACGCATTACACGATCCGGCTCCTGCAACCATCCTGGCCTCCTCTGGCTCGTTGACCCGCGATGCGAGGGGCAAATCTTACAACACCCCTCCGCGCACTGTCCACCGCGCGCGGCAGCTTCTGCGGCATCAGTTCTCTTTCTGCACATCTCTCGATACAATAGGTAAAGATCGCGCGTTGGGCGGAAGAGAGGGACGTCATGATCATCGGAGTGCCGAAGGAAATCAAAGACCACGAATATCGGGTGAGCGTGACGCCTGACGGGGTGCAGGCGCTCCGCCACGCCGGTCACGAGGTCCTCGTCGAGCCTTCAGCCGGCGTCGGCAGCGGGTATGCCGACGAGCAGTATCGACAGGCCGGCGCCAAGATTGCGCCTTCCAAAGAGGTCCTGTTCAAGGACGCCGCGTTGATCGTCAAGGTCAAGGAGCCGCAGCTCTCGGAAACCCGCCTCTTTCGTCCCGGCCAGGTGCTGTTCACCTACCTCCACTTGGCCTCGTCAGCAGAACTGACCAAAGCGCTGTTGGAAGTCGGCATCACGGCCATCGCCTACGAAACGATTGAGGCGAAGGACGGCACGCTGCCGATGTTGAAGCCGATGAGCGAGATTGCCGGGAAGATGTCGGTGCAGGTCGGCGCCCGCTACCTGGAAGCCACGCAGGGCGGGCGGGGATTACTGTTAGGCGGCGTCGCCGGCGTCGAGCCGGCCAAGGTGGTGGTGTTGGGCGCGGGAACGGTCGGCAGCGCGGCGACTAGAATCGCCGTCGGCATGGGCGCGCAAGTGACGGTCATCAATCTCGACATCGAGCGGCTGCGGTACCTCGATGATCTCTATCAAGGCCGAATCGTCACGCGGGCATCGACGCAAGCCGCGATCGAGGAACATGTGATCACGGCGGATCTGCTGATCGGCGCCGTGCTGGTGCCGGGCGCCCGGGCGCCGAAGCTCGTCTCGCGCACGCTCGTCGGCAAAATGAAACCCAAATCGGTCATCGTGGATGTGGCGGTGGATCAAGGCGGCTGTATTGAAACCAGCCGGCCGACCACCCATTCGGATCCGACTTATATAATGGAAGGCGTGCTGCACTATTGCGTCGCCAACATGCCCGGCATTGTGCCGCGCACGTCCACTCAGGCATTAACCAACGCAACCTTGCCGTATCTTTTGACCTTGGCGGCTTCCGGCGTTGATGTCGCTGTGCGTACCAATGCGGGATTGGCGAAGGGTGTGAACCTCTCTCAAGGGAAAGTGACCTGCCGCGGCGTGGCAGAGGCGCACGGCTTGCGTTTCGACCCTCTGATGTAAGACAATCGCGACTCCTTTCCGAGACACTCACCCGGTCGGGGCGTAGCGCAGCCCGGTAGCGCACTGCGTTCGGGACGCAGGGGTCGAAGGTTCAAATCCTTTCGCCCCGACCAAACACAACTGTGTTATCTGCTTTTAGTTAGAAGGCACGACCCTGATCCGAACTCAGGATTCCGGACGCATTTCCACATCCAGTAATTTGATCTTTCGGTGCAGATGGCTGCGCTCGATTTTCAATTCTTCCGCCGTGCGCGAAATGTTCCAATGATGCTCGCGTAGTTTGCGTCCGATATATTCCTTCTCAAACGCATTCCGTGCATCGCGAAGCGAGTCGTAGGGCTGCGTAAAGAGTGGGTTTACGACAGGTTGGATCATCGCGTTCGTGGCTGCAGGGACGGCTCCGGAAGGCTTCACTTGCAGCGACGTCGTGGCTTGCGCCACGTCGATTACGTTACCCGGGACCATAATCATCAACCGCTCGATCAAGTTCCGGAGTTCCCTGATATTGCCGGGCCACTCGTACTGCTGAAAAACGTTCATCGCTTCGGGCGTCACCTCTTTCATGCGTAACCCCTGCTCTTCCGCATGAACTTTCATGAAATGGCGGATGAGAAGCGGAATGTCTTCACGCCTCTCCCGAAGCGGAGGCACCACGATCGGGACGACGTTCAGGCGATAATAGAGATCTTCCCGAAAGGCCCCTTTCTCAATCTCTTTCAAGAGATCCTTATTCGACGCAGCCAGCACTCGTACATCGACCTTCAGTAACTTGGTTCCGCCGACTCTGGTGAATTGCTGTTCTTGAAGGGCACGCAGCACCTTGGCCTGCGTATTGAAGCTCATGTCCCCGATCTCATCCAAAAACAGCGTGCCGCCGTCCGCCTGCTCGAATTGTCCCCGTTTCATAGAGGTGGCGCCGCTGAATGAGCCTTTCTCGTGACCGAACAACTCGCTCTCAATCAGGGTTTCCGGAATCGCGGCGCAATTGACGGCCACGAACGGCCGATCCGCCCTGGCGCTCTGCAGATGGATCGCACGCGCGACCAGTTCCTTCCCCGTTCCGTTCTCTCCTCCGACCAGGACCCGGCTGTTCGTCGGGCCGGCCGTATCAATCAATTGACGGAGTTGTTGCATGGCGGGGGATTGGCCGACGAGCTCGAACTTTCGCTGGACCTTCGTACGTAACGACCGGTTCTCCTCTTCCAACCGATACTGCTCCAGCGCGTGCTTGACGCGCAACGTGACATTTTCCAACGAAAGAGGCTTCTCAATGTAGTCGTATGCGCCCAACTTAATGGCTTTGACGGCGGTTTCGATAGACCCGTGGCCGGACATCACCATGACCTGCGCAGTCGGCACAAATTCTCTGATACGGCGCAACGTTTCCAGGCCGTCCATGTCGGGCATCCAGATATCGAGGAGCATCAGATCCGGTGGGTCGGCCATGTAAGTTTTCAATGCCTCGGCGCCGCTCTTGGCGACCGAGACCTCATAGCCCTCGTCCTGCAGAATGCTGCTGAGAGACGAGACAATCGCTTCTTCATCGTCGACGACCAAGATCGAAGCTGACATGGGACTCCCTGCTTCCGCTGCTAGACCGGCAATTCAAAGGTAAACAACGCGCCACGCGGCTGGTTGTTGCCGGCCGTGATTTGGCCCTCGTGATCCGTAATGATCCGCCGTACAATCGCGAGGCCCAGACCTGTGCCCGTTTTCTTCCTCGTGAAGTAAGGCACGAACAGTTTCTCTTGGTCTTCTGGCGCAATTCCGGTGCCCTCGTCCGCAATCGAGACGACGGCCCGCCGGCGCTTGGTGTCGTACTGCGTCGTCACCCACACCCGCCCCTTCTGGTTCATCGCCTGGATCGCGTTATCGAGCAGATTGACGAGCACGCGCTTTATCTGCTCCCAGTCGAGCTTGAGTTGGGGCAAGTCTTCATCCAGCGACACGATCAATTCGATGTCTTTATGTGCGCCGCGGTAGAGCGCAATCACCTCGTTAATCACGTCATGGAGCGACTGCAATGCGAGTTGCGGCGCCGGCAGGCGAGCGAATTTCGAAAATTCGTCCACCATATGCTTGAGGCTGGCCACCTCATTCACAATTACGTTCGTGGATTCGTCGAACACCCGGTCAAAGTCTGGCGCCTTTTCCAAATATTTCTTGCGCATGCGCTGGGCGGACAACTGGATGGGAGTAAGTGGATTCTTGATCTCGTGCGCCACCCTGCGCGCCACTTCCTGCCAGGCCGCCACTTTTTGCGCCTTGAGCAGTTCGGTGAGGTCCTCGAACACCAGAACGACGCCGAGATCCTGACCCTGCTCGTCCTTCATTCGCGACGCATGCAGAGCAACCGTCAGAAATTTCCCGTCGACCTCCACCGTGCCGTCGAGCGTCAAATCGTCGCGCTGATCCTGCAACATACGATCGTAGATCGTTTGAAACAGCGTCAACCCAAACTCCTTGAATGCCTCGTTGGCCGGCCGCCCTTGCATGCGCCCGGTGGACACGCCGAGAATCCGCTCACCGGACGGATTGAAATTGGTCACCATCCCGTTCTTGTCGATAGACAGCAACCCGGCGGCAATCGTTTCAACCACTGTTTCTATATAAGCACGGCGGCGGTCGAGTTCGAGATTGTTGCGGCGCAAGGAGAGGTTTGCCGCCTCGATGGTGGACTTGCTGCTTTGTAAATCGGACGTCATCCGGTTGAAGGAGTCGATGAGCGTTCCAATCTCGTCGGTAGCTTTCGCGTCGATGCGTACGGACAGATCGCCTTGCGCAATCGCATCCGTCGCTTCGGCCAATCGCTGGATCGGAACCGTGATGCTGCGTGCGACGTAGAATCCGAACCAGGTCGCCCCGAACAGAATCAACATCGTGATGACTGCGACGAACAAATAGGCGCCGGCCTTAATTGGATTTTTCATCGCCTTGATTTGCTTGTATTCTTCGTATTGGCGACCAATACCGTCCATCTTGGCGAGGAGGGATTCGGGAACATAGGCATCCACCACCACCACCCCTCCAACCTCATTACCCCGTCCACTTGCCGCCACCGGCGCCGCCGCGCGAACCAACCTCCCCGTCTGCGCTTCCTGAACGGTGTTCGCCTCCTGCTTCCCATTGATCGCCTGGAGAACGAGTTGTCCAATCGGTAAATCGAGAACCCCTGCCGGTACTTCCGCATCGAGCGATTTCGCCAGCGTCTCCATCTTGGCGGAATACACTTCAATGCCCGCCACGCCGAACTCCACCCGCTTGCGCGCCATGGCGGCCATCAACAGATCCCGCTGCCCAGGCAGCAGCATGTCCTCTCTGAAAATTTCGTGGCTAATGGCGCGAGCGCTGTTCACCGCCAACGTGATATGTCCCGCATGCTGCATCTTCGCAACTTCATACGAGTCACGCATGACCCGGTCGATTTGATCGCTGAACCATACGTCTACGGCCTTGTTCACCAGGCCGCTGGCCACGAAGGCCAAGAGCATGGTGGGGATCAGCGAAAAGCCGATGAAGGCGGCCACAAGCTTCGTACGAAACCCTGATCCAATCAACCGGTGGCGGCGTTCGAAATAGGCTTTGATGAGATTTCTCGAAAGCAGGAGCAGCAGAACGACGAAACCGATCAGATCGAGATTGATCAGCAGGAGTACAAGCGCATAGCTCGTGGACGGGAAAAACGCATCCGGATCATCGTTGCCTGGGACAACGACCTGGCCGTAGTAAAACGTGAGCGCGAGACATGGAATGAGAAACAACAGCAGAATCCAGACCGGCCTTAGATGCCGCTTCCGGCGCTCCGGCTCCTGGAGAGGCGGAGTGGTCAAGCCTTCGGAATAGACTCCCACGGACGCCTCCTGCGCGGCACGACGCTCCGGACCGGTCCAAACCGGAGAGACCATGTTTGGGCGGGGTTCACTCACAGCCCGAACTCCTTGTCATGACGCGGACCTCTGGCAGGTACGGTCTTCACTATAGCGGAAATGGAAGCCTGGCTCAAAGGTTGCTACGCTCCCAGAAGGAGCAGGAGGCCGTACACAGCTAGCAGGATTACTTCGAAGTCAAACTGACGTATTTCATGCGCAGCGCGTAGAGCATATCGCGCAATACCGTTTGCTCTTCGGTCGTGAGATTTCCCTTCGTCTTCACATCCAGGACAGAAAGCAGATCAATGATTTCTTTAGCTTGCGGCAAATTGACCGGCATGGCAGGCTGCTGCGGGTCCAATTGCTCACCCATGAGCATGAGGCTGGAACTGCCGAGTGAAATCACAAAGGAGGCGAAGGTCACCGGCACCCCGCTCGCCGTCTCCGCTCCAGCCGTAGGGCTCGACGGCGCCTCCTTCGAGGCCGCCTGGGAGTGTGAAGTCGCTGGAGCAGGACGATCGGCGCCTGTGCTGCTGCCCCGCCGATCTCGAATGATAAATCCTTCTTCTTGTTCTCCCGGCACGACTGCCTCCGTGAGAGGTGCGAACTGGACCGGCGCGCCTACCGCGGTGGGGAGCGTACCATAGGGCCCCTGCCGGCGCAACTCGTTGAAGGGCCATGAGAACCAGGTATAATAGCCTCTTTGAGCCACCACTGGAGCCTCAAGGTTGTCCGAGCGCTTTCAAAAATTGACCCACCTGATGGCGGCGTTGCGTGCGCCAAATGGATGCCCCTGGGACCGCAAGCAGACGCATGAATCATTAAAGGCGTATCTGCTCGAAGAAACGTACGAGGTGCTGGAAACAATTGATCAGCAGGACCGCCGAAAGCTTGCAGAAGAGCTCGGTGACGTGCTGCTTCAGGTTCTCTTCCACAGTCAGATCGCTGCTGAAGCCGGCACCTTCACCATCGACGATGTGCTCGACCAACTTGCCGACAAACTCGTACGGCGCCATCCACACGTCTTTCCAAACGGCTCCAAGGATCCCATCCCGGCCAACGCCGATCAGGTGTTGGCCAAATGGGAAGACATCAAACGAGCGGAGCGTCAAGCGGAAGGACGACCGGAATCGGTGCTCGATGGCGTCCCCCAGACACTGCCTGCCCTGTTGCGCGCCTATCAGATCCAAGCTCGCGCCTCGCGTGTCGGGTTCGATTGGAGTCATGACCAAGCCGGCTTTGACCAAGTCTTGATAAAGATTGAAGAAGAAATTCGCGAATTGAGAACCGCGCTCAGGCAGCCATCCTCCGTCGAAGGGAAACAAGGCGAGATTGAGGCCGAATTCGGCGATGTCCTGTTCTCGCTCGTCAATCTAGCCCGCTTCGTCAAGGTGAATCCGGAAGACGCATTGCGCCGGGCCGTCAGCCGCTTCGTGACTCGTTTTCAATACATCGAGCGGCAGGCGGCACATGAAGGACGCGCGGTCCGTGACCTGTCGTTCGATGAGATGAATCGGATGTGGGAAGACGCCAAGCGGCAGATGCCGTCGAGCGACGAGAGGGGATGATGGGAGAAGACCAGGGTCCGTATCAGGAGGGCAAGCGCGCCGGCGTGCATCCGCTGGTCGTGGTGTTTGGGGTCCTGCTCGGTCTCTGGCTGTTCGTCGCGCTGATCGTCCCCAGCTCGCGAAACAAGCAGGCGGCCAGCACGGAGGGCCCCGCCGGCCCTATGATCGAAGATCCCGAAGCGGCGCCGGTGATTTTCAAAGTCCAATCGACGGTCCCCGACATGAACGCGGTCAGTGTGGTCGTACCTCCACAAGCCACCGAGAGTCAGGTCGTAGGTCTCTTGAAGCGGCTGAAGAAGGAACGCCTCGCGGGCACGCTCACCGATCTCATTCCAGCAACAACGCCGGGCCACAAACTCGCCGACCATGCAGTGGCGGACATTTATGTGTTTTCCAACCCGACCTATGCGGAGACGGACGTGATCAGAACGCTCTCGCGCGGCGCTCATGCGCCAGGAGGACTTTATCCCGACCGGGTGCCGTTTGAGGTAGCGATGGAAGAGATCCGCGGCCACTACCGCATCGACTTGAACAACACGGGGGCGCCTGACACGGCATCCATCGGATTTGCCGATGAATCAGGCGTTCATTCGAAGCACTATCGGAAGGTTTTTTGAACGGGCGTGACGCGATCAGAAATTAAATCTTCGCGCGGTCTTTGATCTCCGTCCGTAGCGCCTCCTGCTGCTGCTCCAACCAGGACTCGAGCCTCGCAAACAAATGCGCCATTGCACCTGTGAACGGTGCAACCACCACGTCGGCGCGACCAGAGAGCAGTCCATCGTGATCGGCGATCCGCAATTTTTCGTCGGCGATTCGTCTCGTGAGCAGTTGGGACACCAGGAGTTGTTGACCGGGTGATCCGCTCACCGGACCAAGGACCCTTCCTCGCAGCACGTCGAGTTCTTCCGCGATGGCCACCTTGACACGGACGGCATGGGGCATCGGCCAATGCGGGCGCTGAATGGAATAGTCATAGGAGAATACGGGTTCCCGCGGCTCACGAAAGGGCCCAGCCACCCCAAGGATTTTCATGGCGTTCGTCATCGTCATAGCGCCTGTTTCCTTTAATGCCGCTCCCCTGAGAAGTACCGAATCACCTTCTCCGCTGCCACGGCACCCTCACGAATACAATCTGGTATTCCCACGCCTCGATAGGCTGCACCGGTCAGCACCACGCCGCCGTACCGGCCCAATGCTGCCTCAGCTTGCTCGAGACGTTCCAGGTGTCCTAGGCGATATTGCGGCATAGCTTTCATCCAGCGATTGACCTCCACATACATGGGCTTCGCGGCAAGGCCGCAGATCTCCTTCAACTCGGATTTTACCCGCTCGACCAGCGCCTCATCATCGAGCTCGAGAATGGCTTCGCGCCCCGATCCTCCCACGTAGCAGCGAGCCAACAATTGGCCAGACGGTGCGCGGTGAGGCCACTTCAACGAGGTCCATGTCGCGGCGATGAGATCGCGTCGTTCGACTCGAGGCACGACAAATCCGAAACCCTCGATCGAGCCGCCGACGACGGAGGCCGGATAGGCAAGGGCAATCGTTGCGGTGGAGGCATAGGGAATCATCTCGAGCAGTCCCCCCGCAATCGGGGTCAAGGGTCGCAACAGCTCCGCCGTGACAAATGCCGGCGTCGCGAGCACCAGGCTGTCGGCGGAAAGCGCAGATCCGTCTTGCAGTATCACGTCATACGTCCATCGTCCAAGCTGATGCGAGCGCACGCGCAAAGATTCCACGAGCACGCCGCTTCTCAACGTCACTCCGTGGCTAGACAACCGGCCGATAAGCGCAGTCACGAGCGCTTCAAGACCGGGCTTGAGGCTGACGAACATTGTCCGCCGGGCCGCCTGTCGAGCCGCTCCGTTGTTGGCCGATTTCGCCGCGAGCATGCCGCGCAGGATGCTACCGTGAGCCTGCTCCAACTCCACAAAGCGCGGAAACGTCGCTCTCACGCTCATCTGCTCGGCATCGCCGGCATAGATGCCGGCCATCAACGGCTCCATCATGCGTTCGAAGGCTTCCCGGCCGAACCGACGTCGGATAAACGAAGCGAGCGATTCGTCGATGGTAGACCGATTGGCCGGCAGCACGAAATCCAGACCCATGCGGAGAACACCGCGGAAAGACAACAGACCGCTCTTCAAAAAAGGGCCGATCTGTCCCGGGGTGAACGCAATAAGGCCTTCGGGCAGTTCTCGCAAGCGTCCACACGAATAGACAAATGCCTTCTTGCCGGTTTCGTTGGTATTGATCAGCTCCTGGGTCAGACCGAGCTTAGCCACGAGCTCAAGTCCGGCAGGCTTGGTGGACAGGAATGAATCAGGGCCGGCTTCGGTAATCAGTTCGCGGATTTTGTGAGTAACGATCTTGCCGCCCCAAGCGTGTCCTGCCTCCAGCACGGTACAACGCAGCGCCACTCCTGTCGCGTCGGCTTGCTCCATCAGCGCAAGCGCCGTCGCCAATCCGGAAATGCCTCCACCGATCACCACGACTGTGTGAGGAGAGGTCACGACGGAATCGACAACGAGGATTCGTGAGCAGCGACGACGTCGACCAGTGTCTCAATGAAGACGGACGAGTCGTTCAGCATCGCAATGCGCTCCAGCTGAATTCCACGGCCGGACGCCACCTGCTTCAACTCGATGTCGATGTCGTACAGCGTCTCGACGTGATCGCACAGAAATCCAATCGGCGCCACCAGCACGTGCCGTTGCCCGGCACACGCCAATTCGTCAAGGGTGGCTTCCACCATGGGACCAAGCCACCGTTCGGCAGAGCGCCCTTGGCTTTGATAGGCGAACGCCGATGGTTGTCCGCCGAGGAAGGCGGTCACGGCGGCCACCGTACCGTTCACCTCATTAGGGTAAGGATCGTTCATCGCCACAATCCGTTCCGGCAAACTGTGGGCGGTGAACAGGACGGTGACATGGGGGCGGGCAGCGGGAGGAAACCTGTGAAGCCCCTGTTGAATGTTGTCGACGATGCCAGCGATGAACTTCGGATGCCTGTTCCAACTCCCCACGTAACTGATGGAACGGTGATCGCTCATGAATGCTTGGGCTTCCTCGACTTTTTTTCGATAGGCGCCGGTACTGAGGGACGATTGCTGGGGGGCCATGCAGAAGCCAATGATGTGCTCCGGATCGTCTCGAAGCACTTGGGCCAAGGTATCCTTGATGAACGGGTGCCAATGCCGAAGACCCACATACACCCGATAGCGCCCGCGGCCGGACTCGTTCAACCGCGCCTCGAGCTTTTTCGCCACGCTCATCGTCATGTCGACAGCCGGAGATTTTCCACCGGTCGCTCGATAACGCGCTTGAATTTCGGCGACAAGCTCTGGCGGAGTGGGACGCCCGCCGCGCACGTCGCGCAGGAATGGCTCCACGTTCTCGAGGCAATCCGGTCCTCCCATGGCCATGAGAAGCACGGCGATCGGTTGTGATGTGGGTGGCATGAGGATGACGACGGCTACCGCTGGCTCAATTTGTGGATCATGTTGATGGCGGCCTCGACATGCTCGATCGGCGTCGTCGGCAGAATGCCGTGGCCCAGGTTGAAAATATGTCCATTGCGGCCGGCAGCCCGGCGCAGGATATCTTCCACCCTGCGTTCAATTTCATGGAGCGGGGCATACAGTGCGACTGGATCCAAGTTCCCTTGCACGGCGCGATCGTGACCGATCATAGCCCATGCCTCATCGAGGTGAACGCGCCAATCAACGCCGATGACATCGCCTCCAGCTTCCCGCATCTGGCGTAACAACGCGGTGGTACCGGTGCCAAAATGGATCATGGGCACGCCTTCGCGCCTCAATCCCTCGAAAATCAGTTGTACATGAGGCCTGACGTATTCCGCATAGTCGCCCGCCGATAGGCAGCCAACCCAACTATCGAAGAGTTGGATCGCTTGCGCGCCGCCCCGGATCTGTCGGCGCAGATAGCCGGTCACAACGCGGGCCAACTTATCCATCAGCTGATGCCAGGCCTCCGGTTCGCGATACATCATAGATTTCGTGAGGACGTAATTGCGGGACCCGCCGCCCTCGATCGCATAACTCGCGAGGGTAAACGGCGCCCCGGCGAATCCGATCAGCGGCACGCGCCCATCCAGAGCCTGGCGGGTCTGCCGTATCGCCTCAGCGACATACTCCAATTCCGTCCCGTCGATCGCCTTGAGGTGCTCGACATCGGCCCGCTCACGGATCGGATTATGGATGATGGGCCCCTCCCCTTCGGCGAATTCCAAATTCAATCCCATCGCCTCCAGCGGTAAGAGGATGTCGGCAAAGATAATCGCGGCATCCACCGGGAATCGGTCGATCGGTTGGAGGGTGACCTGCGCGGCCAGCTCTGGCGTTTTGCAGAGCGCCAGCATGGAGTGCTTGGCCCGCAAGGAGCGGTATTCCGCCATGTACCGGCCTGCCTGCCGCATGAACCACACCGGTGTGCAATCCACCGGTTCGCGGCGACAGGCCTTGAGAAAGCGATCCTTCATGGGTCGCGCATTCTAGCAGGATGCTCGGAAAGTCTCTATTCTCACCCGTTCCAGTTGCACTTGAGATACGCCATTTTCCCATCGACGGATGGTCATTAGACCTACAGTAACAAGAAATGGCCAGGTCGATTTCAATCATTTCGATTGGCAACATCGCGATTTTACGCTCGAGTCGACAGTGAGGAGCGATCCGGTACAATTGAAGAATCCGAAGCCTCTATCATTTGGAGAAAATTGATGTATAATACAGTTCCATCGTTCAAGGCCGGTGAGGGTACTTGTGAAATAGCCTTGGATTGTGCAACCCGCCTCGTGAACCACCCTCAAGTGCCGAGGCCTTACTGAGATTCAGCTGCCCAGTGTGTGCCCGGCGGAATGCCGGGTTTAATTTGGAGGTAATCCGAATGTCCGACGTACGTACTCCTCTCCCGACCAAGGCGCAGGACCTGTGGTTTACGGTGTTGCGATGGTTCGATTCCTGGGCCGGCCTCGAGTACATGAAAACCGACGGCGTCCCCAAGATGGACTGGCTGCGATGCATCCCTATTATTGCTGTCCATGCGATGTGCTTGGGCATCATCTGGGTAGGAACGAGCTGGACCGCCGTGGCGGTCGCAGTCGCATTCTATTTTGTGCGGATGTTTGCGATCACGGGCTGGTATCACCGCTATTTCTCTCATCGAACATTCAAGACCTCGCGCGCCGTGCAGTTTGCCTTTGCCGTGCTCGGCGGATCTTGCGCCCAACGAGGGCCTCTGTGGTGGGCCGGCCATCACCGCCATCACCACATTGCGTCCGACACGAAGGACGATGTGCACTCCCCGGCTCAAGGCGGATTCCTCTGGTCGCATATCGGATGGTTTACGTCGCAAACGCATTTTGCTCCCCGTTTGAAAGGCATCGCCGACTTTGCCAAGTATCCTGAGCTGCGTTTTCTTGACCGTTTCGACATCCTAGTTCCCACTGTTGCGGGCTTTGCGATGTTCGGTTTCGGCAAACTGTTGGAGATCTATGCTCCGCAGCTCGGAACCAACGGACCGCAAATGCTCATTTGGGGATTTTTTGTTTCGACCGTTGCATTGATTCATGGCACCTGCACGATTAATTCGCTTTCACATGTGTACGGATCCCAGCGTTATGACACCGGTGACGACAGCCGCAATAACTTTCTACTCGCACTGATTACCATGGGCGAGGGCTGGCACAACAACCACCATTTCTATCCGGCTTCGACGCGGCAGGGTTTCTACTGGTGGGAGATCGACATGACCTACTACTGCCTCAAAGGGATGGAATGGCTGGGGCTCGTCTGGGACGTTCGAGGCGTGCCTGTATACGTGCGAGAGCAGAAAAGCAAAGAAGAGACCATCACGGGAACTCTCAGCGCAGCGGAAGGCTAGGACGGCTTCCGCTCAGACCCAATCCGACTCTTCCCGCTCCGGACGCTTGACGGCCTGCCCGGCCAACCTAGCCCGAATCTCCCGGCTCTGCTCATCCAGAGGTCCGTATTCGCTCGACGGCACAATCCAGGCGTCTTCCACCGCGAGCTCAAACCGATAATGATTCGATCCCGCCGAAAACCATTCGACATACGGATGGGGCATGAGATTCGGATGCGGATCGAATGAAATCAGGTTGACGGTTCCGATTTGGGGATTGGCGATATCGCCGATGACCTGACCGGCCAAGTCATCATCTTCAAAGCGACTGTTGCGGAATTGAATCAATCGTCCGGCGATGTCAGGCTTGAAATCGCCCGTTAAGTAGAGATCGACAGGGCCGACGGCGGCCAGGACGATGCGACCGATGACAGTCCCCTCGACGCGATTGTCCAGAAATCCTTCCCGCACCCACCGGCCGTTTCCGAACTTTTGAGCCATTGTCCGTTCCGATTATGCCGGCTCCGTTGCAGCAGCGACCGCCGGCGGCGGGGGCGACACAAACGCGCCGATGAGCACCGCCGTCAGAATCAATGCGCTTCCAACCCAGCCCTGTAGATCCATGACCTCGCCGAGAAAGTACCACGACAACCAGGCGGCATAGGCAGGCTCGGACGCAAAGATGAGCGCGACCTGCTGGGCGGGAATCAACTGCTGCGCCCACATCTGCACGGCAAACGCGCCCGTCGCGAAGATGCCGGTCACGGTCAGGCCGATCACGAGCGCAGCCGACGGCGCAAAGGCCTCTGCGGGAGCCTGCTCCCAGGCCATCGTCGGAAGAAACAGCAACGTCATTGCGCTCATCTGCCACAGGAGCAAGCTCGGCGCGTCGAACAGGCGTGTGTAGTGCTCAAGACAGACGATGTGTGCGGCAAAAGCAACGGCACAGCCGATCGTCATCAGATCGCCGACATTCATTGTTGTACTGGGTTTGACGAGGAGCCATAAGCCCACCGTGGCGATCACCGTCGCAACGATGACACGGAGGTCGAAGCGGCGCAGTATCAGTGGCACGATGACCACATACAAAGCGGTCAAAAATGCGCTGTTGGAAGCACTCGTGTAATTCAGGCCGACGGTTTGCAGGGTATAGCCAAAGAAGAGAAACACTGTCGCAACGGCGCTGGCCTTCAAGACTCCTCTCTCTCGCCGCAGACGATGGCCTACCATTAGGAACCATGCCGCGATCAGTAAGGTGCCGAGTAGAAATCGAAGGCCTAGAAACGACAGCGGCGGTATCTGCTCCAAGGCCGCCTTGGTCGCGGGGAATGTCGCACCCCAAATGAAGGTGGTTAGGAGCAGCGCCAGACGAGGCATGAAGATGGAAAAAGACCTGAACTGTGGAACGCTCTAGTTAAGGTTTGCAGAGGGGGCAGCGCCGTAAGTCGGACGGTCCCGCCTGTTCCATTGCGGCGAGGGCGCGTTCCTTGTCAGGATAATCGTACCAGCCGCCCCCCCAGTAATCTGTGGAGGTTTGCGTGGACGGCACTTCCGAACACCGGTCCCTGTGCAACGTGACCCGATCGATCGAATGGGCGACGTGTATCCAATATGTCATTGAGGAATCGTAAAGGCTGGGTGATGAGGTCCCTTCCGGCTGTTAAGGAAGGAGCTGCCATTCGTCCTTTTCAATGAACACTTTGACACCGGTCTCCAATTTCTTGATGTCGTCCTTCTCGAATAGCCGGAAATAGCGCTCGATCCGATCGTCGTCGTCGATACGCTCTTCTTGCATCATGCCATTGTGGCCTTTGTAACGTCGAATCAACACCGCCATCGCACATCCTCCTCCTCTTGTCGCCGATATCCCCTAGTCTTCGAACCAGGCAGGTGTGCTACAATAAGGCAAACTTTAACGGATGGTCAAGGGCGCACGTTGCGCTCGAAAGACCGCCGAGAGTGCGGGGAAAGACATGCCACTGTACGAGTACCGTTGCCGGCGTTGTGAGAAGCAGTTTGATGTCACGCAATCGGTCCATGCCCGCGTGGAAGATACCATTTGCCCGTTTTGCCAGGCTCAGGACGCCACGCGACTACTCTCCTCTTTCGTTTCAACGGTCAAGGGCGACCACAAGCCTGGATTCAAGGAAATGAAGGCGTACGACATGCTCAACAACCGCACGGCCAATTTCTCAAAGCTTCCGCCTCTGTTCGGCGCCAGGAGCGCCCCGCCAAAGATCCAGGACGTCTTTTCCGGTTCGGAGCCTCCGTCCAACGCTCCAGACAAGACGGAAAAAAACTAAACCTCTCGCATGAACCTTCTGACGTTCTCGTCCACCGTACCCCCCTCCGGTCACCGATCAGGTGTTATCCCGGATCTGTTCCTGTTATTGGCACTGTGTCTCGCGATCTTCGTAGCCGCAGTATTTCCCTCAGCGAGTCGAGCCGAGGTCTCAGGTAACCTCATCGTCGTAGGCAACGGCCCTGAACTGACCACCATCGAATCGCTGGCACGGGCGTTTGAGAAGGCCAACCCTCGAGCATATGTCGACGTCGTGTGGGACGATCATTCCAAGCCGGTGGAAATGGTCAAGGCCGGCGAAGCCCATGTTGCGGTCACCGGATCAGAAGATTCCGGCTTGACCGCCACCCAGATCGCCTGGGACGGTATCGGCATTCTGGTCCACCTGTCCAATTTTACGAAAGAAGTGACGAAGCAACAGGTGGCCGACATCTACTCCGGTAAGGTGAAGGAGTGGTCTGAGCTGGGAGGTCCGGAAACCAAAATCTTGTTGATCGATCGACCCAAAAATCAAAACATCCGCGATGCGTTCGAGCGCCAGCTCGGCATTAACGGCAAGATTCCCGATAATGCGAAAGTGATCGCGAAGGACGACAAAGTCATCAAGACCGTAGTCGGCACGCTTCCTCCGCTGTCCGCGGTCGCCTATATCTCACTAAACCAGGGTTTGGCCGTCGTGACGAGCGGCGTGGCTGTGCGGCTGCTGCCGGTCGACAAAGTTGAACCCGAGGTCCCCACCGTGAAAGACGGTCGGTATCCTCTCAGGCGGCCCGTCCTGTTGCTGGCAAAGAAAGATCCAAGTCCCATAGTCGACGCTTTCGTCCAATTTTCTCAATCGTCCGCAGGGCGACAAATCATCGGGGACACCTACATACCGTTCGAGCGCAAATAATCCTGCCTTATCGTTCAAGGAGGGACTCTATGCAGATTTGGCGATCATCACTCTACCTCATAGGACTGGTCGGGCTGTGCCTGATCTCGGCTCCCGATTTAGGCGCGGAAGAACCACAGCCCAGCGATAAGGGAGCCATCGTCGAAGGGGCCGGCTTCACGCTCTACGACATGGAATCGATCAAGGGGTCGGATGTGGAGCGGGTGGAACGCGATCCGGTGTGCGACCGATCGAAACGTCCTAAGATTCATAAAGTGGAGCCCGACGAAGCCAGGCCGGGCCAGAAAGTCACGATCAAGGGCGAGAACTTTGGAACGAAGGAATGCTTCCACGGCGTCGCCTTCAGCGCGGCAGGACCGGCGAAGATCGACTACAAGTTCGTGAACGATAGCACCATCGAAGCGACGGTTCCCGAGGTCAAGGCCGGGATGTCCTTCATCGACGTTGTGGCGGGCGGTGGCAACGCTCGGTCCAAGGGATTTTTGGTGCAAGCCAAGTAGCAGGTCGTTTCTGAGGGAGGGGTGCACCGCCGCCCCTTCCTCACGAGTCAATCTCGCGGCTGTGCCTTCGCCTCCAACCTCTCTCCCGGGGCCTTCCCTCGACATACTTCCTGATCTTATGCTAACTTACGCCTCCTTTGCGCCCGTCTGTACGGAGCAGAGCGTGGGAATTCAGGAGCAGGAACGCGAGATGTTCAAGAAAATCCTCGTGGCCAATCGCGGTGAGATCGCCATGCGGATTATCCGCGCCTGCCGTGAATTGAACATCGCGACCGCGGCCATCTATTCCGAGGCAGATTCAACCGGGATCTACGTCAAGAAGGCCGACGAAGCGTATGTCGTTGGCCCAGGACCGGTGAAAGGATTCCTTGATGGGCGGCAGATCGTCGAGCTTGCCCTGCGCATTGGTGCAGACGCCATTCACCCGGGGTACGGATTTCTTTCCGAAAATGCCGAGTTCGCCGGGCGGTGCCATGCCGCAGGCATCACTTTCATCGGTCCTTCCCCTGCCGCCATTACGCTGATGGGCAGCAAAGTGAAGGCCCGGGAACTGGCCGAATCCGTCGGCGTCCCCATCGTCCCAGGAACCAACGGCGGGGTCAGCGAGGCGACCGACGCTCTGGCCTTCGCCAACAAGGTCGGCTATCCCGTGATCATCAAAGCCAGCGCCGGAGGCGGCGGCCGGGGACTTCGCGTCGTCCGTTCGGATACGGAGCTGCGAGAGAACATGGAGGTGGCCTCCCGGGAAGCCCAGGCGGCGTTCGGAGACGGCAGTGTCTTTCTCGAAAAGTACATTGAGCGGCCGCATCACATTGAATTTCAGATCCTCGCCGACCGGCATGGCCACATCATCCATCTCGGGGAACGGGATTGCTCGATCCAGCGTCGGCATCAGAAGCTGATTGAAATCGCTCCTTCGCTGATTTTGACGCCGAAACTGCGCAAAGAAATGGGCGACGCCGCGATTACGATTGCCCGGGCCGTCAACTACGACAACGCCGGAACCGTCGAATTCTTGCTGGACCAGGAGGGCCGATTCTACTTCATTGAAATGAACCCCCGGCTGCAGGTGGAACATACGGTGACCGAACAGATCACGGCAATCGACATCGTGCGCAACCAGATTTCCATCGCTGCGGGCAAGCCGCTTGACATCGACCAAGAGGAGGTCACGCTGCAGGGCCACGCGATCCAATGCCGGATCAACGCCGAGGATCCGAAGAACAATTTTCTGCCTTGCACGGGCACGGTCACTGCCTACCTGTCGCCTGGCGGCATTGGCGTCCGGATCGATGGCGCTGTGTATAAGGACTACAAGGTGCCGCCCTATTACGACGCCTTGCTGGCCAAGCTGACCGTGCGCGGCCGCACCTGGGAAGAAACCGTCAGCCGCATGCGGCGGTCGCTCGAAGAGTACGTGCTGCGCGGCGTCAAGACCACGATTCCGTTTATGAAGGCCATCATGCAAGACCAGGACTTTCTCGCCGGGCGTTTCGACACCTCTTACCTGGAGACTCACCCCGACCTCTTCACGTATGACGAATTCGAGCAGCCGGAAGATCTGGTGGTGGCGATTTCCGCCGCAATCGCGGCTTACGAGGGGTTGTAGCACCGGACGGCAGCTCATCCTCCCGAGACGAACCATGGCGACGAGACGATCTATCAAGCGGCCCGCGGCAAAGAAGCGCCCTTCGGGCGCAGTCACTAAGTCATCCTCTCGTCCGCGCGAACTCGCCATTCAACCGGCCCCCGGGAAGCCGATTCTCATCACGGACGTCGCGCTGCGCGACGGGCACCAATCCCTCCTGGCCACGCGCATGCGAACGGAGGACATGCTGCCGATCGCTCAAAAGCTCGACGCCGTCGGCTTTTGGTCTCTGGAGGTCTGGGGCGGCGCGACCTTCGACACCTGTTTGCGTTTTCTCAAAGAAGATCCCTGGGAACGGCTGCGCGCGCTTCGTGCCGCCATGCCGCATACGAAGCTGCAGATGCTGCTCCGGGGGCAAAACCTCGTGGGCTACCGCCACTATGCGGACGACGTCCTCGAGCGGTTCATTGAACGGTCCGCCGCAAACGGCATCGACGTCTTCCGCATCTTCGATGCGCTGAACGACGTGCGGAACGTCGACCGGTCGATCCGTGAGGTAAAAGCCTGCGGCAAGCACGCGGAAGCGGCGATCAGTTACACCGTCAGCCCTGTTCACAGCATCGACCGTTATGTCGATTTGGCCAAGCAACTCGAAGATCTCGGCACCGACACGTTGTGCATCAAGGACATGGCCGGTCTGTTGGCCCCTCTCGATGCCTATCAGTTGGTGCGCCGCCTGAAAGCCGCCGTGAAAGTGCCGATCCATCTGCATTCCCATTACACGTCAGGCATGGCCTCGATGTCGGCGCTCATGGCGATCTTGGCCGGACTCGACATGCTGGACACCGCCATGTCGCCGCTGGCCGGAGGCACGTCGCATCCGGCGACCGAATCCATGGTTGCCTCGCTGCATGGCACACCCTACGACACGGGACTGGCACTTGACTCGTTGTTGCCGATTACCGATCACTTCCGGACCGTCCGCCGCCGGTATCGCCAGTTCGAAAGCGATTTCACCGGCGTTGATGCGGAGATTTTGACCTCCCAGATCCCAGGCGGCATGCTCTCGAATCTCGCCGCACAGCTCACGGAACAGAATGCGCTCGACCGCATGAAGGAAGTGCTCGATGAAGTCCCGGGAGTACGGAAGGACATGGGCTATCCACCGCTCGTCACCCCTACGAGCCAGATCGTCGGCACGCAGGCGACGCTAAACGTCCTGACGGGCGAGCGCTACAAGGTCATCACGAATGAAACCAAGAATTACTTCCTCGGCCTCTATGGCCGCGCTCCCGGGCAAGTGGATCGGGATATTATGGCCCGAGCCATCGGCGACGAAGAACCGATCAGGACAAGACCGGCGGATCGGTTGGATCCCGAGCTGGATGCAGTCAAAAAAGACCTTCCTCCCTCGGCGGAAACGGTCGAAGACCAACTCTCGTTTGTGCTGTTCCCCGCGATCGCACGGGACTTCTTCGAGGCGCGAGAAAAAGGCGACCTCGTTCCGGAACCGCTTGAAATGTCGCCGGCTAAAGGGCCGGCAGTGGCCGGCGAACTGCATTTGGCGCCTGTTGAGTTCAACGTCACTGTCCACGGCGAAACCTATCATGTGAAGGTCTCTGGATCCGGCCGCAAGACCGACGGACGCAAACCCTACTACATCCGTGTCAACGACAAGCTCGAGGAGGTCTCGCTCGAAGCCATTCAGGAAGTGTTGGCGGGTGTGCCTGAAGCTCCGGAGACCGGCAAGGACGCCAAGCCAAAACGACCGAAGCCCTCCAAACCCGGCGACGTGGCGCCCCCGATGCCCGGGCGGGTCGTCAAGGTGCTCGTCGCCAAGGATCAACAGGTCAAAGCTGGCGATCCGTTGCTAATTATTGAAGCGATGAAAATGGAAAGCCGCGTGCCGGCGCCGATCGACGGGAAAGTCGCCGCCATCCTTGTGGCTGAAGGCGAAAACGTCAAAACAGATGAGACGGTCGTCCAATTGGAATAACACCGTCCGGCAATGTGCGTGGCTTGCAGGATGTTGAACAGGCGAGGCCTCGCGGTTAGTCTCGCGTTACTGATCGTCATGACGGCTTGCTCTTCTCCTCCTCTGATTCCTCCCTATTTTGAAGCCTTTGAGCGGATTCCCATCCACACCGTTGAGGTGAATGGCGAGCGCGTGGCCTATCTGGATGTCGGGAAAGGCCAGCCGGTTATTCTGATCCATGGCTTTGGCGGATCCATGTGGCAGTGGGAGCATCAGCAACAGCCGCTCTCAGCGGAATTCCGCCTAATCACCCCTGACCTTATCGGCTCCGGGCTGTCCACAAAGCCGGAGATTGAGTACCGGCCGGAACAAATGCTGGATTACTTCATCGGCTTCATGGACGCGTTGCGCATTCGGCAAGTGGCGCTGGTGGGCAACTCCATGGGTGCCGGCTTGGCCATCGGAATGGCCCTGACCTATCCAGACCGTGTCTCGCAACTGGTCCTCATCGACGGCCTTCCGGCCAACGTGCGCGAACGCTTGACCAGCCCATCCATCAAACGGGCGCTCGATACGGCTGCACCTTCGTGGCTGGCCTCGTTCGGCAATTGGCTGTTCGGCGGCGTGATGATTGAATCGGTCCTGAAAGAGATCGTGCACGATCCCGCCCTGCTGACGCCCGCAGTCATCGAGCGCTCCAACCGCAACCGGCAACGGCCCGGTGTGATCCCGCCGCTCATGACCATCCGCGATACGCTGCCACTGTGGGAGAGCGGCTTTGCAAAACGGATCGGGGAGATCCGGCATCCGACGCTCATCCTGTGGGGCGAAGAGGATCAGGTCTTTCCCCTTCCGGCCGGCGAAGATCTCCAGCGAACGATCAAAGGCTCCGCCCTCGTGCGCATTCCCAACGCAGGGCACATCCCCCAGTGGGAACGACCTGATCTGGCGAACCGAGCTATGATAGAATTTTTGCGGCGGTAGTACCGCTGCGCTGTGCAGCGAGATGGAGGATGTTCATGATGTTGATCCGGAAGCGATACTTCCTCACCTTCCTTAGCGCCCTGATCCTGCCCGGCTGCAGCGGTGGCGGACACGACACGTTTCTCTACAAAAACTACACCGTAGCCGACGGCAGTGCGACCGCCGGTGATGGGCACAATGTCCTGTTCAAAGGCAGTCCCCTATCGCTTTCCGGCAACGGCATCAAAGTGGGCGACCAGTTGCGGAGCGTCAAGCTCGCTCAACCCGACAACTCGCTCATCAACCTTACGGATACCGCCGGCAAGGGGAAGGTCCGTATTATCAGCGTCGTCCCGTCGCTCGACACCAAGGTGTGCGAGCAGCAAACCCATTACCTCAGCGAGAAAAACAAGGGCCTCGACAAGATGGTTGAGCTCATCACCGTCAGCATCGACACGCCCTTTGCGCAAAAGCGCTTTGCGGAAGAAGCCAAGATCAATAACGTGACATTCCTTTCGGACTTTCGCAATGCGGATTTCGGCAAATCATATGGCCTGCTGTTAAAGGACCCGCACATCCTGGCGCGGGCCGTCATGGTCGTCGACGCCAGGAACATCGTCCGCCACTTGCAAATCACCCCCGAACTGGCTCAATTACCCGACTTGGACGAAGCCTTTCAGGTGGCACGCAAGCTCATTACGGTCAGTTGAGAGAGCCGGGGAAGATCTGACCACCGCGCTCTGTCCATCCCGGTGTTGGGTCTCACCCTTCCGTTGAGGTCTTCATGGCGCACTACGACCTTCTGGTCATTGGCACGGGGCCTGCCGGTCAAAAGGCCGCCGTTCAAGCCGCCAAGCTTGGAAAACACGTCGGCATCATCGAGCGGAAGGAGATGGTCGGCGGCGTTTGCATCCATACCGGCACCATTCCCAGCAAATCCTTGCGCGAGGCCGTCCTCTACCTGTCCGGCTTCCGGCAGCGCAATCTCTACGGCGCCGGCTATCGGGTGAAAGCCCACATCACGATCGAGGACCTCGCCTTCCGCGCCAACCACGTGATCGCGAACGAGATCGCCATCGTGAAGAATCAGATGTCCCGCAACCGCGTCGACATGATCTACGGCAAGGCCAGTTTCGTCGATCCACATCGATTGCACATTGCCCAGACGGCAGGTGAGGTCGAACACACAGCGGACTTCATCGTGATCGCGGTCGGCACCGAGCCCGCCAGACCCCTGGAGGTGCCGTTCGATGACGAAGCCGTCATCGACACGGACGGCTTGCTTCGGCTCAAACGCATTCCTGATTCGATCGTGATCGTGGGCGGCGGCGTCATCGGCACCGAATACGCCTCGATCCTCGCTGCGCTGGGCATTCCCGTGACGTTGATCGACAAACGTCCTCGTCTCCTGGAGTTCGTCGATGAAGAGATCATCACCACCCTCCAAACCCAGATGAAAGATATCGGCGTGGCGCTCTATCACGAGGAAGAGGTGCTGACGATCGCCAAAGAGAGCGATCACCATGTCAACGTCTGCCTCAGACATGCGAAACCGATACAGTCCAGCACGCTGATGTATGCCATCGGACGTGAAGGGGCGACGAAAGACCTCAACCTGGAGGCCATCGGCCTCACGCCGGATCAGCGGGGCCGTCTGTACGTCAATGCTCATTTCCAGACGGCGATCCCCCACATCTATGCGGCCGGAGATGTCATCGGTTTTCCCGCGCTCGCGTCCACCTCCATGCAGCAGGGTCGTCATGCGTCCTGCCACGCCTTCGGCATATCCGACCGGACGGATACGGACTTGCTGCCCTTCGGCATATACGCGATTCCGGAAATTTCGATGGTCGGGAAGAACGAAGAGGAGCTGGTCAGAGAGGACGTTCCGTACGGCGTCGGCATCGCCCGCTATCGCGAAATCGCCAGGGGACAATTGATCGGCGACGAGACCGGAATGCTCAAACTGCTCTTCCACCGGCAGACGCACGCGCTTCTCGGCGTACACGCGATCGGCGAAGGGGCCACCGAACTCATCCATATCGGACAAGCCGTGATGGCGTACAACGGAAAGATCGACTATTTCATCGACACCGTCTTCAACTATCCTACGCTCGCCGAATGCTACAAAGTTGCCGCCTTGGACGGCATCAACCGGCTGCCGAGGCCGTGGGCCCCGGAAGCGCTATAACTCTATGTCCTTTTCGAATCGTCTTCGACAGCTGGCTCAGCCGATCTGGGATGCGCAGTTGACGCATCCCTTCGTCGTCGCGCTCGGCAACGGCACGTTGCCGGAGCACAAGTTTCGCTACTACATCCTGCAAGACGCACGCTTTCTCGGCGAACTGGCACGCGTCTTCTCTGCGGGCGCCCTGCGTGCGCCTGATTCAGAGTCCGCCCTGCGATTGACCAAGCTGGCGGAGGAGACCATCGTCGTCGAGAGAAGTCTGCACGAAGGGTATGGGACGAAGTGGAACATGAGCCCCAAACAGATGACGTCGGTCCCGATGGCACCAAGCAACTACGCTTATACTCGCCATATGCTGGCGATCGCTCAATCGGGTTCGGCGGCTGAGATCACCGTCGTGGCGTTGCCCTGCGCCTGGATCTATTGTGTCGTAGGCCGGCATCTGTTGCGACACGGTCCTCCGCCGAAACGCCACCCCTATCGGGATTGGCTCATGCTCTACGCTTCGCCAGAATTTGCCGAAGTGCAGCGGTGGATGCGCAAGAAGGTGGATCAGTGGGCAAAGACGGCGGGGCAGGAAGAAAAGCGGCGCATGGAAGACTCGTTCGTCATCAGCTCCCGCTACGAGTGGATGTTCTGGGAAATGGCCTGGAATGAGGAGCAATGGCCAGTGTGAGCTGGTTCAGGGAACCAGCGCCTGCCGGGCTCAAGCACTCCGGCTCGACCGCACTAGGCCTCACATCTGCGCGGCTGTGCAACTTGCTGCGTTCAACACTTCGCGAGAACGCAGCTTCGAACAGTGCTTGCCGTCCGCTCAGCGGACCGCATCCGCTCGGCAAGTGCGGTGACCCGAGCCTCCGTGTAAGTCGCCGGTCAGACGTTGGTCCCCTTGTCGTTTTAGAAGTAACACCGGCAGGAGAAGAAGGGAAAATGTGGAAGTCCGTCGTCGCACCCCGCCCGGTGTCGAGACCCGCTGCGGCCAGACGCTGGACAGACTTCCGTCGCAACGTATATATATGCTGACTTTTCCGCATCGCGGGCGACACTCACCGCCATGACGACGACCCTCAAGCAGGTGCTGACCATTGCCGGTTCGGATTCCGGCGGCGGCGCAGGCATTCAAGCCGACATCAAGGCCATGTCCGCAAACGGCGTGTTTGCGATGTCGGTCATCACGGCCATCACTGCCCAAAACACGGAAGAGGTCACGGACATCTTTGAGGTGCCGCCTTTGGTGATCGCCGCCCAGATCGATGCCGTCTTTGACGATTTTGAGATTGCGGCGGTTAAGACCGGCATGTTGTCGTCGGTCCCCATCGTCGAGACCGTCGCAAAGATGTTGAAGCCGCAACAGGTATTCAACCTGGTGGTCGACCCCGTGATGATCTCTAAGAGCGGGCATACCCTCTTGAACCCCGACGCGATCGAAGCGATGAAGAAGCAGCTGTTTCCGATCGCCCTTCTCGTCACGCCGAACGTTCATGAGGCACAGCAACTGTCAGGCATCAGGATCACCTCGCTTGCCGAGGCCCGCCGCGCGGCCAAAGTCATTCATGGCTTCGGTTGCAAGCACGTCCTCATCAAGGGCGGGCATCTGCTCGCCGAGCGCGCCACCGACCTGCTCTTTGACGGCAGGTTCTTCAACGTGTTCAAGGGTGAGTTCATCGAAACGCCTCATACGCACGGCACCGGTTGCACGTATGCGTCGGCCATTGCCGCCCATCTTGCACACGGCAAATCCGTCGTCGACGCAATTCAGTCGGCCAAGGCTTATGTGACCGAAGCAATCCGCCACAGTCTGGCGATCGGTCACGGCTCGGGCCCGACCAATCATTTCTATTTCTTAGCCGAACGATGAGACAATCGCTCGTATCTCCGTCTCAGGCACAGCGTCCGGTGAAGCGCAGTGCTCCTGCTCTCCTGTCTTTGTCTGGGACACCGTTAACGTTTCTCCTGACCGGTTTCACGTGGCTGTCGGTGTCATTCCTGCTCGGCATCGCGCTGATCATCGGATCGGTCTACGGCACACCACTGCCTCGTTGGTTGAAACCCGTGCATGCCCACGGGGCGCTGGTCGGCGGCATCTTGCAGCTTGCGATTGGCGTATTGCTCTCGATCACGCGTGCTTCGGACCGCAAAGATGCAGATGCGCAGTCCCATACCACGCTGTTTCTGGCGTGGAACGGTGCGACGGCAGCGCTGCTCCTCGGCTTTTGGCTGGGGAACATGACGGTCGTCGGCCTCGCAGGGCTCCTGCTTGCTGCCACAGTGCTGTCGCTCTCAAAAACGGCCTGGATCCACTTCGGCAAAGCGGCCGGTGAAGGAAGCATGTATCGGATCGCCCTTGTCGCTCTATTTGTCGGACTGGCTGCTGGTACGGCGATGGCATTCCGCCTGACTGACGGGTTTTACGCCCACGCACGACTTGGCCACATTCATCTCATTGTGTTGGGGTGCTTGACGCTGAGCCTCATCGTCGCCTTGTGTCAGCTCATGCCTGTTCTCTTGCGAACGCCTCTCGTCCTCAGCTCGATGACCAGATTCGTCCTCTGGTTTCTTCCAGTAGGCTTTGCCGTCTTGCTCGGGGCGTTTCTCATGTCCGCCGTATGGCTGCAAATCGCAGTGGGGTGCCTGCTGTTCGCCAGTATCACCTTGTGCACCGTTCACCTTGTCGCGACCTGGCTGAAAGCCAGCTCACCGGGAACGGCTGCGATCGATCATCTGCTGATCGGCGCGATCTTTCTGCTCTTGGCCACCGCCACCGGTCTTGTAATGGGAGCCAACTACTTAAGAAGTCCGCCGCTCCTGCCGATCGGCTCACTCCACTTGGTGGCCTATACGCACCTGGCCTTTATCGGGTTTCTCACGCAGGTGATCTGCGGCGGCCTGTCGTACGTTGTGCCGGATCTGTTGACGGCCACTCGTGTGCAAAATCATGCGAAGCGAGAGGTGTATCGCGCCCAGCTCGACGGGATCATGAACCGCTGGCGAGCGGTACAGTTGACCGGCCTGAGCCTCGGAACGATCGCGCTGTCCGTGTTGGCCTCCTTGACATGGACTGTTCCGCTCGGTTCGCCCTACGTCCAAACTAGCGTCTGGGTCGCAGCGGGGCTCCTTCTCGCGAGCCTCGCGTTGTTTGCCGCAAAGCTGGCCTGGGTTGTGGGACTGCGGCCGTCGTAACCCTTCCGCTCCGTACCTTCGGACCTGCACTGCCTGAACAATTCTGGCCAATCCCTTCGTAGCTAAGTGTCGGTTTTTCCATTAATTGCCCCTTCCTCCCGCAAGCCTGGTTCTTGCTCAGTACAGACTGTATAGGGGCAACCGCCCTCTGAGCTCACATCACTGAGTGAGGGGCCACATGAACGACGAATTGACTCAGATGATCCCGGATCCTTGGAAAAGCCTCGTTCACTTTCTGACGATTCCGGTCTCCTGGATTCCTGACATGCAGCGCGCGCTGATGGACTTTGTCCTGGCTTCGTCCACCGGTTGGCTGTCCGGCATCTACTATCTCTTGCTGCTCTTTCCCGTCCTGCTGTGGATCGGCGCGGTCTGGTGCACGCACCTGACGCTCTACACGCTGCCGTTCCGCTCGGGCCGGATCGAACTCCTGCGCATGCTGCTGCTGGCCTGGTGGGATACCGCCTTTGCCATCTGGATGTACTGGGTCGGCCTCGGACGATTTATCATCGTTGTCGCCGGCTGGTTGTTTACGCTTGGGAGGCTGGGGCTGAATCTGGCAGCGGAAGCCATGAAGCAGCTTGTGGTGCTTCCCTTCAAGATGACCGGCCAGATGACCCAAAGCTATTTTCAACCCGGCGTGCCCTGGATCGCGTTTCTCCTGCTGATTTTCTGGTGCGTACTGGAAGCGACGATCTTCACGTACACGCTGATGCCGACTGTCACAGACGTCTTAGCCGGCATCACGGGATCGGACGCGTCGGTCATGACCGGAACGATTCTCTACGTGTTCCTCTTGCTCCTGATTATGGGCAGTTTCGCCTGCATTCAGGTGCTCGCTGACTCGGTGAAGAACCGCGAGTACAAATATCTCGTCCAGATGATTCTCGTCGAAGTGTTCGTGATGACGTTCGAGGTCATGTTTCTCTACCGGGAGTTGGTCGATGCGCTCTCGCCCTGGATCGCGCAGCAGACGGGCGAGCAATTTCGCCCGGGAATCGTGTTTACGCTCTCGCTCGCTACGTTCGGATGGGTAGGCGTTCGCGGGATGACCTGGTTCCTGTTCGGTCAATACGGCACGCCTCCCCTCCTGTCGTTCATTTCGCGGCAGCCGATGCATCAGGAGGCTTCCGCGACCGGCATGGCGCTTGTTGCTCCGGAACCGCCGCCCTGGTGGAAGGCGCCGATGGAGGACTTCAAGCGCGAGGTCGGTTGGCTGCACGAGAAAGCCGGCGAATTGATGGAGTTCCTCATGCTCCCGGTGCTCCACGTGGCGGCGGCTCTGTTGAACTTCGCCATGATTCTGGTCGTCGGCAAACCAGTGTTCGGCATTCCATTCAAGAGCCTGAAGGACGTCGTGGAGACACGGGAACTGCTGCCCACGGTCAGATGGCAGCCCAAGAAGGTGGCCTCATGAGCTGCATCTCGACGTTACTCGTGGCCGCTGCACTCGCCGGCGCCCTGTCGGTGCCCCTCACCGGCTGTACGCAGGAACCGGCGCAGGCGCACAAGCCGCACAACACGCTGTTTATCGGCGTCGATGCGAGCGGCTCGTTCAAGAACTCCGGCTATTACGACAATGCACTCCTGTTTCTCGCCCATTACATCTACGGTCATCTGCATGCTCTCGGGGGCCTCGATAAGCCCCAGGCGATGTTCATCGCCAGCGTCGGTGGGAAGGATTTGCGTGAACCCAAGAGTTTTCATCCGATCCATGACTTCGAAAACAAAGACATCCCGCAAATCGAGGTCGAGCTCCGGAAGTGGTTTCCGCCCGCAGACCGTGTGACCGATTTCAATCCGTTCTTCGCGGAAGTGGCCCGGATCTCCAAGGAGCGCAATCTGGTGCTCGCGCCCATCAATGTCATGATCATTACCGACGGGGTGCCCGATGCCGCCACCAGCGGCGCGACAGCCGGATCTCAGGCGCTGTATGAGAAAATTGACCTCAAGCCGCTCGAGTATTTATCCCGCAATGTCACCCTGCGCCTGGCCTATATCAGCCCCAAGGTCGGCGACCACTGGCGGAGGCATGTGCCCCGTGAGCGCGTCCGCCTCTGGACCGTCGACGGGGAAGTCATGAAAACCTGGCGTGAAAAACTGGAGCCGAATCGTGATCTGGGCGAGCAGACCAGATTTTGGAAGTGGTTACAAGATACCGTCGATTACCGCGTCCGCTCGAGCAAGCTGTAGACTGTAGACCACTTCGCCGCCCTCCCCAGAGCAACTCTGCTACAATGCCGCCTCATGGACGAACCGCTCACCTTCAAGGACGAGCAGGGGCACAGCATCTCCGCGGTGCTCAGCCGCCCTTCGCAGCCTTCCACCGCCGCCGTGGTGCTCTGCCATGGCTTCTTGTCCAGTAAGAACAGCACGACCAACAAGACGTTGACCAGAATGGTGAACGAAGCAGGGCTCGCGACCTTCCGGTTCGATTTCTTCGGACAGGGCGACAGCGAAGGCCCCTTTGAAGACATCACCGTCTCACTGGCGGTCGGACAAGCCCATGCGGCGGTAGCCCTTGTCAGGTCGCAGGGTTACGACAGAATCGGCCTTGTGGGATCGAGCTTTGGGGGCTTGGTGGCCATCCTGACCACTGCCCAGCGGAACGATATCGCCTGTTTGGCCCTCAAATGCCCGGTAGTAGATTTTGGCGAAGAATTTCGCTTAGAATTCGGCCCCGGCGAACTGGCGCGGTGGCAATCTACGGATACGATTCCAAACCTGATGGGAGGCGCGGAACGGGTCCGGCTGAAGTTCGGGCTATACGAGGATTGTCTGCGGCAGATCGCCTATGAGCCGGCGTCACAGATTGTTGCACCGACGCTCATCGTTCAAGGCGCACGCGACGAACTGGTCCCGCTCCACCAAAGCCAACGCTTGCTGGAGGCTCTTCGCGGCCCGAAACGGCTCGACCTCCTGCCGGAAGCGGACCACCAGTTTACCCGCGGAGAGGATTTTCGAACGATGACGGCTGCGATCACGAATTGGCTGGTCGGTCATCTGACGACAGGATGACAGTGTTCGAATCCTGGGAGCATGCGGTGCGGCCATGATCACGGAAGGCGTACAACAGACTCTGACCGTTCTCTATCCGCTGTACAAGAACGAGGTCTATCAGCGTCGTGAGCAAATGATGCGCCTCACAGCCTTCGGGGCATTCGCGCTCGTTGCGATGACCTTTGCGCTCCTCCTCAGTCCCCTCAAAAGCCGGCTATCTCCTGCCGAAGCGTTGCTCTTAGCCCTGGGCAGCTTGATTTGGTGCGGGCTGTTTTGTGGCTTGATCCTTCAACAACAGTATCGTCACCGGCTGGCCAAACAAGTCCTGATCCAGATCGAACAGGCGCTCGGCTTCTATGAAGACGGCCTGTTCATCGAGCATCAACCCCTCTATCCAGCCAAGTGGAAAACCGCCTGGCTCAGGGACCGCAGCGGCATACAATATCTCGCTTCGCTCTGTGCGCTGACCGGCATCTTTCTTCTTGCGTTGCTGCTCGCCTGACCTCCTCTTCCCGGTCCGCTCGTCAATCTCTGTCTCCAACTGATTCGGTACACCGGTGTACCTTCTGTCAGAAAATTGACTTTTTGTGGCCAATCAAGGGCTTCAGTTTCACAATGCGTCTACGCATGCTCTCCGAGCATGGTGCCGAATCAACGTTGTCTGGGCGATCACCTTCGACGAAAGACAGATTTCGTGACCCCGGTTCATTCCAGCATCCATCGCTTGGCATTCGTCACCGCAACGCTTTGTATGGTGGCTATCAGTTCACGCGTGCTTCCGGCTGAACCGACGCAGGCGCCCAGGCCACACAGCTTGATTCACCGCCAGGCACCAGAGGCCACACCTCCGGAGGCGGGAACGTCACCGACGACATCCGGCAGCACGAGCGCGCCGGCTGCGCGCTCACCTCAACGAAAACTCACGAAACGGCCCAGCCAGTTGCCCGCCGCCGCATCGAGTGGCACCGTCATGTCACAGCCCGCGACGTCCTCGCTGCAACCCGTCTCCCCGGTTCAGACAAACAAGACTGGAACCGAGAGCCGGACTTCGACGCCGGCCAAGGGCATTGCGGCACTCGGAGCATCCACATTGACCCCGGCATCAACGACAAGCGCCGGATCAACCGGCGCTACGGCCTCGGTCGCGCCCGCACCTTTGTCAGCCAAACCGCCGGTGGCGACTGCGGTCCCCGGCATAGGCCCCGCAACAACCGTATCGCCGCGAGTGGCCGCCGGACGCGGCCTCCAGAGCCTCAGCAACCAGATGCCCGGCCTGACGCAATTGGTAGCACCGACGGTCTCCGTCTCTTCTCCGCCGCCTTCTCCCGCACCATCGCCGATAGTTCCACAGTCTCTGCCTTCGTCCTCCCCTCCTTCCGCCTCACCGCCTCCGCCGCCATCGCCTCCACCGGGCACCGGAAGCGCCACCCTCAGCTGGACACTGAACAGTGAGCCTGACCTGGCAGGATACAAGATCTACGTGGGGACGGCTGCAGGCCTCTACAACTATCCCGGCTCGCCCTTCGTGGTTGGCCTGACCGGCAGCTACACGATCACAGGCCTACCCGTGGGGGAGACGTATTTCTTTGCCATTTCGGCCTTCGACAATTCTGGCAGTGAGAGCGGGCTGTCTTCTGAAGTCAGCAAGAGCATCTACTAGCGGCTGCTGAAACCGCTACCTTATTTCACCCACGCACCTTGGACGCGCCGAAACACGCCCTGACTCAGGCATCGTTCTCAGTTGCCCGCCTCCCTGCAGCTATTTCGCGCAGCGAAATCCCGTGTAACTATTTTTCGTCTCAGGCGAGAGTCTGAAGCGCCCGTAGGTCAGCAGATACTTGGGCAGATCCGACCAGGAGCCGCCACGCAGGACCTTAAACTGGCCCTGGCTCGGTCCGGGCGGATTCCTGTCGGGAGAGGTGTCGTAGTAGTTGGTTCCGTACCAGTCTTGCACCCATTCGTAGGCGTTGCCGGCCATATGATAGAGCCCATAGGGACTCTTGCCTGCCTCGTGTGAACGCACGGGAAACAAGACCTGGTTGTAGCTGAAGCGCGCACCCAGCGCAAAATTCGCCAAATCTCCGGTCGGCGCTTGATTGCCCCAGGGATACAGCCGTGCGTCTGTCCCGCGCGCCGCTTTTTCCCACTCGGCTTCCGTGGGAAGCCGCTTGCCCTTCCATGTGCAGAACGCCTCGGCGTCGCGCCAATCCACGCCGATCACGGGACGATCCCCGTGCTGGACGAGATCTACGGTTTCCCACTGCCAGGGAGCCGCGCGCTTGTCGGCGGAAAGAAACGCCGCATACTGCGCCGTCGTCACCTCGTGAAGATCAATCGAGAAGGCATCGAGCCACACGCGGTGAGACGGGCGCTCATCCTCCAACGCCTGGGTGCCGTCCGCGCCCATCATGAACTCGCCGGCAGGGATTTCTACCATTGGCGTTTCCACCGGAGGCGTCGTCATGAAAGATTTGGATTTTCTGAGCCGGTCAAGCTGCGCCTGAGAAACCGTCACATCACAAACGTGAACGATGACGATAGGGATGGTCAAAACGATCATCTTTCCCACCCACCGGACTCTTGTGTGCATTTTCCACCCGCCCAACCCATCGATTGCTTCGCAATCGTTCACCCAAGACACGCTATTCCGCGAGCAAGACCGCAGAGTTTGACCCTTTCTTGTCCGTTACGAGAGACATACGACTGAGAACGCCTGCGGGAAAGGATGCGCGTCAGCGCGTCGGGGTTGGGTGGGTGAGAACAAAATCGTTTTCACCATCCCATCAGTAGATCGTCCCGCCGACCACCCAATGGCGGTCGTCAATCACATCGATCAACAGCCTCGTCAAATTCATGCGGGCGAGTTGTGTGGTCACCTCGTCTTCTGTGAAAGCGGCCATGAGCGAATTGAAATAGTCCCGCCGCAAAACGGCGGGCGCTCCCGACGCGTACCGATCCACGATGGCCTGGGCCTCTTCGGGCGAGTCTGGCCGCAGAAGATCCATGACCAACACGGGCGAGCCCGGCTTGACGAGTTGACGGAGCTTATTCCAGAACTGCAGTGGATTAGGCAGGTGGTGGAGGAGGCTATTGGACAGCACCGCATCGAAGACGTTCGCGCCGGGGAGGGCTTCGAACCGCTCGCACTGCACGGTGATGCGATCGCTCAGGCCGACGTGGCTCACGGCCTGCTCAGCCAGCCTGATCATGGCCTGTGAAGCATCCACCGCCGTCACATGACAGGAGGGATAGCGTGTGGCGAATCGAATCGGAATATCGGCCGGACCGCAGCCGGCGTCCAATACACGCCCGCTCGAAAAACCCGGAAAGTATTCCTCGAACCGGTCAACGAACCCTTGGTTCTCTTGCGAGAAGTCCGCGGCAGCGTAAGCCGCCGCTTGTTCGGGATCCTCCATCAACTCCGGTTCAAGGACGCGATCCATCATTGAACGCTTTTATCTACCGCGGTAGATCCGGACCAGATGCACCTAACGACTCCCCATGACCTCGACGACATCCCCGGGCCGCACCACGCCGGCCCGCAGCACTCTCGCATAGAGTCGGCTCCACCCGGGATTGATCCGTTGTGAGATTCGGTTGATATCCCCATCACGGAACCAGCGCGCGTTGAGTTCGCACGGCGCACAATAGCTGGCCACTTCGATCTGCGCCTCCGGACCGATCTTAAGCTGTGTGCCCGGCTCGAGCGTCTCCCACGACAATCCTGCGAGCGTCAGATTCTCTCCGGACGAGCCGGCATCTATGGAATGCCCCTCGTCCTGCATCCGCTCGATCAGATCCACGGAAAATAAACAGACCGCACGATCCGGCCCCCCGTGCACTTTGAGATTCTTCTGGCGGTCGCCTTCCAAACCTTCTTTTGAGATTTTCGCTTCGAAAACCGGATGCTTGGGGACGCCGCCATCTGAGACGTTGATCTGATGCACGTGAGGATACGGGGGCCGCCCCGATGAGCTCATCGTCACGCTCCTTCGCAGGATTCCGCTCGGGTGAATTCCATGGCCAGCCAACCCTCCCGCTCGCGTTCGCGTTTGGGGTAGAGAGCGAAATCGGCAAACGCGACCACGATCTCATCACGCTGATCGACCAGGAGGCCGGAAACGAGGAGCGTTCTGTTCGTGCTGGCGGCCAAGGGCTGAGTCAGCTCAAGGAGCGTGCGACGGTCTAAATTCGCGAGAACCACATCATAATAAGAGGTGAGACCAGCCGTTACAGTGCCGCACTGGAGGGCGAGTTCCGGCCCGAAGCCATTGGCGGCGGCGTATTCGCGCGCACAGCCGATGGCTTCCGGGTCCTTGTCGATGCCAACCGCTCGGGATGCGCCCAAACGAAGCGCGACCATCGCCAACAGTCCGCTGCCGGTCCCCACATCGAGCACCGACTCGCCTCCATGGATGTCTTCCTCGAGCCACTCCAGCAACAGGCTGGTCGTCGCATGATGGCCGGTCCCGAACGCCTGCTTCGGGTCGAGGACGATCTCGATCTGCTCCTCATGTGGTTCCATTCGCTCCCAGCTGGGTCTGATGATGATCCGTTTCCCCACTCGAAGCGGCTTGACCGACTGTGCCCATTGGCGATTCCAATCCTGATCGGGCAGCGAGTGCACGACGATGTCCGGTTCGTCCACCCCCTGTTCCATCAACCGGCGAAGCGTCTGGCGCAAATGCGCCAGATGGTCAGACGTCCATTGCTGGCTGGGCCAATAGAGACGAATCGTCCGGCCATCCTGCCAGGCGCCCGGAACAGAAGGATCGCCCAACAGACCTAACACCTCTCCCGCGTCGAGTGAGGAGCAGATCTGCACCTCGATCCATTCACTAGTCATTGACGCCATTCGGACCTTCCAGTATCGTCAACCAACGATGGCGGCATTCTCGCGTGCCAGACAACTGCAGCGGATGGTTGGCAGAATCGAACGGCTCATCACGGGCGGAGCAGCTGTCAGTTCCCGCTTCACTACCTACCGGCTGGCCATCTTCATCGCCGGAGTCATCTGCACCGTGACCCTGTTCCGATCCGGACACTACCACAGCGGAAATCTCGCATTGGCCGGATTCGTCATCGTGTTCCTGATTGTCGCGTCGTATCATAACAGGCTTGAGCAGCGGATTCACCGGCTGCGGCTGTGGATGGCCATCAAATCTGCGCACCTTGCCAGAGTGCAGCTCGCCTGGTCTCAAATTCCCTACAAGCCTGCGGAGCCGTTTGCAACGCATTTGTACGCCCAGGACCTGGACGTGGTAGGACCTCACTCCCTGTTGCACCTGATCGACACGACCGTCTCCGACCAGGGACGGTCGCGGCTCAGCATGTGGCTCCTCTCACAACCGCCGGTGGCACAGGTCTGGGACACGCGGCAGGCCTTGGTGAAAGAGCTCTGTCCTCGTTCACTGTTTCGAGACCGGCTGGTGCTCGAAGCACAACTCGCGGGAGAGCAGGAGATCAACGGACGGAGACTCGCCGCAGTCCTCGATCATCCGGTCGGGTTTCCCGGCCTGACCCGAATCCTCTTGCTACAGACCCTACTGGCCCTGGGCACGATCCTGCTCGGCGTCGGCACCCTGTTGAACTGGCTGCCCGGCTATTGGATGTTCACGTTTGGTGCCTATGCCCTGATTTATCTCATGACGGACCAAGGCGAAGAACTGCTCGAACACGCGGTGGGGCTGCATCACGAAATGGAACGGCTCAGTCGAGTACTGCAATTCATCGAGCGGCACGCGGCGCGGCCCGGCTCCGTCATGGCGAGCACCTGTGCACCACTCTTGGAACCCGGACGTGCGCCTTCCTCCTTTACACGGCACATCGCGCGCATTTTTCACGGCATCAGCGTCAAAGCGCATCCGCTAATCCATTTGGCGCTCAACGCGCTTTGCCCGTGGGATTTGTTCTTCGCGTTTCGGCTTCGGCAGTTTCAAGAGCGTGTGCGAACGCGGCTTCCCGTGTGGCTCGACCGCTTGGCCGAAGTGGAAGCGGCCTCCGCGTTGGCCACGTTTGCCTATCTCCATCCCGACTATGCCTGGCCGACGCCGACGTCGGCGATCGGCGTCCGCAGCCGCAGCCTCGGCCACCCGCTGATTCCTGCGACGACGCGGGTCAGCAACGACATCGCGTTGGAAGGGCTCGACACGATTCATTTGATCACCGGGTCCAATATGTCCGGCAAGAGCACGTTTCTGCGCACCATCGGCATCAACGTCTGCCTGGCGCAGGCCGGCGCGCCGGTCTGCGCCGGCACTTTTAGCTGGAGCTGGGGCCGACTGGGCTGTTGCATCCGGATCAACGACTCACTCGATGCCGGCCTCTCGTTTTTCTATGCGGAGGTCAAACGGCTCAAGACGATTCTGCATGCCACGGCGGATTGGTCGTCCCCTCCGCTCCTGTTTCTGATCGATGAGATTTTCAAGGGCACCAACAACCGCGAACGGTTGATCGGCAGCCGCTCATACATCAAAGCGCTCGCCGCCGGCAACGGCTACGGACTGGTCAGCACCCATGATCTCGAGCTGACCGATCTGGAAAACGAGATCCCGTCGCTCATCAATACCCACTTTCAGGAAACGGTCAACAACGGCGCACTGGCCTTCGACTATCGACTCCGCCCGGGCAGTTGTCCCACGACCAATGCCCTGCGGATCATGGAGTTGGAAGGGCTGCCTATTCCCAAACCCGCGTCACCAGAGGCGCACTAAATCGCACGCATGACTCATCCATTGCGCGGATTGCTCATCGCCCAGTTTTGCGGCGCATTCAATGACAATGCCTGGAAGCTGATGGTCGCGCTTCTCGCCATCCGGCAACTGGCCTCCACGACCGCGCCAGGCCACGAATTCGAAACCGCCTCTCAAACGCAGACGACACTCGCCTTTGTCGTCTTTACCTTCCCCCTCGTCGTCGTCTCCATCGTGGCAGGTATGCTGGCCGATCGCGTCAGTAAGCGCAGCGTCATCATCCTGATGAAATCAGTCGAAGTGCTGTTGATGAGCGGGGCGACACTCGCGCTCTGGCTCAACCCTGCCGGAGGCATTCTGCCGCTGATCGTCCTTGCCGGAATGGGCGTCCACAGCGCGCTCTTCAGCCCGGCGAAATACGGAATTCTTGCGGAGCTGTTACCACATGAACGATTGGCGGCCGGCAACGGGCAACTCGAGATGTGGACGTTTTTTGCCATTTTGACCGGCACCGCGGCCCCCGGCATTCTCATGTCTCTCACCGGAAGCGCCGTGTGGGTGGCACCAATGATGCTCACCGCCCTGGCGTTGGTCGGATTCAGCGCAGCCTGGACGATTCCGTCCGTTCCGCCGGCACGTGCGGAAGGCGGGCTGATGAATACATTGAAGGGCGCCTGGTCCGCTATCGCCCGCGACCGCATGCTGCGGCTGGCCATCTGCGGCGCCGTTTTTTTCTGGACGATCGCAAGTCTCTTCGCCCAAAACATCCTGGTCTACGCGAAAGCGGTGCTCCTGGTTTCCGACTGGCAATCCGGTCTACCGCTCATGATGCTGTCGATCGGGATCGGGGTTGGCGCCCGATGGGTCGGGCGTCTATCTAAGGCGCGGGTTGAATACGGTTTGATTCCACTTGGCGCAACAGGCGTCGCCGTGATGCTTGCTGTCATCGGCCTCACCGCTCCCGGCTTGGCAGCGACGTTGACGCTCATGGTCGTCCTTGGGATATCGAGCGCGCTGATCTTCGTCCCGCTCAACGCGCTGATCCAATGGCGAGCCCCGCACGATCGGCGAGGGTCGGTGATCGCCTTCGAGAACACGTGTGTGTTCACCGGTATTCTGTTGGGGTCGCTCGGTGCCGGGGCGCTCGCCAGCACGGGGGTGTCCACGACAGGCATCTTTACCACCACCGCGGTGTTCACCGTGGCCGGCACTGCCTGGGCAATGTGGTTACTGCCGGAAGCCTTGCTGCGGGCGGTGCTCGTCATCCTGACGAACAGCCTATACCGCCTGCGGATCGTGGGACACGAGCATGTGCCGAAGGCCGGCGGAGCGCTGCTCGTGCCCAATCATGTGTCGTTCATCGACGGCCTGCTGTTGATCGCCAGTCTCGATCGGCCCGTCCGGTTCGTGGTCGACGTCCAGTATGCGGAACAGCCGCTGTTCAAACCGTTGATGAGGCTATTCGGCGTCATTCCGATTTCCTCCTACGGCGGCCTGCGCGTCGTCCTGCGTGCGCTGCGTGAGGCGGGTGCGGCGCTCGACAGGGGGGACCTAGTCTGCATCTTCCCCGAGGGTCAGATCACGAGAACGGGGACAATGCTGCCGTTCCGTCGGGGGTTCGAACGCATTATGAAAGGCCGGTCGGCGCCGATTATCCCGGTTCACCTCGACCGCGTGTGGGGCAGCGTCTTCAGCTTTGACCGTGGCCGATTCATCTGGAAATTTCCGGAACGCCTCCCCTACCCCGTGACGGTCTCGTTCGGCTCGCCGCTGCCGCCTCACACTCCGGCATACGAGCTTCGCAACGCCATTCGAGCGCTGGGGGAAGCGGCTTGGGCCCTGCGCAAGCCGGATCGTCATCCTCTGCATCGTGAATTCATCAGCGCGATGAGGAGACGACCGTTTCGCTTCGTTATGGCAGATCACCGTCGGCCCCATGTATCGGCGGCCCAAGCGCTGATCGGATCGATTGCCCTGGCCAGAGCGTTACGTCCGTCGTGGCAGGGCCAACGTCATGTCGGCATTCTGCTTCCTCCCAGTGTCGCAGGCGCCCTGGCAAACGTCGCGGCGCCGCTCTGCGGCAAAACCAGCGTGAACCTCAACTATACGGTCGGCCGCACCGGCTTGGAAGCCGCCGTCCGGCAGGCCAGTTTGCGCACCATTGTCACGAGCCGGGCCTTCGTCGAGAAGGCCAAGCTGGAATTGCCGGCCGGACCGGCCATTATTTGGATAGAAGATCTGGCGGAAACGATCAGTCCAAGAGACAAGTTGCTTGCGGCCTTGCTCGGATTCTTTACTCCGATGCGAGTGATTGAAAAGGCCTGCGGCCAAGACACTCCTCTGTCCATCGACGATCTCGCCACCATTATCTTCAGCAGCGGCAGCACGGGAGAGCCAAAAGGTGTGATGCTCTCTCATTACAGTGTAGATGCGAACGCGCAGGGCGCCACGCAGGTGTTGCATCTATACCACCAGGAACGCGTGCTCGGCATCCTGCCGTTCTTTCATTCGTTCGGCTATCTGGTTTTCTGGTTCGTCATGTTCAACAACGCCGCCCTGGTGTTCCATCCGTCACCGATCGACGTGGCAGGGATCGGAGAGCTGATTCGACGACAGAGGGTCACGTTTCTCGTGTCGACGCCGACCTTTTTGCAGCTCTATCTCCGCCGGTGCACGCCGGAACAATTCAGCTCACTGAGGGTCGTGCTGACCGGCGCTGAGAAACTGCCCTTACGGCTCTATGAGGCCTTCAAGGATCGATTCGGCATCGAACCAATTGAAGGCTACGGGGTGACCGAATGTGCGCCCGTCATCGCCGTCAATTGCCCGGACTTCCGGGCCGCTGGCTATTATCAGCCCGCGTCCAGGCGAGGGACCGTCGGTCAGCCCCTTCCGGGCATCTCGGTCAGAATCGTCGATCCTGACAGTTTTGCGCCTCTGTCACCCGGAACTCCGGGCATGTTGCTCGTCCGAGGCCCCAACGTGATGACCGGCTACCTGGGGCGTGAAGACCTGACGGCGAGCGTGATGCGTGATGGCTGGTATATCACCGGCGACATCGCCATACTCGACGACGACGGCTTCTTGACGATCACGGATCGTCTCTCGCGGTTTTCGAAAATAGGCGGGGAAATGGTGCCTCATGGCAAGGTTGAAGAGGCGCTGCACCAGGCGGCCCAGAGCGAAACGCAGGTGTTCGCGGTGACCGGCATTCCCGACGACCGCAAGGGCGAACAGCTCGCGGTCCTCCACACGATAGACGAAGCGCGCATTCCTGACATTCTTGGCCAGCTGGCATCGAACGGGCTCCCGAATTTGTTCATGCCTCCCCGCGGCAATTTCGTCAAAGTCGACGCCCTGCCGGTACTCGGGACCGGCAAGATGGACCTGCGAGCGCTGAAGCGAATTGCGATGGAACGACTGGGCGCACAGACATGATCTTAAATTTCTCAAATTTCAGATCTCAAATCTCAAATGAAACAGCAAACAATCCGATCCGAATTGATCCGAGAGAGAGCTGAGATTTGAAATCTGAGATTTGAGTTTCTCCCTATATGGTCGAACGATCGCTCATCGACTGTCATGTGCATCTGGCAGCGCTGCCTGAGGGCCAGAACGGCTGCTATATTTCTCCGCACATGCTCAAGAGTCCGCTCTTCCGGTTTCTGCTGTGGAAGCACGGGCTGTCGCCCGACGCTCCACGCCAAGCCAACCAGAAGTATGTGGATGATCTGCTCACGGAACTGCGTGCATCCCAGCACGTGCGGCAGGCCGTCCTCCTCGGCATGGACGGCGTCTACGATCAGAACGGTCATCTTGCCAAGGAAGAGACCCATTTCCTGATCAGCAATGAATATGTGCTCGCTACCGCTAGAGCACATCCGGCCGACTTCCTGCCCGGCGTCTCCATCAACCCTCAACGGAGGGATGCGGTCGACGAAGTGCATCGCTGCGCCGAGGCAGGCGCCGTACTCGTGAAGGCGCTGCCGAACGCGCAACAGTTCAATCCTGCCGATGCCAAATACAGGCCGTTTTACCGCGCGCTCGCGGAACGCCGGTTGCCGTTTTTAAGTCACGTGGGATATGAGTTCAGCCTGATCGGCAAGGATCAATCGGTGGGAGATCCAACCCGGCTCGAGACCGCGCTGGACGAAGGCGTGACCGTGATCGCTGCCCATGCCTGCAGTTACGGGTTGATGCTCTACGAGCGGTTTCTTCCCGTGCTGCTGGATTTTTCGAAGCGCTATCCGAATTTTTACGCCGATATCTCGGCACTTACCCTACCCAACCGGTTTCGCATGCTGCTTCATCTGCGCCGACACCCTGAAATCCACGATCGCCTGCTCTTCGGCACCGACTATCCGTTGTCGGTCATGCATGTGGCCGCCTGGGGACGTCTGGCGTTCCGTACGCTTGGCCGGATCATCCGCACCACCAATCGGTTCGACCGGCAGTATGCGGTGTGCACATCTCTCGGCGTCGCGTTCAAATCCTTTGAGGCGCTGCTGGAGAATCGGCCGCAGTCAACGTAAAGGACACGTTGCGGACTTTTACCCTAGTCGTTTAAAACGCTTGCTCGTGTCATCGATATGAAGGGCATCATCGTCCTGCAGCGGCCCGAGAACGCGACCAGCAAGGTGAGACCCTTTTGACTGGTAGGCCATGGATCGTGACTTCGTCCTAACGTCTCTCCGTGAAAGGATCCTGGCTTTTGCGACATCACGGATATCGAGGGAACAGGCGGAGGACGTGACGCAGGAAGTCCTGTCCCTGCTTCACGAAAAATACGCCCATGTCACCGATCTGACTGAACTGGTTCCTCTGGCCTTTCAAGTGCTTCGATACAAGATGCTCGATGCCCACCGCAAGGCGCTTCGCCGCGGCGAGTATAATCAGGAATCGGTCGACGATCTCTCCCTTTCGGCGCCTGACGCCTCGCCCGAGACGCAGCTCGATCAGAAACAGCGCGTGGAGCGGTTGATGGCCGCCTTGGCACAACTCGGCGAGCGGTGCCGGGAGCTGTTTAGGTGGAAACTGGAAGGAAGGACCTTTCCCGAAATCCAAAGGTTGATGGGACAGACGTCCATCAATACCGTCTACACCTGGGATCTGCGGTGCCGGAAGCAGCTTATGGCGCTCATGGGCGGCGGTTGGGAATAAATCATGGCTGAGCACGAACTGGAAAAACTGTTGGGCGGATTTTCCGCCGATACGCTCACGGCTGAAGAACGTCAGCAACTCTATGCCGCCGCGCTCCACGACCAACAACTCTTCAATGCCCTAGCCGATGAACAGGCGCTGAAAGAACTGCTGGCCGATCCGGCAGTTCGCCGGAGATTGCTTCAGGCCTTGGCTCAGCCTCGAGGCGTTCGCGGTTGGCGATTTTGGGTAGATCGCTTCAGGACCCCGTCCGGCCTTGCCTGGGTCGGCGGGGTTGCCGTGGGCGTGTTTGCGGTCATCCTGAGTCTCAACGTGTATCAGGAGAGCTTGCACCAAGCCTCCGAAACCGCAGCCCTTGAAGAAGGAAGGCCACCGGATGCATCGACAGCGCCCCAGCTGACTCCTCCGATACAAGCCCCGCCCAAAGACACGGAGGCAAAACAATCCAAGGCCGCTCCGCCGGCCGAATCGGCGGCAAAGGATGCCCTGACCAAGCCCTTGAACACTCGAGAACAAGCAGCCGCTTCCCGGCCCCCGGAGAGACCTCGCTCAGGTGTGGAGCATGCCGAGAAGCGAGAGCCGCCTCGGCAGAAGGAAGCGCAGAAGCTTGGCGCGCCGACCGCCACGCTCGACAAGTCTACTGAAGAGCCGGCTTCTTCATCAGATCGCCGTCCAACGCCATCTGCTCCTGCCTCAGGGGTGGATGTCCAAATCCTGGCGCAGAGTGATGAGGGAGCCGCGGCCGGCCCATCCGCGCGGGCGCTATTTTATGGGCAGATCCCAGCCCCGGAGGTTGGCCTCAGGGCTCAAGGGAATGAAGCCGAGTCGGCGCAAAAGACCGATCGGTTTGCTCTGGCGCGAAAAGCGCCCGAGAGGCCGTCGGTGGTGAAGCCGCTGGCCCTCCGGTATAGCTTCGTCATTCGCGAGAGTGACGGACAGGAGCACGAAGTGGATGCGGCGATGGCCGCAACTGACACCGGGACGGTCACACTGAAGTTCGAAAGCAATCAGGAGGCGTATGTTCAGATATGGAGGAGGGCCGGCGACTCGTTACCCGAGCTCCTGCTGCCTGCCAAAGAGACCGGTCACATTTCGTTGAAAATCGCCGGGCGGCAGCGCCAACAGATGACCGTACCGGCAGCATCGGACCGTTTGATCGTCCGTCTTTCGAGAGTCCCCTTCGGTCCCATCACACGCCAGGAAGCCGTCATGGCCGGCCGCGCATCCACTGGGCAGGTTGCGGAACCCCCATCAATCACGTCAGAACGGTCCACTTACGTCGCGAATCCAGATCCGTCTACCGTTGAGCTCGCCCTGGAGATTCCCCTCAAAACGCAAGCGACCCGCTAACGCGACATTGTCCCTGTCACCCAAGCCGGATGTTTAGGATGCGTTCCCATGCATTCTGGCGAACAAGTCCCAATCGAACTGCTTCGGTGCCACGGCGTGAAGCGGAATGGCTTCAATAGTTCCGCGCTCACGATAGGCCATCATACAGCCCACGACCTCCTCCGGACGCTCGACCAACCGTTGCACCGTTTCGTAGGCCAGATGCTGGGCGATCGCCTTGTCTTCGGGAACGGGTTTCGCACCCCTCAGCGTGTGCCCGAGTATCGTCGCCTTGGTCGCGAGCGTCAGCGGATATTGATTCGCGCGCGCCTGCCGCTGCGGCCATTGCGCAATGACGCCGGCCACGTAGTCGACCAGACCATGCACCCCGCCTTCCCGATGATGGCGGTGCGGCGTGTGCTCGGCCACGACGAACAAATGGCTCTTGTTCGGCACGCCCAACGTCTGCTTCAATGTGCCGAGGATGATGTCGTCGATATAGGCATCGGGATCGGGATGTTCGTTCACCAACAACCCTTCAGCACGCGACTGATAGGCGCAGCCGAGGGCAAGATGGCCGGAGCCAGCGCCCATGACTTCGACGAAGAAAATGCTTCCCATGGCCGCACTGGTCGCCTTCAGCGACTCGATCGACTGGTCGGCCAGCGCGACGGCCGAATGGTAGCCTAACGAGACCGTGCCTTCGATATTGTTGTCGATGGTGCCGGGAAGGCCGACGACTTGGACACCGAACCCTTCATAGACCGCCCTCGCGCCACGTAAGCTCCCGTCGCCCCCCAACACGACGACCGCGGCATCCTCTAAATAAGGCTGAAGATTCCGCATCGCCGCCTGCTGCACGCCCTCCTCTTTGAAATCCTCGAACCGACTGCTGCCAATCGGACTGCTCGCGTGACTGCTCATGCCGCGCGTGTCTTCCTCGGTTACCGCTTCGATCCAGTTGTTCGCGAGTCCAAGAAACCCATGCCGAACGAAATGCACTTTGAGTCCATAGCGTTGTCCGGCCACTCGGATCTCTTTCAGGGCCGCGCCGGCCCCGGCGAAATCTCCGCCGGATACGAGAGCCACGATGCGTTTGATCTGCCGAGGCTTCAGCGTCACGCTGTCTTTTCTCACGCGCTCGAGCGACACCCAGTTTTCGCGCGCCGCCCGCTCGCGCTCCGATAGGCCGACGGCGGTTGAATAACCGGATAGCCGTCCCTGTTCATAGGTCAGGAGCACGACGTTGTCCTGGCTCTCCTTGTAGTCGCTGAATTCCGTGAACGCTTCGTGAAAGGGACGGGCATCCAAATAAATCATCAACGCGCGGAGTGTCGAGCTATGCGTGTACAAGCAAGCCACCTGGCCGCGATGGGCTTCCCCCAACCTGTGCAGACCGTCGATGACGTCGACGTAGAGGTCGAAGAAGGAGTTGCCCCCCGGATAACAGTACAAGGGATCTTTGATGAGCCGCTTGGCGGTCGAGACCTCCACGCCGAAGGCCTTGGCGAGGGCCTCCGTCTCAGCCGTTTTCGCGACGCCGGTGATCCATCCGAAATCCGACGATTCGAGGGCATGCTCGAACATGGGCTCCGGATGCAAATCGGACGCCGGGCTGAGCGCACGTACGACCCGCTGATAGAGTTGACGGGTATTCGGGCTATGGCTGATGAAATGAAGGAAACGGCGCGGGTCGAGATAATTTGTCAGATGCAGAAAGTCGAGTTGTTGTCCGACGACCCCCACCATGCGGGCCAGCGCGGACCCCACGGCATCGGCTCGTGGGACGCCCCGTTCTTCGTCGAGCTGATTGGACAGGCGTTGGCCCACCCGATGCGTTTTGCTTTCCACACGGGAAATCCCATGCCGCATCGTGAAGAGCAGCGTGCGATCTGCCAAATCGCGAGGCAGTAGCCAGAAGCGGTCGTCGCCGAGATCGAGCACGATGCGCCCCTCGGCGAGCTGCGGGGTGAGCTGGGCACGAGGCACAATGGCGACGGGACGTCGGTGGGCAGGCTTCAGCACCGATCCGATCGGTGCCCGCATGAGCGGCTGCAGCGCGCCTTCGGCCACCAACCGATTCCAGGCGGCATAGAACACCAGCGCATCGCCTCCGCAGGCTTCTTCGAGGACGGCACGTCGCGCCGCACGATACGCGGCGGCGCCGGGCAAGCCCTTTTGCGCCTCCTGAACAAAACGCCGGAGACGGTCCATGGCCACTTGCGCCTGCTTGATCCGGTCTCCCGTCGAAGGCGGCGGAGCGGGTGGTTCCACATCGGCGGCGACGGAACCACGCGCGAATTCTTCTGCATACGTCAAAAGTCCTTCAATCGTCACGAAATCGAGTTGATTTGTGGTAATCTGCATGCTCCCTCACTAGTACGCCGGCTGCTGCGTCTTCCGGCGAGTATGACATGTTCCTGTAGCATCTTTTGGACCTCTGTGCTTCTCTTGTCAATACCTGAGGAACTCAGATGCGTAAAGCGAAAATCGTTTGTACGATCGGGCCCGCCAGCGATCACTTGAACACAGTAATCCGGTTGATCGAACAGGGCATGAACGCCGCCCGCCTGAACTTTTCCCACGGCACGCATGCTTCGCATGCCGCTGCCATCAAGACCATTCGCGAAGCGGCCGACCACTGTCGGGCTCCCGTCGCGATCATTCAAGATCTCCAAGGACCGAGGATCCGTGTCGGCGAGATCGCCGAAGGCGGGATCGTGCTGCGTGGACACCAGTCCGTGCGACTGCAGACGGTGTTGGGGCGATCCGGCGGACAACTTGGCCATCAATCGATTTCGTCTTCCAGCGTTCAGGAAATTCCCGTCACCTATCAGCACCTGGCCAGGGATGTGAGGCCTGGCGCCCGCATCCTCATCAACGACGGCCTCATCGAGCTGGCCGTCGAACAGATCAGCGGAGGCCATCTGGACTGCCATGTGGTCGTTGGAGGGACGGTTACGTCTCACAAGGGCATTAATCTGCCCGGCACACGCGTCAGCGCACCGACGCTGACCGACAAAGACCGGGAGGACATTCGATTCGGGGTCGAGCAAGGCGTCGATTATGTCGCGCTGTCGTTTGTCCGCGGGGCCGACGATGTTCGTGCTGCAAAAACACTCATCGCGGGACGCGGCGGCAGCATCCCGGTTATTGCGAAAGTCGAACGGCAGGAGGCCATCACCTGCCTTGAGGCCATTTTGGAAGAGGCCGACGGCGTGATGATCGCGCGCGGCGACCTCGGTGTCGAAATGGGTCCGGAAGCCGTTCCTCTGCTCCAGAAGCGCATCATCGCGGAGGCCAATCGCCGCCGCCGGCTGGTCATTACGGCCACCCAGATGTTGGAGTCCATGACGCAGCATTTGCGTCCGACGCGAGCGGAAGCGTCCGATGTCGCCAATGCGGTCTTCGACGGCACAGACGCCGTCATGTTGTCGGCTGAAACGGCGATCGGCGCCCATCCGGTTGAAACGGTCCAAGTCATGGATCGCATCATTCGAGCTGCCGAGGAAGGATGCGAGCCAGGCGTAGTGTTGAAACGTCAGGGCGACTTCGGCGACATGACGCTTCCGGAAGCCATCTGCACCGCGGCATCGTCCGCCGCAGCGGCCACGACGGCCACCGCGATTGTTGCCTTCAGTGAACTTGGAAACACCGCCCGCTTGATCTCTAAACAGCGCCCCGTAGCGCCGATCATCGCCTTTACGCCGTTTGAACCCGTGCGCCGGCAGATGGCGCTCTATTGGGGCGTGCAGCCCCATACCATGCAGCAGATCGCTCAAACCGATGAGCGCGTCCACGAAGCCGAACGCCGGCTCAAAGCAGAAGGATTGGCCAAGACCGGTGAGCGCATCGTCGTCCTCTCGGGAACGCAGATCGGGCAGCCGGGAGGAACGAATCTGATTAAACTACAGGAAGTGGAATAGCCGCCCCAGCGCCCGCTCAGCGCCAAGTCTTCAGGTCACCCAACTAAGCCTTGCTCGCTGAAGCTTGCAAACTCGCCGCAACGGCTCACACATCGCAGTCTTCGCGCTTGCTACGATGAGCAAGCGCCGCTCGCATCGGCAAGTTAGGGCCCCGACCTCTACGACCATGCGCTCGTGGATTCCTGGTGCGGCTGAGGAAGGGGGGGGTGATGAGTATCCTCGCTGGACCTCAGTAAGCAGTGCGCGTCGACCCTGCACGTCCCGCTGCATTTGTCCTTTATAATGAAGCATGGAGCTCGCCCGCCTAGTGGAAGCGGTGGAGCAAGTCCGCTCGACCACCAAGAAATCTGAAAAAATCCGCGTCCTCGCCGAGACCCTGCGTGCGACGAGCGGGCACGAGGCAGTGCTGACGGCACTGTACCTCAGCGGCTCTCTGCCGCAAGGCAAGATCGGCATCGGGTGGAATCTCATTCAACACGCGATGCAGGAGGCTCCCTCTTTCTCACCCACCCACCCCGGTGTGCTCGGAAGCACGCCTTTCCCGGGTCCTCCAGCCGGCGAGCCGCTCACCCTGAGCGACGTGGACAAGGCGCTGGACCGGCTGGCCGCCGAGCGCGGGACCGGTTCTACCGAGCGACGCATCGCCGAACTGAGAGACCTCTTCAACCGCGCGCATCCGAACGAGCGCCGGTTTCTCTCACAACTGCTCATCGGGGAACTCAGACAGGGGGCGCTCGAAGGCGTCCTCCTCGACGCGATTGCGGCGGCCTCCGGACTGCCGCCGGCCGATGTCCGACAGGCCTTCATGTTCGCCCCCCATCTTGGAGATCTGGCGCAGGCCGTCCTCACGGAAGGAGCAGCGGGTCTCGGACGCTACTCGCTGCGCCTGTTTGTTCCCGTGGCGCCGATGCTGGCCACGAGCGCCGAGGACATTGACGCCGCGCTCGAGCGTCTCCAAAACGCCGCCTTTGAATACAAGCTGGACGGGGCCCGCATCCAGGTCCACAAGGGCGGCGACGATGTGCGGCTCTTCACGCGACAACTCCAAGATGTCACGGGACGGCTGCCGGAGCTGGTCGAGTGGGCGCGCCACCTCCCAGTGCGGGAGACGGTCCTGGACGGTGAAGCGATCGCCCTGCGGCCAGACGGCAGGCCTGAGCCCTTTCAGATCACGATGCGCCGACTGGGACGGATTAAAGACGTTGCAGCCATGCGGGAATCCATTCCCTTGTCGCCATTCGTGTTCGACGCGTTGTATGTGGACGGCAAGTCGCTGCTGACTTCTTCCTATGAAGACCGCACGAGCCTCCTGGCATCCATCGCACCGGAGGCCGCAATCCCACGTCTGATCACATCCCAGCCGGAAGAAGCCCGGCACTTCTTGGCCCAATCCCTAGCGGCTGGCCACGAAGGCGTCATGGCCAAATCGCTTGCGGCTCCTTACATTGCGGGGCAGCGAGGGTTTCATTGGCTCAAGGTGAAGGAAGCCACCACCCTTGACTTAGTCGTTCTCGCAGCCGAATGGGGCAACGGTCGTCGGCAAGGCTGGCTGTCGAATCTACATCTCGGCGCGCACGATCCGGTCACCGGCCAATTCGTGATGCTGGGAAAAACCTTCAAGGGACTGACCGATGACATGCTGCGCCTGCAGACCGAACAGCTGCTAGGCCTGGAAACTCGCCGTGAAGACCAGACCGTGTTCGTTCGGCCTGAACTGGTCGTCGAGATCGCCTTCAGCGACATCCAGGAATCTCCGCGCTATCCCGCCGGACTCGCCCTCCGCTTCGCCCGCGTGAAACGTTACCGGCCCGACAAGTCGGCTCACGAGGCCGACACGATTCAAACAGTGACCGAGCTCTTCCAGGCTCAACGAGCATAATCAGGCCTTCTCCCACCTTATTCCTAGGGAAGATTCCAGTACGGCCTGCGAGGAAGCGCGCTTAGATCAGAAGAGACGGTTTATCATTTCAAGGAGGCGCTATCCGAAGAATGTTCGTGATCACACTGATCGGGATGGCCATCGTAGGCGGCACGGGTGTGGCGGCTGTCGCCGGTGAAACGAAGGCCAAGACGGAAAAAGCCAACGGTGAGATGAAGGCGGACTACCAGGAAGCCAAAGGCGAGGCCAAGGCCCTCACGGAAGAAGCGAAGGGCAACAAAACGAAGGCTGAAATGGAGCGGGCGAAGGGCAACGTGAAAGGCGGCGGCGAACGTGTCAAAGGCAAAACCAAGGAGATGAAAGCGCGAGCCGAGTAACGAGTCTGCTGCCCGGTGCCGGACGCACGGGAACACTACGCCGGCGTGGCCAATTTCAGTCCGATGATGCCCGCAATGATCAGCCCCACGCTGATCAACCGCGCGGCATTCGCAGGTTCCCCCAAAAGTGCAATCCCCAGCGCCACAGTACCGACTGCCCCCACGCCGACCCACACGCTGTAAGCCGTTCCGACGGGAAGTGTCTTCACCGCGATACCCAAAAGCCACAGGCTGATGATCATCGCGAATACGGTCCACACCGTGGGCCACAGACGCGTGAACCCATCCGTATATTTCAACCCGATCGCCCAACCGGTCTCAAACAGCCCCGCAAGAAACAATATGCCCCACGCCATAGAGAATTCCTTTCACGCACCATAGCAAGCACAGAGGTGGACAGCAGGCGCGCGATTCTTACGTCCCCGCCAGCACTTGTCAACACATCATGCTCAGACGCTTTGCAGCTCGCAAAATGTTTTCGTTCCAGCCGTGAAAGGATTCGTTGGCTGGCGCCATACCGTGAGTAAGAACGGATAGACGTCCCACTCACGAGGTGCCGGATGAACTGCGATCGTCTAGTTGAGCGTGTCAGCTCTCGCTTTCGCTCCTTCGATCCCCGCTTGTACCAGATCGCAAGCCTCGGTACCCTGCTTGCGTACGGCCTGCTGTGGCTGCACTTCGACGTCTCGATCTTCCAGATTGCCTTAACGTTCGGGACGGCGCTCCTGACCCAATATGCTGGGACCCGCCTGTATAAGCTGCCGGCGTTCGACCCGCTGAGCGCGATCGTTTCGGCCGTCGGACTCTGCATTTTTCTGCGCACGAACTATCTGGCCGTGGCGGCCCTGGGCGCAGGCATCGCGATTGCGAGCAAGTTCACGATCCGTTGGCATAACAAACATATCTTCAATCCCACCAATCTGGCGCTGCTCGCCGTGATGACCGGCGGCCTGGGCTGGATCTCTCCCGGTCAATGGGGACAAGCGGCCTGGCTCGGATTTCTCATCGCCTGTCTTGGCAGCCTCGTCGTCACCCGCGCGATGCGGGCGGACGTGACGCTGTCGTTTCTCGGCTTTTACGTCGGTCTCTTGATCACACGGGCGCTATGGCTCGGCGATCCGCTCTCGATTCCCTTGCATCAAGTTGAGAGCGGCACACTCCTCATCTTCTCGTTCTTCATGATCACCGACCCGAAGACCACGCCGGACTCCCGCACAGGCCGCCTCCTCTTCACCTTGTTGGTGGCGCTGGCTGCGCTATGCGTGCAGCTTGTCCTGTTTCGTCCCCACGGCCCGCTCTGGGCTTTGCTTATCTGCTCGCCGCTCGTGCCATTGATCGATCGGTGTTTCCCGGGCTCGCGCTACGACTGGACACGTCCATCTGACGGTCACGTGCCGGTTCCGCTCAGAATGTCAATTACCTTACCAAAGGAGGTTGTTATGACACGTCCGCTCGTCTGTGTGCTGTCGCTCATGACCGGCCTACTTGTTTGGAGCGGGTCGGCCTCGGCGTTCTGCGGCTTCTACGTCGCAAAGGCCGACAGTAAACTTTTCAATAAGGCGTCCGAGGTGGCCATTGCCAGGGCTGAGGACAAAACGGTCATCACGATGGCAAACGACTTCAAGGGTGACGTGAAAGAATTTGCGCTGGTCGTACCCGTGCCGACTGTGCTCGAGAAGACGCAGATCCATGTCGGCGATGCAGCGGTGCTGAAGCATCTGGCTGACTATTCCGCTCCAAGGCTTGTCGAGTACTTCGATGCCAACCCCTGCCAGGCGCTCTACCCCGAAAGCCGGGCCATGGACTTGATGGCCAAATCGAGTCCCTCGCTCCAGCGCGAGCGGGAAAAGGCGCTCGGCGTGACGGTAGAGGCGCAATACACCGTCGGTGAATACGACATTCTCATCCTCTCGGCACACGAGAGCGCCGGACTCGAAACCTGGCTCACTGAGAACGGGTACCGCATTCCCAAAGGCGCCTCTTCGGTGCTGCACAGTTACATCAGACAGAACCTCAAATTCTTCGTTGCGAAGGTCAATCTGGGCGAACAGGCGAAGCTGGGCCTCACCCATTTGCGGCCGCTTCAGATCGCGTTCGAGTCGCCGAGATTCATGCTGCCGATCCGCTTGGGAACCGTCAATGCAGACGGCCCTCAAGAACTGTTCGTGTACTTCCTCACGAGGCAAGGGAGGGTCGAAACCACGAACTATCGCACGGTGCGCGTGCCGGAGGCGCAAGAAATTCCGCTGTACGTCAAAGACCGATTCGGCGACTTCTACCGCGACCTGTTTGCCCAGCAAGTGAAGCGAGAACAGCACCGCGGCGTGTTCCTGGAATATGCCTGGGATATGACCTGGTGCGACCCCTGCGCGGCAGATCCGCTTTCAGGGGAAGAGCTCCGGAGTCTCGGCGTGTTCTGGCTGGAGCCCCACGGCCGTCCCGGCAGGGCCCCGCAGGCACAGAATGTGTTTCTGACGCGCCTCCATGTCCGCTATGACGAGGGGCATTTTCCGGAAGACCTGTTGTTTCAGGAAACCTCCGATCGAGCAAATTTCCAGGTCCGGTATATTCTCCGTCACCCCTGGGCCGGACAGGACGACTGCGCCGCGGCTGCGACTTATCGCGAACAGCTACATGGCCGTTATGAACGACAGGCACAGACAGTGGCGACGCTGACCGGCTGGAATATCAGTGAGATCCGGAAGGCCATGAATCTCGCCGCCCGGCCGACGAGTGACGAGAAAAAGTGGTATCAGCGGTTATGGAATAATTGAATAATCCTGCTGCCGCGTGGAAAGTGTCTATCCTTTCCACGCTGTGTGCCTGAGGCAACTCGGGGCGCCCCTTGTCCTCATGAACAGACAGTGACTTGATCCTTCCTCACTGTCTGCTCTAGAGTAAGGCTCACATCTGATCAATCACCAATCAGGAGGCGGCCATGGGACAACCAAGACACATACTGACGCTTCTCTTCGGTGCCGCAGCGCTGGTTCTCTCTCTCTCAGCCTGCAGTATTACCGAAACGATCAACAATTTTCTCTCCTCCACATCCGGAAGATCGTGGTTCACAGAGGATGGCCTGGTCAAGGAAGATCAAAGGGTCAATGCCTTCATGGCGTTTAACTTCGAGAACCTCAAGCAAGACATGGCAAATGGACAAGGCGAGTATCTTGCTTCCTTAAGCACGCTGATGGGGATCCCGCAAGATCGGCGAGCATCATTTTACGCCCATGCGCAGTCCCGCTATCCATTGATGATGGAGCACCAGAGCAATCCCCAAGAGACCCTTGCGCTGCTCGTGACAAATCCGTCGCCAGCAGCCACTGTATCCCGTTGACCGGCGGCTCAGAATTGCATCGCGGACCGAATCTATATCCCATGGGAGAGTTGCGCGACTTCGCGCGTGCGAAGGTCATCATTCCGCGCCGTTACAGTGCGAACGGGCAGGCCATCACGGAATACGATGAAGTTGCTCGGCACGGCTGGTACCCGGGGACCGGGCAGAATCACGCCGCTGAGGTTTAAGGGATCACAAGCGGAGAGCTTGATTTCTACACCGGCGGCTGACCCCGGATGCTTCTTGATGGCCCGGAGCGCCTCAACGGCTTCCGGCAAGGCAAACTGCTCTCCGACATAACCAGAGACGAATCGCCCGCCGCGGACTTCTCCTTTCAATTCCATCCGTCGATACACGACGAGCAAGTCGCGCCAAGACTGCACCAGTACTTCGCGAGCCAACAGATCCCTGAAGACCACCCCATACCGGCGTAGCAATTGCCGCGCACCTCGCTCCGCCAATGCGGAGTGCGAATGCGCCTGGCCTTGGCTTGTTGCGACAGACGTTTTCGTCGTCCTCAGCAGCGACCATCGGCCGGCGGCATGGCGCGGCCGGCGCGCGCGCTCACGACCTTCGGCCCGACGACGGCGCGGATCCATGAGCGCACGCAGATTATCGAACCCGTCGGCAGTGACCAATCCGGCGGCCACCAATTCCCACAGGGCCTCTTCGACTTCCGCTGGCAGATGACCCGTTGATCCTACGAGGTCCGCAAAGAAACTGGCGCCTCGTTCCTCCAAGACCCGTCGAAGGTTTCGCGCGACGGCGCTCAAGGCGGCATACGGCTCAGGCCCCGTCCCGAAATTGTCTCGTAACGCCTCCAGCAGCCATACGCCCTCTTCACGAGGGAAAAGGCTGATCGGAGCCAGGCTGGTCGGCGTAATCCGGCGGCCTTCTTCACGAGCAGTTTGGTCCATCAGCCTGGGATGAGGCGCCAGTCGTCCCCAGCTCACCGCTCCGCTCAGGCATAGGCGGTCGAGCAGTGCAGGTTCATATTTGCCCATTCGCAGACGGAGCAGTTGCGTGTCCCAACTTGAGGCCGCCACCTCAAATCCCGCCAGCTGCCTGACCACCTCGAGCAAACCGGCCTCCCCGTGTTGGCGGGAACCAGGCGCGACATGCTGCCACTGGAAGAGAAACCGCATGAAATCCGCCGTGGCGACGGGCTCAATCTCCTTGCGCAGTTTCCCAACGGTGCGGCGATGAATCCGGGCGAGCAGCCGGCGATGACACCACTCAAGCGCCGTGGTCTGCCCTTCATCATTTGCCATTTGAGATTTGAAATCCGCATTTTGGCCACTAGGCCGAAACTGGCCGCGGAGGACTTGGCCCTGGCTTTCGAGACGGACCAGAGCGTCTTCCAGACTTCCCTTCGGCAGATGTAACCGCGCGGTCAATTCCCGCGCCGTCGTTGGACCGATGCTCTCCACCCAGCCCAGCACAATGGTATCGAGGGTCCGTTCATCGCCGTCTCCTGCCAACAGCCGTGCAACATCGGCCGCATGCTCCACGGCCACCCATCCACTGATGCGATGTGCTCCATCGATGGCGGTCAGTTCGGCGGCGCGTCCTGAATGCTTCAGCTCCGTCATGAACTGCTGCCAACCCGACACCTCTCCGCCAGGAAGCCAGACGAGCGAGAGCAGCGCATCGTGCAACTCATCGACATCACGCACAACCGGCCAGGATTCCCTGACCACTTCGTCGATGGCCACAGGATCCAATGCCCCGACCTCGCCGGCCAGCTCCACCGGCAGGGTTCGGCGCAGTTCCACGGCCCTCGCCCGACGCTCCTCGAGCGGCGCGTCGTCGAGGAAGGCGTAAGGATTGGCATTCAATATTTCGTGCGAAAAGGGCGAGGGTGTCGGCGTGTCGACGGCGACGCAGCGAATCTCCCCGGCCTCGATTCGTTGTAACACCTGCGTCAGCCCCTCGACGTCCATGGCTTCAGTCAGGCAGTCGCGCAGCGTTTCCTGGACCAACGGATGGTCGGGAATCCGGCGCTCTCGATCCCCCGTCATATTGTCCTGGCAGGCAATCGCATCGGGGAAGACTGCCGCGAGCAGATCCTCGGCTTTCATCCGCTGGATCTGCGGGGGAACTTTCTTGCCGTTTGAGAAGCGCAGCAGCGCCAGCGAGCGCGAGGCGTTCCAACGCCAGCGTGTGGCGAACATGGGCGCGGCCAGCACGGCGTGCAGCAGCACTTCCCGCACCGTTTGCGAATGCAGATAGCCGAACACGGATTCCAACGGGAAACTGTGTTTTTCGCCGAGCGAGATAACCAGACCGTTATCAGTGGCCGCAGCTTGGAGTTCGAAATCAAAGGTGACACAGAAGCGCTTGCGCAAGGCCAATCCCCAGGCCTTGTTGATGCGCCCACCGAAGGGGGCGTGAATGACAAGTTGCATTCCGCCGCTTTCGTCGAAAAACCGTTCAGCCACAATGGTGGCCTGCGTGGGTACCGTTCCGAGAACGGAGCGGCCGCTCAGCACGTACTCGACGGCCTGCTGGGCGCCACGCGCGTCCAGGCCACATTCCTGTATAAGCCAGTGAAGGGCCGAGTGCTGTGCGTTGAGCGCTCTCTCTGCGATTTCCCTGCGTACATCGGCCACTTCGGCCGAGAGCTCGGAGGTGCGCGAGGGGGCCTCGCCCCGCCAGAACGGAATGTTCGGCGGCGCGCCATGCGCATCTTCGACGCGCACTCTCCCCATTTCCACGCCTTTGATGCGCCAGGAGGTGTTGCCCAGCAGGATGATGTCGCCGGCCAGGCTCTCCACCGCAAAATCCTCATCGACCGACCCCACGACCGTCCCCTCCGGCTCTGACACCACCGCATAATTGGCCGTATCGGGAATCGCGCCTCCGGACGTGATCGCAGCCAACCTCGCGCCCCGCCGCCCTTTCACCGTGTGATGGATGCGATCATGGTGCAGATAGGCCAGTCCGCGTCCTCGATTCGTTGAGATGCCTTCCGCCAGCATGCGCACAAGGCGATTGAATTCCGTTCGCTCGAGCTCTCGATAGGGAAACGCACGGCGGACGAGTGTGTAGAGGTCGGCTTCAGACCACGATTGCGTCGCGGCGGCGGCGACGAGTTGTTGAGCGAGAATATCCAACGGCGCCGGAGGCACCCAAATGCGATCCAATGTTCCCGCCCTCATGGCCCGTATTAGCGCCGCACATTCGAGCAATTCGTCGCGCGTCGTGGCGAAGAGCCGGCCCTTCGGAATCGCCCTGACCCAATGCCCTGCGCGGCCGATCCGCTGCAAACAGGTGGCGATGGCCCGCGGCGAACCGATCTGACACACCAGATCCACCGTTCCGACGTCGATGCCCAGCTCCAAGGATGCCGTGGCCACTACGACGCGGGTCGTGCCGCTCTTGAGGCGCTCTTCCGCAGAAAGCCGGATCTGCCGCGACAGGCTTCCGTGGTGCGCTGCCACCGCGCCTGGTCCGAGGTCTTTCAGCCGCTCTTCCAAATGGTGCGAGACTCGCTCGGCCAACCGGCGTGTGTTGACAAACACGAGCGTTGTCCGGTGCGCTCGTACTAGCTCGGCCACACGATCATAGATATCCGACCAAATGGCGTTGGTGACGACCGCGCTCAACTCGTCCTTCGGGACTTCGATCCCAACGTCCATCCGCCGCTTGTGACCGACGTCGATGACCGTCGGAAGCGGACGGTCTCCGGCCAGGAATTTCGCCACCAATTCGATGGGACGCTGCGTGGCCGACAACCCGATTCGCTGAGGTTTTGTGAGCGTCAAGGCTTCCAGGCGTTCCAGTGAGAGCGCTAAATGCGCTCCGCGCTTGTTCGGCGCAATGGCATGGATTTCATCGACGATCACGGTCCGGACGGTTTGCAACAGGCGCCGGCTTTTCTCGGCCGTGAGCAGGATGAACAGAGATTCCGGCGTCGTCACGAGGATGTGCGGCGGCCGCTTGAGCATCTGCTGGCGATCCGCCATCGGCGTGTCGCCTGTCCGGACCAGCACCCGCAGCTCGGGCATGAGGAGTCCGGCTTGGAGGGCCGCCTCACCGATCTCGGCCAGCGGCTGCCGAAGGTTTTTCTGGATGTCGTTGCTCAGAGCCTTCAGCGGGGAAACGTACAGAACCTGCGTCCGGTCGTCGAGCTCACAGGTGAGCGCTTGTTTGAACAGTTGATCGATGGAGGACAGAAAGGCCGCAAACGTCTTTCCCGAGCCGGTCGGTGCGGCGATGAGAGCATCCTGCCCGGACTGGATCGCAGGCCAGGCCTGAACCTGCACGTCAGTGGGGGTGCCGACAGATGAAGCGAACCAGTCAGCAATGAGGGGATGGAAAACAGAGAGCGGCATCCAGTGATGCTAGGATGCCGTCAGCGTTGAGTCAAGGCCTGTACCCGCCAATGACCGAAAATCTTTGTCACTGAACAGCAAAATCTGTGACGTTCTTCCCTGCAACGAGCGGGGTATTCAGTTTGGTACTCACGCCTGGGGAGGAAAATGCAGCCCGATACAATTCTGTAATCGCAACATTGTCCTGATTCGCAAGGTAAATTGCACTGGCACTATCGGGTGACACGGCATAGGTTGCAACGTTTTGTCCGATGACGAGCGCAGGATTGAGCCTGGTCGAACCGGGAAACCCGAACAGCGCACGGTAAAGCTCATTCACGCCATCGGTATTTTGATCTGCCCGGTAGACGACCCCGCTCCCGTTGGGGATGAAAACAAAGTCCGCTACTGCCTGTCCCGCGACGAAAGGCGGGTTCAACGGAGAAGTGGGCGGGCTCCCTGAGAACAGCGATCGAAACAACTCAAACACATTAACCGTCCTCTGATCGGCAACATACACGACACCGCTGCTGTCTGGAATGACGCCAAACGAAGTGACATTCATGCCGAAAACAAGGGGAGTATTCAGTTTGGTGTTCGCCGGTGCTAAGGCAATCACGGTCCGGTACAGTTCAAAGACCTGATCGATATCCTGATCGGCGCGAAAGACCACAGAAAGCCCGTCAGGCGTCACCGCAAAATCAGTCACATTTGCGTTTGCATTGATCGGAGAGACGCTGTTCAATTGGATGCTGCCCCCACCTCCGGCCGGGACGATAAACAAGTTCAAAGCAACGGGTCGATTCGCGATATACACGACGTTGGCGCTATCAGGAGTTGGTGTAAACGCGCCCACGTTCTGTCCTGTGATGAGCGGCGGAGTAATGAGCCGGTCAGTGGAAGGAGCAGTAGTGAACAGCACACGATACAATTCCTTCACACCAGCTGTATTTTGATTGGCGCGATAAATCACCCCAGTGCTGTTTGGGAGGACTGCGAACGCATCGATATTTTGTCCTGCCGCAAAGTTGGGGTTGAGTTTTGAATTCACCATAGTCGTCAGGACAGTGCGGAACAACTCAAACACATCGTCGGCGGTTTGATCCGCGATGTACACTACAGCACTGTTGTCAGGCGTGACGGCAAACGCTGTCACATCTCCACAGACAGCAAGTCCACAGAGAGCAAGCTGGCCATTTAGTTTGGTACTGGATCCAGGGGAGGCCAAACTCACGCGATAGAGTTCGAAGACATCGTTCTGGTCTTGATCGGCTATATAAACTACCGCTGATGCATCCGGTGTCAATGCGAAACTTTGCACGGTGCGCCCGGCGGGTAGTGGCGGATTCAGCTTCGTTCCCGAGGTGGCCAGGAATAACTCAAAGACACCGACGATGTCTTGATCTGCAAGATAGACGACCGCTCCGCTGGTGGGGGCCACATTGCCTCCGCTCCCGTTGTCATCGACACAGCTTGTCAAGAAAAGGACAGTTACAGCGAGGAGGAGGAGTGATGGTTTCATGGCCACCGCATTCTAACTTAACCAAAGTACGAAATTATGTATGCACAATTACGTATCTTTAAAAAGCCTTACTAGGCGTCTTGTAGGGGGAAGTCTGCGGTTCGAAAGAGCGTCGTCTGACCCTGAAGATTACGGACGACCCGCCGTTGCGATCGCCCGTTAGTTGATTTCCGTAGATTCTCGCCAATCGCCGAAGGCACACTGTTCTCAAATCCAGACAGGACTCCGCATGAAGATTAAACGAGACACTGTTGTGATCCTGGGATCAGGCTACCTGGCCCGCTTTATGCTGTCCCTTACAAATTCTTACCCGACTGTCCTACATACGAGCCGAGATCCAGAGAACCATCTCAAGCGGCTTCCACTGACACAGAGACTGCGGTTCGACCTGACGGAAGCGGAGACATGGAGTAACATCCCCTCCGATGCCGATTTACTGTGGTGTTTTCCTGCCTCACCGTTACCAGCCGTTCAACAATTCGCCTCACGTATCAATAGACCGTCTCGACGGCTCGTCGTGCTGGGCAGCACGTCAGCATACGACATCGGCGTCGCTCACGACCATCCACCACCTTGGATCGATGAAACCGCGCCGATCGATCTCGCCAAACCGCGCGTGCAAGGCGAAGAATTCCTCCGTGACAAATGCGGGGCGATCGTCTTGCGGGTGGCCGGCATCTATGGGCCGGGCCGACATCCTTACGAGTGGATCAAGAGCGGGCGCGTCGGGCTTTCGGACAAATACGTGAATCTGATTCACGTAGAGGACTTGGCGGCAATCTGCCTGGCGGCGTTAGAACACGGAGTATCCGGAGCCGTCTACAATGTTAGCGATGGCGTGCCGAGGACGTGGAGAGAAATTGGCCGAGGACTCGATGGAGGTCAACTCGTCGAGCCACAGACAGGAGAGCAGAGGCAGGCACTAGGAAAGCGGATCAACACGACGAAGCTACGTGCGATGCTTCAGGAAGCCAACTTCTCGATGCGTCATCCCGACCTGTTTCACGCGCTCAAAGACCTCCAACAAAGTCAGGGCGGAACGCAGACTGAGTGAGGCGCAGCGATTACTGTCCGAAGCGCAGCAGCGACATGACGGACAGGCAGACGAGAAGGTTGTTGATCGCATGCGCCAGGATACCTGGGCCGAGGCTCCCTGTCTTTTCGTAGATCCAGGCCCATAAGACGCCGCTCCAACAGACGCTGATCAGCCCAACCACACCATAGCCGTGCGCCAAACCGAAGATGACCGCGCTGAGGAGCGCCGCCGGAAGGAACCGGAACTTGCGGCGCAGAATCGCAAAGAGCAATCCCCGAAACACGAGTTCTTCGAACAGCGGGGCAAGGATCACGTACTCGAGCAGGCTGACCATCGTCAGCGAGCTCGATCCCCAGACGAGATCCTCATCGAACCATTCGGTCCAATGGCTCGCGAGCTGCCACTGTTCGGCCGCGCGATCCATGAACCACTCCCCCCACAGGCCCGCGGCAACGACTGCAAACACCGCCAACATCAGCTTGCTGAAGGAACCCCACGGGAGACCAAGGCCGAATCCTTCTTCGAAGGTCATGCCGGCGGGCCTAAACAAATGGTAGTAGGCCAGCGCCAACACCGGGACGTTGGTCAGGGGAATCGCCAGGGCCCGCAACGACGCATTCTCGGGCGGCATGTAGATCAGGCAGAAGGCCATGACGATGGCGCCAATGGCACCGCCTCGTAACAGCACGGCTGCTCCCACGCTGCCGGGCCATGGAGGTGGAATCCCGGGATCATGCAGGCGGATCAAATTTCTCCCCGCCCGGCTTGCACGCCAGATCATCACCAGACAACCGGACCCTGCGAGCATGATGACCAGTTCGAGGACGGTCAATCTGCGCGAATAGCGATATAACCGATCGGCGCGCCGGTCGGACTGCTCCTGGATGACCGAGGCGAGTTCCGTGTGGCCGGCGTGCCTCGCCAATTTGATGATGAGGCGATCGTAGAACCATCCGACCGGCAGCACATCGGCCAGGCGACTCTGCAGGGCCTCGACGGCGTCGGGATTCAGAAGGGGCGCTTCACCGTAGGCTGCACGAATGATCTCGCCAAACTCGGGAAGCGGATCATCCTTGCGGTCCCATTCATGAGTGGACAGCAGCGCTTGCGACACCTGCCCCGATTCGGCTTGAAGGATCGCCAGCTGCAAGGGCACGGACGGATCCTCAGTGCGTGCGGCCAACTCCTGATACCAGTCGATCGCCTGCCTGCGTTCGGCCGCTCCATCGCCTGACAACCAGTCCATGATCCGCTGTTCCCACACGGGAGCGCGGGTCAGTCCTTCCTGAACATCCATCGTTCGTCCGACCATCAGGCCGAGAGCCTGTTCCGGCGCTTCAAACCGATCGATCTTCAAGGTAGACGAGGCCATGACCACGACTGCGGCGAACGAGAGGACCAACAACAACGCTGAGAGCCAGCTCACCGTGGTTGAATAATGAGTGGGGAACGATCCGACTGCAGGCGGCGCTTCAGTTTCGCGCCACCATGAGCGAGCGGAAGAAGAAGGATGGGGGGCAATCGTAAGAGACTCGTCCATAACGGCCTGCACTATAACACGCACGTTTTCCAGCCAAAAACCCCTCGAAAGTAACGACGCGCTGCCCGAGCAACCGCCAACTGGCTGCAAGCGGTATGAGTCCGCTATACTGTCCCCCCTGATGACGAGTCGTCCGTGACACGAACACCATGACACTGCAGGAATTCATCCCCCCGCGTCGTCTCCTCCTCGGTCCCGGCCCGAGCCTGGTTCATCCCCGCGTGTTGCGGGCCCTTTCGACCCCGCTGCTCGGCCACCTTGACCCTGTGTTTCTGACCGTCATGAACGATATTCAGTCCTCGCTGCGGATGATCTTCGAGACCGAACATCGCTTTACTATCGCTATTTCCGGAACAGGCTCTGCCGGAATGGAAGCGTCGATTGTGAATCTGGTTGAACCGGGCGATGCTGTCATCGTGGGCATCAACGGTATATTCGGCACAAGGCTGGCGTCGGTCGTCGACCGCTGCGGCGGGAAAGCGATTCGTGTCGAAGCCCCGTGGGGAGAGTGCATCCAGCCAGACGCCGTCGAGCACGCGCTCGTCCGTTCCGGCCCCGTCAAGGCGGTGGCCATCGTCCATGCGGAAACTTCCACCGGCGCCTGGCAGCCGCTCGAAGACATCGGCGCCCTGTGTCGCCGACACGATGCGCTGTTCGTGGTCGATGCCGTCACCTCGCTCGGCGGACTCGCGGTCGGCGTCGATCGGCTCGGCATCGACGTGTGTTACAGCGGCACCCAGAAATGCTTGAGCTGCCCTCCCGGCTTGTCGCCGTTTACGATGAGCGAGCGGGCGCTCGCCACCGTCAAAGCTCGCAGGCTGCCCTGTCAAAGCTGGTATTTGGACATGGGATTGATCGCCGAGTACTGGACGGAAAGCAGCAGAGCCTATCATCACACGGCGCCGATCTCGATGCTCTATGGGTTGCGTGAAGCATTGCGGCTCATCGAGGAAGAAGGCCTCTCTGCTCGATACAAGCGCCATCAGATCAACAGTAATGCGTTACTGGCGGGCTTGGAGGTCTTAGGGCTCGTCCCGCTCCCACCGGCCGGGCGGCGATTGCCGATGCTGAATTGCGTCATGCTTCCAGCTCAGATTCCGGAAGCGGACATCCGCGCACGATTGTTATCGCAGTATGGCATTGACATTGGCGGAGGGCTGGGTCCGTTGAAAGGCAAAGTCTGGCGGATCGGCCTCATGGGTGAATCGTCGACCGAAGCCAATGTCTTGACCCTCTTGAATGCGCTGGAAGCGCTCTTTCTGGAAGGCGGCTGGCTGAGCACGCCAGGAGTGGCGCTTCAGGCCGCGTCGCGGGTGTATAGCCAGGTGTCCAGTTGACCGGAGGTGTGACATTGTATGGACAATAAACCTTTGCTGTGGGTGCTCGGCGGCGGAGCGTTCGCCTTCACGGCCGTCGTCGCCTACTGGATCTTCGCGATCGCCCTGGCCAATCAGCTGAAGTCGGATCAGGTTTCGCCTCAAAAGACAGCGGAGTTCGTCCACGCCATCCTTGAAGCGAACCGGAACAACTACACTGACAACGTGGTCGTCAAACTCAGCCGTGACGGCATCGAGGCCCATGAACATTGGCGTGATGAACGAGGCGTCCCGCTTCCCGCTCAATTTCTACTGGAATCAGGCCGACTCGTGGCCATCAAAGACCTCGGGTTCTCCTTCCGATTGGCGAGCTTGACGCCAATCTATGCATGGAACGGTGCGAACAGCGATCTTGAGCGCGTGGGATTGGCCGCCGTGCAAAAGGATCCCTCAGAGCCCCATTACGGCATTGTGCGCCGGGGCGAACTTCGTCTCTTTCAAGCGGTGTATGCTGACCGCGCGGTCTCCCAAGCCTGCGTCGATTGCCATAACAAGCATCCCAACAGCCCCCGCCGAGACTTCAAGCTCAACGACGTGATGGGTGGCATCATCATCACGTTTCCGATCGGAAGCTGACGACGTGGTCATCGCCATTCATCATGTCCGGCTTATTGATGGGACGGGACAAACCATCGAACCGGCCACGGTGATCGTGCGTGAACACACAATTGCCACTGCCGGCCCCAGTCGAACGACCTCCATGCCACGCGGCGCAACCCGCGTCAATGGTCGGGGGCTCACGCTGCTGCCGGGCTTGATCGATTGTCACGTACATCTGTGCTGGCGCGGGGAAGCAGATGTGGTAAAGGCCGTTGAACAGGAGACGCCAATCGAAACGCTCCTGAAAGCCAGCCGATCGGCCGGGCAGACGCTGGAGGCAGGCGTGACGACCGTTCGGGATGTCGGCTCGCGCGACCATCTGATTTTTGCGCTGAAAAAAGCGATCGATAACGGGCTCACTCCCGGACCGCGAATCATCGGGGCAGGCCTGGCTATCTGCATGGTTGGAGGGCATCTGCGACGGGTCATTGCCCAAGAAGTCGAAGGGGTCGAACAAGTCCGCCAGGTAGTCCGTCAACAGATCGTCGCAGGTGCCGAAGTGATAAAAGTGATCGCCTCGGGAGGAGTCCTCACGCCCGGCACCTCCCCCGAGCAGGCACAGATGACGCTGGATGAACTTTCAGCCGCCGTGGATGAAGCGAAACGGGCCGGGCGAAAAGTTGCCGCCCATGCACATGGCGCGTCCGGAATGAAAAATGCGATTCATGCCGGCGTCCATTCGATCGAGCATGCCACCTTAATGGACGAAGAGGCCGCCAGTTTATTCGAGAAGCACGCCGTGTATATGGTCCCGACACTCTCGGCGCTCGCCACGACTGGTGCGTGTCGACGAGGCTGTGGCATTCCCGACGACGCGCTCGAGAAGGCCAAAGCCATGACGAAACGCCATCAGAGCAGCTTCAGGCAAGCCCATCAGCGCGGGCTCTTAATCGCCATGGGGACGGATGCCGGCACGCCCTTTAATTATCATGGCGACAATGCACAGGAGTTGGAACGGATGGTGGCCTACGGGATGAGCCCGATGGAAGCGATCCTCACCTCAACATCCGCTGCCGCACGATTGATCGGCATTGACGATCAGGTGGGAACGATCGAACCAGGCAAGCAAGCCGATATAGTGCTCATCGAAGGCAATCCGTTGAAGAAGATTAACCTGTTGCGCGACAGAAGCCGCATCGTCGGCGTCATGAAGGCGGGGCGATTCGTGGCAGGTCCGTTATCTAAATCTCACTGAGATCGCTGACCAACGTCTTACCGTCGTTCATATAACAGCTCCAATGCCGACGCGAACCCGTGCAGTCGGCCTTTCTTAAAGTGCTCGTCGAGCCGAGCGCGTAGCGAGCGGATCCCACCTTCATCGTTTCTGCCGACGACACCTTGCGACACCATCATCTGCGTCGCCACTTCGATCAACCGCTTCCTGCGGCCTTCCATCTCCTCGGTCGCCAGCTCGAGCATGATCTCCGCCGCACGGGCGTGGACTACTGTTTCCTTAAATGAATCGTATCCTTGATCTTTGACCACCCGCTCCCGGATCAACGCCAACTCGGCCTTGATCCTAGGCACATCCTTCATGAGAAGGGCAAACAGTTCCTTGCGCCCTTCGTCGAAGAGCTTTTTCTCCATCTCCTCGAGCAGCACGGCGACATCGACAACATCGGGTGCGAACTCGTCGCCCCAGTTGAGCCGATCGTAATTGCGTCGCGCTTCCGCGTCGCCGATGACCTCATAGGCGGCATTGATTTCACGTATCTTCTCTTCCGCCTCTGTACTGTCGGGATTGCGGTCGGGATGATGTTCGAAGACCAACTTCCGGTAGGCCTTCTTGATGACGTCGTCCGACGCCTCACGAGAGACGCCCAGGATGCGGTAAAAATCCACGCGAGGCATGGCCGCGACTATATCATGGCAATTCTCGCGGCTTCATCTTGACTCCCGCTCTGAACCCCCGTAGCCTGGCGCGCGATGTGTCCTGTCCCTACTGAACAACCCTCATCACCGCGCAATCGATGGTGGTTTGACGGAGTGACCCGTTATCAATGGCTGGTGTTGTTCGTCGCATGGCTTGGATGGGTCTTCGATGCGATGGACGCCACGATTTATGCCATCGTGCTGCATCCGGCTCTTCACGATCTGCTGCACACCTCGGGCGATCCGCACGCAGCTGAGCGCATCGGTTGGTACGGCGGCATTATCTTTTCAATATTTCTGATCGGCTGGGCCATCGGCGGCATCGCGTTCGGCATTGCCGCCGACCGCTTTGGCCGGACGAAGGTGCTGATGGCGACCATCATCATCTACGCGGGATTCACCGGAGCCGCGGCGTTATCAGAGGAGTGGTGGCAACTCGCGGCCTATCGCTTTCTCACCGCACTCGGCATCGGCGGAGAATGGGCGGCGGGCGCGGCGATTGTGGCTGAGACGTGGCCGGAAGAGACGCGCGCCAAGGCGGCCGGAATTTTACAGAGCGCCTGGGCCGTGGGATTTTTTCTGGCGGCCGGCTGCAATCTCGCGTTTAAGGATGCGTACGGGTGGCGCGGGCTGTTTCTCATCGGCATCCTGCCCGCGTTCTTGGCGCTACTCGTCCGCTGGTGGGTGAAGGAACCGGACCGTTGGACCCACGCACACGCGCAACGGGTAATCCCCTTGTCGGCGATCTTTGAAGGGGATTTGAAACGGGCCACGCTGGCTGGATCGACGCTGGCCTTCGTTGCGGTATTCGGTCTTTGGGGTTCGACCAACTGGGCGCCGACCCTGGTGCATGAATTACCAGAGTTCCGCGGAGCTGAGCCGGCCACCCTCACTAAGGCCGTGAGCTATGCGATCATGGCCTTGAACGCCGGAGCGATTTTCGGGTATCTCAGCTTCGGTCCCCTCGCCGACCGCTTTGGACGACGGCCCGTCTTTGCCTTCATGTGCGTCGGTAGCTTGGTCATGCTGCCTACGACGTACCTGCTTCCATCGCATTATGCCGGTGTGCTGATGCTGTTGCCGGTCCTCGGCTTCTTCAACAACGGCATTTTCAGCGGTTTCCCGATATATCTGCCTGAGCTCTATCCGACGAGGCTCCGTGCCACCGGCGCTGGCTTCTGCTTCAATGCCGGAAGAATTTTGGCTTCCGCCTCGCCGTTCTTGACCGGCTGGCTGGTGACCGCGCTCGGCACCTTCGGCCGTGCCGCCAGTACCGTAGCATTGGTGTACCTTGTCGGCCTCGGCGTCCTGTGGTTTGCTCCGGAAACAAAGGGCCAGCCGCTCAGGGACTAGCGACCGGCGGATCCTTGACTTTCATCCTAGGCGACTTATGTTCCTATGTATGGACAACAACGAGAATCCTCGTGCCCTTTCCCATGACGAACGCCACGCCGCCGAGGCCGCCTTTGCCGGCCGTCCCTTGAATCCCCGATGGTCCGCTCGAGCCAGAGCGGTCTATGAGGGAATCCTGAAGTCCCTGCCAACTCCGAAAACATCAGATCTGGGCATTGTAGGTCAGGAAATGCCAGAAGAGCAGTTGGCACCGATGTCCGTCCGGAGAGAGCCCGTAGAAGAATCAGAGCAGTCACCTAACCACACCACGCCGGCGCCAATTCCTTTTCAGCAGGCAATCGAAACTGGTGCGTTAATTGATGTCACACCGACAGCCAAACAACTCGGCTTGTCGTTTTCTGTCACAGTGACGAAGCCCCTATGGGACACCGGTATTGCTCCGGGCAAGACGCTGACAGAGGACGAACGGTCTGCCAGATTGCGAGACGTGCTGATGGCGTTCAGGCTTCGCCTGACGGCGCAACCGACCACGGCGCCTTTGATCGATTTTCCAGCGCTATTGGCGTTTCCCCACGGCGCAGTCCCTCAGCCGGTTCCGCTGTTTGCCTTGGTGCAACCGGACGAGCAGAATCAGGCGATGGTGACGTTGCTGCTTCCCACTGAGGTGGCCACCACGACTATCCCGATGAACTAGTCGGGGCCTCCGTTCAGGGCTACCGCAAGCAGACCGCGAGATGCCCACCCCTTGCAACGACGCATCCCGGGTTGTAGGGTGATGCTTCTCGTGGAGGGAGCCGAGATGATGTCTACTCCAGCGCGTCTTCGCCCGAGCGGGCCCCTCCTGTTACCGGTGTTCACATCGCTGCTACTCACTCTCTCCTGTTCCCCACAACTGGTCTATCAACCGGGTGCGGTGGTTCCAACTGCATCGCCTCTTCCTTATTCCGCCACGGTCAGGCTGACGGAAATCGAAGCGTATCAGGTTGAGCCGGGTGCCACGATGGTTGCGGATCCACGCATCGAAAACAGGGTGACAGGAGTCGCTCAACCCCTCGGCAAGGCAAAAAAGGATTGGGAACGGTCGATCGCAGACTATCTCGCGGCACGCAAAACGTTTACCTACCTGTCGACCGACAGTCAAACCGATCTTGATCTCTCCATGCGGCTCAATATCTATATTGACCCGAGCGTCGATTCCGACTTCGATCATGTCTATGTGGCCCGCATCGACGCCACGTTGCTGGAAGCGTCAGGCAAGCGCGCTCTTTCGAAATATATCGGCTTCGGCAAAGCCACGGGACAAGAGGACCGAGGTCCAATTAATTTCGCTGTACAAGCGGCGCTGAACGACCTGTTCGGAAAGATTGAAAACGATCAGCGGCTGCGGAGATACCGCCTCTAACTGTACTGCTTTGCCAAAATGCGAGCACGGTCTCGTTCCTGAGCGGCAGCCGTAATCCTGCCATCCAACCGCTCATCCAGCAGCCTGTCCAAAATTTTTTTGAAATGAGGGCCCGGGCGAAGACCAAACTCTTTGAGTGTGTTTCCGTTGATCGTCGTGGTCGTAAGGCGATCGCGCTCGAGAAATCTCGTTAATCGTCGTTTCAGCCGCACGATTCCAGCCGCCTTGCTGCTCACAAGGCCCTTGGCCAGCACCAGAGCCAACGCTTCATTCGGCAGCCTCGAAAGCAGGCGATAGATCTGGGAGGGCCGCCGCAACGCATCGGCTGAGAGTGTCTTGGCCACACGGCCGGTCTTCTCACCTGCCCATCCCAGTGCTCTAGATTCCGTGGTGGTCAGCTGGAGTCGCTGGATCGTACCGGCGATCACAGAAGCAGAGGCATGCGCGAGCAGCGCCATGACCCATAACAGCGGGCGATTGAGAAAGAACTCAGGACAGCGTCGCTTCCAAGCGCCGATGGTTTGCGGGAGCACGGCCAGGAGCCGTTCGGTATGTTTTCCCGGCGAGAGACGTGGGTGGAGGAACCGGAGCAAGCGGAGCCGGCGAAGACGTCGAATCGCGGCGTCCGGGTGGTCCTCGTTCATAAGCGCAAAAATTTCATTGGCAAGCCGCGGCCCTGAGAGCCGGGCCACGAGGTTCAGGCTCGAGGCGCGCGCAAGCAAGCGCCCGGTATTCGGTTCAATCCGAAAGCCGAATCGTTCCGAGAAGCGAATTGCGCGAAAGATTCTGGTCGGATCATCGACGAAGCTCCGGTCGTGCAGAACGCGCAGCGTCTTGTTTTTCAGATCCTGTTGTCCCCCAAACGGGTCGTGCAGTTCTCCCCAGTGGGCCAGGTTCAGCTGGATCGCCATCGCATTGATCGTGAAATCACGCCGAAACAAATCTTCCTCGAGCGAAGCGGTCACGACTTCGGGAAGCGCCGCGGGATCGGCATAACTCTCACGTCGTGTGCTCGCGATGTCGACTTTAAGGCCATCGGGAAAGACCAAGCGAGCGGTCGCAAAGCGTTCGAACAGCGCCAGGCCGGCCCCATACCGATTCGTCACCAGACGGGCGAACGAGATGCCGTTGCCTTCGACGGTCAGGTCCACATCCCAATTGCTGCGCTTGAGTAGAAGATCTCTTACGACTCCGCCGACGAGATACAGCCCAATCCCTTTCTCGTCAGCCAACCGTCCAAGCTCGCGCAACAATCGGACGATCCTTTGCGGCAATCGTCGTAGCAACTGTCGTCGGGACTGGTGGGGCGCCATTTCGCGCATTGTAGTACTTTCTCTAGGCTCTCGAAACGTCTCTGTGCGGACCCGAAAAGGCACAGAAACGACACGAGGGAGTCCGGCGAATACCGAACCCCCTCGTCACGTCATGTGAACAGCGCGAACTATTGATGCCGGCTTTTCTGACGGTCGTGTTTCTGGCGGTAGATCTTCTTTGAAGCCTTGTCTTGGGCGGCGTGGAGGCGGGCCCGTTCCTTTTTCGTCACGACTCCATCGGACTTGGCTTTATCCTCCATCGTGTTGATATGCTTCTGCTGCTGCTCCAGCCGACCCGCTTCCCGTTGGGTGAGTTGGCCGCTTGCAATACCCTGATCGATGCGCTGTTCTTGGTTCGCCTGCCGTTGATCGATCCCGGGCGTCTCCGCTTGTCCATAGGCCATTCCGGCCGCCAGTAGCACACCGCCGATAACAACAACAGTCCGTGTCATGTCTCCCTCCTGTTCGTAATGGAAACCGCGACTCAGTTCCCTCTTATCAAGCTTCGCACACTTCGTCCAGCAAACTTCAGATCGGCGATCTGCATGCCATCACTCTCCCTCACATGGGTAAAGACGGTCATATTTGGACAGGTTTCTGCCGTTTTTTTTCCATTGATACCCGGATGACGCGTCATAGGCAGGGATGAGGCTTACAACCCACTGAATTTCCTAAGTGAGACCGCTAGGCCATCCGGCACATGCCTTGCTGAACCGTCAGGGAGCGGATTTGAAGCCATGTCGTCTTAAGGAGGGTGCCATGAAGAACAGTCTGCAGAACAACATGATCACGATCGTCGCAATGATCGCTGTGGCGGCCATTGTCGCCGCGCCAACCATGGCGAAGGAATCGAAGAAAACGTCCTCACACAAATCTGCCGCTGCAGCAGCCGCCTCGATGGGGCATGTGCCGGTGGTACAGGCAGCTCCCAAGCCAGGCCATCACGATGAAAAGCCGGGTCCGGCCTGGAGGACCGTGGGAGGCACGGTGAAAGAAATCAAGGAGAACGCCTATACCGTCGAAGACTTCGAGGGCAATCAGGTGAAGCTCTACGTCGGACAGGGGACCAAGTACATCAAGCAGAAGAAGGTTGGAGACACCGTTCGCGCCGAAATTACGCGGGGCGGCTTCGCGAATTCGATTCAGTAACCCCCTTGAATCCGCGCACCCACTCTGGGCGCGGTGGTGTCCACGAAGAGGCCGGCCACGAAGAGGCCGGCCTCTTCCGCTTTTGAGCTCCCCTTCTTGATCATCGCCCCTCCCGCGCAAACCGGATGTCTCCGTAATAGGCGATCGCTCGTTCTTTCGTGTTGTCGGTGTCCGTCATGATCGCAATACCGTTGATCATGGGCGGATCCTCGCCGAACGCTTCCTTGTAATCCCGATAGACGTTCCGCGACTCCTCGACCCACATGCCGACCTTGGTCGCACCGGTTTCAACCACAATCATCTTCGCGAAATCGGTGTAGGCATTGTCGACGACCGTTCCAACGGGTGTCTTGGCATCCCAGATGTAGTTGAGGGCGGCAATCGGAATATCGCCGAACAGCGCTCGCCCGGCTTGGTACTTCAGCTTCCTGCCGAGACTGACCTTCTCCGGATCGTATTCGAACGTGATGTATAGTCTGGCAGGATAGTCGTCGCCGCTCTTACGCGTCACGTCGCTGCGGGTCAGCAGATTCTCGACCTTCCACCGCCAGTGGACGACGGGAAAGATCGACGGATCGATTTTGACCTCTTTCGTCAGACCGGACGCACCCGCATCGCTTGTGGCTTTGACCACGACGGCAGAGCCATCCGTGACCAACTCATAGACAGTGGATTTGGCGACTTTCTTGAAGGTCAGTGGTTTCCACCCATCGGGCAGAGCGGATCCGGGGCGGCTGCCGGAAAATCTTCCGACTTCCAGAACGATGGAAGAATCCTCCGTCGAAGCTGAGACCGCGAGGAACAATCCCAAGACGAGGAATCCAAAGGCGAGCCATCCGAGGGTCCAACGCAGGCCGCTCACAGCATCCGTGTCCTATCCCCTGCGCATCCAGGCGAAGAGGCGAACGAGCTTGTTCTTCCTGGCCGGACTGAAATGCGCTTTTCTCCACAGGTTGACAACTTTCTTGTTGACCTCGGCCTGGGTCGGATAAGGATGAATCGTCCCGGCAATGGTCCTGGCCCCCTTACCGGCTTTCATCACCACGGAAAACTCGTTGATCAAATCGCCGGCGTGAGCAGCCACGATCGTCGCCCCCAGGATTCTGTCCGTCCCCTTGCGGAGATGTATCCGTGCGAATCCATTTTCCTCGCCGTCAAGGATCGCCCGGTCGACCTCGTCCAGGTTGAACGTGTAGGTTTCCACCTCGATGCCCTTGGCGTTGGCATCTTTTTCGTACATGCCGATATGCGCAATTTCCGGCTCCGTATAGGTGCACCAGGGAATGACCAGCGAGTCCGCGTTTGCATAGCCCAGCCCGAACGGATGAGGGAACAGGGCGTTCTGTACCACGATCTGCGCCATTGCGTCGGCAGCATGGGTAAACTTGAACCGGGAGCAGATATCGCCAGCGGCGAAAATCCTGGGATTGCTCGTTTGCAACCGACCGTTCACCTTCACGCCCCCGGCATTGAATTCCACGCCGGCCTGTTCCAGTCCCAACCCTTCTACATTCGGCGTCCGACCGACTCCGGCAAGGATTTCATCGACGATGACGTCGTACGGCACGCCATGTGAAGCGCCTGTCAGCCGTTTGCCATCGGCCGTTTTGACGACCCGCAGGTCCTGTCCACAGCACAGCAGTGCGACGCCGTCCTTCTCGATCTGTTGCTGCACTACCTGAGCGGCGTCACGGTCTTCATTGGGCAGAATGCCGTGCAACGCCTCGATCAAGGACACGTGACTGCCGAACCGTGCAAAGGCCTGCGCCATTTCACAGCCGATAGGGCCAGCGCCAATGACCGCTAACCGCCGAGGTAACGAGGTCAATGAGAACACTGTTTCGTTGGTCAGGTAGCCCGCCTCTTTCAAGCCCAGGACGGAAGGCACGGAGGCCCGTGCGCCCGTGCAAATCGCGGCCCTGGCAAATGTGAGCGTCCGGTTACCCGCCGTGCCTTCGACGTGGATCGTCTCCCTATTGGTGAACCGCCCGTGCCCCAGGAACACATCCACGCCCAGGTTGGCATAACGGTGCGCGGAATCGTTGGAACTGATACGTGCCCGCAATCTTCGCATACGGGACATGACCGCGCTGAAATCGTAGGTGACGCCGGGAGGGACTCCAATCCCGAACTCCGCCGCACGTCGGAGATCCGCCCAAGCACGTGCCGCGCGGATGATGCCCTTCGACGGCACGCAGCCCACGTTCAAGCAATCCCCGCCCATCAGATGCTTTTCGACCAGCGCCACTTTGGCGCCAAGGCTTGCACTAATGACGGCCGTGATTAGTCCGGCGGTCCCGGCGCCCAACACGACGATGTTATAGCGCCCGTCCGGGTGGGGGTTGACCCAGTCCGTTGGATGAACATTTTCAGCCAGTCTCCGGTCGTGTTCATCATCTGGCAAGAGCCCGAATGCTTCAAACATGACGGCTCCAGATTCTTCTCACGGACGTGCTCATGTGGATCTTGCGCTTAGCTTCTTGTAGAGGAGCGGCGCGAGGGCGAACGCTCCCAGCAAGACGAAGGCGCCGAGGACTTGAGGCGAGGCAATTTCTTTGAGTGAATTGATTGTGCCTAGCTGGCGGCCTGCATAGGCATAGACGAACGAGCCCGGAATAATGCCGAGGGCAGTCGCCGCCACATACGTACCGACGCTCACGCGGGTGAGACCGGAGACCAGATTCACCACAAAGAAAGGGAACAGCGGAATCAACCGGAGGGTCAAGAGGTAGCTGAAGGCATTCCTTGCGAACCCCTGCTGCAGCGGCTCCAACCACCTCCCGAATTTTTGTTCGACCGAGTCTCTCAGCACATAGCGTGCCGCCAAGAATGCGAGCGTGGCGCCGGTCGTCGCGCCAATATTGACGTAGAGCGTGGCTGGGACTGCGCCGAAGACAAATCCTCCAGCCAGCGTCAGGATGGTGGCGCCAGGCAGCGACAAGCCGGCCACGGCAACGTACAACAAGATGAAGAGGACGACGGCCGTCGTGTAGTTGGCTTCCGTAAACGCCAGGAGGTGATCGCGATTGGCCTTGAGGGTCTCCAGGGATAGAAAGCGTCCCAGATCCAAGAAGAAAAACAGGACGATCGCGCAGGCGATGACTGCGCCAATCGCGAGCTTCCCGATCTGCATCCCGCCGGCCGGCCGGACTGCGGGCATCTCATGTGCCATGGCCCGCGTATCATGGGGACTCCCATCCCGACTGTCAACGTTGTTGGAGCTCGAGACTGTGGGGACGGGAGAGGAAGCCGCTCAGTTATTGCAACGTGCGGGTGTGGAGATCGCGATCCATATCGATACGGCCCAACGCCCGTTCAACAGGGTCGATCCTGCCGTCTTGATTGCGGTCCAACTCTTGAAAATGGTCGTGGGTCAAATCGGTCGTCTGTGGACTAGGGACGCCGGGAGACGCGGCTCGAGGGCGCGGATCATAGCGCTGGGAATCTTCGAGCATGCCATACGGGATCAAATCCGTCCTAGGCTGTACCACAGCTTTCGCAGCGGTTTTCTTGGACGCCTTCATCGTCCTGCGGCTTTTTCGCCCGGTGGACGGCGCCTCACCCGTGGTGACTTTCTTCTGCCGTGCGGCATATGCCGGCCTGCTCTCGGTTGATAAGGGCTGAGCCGATGGGGTGCCCTTGGCAAGGGTCCGTTGTGGCCGGGATTGACTGGCAGGGGTCAGGCTGTTTGACAGGTCGGCGGGATTCTCCTTCTGGACCTTGCGTGCAGCCAGACCCTCGCCAGACGTGGCAATGGCAAGAATCAGAGAAAAGACCAACAGGGAACATGCGGCGGTGGCTTGCGTGTGACTCGGTTGCCTCGCGTTCATAGTGTCTTCAAGTGTAGCAGGTCGCCAAGAGGCCTAGACAACACAAGGATTTAGGTGTCGTCAGCGGTCCACTCTTAACATAACGAATCCTGCTTGTCAGAAAACTCCTTTCTAGCCTACTCTTAGGGAGGAGGTAACCGATGGATGACTCGAGCCGATTGACCAAGACGAAGGAACAGTGGGCAAAGGCGCGGAGGGGTGGAGAGGAGCGAGAGGTCTTCTATGAAGGTGACGATCGCCTACCCCCGGGACAACATGTGGTGGAGACCTTCCCCGTTCTGGATCTCGGCCATAAGCCGGAGATCGCGCTTGCCGAGTGGACGATCACCATCGGCGGCTTTGTCGCCAATCCCGTGACCTGGACCTGGGAACAGTTCCTCGCTCAACCGCCGTTCAAGGACGTCTCGGATTTTCACTGCGTGACGTCGTGGAGTCGCTTCGACAACGAATGGGAAGGGGTCAGCTTCCGTCACATCTTGTCCGTGGTCAGACCGGTTACACTGGCCAAATTCGTGCTCTTCAAATCCTATGACGACTACACGACCAATCTGCCACTTGAGGCCTGCGACGATGCGGACGTGCTGGTGGCCCACAAATGGAACGGCCAACCGCTCTCGAAAGAACATGGCGGCCCTGTGCGCGTCATTGTCCCCAAACGTTATGCGTGGAAGGGCGCCAAGTGGATCAAGGAGATCACCTTCTCAGACAAGGATGAGAAGGGATTCTGGGAGGTGCGGGGCTATTCCAACAGCGCCTTGCCATTTAAGAACGACCGCTACGGCTAGGCGGGCTCTGAGAACCCGCAACAGAGATTATTTCCTTGTCCATCCGCCCGGGCCTTCGACGTAATGCCCCGGTTTGGTGTTCTGAATCGCCTTTTCGCCGGCTAACGCCTCCACGGCGTCGAGCTGAGTGCGATTCCTGGTAGCGATGTCCTCATAGGCCTGGCGACGCTTCTTGTTCACCTCGTTCGTCACTGATTGCGCTTCCTGGGAGCCCGGATTGACGACACCCAAATAGCCATTTGCTTTTTCTCCCACCAAACCTTTTGTTTTTGCTTCTTCGACCGACATGGCGAAGGCCGGTGCAACCGCTGCTAGACACAGAATGACCGACCCTGCCACCCACCCCAGATGGCTGTTGCGCATGAGCTACTCCCTGAGCCTCATCAGAAGAGTCCACTGTCTTGCGACAGGACCTGATCGAGCTCCTTATCGACCTTCACCCGTATTTCGTGATCGATCTTGACATTCAAATTGATCGTAATCGGTTTGTCCGCCGCCACCTCAACTCGCGGCGTGCATCCCAAACCTGTCAAGCAGAAGACTCCCGCACTCATCATGAGCCATGCTCCAACGCTCATCGTTCCCCCATCACATTGACGGTTTGGAAAACCTGGTCCGCACAGAGTCTTCGAGATCGTTGACCAGCCGAAGACTTTTCAACAAGGCGGGGATGTTTTCTTGCACCGTCAGATTGAAATGAATCGGCGGGCTCTTCTCCTGCTCCGGATTCTTGCCTTCCAGCCGTGCCTGCAACTGTAATGTGCCGTTTTCCGAGTACTGCGCTCCCACTTGTAACACATTAAAGTGAAAGTTGCTCAGAGCCTGCAGGACGATCTCCATGTTGGTGTTGGCCTGGGTCACCGCATGAGCGGTTTCCGGCGAGGCCGTGTAACGGATCACGCCGCCGGGAGGACGCGCCTCGAAGTTTCCATCCTTCACCCTGAGACCCTGAGACGTCACGGTTACGGGAAGCGACCCGTCCAGCATACCGGTTCCCTGCAGCCCTTTCTGCTGCTCAAGGCTCAAGATCTGGTGCAGATCGAGCTCTCGGACCAGCACGGTGAGCCCGTACGGTGGATAGCCCAGGTCTGCCCGGAGGCCTTGGCTCATCGCCATTCCACCCAACAGCCCGCAGCGAATATTCCGCACTTCGACGAGCGGAAGCCTTTCACGCAGATCCCACTCGCCCTCGACGGTCATGGTGAGATCGGTCATGTCGACACCGGTCTGGATGGAGGCGATGGTAATCTCGGCCGGGCGTGACACGACAACGCGTTCGAGACCCTCGATCGCCACCTTGAGTTTGCTATTCACGCCGGTGAGCACCATGTTTTGGTAGTGACCGCCCAGCCGTTCCACAACGAGGTCGGCCGATCCTCCCTGTATGGATAGCTGTTGCTGCGGATTAGTCGTCCATCGCCACTCAAAGGTTCCGCCCACGCTGCCCACGGTAACATCACCGGGAAACGACCACGGAGACCAAAGGTGTCCGAGCCGAAGCGTCGAGCGGTCGAAGACGACCGGATCCAGGACGCCATGTGCGGTCCCGCGCCCCGTGGACCACTCATGCTCGAGTTGTGCAGCCAGCTTGATGGGACGGTCATGGCCTCGAGTCAGAATATCCGCTTTGAGCACTTGGGGATCCGCCGCCACTTGCATCGAGAGATCAAAGGGCGCACTTCGCGCAGTTGACTGCTCGAGCGCGACGCCATCAAAGGTGGCGCTCAACTCGGCCTGGTATGTTTTCGCTGAGCCTTCCGCGCGTTCGACCCTGAGCGAGGCCCGCTGCATCGTAATGTGAGCGGCGCCAGCCTGAAGGCGAGGCGACTGCCACACCCAACGACCTGTGCTTCCGGACCACCGCTTGTTCGGGAGATCAACGTCGATTCGAAGCGGTTCTTCCAGCTGAAAGACCCCGCCGCCGCTTCGAAGCGGCCCCTGGTTCAAATCTGCGAATGTCACGGACGACGAAGGACTGACTGTCGCTCGTACCATAGCGCCCGTCCAGGTGACCTCGCCTCGAAGATCCCCCCTGACCTGTTTGACATTGAACCGTTGATGCCAAACTGAAGGCAGACTGCCTTTGACGAACACGTGGGCGTCGGCATGATCGAGGGCCAGTCCTCGACCGACGATCTGCGTGACGAGACATTCGGCGTAGATCGGTCCGGTCTGTGAACCATAGGAGAGCCGCACCGGTCCTGAGGCGGTGAACCGAGGCGGTGACTCAGTCCAGAACAATTCGCCTGTGCTTTCCTGTGCATTGTCGACACGCACCGACTGCGGTCCGTACTGGAACAGCGTGCTGAATGGCTCCACGCCTTTCACCGCCCTTCCGTTGACCGTCGCCGTCGCAGAGGCGCCCGCGGCGAGGCTCCAATGGATCAGCCGGGCGTTCCCCGAAAGCGTCCCGGTGGTCTTGACCGACAAGTCCTTCCCATACCCTTTCAGCTCGGGAAGCACGGCAGAGACTTGTACGGTTGCATTCAGTTCGGTCGCCGGATCCCTCAATAATGATGCAACCGGCACACCCGAAGCCGCTGTACCCGCCCAGTGAACCGTTACATTGCCGTCCACCCGTTGCCATTCCGGTCCGATCGGAACCACGAGAGCCAGAAACGGGGCCAACTCCCGGACATTAACCTCCAGGATCCCCTCAATGTGCACGTGAGCTTCCTTGGGAACCGCCTGTGACCGCCAGAGCATGAATGGCGACGCATTAGGCTGGGCCGCCCTGAGTTGCAACGACATATCGGCCGGTGATTGACCCGTGACCCGCATGTCATAGGGAATAGTATCCACGCCCTGCAACAGCATCTCAGCCACCAGCATGTCACGTTCATGCTTGATCGTGCCAGCCATGATGACGGTCCGAAGAGGACCCGTGGCTTGTTCTCGAAACAGTTTCACTTCTTCGAGTCGGACTTCCTCCCAGGGGAAGAAAGGCAGCCGGCGAAGAACGTCGCTGGCCGTCAACGCGTTGAGCAACGAAGCTGGCGCATCCTGAACGGCGTCCGTGGAAGGCTCTCCCTTGTCGGAAACGGCCGGTGAAGTCAGGATCTTGATCGAGACCTGACGCAGCGTAAGGCGGTCGACACGACCGGACAATAACCCGAGCAATGTGTACTCGGCTTGCGCATTGTTCAGAGAGAGGGTGACCATTTCCCCCGTCAGCCGCCGTGCCAACGAGATCTGTGGCACCGTCAGCGACCGAAGGTCGGGGCGCCCGATGCTGACCACGACCTGCTCATACCCCTGCTGCTCAAGCCACCATTCAAGGACGGTCGACGCGATCGAGGGGAGCGCGATCCAAACCCCGATGAGGGCCAAAGCGAGCACGACCATGAGTTGCATGGAGCGGAATGCTTGATTCATGAGGTCGGACGTGGCTTCATAGACATTGAACCGATCTGTCAGGTCAATGTCCCTCGCATTGGCTTCATGGCCGTTTCTGGTTAAGATGCCCGCCGATGAGCGGACAAACGCAGCTCATTGAGCGGATCGATTGTTGGCCGGTCGACATCGCCCTGACGGATCCGTTTGTCGTGGCAACCGGATCTCGTACGGTCGCGGAAAATCTGTTCATACGAATGACGCTGTCCGATGGCTCGCAAGGGTACGGTGAAGCCGCACCGTTCCCCGAGGTCGGCGGAGAAACACGCGCTGTCAGTCTCGCCGCTGTGAGCCAACTGGGCCGCACCATGCTGGGCTATCCTGCCGATCAATTCAAGATCATTGCGCAGCGCCTACGGGAGCAGGCACCGGACCAACCCGCGGCGCGCTGTGCGTTGGAAACCGCGCTGCTTGATGCCCATTGCCACGCGCAACAGGTGCCCATGTGGGCATTGTGGGGCGGAACCGACCTGCGCGAGCATGAAACCGATATCACGATCCCTATTGAAACACTCGAAAAGACCCTGACGCTAGCACGAGGCTGGCACGCGAAAGGCTTCCGTCTATTCAAGATGAAGGTCGGTAAGGACGTTGATGGTGACGTGCGGCGGCTCGAAGCGGTCCACCGCGAACTGCCGGGCGTGGCCTTTATCGGCGACGGCAACCAAGGCTTTTCTCGCGAGGAATGCCTGGCGTTCGTCCGAGGAGTGGTTCGCTTCGGGGGCAGACTCCTCTTGCTTGAACAGCCGCTCGTGCGGGAGGACTTGGACGGACTGGCCGCCATCCGCCGTGAAACCGGTATCCCGGTCGCCGCGGATGAATCAGTGCGATCACTCGTGGATGCACGGCAAGTGGTAGCGCAACGGGCCGCCGACTACGTCAATATCAAGATCATGAAGACCGGTGTGATGGAGGCGCACGAGATCGCGCTCTTCACCCTTGCTTCCGGTCTCAAACTGATGATCGGCGGGATGGTGGAAACACGAATTGCCATGGGGTGCTCTTTCGGCCTGGTGCTAGGCATGAAAGGGTTTGAGGTGCTCGATCTGGACACGCCGCTGCTTCTGGACAAGGATCCGGTCACAGGCGGCTACAAGTATAGCGGCCCGTACCTGTCTCCCTGGCGAGAAGCGGGGCTGGGCATGACCCTTAGCCCACCGGAGAGCATGATGACATTGCGCTGAAAGGCGGCTACTTGGCTGCAGACGCTGTACCGGAACCACGGCCATGTTGCACCACACGGCCGCCTCCACCGCAAGGCGGCGTGCCGTTGCTCGACGAAGAGATGCCTTCTTCTCCCTCGATCCTTCCGCCTTCCATGGATCCCCATCCGCTCCAGGCGGAGCAGCCCGAGGCGGATCCACTCTTCGCGGCTCCCTGGGCGCCCACGTTGGAGAGGATTCGTCCATCCGGTCCCTGCGACATATACGAGCCGCCGGATTTGGTATCCCCGTTCGGCATCAGCAACACCATATAGCCCCAGCCACGCGGGCTCTTTTCCACCTGGACAAAGACGGTGTGATATTTCAGGGGAGGCACCATCTGATAGCCGATCTGATTCAAATCCGAGGAAAAGGTCCCGGTACGAGCGAAGAAGTCCGTCTCGAGCCGCTTTACTTCTGCAATGGCGATTTCCGCCTCGGCGGTTTTCGCCCGTTCGATGTAATGTGGGAACAGAACGGCGGCACAGGCCGCGAGAATCGACACAATTGCCACCACGACCAGGAGTTCGGTGAGTGTGAAGGCTTGCGTCTGCCGGTAATACCGTAAAAAGGTCATTCTGGTAAGACTACCAGTGAGGCAGGAGACCCGGCCAGAAATTCCCTCAATTCGACGGTTCTTCCTCACATTTCTTGCAGTTCAACATCTCTCCCAGATGTTGTCGGCGGCCCGCTTCGGTCAGCACCCACGGCCGGTTGGTCATCGGCGGTTGGTGACGCACGTGCTGCCCGTGGCCGCACGCCAAATCGGCCACCCAATCACCATGTTCGTCCTGGTGGTACCCGGTAATTGGCTGGTTCATCCTCTTGGTCCCGGTGCTTGCCCGATTACAACGGTTGAAACGGCCGTTCCGGCCTCACGTCGGCTGGAAGAAACGTCCAATGACCTGAGATATCGACGTCGAACGATCCGACGAACAGCAGATCTCGCTCGACTGACCGAAATTCCATGAGCTCAATTCGGCAAGCGTGCAGGTCGAAGCGGCGCACGTCAAACTGCCCCACCACATAGAGCCGGTCTATTCCACCGCGGTAGACATTGCGCCGGCTGACGCTGCCGGTGTCAGGGAACAGCTCGCTCGTGGCCGAACAGCCGTTGGGCGCCGTGACGGTGAGCTTGAGACTAAAACGAGCCAAAAACGGATGCGTGGCCACTCGTGTGACGGTGACGTGTAGACCTGGAGGTGTGATCTCTCCGACGGCGGACACCGGCACGTCGCTATTACAGGCAGGAATCACCGCCAGGGCGGCGAACATTGCGCCCGCGCGCCATCGGGCGATCACTTGGCGGAAGGAATCTTCGGAGCACCGCCGATCACATCGAGGCCGGCCTGCGCACAGGCATCGTCGAGGTGCGCGCCTGGTGCCCCGCCCACTCCAATACCCCCCACCACATCGCCGCTGATTTCAATCGGCAAGCCACCGCCGAGGATCAGAATTTCAGGGTTCATTTCCCTCAGGGCTTGCAACGTGGGCACTTTTGCGATCAACTCCGCCAGCTCGGTCGTCGGACGCCGCAAGCTTGCCGCGGTATAGGCCTTTTTTCTGCTGCTCTCGACCGTGTGAGACCCCGCACCGTCCGCTCGTCCCATGGCACGCAGCACGCCGGCCCGGTCGACGACGGACACGCTGACGCGATAGCCGTCCTTTTTGCAGGCCTCCAGTGCGGCCTGCACGGCCTTGGTGGCCAGGGATAGGGGCAACAGGGATTCCTTTGGCAATTCGTCCGCCCCTGCACGAGGGGCGAACAGGAACGCCGTGGCCAGGCACAATATGGCGGTGGATGTCTGAGCGCGCTTAAACGGCTTGCGACGAATCATGCGGAGTCTCCTCTGTGGCAAAGGGCTGGGATCTGGCAGCGAGACTACGAAGCGGAGAAAGAACTGTCAAGAGGAGAGAAGGGATTTTCTCGAGAGGGAAAGAACAGTCGATCGGAGCGCAGGGCCTAGCTCCAGATCACCCGCTCCTGGTTCAGAAGATAATCGATCACTTCAATGCTATCGCGCATTTGCGTCTGTGCCCGCTCGGACATGGGAATCACCGCTCCGCAGATCTTGCCGGGCTCGATGTCATCAAGAGAGGGGATGCCTTCCGGCCCGCGTTTTTCCAGCTCCTGTTTGTAGCTTGCCACGCTAGACCCTCCTATGATCTACCCAGCAATACTTTTCAGCAATTCTTACGCCAGCGAATTGAGGCTCGGTGTTCCTGCGTACTGTTAGCTTAGCACATGGCTGGAGGACAGCCAGTTCGGCCATGGAAGCTCTTGAATAATAAGAATGTTTACTGAGAGTTCAGCGGAGGAAGGGCACCAAGGAACGGGAATGAACCAACCTTGATGAGCGGAGTGTCCGCGCGTAGACGGAAGTCATCTTTTGCCGGGTCGACAAAATATGGGTCTCCGGTAATGTCCGATTGCGCCTTAAGTTCGGGGGCCGGCTGATTGGGGTTTCCCACGCGGAGATAGTCGCCGTCGGTGTTATAGAACGCGTTATAGGACATCGCGGCCCGGCTCGACGATGCGACGAGAAATCCCACCCGGTTGAGGCCGACAACGTTGCCGCTGACATCGCTTTGCGACTGCCCAAGGAAGGCAGCCCCGCCTCCGTTTTTGACGAGCGTATTGCTGATGAGCACCGCCTTGGCACGGTCGTTCACGACGACAGCTTCAAACAGGCTTCTAGTAATGACGTTCCGCTCCAACCGGACGTTCGATTTTCCGGCGACGTTCACGCCGTGGTCATTGTCGTGAATGAAATTCCCGATGAGGACGGCCTGCGAATCGGCGAACTGCACGCCGGTCGTCTCGCTGCCCCCGATGGTGCAGTCTTCGATGCGGGCGTCTTCGACTTGTTGACTGAACAGCATGCCGTTGACTGTCAACCGCTTCAGTAACACCCCGCGGGCATTGAACAGTCCGACGGCATGCCCGCCATGCTCATTGATCGTCATGTCGCTAATCTCAATGTTGGTGGCGCCGTACGGCCATTTTCCGACATGCAGGACTCCAACCAAGTCTTCACGGCCGATCAACGTGACCTTGTCCTGCCCGGCACCGATAAGTCTGAGATGATCCTTACTGTGAATCGTGATGTCCTGCTCATAACGGCCCGGCTTGAGGAATACCGTATCGCCCTTGGCCGCTGAGTCCACGGCCTCCTGAATGGACTTGAAATCGCCGCTCCCGTCCAACGCCACAACAATGGTTCTGGGATTCGTGGCAGTTCCGCCCTCCGCTCGTAGACCCGCGCCTGCGACAAGGCACGCCGCGGCCAGACACGCGATGATTTTTACCGGCATCATGCTGACGTCATACAGGCGCGTCCCGCCGGAAGTCAATCGGCCCAACGACATTCACGAGATCTCATGCTATTCTTCGGCGCATGATCGTGGTGGGCCTGACCGGAGGAATCGCGACGGGGAAAAGTACCGTGGCGCAAATGTTCAAACGCTGCGGCGCAGTCATCATTGATGCCGATCAGCTCGCTCGAGACGTCGTGCGGCGGGGCAAGCCGGCTTGGCGCGAGATCGTGAAGGTGTTCGGCGATGATGTGTTGAACCAAGACGGGTCCATCGACCGCCATGCGCTCGGGACGATCGTCTTCCACAATCGACAAAAGCTTCGACGGCTCGAGCACATCATCCATCCGCGGGTAGCGCGAGAAGAGCAGCGGCTCGCCCGCCGTATCGCCAAACGGGCTCCTCATGCCGTCGTCGTATACGAAGTGCCGCTCTTATTTGAATCCGGCGCCCATCAGCGGGTGGATACCATCGTCGTCGTCACCGCCGACCGCGAAACGCAGATCGCCCGGCTCAAACATCGCAACGGAATGACAAGAACGGAAGCGCTTCGACGCATCAAGAGCCAGATGCCGCTGGCTCAAAAAGTGCTTGGCGCGGATGTCGTGTTGGACGGCACCGGGGACAAAACTCTGGTAAGAAAAGAAGTCCGACGGCTGATGCAGAACTTTCGCCGGGTACCGGCCCATCTGTAATACGCTGCTTCCCTGTGCTAGATTGACACCATGCACCACGTGCTCATCATCGGTTCGGGACCGGCGGGTCTCACCGCAGCGGTGTATGCCGCCCGCGCCAATTTGTCTCCCCTCCTCATTGAAGGCTGGCAGTCCGGCGGACAACTCACCACCACCACAGAAGTGGAGAATTTTCCAGGTTTTGCCAAGGGAATCATGGGCCCGGACCTCATGAAGGAGATGCGTGCGCAGGCGGAGCGGTTCGGCACGACCTTCCTGACAGGCGACGTCACAGCGGTAGAATTTCGCAAACATCCGTTCACGATCACCGTCGACCACGAACAGAAGATCGAAAGCCGCACCGTCATCATCGCCACGGGCGCGTCGGCCATCCAAATCGGACTCAATAATGAGGCGCGGTTGACCGGCCACGGCGTCTCGACCTGCGCGACATGCGATGGCTTTTTCTTTCGCGGCAAGGAACTGGTCGTCGTCGGGGGCGGGGACAGCGCGATGGAAGAGGCCAATTTTCTCACCAAGTTCGCCACAAGGGTGTTCGTGGTCCATCGTCGAGACAAACTGCGCGCCTCCAAAATCATGCAGGACCGGGCGCTCAAAAACGAGCGGATTTCCTTCATCTGGAATACCCTCGTCGAAGACATTCTCGGCGACGACGTCGTCACCGGCGTCCGGCTCAAGAACCTGGTCATGGGCACCACCACGACACTCCCCATCTCCGGCGTCTTCGTCGCGATCGGTCATCGCCCGAACACGGCTTTGTTTGCCGGGCAAGTCGACATGGACGCCAAAGGATATATCGTGACCAAGAACGGTACGGCCACGAGCGTACCCGGGGTGTTCGCCGCGGGGGATGTCCAGGATTCGACCTATCGACAGGCGGTTACCGCCGCAGGAACCGGTTGCATGGCCGCGATCGATGCCGAGCGGTACTTGGAGCTCACAGGGCACAGCTGAATCGAGGGCTGGGGCTGCCGAGCGATGCGCTGCGCGATCATCCATTATCACGAACTGGCGTTGAAAGGCCGGAACAGGGACTTTTTCGAGCGGCAGCTGATCGGCAACATCCGCACGGCCCTGAAAGGCGTCGGTGCCACACGCATCGAAAGTCTCCAAGGCCGCCTTCGCGTCGTCCTTCCCGACCACCTCAGCGATCACACCGTCAAGGAACGGCTGTCTGCGGTATTCGGCATCGCCAATTTTTCGCTCGCTCACGCCGTGCCGCTAAATCTTCACAGACCGGACCTCGAGGAACTGACGCGCGAAATCGGCGCGGCAGTCGCTCAGCGCACGTTCGACACATTTCGTGTGACCGCCAAGCGGGCCGACAAACGCCTCACCCTCACCTCGATGGACGTCGAGAGGGCGGTGGGCAAATATCTCTGTGACTTGACGGGAAAAACCGTCAAGCTTACGGCGCCCGACCTGACGATCTATATCGAACTGCTGTCCAAAGACGCCTATTATTATCTCGAGAAGATCCAAGGTCCCGGCGGGATGCCCGTGGGCGTTAGCGGAACGGTGGCCTGTTTGATTTCGGGAGGCATCGATTCACCGGTCGCCGCCTACCGCATGATGAAACGGGGCTGCAACGCGGTGTTCGTCCATTTTTCCGGACGCCCGCTGGTGAGCCGGGCATCCGAAGAGAAGGTGCGGGAGTTGGTGCAAATCCTGACCGCCCACCAATACCGCTCGAAACTGTTCATCGTCCCGTTCGGCGAAATCCAGCGTGAGATCGTGGCGGAAGCGCCTTCCGCCTATCGCGTCGTGCTCTATCGCCGGCTGATGGTTCGTATCGCAGGCGAGCTTGCGCCGGCCGACCGCTGCTGGGCACTCGTGACAGGAGACAGCTTGGGGCAGGTGGCGTCACAGACGCCGGAGAACCTATCAGTCATCGAAGAAGCAGCGGAGCTGCCGCTTCTCCGTCCGCTCATTGGCATGGACAAGATCGAGATCACTGACCAGGCGCAGCGGATCGGCACCTTCAGCACGTCAATCGAGCCGGATCAAGACTGCTGTTCCCTCTTCGTTCCGCCGCATCCGAGCACCAAGACCCGCATCGACGACATCCGCAGAATCGAGCGCAGCCTCGACATTGGAACACTCGTCAAACAGGGCCTGGACAAAGTCGAAGTGTCTGAATTCACTTTTCCGACTTAGTCGCACGGGCGCGCGCCTTTTCCTTCACGATCCGAAAGTGCGCCTCGAGTTCTCGCCTGGTCGCCAGGGCCACCAACCAGTCCGGCACGATGGAATCGATGGCGACCTTGAGTTCAAAGTCGGCGTAGGTCTCCCTTCCCTCATTTGCCGGCGAGAGTTTCCACACCCGGTGATACCGTTTGAAATCCCCCTCGACGAGATCGGTGACGATGCCTTCGTTGGCCGTCGCCCGTGATTCGGTCACCAGCCGCCGCTCGCCGGGCAACAGCGCATGCTCAATGCGGAGGTCGGTCATCACCACATCCTGCCGGATTTGCAGATCGACCAGCCGCATCCGAACTTCAAACAGTTCAGGCCAGCGCCGAAAATCGGTCAGCAGTGAGTGGATGATCTCGGGACCGGCCGGAAACAGGACGCGGGCGGTCGCGATCACTCCGCCCGCAGGATCCGTCTTGACTTGGAGAAATTCCTGGGGAGAGTCACTGCCGAGCGCGGAAGTCCACCAGAAGGAAGAGAGCACACACAGGAGAAGCCATCGGCCGCCCGCTTGGTTCCTACCCGACGATCGCATCTAGCAGCCGCTGGTGGATCTTCCGCACCCGTTCCAGCTGTCCTTTCGCGGCAAAACGCTCGTAGAAACCCTCTGCACGGAATTCCTTCGCCAGCGCTGCCCAAGGCTTGACGATTTCGACAAAAGGCTTGTGAGACCGCTGCGCGTCCCAGTCCGCAATCAATTTACGGTCGACGATGAGATCGTCCAGCACGCGGATCAACGCCTTGAGCGTGACGTCCCGCGTGAACATATAGCGTTCGTTGTTGCCCCAGACTTCCTCCATCACCTCTTTGACGCCTTTTAAATAGTCCCTGACCAGTGCATAGCAGCGGTCGGCCTTCATCCCGAGGTGCGATTCCATCCAGCGCTTGTGGGCAGTCACTACCTTGAGCAACTCGTTGAAGACCTCCGATTGCAGAATCCACTTTTCCTGTTTACTCCGCCCGCCGAGCCTGTTGATCTTGTATTGGAGCGGCGAATCGTCTTCGGCATAGAGCAGGTTGACGACCTTCGCGGAAAACTTTTTTTCTGGAGTTTCCCAGGACACTTTCTCGTAGAGGTCCACGAGATGCGACCGGTTGATGCGAGTATGCGTGCTATTGATGATGACGAACATTTCCGTCGCAAAATCGCCGCTGCGGCCGTCGAACAGGACGCACGGCACCTCGACACTGGCAATCTGATCCGGGTGCTTGGCGCGGAAAAAGTGCAGCCCGGCCAGCCGGTGCTGTCCGTCGATCACCAGGTATTTGCCCTTGGGCTCGCTGAGATGGCCTACGGATTCCGAGTCTCCCGACCGCTGGAAGCGGAGCGTCTCATCCGTAAAAATCAAAACCGTCCCGGGAATCATCGGTTGTGCGACGACCGTCTCATAAAAGTTGACGATCTGTTTCACTTTTTGCCGGTTCAATTGACGCTGGAATCCCTTCTCGCTCCGTTCAATGCCGGCGATGAATTGGGCGACGTCGTCATGCTCGGAGATCTTCGCCTGAGCAATTTCTTCACCTTCAAAGAAATACCGGCTTGTAAACCGCACCTTGTCCAGGAGGTCGACCGCATTGTAGGAGATGAAGTAAAACGTGCCTTCCTTTTGACGGATGCGCGTCGCAAGCATGAGTGTCCTCCCCTAGATAATGCCCCTCATTCACCGATTTCTCATCTCCGTCAGATTCTACGCAGTCGTGTCGGTGGCCGCAAGCGAAGAGACTGTGCTACCATCGTGGCCATGCGGGGGAGACGTGCCTCTTTCATCCTCGGTGGAGCGTTCGTCTTCACCCTCCTTGCGTTGCCGCTTTCGAATGCCAATGCCCAGATGCCCTCGGAATTCCCTGCCACGACCGAACAGGCCTGCAGTTTTGGGATGGCCAAGGGCGAACCCTCTCACGCGTGCCAGGTTCCCATTCCCGCCGGCTGCCTTGTGGCCAATGCGCCCGGCACGAACAAACCCTGGACGACCATTTCCAAAGGGGGTAAGACCGTTTGCCGCTTTGACGAGAAGCACACCGATTGGAAAACCAAGATCATCGGGACCTGCGGCCGCTGCGGCACTGCACAGTGCTCCGTCCAGTTCATTGTCCGGTTCGACTGCAATCCCCACTGAATTCTGTTGGGCTCACGCCTCCGGGGCAGCTCCGGGGTGACGATCTGCGAATATCTACTCGTCATGTCTCTTGCAGAAACCATCAAACACGAGGCTCAGTTGCTGGGCTTCGATGCCGTCGGCATTGCGGCGGTCAGCCCACAAGCCGCTGACGAGCGTCTGCTCCATCGGCTACAAGCCTGGTTGCGCCGAGGGTTTCACGGCACCATGGGGTGGATGGCCCGCGACCCCGCGCGGCGCGCAGACCCACGCGTCGTCCTGCCGGGTTGCCGGTCGATCATCGCCGTCGGAATGAACTACGACAGCGGGTATCGCGCCACCGAAGTCCAGGGATACGGCCGGATCGCCCGCTACGCTTGGGGGAGGGACTATCACCGCATCCTCGGCGATCGGCTGGCGCTCCTTGAAGCGAAATTGCGTGAATGGGCGCCAGATGCCGTCACACGGTCTTATGTGGACACCGGGCCAGTGATGGAAAAGGCATGGGCCCAACAGGCCGGCCTGGGCTGGATCGGAAAACATTCGAATCTCGTGTCCGCTGATCATGGCAGCTGGCTGGTACTGGGCGAAATTTTGACGACAATCGATCTCCCTCCGGACACGCCGGCGACGGATCTCTGCGGAAGTTGTTCCCTCTGCATTCAGGCCTGCCCCACTCAGGCCATCACTGAGCCCTACGTCGTCGATGCGACTCGCTGCGTTTCCTATTTGACGATCGAGTTTCGAGGCGCTCGCGAAGAAATAGCCGACGACCTCGCCGCAGGCATGGGAAATCGCATCTTCGGATGCGACGACTGCTTGGATGTCTGTCCCTTCAATCTCCGCGCGGAACCGACGACAGATTCTGCATTCCAGCCTTTACCGACGACACTCGCTCCGCGGCTGGAGGAACTTGCTGGTCTCGATGAAGGTACCTTTGTCGAGCGGTTTCGGCAGAGTCCGATTCGAAGGGCAACGCTCTCCGGGTTGCGGCGGAACGTCGCCATCGCCGAAGAGAACAAGTAGATATGACTACCTACATTTAGCACCTTACACCATCCCTGCCTGATGCCCCTTCCATCAGCCCGGAAATAGGAGTAGGCTACCTTGGAGTTTCGGTGGTTCGCGATGGAGCCTGATAAAGGAGCGCTCCTATGCACGCCCCGATTGTCGCCCTGATATCGGCTGACCCCTCCTCGAGAACGACTCTCGAACACGCACTTTCCGAGCAGACGGCTACGGTTCTGGTTGCAACAACGACCGAAGCCGGCCTTCGCCTGCTAGGAGAGCGACATGACCTGACCTTGGTCTTTTGTGACGACAGCGGCGGGCGCATCGCACGGAAGTCGCTGCTCGCACAAGCAGGGCAGGCTGACATTCCAGTGCCTGTCATCGTGCTCGGCGAATCTGATACCGCCAGCGCCGCGCTCAACGCCGTCCGCGAGGGTGCGGTCGATTATCTGCCCAAACCCGTCACCGCCGACGCCATCAACGCCTCGATCCGGGCTTCATACGTGACGCATTCGACGGCCAACCCGAAACGGGACGGACTATTCGCGTTCGACCACATCATCAGCGTCTCTCCGCAAATGCAACTGGTGAAGCGGCTCGCCGGAGAAGTCGCCGTCACCGATGCGACCGTGCTCATCACCGGTGAAAGCGGCACTGGCAAGGAATTGTTCGCGCGTGCCATCCACGCGGCCAGTCCCCGATCAAAAGGGCCGTTCCTGGCATTGAACTGCGCCGGCATTCCCGAACCGCTGCTGGAATCAGAACTCTTCGGCTATCAGCGCGGTGCCTTCACGGATGCCAAGCACGCGAAACCGGGCAAGTTCCAGCTCGCTGCCGGTGGGACGCTCTTCCTCGACGAAATCGGCGAGATGAGCCTTCCGGCACAGGCCAAACTGCTCCGCGTCCTGGAAGATCACATCGTCGATCCCCTCGGCGATACGCACAGCATCAAAGTGAACATCCGCGTCATCGCGGCCACCAACGAAGACCTGCCGGCTCAGATCAAGGCCGGCCGCTTTCGCCTCGACCTGTTCTATCGATTGAACGTGTATCAACTCCGCCTCCCACCGCTCCGCGCACGGCCGGACGACATTGCACCCATCCTGAAATCCTTTCTCGAGGACGCGCGAGAACATCGTGGATGCCGCATTCAAGGCCTCGCTCCCGAGGCGCTGGCACTGCTCGAGCGGCACGATTGGCCTGGCAACATACGGGAACTTCATAATGTGGTGGAGGGATTGACGATCACCTGCAAGAGCGGAACGATCCAACCGGACCATTTGCCGTCAACGTTTCGCACGGCAAAGGTCTCCGCATCGAGCGTCTCCTCAGAAAAGACTTCGTTGCTGGCCTTCGGGCTCTCGTTTCAGGAAATGGAGAAGAAAATACTGGAAGAGGCGCTTCGCAAGGCGGCCGGCAATGTGTCCGAAGCGAGCCGTCTGCTCAAGATTACGCGCAATACACTCCGCTATCGCATGGCGAAATACCACATCTCGTAGTACGCACGAGGCCCCATCCCCGCATCCTGATCTGCCGACTATCGTATAGTTACGATCGTCACTCCGTCGCCACCCTCCCCTCGATCGCCAGGGCGGGCATGCGCAACATACGGTGAATCTCTCAGATAGGTTCGCAACGCGGCCTTGAGTTTTCCCGTTCCATGGCCGTGGATGATGCGGAGAGACGGCGCGCCTTCAAGAGTGGCCCGATCCAGCGCCGCCGTCACGTGCTCGAGCGCCTCGTCGGCCGCATGACCTCGTACGTCGACCACCCGGTGTTCTTCCGCATGGTACGCACGACCTGTGGCCGCCGGCTGCGATATGGAAAAAGGAGCAGGTGTCGGCCGTGATTCCGACGCTCGGCCGACGCCCGTAAGATTGGCCACGGTGGCAAGGAGTTCACCTTCGCCGACCTTCACGCGGACGCGTTTCTTCCCACGGGGCGCCTCGAGCAAGGTTCCCGTCATGCCCAATCCACCGATCTCGACCTGATCACCGACCTCGAGCTGCTCTAGTGGAATGGATGCCGCCACCGGCGCGAGATCGGCCTGCGCTCGGGTCTCCAGTTCCATCAGGCGTTCTTTGGCCTCTTTTGCCTTGATCAATTTCTGCTCACGCTTGACCTCGTCGACCGTCGCTTGCACCTCGGCGCGCGCACGGCTGAACTGTTCCTGCAAACGCTTTTTGATGCCTTTGCGCTCCTCACGCTCGGTCGCCTCCAGCTTGGCAAGCTGCGCTCTGGCCTGTGCCGCAGCGCCCTCGGCTTCAGCCCTCGCTTCGACGGCGCGTGCCAGGTCGATGGTCAACTGCCGCTGTTTGTCATGCAGGTCGGCGAGCATCTGCTCGAACGTCCGGTCCTCCGATTTCAGTTTTTGCCTTGCCTCGTCGAGAATGGCCTGTTCCATTCCAAGACGCCCGGCGATCTCGATGGCCGATGACCCGCCGGGCACGCCCATGAACAACCGGTACGTCGGGGCCAGCGTCGCCATGTCGAACTCCACACTGGCATTGCCGAATCCCGGGGTCGTTTGCGCCAGGGCTTTCAGGGAGCGGTAATGTGTCGTCACGATGACCTTCATCCCCAGCGCAGCGAGACGACATAACAAGACTTCGGCCAGTGCCGCGCCTTCGATCGGATCAGTCGAGGTCACCGGCTCATCGAGCAGCACAAGCGCCTGGCGGCCCGCATACGTCCTCTTCAACAACTCAACCATCTGCGTCATATGGGCCGAGAAACTCGACAAGTCACGCGCGAGATCCTGCGCATCACCGATGTCGGCGAACAGCTCCGGGAACACCGCCATTTCCGACTCGGGTTCACAGGGCAGATGCATGCCAGTCTTCACCATCAAGGCAAACAGTCCGACGATTTTCAGCGTGACCGTCTTCCCGCCTGTGTTCGGTCCGGAGATCACGAGGACCTGGACTTGATCGTCGAGCACCAGATCGTTGGCGACGACGTGCGGTTTGGAGAGGACCAATAAGGGATGTCGTGCCTGCCTTAGCCTGATGCGGCCCTCGTCGTTCAGAAGGACCGAATGGGCCCGGAGTTGCCGACCAAAGGCAACTCGCGCTGCGACCACATCCAACTCCGCAAGGGCGTCAAGTCCGGCAAGAATGGTGCGGGCTTGTTGAGCGATACGGCCGGACAGCTCACGAAGAATCCGCATGACTTCGCGATCGATCTCACGATCGGCGACCTTGATCGCATTGTTCAGATCGACCAGCTCCCGAGGCTCCAGAAAGACCGTGGCGCCGCTGGCAGATACGTCGTGGACAATGCCGGGGACACGCCGCTGCATATCGGTCTTGATGGGAACGACATACCGGCCCTCCCGCTCTGCAAAGTAGCGTTCCTGGAGAACCTCTTCGTAGCGCTGTGAATGAAGGATGTGTTCGAGGCGATGACGGATTTCTTGCTTGAGCTCGTTGGCGTGCTGTGTGAGCCGGCGCAATTCCGGAGTCGCCGAATCACTGATCGATCCGTCCGGTTGAATGGAAGCCTCCAGCGTTGCCCTAATGCCGCGCAGCTCGTGGCCGGCCGACAGCGCCGACGCTGCCCCAACCAGCGTAGGCGCGTCGTGCGCGTGCCTGGCCAGATGGCGCTGAACCTCGTCCCACAGCGCGAGAACGACGGTGTGATCGCGCAGGTCGTGGGTTTCGAGCACGGCTCCCTTGTCGGCCCGTCCCACCGCTTCTTCGACATCGGGAAAGGCCATCACGGGCATGGGATCGGGACCATCCTGGAGCCCTGCCATTTCCGTCGTGAGCTGCTGAAGACGGCGCGCTTCTGCAAGATCGGACGAAAGCACACCGGACCGAGCCCGCGCCGCGCCTCTCGTCGAACGCGTGTGACCGGCTAGAAGCGCCAGCAGCTTCTTCCATTCCAACACCTCGGTCGTCTGATCGAACAACGGGATATCCTCGACGTGATTGATATTATGTCCGCTCTGCCAAACGGAAGGAAACTCTAGCGAACAGGCTATCCGACACGCAAGCCGGCATGGAGGCAGAAGGCGCCGGCCGGTGGCTGCAGCCGTTCTGAATCGAGGTGTCTGAAAACTCTCTGACAACGCGGGGTTACCACTTTTGTATCGCTTGACTCAGAGGGGTAACCGCCGATACTATCGCCATCGTTGCAACGGAAAGAACGGGTTTTTTTGAAGGGATAACTTCACCATGGCTATCAAAGTCGGTATCAACGGATTCGGACGGATCGGGCGCAACGTCCTACGCGCTTCCCTCGGCGATCCGGAGTTACAGTTCGTCGCCATCAATGATTTGACCGACGCCAAGACATTGGCCTATCTGCTGAAATACGACTCGGTGCACGGCACCCTCAAGGGAAGCGTCGAAGCAAAAGACGATCAGATCCTGGTGGACGGAAAGTCGATCAAAGTGCTGGCGGTGAAGGATCCGAAGGAGTTGCCTTGGAAAGATTTAAACGTCGAGGTCGTCCTTGAGTCGACCGGACGGTTTACCGATCGGGAAGGAGCGGGCAAGCACCTCTCGGCTGGTGCCAAGCAAGTCATCATTTCCGCCCCGGCGAAAGATCCCGACGTCACCATCGTGTTGGGCGTCAACGAAGACAAGTTTGATCCCAGGGCCCATCACATCGTGTCGAACGCCTCCTGCACAACCAATTGCCTGGCGCCCGTCGCCAAAGTGCTCTTAGAGACGTTCGGCATCAAGCACGGCGTGATGACCACGATCCACTCGTACACAAACGATCAACAGCTGCTCGACCTTCCGCACAAGGATCTGCGGCGCGCCCGGGCCGCCGGCATATCGATGATTCCGACGAGCACCGGCGCGGCCAAGGCGTTGCATCTCGTGCTGCCTCAGTTGAAAGGCAAAATGGACGGGCTCGCGATCCGCGTGCCGACCCCGAATGTCTCCTTAGTGGATCTGACCGTGGAAACCGAAAAGGACTGCGATGTGGCGGCGGTCAATGACGCGTTCCGCAAGGCCGCGAACGGAGCGTTGAAAGGCATCCTGCAGTACTCCGAGGATCCCATTGTGTCCATCGATCAAAAAGGTGACGATCACTCCGCCACGTTCGACGCCCCGTTGACGACGGTCATCGACAAACGATTGGTCAAGGTCATGGCGTGGTACGACAACGAATGGGGTTATTCTTGCCGCGTGCGCGACCTGATCAAGGTCCTCGCGGCGAAATCCAAAGGCCGGTGAGCCCTAACCTTCCCGCATGATTCGTCAGCCCGCTCCACGCTGACCCATAGGACAGCCCATGAATTTGCATAAGCAGACGATCGACGACATCTCGCTGTCCGGCAAGCGGGTGATCATCCGCGCCGATTTCAACGTGCCCCTCGACGATTCGCTGCAAATCACGGACGACACCCGGATCCGCTCCACGCTTCCGACGATCAACCGTGTGGTCGACGACGGCGGAAAAGCCATTGTCTGCTCCCACCTCGGCCGCCCCAAGGGCGCGTTCGATCCAAAATTCAGTCTGGCGCCCGTAGCGAAGCGGCTGGGACGGCTGCTCGGAAAAGACGTCATCTTTGCGCCCGACTGCATCGGCCCGAATATCGAAAGCCTCGTCGCCAAAATGAAGCCGGGCGACGTCATGCTCCTCGAAAACCTTCGGTTTCATCCCGGCGAAGAAAAAAATGATGAGACATTCTCGAAGTCGCTGGCTGCACTCGGCGACGTCTACATCAACGATGCCTTCGGCGCCGCGCACCGGGCCCACGCTTCTACGGTCGGGATCACGAAGTACGTGCCCGTTGCCGCCGCGGGCTTTCTCCTGAAAAAGGAAATCGAATACCTCGAAGGAGCAGTCGAAAATCCCGTGCGGCCGTTCGTCGCCATTCTCGGCGGCGCCAAAGTCTCCGGGAAGATCGGCGTCATCGAGAACCTCGGCAAGCGCGTGGACAAGGTCATCATCGGCGGCGGCATGGCCTTCACCTTTTTGAAAGCCAAAGGGCTCGAAATCGGCAACTCCCTGGTTGAAAACGACATGCTCGATTTCGCGAAGGGCATCGAAGATCATGCGTTTTCACGCGGCGTGAAATTCTACCTGCCGGTTGATTGCGTCGTGGCCGCCAGCCGCGAGCCTGGCGCCGAAACCAAGATTGTCCCGGTCCAGGAAATTCCCAAAGGCTGGTATGCCCTCGACATCGGTCCCGCCTCGGTGAAGCTCTTCGGGGAAGCCGTGCAGAATGCCAAGACCATTCTCTGGAACGGTCCGATGGGCGTCTTCGAGATCGATGCATTTGCGCGCGGCACCTTATCGGTCGCTCACGCGATTGCCGACGCCTACGCCCTGACGATCGTCGGCGGCGGTGAAACCGCCATGGCGATCCATCGAGCCGGTGAATCCGAGAATATTTCCTTCATTTCCACCGGCGGCGGCGCAGCGCTCGAATTGTTGGAAGGCAAACCGCTGCCCGGCCTCGTCGCCCTGCCCGAGCGCAAAGACTAGCGAATCAACAACCCGTGCGCACTACCCTCATTGTCGGGAATTGGAAGATGAACAAGACGGCCTCCGAGGCCGTCCGCTTCGTGCAGGAACTGGCCAGCGCCCTGCACAAGGATCCTGCCGTCGAGATCGTGCTGGCCCCGCCATTTACGGCGTTGGAATCGGTGCATCGCGCTCTGGGCTCCGCCTCCCACCTGGCGCTCGGCGCGCAGAATCTTCATTGGGAACAACAGGGCGCGTTCACCGGCGAAGTCTCAGGCCCGATGTTGCGCGACCTTGGCTGCACCTATGTCATCGTCGGCCATTCGGAACGGCGAGCATTGTTCGGCGAGCGCGACGTCGACATTCACAGGAAAGTCCGCTCGGCCTTGGCCAACGGACTTCGCCCAATCCTCTGCGTCGGCGAATCTCTCGCCGAGCGCCAATCGGAACGCACCGATGCGGTGGTGACGAGTCAGGTCGCCGCTGGACTCGCGGAGCTGAGCGCCAAAGAATTGGACGCCGTGACCCTTGCCTACGAACCGGTGTGGGCCATCGGCACCGGGCATGCGGCCACGACGGAACAAGCCGTCGCCGTACACCGCGCGATCCGCGCCCGCATCGCCGCCGGCTGGTCCGGGGAAGCAGCGAAACACATGAGGATTCTCTACGGAGGGAGCGTCACGCCACAAAACGCGTCATCTCTCCTGAGCGAATCCGACATCGATGGCGCGCTGGTCGGCGGGGCTTGTCTGAAGACGGAGTCATTTGCTACAATCATCCTCGCCGCAAAGAACAGATCTAAACACTAGTCCAAATTCATGCACACACTCGTCATCATCATTCACGTCATCGCCTGCTTCCTGATGATCGGCGCCATTCTTTTGCAATCGGGCAAAGGTGCGGAAATCGGTGCGGCATTTGGCGGCTCCAGCCAGACGGTGTTCGGAAGCCGTGGACCGGCGAACTTTCTCAGCAAATTTACGGTCGTGGTCGCCGTCGTCTTCATGGTCACCTCGCTCAGCCTGGCTATTCTTGCGAAAGAGCGTACCTTCTCCTCCACCGTCATCGACCTCAAGAAAAAAGACAGCTCCGAAACGGCTCCGGCAGCCCCGTCGTCCCCTACTCCCACAGACAAACCGGCAGCCGATACGCATTCCTCAAGCGATCCCGCCGCCGCCCACTAGACAGTTATCCGCTCGTTCGTGTTTAGCTTCATCGGCACGACAGCATTGATGTACCTATGAACCGCTGAACCGCAAGGGAGACGCTCAAAAAGCCCTTCATATCTCACCCCCCAACCCCGGCGCGCCAAGACGCGCCTTTCCGCAGGCTCAGCCGCAGCAAATGCAGAGGTGACGCGCACATTTTCTCGTACGTGGAGCCTCTAAATGATGCGAGAACGAAGCTGGAGGGGTTTTCAGCGTCTCTTCAAACGCGGGTGAGCCAGGAGTCGTGCGAAGAATCTTCCCCCCGCACGATCGAGAAAAAGCGCTTCTGCAACGCAGTCGTGACTGGACCGGGCTTGCCGGTACCGATGGAGCGCTTGTCGATTTCTCTCACAGGTGTCAATTCGGCAGCCGTCCCCGTCACGAACACTTCGTCGGCAATGTACATTTCGTCGCGCGTAAACCGCTCTTCGAGGACGACGAGGCCCTGTTCACGGGCGAGCTCAATCACGGCATTGCGTGTAATGCCTTCGAGAATGGATGTCAGCGGAGTCGTTTTCAGGCGGCCTTTCCGCACGATGAAAATATTTTCCCCCGTCCCCTCCGACACGTATCCTTCTGGATCCAGCAGAATGGCTTCATCATAGCCGTTCGCCTTGGCCTCGCGTTTGGCCAAGATCGAATTGACGTAATACCCTGAGATTTTTCCCCTCGTCATCGACACGTTGACATGGTGACGGGTAAACGACGAGACACAGGCGCGCATGCCGTTGGCCAGCGCATCGTCGCCCAAATACGAGCCCCATTTCCAGGCAGCGATTGCCAGCTTGATCGGATTGTCGCCCGGGTAGACGCCCATAGCTCCGTATCCCACGTAGACCAGCGGCCGGATGTAGCAAGCCTCAAACTTGTTGTTCCGCACGGTCTCGACGATCGCTTCCGCGACCTGCTTTTTTTCGTAGGGAATCGTCATCATGCCGATGTGAGCCGAGTCGAACAATCGATCCACGTGCTCCTGCATCTTGAAAATGGCAGATCCCGACTTTCCCTTGTAGCAGCGAAGACCTTCGAATGCTGCAAGTCCGTAGTGCAACGAGTGGGTCAGGACATGCACCTTCGCGTCCGCCCAGTCGACAAACGAGCCGTCCATCCAGATTTTTCCCTGCGGGTCCATAGTGAAGCGGACTATAGCAGCGGTTTTGAAGAAGCGTCAAGCAAACGAGCGACACAGGCGTTGCCGTGGGAGACGGGTTACTGCGCGCTGTTAGGGCGGAGACTGATGTCAGCGTTGATGAGACAGGCCAGGCGATTGGCCGCGTATGGCGTGAGCTGTTCAATCCGCAATCCGAACTCATACTGGTCCGCCCAGCGAACCGTCGCACGGGAAATTTCCAACGGAGGACCGGTCTCTCCGAGGTGGAGGCGAATGCACACGTCGGTGCCCGGCGTGAGGGAATGATCACCCAGCACGCGCAACCCGGTGCGGCTCAGATTCTTCACGACACCTTTCCCGACCACGCTTCCGCTCATGTAATAGGAGCTGTACCAGGTAGGAATCCGGCGATAGGGTCTGAGCACAAACCTGGTGCGCGGAGTGTTGCGGACCGTCTTCATGGCGTTCACCTTACGCCGGCTATCAGTTGCAAAAAAGCCTACCAACAGGGGGTAGGGACTTGTGCCCAACGCTTCCTTGACACCTCTGAAATCACTGTGATACATAACGACGTTCTGTTACGGAGGAGAGCATTCATGTATGCAATAGTGGAAACTGGCGGCAAGCAGTATCGGGTCGAACACGGGTCTCTGCTTCAGGTTGAACGTCTTCCAGGCGACGTCGGAGGCAGGGTGGAACTGAGCGACGTACGGCTGGTCCATGGTGACAAAGGCCTCCTCGTCGGACAACCGCTGGTCAAAGGCGCAAAGATCACGGCGGAGATCATCGACCAGGGCCGGACTCGATCCATCATGGTTTTCAAGAAACAACGGCGCAAGAACTATCGACGCACGAAGGGCCATCGGCAGGGCTTCACGAAATTGCGGATCACGGGTATCGAAACAGCTTGAGCAAGGACAGGTATGGCGACGAATAAAGGCGGCGGTTCATCTAGAAACGGGCGGGACAGCAATCCACAATACCTCGGTGTGAAAGCGTACGGCGGTGAAACCGTGAAGGCGGGCGCCATCATCGTGCGCCAGCGGGGGACGAAGTTCTTCCCCGGTTTCAATGTCGGCCTCGGCAAAGACCATACTCTCTTCGCCCGCGTGACGGGAATTGTCAAATTCGAGGGCGGACGCGCGCGACAGAAGATCAGCGTCTACCCCGTGCCCGCGGCCTCGTAACCACCGCGTTTCCCTTTCTCCTGAGTCATCACGCAGTCGTCGGCAGGGATGAGGTCTGCCATGGTCTGAACGTTCGCGCCATGGCTGCCGCCGTCGTTTCGGCGATATGAGGGTCGCCTCATCGACAAGGTGGTTTCGATGTTTGTCGACGAAGTCTCCATTACAGTGAAAGCGGGTCGTGGTGGCAACGGCAGCTGCAGCTTCCGCCGCGAAATGTTTGTGCCGCGCGGAGGGCCGGACGGTGGTGACGGGGGCGACGGGGGCGATGTCGTGTTCAGCGCTTCGCAACGGCTGACCACCCTTCTCGACCTTCGGTATCAGCGGCACTACGAGGCAGAAGATGGGAAAGCCGGAGGCGGCTCGAACTGCACCGGGCGCAGAGGAAAATCCGTCGAGGTGCTGTTGCCGGTCGGGACCTCGATCTATGACCTCCACACAGGCGACCTCCTGGCGGACTTGGTGACGGACGGGGACTCTGTCACGATCGCACGCGGCGGCAAAGGCGGGCGAGGCAACAGCCATTTTGCGACGTCCACCAACCGCGTACCGACCCATTTCGAGCGCGGCACGGCTGGCGAGGAATACGAGCTCCGGCTCGAACTGAAGCTGCTGGCCGACGTCGGCCTCATCGGATTTCCCAACGCCGGAAAATCGACTTTGATCGCCGCAATTTCCGCGGCACGCCCGAAGATCGCGGACTATCCCTTTACGACGCTCGTCCCCAACCTCGGCGTCGTGCGGTATGCAGAAGACCGCAGTTTCGTCGTAGCCGACATTCCCGGGTTGATCGAAGGCGCGCACGAAGGCAAGGGCCTCGGCATTCAGTTTTTGCGCCATATCGAACGCACCTCCCTACTGCTCCACCTGATCGATGTCTCCGAGGCGGCCGTGGAAGACCCCGTGGCGAGCTTCGAGATCATGCGGCAGGAGCTGACATCCTATGATCCCGAACTCGCCAAGCGTCCCTTTGCCGTAATCCCGACCAAAATCGACGCGGCCGGTGACGGGACGAGAATGACCTCGCTTCAGACCTTCTGCCGGCGCCGGAACATTCCTTGTCTGCCCGTGTCCTCAGCCACGAGAGCGGGTCTGACGGAACTGATCACGTTTGTCGGTCAACGCATCGAACAGCTTCGAGCGACGGCATGCGAAACGAAGTCTTAAAGCAGGCGAAACGCATCGTCGTCAAGATCGGGAGCAGTCTCGTCTCCTCACGGGAAGCCGGTCTCGAGCCAGATCGCATTGACCGACTGGCGGAGGATCTGGCGGCGCTTCAAGCAGCCGGCCGGGACGTGCTCGTCGTGTCGTCCGGTGCGATTGTCTCGGGGATCAAGAAGCTTTCGCTCAAGGAGTATCCGAAAAGTCTCCCGGTGAAGCAGGCGGCAGCAGCGGTCGGACAAAGCCGGCTGATGTGGGCCTATGAAAAATCCTTTGAGCCGCTCGGCATCAAGGTCGCGCAGATTCTTCTCACCCATCAGGACCTGGCCGATCGGCGTCGATTCCTGAACGCTAGGCACACGCTGGCGGCCCTCATTGAATTCCAGGTCATTCCCATCATCAATGAAAACGATACGGTGGCCGTCGATGAAATTCGAGTCGGCGACAATGATACGCTCGCGGCGGAGGTGGCCCATCTCGTCGATGCCGACCTGCTCGTGATTTTGTCCGATATCGACGGCTTGTTTACGGAAGATCCCCGGAAAAATCCTTCCGCTGAGCTCATTCCCTTGATCACTGAGATTACGGACGACATTGAACGACGCGCCGGCATGTCGACCACGTTCGGCAGCACAGGCGGAATGGCCACCAAGGTCCGGGCGGCGAAAAAGGTCAGCGAATATGGCGTGGCAACGCTGATCGTGAACGGCCAGACCAAGGGCCTGTTGCCGCAAATCCTTTCGGGCAACAATCCGGGAGGGAGCCTGTTTCTTGCCAAAGCTCGCCGGATGAACAGCCGCAAGCATTGGATCGGCTATACCTTGCGGGCGCGCGGCGCCATCTCATTGGATCAGGGAGCCGTCGACGCACTGACCCAGCGCGGCAAGAGTCTCCTGGCGTCCGGTATCGTCACGGTCACCGGCTCGTTCGAGGCCGGTGATGCGATCAGCTGCCTCGACCCGGACGGCAAGGAATTCGCCAAAGGGCTCGTGAATTGTTCTTCGGACACCTTGATGAAAATCAAGGGCCTCAAGACCGCCGAGATTCAGCAGCGCCTTGGGCCGCAGGAGTACGAGGAAGTCATTCATCGGGATAATCTTGTGATCCTTTGAGCCGCCCCCGTGAGGTGGGAGTGTCGTCGGTAGGCTTGTTGGGCGGTACCTTCAACCCCATTCACAATGGCCATGTGGCGATTGCGCGCCAGGCGCGTGAGGTGCTCGCACTCGACCGAGTGGTCTTGATCCCGACCGGTGATCCGCCGCACAAGCCACATGAGAACCTCGCGGCCGCCAAGGACCGTTTTGAAATGGTCCGTCTGGCCATTGCCTCGGACCCCTCTCTGTCCATATCCGATGTCGAAGTGCGCCGGTCGGGGAAATCCTATACGATCGATACCATCCGCCTCTTACAGCAGGAATACGGTCCCGCAGCTCGGCTCTTCTTCCTCATCGGATTGGACGCCTTCTTGGAATTCCCGACCTGGCGAGATCCCGCGACGTTGCTGACCCTCTGCTCGTTTGTGGTCCTTTCACGGCCCGGTCTGTCGTTCCAGGCGCTTTCGGGGTTGCCGTTGATTCCACCCATTCCGCAAGCATCGCTCGTGGATTTGGATGCCGGACAGAGCGTACGTCTGGACGTCCCTGTCGACGCCCAGTCGCTGATTTGCCTACGCTTGCCGCCGAACAGCGTGTCGGCCTCGGACATTCGCGCAAGAATTGCACAGGGAGCTTCCACGGCAAAGCTGTTGCCGCCTGTGGTGGAATCCTATATACTTCAACATCATATCTACTAAGAGGACGCCGATCGCACGAACATCAAAGGCCACGGCCCTTGCCATTGCGAAGGCCATGCTCGACAAGAAGGCCACGGACGTCCTCATCCTCCACGTTGCGAAGCTGACCTCCGTCGCCGACTACCTGGTTTTGGGGTCCGCCGACTCGGATCGGCAAACGAGAGCGATCGCCGACCATGTCGATGGGGTGCTGTCCCATTCGGGGTCCGGAGCTTTGAGCATCGAAGGCAAGGCATCATCGCAGTGGGTACTCATGGATTTCGGCGACGTGGTCGTCCACGTATTCCGACAGGATACCCGTCACTACTACGGGCTGGAACGGTTGTGGGCTGACGCGAGGCGTGTTCCTGTCCCCGGCTACGCACCGGAGCCGATGACCGCCTCAAAAACGGCTCCCCGAACGAGAGTGCATACCGCCAAACGAGCGTAGCGCCATGCTCAGGCTGCTCACCACGGTTTTCCTGATCAGCGCCGGCATCTTCCTCTACAGCTATTTCCGCGAGCTCAACCCAGGCACCATCACCGTCCACACCGGCCCGTCAACGCAATTTGAACTGAGCGCCGTGACGCTCGTCGTCTTTTCCATGGCGGTCGGCGCCCTGCTCGTCGCCCTGGCCGTCGGGATGCGGCAAACGGTGCACGTGATCGGCAACTGGCGAAGCACGCGGCTTCAGCGGCGAAAAGAGAAGGTGGACGCTTTGCATCGCGAAGGCACCCATGCCTTCATGTCGAAGCGGACAAGCGACGCCGTGGGCCTGTTCGAAAAGGCACTCTCCATCGATCCAAACAGAGTCGACTCGCTGCTTTGGTTGGGCAATATCTATCGTTCGGAAAGTAATTATGCGGAAGCCATCAGGTTGCATCAGAATGCACAGCGCATCGACGACCGGAACATTGAAATTCTGTTGGAGCTGTCAAAGGACCTCGAGGGAGCCAAACGTTATGAGGACGCCCTCCAGACACTGCAAAAGATCCTGAGAATCGAACCAGACAACCTGACGGGTCTGATTCGGAAGCGAGACCTGCTGATCCGGCTTGAGAAATGGAGCGACGCGCTGGAGATACAGCACCGCATGGCAAAGGCCAATCTGCCGGAAGCGGAGCGGCGCGCTGAAGCCCACCTACTCACCGGCTGCATGTACGAAGTCGGCCGCCAGTTGCTCGAGCGAGGCCATGCGGACAAGGCCAGACGCTATTTTCGAGGCGCCATTAAAAAAGACCGGACATTCCTCCCCGCCTATATCGGCTTGGGGGAGGTCCTGATCCGGGAAGGCAAGACCAAAGACGCCGTCGAGATTCTGAAGAAGGTGTATGCGAAGACGCACAACATCATTATCCTTCACCGGCTGGAAGAGCTGTTTTTAGAACAGGGGGAGCCGAGCGAAATCATCCGCATTTATCAGGAGGCGTTGCAGCGGGATCCGCACAACGCCGTGCTGCAGTTTTATCTCGGCAAACTCTATTACCGGCTGGAAATGGTCGACGAGGCCTTTGATATCCTGTCCACCGTTGAAGGCCCACAAGATCAACTCGTGGATTATCACAAGATCATGGCCAATCTGTTCCTGCGCAAACAGCACATGGAACAGGCGGTCGTCGAGCTCAAGAAGGCGCTTCAGTTCAGGAAGCGCGTCGTCGTGCCCTACGTCTGCACCGTCTGCCAACAAGACACCACGGAATGGTCCGGGCGGTGCCGCCGGTGCGGAAACTGGAATACCTTCGTCGCGCTTCCGTGGCTGGAAGGCGGTCCCACGGCCGCGAGGGACGGAGCGTCCACAGCCGGACGCAGCATTCCCTACCAAGGCATTGCTTCTCCATTCGAAACCGTGTAGCTTTCGCTCACCCCTGACGAGGGACTGCTGGGACTCCGAACCACGCCTCTTGGCAGGCGATCGGCTCCCGGGAAAACGCTTGTTCCGACAGGCGGTGGGTGGGCTCGTGAGAAGACGTGAGAAGAAATGAGACTCTCTGACGAGGAGATGAGATGACGGATTGTGCGGTGTTCGCGCGAAAAGCGTTGAACGACGAGGTCTTGACGCGATCGGAATGTCGTGAAGTTCTGACCACGCCCGACGAGGACCTCCTCGCCTTGCTGCAAGCGGCCTTTGTGGTGCGCTCACAGTACTTCGGGAAGACCGTGCGTCTGCAGATGCTGCAGAATGCCAAGAGCGGCGCCTGCCAAGAAGATTGCCATTACTGTTCGCAGTCCGCTGTTTCGACTGCGGCGATCGAACGATACAACCTCTTGCCACAGCGCCAGATGATCGAAGGTGCGCGTCAGGCCGCCGCTTCCAAAGCGCAACGATACTGCATCGTCATCAGCGGACGCAGTCCGCTGGACCGCGAGATCGAGGAGATCGCGGGGGCGGTTCGCTCCATCAAGCAGGAATTGCCGATTCAGATTTGCTGCTCACTGGGCCTGATGAACGAGGCGCAGGCCAAACGGCTTAAGGCGGCGGGCGTCGACCGGGTCAACCACAACTTGAACACGAGCGAGGCCTTCCACGGTTCGATCTGCACGACTCACACCTTTCAGGATCGTCTCGCCACCTTACGAAACGCTCGCGCTGCCGGTCTGGAGATCTGCTCCGGAGGCATCGTGGGAATGGGCGAAGCCGACGACGATCTCATCGACCTCGCCATGGCGCTGCGCGAGGTTCATCCCGAATCCATTCCTGTGAACACACTGCATCCTGTGGCCGGCACCCCCCTGGAACATTGCGATCACCTCACCCCGCAGCGTTGTTTGAAAGTGCTGTGCCTCTTCCGCTTCCTTCACCCCCGCACCGAGATCCGAATTGCCGGCGGCCGCGAACATAATCTGCGCAGCCTGCAACCGTTGGCGCTCTATCCGGCGGACTCCGTCTTCGTCAATGGATATCTCACTACGCCGGGCGCTCCAGCACCAGAAGTATGGGGCATGATCCGTGATCTCGGCTTCACCATCGAAGTCGACTACCAGGGCGCGCAACCAACCGCGTCTTTAAGCATCCGCTCGTAAGCCTTTTTCATCGGTTCGCCTCCACAATCCTCTCTCTTCTACACTGACCGCGTTCCTGCGATCCGACCCAACAAGGACTTATCCTAGTAGGGAGTTCCCTGGGGCTGTGTTGTCATGGATGAATAGAGCACGTACGGAATCTGCCGGATACGCCCTGCATGCAGACCAAGGAAAGCACCGCCACCCATTCGACGCCTGAGTCATCCAACGCTCCGACGGCCAACCTTCCTTCTGATTCTCGAGGCCTGGCAGCAATCATCGTGGCGACCGTCGCGACGGTGTTTGCCTTGTCCTCCGCTCAAAAGTTTTTTATACCACTGGTGTTTGGCCTCATCCTGGCTTGTACGTTGAATCCCCTCGTGCGACTCTTAGAACGACTCAAGATTCCACGTCTCATCGGGACCACGCTGGTCATGGCGGCACTGCTCTGTGGCATGGCGGCTGCCACGTTATCGCTGCGGACACAGGTCGAAAAGATTCTCGATCAGATTCCGGATGCGGCAGCAAAATTGTCGGCCGCGCTTCGGGATATGGCCAGCCAAGCTAATACCATGACGAAGGTCCAGGAGGCCGCCAGGGAGCTCGAGAAAGCCACGGATCAGGCAGCCAACGGTCAGACTAAGCCGCAGACCCGTGTCGTGGTCCAAGAGCAAAAATCCAAACTCGCGAACTGGCTTTGGACCGGTTCATTGGGCATCTTTGGCTTCCTCGGCGACACGGTCATGCTGTTGCTGCTGGTGGTCTTTCTCCTGCTGTCCGGCGATACCTTCAAGCGAAAGCTGATGCGCATCAGCGGACCGTCGTTATCCAAGCGCAAGATTACGGCCGTCATTCTGGACGACATCGACCGGGCCATTCAAAACTATATGCTCACCCTGCTCGTGGCCAATATTCTCCTCGGACTGCTCTCGTGGGTTGTGTTCCGGTGGATCGGCCTGGACAATGCAGGGGCTTGGGCCGTTGCGGCCGGCGTGCTGCATTTCATTCCGTACCTGGGACCGGCATTGACAGCGCTCGCCACCGGCATGGCGGCCTTCATGCAATTCGAATCCTTGTCTACGACGGTGCTCGTTTCTTTCAGTTCCCTCGCGATCGCGACGCTGGTCGGTACCGTGTTCGTCACCTGGATGAGCGGCAAGCTGACCAAGATGAATACCACCGCCGTTTTCGTCGCACTCTTGTTCTGGGGCTGGCTCTGGGGCGTGTGGGGACTCTTATTCGCCATTCCGATCATGGGAATGCTCAAAGTGTTTGCCGACCGCATCGAAGACCTGCAGCCTTTGGCGGAGTTGCTGAGTGAATGACCGTGCTGACAGATGCGTCCTCTCGTTGCGCGGCGGCAGTTCCTCAGTCGGCCTGACTTCTTGCTGCGTCGTCCTCGCCCTGCTTCTCTCGACGATTGGGTTTACGCGGGATGCCGCCGAGTCCGCGCCCGTATCGGTGCGTTTCCCTGAAGGGCTGACGCATGGGTTTCTGCTCGTCCGATCGGCGGCTGGAGATATTGTCGCGTACGGAGAACTGACCCAAACTGTGAAGGAGGGGGGAGTGGCGGAAAGCCGACTCGTGTTCCGTTTCAAAGACGGCTCGCTCCACGACGAAAAGGTCGCGTTTTCACAGCAGCGTGTGTTTACGCTGATCCGGTATCAACTGACCCAACGCGGCCCGTCGTTTCCCGAGCAGATGGATGTGGTGGTCGATCGGGGCACCTCGACCTATGAGGTCAGAGCGAAGGCGGGAGAAAACGGAGCGGAAAAAGTGCTGACGGGAGAGATCGATCTGCCGAAAGATGCTTACAACGGCATGATCGTGATGACGCTGTTGAACCTGCCGAAAGGTGCCAACGAAACCATCAACGTCTTGGCCTTTGTGCCGGAACCGACCGCGATCGCGCTCGAATTGGCCTTCGTGGGCGAACAGGTCATCCGCGTCGGCGACCAATCCCGCAAAGCCTGGCAATACGCCTTTAAACCCGACATCGGCCCCGTGAAAAAGATTCTGGGGACCATGTTGGGCAAGTTGCCGGCCGATTTCCACTACGACTGCTATGTTCTGGCAGACGAGGTGCCGAGTTTCGTGCGATTCGAAGGCCCATTGCAGCTCATGGGGCCGATTCTTAGCATCGAACTGATCAGTCCTCAAGTGGCGCCGAAGGCCGAGGACCGGAAACATACACCCAAATAGCGAGGGATGTTGTTGCCATGAACCCGTTCTTCACCCTCCTGATCAAGCATCTGCCGAAATTGCTACCCGTGGTCAAGGCCATGTTGGAGAAACCTGCACGGGGCAAGACGGAGGACGGACGGTTGGCGGTCGTCGAGCAATCGGTCGAATGGCTCGCCGAGCGATCCGACGCCGTGGAGAAAAAACTCCGGCGGCTGACACTGCTCGTCGCCGCCGGCCTGATCCTGTCGCTGATGACGTTTGTGATTGCGCTGTCCCGCTAGAAGATTGGCGCCCCCGCGTGGTCTTGATGTGCGGCTATTCCTCTCTCAGGCTTTCTCCGACAGGCTGCCGTGCGGCCCAGCGTGCAGGCAGGTAGCCGGCCATCCATGCGGCCCCGATAGCCAACGCTACGGCCTGAACGAGCACTTCCACAGGAACCGTCATGCGGATGGTCCACCCGAACGATTGCTTGTTGATGACGGCGATCAGGACCCAAGCCAGTGCCAACCCTCCCGCGACGCCCAACAGGGCGCCGATCAGACCTAAATAAATGGCTTCCCACTGGACCAACCGCTCAACTTGATCACGGCTGGCCCCGATCGCCTGCAGAGTCGCCAACTCGCGTCGCCGTTCCAAGACAGCGGTGACCAGCGTATTGACGATTCCGAGCACGGCGACGAAGACGGCGATTGCCTCGAGCACATAGGTCAGGACAAACGTGCGGTCAAAAATATTGAGGATCTCACGGCGAAGCTCTCCATTGCTGATCATGAGCGGCGGCGCCAGAGAACTCTCCTGGCGGTTGAGCGCCTCGCCGATGAGGCGCTTGACCCGTGATTCGTCCGCACCGGGACTGAGGTAGAGCGCGAAAACCGTGATGCGCTCGTCGTTCCACAAGCGGCGGTAGAGCGTTCGCTCCATGACCATCTTTCCACCGTCGGTCGCATAGTCGTAGAAGACGCCTTCGATGGGAACGGTGTGCGGTCCAGCAGGCGTGGTGATGGTCACTGTTCCACCCCGCTCGAGTCCCAGGCGGTTGGCCAGCACTTCGGAGACAACCACTCCGCCCGTTTCGGCAGCCCGCCTGAGAACGCTGACCCAGTCGTCGTTGACCATCAGGTAGCGGCCACGTTCTGCATGAAGCCGCAAATCGCGCGACACCAATGCCGCCGACTGACTCCCCACATCCACCTGCACATCGCGATAGGTGTCGACCGCCGCCACGCCCTCGACGGCCGTCAGAGCAGGAAGCCAGGAGCCGGGCAATGTCCGGGACGCGTGTCCGGCCTGCTTGCCGTGCAACCATGCGGGCGGCGCGATAATGAGATCGGCCATGACGGTTTGATCGACCCAGGCCTCGACCGTGTCACGAAAACTCCTGACCATAACGACCACGCCAATCATGATAGCGAGTCCGACCAACAACGCGGACACGGTCACGGCATTCCGCCCAGGATGACGCGCCACATGGTCAGCCGCCATTCGCTTAAGATTTCCGGAAAGCACCGGGCTCCGCACGGTCCGCTGCATCGCCCACCGCCATGCGGCAATGCAAACGGGCGAAAGGCAGGCGAACGCCCCCAACAGACACAAGGTCGCCGCATACCCGAGGATGGGCAGGCCCTTAATGGGCGGACCCAGAGCGAAGAGTATTCCGGTTACCATGAAGACCAGGCTCCATCGCACGTAGCGCCCGCTCCGGATGGTTTCAGTTTGTTCGTAGTCCCCTGGTGCAAGAGCCTTGGTGACCACGGTACGGCTGGCATCTATGCTGGGTCCGATCGCCCCAGCCATGGACACCACCACACCGACCAAGATGCCCTGCGCCACAAATGCCAGGCTCTGTGCATCGAAACCGGCGAAGGCTCCGTTCGAGGTCAACGGCACGTAGAGATCGCTGATGGTGCGGCTGACGAGCATCACCAGGCCTCGTGCCAGCCAGAGCCCTCCGACAGCACCCAGCGCGCCGCCGATGAAGCCGAAGACCCCGGCTTCCAACAGGAACAGGGCCGCCACGCGCCGTTCCGTCATACCGAGGGTTCGATAGATACCGATCTCGCGCCGTCGTTGAGCCACCGAAAAACTCATGGTGTTGTAGACCAGGAACATGCCGACCAACAAACCAACCCAGCTGAGGACGGCCAGGTTGAGTTGAAACGCCCCTACCATGTGTTCCACCTGGGCGGTGCGTTGAGCCGGCCGCTCGACGACGACAGAGGGCGGTAACACGGCCCGCAGGGCGACGGCAACTTCGTCGGCCGTGCGGTCAGGTGCCGTCACGATCTCGATCCGGTCCAACCTGCCGACCATGTCGAAGGCCGCCTGCGCCGCCGCCACATCCATGATCACCACACGATTCCAGTAGGATCCCGGCCGATCGGTACCCTCGAGGACGCCCGCCACGCGGACACGCATCAACCGGGATCCGGCCCTGGCCTCGAGCGTACTTCCCCGCCGCAAGTTCCAGTCGGCACCTAACTGCCGTCCGACGTAAACACTGTCGCGCTTCAGCAAATCATTCAACGCGTCCTCGCCTCCACCTCTCTCAAGGCGGAAACCGAGTTGATCGGCTTCGGCAAGCAGGTCCACTCCATAGACCTGGACGCTTTCCGGACCGTGCGGGCCTTCCCGGAACATCAGCGCTTCCTCAATCAGGGGCGACGCCTTGACGACACCTGGCGTCTGTCGGATGACCTGGAGGACTGTTTCGTCGAGGCCAAGATCGTGGGCCGACACTTCCAGGGTGGCGGATCCCGCGACCGTCACCACCGCCTGCTCAAATCCACGGAGCACCTCGACATTGGCCGCCGTAATGGCGACCGACGCCAGCACGCCAAGGGCCACCCCCGTCACGGTCAGGGCAGTTCGGAACGGCTGTTGAAACGCATGGGCGCCGATCAACGTTCGGGCGAGGACGATGGACGCAGTCATTGATGGATTACACCCTAGTTAAAATACGTAGCAAATTTAACGGTGCCGCCCCTCCGCCAAGGCCAGAGTTCATGCGGGTCCGCCGAGGGCCTGCACAAATCGGCAGTTTCGTTTACAGACTTCCATCCCTTTGCTAGACTCGCTTCAAGTTATCGCTGGCTATCGAAGGTGGGAAAACAAATGAAGACCGCGTTGCGACGAAAACCCGATGCGCTGATCGAGGAGCCCGTCGATCTGGACTTACTGACTCCCAGACAGCGAGATATTCTGCGGCTGGTCTCCGTAGGCCATACGAACCGCGAGATTGCGAACATGCTGCAAATCAGCGTGCGAACAGTGGAAGTGCATCGCTTTAATTTGATGCGAAGGCTCAACGTGCGGAACGTCGCACAACTGCTCAGGCGAGCGCTTCAACTCGGATTGCTGTCCAAATCCTTCGGCAAGTAACCTCAAGCTGCTGAAACACCCTCTAGCCTCCCCCTCTCACCCAAGCGGGCCAGGGCGCGCGCTCACCGATCGAAAGCGTCTCGGCGCTTCGGGGTGGGCGGGTGGAACAGAGGGTTTTTTGAGCAACTTGTTATAACTCTTTCAACCTACCTCTGCACTCTTCGGCCGACTTGTAGCCCTTCCGTTCAAGACAGGCGGCCAGCTCCTTCTCCAGGCGTGCAAAGACTTCGACCCCTTCCTCGACCAGGGCCGTCCCCACTTGCACAGCAGAGGCGCCGCACAGCAGATGCTCAAACGCGTCCCCTCCGCTTACGACGCCGCCGGTCCCGATGATCGGCAGGGTTCCCTTGAAGTGCTTGTAGAACGCGCGGACATTGGCCAGTGCGACGGGCTTAATGATGGCTCCACCCAGCCCGCCGAATCCGCCCTTCGGTTTAATCACGACCGCTTCTTCATTCGGATCGAGCACCAGCGCATTTCCAACGGAGTTGATCAGATTGAGGAAATCCACGCCGCAACGGCCGATGACCTCCCCCATGAGCTGATGGTGTGCTGGATCAAAATACGGCGGTAGCTTCACGCCCATCGGGACGGTGATCAGCGGGCGCACCCGTTTCATGAGACGTTCTGAAGCATCTGCATCGTAGCCGATTTGTGGCTTGCCGGGAATGTTCGGACAGGACAGATTCACCTCGATGAGATCGGGGCCCGCTTCGTTGATGGCCTGTGCAATGACCGGAAAATCGTCTTCGCAGAGCCCGGCCACGCTGGCGATGACCGGCTTGCCGAACTGTTTCAATTGCGGAATCAGCTCGGCATACGCACGGTAGCCCAGGTTCGGCAGCCCCATGGAATTGATCGAACCCCCGGAGAACCCGTAGTACCGCGGCAGGGGGTTACCTTGCCGGGCCTCGACGGTCATGGACTTCGTGACGATCGCCCCCGAGCGGGAACGGCCCAACGCGGACAGTTCCTCGTGCGTCACGCATAAGGCGCCAGACGCGTTCATGAAACAGACCGGAAATTTCACTCCGGCAATGGTCACGGTCAAATCCATCAGACTCCTTGAGCGGCTGTCGCGTGCATCGTCCGCGTCATGAGCCGTCCATCCTTCATCGCCCAGATGTAGTCGGCGGCGTTAGCGGCGGCCGTGCTATGAGTGACCAGAAGCACCGTGTGACGAAACTGGTCGACTAACTGCCGCAGCAGTCCGATGATTTCCGCGCCGTGCTGCGAATCGAGATTTCCCGTCGGCTCGTCGGCCAGAACGATCTTGGGCTCATGCACGATCGCCCGTGCCACCGCGACCCGCTGCTGCTCTCCCCCGGAAAGCTCGCTCGGCCGATGCGCGGCGCGGTGCGTCATGCGCACAAGCCCCAAGACCTGCGCGACGCGTTCCCGGACTCTGAGCCCCTGCTCTCCTCGCAGCAAGAGCGGAAAGGCCACGTTCTCTTCGACGGTTAGACCGGGGATCAGGTGAAAGGCTTGAAAGACAATGCCGATGGATTGCCGGCGAATCCTGGTCCAATCTTCCGGGCTGAATCCGGCGGTTGATCGTTGATCGAGATGGATCGTTCCGGAGGTCGGCACATCCAGACCGGCAATCAGATTGAGCAGGGTGCTCTTGCCGCAACCGCTCGGGCCGACAAAGGCACAGAAGGTCCCGGCCGAGACATCGAGACTCACACGGTCCAAACCACAGATACGGTCTGCTCCCCTGGTATAGATTTTTGACACCTCTGTGAGTGTGACCATCGGCGAGACGGCGCTTTGGCGCCTAGTTTCGTATATCACACCATTTCGGGACGCGACAACCTTGACAGTCAACGCCGGTTCCCCTAAACGTTTCCCATGATGCCCCCTGGCCTGTTGGGTGTGCTGGGATTGTGCCGGCTGGCGCTCCGCGCCATGCTTCCCATCGATTGCATCACTTGTGCGCGGCCGCTGCGCATGGATCAGATACCCTATGTCTGTGACGCCTGCTGGGACCGGATCACGCCGATCTCGGGACCTCGTTGCGCGCGCTGCGATCAACCCTTCGCCTCGAACGCCGCGAACACTTGGTCACCAGCCCACCGCTGCCAACCGTGTCTTGAACGGCCACCGGCGTATGATCGTGCGTGGACACTGTATCCGTATATTCCACCCCTCCAGGATGCGATTTGTGCGCTCAAATACCGGAACGTGTTTGGGCTCGCGAGGCCTTTGGCGGCTCTGATGATCCGCGCCTTGCCGGAACAGTTGGAGGCCGATCTGATCGTGCCTGTCCCACTACATCCTTCCAGACTGCGGGCGCGCGAGTTCAACCAGTCCCTGCTCATGGCTGACCGCCTGGGAAGATACCTTATGCGGCCGGTATCCACGAACGCCCTCGTCCGCACTGTCGCCACGGAACCGCAAACGTCTCTCACACGGCACGAGCGTCTGCGGAACCTGCGCCGTGCATTCAGAGTCCGCAATGCGGAACCGTTTGCCGGCCGGCGCATCCTGCTCATCGACGATGTCTTTACCACTGGAGCGACGCTCAATGAATGCGCCAAGGTCTTGCGTTCTGCCGGCGCGGCTTCGGTCTCGGCGCTCACGTTGGCGCGGACAATGAATTCCAGACTGGTGCCAGACCGACTTTTGGCGGAGCACTCCGCACGGAGATTTGCTGGTCCAAGGAGTTAGCGTGCCGATCTACGAATACCTGTGCCAGGATTGTTGCAAGCGAAGCAGCATTCTTCTGCTGAGCCGTACTGCTTCTCCTCCCCCGGTGTGTTCGCATTGCCAAAGTCCCCGGCTCGAACGCTTGCTGTCCCGTTTCGCTGCTCCGAAATCAGACGAGGCGAGGATGGAATCCTTCGCCGACGACGAGGCGTTAGCCGGCTTTGACGAACAGAATCCGGCCGACGTGGAACGCCTGATGAAGCATATGGGCAACGAAATGGGCGAAGACGTCAGCCATGAAATGGCAGAAGCCGTTGACTCTTCAGATGAAAATCATTCTGAACTGGACGAATCTGAGGGTATGTGACATACATTGTCATATAATTTCGCTTGACATATGTCCTTGATTTTCTTACCCTCATGGCAATCCTGGAGCGGTACCCCCTATGACCATCTTCAGATGGTTGTCCAATGGTAAGAGAGCCCAACAGCGAATTGATGACGGCGGAGGAGACGTGCCGCTACCTGAAGATTACCCAACGGACACTCTACCGCTATCTTCAGAACCATCAGATACCCGCCTTCAAGCTTGGGAAAGAATGGCGATTCGTACGTTCGGATCTGGAGCAGTGGATCCGAGAGCGCACCAGACGTCCGATGGTGTCGTGAAGGAAACCTGGCACTGATGTTCGCCGGCGAATACCACTGCAAGCTCGATGAAAAGGGGCGGTTCATTGTTCCCTCGCCCATTCGGGAGCAGATCGAATCGCAAGGACAATCCGTGGTCTTTTTAAAAGGCCCGGAAGAATCCATCCTCATCTATTCGATGAAAGAATGGGAGCAGGTGCTCGAACGGACGAAGAACACGCTCGATGAGGAGCAAAGCCGGCTCTTCATGCATTTCGTGGTGTCGGAAGCAGGGACTTCAGAAATCGACAAGGCTGGCCGGATCTTGATCCCGGGAAAGCTGCGAAAGCTCGTACCGCTGGACGAGGATCAGGAAATCATTCTCGTCGGTCTCTACCATCGTATGGAGATCTGGAACCCCAGCGAATGGCGGCGCTATATTGCGCGCTCCGAAGACCGCTACGAACAGAATATGGCCAAAATTCTCAATCTTCTCTAGGTCAGCGTTGAGCCACCCTCCCGAATTTGCTTCCTTTGCCTCCACTGAGCGTCTGAATTTTCATTCCTGAACGCTCGCGAACGCTATGCCCACATACCGCCGACCGATTCCGATCCCGGCTTCCAAACTTCCGCTTCATCTTGTTGGGCTTCACCTCTACGCTCCTGTTGCCGGACGGGGACGGGCTGCCAAGCGGCCGCTGTCGCCGTCTCAATCAACAGACCGTCCGATGCAGCTCGATCCGGAACAGCAGTCGATCGCCTTCACATTGCCTGTTCCGCCCAGCATCAATCATCAATACGCGACCGTGAACGGGCGCCGCCTGCTCTCATCGACCGGACGTTCGTACAAGGCACAGGTGGGGGAGCTCGTCTGGTTGACCCTGACAGCAGTCCCTCATCGCACTGCCCTCTTGTCCCATCTGCAGTCGACGTGTCTCGCTCTATCGATCCGCTTCTATTTTACGTCCGCTCTGCGGCGTGATGTGGATGGGGGGCTGAAGATTGCGCAGGATGCGCTTTGCGAAGGTCTCGGCTTGAACGATAACCGGATTGTCGAAACGCACTTGTATAAGCACGTCGACCGGGAAAACCCACGGATCGAAGTCCTCCTCACGCCGGCAACCCTTTCGTAGTCGGCGGAGACCTACCGTAGATCTGCCGCAGTCACTCGTATCGCAACGCTTCGATGGGGTTGAGCCGCGAGGCCTTGTTGGCGGGATACAGGCCAAAAAAGAGTCCGACCGCGAGAGAAAACCCAAACGCCATGACAATCACGTCGATCGAGATGACCGTGGGCCAGCCGGCCACCACCGTCGTCAGTTTTGCACCAATCACGCCCAGCACGATCCCCAACACTCCTCCTAGCAGGCTCAAGGTCATGGCCTCGATGAGGAACTGCATCAGCACATGACCGCGCTTGGCGCCCACGGCCATGCGGACGCCGATCTCTCTTGTCCGCTCGGTGACGGATACAAGCAGGATATTCATGATGCCGATCCCCCCTACCAGCAGAGAGACGGACGCAATGGAAAAGAGCATCATCGTCAGCGTCTGGCCGGTGCCTTCCTGCACGCGACCGATGTCCACCTGCGTTTTTACCGTGAAGTCGTCGTTCTGCTCACCTTGCAGCCGATGGCGCGCGCGGAGCACTTCGCGAATGCGATCGACGGCCTCAGGGAGGTCCTCCGCCCTGTCGGTGGACGCAAACATCGCTCCGATCGAGCCCAGAAACGCCGTGCCGAACACCTTGCGCTCCGCTGTCGTGAAGGGAATAAAGATCACGTCATCCTGATCTGAGCCCTGGGCCGATTGACCCTTCGGAGAGAGGACCCCGATCACACGAAACGGCACATTCTTGATGCGAATGACGGCCCCCACCGGCTCTTCGCCTTCATCGAACAGGTTGTCTACGATGGTCTGGCCGATGAGTGCAACGCGGGCGGCGCTGTCGAGATCCGCCTGGGTGAACGGTCCCCCGCTCGAAAACGACCAGTCGCGAATCGTGAGATAACTGGGAGAGATCCCGTTGATCGGACCGTTCCAGTTCTTGTTCCCGTTGACAATCTGCATGGCGTCGCGTTTCGCCCATCCCGTTTCCGCAAGGAGGGGAATCTTCTTTCTCAGATCCAACGCATCGGCAACAGTTAATGTCACGGCGCCGCCTTGGCTGCTGCGCACACCGCTGACTGTCGTGGCGCCTGGCCAGATGATGATGACGTTGGTGCCCATCGTCGCGATTTGCGCCTGCACCGCCCGCTTCGCGCCTTCCCCAATGCCGACCATGGCAATCACTGCTCCAACGCCGATGACGATGCCGAGCATGGTCAGGCCGGCGCGCAGACGATTGCGCCCCAATATGCGCAACGCCGTCAGCACGGTCATCCACACAAAGGCCGGCATTCAGACCTCCACGGTCCCCGACGTCCGCCTCGTCGCCCGGTCGCTCAACACGTGACCGTCTTTCAACAGAATTTCGCGATGGGCATAGGCGGCAATATCGGCTTCATGGGTCACCAGAATGATCGTGATGCCCTCTCGATTGAGTCCTTCTAACATAGTCATGATTTCCCGGCTTGACTCGGTATCGAGGTTTCCCGTCGGCTCGTCTGCCAACAAAAGCGAGGGCGCAGTGATCAGGGCGCGGGCGATCGCCACGCGCTGCTGCTGGCCGCCTGAGAGTTGGGTGGGAAAATGCTGCTCTCTGCCTTCTAGCCCCACCCGCTTCAGCGCCGCAGCGGCCTTCACCCTCTGCTCGCCCAGCGGCAGTCCCCGGTAGAACAAGGGCAGTTGTGCATTCTCCAGTGCGCTCGTGCGGGGAATCAGGTTGAAACTTTGAAAGACGAATCCGATTTGCCGGTTCCGAACCTCAGCCAGTTGATCAAACCCCAGACCGCCGACATCGATGCCGTCGAGCCGATACTGTCCTTGTGTCGGGTGATCCAGACATCCCAGAATATTCAACAGCGTGGATTTCCCTGACCCGGAGGCCCCCATCACGGCGACGAAATCACCTTGCTCGATCGTGAGGCTGAGGCCCCTGAGCGCGTTTACTTCCACGTCGCCCAAGCGATATTGCTTCCAGATGCCGTCGCATTCGATGAGACTGCTCATAGCAGTTCGACAAGCGGAGAAAAACCTGCTCAGGTGGGCGCAATTCCCAATTGCTGAAGGAGGCCCGTCATAAGCCTCTGTCGCGAGACCGACGCTGTCCGCCGGGAGCGCCAAATCCCGGAGGGAGGTCATTGGCCTTTCTCACTCCACGAAGCTGCTCGATTCCCACGATGACCTCGTCGCCGGCAGCGACGCCGTCCGATACAATCTCGGTGTAGGTCCCGTCGGAAATGCCGGTCTGCACCTTCACGGACAACGGCTCGCCGTTGTCCGTTTGTTTCCAGATCTGACGGGCCTGCGGACCGCCGACCGGGAGCGAGCGACCTCCGGCTTCCTCCTTCGCAAGGGTGCCCTCCATCGGATGGGACGCGAGTTCCGATTTCGGCGGCATGAACCGGAGGGCGGCATTGGGGACTTTCAGTACGTTGTCCCGCTGCGCAACGACCATGGAAACGTTGGCCGTCATGCCGGGCTTCAAGCGTAGGTCCTTATTGTCTACCCCGATCACCACGTTGTAGGTCACCACATTTTGCACTGCAATCGGAGCCAATCGCACCTGGCGGATGGTCCCGGCAAAGGGGACACCCGGATAGGCGTCGACGGTAAACGAGGCATCTTTGCCCTCTGTAATTCCCCCGATGTCCGATTCGCTCACGTAGGTGTCGACCTGCATCTTCGTGAGGTCGAGTGCGATGAGGAAGAGGTTGGGCGTCGCAAAACTGGCCGCCACTGTTTGTCCCACCTCCACGTTCCTCGCCACGACAATGCCGTTGACGGGCGAGCGAATCGTCGTGTACCTGAGATCCAGATCGGCAGCATTCAAGGCCGCTTCGGTCTGCTTCACCTGGGCCATCGACACGCTGACCTGGGCATCGGCCCCCTGAGCATTGGTCACCGCCATATCGACGTCATTCTGAGAAACGAATTGCTGCGCCACGAGAGATTTTGCACGATTGAGTTCGCGCTGGCGTTGCGCCTGCTCGTTCTTGGCCCTCGCCACATTGGCCTTCGCCATTTCAAGATTGCTGGCCGCCTGGTCCCGTCGCGCACGGAACGGCTCGGGATCGATGACCGCGACGATGTCCCCTGCCTTCACGATGGAGTTGAAATCGGCGTGCAAACTTTTGATCATGCCGGACACCTGGGTCCCCACCTGCACGGAGACCACGGGATTGATCGAACCGGTGGCGGTCACAACTGAGACAACCGACCCGCGCTCGATGACCGCAGTCCGGTAGCGGACAGGCGCCTTTCGCTCTCCGTTAAAAAACACATACCCGCCGATGGCGAGTCCGATGAGCAAGACGGCGCTGATGAGGAGAAAACGGCGCATAGGCGTAGTCACCAGTCGCTTCAGAGCCGGTCTATTCTAGCAAGAAGGACGGGATGAATCATCCCGGTGCACCGGCTGTTGAAATGGAACAGGCCGTCCGCCTTTCGGCGGACGGCCTGCCAGAATTCACATTGTAAAGCGGGTAGCGTCCAGCAATACCTCAAGGGTTTCCGGCTACGGGCTGACGCTGATCCGATCCTTGATCATGTCGAACGTCTCCTTAGGCACGACGTTCTTGGCCACGAGCTCGCCTTTCACCTTGTAGGGGCGATTACTGACGATTCGGTCTGCCACGTCCTTCGGCAGCCCCAACAGGAGCACCATTTCGCTCGAGGAAGCCCGGTTCACATTCATAATTCCACCGGCCGGAGCGGCAGCGGACGGGGCCGGCGCACCAGAACCACCGGGAGGCGGAGGCATGGTTGGGGCCAGACTTCCGCCGGCAGAACGGGACTGGTCTTTTAATTCCTTTTGATAGCGCGCGACCAGTGACTTTAAGGTCTCGTTGTGGCGCTTCGTGTCTTCATATTCCAGCCGCAATGACCGATTCTGGGCCGCGAGCTGCTTCACCCGCTCTTCAAGCTCCTTGGTCCGGCCTTCGGCGCTTCCACGTTCCTTGTCGCGGCCATACTGGATGCGGTCCAGCTCGTCGCGAGCCGCCTGCGCTTCGTTGCCGAATTTCACATTGAGATCTTTGAGCGTTTTGACCTGTTGTTCGAGTGCGCTCTTTTGCGCCCGCGTGGTAGCCAATTCCGTCTTGGCGGACTCAGTCTCGGCCAGGGCCTCCTGGTACTTCCGGTCAGAGACGCAACCGGCCATGGTCAGTGTCCCTGCAATGATGAGTGCCGCCATCCACACAGGATTCATGCGAACCTCCCCTTCCCTCGTCACGTAGCCTTAAAACTGCCCGGTCGCCGGCTCATTGACGCATCTGGCCGTGCGCCCAGAGTATCGTCTTCTGTGTATGCCAAGCCCCATCCTTTGTCAATACAACATCGGTTGTCAATACAATTTGGGACGGCCGCCGGTTCACAGTTTCGTCGCTCCCTTGACGGATCACCGGCACTTTGTGATTATGCCAGGGACCTGCGTGCACCACCTGCGCCTTTCACTCACCATGGACGTCCTATGAATGAATGGGGCCCGGCCCTTGCGGTGATTCTCGGCATCGTCGAAGGACTGACAGAATTTCTGCCGGTCTCTTCCACCGGCCACCTGATCTTGGCCGGCCACGCTTTGGGATTCACCGGCGAGGTCGCCGCCAACGCCGAAATCTCCATTCAACTGGGTGCCATCCTCGCCGTCGTGGCATATGAACGGGAGAAGATCAAAACGCTGCTCTCCCGGGCGGTCGGTGAACAGGCGGATTTGAGGAAATTTCTGCACAGTCCGACCCACACATCGTGGTCCGCCCTGCTGCGCCGTTCCATGGCTTTGCACCCACACCTGTGGTTTTTGATCGGATTAGGAGCCGCATTCCTCCCCGCCGGCCTGATTGGTTTCGCGACGCACGGCTGGATCAAAGTCCATTTGTTCAGCCCCCAGACGGTGGCCATCACCTCCGTGATCGGCGGCATTATCATTCTTATCGTCGAGGCACGACGTACGCCGGTAACCGTTCAACAGCTCGAACAAGTGGGACTTCGGGATGCCGTCTTCATCGGCCTAGCACAGTGCGCCTCACTCATCCCTGGCATGTCGCGTTCGGGGTCGACGATCATCGGCGGGTTACTGGTCGGTCTTGACCGGAAAGTCGCGACGGAATATTCGTTTTTTCTCGCCCTCCCCACGCTCATCATCGCCACGTGTTACCAAATGTGGAAGTCCCGCGACGTCTTTCGCTCCGAGGATTTTCTGGCCCTCGGCATCGGGCTCCTGGTGTCCTTTCTCATCGCCTGGATCGTCATCGCCGCCTTTCTGACGTTCGTGAAGCGTCACAGTTTGCGCCCTTTTGCGTACTATCGAATTGTCATGGGACTGGTCGTGCTGTATATCTTCGGCTTCTAGGCGAGGCTTTCGCTTCGGGGATCCTGTTCAATAGCCTGTCGGCGGAGGAGTATCCGGCGCGGGAAGCGGCGCCTCTTTCCGTTCGAACGCAAAGTGGATGATCAAGCAGACGACCCCGACGCTGATCGCCGAGTCGGCCACGTTGAACGCCGGCCAGTGGTAGGACTCCAGATAGACATCCAGAAAATCGATCACTTCTCCGAACCGCAGACGGTCGATCAGATTTCCGATTGCTCCACCGAGGATTCCGGCGATGCTGACTTGCCCAATCCAATCCCTTTCGGGCAATCGCACCAAAATCGTACCCAGGAGCGCCAAGGCGAACAGGGACGTGACGCCGAAAAACACCGTCCGAAACGCATTGCTGCTGCCCGCCAACAGGCCGAATGCCGCGCCGGGATTGCGGATGTAGGTGAAGCTAAAAAGATTCGGGATGATGGGAATCGACTCATGCAGTCGCATCGACTGCGTGACCCAGTATTTCGTGGCTTGATCGAGGATGATCACGGTGACAGCGATCAGCGCCAGAAGCAGATAACGGGAGCCTCTCTTCACTGCAGCGCCTCCACGCAACGGTCGCAGAGCGTCGGATGTGCCGCATTGGTCCCGACCGCCTCGCGATAGTTCCAACAACGCTCGCACTTCTTCGCCGTTGCCTTCGACACGGTCACCAGAACATCAGGCTTCTCAGTCAGATGATGGACCTCTTTGAGTTTCGCTCCTGACACGATGAACAAGGCGGACAAGTCACTCTCATAGGGTTTGAGAAATCCGTACGTGTCCGGATTGGCCTGTATCTCGACGACGGCTTCGAGGGAAGATCCGATCACCTTATTGCGGCGCTGCTCTTCGAGAGCGGCTTGCACCGCTGTGCGAACCTCCAGGAGCCGATCCCATCTCTTCATCAGCCCCGGATCCTGCCACTCCTGCTTGGCCTCAGGAAATATCGTCATATGCACGCTCTCGGCCTCCGGTGAAGCGCCAAACTGACCGGAAAGCGACCGCCAGATCTCGTCGGCCGTGAAGCTCAAGATTGGCGCCATGAGCTTGGTCATGCTTAGAATGATCTCGTACAGGACGGTTTGCGACCCTCGACGTGCCGGAGAGTCGGCGCGGAAGGTATAGAGCCGATCCTTGAGGATGTCGAGGTAGACCGCGCTCATATCGACAGAGCAGAAATTATTCAGCGCATGATAAATCGCGTGAAACTCGAACTCCTCATAGGCGCGGCGCACTCTCGTTTTCAGATCCTCCAGCCGCATGAGCGCCCAGCGATCGAGCTCGGGCAGTTGCGCATAGGGGACGCCGTGCCGCGCGGGATCGAAATCATAGAGATTGCTGAGCACAAACCGGCAGGTGTTGCGGATTTTCCGGTAGGCTTCGATGAGATGGTTGAGGATCTCCGGTGAGATGCGCACATCATCCCGGTAGTCCTGCGCTGAGACCCAGAGACGAAGGATCTCCGCGCCTGATTGCTTGATGACGTCTTGCGGCGCCACAACGTTGCCGGCCGACTTGGACATTTTCTTACCCTGCCCATCCAGCACGAACCCATGAGTCAGCACCGCCTCGTAAGGAGCCCGGCGATCAGTTACGACACCGGATAACAAGGCGCTGTGAAACCATCCTCGATGCTGATCCGAGCCTTCAAGGTAGAGATCAGCCGGCCACCATTTGCAGGGCTTGAGCACTGCCGCGTAACTGACGCCTGATTCGAACCAGACGTCCAGGATGTCCCGCTCTTTTTCGAAATCGGTGCCGCCGCACTGGGCACAAGAGGTTCCCGGCGGCAACAACGCCGCCGCCGGCTGTGTGAACCAGACATCGGCTCCCTTCTGATCCATGATCGAGGCAACATGCTCGATCACCACCAGATCAGCCAGCACCTGGCGGCAAGCGCTACACGTAAAACCGGGAATCGGCACGCCCCACACCCGTTGCCGCGAGAGACACCAGTCGGGACGATTGGCGATCATCCCGTTGATCCGATCCTTTCCCCAGGGCGGAATCCATCTGACCCGATCGATCTCCGCCAAGGCGTGCTTGCGCAGGTCGTTGATGTCCATCGAGACGAACCACTGCTCCGTCGCCCGGAAGATTACGGCAGTCTTGCAGCGCCAGCAGTGGGGATAGGAATGGGCCAAGGAGCCATGGCCCAGGAGACGGCCTTTCGATCGGAGCACGTCGACGATCGCCTGGTTGGCTTTGAAGACATGCTGACCGGCAAATTCCGGAACCGCATCCGTAAACCGGCCCGCATCATCGACCGGCGCCAGAATCTCGAGCCGTTCCCCCGGTGATGCTTTCGCGTTGTGGTCCAAGACGAGCAGGTAGTCCTCCATGCCGTGCCCGGGTGCGATATGGACGCAGCCTGTACCTTGCTCCAGCGTGACGAAATCCCCGAGAAGCACTGGTGAAAGGCCGGTGGTCAGCGGCCGCTGGGTCTCCAATCCTTCGAATCCTTCGCCGCCCTTTTTTACGGCGACGACATGGTACTCTTCGAGCTTACAAGCCTTCGCCACGGCATCCAGCAGTTTCTCCGCGATGATGAGCACCTCAGAGCCGGTTCGGACGAAGGCATAGTCGATGTCAGGGTGCAGACAGACGGCCTGGTTGGCCGGCAACGTCCACGGCGTCGTCGTCCAGATGACAACCGAGACTGATGTGACATCGGGAGGAAGGTTCACCGTGGGGAACTTCGCAGCGACTGCAGTCGAACCGCCCGCCACAGGGAACTTCACGTAGATCGACGGCGAGACGTGGTCTTCGTACTCGACTTCCGCCTCCGCCAGTGCCGTCTGATCCTGGGTGCACCAAAGGACCGGTTTCAGTCCTTTGTAGACTCCCCCGCGTTCGACGAATTTTCCAAACTCACGCACAATCGTCGCCTCATAGGCAGGATGCATCGTCAGGTACGGATTCTCCCAGTCGCCGAGCACACCCAATCGCTGAAACTCTTCACGCTGGATGTTGTGGAACTTGTCGGCATACTGGCGACAGAGTTTCCGGATGGCCATGGCATCAAGGGAATGCTTCTTCTCACCCAAATCTTTCAACACCTGATGCTCGATCGGCAATCCATGACAGTCCCACCCTGGCACGTAGGGAGCATGAAACCCGGCCATCGTTTTCGACTTCACGATGATGTCTTTCAGAATCTTATTGAGGGCATGACCGATGTGGATGCGCCCGTTGGCATAGGGCGGGCCGTCGTGCAGCAGGTAGCGCGGTCGTCCCTTGCCTGCCTCTTGAATGCGCACATAGAGCCGGACCTGGTCCCACCAGGCGAGCAGCTCCGGTTCCCGCTGCGGCAGATTGGCCTTCATCGGGAAGTCGGTTTTGGGGAGATTCAGCGTCGACTTATAGTCCATGAATCGGCTCGGATCACCAACTGAATTAGGGAGCGAATATACCGGATTGGGTAGCGAGGTACTAGCCCTAGGTCTTCATGCGGGATCGTCAAAAACGACAGCGAGCGAGAACCCGAGGCGTACGGTGGTCTGATGTACGTTGAGGGTTTGAGAGAAGCGAGAACGAAGCTGGAGGCCGTTTTTCACGATCCCGTTAGCTCACCGACATCATTCGATCCAAGGCAATCTTCGCCCAGTACTTGTCATCGTCCGGCACGACGATGTGGTTCACCACCTGACCGTCTGCGAGATTCTCCATCGCCCAGCAGAGGTGTGCGGCGTCGATCCGAAACATGGTCGCGCACTGGCACACCGTCGACGAGAGGAAGAAGACTTTTTTGTCCGTCAGGTCGCGCTTCAAGCGATTGACCAGATTGAGCTCAGTCCCTACCGCCCATACGGAGCCGGCCGGTGCAGCCGTGACGGTCTTGATGATGAGTTCCGTAGACCCCGCCAGATCCGCCCGGTTCACGACATCCTCATGACATTCCGGATGCACAATGACCTTGCCAGCCGGATACTGCTTGCGGAAATGATCGACATGGACCGGCTGAAACATTTGATGGACGCTGCAATGACCTTTCCACAGAATGAGCTTCGCTCGCAGGATCGCGTCCCGGGTATTGCCGCCATTCGGCTGAAACGGATCCCAGACGATCATCTGTTCACGCGGAAGGCCCATCTTGTTGGCGGTATTGCGGCCGAGGTGTTCGTCAGGGAAAAAGAGAATTTTCTCGCGCCTGGCCCAGCACCATTCGATGACGGCTTTGGCATTGGACGAAGTACAGGTAATGCCTCCGTGCTCGCCGCAGAACGCCTTGAGCACGGCCGCCGAATTCACGTAGACCGCCGGCATCACTGTCTCTTCGACCGGCACAACGCGGCCGAGCGTCTCCCAACACTGGTCGACTTGCTCGATCGCCGCCATGTCTGCCATCGAGCAGCCGGCCGCCATGTCGGGCAGAATGACCGTCTGGTTGCTTCGGCTCAGGATATCGGCAGTTTCGGCCATGAAGTGAACCCCGCAGAACACGACATAGGGCCGCTCGGACCGTTCGGCCGCCAGCTTCGAAAGCAGCAGCGAATCGCCGCGGAAGTCCGCATGGTCGATGACTTCATCCCGTTGATAGTTATGCCCTAGCACCATCACTTGCTTGCCCAGCGCCCGTTTGGCGTCGGCAATGCGGCGGAACAGTTCCTCAGGCGATATCGACTGATAGTCAGTGATGGGTCTTGGCAGTGTCGAAACGCTGTTCACAAGGCGCCTCAGGTTTACTCTGTAGAACTGCATTGTACGACACGCATCCTTGACCAATCAATGAAACGGCGCCCGCGCAGAAGACCTCTTGCCTTGGACCATTCGGTGCCATGTGGCCCTAGGCCTATTGACCCGTTGACTTCATGGGAAGCGGGCGATACCATCGAGTTCCAGAGCTAGGGGCGCCACAAGGCTGAGAATCCGAGCAATCGGATGACCCTTGGAACCTGACCTGGGTAATACCAGCGTAGGGAAGCGGATTAACCGTTGACACCGGACTCAGCCGCGCTCTCGCCCTGCGAGGTGCGGCTTTTTTATTGCGCACACCGTAATCGTTCACGATCCGATGAAAGGATCTCCCATGACGACAAACGGCGATACCACCGCTCCCGGCATCACAACCCAACCCTTTCCCGCTTCGCGCAAGATCTTCGTCGAAGGCAGGCATCCCGCCGTGCGGGTGCCGATGCGGGAAATCACCCTGACGCCGACGAAATCGATGAATGGCGGTGCCCCGGTTCCCAATGAGGCGATTGTCGTCTACGACACCTCGGGGCCCTATACGGACCCTTCGGTGAAGATCGATCTGCGCATGGGCCTCTCGGCGCTCAGGCGAGACTGGATCCTCTCACGGGGCGACGTGGACCAACTGCCCGATGTGACTTCGGAGTATGGACGTCTGCGCGCCGCAGATCCGAAGCTCAGCGATCTGCGCTTTCAACATATCCGCAAACCGCTGCGGGCAAAGCCCGGCCGCAACGTCACCCAACTGCACTACGCGCGCCGGGGGATGCTGACGCCTGAAATGGAATTCATTGCCATCCGTGAGAATCAATCGCGTGAAGTTGCCCGTGAGTTGGCGTCACGCAACGGTCATGGCGGAGGCGTCGCACAGCACCCTGGACAGGCCTGGGGAGCGAACATCCCGAAATCCATTACGCCGGAGTTTGTGAGAGACGAGGTCGCGCGAGGCCGCGCGATCATCCCTGCCAACATCAACCATCCGGAAACCGAGCCGATGATCATCGGCCGCAATTTCCTGGTGAAAATCAATTCGAACATCGGAAACTCTGCCGTCAGCTCCTCCATTGAAGAGGAGGTCGAAAAGATGATCTGGTCGACGCGCTGGGGCGCCGATACGGTCATGGACCTCTCGACCGGGAAGAACATCCATGAAACTCGGGAATGGATCATCCGCAACTCGCCGGTGCCCATCGGCACCGTGCCGATCTATCAGGCGCTCGAAAAAGTCGGCGGCAAGGCCGAAGAGCTCACCTGGGAGATTTACCGGGACACATTGATCGAGCAGGCTGAGCAGGGCGTCGATTACTTCACGATCCATGCGGGTGTCCGGCTGGCCTACGTGCCGATGACGGCCAACCGGATGACCGGGATTGTCTCGCGCGGCGGATCGATCCATGCCAAGTGGTGCCTCTCGCACCATCAGGAGAACTTCGCCTATACGCACTTCGAAGAGATTTGCGAGATCATGAAAGCCTACGACGTGTCATTCAGCTTGGGCGACGGCCTACGGCCCGGGTCGATCGCAGACGCGAACGACGAAGGTCAGTTTGCCGAGCTCGAAACCCTAGGCGAGCTGACCAAGATTGCCTGGGCGCACGACGTCCAGGTCATGATCGAGGGGCCCGGCCATGTGCCCATGCACATGATCCAGATCAATATGGAGAAACAGCTCAAGGAATGCCATGAGGCGCCCTTCTACACCCTTGGACCGCTCACGACCGATATTGCTCCAGGCTACGACCACATCACCTCCGGGATTGGCGCGGCGATGATCGGCTGGTACGGATGCGCCATGCTCTGTTACGTCACGCCCAAAGAGCATCTCGGGCTGCCGGACCGTGAAGACGTGAAGGCAGGTGTGATCACGTACAAAATTGCCGCGCATGCCGCGGACCTGGCCAAGGGGCACCCCGGCGCGCAGATCAGAGACAATGCGCTTTCCAAAGCGCGGTTCGAATTTCGCTGGGAGGACCAGTTCAACCTCTCGCTTGACCCCGATACAGCCAAAGATTTTCACGACGAAACGTTGCCCGACAATGCGGCCAAAGTTTCCCATTTCTGCAGCATGTGCGGACCGCACTTCTGCTCCATGAAGATTACGCAGGACGTGCGTGAATATGCCGCCAGCAAACAGGTGAGCGAGCAGCAGGCGATCCAAATCGGTATGAAGGAAAAGGCGGAAGAGTTCAAACGAACAGGCTCAGAAATCTATCGTTAGCCGGGATGTCAGGCAGATGCGGAAAGCCGTGTGTTCGAGCATCCGCTGAGGAGTGATTCTCATGGGAAAACCAAAACCTGCCCCCTTGCGCGAGCGCGATATCACCAGGCAGATTGCGCGCGAATACTATAAGGAATTCGATCAGCTGATCGAAAGCGACGTAATCATCGTGGGCGCCGGTCCCTCAGGCCTCATTTGCGCCCGGGACTTGGCCGACATGGGCTTCCGCACCGTGATCGTTGAGCAAAGCCTCGCCCTCGGCGGCGGCTTCTGGCATGGCGGCTATCTCATGAATAAGGCCACCATTTGCGCCCCGGCCCATAAAATTCTCGAAGAAATCGGCGTGCCTTGCAAGAAAGTCAAAGACTGCGAGGGCATGTATATCGTCGATCCGCCCCATGCCACCGGCGCGCTCATCGCCGCCGCCTACTCGGCCGGTGCGAGAGTGCTCAATTTGACGCGGGTTGTCGATCTGATCGTCCGCCGTGAAGGAGTCCTCGAAGGCGTTGTCGTCAACAATACAACCGCCGAGATGGCCGGCCACGATATCATTCACGTGGATCCGATTGCGCTCGAGAGCAAGATCGTGGTCGATGCGACAGGGCACGACGCGGTCGTCGTGAACCTGCTCCACCGGCGGAACCTGTACACCGAAGTGCCGGGCAACGGCGCCATGTGGGTCTCCCGCTCTGAACAAGATGTCATGGATCATACCGGCGAGGTGTATCCCAATTGTTTCGTGATCGGCTTGGCCGTTGCCGCTGTGTATGGGACGCCGCGTATGGGGCCGGCCTTCGGGTCCATGCTGTTGTCAGGTCGGTATGGAGCAGACTTGATCAAGAAAAAGCTCAAGAACGAATGAGCTATAATTTCTCCGGGTGAGAAGGCGTTTTTCAGAAGCCGCTTTATGGATGTCCAGGATTTCCTAATACAGGGCGAGGGCCGCGAAGAAGACAAGCGCGAGGCGTGGGAACTTTTCCAAAAGGCCTATCAACAGCAAATGAAAGGCGAATTGGAGGAGGCTGTTTCTCTGTATCGGCAATCACTCGCAGCCCACCCGACCGCCGAAGCTCATACCTTCCTGGGCTGGACCTATAGTTTCATGGGACGCCTCAACGACGCGATCGAAGAATGCCATCGCGCCATTGCGCGCGACCCCGAGTTTGGCAACCCCTACAACGACATCGGCGCCTATTTGATCGAGAAAGGCGAACTCGACGAGGCGATCCCCTGGTTCCAAAAGGCCATGCACGCTAAGCGATACGAAAGCCCGGCATTTCCCCATCTGAATCTCGGCAGGGTGCACGAAAAAAAGGGAAATTGGACGGAGGCTATTGCCTCGTATAAGCAGGCCCTCGCGCTGAATCCTGACTACGTGCTGGCAAAGCGGTCGCTTGGCCGGCTGGTCAGCATGCTCAACTGAAGTCGCATGACTGCGATCCAACAATGACCAAGGATTCAGAGAAAAACCATCTAAAGGGTGCAGGCCCAAAGACCGTGCTCGTCGCCGTGACCGACATCTTTTTCTATACTAAGGTTCGGGATGCGCTGCTGCCGAACGGCTACACACTCGAGCGGGCTCGGTCTCAGGAGGAGATTGCCCTCAAGGCGTCCGCCGCACACCCTGCTGCCGTCATTCTCAATATGAATGATGAAATCTTGAACGCGTTCCAGGCCCTGGAGACCCTTCGAACCAACCCGCAATTTCAGGACCTGCCGATCCTGGCCTTCGCCAACCACGAAGAGGTCGACACCTGGAATCGAGCCAAGTCCATGGGCGTTACGAAGATAGTCTCCAGGAATGAGTTTTCGATGCGAACCAAGGATCTGGTAGAAGGGATCATGTCCCGCGCAGCGTCGTGAACGCTGGGCGACTCGATCAGGAATGACCATGAAACAATCCCCCCTCCATGACCACCACTCGAAATTACAGGCCACGTTCGAGGAGGTCACCGAGTGGCAAGTCCCGCTGCACTACGGAGATATGCTCGCGGAATACCGCGCCGTACGAGAAGCGGTCGGTATCGCCGACCTCTCCCATCGGGGCAAACTTCGCGTGACCGGCGATGATCGGGTGAAGTGGCTTCAAAGCGTGATCAGCAACGATCTCCTCTCCATGCAGCCCGGCCAGGGGCGGTACTCGAGCTTTTTGACCCATAAAGGGAAAATGTTGACCTACTTCCGCTGCTACATGCAGCCCGATGCCGTCATGCTGGAGGACGTGGGTGAGATCGGCGATCAAACCTATACCGCGCTGAGGAAATTTCTGCTCTACGGCACCAAAGCCAAAATGGAGAACTGCCGGGAGAGCTGGGGACTGTTGCTGGTCAGCGGCCCTAAAGCTGCGGTGGCCTTGAAGGCGGCGTTCGGCACGGACGTCGGTGAGCTGAAACCGGTCAACTTCATCTCCGCCGCCATTGGTGGTCTCACCGCCCTGGTCATCCGCACCGAGGAAACCGGCGAGCGTGATTATGAAATCTTGATTCCGTCCGACGGCCTGGTCCCGGCGTGGGAGCGGCTCCTGGAGGCCGGGGCACCGCATGGGATCACGCCGGTAGGGAGTCAGGCGCGTGAAGCCCTTCGCATGGAAGCCGGCATCACCAAGGCCGGGCCCGACTTGAATGAAGAGATCGTGCCGCCGGAAGCCAATCTCGAAGACAAGGCCTTCAGTTTGAGCAAGGGCTGTTATCCAGGGCAGGAAGTGGTCGCGCGCATGGATACGTACGGCTCGGTACGCCGCCGTCTCGTCGGCTTGGTCGTGAAAGGGTCGGTCGTGCCGCCAAAAGGCGCAAAGCTGTTCACCGGGACTCGAGAAGTGGGATGGGTGAGCAGTGCGACCCTGTCGCCGGCACTCAAGGCGCCGATTGCATTTGGATTTCCCTTGCGGGATTTCAGCGCGGCCGGGACCACCTTAACCATCGAAGCAGACGGAGCCCGTTACGAGGCCACCGTGCAGCCCCTTCCCTTCCGCCAGGCAGCATCCTAGGATCGGGACGCTAGGCGCGTTCCGGATTGCGCGCGGCAGACACGGCTCGAGCAAAATTGAGCAGGCTCGCGCGTTCCTGGTCATCGAGCGCCAGCAGCAGATGGGCCTCTTCTCCGTGCATGAGGCGTAAACTGAGAAAGGGCTCCTCTCTCCGCTTTTCCTTGTTGTCCCACATGGCGTCGATCACCTGCACCTTGTCGAGTTGACCGACCGAGACGATGTCGTACCGGAAATACGAATCGCCGATCACCATGTCGAACAGCACGTTGCCGGCCGTCAACAACAGCATGTTGAACCGGCCCTGCTCTTCATAACCTTCCGGCAGGAATGTATTGACGTGGCATAGGGCCACCTTGCGATCGGCCAGGGCGGCGCGGATCTTTTCCTGCAACGCCGGATAATCGATCTGCAGGGCCTTCTCGTCCGGACTCGTCGCCGCAACTGCTGCGGTTTGTGCCTTCTCAAAGATTTCTTCTGCAGACATCAACCCTGCCATGACGGTACTCCTCCATTGAATGTGACTAGTGCTATTGTTTCACTCGCATGGCGCGTGCCACACCGATCAATCCCAAGCCGGCCCACGCGAACTCCAACAAAATAAACCCTGCCCGTTGGTCGACGATGGCGACCACGCCCAGCATCAGCGAACCGACAATGTTCAGGGTCAGATATCCGGCATGAAGTTCCCGCCAGACTCCTCCTTGATTCATTCCATACGCGGCGAGAACCATCAGGGCCCCGACGATGGACATCACTTGTAACAGCATGCGGATCCCTTCTGAAACAGACTGATGTCACCGTCCCTCCCCGCCCTTTTGGCGACGCCGGGTTCCCATCTCTGTTTCAAATGCGTTGAGGCGATGCAAGACGAAGCCGAGTGGGCTGTTTCAGCATCCTGGGAAAGGAGGTACGGTAACCGGTGGACAACCAAGAATGCAAGAGGCGACCATGCCCGTTAACCATTCCGAGCAAGGACCCGATAGAAGAACCGTGTCTTGCCGGTCCCGTCGATGATCGACACGGCGAACTCCTCGTTGGTCACGCGCACGAAACCGAAGTTGTCATACCCTCCTTCGTTGATCAGCGTGGCGGGATGCAAGGCGGGACTTGGAGCCGTGGGACGGCCGGGGTACGCTGACAAAGGCCCGCTGACGAACTCGTGAAAATCCGCCACACCGTCCTGATCGGGATCATAGACATTACCCTGAACCCAATGGATGTCTCCGCCGAGAAAGACGACGTTGCGGATCCCCTTCCCAAGGATGGCATCGACGATCACCTGGCGCTCACGTTCGAAACCCGTACCATCCGTCCCGCCGGCCCAACCGTCGTAGCCGGGCACGGCCGGCCCGCCGGCTTTGGGAACGGATAGCGGCACGCTGGTGACAATGACTTTCCACGTCGCTGTAGAAGCGGCGATACCCTTGAGTAACCACTGGAGTTGAGCGTCGCCAAGCATGGTCTTGGCCGGGCTATCGAAATCGGCATTGCGGCTGCGATACTGCCTGGTGTCGAGCAAAAAGATCTCCAAATCTGACCCGTATCGAATTGTTCGGTACAGCCGGTTCGGTTCGGAGAGGTCGGTATGGATGGGCCAGTATTCGCGAAAGGCTTGCCGGCCCGCCGGCATTTGCTCCTCGAACGGCCCCGCAAAGTTGTTCTTCACCTCATGATCGTCCCACGTGACGTATACCGGCACCGCTTCCAATAACCGCCGCAACGCTGCAGATCCCCGCTGGTAGTGATGCTTGGCACGATAGTCCGCCAACTCCGTCGCGATGACGCTTGAGCCAGGCTCATTCGGCGGCGACACGCAGACAAAGTCGGCATAGATCGTGTCGCCAAGAAAAATGAAAAAATCGGGCTTTTGCTCGCGGATCCTGTCGAAAATGGGGTAACCCGCCTCCCCTTGCCGGCAACGATCCTGCCCGCCCAAATCTCCGCTCCAAGCAAATGTGACGGGCACGGAAGCGGCAGGATCCGGCAGGGTCGTAAACTCGCCCTGTGCAGCGACATGCGGTCGGACTTCCTTCACGTGTTGATCCGGATCCTTTACAAGGACGTAGTAGCGATAGCGCGTGGCCGGTGAGAGGTGGTCGATGGACACCGTCAGCGTGAAATCGGCTTCAGGGCCTGTCAGCACCGGCGGCGTCCGTGCCGCCGGCGACTGCACGGAGGCCATCGCGGATATCCGTTTCCACGCTTCAACGGAAGCCCATTCAATCTGTATGTGTTTCGGCCCGTGGGTTTTGAGCCACAGCTCGGCGGAATGACTCGTGATGTCACCCACCGCTGTTCCGGCAGGCAAACTGGGTTTCCTCACTTCAACCTGATCGGTAAACGGACTGCCGGGCGGTAACCCTTCCCTCGAAGGCGAGACGCAGCTCGAAAAGGCAAGGGACACAACGCACATCGCGGCAACAGCATCGGAGAGGTACCATGCCCCTGTCAAGGTTGAAAATCGGACGGTGTGTCCTGCATACTGGCTTCTATTAGGAGTCGCCATTGTGAACGATCTAGCTTGTATGATCGAAGGCTGCCAAGCGAGGGTGTATTCCCCCGCCGGCACCCAGCACGTCTGCAAAGAGCATTTCCTGAGCTTCCTCACCTGGCGCCGCCGCAAAGGCCAGCAGATGTTCATCCACTATGCTGGCCTCACCATGGAGCATCGGGACCCCATCGCCGCCGAATGGTCCAAAACCGTGTCCATCATCGAGGCACCTACCGGGCCAGCACCAAAGTCGTAGGCCCGGTTTTCGCACCTGTCTCTCTGATTAGCGTTTGCCGTGCCGATTCACATTCTCAGCGGCGTAAACACACGTGAGGCCCGTATTTTCCCCCTCGTCACCCCATCACCGGGCTGCCGTGGTGGTGAATCATCAACCACTCGTCGCCAATGCGCTCGAAGAGATTGGTGGCAAGCACGCGAGCCTGCTGCGGCTCATCGGCTTGCTGGCTGGTAATGTTTTCCACACAGATCACCCAGGCCATGTCGCCCGCAACCTGAACGATGGACTCTGTCAGCTCAAACTTCATTGAAAACGTGTTGTTAAAGATCAAAACCCAAGAGTCCCGCACGGCTGGCCAGTCTGAGCGGAGCGTCCAGCCCGGATGCACACACGTGACATACTCGAGATGCGCCCAGACCTTGTCCATCTTTGCAATGTCGAGACTTTCAAACGCGTCATAGAACCTCCGGTTGGCTTGCGTCACTTCTTGAATCCGTCGTTCGAGCACGCCGATCCTTTCTGGCTCATTCGGCTTCATTTTCGGAGAACCCGCCCCGATCAAGCGCGATATCATACTGGAATCAACGGCTGGAGAGCGAGAGAAGAGTGGGCGGGCTAGGAGACAGCGAGTCTGGACGTCTGGAGATGCACGACCCACACACCGCAGAGAATGAAGACAATACCGATGACCTCGACTAGGCCGACGGCTTCACTCAGGATGAGAGCGGAGAGCGCGACCGCCGCGACCGGCGTGAGATTGCCGAACACCGACGCGCGCGACGGACCGATGCCTTTGACCCCGAACAGCCAGGCCTGTTGAGCGATGGCCGTGGCAAACACGACAAGATAGGCCAGGGCCAGCCAATCAGTCAGCGCAACTGAGGCAAACCCGGTGCGTAGCATCTTTTGGTCCGTCCAGAGGAGTGGGATCTGTAGCAGCGTCGCGGCCAGGAGTGTCGTCCAGTTCACAGTCAAAGCCGGGACGCGGTCCATGATCGCCCTGCTGCCAATCGTATACACTGCCCAGCTCGCGACGCCGAGAAACACGAGCGTCCCGCCGAGCAGAGGCTGTTCCCCTGCGGCGCTGAAACCAGCCGAGGACACCAATCCCACTCCGAAGAACGACAGCAGGCTTCCCGCCCACACGGCTCGAAGCGGTACGTCCCGGATGAAGAGCGCCGTCAACAAGGCGGTGACGACCGGCAGAGAGCCGATGATGACACCCGCCACAGCGCCGCTCACGTACTTGAGACCGATGAGAATCAACAGATGATTCCCGAGCACTCCCAGGCCTAAGAGTGCGAGCGTTCGATAATCCCGCGGCGTCAGGGGAGCCAGCGAGGCGCCCTGCCACCACCAGGTAATGATCAGGAGCACGAGTCCGCCCAAATCCCGCAGCACCGAGGCCTCGACGGCGGAAAAGCCACTCAACGCCAGTTTCTGCGCGACGATCGACCCGCCCCACAACACGGCAGCAGTGACGATCGCTCCATATCCGATGGCTAGAGATCCTTTAGTCATGACCAGGGCATACAGTCCTTCACCGTAAGGGTCAAGCATATTCTGCTCGACCATGGTGGTTCGAAAACGCTGATCCACAATGTCATGGCTGAGAACACGACTCTGGTCGCCGCAGGCGACGCGGAATCAGCTTGGCCGCTATCGCTCGGGACTTTGCTAGGTGTTTTTGAGGGTTCAATTCCGTTTGATGGAAGCATGAACAGTCCGCCATCGCGTCCGGGATCGGTCGCTACGAAAGCCATCGGCCCCCTGAACCTTGCAGAGTATGAAGCCGTCTTAAGCGACTTGGATGGCGTCATCACCAAAACGGCTCGCTTGCATGCCGCAGCGTGGAAGCGGCTCTTTGACGCCTACCTCGCACACGTCGCCGCTCAAACGGGAACGACTTACACGTCGTTCGACCTTGAAGAGGATTATCGATTGCACCTGGATGGGAAACCACGCCACGACGGCGTGCGCGATTTCTTGAAGTCGAGGGGGTTGAGCCTTCCCCTCGGTGATCCCAGCGACCGCGCCAACCGCGAGACCCTCTATGGAATGGGCAATCAGAAAGACACCTATTTCGAGGCGGCCATGCGTGAGACCGGTGTGGACGTCTATCCCGGAACGGTGGAGTTCCTGCATCTGGCCAAACGTGCGGGATTAAAACTGGCCGTCGTGTCCTCCAGCCATCATTGCACCGAAGTCCTGGAAGCCGTCGGCTTGACGCCTCTGTTTGACGTCCGCATCGACGGCCATGAAATTGATCGGCTTCGTCTTCCCGGAAAGCCGGCCCCGAATGCGTTCTGGGAAGCCGCGAGGCGTCTGGCCGTCGAACCACATCACGCCATCGTTATCGAGGATGCACTGGCAGGTGTGCGGGCCGGGCATGCGGGCGGGTTCGGGCTCGTGATTGGCGTGGACCGGAGGAGCCAGGCCGATGCTCTTCGCGAGCAGGGCGCACATGTCGTCGTGGAGGATCTCAGCGAGCTCTTGCCGGGCAAACTTGAATCTTCTTCTCCGCCGTAGTGAACCGTTCATGGTGAGGTGCGCTAGATGATCCATCGTCCTCGGTTCCATCCGCCTCCGCACATCTATCCGCCCGACGAATGGAACCTGACCGAGAAACGCTTCATGCCCGACTTGCTTGAGCAGGGCGAGACCATGTTCGCGCTCGGAAACGGATATCTGGGCATGCGGGGATGCTTCGAGGAAGGTGGACCCATCGGACAGAACGGCACGTTCATTAATGGCTTCTATGAAACTTGGTCGATCATCTATCCCGAGGAAGCCTACGGGCTTGCGACGACCGGTCAAACGATCGTTAATGTCACGGACAGCAAGATCATCAAGCTCTATGTCGATGACGAGCCCTTCTGGCTTCCAAACGCCAACGTGCGGAGCTTCGACCGGCGCCTCAACATGAAGTCCGGGACGCTCGATCGCGAGATCGTCTATGAGACGCCTGCCGGGAAACGGGTCTCGGTCAAGTCACGCCGGCTCGTGTCTTTTGAGCACCGTCATGTGGCCGCCATCTTTTATCAAATCACGCTCTTGAATGCCGCGGCACCGGTCGTGCTCTCTTCGGAAATGATCGCCAACGAGCCCGCCCCCCGGCGGGCCAATTACGATCCGAGACAAGCGAAGGTGTTCAACGAGAAAGTACTGAACCACCGGCTCAGTTATGCAAAGGGCCAGCGGATCGTGCTGTGCCACGCTACGAACAAGAGTGGGATCGTTCTCGCCTGTGCGACCGACCATGTGCTGGACACCTCGCTGCGCGTGACGTGGAAAACCAACTACACCCCCGACGCCGGCCAAGTGGTCGCCAGCATCGATGCGGAAGCCGGGCAATCGATCACGCTCATGAAGTACATCGTGTACCATACGAGCCACACGGCGCCCCCTGAAGAGGTCTGTGCGCGTGCGGAACGCACACTCGACCGCGCGGTGGCGATAGGATTTAGCGCATTATTGGCCGGCCAGGAACGGTTCATGGAGGATTTCTGGGAGCGGAGCGACGTCAAGATCATGACCAATCCCGATCGGGCGAAAGCCTCGACGACGGCCGTCCAGCAGGCCCTGCGATTCAACCTTTTTCATGTGCTCCAAGCCAGCGCACGGGCGGAAAACAGCGGCGTGCCCGCGAAGGGACTGACCGGAGCCGCCTACGAAGGCCATTACTTCTGGGACACGGAAATTTATGTGTTGCCGTTCTTGACCTACACCGCGCCGCGCATCGCCAAGAATCTGTTGAGGTTCCGGCACGGGATGTTGGACAAGGCCCGCGAACGGGCGCGCCAGCTCAATCAGCGAGGGGCCATGTATCCCTGGAGGACGATCAACGGCGAAGAGGCGTCGGCATATTATGCGGCGGGCACCGCGCAGTATCACATCAACGCAGACATCATGTACGCGTTGAAGAAGTATATCCAGGCGACGGAGGAGGACGAATTCCTCTTCGACGAAGGCGTCGAGATGCTGGTGGAGACGGCGCGGCTCTGGCGGTCACTCGGGTTTTATTCACCCAGAAAGGACGGCCAGTTTTGCATCCTCTGTGTGACCGGTCCCGACGAATACAACACGGTGGTCGACAACAACGTCTATACGAACCTCATGGCGAAGGAGAACCTCCGCTTCGCAGCAGAGACGGTGGAGCGCGTGCGTGACCGGCGTCCCGATCTCTTTACTGCGTTAGTGCATAAGACACGGCTCGACCTCTCCGAAGTGGCGGAATGGAAGCAGGCCGCGGATCGCATGTACGTCCCCTATGATCAGCGACTCCAGATCACGCCCCAGGACGAACAGTTCCTGGAACAAGAGCCATGGGATTTCGACCGGACACCGACCGACAGGTATCCGCTGCTTCTGTATTTCCATCCCCTGACCATCTATCGCTACCAGGTCATCAAGCAGGCCGACCTCGTCCTGGCCATGTTTCTGCTCGGTCACGAGTTCGCTCCCGATCTGAAACGGCGGAACTTCGAGTTCTACGACCCGATTACGACGGGCGATTCATCGCTTTCAGCCTGCATCCAAAGCATCATGGCGGCTGAAGTCGGCGAGATGGGCAAAGCCCTGGAGTACGCACGCGTGGCGACGCTCATGGACCTGGGCGATGTCGCGGGGAACGTCAAAGACGGATGTCACATCGCCGCAATGGGGGGCGTCTGGATGATTTTCGTCTACGGATTTGCCGGATTACGCGATTACGGCGGAGAGCTCTGCTTCTGGCCGGCTCTCCCTGACGTGTTCCATTGCATCCGATTCAATCTCATGTTTCAAGGCCGGACGCTCGAAGTCGATGTCGGGCAGGACACGACGAGATATCGGCTCAAGACCGGAGGCGGACTCACGATCCGTCATGAGGAGGAAGAGGTCAAGCTATCACCTGAGGAACCCTTTGCCGAGCGCCCGAATCGTAGACACAACATAGACCTGACACACAACGGCTGACTACATAGAGGCGCAGTCACACCTTTCTGCGTATCAGAAGTACGCCATCCCTGATCGTGAGAAGCGTGGCTGACACGTCGGGGTCCGAGGCGACCGCCCGATTCAGTTCCTGAATGGCTGCCGTTCGTTCATCGGGAGGCGGTTCCAACAACACGTCCCCATCCCACAACACATTGTCGATGACGATGACGCCGTTGGGCGAGAGCAGCTCTTTCGCGCGCCGATAGTAGTTCAGGTAATTTTGCTTGTCGGCATCGATAAAGATGAGGTCATAGCGGCTCTTCAGTACGCGCATGGTCTCAAGGGCAGGTCCCATACGAACGGTGATTTTTTGACCGTGCGGTGACATCGCGAAATAACGGCGGGCCACCGCTGCCGATGTTTCGTCAATTTCACAGGTCGTTACGACACCCTCTTTGGGGAGGGCTTCGGCGAAGCAGAGGGCGCTGTAGCCGGTAAACATGCCGATTTCCAGGACATGGGCGGCCCGCACGATTTGGGTCAACAGTTTCAAAAAGGCACCTTCCAGGGGTCCGACAAGCATCTGAGGACAGTCCATTTGCCGGTGCGTTTCCGCACGCAGGGCACGGCAGATCTCGGACTCGCCCATGGAATGTGCCGTCGCATAGGCTTCGATTTCAGCGGAAACTAATGCCTTCATGTGCGCATTCTCCCCGTTTGAAAAATGGCCTGCTGCGTGCGAGACTGCATGAATCTGATCAGCGACACGATGATAGCATGCTGTGACGGAGGAAGTGGCAGTATGAAAACCCTGAAAACGCTGGAGCCGCTTTCGAACCGGCTCCTGGAAATTCAGCGGATCAACAGCGCGGCCTCTGTCCTGTCGTGGGACCAAGAAACCTACATGCCGGCGGGCGGAGGTACGGCCCGCGCAGAGCAAATTGCCACACTTCAGGGAATCGCGCATCAGCAACTGGTGTCGTCCGACACCGAGCGGCTCCTTGGCACATGGCTCAATCTCCAGACGGGTCTTGCGCTCGAACAGGACGGGGAACTCTGGGATGAATCGTCCAATGCCCTGCTGCGTGAAGTGTGGCGTGACTACAGTCGCGCAAGAAAACTCCCGTCAGATTTCGTGATCCGGTTGAGCAGGGAATGCTCCCTGGCGCAACAAGTCTGGGCAGAAGCGAAGACCCAAAATACTTTCAAATCGTTTCTGCCCAACCTGCGCACGGTGTTGTCGCTCAAGCGGGAAGAAGCCCAGTATCTTGGATTTGAAAGCACGCCCTACAATGCGCTGCTCGATGTCTATGAGCCGGGATCGACAGTCGCCGGGTTGCGGCCGCTGTTTGCACAGCTGAAGACCGGGCTCGTCCCATTACTAAGGCGCATTCAACAGAGCTCCGTCCAGATCGACGACACCTTTTTGTACCATGCCTATGACCAGGCCCGGCAGCTGGAGTTCGGCCGTCTGGTGCTCATCGCGATGGGCTACGACTTCGAAAAAGGCCGGCTGGATCTGTCGGCCCATCCCTTCACCACGTCGTTCCATCCGACGGACGTCCGCGTCACCACTCGCGTGTACGAACACGACCTGCCCTCGTGCCTTTTTAGCTGCATCCATGAGGGCGGCCACGGCCTGTATGATCAGGGGCTCGACCCAACGCACTATGGAACTCCGCTCGGCGAATCCGTATCGCTCGGCATGCATGAGAGTCAATCGAGATTGTGGGAGAACTGCGTCGGCCGCTCACGCGCCTTCTGGCGGTTTTTTTATCCGATCCTCCAAGCCACGTTCCATCATCAACTGCGCGGGGTGGAGATGGAACAGTTTTACGCTGTGATCAATCGAGTCAAACCCTCGTTGATTCGCGTCGAGGCCGACGAGCTCACATACAACCTCCACATCATGCTGCGCTTCGAGATCGAGCAGGACCTGATCGAGGGCACGACGAACCCGGAGGAGCTTCCCGGCATCTGGAACCACAAGATGAAGGAGTATCTGGGGATCGTTCCGTCACTAGACGGAGAAGGCGTGTTACAGGATGTCCATTGGTCGATGGGAGCCTTCGGCTACTTCCCGACATATACCTTGGGCAATCTCTATGCTGTTCAGTTTTACGAACAGGCGAAACAGGAGATCCCTCACCTCGAAGATGAAATCGCCGCGGGACAGTTGATGGTGTTGCGCCGCTGGCTAGGCCAGAAGATTCATCGCTGGGGTCGCATGTTCACCCCCGATCACCTGGCCCAGCGAGTGACCGGCGTGAGTCTCAGCCCAGAACCATTTTTACGCTATATCGAACGGAAGTACGGAGAGCTCTACCGGCTCGACAAGGCCTGACGGTCTCATTCCTTCCATCGCATCACCGCCCTTCGCTGTCTGCGATTCCCTTTAATAGCCCATTGCCTGGTTCAGCTTCCCCAGGAGTGCCGGCGCGAACGCAAACTCCGCTTGCACCTCGATGCGATGAGGCACAAGCAGCGTCGTGTGAAACACGATGTCGCGGATAGGAATCTTGAATTCCGGATCCTGCGGCGTACTCAATTCGACTGCTTCGACGGATGAGGTAATGGCACCGCTGTCTTGAGGCCCGTAGGTCGCCATGACGGCTTTCAGAATCTCGATGACCTTTTCATTGGTTTCGATGTCGGCGACGCCTTGTTCAATCAAAGGGAGGACCGCCTCCTGCGCCTGATCGGAGAGCGTAAAGTTCTCCACGCGCTCCTTCCGACGGAGCGACGTGAGATCGTTGTCCAGATCCTTGCTGAAAGCGCCATAGGCGAACCGGAAAAACTCAAAATGAAACCCTTTGAGGCCCTTTCCGAACATCTGCAGCTCGCAGAGAAAACAGAGCTGCTGAAGTTTGACGTCGCTCAGCAGCCCGTGAGGTTCAGCCAGATGGAGCGCATAGAGCAGGAGCGCGCGGTCGACGGCAATCTGATGAGGCTGGCGCATCGGCTGGGAATCCTTCTCGTCAACGCCCGGACGGGCGCTGCACTATAGACAAGCGCAGAAAACCCGTCAATCGCCCCCTTGACCGCATCACGTGTTTCTGTTTCTAATGATCACCGGCTGGAGACACGTTGATATGCCGGCAGGCAAATTCGCGAAAGAGATGAACGTGCTGAAGGAACACCTTGGCAAGCACCAGCTGAAATTCACCCGCCAGCGGGAACTCATTCTGACGGCCTTTCTACGGCAGGAACACATCACCGCCGAGGCCATGTACCATCAACTCGCCAAGACGGATCCTCATCTTGGACTGGCGACGATTTATCGGACACTGAATTTGTTTTGCGACGCCGGCATCGCGCAGGCCAGGCATTTCGGCTCACAAACGCAATACGATAACGTCGCCCATAAGGGGCATCACGATCACCTCATCTGCACAGGTTGCGGCAAAATCGTCGAATTTGAAAACTGCGAGATCGAAAAATTGCAGGAGGAGGTCGCCGCCCGCAACGGCTTTACCATCCAGACCCACCGCCTTGAACTCTACGGACTCTGCTCCCGCTGCCGTCATTGACGATTGCCCCAGCTTTTGGTATCATTTTGAGATGGCTTATCAATTTCAATTTCCACGCTCGACCCAACGACTGCTCGGACTCGCCTGCCTGATCGCTTTCTTTGCGCATGCTGTCACGGTCTTTGCCGCCGACAAGCTGACGGTCTATTCGGGCCGCTCCGAACGATTGATCAAACCGGTCTTGGACGAATTCACCTCGAAGACCGGCATTCAAGTGGATCTCCTCTCTTCCGGAACAACGGAACTCGTCAATCGGCTCAAGGCAGAGGGCGATCGAACCCCGGCGGATCTTTTCCTGACCAACGATGCCGGCAGCCTTGAGCAGGCTCGGGCGGCTGGGATTCTCCGGCCCTTGAATATGCGGGAAGTCGACCGCGCGATCCCGCCGCAGTTCCGCGCGCCGGATAATGCCTGGATCGGCCTGTCCGGTCGGTTCTGGATCATTGTCTACAACAAGACGCTGGTCAAACCGGATGAACTGAAATCACTGTTGGATCTCGCCGATCCGAAATGGAAGGGAAAGCTCGCCATTCCCAACGCCGGGAGCGAATATCTGCAGGCCGGCGTGTCGGTGATCCGTGCCAGTCACGGAGACGCAAAAACCAAGGAGTTCCTTTTGGGGCTGAAGGACAATGCCGGCGCCCAGGTTTACCAAAAAAGCTCTCAAATCGTGGAAGCCGTTGCGAAGGGACAAGCCTCGCTCGGCATCGTCAACCACTACTATATCTATCGCCATCTCGCCGCCCAACCGACGGCGCCGATCGCCGCCTTCATGCCTGATCAGCAGGAGAGCGGGATGGGTGCAATCATGAACGTCGCTGGAGTGGGCATCGTCAGATCTACCAAGCATCTCGAATCGGCCAAGCTTTTGGTTGAATTCCTTGTCGCCCAAGCGGGACAAAAACTCTTCGCCGACTTGGACAAAGAGTATCCGCTCCACCCCGAGGTGAAAGCGGATCCCGCGCTCGTGGAACGTAAGAATTTCCGAGCAGCACAGGTGCCCTTGACGAGGCTGGCGGAACTGCGGGAACCGACCCTCACACTCATCGAACAAGTGGGGCTTCGCTAATCTGACGAGACCCACGTGACCACTCTTCGCGCCCACCTCAGTTCACCTTTGCAGCTCGTCACATTGGCCAGCGCGACGCTCATCCTGCTGCCCCTCGGGTATGTCACGTCCCAGGCATTGTCTGCTGATCCGGCCGTCTGGAGCCGCCTGTGGACGACGCGTATCCCCGAGCTACTGACGAATACGATCTGGCTGGCAGCCAGCGTGGCCTGCCTGACGCTCCTGCTTGGGGTCTCCACCGCCTGGCTTGTCACGAGGGTAGAGTTCCCCGGGCGTCGGCTCTGGGAAGGGGCGCTGGTGCTGCCGCTGGCGATGCCGACCTACGTGCTGGCCTACATCTATTCGTATCTTCTAGGATTCGGCGGTCCTGTCGAGCACGTCTGGCAGCTGGTCGCCGGCCCCCAGGCGCGCATCTTTTCGCCTCATAGCTACTTGGGCGCCACCCTGGTCATGACGCTGGATACCTTCCCCTTCGTGTATCTACTCAGCCGCAGCGCACTTCTCAATCTGAACGTTTCGTTCGAAGAGGTCTCACGTGCCAGCGGCATCTCTCGGATGAAGACGTTATGGCTGGTCACGCTTCCCCTCATGCGCCCGTCCATCGCTGCCGGATTGGCGCTGGTCATCCTCTATGTGGTTTCGGATTTTGGAGCGGTTTCCCTACTGCGGTATCAAACTCTGACCTATGCAGTGTTCCAACAGATGACCGGTCGGTCGGATAACACGGCTGCCAGCATCCTGAGTCTCCTGCTCGTCGGATTGGCGCTGTTGTTTCTCGTCACCGAACGGTGGTTTCGCCATCGAAGCCGGTTTTACCAGACGACCGGACGGTATCGCCGCCCTGAACGACATCGCTATGGATGGCTTGGAACCTCCATGGTCACCGGCTACCTCATGTTCGTGGTAGGAGCGTCGTTCGTGCTGCCGGCGTACCTGCTCGTCGTCTGGTGTCTCTCTCCTGAAGCCCAAGCCACCATCGACAGCCGTTTTTTCGGCTTTCTGTGGAATAGCGGCTTCCTGGCTGCCTGTGCGGCCACCGGCGGGGTGTTGATCGGCCTGCCGCTCGCCTATATGGCCAACCGCCGTCCCAGCTGGCTGAACCTTGGATGTTTACAGGCAGCCTATGCTGGCTATGTCCTACCCGGACCTGTCGCTGCGTTGGCAGTCCTGGTTCTCTGCCTGAATCTGACACCTTTCCTGTACGGCTCGGTTCTCGTCCTCATCGTAGCCTATGTGATCCATTTCCTGCCCGCCGGACTGCAGTCGCTGGAGCCCGCCTTGCAGCAGATTACGCCCAACCTGGAGGAAGTGGCCCGTACGCTCGGCCTCGGCGTGCGGCAGACCTGGAAGCGCGTGACGCTGCCGCTCATGCGCAATGGATTTATTGTAGCCTGGGTGCTCATGTTCCTGCAGACGATGAAAGAGCTTCCAGCAACCTTGCTGTTGCGTCCCGTCGGATTCGACACCTTGGCAATTCGGGTCTGGATGGAAGCCAGCGAAGAGTATTATCAGTTGGCCGCCCCCTCAGCACTGCTGATCGTGCTGCTCGGGCTGCCGACGTTACTGCTATTGTTGTCGAAGGATTGGCGAGCGGCATAACAAGAGATGAAAGACCATGAAACCCCGGCCCTCGGTCATGAGTGAATCCAACCTACAGCCCGATCTCTATCGGCCTGCTTCTTCCGTGTTGGAATTGCGCGGCGTCTCGTGCGCGTACGACGTTGGGCGTCCGGCCGTGAGCAACATCGCGTTCGCTGCTCATGAGGGTGAAATCTTGTGCTTGTTGGGTCCATCAGGATGCGGGAAAACGACTATCTTGCGCGCCATCGCGGGATTCGAGCCCGTCCGGTCGGGTCAGATCTTTTTGTCAGGACAGCTGGTGTCATCGCCGGATCAAATGATACCGACCGAAGACCGACACGTCGGCATGGTGTTTCAGGAGTACGCGTTGTTCCCCCACCTCCGTGTTCAGGAGAACATTGCCTTCGGCCTGCGCCGGCTGAGCCGGAGCGAGCGGAAAATGCGTGTGCAGGACATGCTCCGTCTGGTCGGCCTGGAAGGTTTCGAACGTCGCTACCCGCATGAGTTGTCCGGCGGTCAGCAGCAGCGCGTGGCTCTCGCTAGAGCGTTGGTGCAACATCCCGTCTTACTTCTGCTCGATGAACCTTTCAGCAACCTTGATCCAGATATGGCCGGGCGGATGCGCCAGGAACTGCATGACTTGCTGCGCCGCACGAAGACCACAACGATCCTCGTCACGCACGATCACGACGAAGCGTTTGCCATGGCCGATCGCATCGCGGTGCTCAACCAGGGTCGGCTGGAACAGTTCGACACGCCGGAAACCATCTATCACATGCCGGCGACGCCGTTCGTCGCCGATTTCGTCGGACAGGCCGACTTTATTCCCGGCACAGTGTCCAGCGGGATGGTGCACACAGAACTGGGAGAGTTCCCGGACACGCTTGACTGCGAGGACGGAACGTCGGTCGTGGTCATGATCCGCCCGGACGACATCCATTTGGTGCCCACAAAGACCGCCACATCACACGTCCTTTCACGTCAATTCAGGGGATCGGAAAATATCTACGCCGTGAGCCTTTCCTCCGGACAGGTCGTGCACAGCAGTCAGGGCTCGACGAGTGTGTATCAAGAAGGCACTCCCGTCGAGTTGCGTGTGCTGGCTACTCATACCGTGCTGTTCAAGCAGGCCGGCGCCGGGCCAACGTAAGATCCTCACGTTGACAGCGGTTTTCCGCTTCTGGCACAGTCACCAGCCAAGGGCCCGCGACCCACCGTCTTCCCACACCGAAGCGGAGAAGGAGCCGATTGATGGACGCGCTGAACAATGCAGTCGACTATGGCATTATCGGCCTGCTCTTGGCTCTGAGTGTCTGGTCGGTCGCCATTGCGGTTGAACGTTGGCTGTACTACAGTCGGATCGACCTGGCGAAGTTTGCGTCGCAACAAACCCTGGAAATCGCGCTTACTAAGCGGCTCGTCGTGATTGGTACGGTGGCGGCCAACGCGCCGTACATCGGCCTCCTCGGGACGGTCCTGGGCATCATGCTCACATTTCATACCATGGGAACGTCGGGGACCATGGCCGTCAATACGATCATGATCGGATTGAGCCTCGCATTGAAAGCGACGGCGGTGGGACTGCTCGTGGCCATTCCTTGCGTCGTCATGAACAACATTCTGCGCCGGAAAGTGAGTGAACTGATGGCCCAGTACAAGGTGACGCATGGATCGCGAGCTTGATCAAATCAACGTCATACCCCTTGTCGATGTGATGCTCGTGCTGCTCGTCATCGTCTTGACGACTGCCACATTCATCAGTACCGGTCAGATTCCCGTCAATCTCGCCAAAGCGAAGGAGGCCGGCGATCGAAAAGATGCGCCGATCGTGATCACGCTCAACGCCGAAGGCCATTTGTTCGTCAATGACCGACCAGTAACTGCGGACGGATTGAAGGAGACTCTGCGGGTGGAAGACCGTGAGTCGGCAGTGGTGGTTCGCGCGGATAAGACGACATTGCTCGAACGATTTGTCTCACTTGTCGACGACGTGAGAGGACTGGGATTCCAACATGTGAGTCTAGAGGTTGTCCGCATATGATTGTCGCCGGACAATCGGGAGGTGCCCACTCGATTGGATGGCTCACCTCGCTTTGTCTGCATGCCACGTTGGCCTTCGGCGCACTGGTGGTCACACAACGCATGACGCTCGCCCCTCAACCGGTTCCTTTCACATGGAACGTCGCCATGGTCACTGAGCCTTCCGGGCCACTCCAGTCATCGGCCAGCCCTACGACAACCATCCATCCGCCTCTCAACCAGCCTCCATCACCGGCGCGATCAGCAAGCACTGCACCAGCACCAGCACCAGCGCGGGACGCCGGTTCGATGAGAGCCATGACCGCTGAACCGACGATGCCGCGCGCGGCGGAAGCGATGGATCGCAGAAATCAGGCTCCGCAGGCCCTAGACAGCCCTCCACCCGTGGAAAGCACCGAACCTGAACAGGCGATTGAACAAGCCCTTGCACCGGCGCAGGCACCGCCCTCGACTCCCCAACTGTCCAGTCCACAGCCGGAGCTGGCATCAGACTTGAGTTCCGACAATGCAGCCGTTGTCGCAAGAGCAGGAAGCCGGTTTGTCGGCGCAAACCCCAGGACCTGTTGCCTCTTCCACCCCGCGCGCCGACTATGCGTGGTTGTCTGAGACGATCATGCGCCGCATGCAGGAACTGAAAAGGTACCCGACGGAGGCGAGACTCGAGCGGGCAGAAGGGAAAGTGGTCTTGAAAGCGCTTCTCCGAAGCAATGGGAGCATTGAGGCCGTTGAAATCTTTCAAAGTTCAGGCCATCAAAGCCTGGATCTGGCAGCAGTCGAATTGTTAAATCTCGCCGCACCCTTCCACCTCCCTCGTCCACTGGAGAAACCTCAGATGACCGTGAAGATTCCGATGAGTTATCGACTTGAGCCTTAGCCATACCCGATAAAACGACTGTCCAATGTTAGTGATTGAGTTTCAACTCGTCGAGTCGGAGCGATAATCGCACTCGGTTTCGCAGTCCGGATGAGATCAGCACGTGGCCATCTCGGTCGACGATGATCGCTTCGACGTCTTCCAACTGCTCGACCAGTTCCATGCCTCGCTCAGCGCCCAGCACGAAAATGCCGGTATCAAGGCCGTCGGCCCAAATTCCTTCCTTGGCAATCACGCTCACACTTTGACAGCCCCTAGCCGGTTGCAGCGTGTTGGGATCCAGGATGTGATGATATCGGATACCATCCTTTTCGAAGAACCGCTCGTAATCGCCGGCAGTTGAAATGGCCTCGTCTTGCAGATTGATCTCCGCTATGATTTCGCCCTCCTTCCTAGGGTGCTGGATTCCGACCCGAAAAGCTCCACCATCCGGCAAACGTCCGAAGCCCTTGATATCGCCAGACAATGCCACGACGCCGGCGACCGCTCCTGCCTTTTTCATCACCAGAACGGCCTGATCGGCAGCATAGCCTTTACCGATACCTCCCACGTCGACGCGCATACCGGGCTTTTCCAGGTAAATCGTCCGCTCCCAGACGTCCGTATGCACATGCTGTAAATCTATCAACGGCTTGAGAGCGGCCAATTCTTCAGCAGTCGGAAGCCGAGGTTCGGCCGAGATATTCCACGCATCGACGGCCGGGCCAATGGCGATGTTGAACGCCCCTTCGGTCATTTCGGCAACCTGGAGCGATTTTCTCACAAGCACCATGGTTTCCAAGCTGACCCGTACGGGGCTTCGCCCTGCAGCAGCATTGACCTGTGAGAGCTCGCTATCGGGAATCCATGTACTCAGCAATTGTTCGAGGCGCTTCACTTCCTGAAACCCGGCGGTAATGGCGGCAGTGGCCTCCTCTTGTGTCCGTCCAACCGCGGTGATGGACACCAGCGTGCCCATATGCATCTGTGTCCGTTTCACCGTCACCAAGAGAAGTTCAGGAGACCCGCCTTTAGCACAAGACAGAATTGCAACACCCAGACAGACAACGGCCATGGTGCGCTTGAGGCTCATGTAGTAGGGCTTCACCACCAGTGGCGACGGAAATAGCGGGGCACTCGGGGATAAGGCATGACTTCGTACAGACGCGCCTGCACTTCTGTCGGATCAGGCAGCACAGTGGGAACAGTGCCAGCCTCCCACGACGGCTCTTCGTGTGTGAGTGTTTCGATTGCGTGAGCGCGGTCTGCTTCGTCACTGACCATGGACACAGATACCATCCGGCCATATTTCGGAGAATCAACTCCGAACCTCCAGGTTCCCAGATAGGTGACCGGATCTCGGCCAATCGAAAACGTCGACGCCAGTTGGGCGATCGACAAGAAAGGGCCTTCATTGATTTGAACGCGGATCAATTCATACTCACCTGGGGCAAGTGGCAGAATGAATCGTTCGTCGTCCGACTCTATCTCGACCGTAAAACGTTCCTTGGTCTGCCTATTCTGGACCTCGAACGATCTGACAGCTGGCTCGTAGATCCGCCTCCGCTCGCCGGTGAGCACAGCAACGACCCGCCCGACAGCAACATTCGACTGGACGATCCCCTCCTCAGGCACGGCAGGGAGTTCACTTAGGCAGCCCTGCAGGAAGATGAGTCCTACCGCACAGGACCGCCATACGGATGACATAGGCACCATTACCGTGATTATACGGCATCGCCTCGATCCAAGGGGAGCACGATCCCTCGAGGGACACCTCTTGACAGTGTAGGAGGACGTCGCTATACTCGCCAGCGATTTTAATAATTGTTCTCAATATCAGGAAGTCGCCTTATGATCACTGGTCCTTCACACGCGATCGCCGAAACATCTGAAACCCGCTGCGAATGCGGCCAATTAATCGCAAAAGTCAGAGGCCAAAGCTTGGAGCTGAAATGCAAACGATGTAAACGCATCGTGGTCATTCCCTTCTCCTCGATCCAGGGATGGAGGAACGCCCCATCATCAAGTCGGCTATGAGAAAGGAGGCTTTCGGAAATATCGTCGAGGCACAGCCGTATTGAAATCAAGATGACCAGAGACCGTCGAGTCCCGAGTCTGACCACTACCACTTACCTTATGGAGGTTTGGAATGAGGATCAGGTCAATCCTCGGGACTCTCGTGATCGCAAGCTTGCCGGTGATGCCGGCCCTGGCCGCCGACATGACCCCCGAGGAAATTCAAAAGATGGTTGATGAGGCAGTCAACAGGAAGATGCAGGAGCACGAACGACGCGAAGGCGCAGCCGAGCGAAGTATGGAACAGAAGGAAGCTGCTCCTCAGTACCCGGTACCCACAGGTCCGATGAGCGAGGTCAGAGTCGAGCGGAAGGGGGAGGAAAAAGTTCCATTAGGCTTTGGATCGACCGGATCAGGCCGCTTGGTCTACGCCAAACCGTTCGTGGCTGCGCCCAAAGCCATTGTCGGCGGTTACATGGACATTCAATATCGGAGTCACCAAAAGGGTGTCCTCGAAACGGGAGACTATAACGCTATACGGGGTGACCAGGGTACGACCAACGGATTCGACCAGCAGCGTTTCGTGCCATTCATTTACGCCGACATCACCGAGCATGTGAAGTTCGCATCAGAACTTGAGATCGAACATGGGATTAGAGGGGCCGGTGAAATCGAAATTAGTCTGGAGTTCGCTCATATCGACTACCTGGTGAATGAACCCTTCAATATTCGGGCAGGAATTTTGCTCATTCCAATCGGCAAGTTCAACCTGCTGCACGACTCGCCCTTGAACGACTTAACCGATCGGCCACTTGTCGCCCAGTTCGTCGTCCCATCAACCATGTCAGAAACCGGCGCAGGCTTTTACGGGACATTCTACCCGGGAAGGACCAGTAAGCTGGACTATGAGTTGTACTTCACAACAGGCCCTTGTGGGTATAACAGTGACGGGTCCCCACGTGCTAACGAGGAAAACGGGACAAAGAATACTCGCCAACGGAAATGTGAACAGACCGCTGACGGGCTTGACATTAATAACGGAAAGGCTGTCTCAGGTCGTCTGGCCTTCAGCCCGATGCTTGGCGTGGAGGTTGCCGGATCGGGATATTTTGGCAATGCCTCTCCATCCAGCTATAACCCCTTAAGTATCACAGCAATCGACTGGACACTTCAAAAAGGTCCGTTTGAACTCATCGGTGAAGCAGCCTGGTCCTATGCTCGCGGTAACTCCCGGGCGATCCCTGGGAGTACCTTCGGTTTCAGTCCTGGTTCCTTACTCACGGGGGTCAACACGCTGAACTCGTTTGCCGCTCCACCACAGCGAATGCAAGGGTACTACATCCAAGCAAACTATCATTTCATGCCTGCGTTCCTGGCCAACTGGTCACCGAAACGATTCGGCGAGGGGTCAACCTTCACGGCCGTCATTCGGTACGACCGAGTTAACCTCAACATGGATAACAAAGGGGAAAACGAGGGCAACCTGGAGCAAATCTCGTTCGGCTTGAACTACCGGCCCATCGAAGATTGCGTATTCAAGATGAGTTACCAATATCTGCCGATGTCTTTTAATCCAAACTCCGGTCAGCGTATTCACGACAACGCATTTGTCATTTCAGCAGCGACGTATTTCTAGGTCGTTATCGTGGGGCTTTTTCGTGCGAATGAAAGAGCCCCACATGATCCACATTCAGGTACAACATGAGCGTGAACAACATCGTTTGTCTTTCCTTCCTGGTGCTCGCCGCTGGATGCGCCGCGGTAAGCGGCAGTCATGATCATTATTACACCTGCGCATACGACACCGTATGGGATGCGGCCATCGATACGCTCAAAGGCCATTCCATCACAAGCCAAAACAAAGAAAAGGGCGTCATAGAAACCGCCTGGATTGAAATGGAAGGTAAGGAACGAACCTACGGGGCCTTCGGAAGGGAAGGATTCGGCAACCGCGAACGCGCCCGGCTCAGCGCGGCGGTCAAACGCATGGATGACGTAGCAGCGGTCAGCATTTTGGAAACCCGCCAGCGGTGGCATGCAAAGGGCGGGGTTACGCAGGCAGCTACCCGGTGGTGGCCAATCGACCCCTCGGAAGAGGTGCTGAACGATGTTTCCAACCAATTGAACTCTAAGTTACACGAAAAAGGATGTGCAACATCATGAAACCTCTGGCCTCATTTCTTAGCAGCCTATGCCTGTTTATCGCATTTGCAACGCCGGCCTGGAGCGAGCGCATTTGGGATGCCGAACTCAAACGCTTCCTGACCGAACAAGAAATGACTCATGCGGAGGTTTTTCTGACGGAGGAGGAGGCACTCAAAATCATGTTGCCGAATTCCGAACGCATTCGGCAGGATGTCATCCGGCTTACACCGGAAAAGAAAGCTCAGATCGAAGAGCGAATCGGGTGGAAATTTCCTGAGGAATCTTTTGAAGTCTTCGTTGGCGAAACCGGCACCAGAGTTGACGGATATGCGTTAATTCAGAACACGATCGGCAAGCATAAGCCCATGACCTATATGGTCGGAGTCGACCCAACGGGCGCTTGCACCGATGTCGAACTGCTCGTCTTCCGAGAGGCCAAAGGCAGCGAGGTACGCACCAAACGATTCAATGTCCAGTACGAAGGCAAGACAGTTCACGATCCGATCCGCATCAATAAAGACATCATCAACATCAGCGGAGCCACCATGTCTGTGCGCTCTTTCAGCGCTGGAGTTAAGCGCGTCCTGGTCCTTGTTGATGAATTTTATTTAAAACCTGTCGGATTAGGCAGCGACACCATCGCCGCGCGAAAAGCCGAAAAGGGTTTTTGGGGCTCGGTGTTCGGTAATTGAGAAAGCGGACCACGCGTCCCGCATGCGCAACTTCAATCAGCGATTCAGGCTCCGTGACTCCGATCGTCATATTCGGCTGTTGTACACGTTGTTCTTACTGTTGATGTTGGCCGGCTTCTTGTTTTCCTTTTTTTGGGCCCACAGTATGACCGGATTATCGCCATCAGGCATTGCCGATCACTATCGAGGGTCAGACGCGACGTTCGGCGAACCGATGTCGTTCCGCGAATTGGCCGAGGTCACGCACTTTCACCTTTTCACGATGCCGGTCGTGTTTATAATTTTGGTGCACGTCATGTTCCTCACCAATGCCAGCCATGCCTTGAAGGCTGCCCTGACCTGGTCAGGATTCGGCGGCGTTATTCTCGATCTCATCTCGCCGTGGCTGATCAGCTATGTCTCCCCCGTCTTTGTGTTGACCATGCTCACGGGAGACACCCTCATGATGCTCAGCTTCTTCGTCATGATGGCTGTGCCATTGTATGAGATGTGGATCTTGGGGCAACCGTTGATGGCAGGGAAGCGAGGAGAAGAGAGCTAGCATTCGAACTTCAGTCCGTAAATATCTGTAGAGGCCAGCGGTTGTTCACCCAGAGCCCAAGATCGAGACAGGATCTTGGGCTTTTTGTTTGCGAGCGCACGTCATGCAGTCGATTCCAATGATCAGCACTGATTCAGCACTGGAACGCATCCGATTGGCACTTCGAACGATTGATGTCCTTCGGCTACCCAGTTCAGCCCGGCCCCATATCGAAGCCGTTCTCGTCCGGCAAGTGGCGAAGATAATGGATCAGGCCCTGCCATGGCAGCAAGGACATGCGCGGAGAACCGCCGCCCTGGCACAGGCCATCGGATCAGCCGCAGGTCTCTGTCGAGATGCATGGCACCATTTGACGCTCGCGGCACTGCTCCACGACATTGGTCTGTTAGCATTGCCCAGCAGGCTGCATGCGCATGCCGGCTATCTCGATGGTGAATCGTATACTGCCGTCCAATGCCATCCACGAACCGGTGCTCAATGGCTTGAACCATACCGGTTTCTCGGAAATGCGTCGGTGATCATCGCACACCACCACGAACGATGGGATGGATCAGGATATCCCTATGGGATACGAGGAACCTTCATTCCAATCGAGGCTCGTGTCCTCGCAATTGCGGACGCCTTCGACGCCATCCAGATCCCCGGAGCGATCGATCAGGACGCACGTAACATAGCGGCCTACCGTATTCTCACCGTCGCATCGGGTACACAATTCGATCCTCAGCTTGTCGAGATGTGTGGGCACTGCCTGCAACGACCGAACCTTATTTTAAACTGATCAGGAGGAGTGATCATGTTCCCAACGCCTTGCGGATTTTTTCTGTCTACTTTAAGACTCCTACTTATTACCACCATGGTCGCGACAGGCTGTTCAGGCAGCGGAAATTCTGGTGCTCCTGCCACCGCCAGGACCACAGGGACCCCTGGAGCGGAACAGGCCGTCGGCGAGCGCTTGTTCATGGAAACCCGATTTGCCCAGGCGTTCAAGGCGTTTTTGGACAGCGGAGGAGACGTCAACGATCCGAATGCAGGTGACCCTGTCGTGGATTCAGTGGAAACCTTGGGAGCCCCAATTACCGCCGAAGCGCCCTTCAAAGGGATGTCGATGAACTGCCGGTCCTGTCACTTTGTCGACGACCTCCTGACGGCTCCCGGAGGCAGCATGCGTACCTATACTGATTTTGCATCACGGAGTCCGATCCCCGCTCGCGCCGACGGCAAGACCCATACGCCCCGTAATTCGCCTCCGCTGGTCAATTCGGCGCTCGATCGGCCGGGCGGTGTCCTTTTCCATTTCGACGCAGAATTCAACTCCATGGAAGATCTGGTCGCCGGAACCTTCACCGGCCGAAACTTCGGCTGGCTGCCGGGCGAGCGAGCACAGGCCATTGCGCACATCGCGAGTGTGGTTCGAGGCGATGACGGATCGTTCGACCCGTCCGATCAGTTCGGCGGGCTCTCCTACCGTATCCTGTTTACCGGTAGCAATCCGGCGATCCCAGATGAGTCTCGTCTATCACCCGAATTCCGCGCGTTCATCGCATCGGCCACGGATCAAGAAATCTTCGATGCCGTGGTGAAAGTCGTGGCCGCATACGTGAATGGCCTGCTGTTTTCGCAGACCGAGGACAGCGGCGCTCCGATTCGCTCGCCGTTCGACGTGTTCCTCGAAATAAACGGGCTTCCTCAACAACCGGATCCCAACGAGTCTCCGATCGACTACAGCCGACGCCTACGAACGCTCGTGAATGCACCTGGTTTCGCTCCTCAATTCGTGACGTCCAACCCCAACAGACCCGATGGCCAATTCCAATTTCATTCTCAACCATTCGAATTCGGTGCGACTGAACTGGAGGGCTTGAAGATGTTCCTTGCGGAACCGGCGGCCCCGGTCGCTTCACCGGCAGAACTGACGGCGGGGAAGGTCGGGAATTGCATTGCCTGCCATATGGCGCCCAACTTTACCGATTTCAAGCTGCACAATACCGGCACGACCCAGAGAGAATACGACAGCTTGCATGCTACAGGCGATTTTTTCACTCTACCGATTCCTATCCTTGCCGCCAGAACAGCCAACGACCTTCCGGCCACCGAACAGCATCCCACGGCGAGCGAACGCTTCCGATCGATTCCATCGGCCAGTACCACGCTGACGGATTTGGGAGTGTGGAATGTCTTTCGCAACGATGACATGCCGGCCCCTCAGACGAAGATTCGGGCGATACTGTGCGATGGCCAAATGCCCTGCCCGGCCGATGATGTGCTCTTGCTTCGTGCCATCGCTCGTTTCAAAACGCCTGGACTTCGCGACTTGAGTCATTCCGCACCGTATATGCATAACGGCCAGTTCAACACGCTGAACGACATCATCACGTTCTATCGCGATACTTCGACGCTCGCACGAGCGGGGACCCTGAGAAATGGAGCTCCAGAGCTGCAGGGCATCGCGTTGACGGCAGGAGACGCCACGGCACTGGTGGCGTTTCTGAGAGCGTTGAACGAGGACTATCAATAGGGAGGGTTGCGATCAGCATACGAGCGGGAGACGACTTGCCCCGCTCAGTGGCGGGAGGCCTTGCATCCTCCTGGGGCCTCCCGCCTTCCTTCTTTATGATTCTTTCTTGATCTGCTCGGCGAGGTAGTTTTCCAGCCCGATCTGCTTGATCGTTTCCATCTGCGTTTCGATCCAATCAATGTGATCGTCGACGTCCTTTGCCATATCCTCGAGCATGTGTCGGGTGGTGAAATCCATCACCTTTGTGCAGTGGACGACACCGTCATTCAACAGGGCGAGCATCTCTTGTTCAGCCTTTAAGTCGAGCTTGAACTGTTCAGGCACGGTCTCCCCGACGTGGACAGTATTCATCCGCTGAACGTTCGGCACACCCTCCAGATAGAGAATGTGGCCGATCAGTTCGTCTGCATCCTTCATCTCATCGATGCTGCGCTCCCTCACCTTGTGATAGAGGCGGTCATATCCCCAATTTTCGCACATCTTTCCATGGACGAAGTATTGATTGATGGCCGTCAAGTCGGCCGTAAGAATCTTATTGAGAATGTTCACCACGCCTTCTTTTGCCTTCATGATGGTTCTCCTTCCGAAAGAGTAAGACGCCGTTTTTTCATTCCCTTAAGTTATTATCAGCATGCCCTGGGCTCACACGTCAACTCACATGATGGCGCCGTTTTGATTTCATCTCTCAGTTTCGACGACATGAGTTCTCAATTTCGATCGAAGGATCGCCGCGAGGCACAGAAATACCGAATGATCGACAAGTCGACATCAATCAACGGAGTGGACAGAGAGCTGAAAGGAGGTCGTGGGAGGGTCTATCCGGCTTCGCGGTAACCGCAGTCCTCGTTTCGGCATTGCACGCTGCGGCCGGCTTGCTTGCTGACTTTTTCGATAAGAAAAGGCGCGCTGCAGGTCGGACAGGCTTTGGGAATGGGACGGTCCCACAAGGCAAATTCGCAGGCTGGATATTTGCTGCAGGCAAAGAACGAACGGCCCTTGCGCGTTCGCTTCTGGACAAGATCCCCTCCGCAACCAGGCTGGGGGCATTTCACACCGAGCGCCAGAGGTTTCGTCGTCTTGCATTCCGGATAGGCCGAGCATGCGATGAACTTCCCGAAACGGCCGGTCTTCACCACCATTGGGCTCCCGCATTTTTCGCAGACCTGATCGGTGGTGAGTTCCTGCTTCGGAATGATTTTGATCGTGCCGTCGGGCAGCTTCTCAAAGTTTTGGGTGTTTTTACAGGGCGGATCGTCCTTGTAGCCGGGACATGCCAGAAACTTGCCGTTGCGTCCCCATTTGATTTCCATCATCCGGCCGCATTTCTCGCAGGGAATGTCGGTGGGAGGCTCGACCGTGTCCTTCGGCCCCGGGATGGATTTCGCTTTCTCGAGGTCGGCAGCGAAGGGGTTATAAAAGTCGCGCACAGCATCCACCCAGGGCTTGTTGCCTTCTTCGACTTCATCAAGCTCCGCTTCGAGCTGTGACGTAAAATCGACGTTGACGACATCCGGAAACCCCTTGACCAGAAAATCGTTGACGGTCCTTCCCGTTTCAGTCGGGAAAAACCGTCCCTCTACTTTTTCGACGTACTTCCGTTCTTGAATAGTCGAAATAATGGCCGCATAAGTCGACGGCCGTCCAATGCCCTTCTCCTCGAGCTCCTTGATCAACAAGGCTTCATTGTAGCGTGGAGGCGGTTGAGTGAAGTGTTGCTTGGAGGTGACGCCGGGGATGGTCTGCTCGGCCTGTTCAACGAGGCGCAGCCGCTCGCCTTCCGTTAATTCAGGCAGCTGCCGCTCAGCACTGTCCTCGGGTTCCTCTTCCTGCTTTTGTTTCTGCGCGAAGAGCTCCTTGTCGACGCCTTCCATGTACACAATCGTATGACCCGGAAACTTCACGATGGTGCCGCTGGAACGGAACAGATACCTGGCAGTCGTGTCCACCGGCGAAGATTCGACGCGGGTGACATCCAAAATGGCCGGCACCATTTGCGAGGCAATGAACCGGTTCCAAATCAATTTGTACAGGTTGTACTGATCCTGCTCAAGATAGGCACGGATCGATTCCGGATCCCGCGCCGCCGACGTGGGCCTGATGGCCTCATGCGCTTCCTGGGCAGCCTTTGAGGTCTTATAGACGTTCGGTGTGTCCGGAAGATACTCGGCGCCGAACCGCTCTTGGACGACCTGTCTGGCATCGGTCATCGCCTCCTGGGAGATCCGCGGCGAATCGGTCCGCATGTACGTGATGAGTCCGGTGGAGCCCTCAGAGCCGATTTCTACGCCTTCGTACAGCTGCTGCGCGAGCGTCATGGTCTTCTTCGGCGTGAAATGAAGCTTACGGGCCGCCTCTTGCTGCAGACGGCTCGTGATGAATGGGGCCACCGGGTTCCGCTTCTTTTCCTTCCGTTCGATCGACGTGACGACGAAGGCTTTCCCCTGAATCGCGTTGACGACGTGCTGGGCCTGTTCGGCATTTCCGATCGAAGCCTCTTCACCATTAATACTATGAAGCTTAGCTTCAAACGGCGGAGGATTGGACCCGGTAAGTAAGGCGGTAATCGACCAATACTCTTCCGCACGAAACGCTTCCCGCTCAGCCTCTCGCTCGCACATGAGCCGCACGGCCACCGACTGCACCCGTCCCATCGAGAGCCCGCGGCGCACCTTGTTCCACAACAACTGACTGCCCTGATAGCCGACGATGCGGTCGAGGACGCGCCGGGCCTGTTGCGCGTTCACGAGCTTCATGTCGATCTGTCCGGGAGACTGCAGCGCCTGCTTGATCGCCCGCTCGGTGATCTCATTGAAGAGCACGCGAAACACCCTCCCGTCGTTTTTCTTCTTCGACTTTCCCCGCAGCTCTTCGGCAAGATGCCAGGCAATCGCCTCCCCTTCACGGTCGGGGTCCGGAGCAAGGAAGATTTTGTCGGCGGCTTCCGCTTTCTTTTTGATATCGGCCAGAACCTTGGACTTGCCTTTGATCGTCACGTACTGTGGTTTGAAGTTGTGGTCGAGATCTACACCCAGTTTGCTGGTCGGCAGATCCTTGATGTGTCCGACCGAAGCCATCACGGTATACCCTCGTCCAAGGTATTTGGTGATCGTTTTGGCTTTGGTGGGAGACTCAACGATGATCAGCGATTTCGCCATGTCGACTCCAATCTCGCAAACAGCTTACTGTAACATCCGTACCAAATATAGCAGATGAGTGCAACCGGCGGCCTGAAAATGGAAGGTTTACATTCTCAGATACCGTTGCCCGGGCAGTTGTCGCACGCGTCGCCGAAGCTCAAGCGACAACAACGACGCCATCACTGAGGGCACCGGCAACCGCGTCCGCTCGAGAAGATGGTCCACGGTAAGCGGTTCGTACGAGAGCGCATCGTACACCACCCGTTCATGATTTCCAAAATTCTCGACGGGAACGTGCGGCGTGCGTACGGCCGACACGCGCGATCGCATCGCCGGTTCGAGCTGTGGTGCAATGACATCTATCACATCTTGCGCCTGTTCCACCAAGGTGGCCCCTTCTTTGATCAAGGCATGCGTACCGCGGCTCGTTTCTTCGTTCACGAATCCGGGAACCGCAAAGACCTCTCTCCCCTGGTCGGCGGCCAACCGTGCCGTAATCAATGAGCCGCTGTCGATCGCAGCTTCGGTCACGATCACGCCGAACGACAGACCGCTGATGATCCGGTTTCTGCGCGGGAAATGCCCGCTGTGTGGAGGGGCGTCGAAGGATAGTTCTGATACCACGGCACCGTGCTCTTCGATCTCGTCACGAAGCCGCTGATGCTCTTGCGGGTACGTTCGTCCAAGACCGCAGCCGAGCACAGCGACGGTTCGACCGCCGGCCGCAAGCGCGCCTCGATGCGCGGCTGCATCGACGCCTCGTGCCAACCCGCTGACGATCGTGAACCCAGCCTCAGCCAAGCCGCCGGCCAACTGTTCCGTCACCACACGCCCGGCCGCTGTTCCGCGGCGTGCGCCGACCACCGCAATAGCCAGCTCGTCCGACGCTTGCAATGACCCGGCAACGTACAGGAGAGGAGGCGGATCGGGAATCATGAGAAGCCGCGCAGGATAATTCGCATCCAGCATGCTCCGCACCTCGATGCCCGTCCGCTCGATGTCATGGAGTTCACTGGCAATGCGCCGGCAGGCGTCGCGATCCGGCCCGCGGACGATCTTCTCGGCAAGTCTGGCGCTGCAGCCTCTCTCAATCAGATCGCCGGCCGATGCGCGAAGCACCGCATCGGGGCTCTGCCATTCCCGCACGAGCGCCAGCACGATGTGATCGCCCACTCCTTCAATGGCACGAAGCTTCATCCACGCTTCGAGCGACGCGGACGAGGAAAAGCGATCGGCCACACGATTCATGATCCCTCACAGGGAGACGGACGGAGGATTGCACCGCCTCATGGTTCTGCCGGGAGAGCGTTCCTGCTACATTACGACGAGATCGTATTGCTCTAGGTGCAATTGTTCATCCGGCATGACAAGGAGTTTGGCGGCGCATTCGCGCTCGAGGGCTTCAACGCCCTGCCGTTCCTCATCTTGAAGCAGTCCAGCGACGGAAGGATGGGCGCCCACGACGATCCGCTGCTGTTCATTTGCTTTTCCGATTTTTCTGATCTCGCGGAAGATCTCATACGCCACCGTCGTCGGCGACTTGGTATACCCTCGGCCTTCGCAGTAGCGGCAGGGTTCTGAGAGCGAGCGCAACAGATCTTCGCGCACGCGCTCGCGGGAAATTTCAATCAATCCAAGGTCGGAGATGCGGGAGACCCTGGTCCGAGCCTTGTCCGACGCCATGGCATCCATCAAGGCGTGGTAGACTTTGTCCCGGTTTTTCTCCCGCTCCATATCAATGAAATCGACGATGATAATGCCGCCGATTCCGCGCAGTTTCACCTGGTAGGCTACCTCCTTGGCCGCTTCCAGATTGTTGCGCAAAATCGTTTCCTCCTGATCTCGTTTTCCCACGAAGCGGCCCGTGTTCACATCGATCACGGTCATCGCTTCCGTATGATCGATCACCAGATAACCGCCTGACTTGAGCCAGACTTTGCGGCTCAACGCCCGCGCCATTTCCTGCTCCACGCCGAGGTACTCGAACAGGCTTTCATCCTTGTCATAAAAGTGAATCCGTGACGTCTGCTCCGGCGAGAAGCGCTGAACGAAATCGCGCACCGCATCGTATTCCTGTCGGGAATCGATCCACAGCCGCTCCACCTTTTTGCCGAAGAGGTCGCGGACCACGCGGAAGCTGAGACTCAGATCGGTATGCAACAAGGCGGGCGCCGGCTGCTGATCGCGCTTGGTCTTGATGTCTTGCCAGAGGACATGGAGGAAATCGACGTCGGACCGCAATTCGTCCTCCTTGACCCCTTCGCTGACCGTCCGCACGATGTACCCGCAGCCTGGGTGGCGCACCCGCTTCATGATGTCCTTCAGCCGCGCACGCTCTTCGTCGCGAGCAATGCGGCGAGAGACGCCGATGTGCTCCACGTTCGGCATGAAGACCAAGTACCGTCCGGGCAGCGAGACATACGTCGTCACCCGAGGGCCTTTCGTTCCAATCGGCCCTTTCGAAATCTGCACCATCAACTCCTGTCCTTCGGTGAGCAACTGTTCGATGGGTTTGCTGCTTTCCCGTCGGGGGCGCATTTCGTCGCCGTCCTTATCGTCGTCATCGGAATCCAACAACGTATCATTGGGTTCCGCATCCAGAGACAAGTCCGAGACATGCATGAACGCCGCTTTTTCTAGGCCGATGTCCACAAAGGCGGCCTGCATGCCGGGCAACACCTTGGCCACCTTGCCTTTATAGATGTTCCCGACAAAATCTTTGTGCTTGGCGCGGTCGCCGAAGAGATCCGTGACCACGCCGTTATCCAACACCGCAACACGGGTTTCTTCCCGTGCGACGGTTATCGCAATTTCCACACCCATACTGACTCCTTCCGTTCAGCAGAATCTTCGAACCGACGTGAGGGTGGAACGCGGGCGAACCCAGGTTCCGATGTCACTCAAGTCCTCGTCGATTCGATGATCCGCACAATCAAAAAAATTGGTGGCGGCACCTCAATGGACCGCCACTCATTTTAATAAAACAAACTCAATCGCCGCCGTTTCACGTTCAGCAACAGCCCGAGCGAGGCCATCGTCATGATGGTGGCGCTGCCGCCGTAACTCATCAGCGGAAGCGGGATGCCGACGATTGGGAACATGCCGGCGGTCATGCCGATGTTCACGACGACGCAAAAACACAGCATCGCAATGACGCCGACCGCCAGGAGAGCGCCCAGCTCGTCCTTCGCGCGCGTCGCAATTTCCAGAGACAGCCAGATCAGCGCGACGAACAAGAGGAGCAAAACAAGCACCCCGAGAAATCCCCATTCTTCCGCAAATACCGAAAAGACGAAATCCGTATGCCCTTCCGGGAGAAATTTCAATTGGCTCTGTGTGCCGCCGTATAGCCCTTTGCCGGTCAATTCTCCGGCGCCGATGGCGATCCGGGACTGCAACGCGTGATAACCCTTTCCGCCCGGGTCATAGTTCGGGTCGACGAAGGCCATGATGCGCTGGCGCTGGTAATCATGCAACGAACCCCACATGGCCTCCCACGCGAAGGGAAAGAGCATCAGTGAAAACAGTAAGATCACGCCTAACGCCTGCGAGCGCATGCCCACCATCAGCAGCATCGCGGCATACACGGCCATGAAGCTCAAACCGCTGCCGAGATCTGGCTGCTTCAGAATCAACAACAACCCGGGAAGCATCAAGGCGCCGGGAATCACCACGCGCTGCAGCCAGCCGACCCTGGGCGCTTTGGAATAATAATGAGCCATTACGAGAATCAACACCAGCTTCGCAAACTCCGACGGCTGAAAGGCGAAGGGGCCGATGGGAATCCAGCGCTGGGCTCCACGGCTCGTCTTCCCCTCAAAGAGCACAACCGCCAACAGGATCAAGACTATTGCATAGGCAGGATACGCTAATCGTGCGATGCGGTGGTAGTCCCAGACCAGCATAATAAGGAAGGCCACCGCTCCGAGCAGAATCCATAACAGCTGCTTCGCAAAAAAAGGCACCCCGGGTCCGCCCTGATCATGGGTGACGCTGTAAATCGAGAGCACGCCGATCGATAGGATGGCAAAGATGAGGCCAAGAAACCGCAGGTCGAAGTTGTCGAGCCCCCGGCGGTCCATCATCCGGTCGATCATGGCGTCCCTGCCTTGGCCACTTGTGCTGGCGTCGTGGGAGCCGGGGGAGTCGAAGGTTTAGCCGCCGTCACTTTGATATAAGTCTCGATGAGCTCCTTGGCAAGGGGGGCGGCCGCGGAACCGCCATGGCCCATGTGTTCGGCTAGGACGGCTACCGCAATCTTGGGGTTCTCGACAGGCGCGAAGGCCACAAACCACGCATGGTCTCTGAATTTCTTGGGAATGTCCTTTTCCGGGCCCGTTCGGAGTGCGGCGGTCTGCGCCGTACCCGTCTTTCCCCCGATCGTCACGAGAGAGGACTTGGCTCTTCCGCCGGTGCCTTCCGTCACCACGGCAGCCAACGCTTCTCGAATCAACTTCAGCGTGTCCGGCTTCACGTTCAATTTGGCTTTGGCCACCGTCGGCAACTGCTGGAGCTGTCCCGTCGTCCGATCCATGATCGCCTGCACCAAGCGCGGCCGATACGTCACCCCGTCATTGGCCACCGTACCGATCAGGCTGGCCATCTGCAGCGGCGTGACCGTGACATACCCCTGGCCGATCGCTGCGGAAATCGTTTCACCAGGCAACCACGGTTCGTGCTTCGCCTTCTGCTTCCATTCCGTCGAGGGCACAATGCCGATCCGCTCGGACGGCAGTTCGACGCCGGTTTCTTCGCCGAGACCGAACTGATGCGCATAGGAGGCCATGGTATCGATGCCCATACGCTGTCCGACGGTGTAGAAATAGACATCGCACGAATGGATCAGCGCTTTGCGCAGATCGACCGAGCCGTGTCCGGTGGCTTTCCAGTCATGATACACGCGCCGGCCGAATTGATACCCTCCGTTGCAGAAGACGGTTGAAGAAGGCGTCACCGTCTTGGATTCAAGGGCGGCGGCGGCCATCATGACTTTGAACGTGGAGCCGGGAGGGTACTGGCCCTGCGAGGCCCTGTTGTTCAACGGCCGCCCTTCGTCTTGCACGATCTCGACCCACTGCTTCGGTGTCAATTCTCGCGACAGCACATTGGGGTCGAAGCCCGGACGGCTAGCCATCGCCAGGATGTCGCCGTTGGTGGGGTCTAGGGCGACGATGGCACCCGACTCCTGCCCGAGGAGATCTTCCGCCACTTTCTGTAGCCGCAGGTCGATCGTCAGATACAGGTCATCTCCTGCATGGGGTTGATCTACCAGCACGGTCCGCTTCTCATGGCCCAACGCATCGACTTCAACGCTTTTCTGCCCCGCCAATCCACGAACGATCTGATCGAAAAATTTTTCGACGCCGTATTGTCCGACGATGCTGCCCTGGTGCAATTCCGCAAACTCCGGCTTTTCCAACTGCTCCGCCGAGACTTCGCCTACATAGCCCAAGACGTGCGACGCGGCCATCCCGCCGAGATAATTGCGGCGTGATTCGACTTGAACCATGACGCCGGGCAGGTCGAGACGATGCGATTCGATCAACGTCGCTTCTTTCAAGGTCAACCGGTCTTTGATTTTGCGTGGCAGCTGCTTCGATCCGCGTACCGCCAATTTTTTACGAACGAGTTCTGGATCAATCCCGATCAATGCGCTGAGTTCGTCAATGAGGACCTCACGGTCTTTGACGTCTTCGAGCGAGACATACAAACTGAAGCTCGGCACGTTGTTGGCCAGTAAGACGCCGTTGCGGTCGTAGATGAGGCCGCGCGCCGGCTCCAAGATCACGGAGCGGGTGCGGTTGTTTTCCGACAGGTCGCGATAATATGGCCCCTCGCGAATCTGCAGATGCCACAACCGCAAGGCCAGCAAGGCCACGACGAGCAACAATCCGACCCGCAGTACCAACAATCGGCGCTGCAGTTCGGCAAAGTCAGAATCCTGTAAAGTGGAGGTCGCCATGGGATTTCACTGATTTACGAGTACCGATCCAATATCCCGAAGCGTGGCAGAGCGACCCGCTGCTCGAGAAACCAGAGTAGGCCGGCGCCCACGGCGGCGTCAAAGCAGGCTTGCGGCACCACCACGAACTGCACCATCCACCACGTGTCAGCCATCGTCGCATGCTTCATGTTCAACACAGCCACCAGACCACCGGCCAACGACAGCAAGAGCAGCCCGACGGCCAAAATCGTCGGGGTGATTTCGGCAACCTGTCTGGCCAACAACCCGGCAAACAGTCCGGCCCCGCCGGTCGTGACGAGATTCAACCAGAGATCGCCGGCCGAATACAAATTGAGGATCCATCCGATCGCCAACCCCACTATGAGACCTTCCAACTCGCCCGCGAGCACTCCAATGAGCGCCGCGAGGACGAGCCCAAGATCGGGCTTGATATCCCAAATGGCCACATGCGGGAGCAACGTGGTTTGGACAGGCACGAGAAGTAACACCAGCCCGCCGTATCCGAAAAACTTCTTCATGGCTGTGGTTTCGTTACGGGACCAGGTTTTGGTGTTGTTGGCTGGTCCGCGGACGGACTGTGGGGCGCTTGAATGACCAATACCTCTTCTACACGGTTCACATCCACTTCGAGGGCGAGTTCGGCGGTTTGAAAGAGGGCGCCCTCCTCGCGGTCAATTGCGGTAATGGTCCCGATGGCCAGCCCGCGCGGGAAGCCACCCACCAAGCCTGATGTCACCACACGATCTCCTTCTTTGACGGCCGACAGCATGGGAATATACTTCAATTTGGCCCGGCCTTGAGGCACGCCCTCGACGATGCCTTCGTCTCTCGTACGCTGGATCAACCCGGCAATGGCATTGTTGGGATCAGTTAGCAGCAGCACGACCGAGGTGGCCCCGGTGATTTTCACCACACGGCCGACAACACCCGCCGGAGTAATCACACCCATATCTTTCTGAATCCCGTCGCTTTCCCCTTTGTTGAGAATGACCGATCTATAGCGGTTGCTCGAGTCGCGCCCGATGACCTGAGCGGCCACCATGGCTGGCAAGGCCTGTTCCCTGAACTGAAGCAGGGACGTGAGTCGCTGTGTGGCAGAGGCCGCTTCGCGCAATTGGTTGTTCTCCCCGCGCAGCCAGTCCATTTCCTGCTTCAGTCGACGATTTTCATCGGCGACGTGTTGCAGGGACACGTACTGGTGCCACATCGCGGAGATGCCTTGATCGAGCGAGGACACGGCTTCGAGCGGCAGACGGACCAGCTGACCCACCGGCCCGTCGAGATAGTCGAACAATCCCTGACTTTGTCCTGGGAACAGGAGGAGGGCCGCCAGGAGAAGGGCAAACATTCCTAGCGCCAGACGCCTAGCACCGTGGGGAGAACGCACGTTGACCATCCACATGTATCGGGATGGAACCCTTACCGGAAGGTGTTGGCCTGGGACATAACCGCGACCTTGGCCAGCAGATCCAGTTCATCGAGGATCTTCCCGACTCCCAGCACGACGGAAGTCAGCGGATCGTCCACGGTGATGATCGGCAGGTTCGTTTCCTCGCGGAAGCGGGTGTCCATACCTTTCAGCAAGGAGCCGCCGCCGGTAAGCACGATGCCTCGGTCGATGATGTCGCCCGCCAGCTCAGGCGGGGTGTTCTCCAGCGCAACCTTGATCGCATTGACGATCGTTCCGATCGGTTCCTGCAGCGCTTCTCTGATTTCTGCGTCGTCCACCACCAATGTGCGGGGGATCCCGGAAATCAAGTCACGCCCTTTAATCATCATGGTTTTTCGCTCCTCGAACGGATAGGCGGAGCCGATTTCAAACTTGATCCGCTCCGCCATATGCTCTCCGATGAGGAGGTTATACTTCTTTTTGATGTAGTTCATGATCGCATCGTCCATCCGGTCGCCGGCGACCTTGACGGATTCGCTGTATACGATGCCGCCCAGCGAGATGACCGCGATATCCGTCGTCCCGCCTCCCACATCCACCACCATGTTGCCTGACGGTTCGGTGATGGGAAGTCCCGCCCCGATCGCCGCCGCCACCGGCTCTTCGATCAGATACACCTCCCGTGCGCCGGCCAATTCGGCGGAATCCCTGACGGCCCGCTGTTCCACTTGCGTGATGCGGGACGGCACGCCGATAATGATGCGGGGCCGGACGAACGCGCTGCGGTTATGGGCCTTCTGGATAAAGCGCTTCAGCATCTGCTCGGCCATTTCAAAGTCGGCAATGACGCCTTCCTTCATCGGCCGCACCGCCACAATGTTCCCCGGCGTGCGACCGAGCATCTTCTTCGCATCGGCGCCGACGGCAAGCACCTTCTCCGTTTTTTTCTCGACGGCGACCACCGAAGGCTCGTTTAGGACGATGCCCTTTCCGTGAACGTACACCAGCGTAGTGGCGGTGCCGAGATCAATGGCCAGATCGTTCGAGAACCAGCCGAAAATGTCGCTCGTAAAACCCACGATGTCTCCCTCCTAGACCGCCCAACGGAGCCGGGAACGCCCACGCTCCCTGCTAGTCGGGCAAGGCCAACCGGCCGGCATCCAGTACCTGCGTCCCAGCCAATTCGTCGCCCAAACGGCGCCCCTGCTCGTTGCCAATGATCAAGACCGCTTCAAAGCCGACAATCGCCGCCGAAGCCAGCCACCCGACATAGGGAACGGCAAAGAGCAACTGGGCCACCGCAAAAGGAATATTGCGGATGATGGATTCCCGAAATCCAGCCGGTTCACGGATCTCAGGCAGCACCGTCTGAAGCCCGATGAGCCGCTTTCCGATGCTTCGACCGCCTGCAAATCCGTCCGCAACGAACAGATAGGCTGCCCCTGCAAGGAAACCCACAGAAGCAATGACTTCCGTCGCCGCTGCTGCGAGAAACACATCGATCAGCTTGGCAATAAACCGATTCAGAACGGTCGCCTTGGGGTAGATCCCTGTGCCCAATGGATGGATCCCCGCCTGCTCGCCAGGGATCTCCTCGTAATTAGGGACAAAGTATAGCAAAGACGAGCACCTAGCACAAACGAATCGGCATTCTTTGACGCTGCGAACCATGGACGCCTTGAACGACGGAGACTTGCCTTTGGCCACGACGCTGCCGTACAATCCGCGATCTTTTCCAAAAAGACAACGACGGATTGATCGATGATCAAAGTTCTTCGATTCGCAAATGAAAAATACCCGTGGTTTTTAGCCATCACGATGGGCTTCATCGCCGTCACCTTCATCGTGGGCATGGGTTGGTGGGGCTTCGGCGAACATACCGGCTCCATCGTCGCGACCGTCGGCGACCTTTCGATTTCTTCGGAGGAATTCAAGCGCGCCTACGAAAACACCTACCGGTTCTACAAAGAAAAAGTGCCGGGAGAGTTCAAAGACGAAACGATCAAGCAATACGTGGTCGAGCAACTCGTGGATCACCGGGTGTGGCTCATCGCCGCCCACAACATGGGTCTGTCAGTCTCCGATGAAGATTTACGAGCCTCGATCATGCAAATTCCTGAGTTCCAGAGGAACGGCCGCTTCGATCCAGAGCACTACCAACGATTGCTGGCCGCGAACCACCTCACGCCCTCGATGTTCGAAGCGGTGCAGTCCAAGGAACTGCTCAGTCTCAAGGCCCGCATGGTGGTGAGTGAGGCCGTTGCCCTGACGCCCGCGGAGCTGACGGAGGCCCAAGCCCTGATGCTGAGGCAGCCGGATCCCGACCCCGCTAAAGCCGTTGCGGCAAAGGACCGAGCCATCCAGGATGTGTTGTTCCAAAAGCAACAACGGACGTTGGCCGCCTACGCTCAATCGCTCAAAGCGACGCTTCCGATCACCATCAGGCGAGAAGTGCTCTAGCTGCCGGCCAGCCCCTGACGCCCGGTGATCAACATCGCATCACCATAGCTGTAGAACCGGTAGCGCAGCCGCACCGCCTCATCGTAGGCTTGCCTCAAAAATTCAGTGCCGGCAAAGGCGGACACCAACATCAGCAAAGTAGTTTGGGGGAGATGAAAATTCGTCAACAGTCCCTCAACAATCTGGAAGCGATACCCAGGCTTTATGAATAGGCGCGTTTCTCCTCGATAGGCTTGCAGAGTTTCCGGTCCAGAAACCGCTGATTCGAGCGCCCTCACGACCGTCGTTCCCACGGCTACGACTTTTCCTTTTCGCCGCCTGGTTTCTTCAATCGCCCGAACGGTCTCCGCCCCCACTTCCACGTATTCCGGTTCCATTCGATGTTCTTCAATGCGATCTGCCGTGACGGGTTTGAACGTTCCAACCCCGACATGCAGCGTGACCTTGGCCACCTCGACACGCCGCGTGGCCAACTGGGTCAACAGCGCCGGAGTAAAGTGAAGGCCCGCCGTGGGGGCGGCAATCGCCCCTTCCTCTTTGGCAAAAACGGTCTGATACCATTCGCGATCCTGGTCAGTCGGCGGCCGCTTGATGTACGGAGGCAAGGGCATGCAGCCATGCGCTTGAAACCAGTCCGCCACAGGAAGGGCTCCTTCGATGCGGACCACCGTTCGGCCGCCTTCCCGGCTGAGAACGGTCAACCAGGCATCAGGGGCCACCTCGATGACCTGTCCCGCACGCCAGGTGCCCTTCATCAAGACCTCCCAGTCTCGATCGGTCACCGCTTTTACGAATAAAACGTCCACGGATCGTCCTGACGGCTTCCGTCCCTTCACACGCGCCGGCCGGACGCGGGTGTCGTTGACCACGAGCAGATCGCCCGGCGTCAGTAGGTCCGGCAGATCGTCAATCCGGCGATGGGTGATGGAACGATCACGCGGGTTCAGCACAAGCAGTCTCGCCTGTTCCCGCGGAAGCACCGGTTCCGTCGCGATGAGCGATGCATCGAAGGGGAAATTGAATTGGGACAACTGCATCTCGTTTGAGAGAAGGCCTTACGAACTCGGCGGGATAGGCTGCTTGGTGAGCGACATATCCTGTAACTCTGTCCCTGGGTAGTAGTAGGACAAAATCGTCGAGAAAGGATACCCCAATTGGGCCAGTTCCTTCGCGCCCCATTGGCACATGCCGACGGCGTGACCGGCGCCGTAGCCTGAGAGCACGATGTCCTGTCCGATGGAATCGATGGTGAACTGTGTGCTGGGCACGATCGAATACCCCACCGCTTTGCGGAGATCTTCGCCGCGCAAAATGAGCTCTCCCTCCGAATGGACGACCCGAAGCTTGGCGACGCGGCCGCCCCGGCTGAACAACAGCGGTTCCATCGAGGCGATGGCCCCTACCGCAAACCCCTGTTGACGCAGGCTCTCCTCGAGCTTGTCCAGCCGAAACGAGACCGTCCAATGGTAATACGGCGAGTCCAAATCAAACGGACATTCGACGCCTTTCAGATAGGGGTAGTCTTTTGCCCAGACATTCATCGCGTCTTCAGTAAGTCCCGCCGCTGTCGAGGAGAACGCGGCATAGATCGGCGCATTCTGATAGGTAAGGACGAGCCCCCGAGTTTCGTCGACCGCTCGCGAGACCGCTGCATCGACGCCGTTCTTGCCTTTGTAGACTTGGTCCTGCACCGTGGCCACCACGTCATAGTCGCGCGCGGCGCTCAGCATTTGCTGGTACAACGCATAGGTGCGTGCCGCCACGGCCTGCGCCTTGAGCATTTCCGGATGCCAGGATGAATTGACTTCGGCAGGAACGACACCTTTGACGTATTCTTCCAAATCTGCCTGATTGATGACGAGGAAGCCCTTGCCCTTTCGCACGATATGAACCAAGCCGCTGACCGGAACGGTGAAGCGTTGATCGTTCGCAGCGCTGGGCGCCTTCTCATTCGGCTTGACCAGCATCAAGGTCAGCCCTTGTTCGCCAGCCCGCATGGTCAACCGTTCATGGGCCATGCGGACACCGTTGACCAGAAATCCTTTCCCATGCACGGTGATATGTGCGCTCGAGCGGATCGCGCGCCCATGGCGGCTCGAATCGGTCAGCCACACGGCGCCCTCCGCTTGCACATCCAGCTTGTGGACATCGGACGACAGAAGGACGCGGATCGATTGCGCCCCCTCCACCCTAGACGCTCCGCCCGCAAGCAGTAGCCAGGCAGTCACGGCGATCGCTATGCGATGGACGGTCGGCCTCACCGGCGAAAAATCCATGATAAGAGATAGAATACCAGACTGAGGACGACGCTCAGGACGATACTGGTGCCGAGAGGGAAAAAGAAGCTGAAATTGTCGCGTTTTATGAAAATATCGCCGGGGAGCTTGCCCATCCAGCTTAAGAGGTGGCTCACGCCTAGGATCCGATCGGCGAGCAGTAACAGCCCTCCTACCAGTGCGACCGCCACGCCAAGGCCGATGAGGAGCTTGCCGAAACCTCCTCCTCCCCACTCGGTCATCAGCCGTTGACTAGGCATTCGGCAATCTGCACGGCGTTGAGCGCAGCGCCCTTCCGGAGATTGTCTGATACCACCCAGAGGTTCAACCCGTTCGTGACAGAGGGATCTTCCCTGATCCGTCCGATGTACACCTCATCCTTTCCGGTCGCATCGAGCGGCATGGGATAGAGCTTCCGGTTGGGATCATCATACACGATCACGCCGGGCATCGCGGCCCAAGCGGCCCGCGCTTCGTTCGGCTTCAGCGGGGCATTCAATTCCACGTTGATCGCCTCTGAATGACAGCGCAGCACCGGCACGCGAACCGTCGTGGCCGTGACGCGAAGTGTCGGGGACCCGAGAATTTTTCTCGTTTCATTGGCGATCTTCACCTCTTCCGAACAGTCGCCCTGCTCGTTGAAGGAGCCAATGTGCGGCAGGAGATTGAAGGCGATCTGATAGGGATACACTGCAGCCTTCACATCACGAAATGCCATGAGATCCTTCGTTTGAGTCACCAATTCATCCATGGCGGCCGCGCCGGTGCCCGACACGGATTGAAACGTCGTGACGACTACCCGCTTGATCCCGGCCGTATCTTGCAGTGGCTTGAGCGCCATGACCAAAGGAGTGGTCGTACAGTTCGGGATCGAGACAATCCCACGAGGCATGGAGGAGAGTGCCTGAGCATTCACTTCGGGGACGACCAAGGGGACGTTCGCGTCCATACGGAAGACGCCGCTATCGTCGATGACGATGATGCCCGCTTTTCCTAAGCGCTCGCCATATTCGCGGCTGATCGGGTCCGTCGCCGAAATGAGCGCAATGTCGACGCCGGCAAACGAAGACTCGGGCGCCAATTCCTCGACCGTCCACTCCTTCCCTTGACAGGTCAGGACCCCTCCGGCTGAACGCTTCGACGCGAACAATCGAAGTCCGGCGATGGGAAATTTGCGCTCATCAAGAATCTCGAGCGTCTCTTTTCCCACGGCCCCGGTCGCGCCGAGGATCGCCATTACATAGGACGACTTTTTCTTCAGCATGGCTGAGCACCCATCACAATCTTCCCGCCCCTAGAGAATGATTTCGCGTATCCGGTGGTTGAACGTGTCTGCCACCAACAGACGGCCGTTCGCGTCAACGACGATGCCGAAGGGATAGGATAACCCAGCCGCGAGCGCCGGTCCTCCGTCGCCTCCCCCGCTGGCTTCGCCGGTGCCGGCGAGCCGGTCGATCCGGCGGGTCGCTCGCTCCCACCGGCGCACTAGATGATTGTCGGAGTCGGTGATTACCAGATTCCCGTCAGGATCAAGGGCAATTCCCGAGGGACGAGACAGGCTGCCCGACGAGGTCTCTGTTGGACCCTGATAACGGTAATCTACGCCATCACCGACGACGGTGCTGATCATGCCGGTCGTGGGATCGACGCCACGGATCCTCCCGTTGAACGTGTCAGCGATGTACAGCGTGCCATCCGCGCCGACCGTCAGGCCGCTGGGACCGGCAAGAGAGGCTTCGGCCGCAGCCATCCCGTCGCCATTATATCCAGCCGACCCGGTGCCGGCGACGGTGGTGATGATCTCGGTTGCCACATCGATCATTCGGACGCGATTGTTGCTCTGATCCGCGATATACACACGGGTTCCGTGCACCGCCAGGGCAGCCGGCTCGTTCAGCCCGGCGTTGACCGATGGGCCGCCATCGCCACTGAATCGCGGGTGGCCCACCCCTGCGAGCGTGGATATCAGACCTGTCCTGGCGTCCACCCGACGAATGCGGTGATTCATGGTATCGGCAATATACAAATGACCATCTTGGTCCACGGCAATCGCCGTCGGAAAATTCAAGAGCGCTTTTGGCGCCGGCCCTCCGTCTCCTGCAAGCCGCTTGGCCACGCCGATCCCGTTCACCACGTAGCGCACCGTCCCGCTCAGGTCCGCCTGCTGGGCGAAGGCCGTGCCAGCAGTCGTGTTCCCTTCGCTGAAGGGATCGTCGGCCGAGACGGCGGCCTGCTCTGCAGCCCTTCCCTGCGCGGACGGCATTGCGGACCCTCCAGCGACCGTCTGGATGGTGCCGCTCACCCGATCAACCTTGCGTATAACATGGTTTTCGGAATCGGCGATGAGCAGATTCCCGTGGCCGTCGAGGCACAGGTTTTTCGGTTCATTCAGAGAGGCGGCGACGGCAGGGCCGCCGTCCCCGGAGAAACCAGGTGTCCCGTTGCCGGCAACGGTTCGCATGGTGCCAAGGCGGGTATCGATGTTCACGGCATCATCCAAGACTTCGCACGATGGCATCACCCATCTCGGTGGTTCCAACGACCCGCATGCCGGGACTTTGGATGTCCTTGGTTCGGTAGCCGAGATCCAGTGTCTTGACGATCGCCTGCTCGACCAGTTCCGCTTCCTTGTCGAGCTTGAACCCATAGGACAGCATCATGGCCGCCGATGCGATCGTCGCGATGGGATTGGCGATATTTTTACCGGCAATGTCGGGCGCGCTTCCATGAATCGGCTCAAAGAGCCCCACTTGCGCGCCGAGGCTGGCGGAAGGCAGCATGCCGATCGAGCCGGTCAGCATCGCGGCTTCGTCGCTCAGGATATCGCCGAACATGTTGTTGCAGAGCATGACGTCGAACTGGCGGGGATTGCGCACCAGCTGCATCGCCGCGTTGTCCACATACATATGCCCGAGATCGACGTCGGGGTAGTCTTTGTGCACGCCGGTGACGACGCGTCGCCACAACTCGGAAGACTCCAACACATTCGCCTTGTCGACCGAGACGACTTTCTTCCGACGCCTGCGGGCGGCTTCAAAGGCCACGACGGCGATCCGGCGAATTTCCTCCGTCGTATACACCTCGGTATTGGTGCCGCGCTCGCTCCCGTTTGGTAATTTCTCGATGCCCTTCGGTTTGCCGAAGTAGATTCCGCCGGTCAACTCGCGAACCACCAGGATGTCGATGCCTTCCACGACTTCTTTTTTCAAGGTCGAGGCATCGGCCAAATTGGGGTACAGCTTGGCCGGCCGCAAATTTGCATACAGTCCAAGGGCTTCGCGGATGCCCAGCAGCGCGCGCTCGGGCCTCAAACTGTAGTCCAGTCCTTCCCACTTGGGTCCCCCGACCGCGCCCAGCAGCACGGCGTCGCTTTGCTTGGCCAAGCTCAAGGTGTCTTGAGGCAGCGGCACGCCGACCTTATCGATGGCTTGTCCGCCGATGTCGCCTTGTGTAAAGCCGAACGTATGCCCGCATTTTTCAGCGACGGCTTTCAAGACTTTGACCGCTTCTGGCACAATTTCACGGCCTACGCCATCGCCTGCCAAGACTGCGATTTTTGCCTTCACGATCCTCGCCTCCCTCTAGCACAAGATCTCGGTCACCACGGCAGTCATTCTAAAATACGTTCGTCCTCTGCCTTCCACGCCGGATCAACCAGACAGAGGAATTCGATATTCTGACTGCCGGTATTCTCCAATGATTGCCTTCCCCCCGGTGGTACGTACACGGTGGTGCCGGGTTCCACGCTCGTCACCTCATCGTCAATCATGAACCTTCCCTCCCCGGCGAGGAAATAATAGACCTCCGAGGAGTCCAGTACATGCCACTTCGAGCGCTGGCCGGGCCCCAAAATCCCATGGGCGAGGCTGTATCCAAGTTTCAGCGGGTGCTGGGCTGGATGAAGGACTTCTCGAAGCCGCGTATGGTCGCCGGCAAGGAATTGAGGACGATCAGAGGCCCTGACTTTGAACACGGAGGCATTCCTTCCGCCACAGGACAGCGCCAAACGAAGAGGGCACTGTACCGTGAGGGAGATCCTCAGATCAAGTTCACCTTCTGCTCGCCCTGCGCCTGTTTCGCGGCCAGGTATGCCAGCTTGTTGAGGGCGCTTAAATACGCGCGCGCCGAAGCCGTGATGATGTCGGTATCGGCGCCATGGCCTGAAACGGTCCGCCCATCTTCCTGCACGCGGACAGAGACCTCGCCCTGCGCATCGGTCCCGCCGGTAATCGCCTTGACCACGTACATGAGCAGCTTGCTCTTGGTCTGGGTAATTGCGGCGATTGTCCGATAGACGGCGTCCACCGGTCCGTCCCCAGTCCCTGTCTGGCTGATGGCCTTCCCGTCGACTTCCAACTCGACGGTGGCGGTCGGCACTTGATCCGTCCCGCTCTTCACGCTGAAGGATTTCAGCGTGATGCGGTCGGCCATTTTGGCCAGTTCCTCCGACACAATCACTTCAAGATCCTCTTCATAGATCTCCTTCTTGTGATCGGCGAGTTTCTTGAAGCGTTCGAACGCGTGATTGATTTCCTCGTCGGTCAGTTTGTACCCCAGCTCCTCGAGCCGCTGACGGAACGCATGACGACCGGAAAGCTTGCCCATCACCATCTTGCTTTCCACCAACCCGATTGACTCCGGCCGCATGATTTCATAGGTCGTTTTGTCCTTCAGCAGCCCGTCCTGGTGAATGCCGGACGTGTGGGCAAACGCGTTCGCTCCCACGATGGCCTTGTTCGGTTGCACAACCATCCCGGTGATCTTGCTGACCAGCCGGCTCGTCTTCGAGATCTCTTCCGTGTGAATCGTGGTGTCGGCTTGATACAAGTCCTTGCGGGTCCGCAATCCCATGGCGATCTCTTCCAACGACGTATTGCCCGCCCGTTCGCCGATCCCATTGATGGTGCACTCGACTTGCCCCGCCCCTTCGATGACTGCCGCGAGACTATTCGCCACTGCCAATCCGAGATCATTGTGGCAATGCACCGAGATGACCGCCTTGCCGCTGTTCGGCACATGTTCACGGATCCCTCTGATGAGCTTGCCAAACTCCTGGGGAATCGCATAGCCCACGGTATCGGGAATGTTGACCGTGCCTGCGCCGGCGCTGATGACTGCCTCGATGACTTCGTAGAGGTAGGCGGGGTCCGAACGGCTGGCATCCATCGGCGAAAATTCCACGTCGTCCACGTACCCTCTGGCCCGCTGCACCATCTCCACGGCGCGCTTCTTGGCTTCGTCGCGAGTCATCCGGAACTGATGCTTCAAGTGGATGTCCGACGTTGAAAGAAAGGTGTGGATGCGAACCTTTGGCGCACCCTTCAAGGCTTCCCAGGCCCGATCGATGTCCTCAGGGCGCGCCCGGGCGAGACTGCAGATCGTCGGGCCTTCGACCTCCTGCGCGATGCGCCGGACGGACTCGAAATCCCCCGGCGAGCTGTAGGCGAAGCCTGCCTCGATGATGTCGACACCGAGCCGCGCCAGCTGCTTGGCGACCATCACTTTCTCCTCCACGTTCATGCTGGCGCCAGGGGATTGTTCGCCATCCCGCAACGTCGTATCGAAGATCCTGATCATGCGCGTCATCGTGTCACCCCTTCTGTTCTTCGTGGTTCACAGTGTGACCGAAGTCCATCAAAATGGATTTTCTGCAAGGCCAATCCCATTTTTCATCGGCCTCAAAAAGCAAAAGCCTTCATCCCTGTCTTTCGTTCAGGGACGAAGGCTTGACGCGCTTCGTGGTACCACCCTGGTTCGGTGTTGAACGACCGTTGGGCCATTCCCCACCCTTCATTCGGCCCGTCACGAGGGCGAATCGGAATCCATTACTCTCGTTTCACGGATTCGGCTCGGAGGCGAGTTCAACAGGGTCCCGGACTGGCTTGCACCACCCGCCAGCTCTCTGGAGAATGTTACAAACAGCGGCCTTGCTGGACGACCGCTTTCAACATTCTTTTTCCTGAACCGTTGTTTACTACTCCTCGTCGCTGCCGCTAAAACTTAAGTTCGCTGACCGGCTGCTCTCTCTTTGGTTTTCCCGCCAACTTGGCCAACATCCCGACGACACGCTCAATCGGCCCCAACAACGCATAACCGGCGAACATCACAAATAGCATAACTTCGGGCCAGGCCGCTACTAGTACGAGGGCAAGAATGCCCCAGACCAAATAGGTGATCTGCTGTCGGCCCCGAAATTTCAAGTCCTTGAAACTGCGATACTTGATCGTGCTGACCATCAAAAACGAGAGCAGCAGGGTCACGATCAGCACGGCCATCGGCTTGACCTCGGCCCCGACCCGGACGATGTAATGATCAAAAATCACCATCGAGGCAACCACCCCGGCCGCCGCAGGAATGGCCAGACCGGTAAAATATTTACCGTCCGAGAGGGTCGCAGTCGCATTGAATCGAGCGAGCCTGACCGCACCCATCGCCACATACGCGAACATCACGGCCACGCCAAACGTCCCCTGCCCGCTCAACGCCCAGGAATAGAGCAAGAGCCCCGGCGCAACTCCGAACGAGACGACATCAGAGAGGGAATCGTACTCAAGGCCGAAGTGGCTGGTGCTATTCGTCAACCTTGCTGATTTCCCGTCCAAGACGTCGAACACCATCGCCACCAAAATGGCAACCGCCGCCGCCAAATAGTTGGCGTTGAATACGGACAAGATGGCGAAGACGCCGCAAAAGAGATTACCCGTCGTAAACAGATTGGGAATGAGATGCATCGCGGCCTTGTGCCGCTTGCCGCCCTTCGCGAAGGATTGTCTCAGTGCTGTGCCTTTCATCGTAATTCTCCTAGAATTGTCTCCCCGCCCTTGACCCGGTCACCGACCGCGATCCTGATCGCCGTCCCGACCGGCACATACGTGTCCATTCGAGACCCAAATCTAATGAGCCCGTAGCGCTCTCCACGCACCGCTCGGTCTTTCGGATTCACCCACCAGACAATGCGTCTGGCGATTAATCCCGCGACCTGCACGCACAGGACTTTGGCGCCTTCCGCCGTCTTGATCATCACGGCATTCTGTTCGTTCTGCAACGTGGCGTGCGGCTTGCTGGCCACCAAAAACAATCCGGGTTGATACTGCACGTTTTCGATGATCCCGTCGCAGGGAATACGATTGATGTGCACATCGAACACGTTCAAGAAAATGGAGACCCGAACCGCACGTTCCTTGAGGTAGCGAGGCTCGAATTCTTCCTCCACCGCAAGAACTTTGCCGTCCCCGGGAGATACGACGAGTCTCGGTCCCTGAGGAACCACGCGCGGCGGATTGCGGAAAAACCACGACACGAAGAGGGTCAGGATTGCCGCCGCGATGGCGACCGGGGTCCATCCCAGCCATGCTGCGATCAGTGTAATGCCGGCGGCCACGCCAATGAAGGGAAATCCTTCTTTGGCAAAGGGCACGCCCAAGGCACGATCCGCCACTTGTCCGCCATCAGCTGCCGGCAATCTGCTGAATTCCGTAGACGCTTGCGGTCCACGGCGGACGGCTGATCGCCGATCGCTGCTCCTTAGTTCTTGTTCTTGTCGACCAGTTGGTCCTTCTTCAGCCACGGCATCATGGCGCGTAGCTTAGCTCCAACGGCCTCGATGGGATGCGCTTCGCCTTTGGCCAGCAGAGCGTTGTAGACCGGACGATTGGCCTGGTTTTCCAAGACCCATTCCTTGGCAAATTGACCCTGCTGTATTTCGGCGAGAATTTTCTTCATTTCCTGCTTGGTCTGTTCCGTCACGACGCGTGGCCCGCGGGTCACATCGCCGTATTTGGCGGTGGTGCTGATTGAATACCGCATGTTGGCGATCCCGCCCTGATAGATCAGGTCCACGATCAGCTTCACTTCGTGAAGGCATTCGAAATAGGCCATTTCAGGCGAATAGCCCGCTTCTACAAGGGTCTCATACCCGGCCTGGATGAGGGAGGTGAGCCCTCCGCAAAGAACTGCTTGTTCGCCAAAGAGGTCGGTTTCCGTCTCTTCCCGGAAATTCGTTTCGATGACGCCCGCGCGCCCGCCGCCGATCGCGCTGGCATAGGCCAGACCGACCTGCCTGGTCGTGCCGCTCGGATCTTGATGCACAGCGAGGAGGCAGGGCACCCCGCTCCCCTTTGTATACTCTGATCGTACTAAATGACCAGGGCCTTTGGGAGCGACCATGAACACGTTCACCGTCGGCGGCGGCACGATCTGGCCAAAATGGATGTTGAAACCGTGCCCGAATGCCAGATAGGCCCCCGCCTTCAAGTTGGGCGCGATCTCCTGCCGGTAGATCGAGGCCTGCACCTCGTCAGGCGCGAGGATCATGATGACGTCCGAGGCCTTCACCGCATCAGCCACTGGCATGACTTTGAGCCCGCTCTGCTCAGCCTTCCGCCACGAACTGCCCTCCCGAAGACCGACCATGACCGAGATGCCGCTCTCCTTCAAGTTGAGGGCGTGGGCGTGACCCTGACTGCCATATCCGACGACCGCCACTTTCTTGCTCGTGATCTGTTGAAGGTCGGCGTCCTTGTCGTAATAAATTTTCATCATGAACTCCCGGATCGCAAGAGGTTGATACCGTATCCCGGCAGGCGATCGACCGGACCGCGCTACTCGCGGGCGACTTTCTTGGGTTGCGCCGAGGTGGAACGAAGCGGCTCCCGCGCGACCGCGACACGACCCGTCCTCGTCAATTCTTTGATGCCTAATGGCTGCAGCAGATTGATGATGGCTTCGATTTTCTTCGGATCACCCGTCACCTCAATCGTATAGGTCCCCGGCGTCGAATCAATGACGTTGGCGCGGAAGATATCCGCGATCCGCAAGGCCTCGGCCCGATCCTCCTGTCTCGTATGAACCTTTATCAGCGCCGTTTCGCGCGACACGAAATCGCTTTCATTCAGGTCAACGACCTTGATCACATCGATCAGCTTGTTCAACTGTTTGACGATCTGTTCGACAATCCGCTCATCGCCAGACGTGACGATCGTCATCTGCGACATCGAGGGATCGAGTGTAGGCGCGACCGAGAGACTTTCGATATTGAAGCCTCTGCCGCTGAACAACCCCGCAATACGAGAGAGCACCCCGAACTTGTTCTCGACTGTGACTAAGATGATGTGTTCCATGCTAGGCCGTCAAAATCGTGTCGTTATCCTGTGGGGCGGTCTTGGCCGCGCCGCTCTGCTTTTGCTTCAACTCCGGCGGATCCTCTAGAATCATCTCGTGATTGCAGCCGCCGGCGGGAATCATCGGATAGACGTTTTCAAAGGGATGCGTCGGCACGTCGACGATTACCGGTCCCTTGGCCGCGATGGCTTCCTTTAGCACGCCGTCAAGGTCACCCACTTTCCCGGCACGCAATCCGACCGCCCCATACGCCTCAGCCAGCTTGACGAAATCCGGTGTCGTATCGAGGTAGCTGGAGGCATAGCGTCCTTCGTAGAAGAGGTCCTGCCATTGCCGAACCATTCCGTGGAACCGGTTGTTCAAGACAATCACTTTCACGGGAAGCTTATGCACGACCGCCGTAGCCATCTCCTGCATGTTCATCTGCACGCTGCCGTCGCCGGCAATGCAGAGCACGAGCCGGCCAGGAAAAGCTGCTTGTGCACCCATGGCCGCGGGAAAGCCGAACCCCATCGTGCCCAGGCCGCCGGAGGTCAACCAGCGGTTGGGCTTGGCCATCTTGAAGTATTGCGCAGCCCACATTTGATGCTGGCCGACATCCGTGGAGACGATCGGATCCAGATCTTTGGTCAATTCATACAGGCGCTTGATAACTTGTTGCGGCTTGATCGGTCCTTCGGCTTCCTGTTGGTAGGCGAGGGGATGGGACCGCTCCCATTCACGAATCTGGTCCCACCAGGCCTTGCGGAGTTCCTTTTGTTCGCCGTTCACCGTCGCCTTGAGAATCTGGTTTAACTCTCGAAGGACGGCCTTGCAGTCGCCGACAATCGGGATATCGACGTTGATGTTCTTTCTGATCGAGGTCGGATCGATGTCAATGTGAATGATCTTGGCGTAGGGACAGAACTCCGACACCTTGCCGGTCACCCGGTCATCGAAACGTGCGCCGATCGCCACGACGAGGTCGGAATAATGGACCGCCATGTTGGCTTGATAGGTTCCATGCATACCCATCATGCCGAGAGACAACGGATGCTCCCCAGGGAACGCGCCCAGTCCCATAAGCGTCATGTCCACGGGAATCTGCGTGAGTTCCGCCAGCTCGATCAATTCCTTGGAAGCTCCGGAGAAGATGACGCCGCCGCCGACGTAGAGAATCGGCTTTTTGGCCTTCATAATCGCTTCGGCCGCTTGTTTGATCTGCCACTTGTTCCCTTCGTACGTCGGGTTATAGCCCCGGATCGACACGGAATTGGGATAATTGAATTCCGCCTTGTCCATTGAGACATCTTTGGGAATATCCACCAACACCGGCCCCGGACGGCCGGTGGTGGCAATATAGAACGCCTCTTTGATCGTGGAGGCCAGCTCGTTCACGTCTTTGACGAGGAAATTGTACTTCGTACACGGACGACTCAGACCGACGTTGTCCGCCTCCTGGAACGCATCGTTGCCGATGAGGCTCGTCGGGACCTGACCGCTGAAGCAGACCAGTGGGACGGAGTCCATATAGGCATCCGCCAGGGCGGTGATGACGTTCGTCATCCCAGGTCCTGATGTCACTAAGCAGACACCCGCTTTCCCTGTCGCCTTTGCATACCCCTCTGCCATGTGACCGGCGCCTTGCTCATGGCGGGTCAAGACCACCTCGATGTCCTTTTGCTGATAAAGCATGTCGAAAATCTTAAGCACAACGCCCCCAGGCAGCGCGAAGAGCGTCTTCACGCCTTCACGTTTGAGGCATTCGATAAAGATTTCGGCGCCTGTCATTTTCATACTGAGCCTCCTCTCCTGCTCCGTGACGGTACACGGATGGAGACACCCATCCCTTTGCGGCTATCCGTACCTACACCATTCCCACTGATTATTCAGAAACATCTTAAAAATCAATGAGAAAGATCAAAGATCCTAGCACCACGGTCCTGCCGGGTCAATAGGAGATCTCCGCACTGCTGAGCGAGATCCCCTTCTGGATCATGAGCAGGCGATCGATGCAGAAAGGGCGCGGTGGAGAGGACTTATAAGCCGGATTCTGTCCCGTCAAGGATATGCTCCTTGACGGCGGTGATCATTTCTCTGGGATCCGAGTTGCCTCGAACCTCAAGCGACCTACCCGAAGACCTCGGCCGGGCCAGCCGGTCGCCGCACTCCGAAGGGAATGCGGCAGTTGTCTTCCTATTTGGTCTTGCATCGAGCGACGCTTACCGTGCCGGTGATGTCGCCATCCCCGCGGTGGGCTCTTACCCCACCGTTTCACCCTTGCCTGATCCGTTGCGACTCGATTGGGATCCCGTCGCTTTGGCCATCGGCGGTCTGTTCTCTGTGGTGCGGGTGTCGGATCGCTCCGCCTGGGTGTTACCCAGCGCTCTGCCCCTGAAGTCCGGACTTTCCTCTCGTCGCATGACGAGCGATCACCCGGTCCTCTCCCTCACGCGAAGCTCAGTATAGAAAACGAACGCGCCGGATGCAAGAAGCCGAAGGAATGCTAGCGAAGGACTAGCGGCCGATCGGAGGCAATTCAGCGGCCGGAGCGGATTGCTTTGATTGATAGATCGCCATCGCCTCAGGCATCCATTTCTTCAGTTGATCGATGCGTGTTTCGTTACTCGGATGGGTCGACATGAATTCTGCAGGTGCACCTCCTCCGGACATGCGCGCCATTCGCTCCCACAAAGCCACCGATTCTCTCGGGTCATACCCGGCATCGGCGGCAAGCAGAATGCCGATGTAATCCGCTTCCGATTCATGTTTTCGGCTGAAGGGAAGCAACATCCCGACTTGAGCGCCCACTCCCAACGCCGCCATGGTCGCCTGTCCCAGCGCGGCGTTGCCCGTCCCGACGCCGGCCGCTGTACCCAGCACTTGGATGCCGATGCTCGTCGCCTGTCCCTGACTCATCCGCTCGGCTCCGTGGCGCGCCAACGCATGGACGACTTCATGCCCCATCACTGCCGCCAACCCCGATTCCGTCTTCGCCATTGGGAAAATGCCCGTGTACACGGCCATTTTTCCTCCTGGTAGCGCAAACGCGTTGGCAGTCTTATCGTCCTTGAACACTGTCACTTCCCATTGAAACTGCTGCGCCATCTCGGCGTACTTCGACCGTTTTGCCGCTTCGATGATGCGTGCGGCCACCCGTTTGACCGGTTCGATCTCGCGTGGGTCTTGCGACTGCTTCATCTTGGGGTCGGTTTTCACCTGATCGTACGCCTGTGCTCCCATTTGCATCTCATCCGACACCGACGTCATGAGGAACTGTGATCGCCCGGTGTAAGGATTTGTCTCGCATCCGCTAAGCAAGCCGAGTGGCAGAAGAAGACTTAAGAGCGTCACCGCGCGGACCCTCGCTTGGAATGCACGTATCATGTTCCTCCAGCACCTCGTTTGTGTGGACCTTGTTTGACCCACCTCAACTGCTCTGGTACATTACCGCCCCTCAACGACAGATTCTACTGGCCAGGACGACAGCCCGGCTCTCAATACCGCTTACACGTCAGTCACGGGATGCCTCCAGACTCCATTGAACGCATCGGAATCGACGAGTCGGGCAAGGGCGATTACTTTGGTCCGCTCGTCGTGGCCGCCGTGTTCGTGGACGCAACGACACAAGACGAGCTGGCGCTCATGGCGGTCAGGGACAGCAAGAAAATTTCAGACGGCCGTATCCTCGAACTTGCCCCAGATATCAAGACGATCTGTCCGCACAGCGTGATCGTCATCGGGCCCCAGAAATACAACGAGCTCTATGCGAAGATCAAAAACTTGAACCGGCTGCTCGCCTGGGGGCACGCCAAGGCACTTGAAACCCTGCTTGAGCGCGTATCGTGTGAACGTGCCATCTCCGATCAGTTTGGGGATGAACGACTGATCCTCAATGCCCTTCAGGAAAAAGGACGGAGAATCGTGCTCGAGCAGCGCACCAAAGCGGAATCCGACCTCGCCGTCGCCGCCGCATCCATCCTTGCCCGGGCCGAATTTCTCCTGCGGCTGAAACGCCTCTCAGAGGATGTGGGCACCACCCTTCCGAAAGGAGCCTCGCCTGCCGTGGAGCTGGCAGGCAGGATGGTTGTGAAAAAGCACGGTGAGCCATGCTTGGCCACGGTGGCGAAGCTTCATTTCAAAACGACGAAAGCCGTCCTCGGGACTTCAGCTGACTAGAGCTTTGGAGAGTGTTGAAGAGCCGGGAAGAAGGGGGAGGGTTAAACCGATTCACCCACTTCGAGATCGGACGGCTTGGATTGATCGTGCGGTCGCTGGTCCGCCTGCACGTCGCCGTCCCAGTACAGCATGCGGTGACAGTAGGGACAGGTGTGGAGATCCTGCGACCGTTTGACCTCGGCGACCAGTTGCGGAGGAATCTGCAGGCGACACCCTGCACACATGCCCCCCTTAATCGCCGCAAGCGGCTGGTCTTTTCTGGCGGCCTTCAGTTTGGTATAGCGGGCCAACAGTCCCGGCTCAACCTTGCCTGAACGATCCCGCTGCTGCGATTCCAGTTCAGCCAGTTCCACGGACAATCGGCTGTCGAGTTCATCGAGCACCTGTTTTTCATTGGTATAGACCTGCTCGGCGGCTCGCACCTTGTCCTGAGCCTCTTTGGCCGTCTGCTGCAGCTGTTCGATTTTCTCCATGCACGCCAACACCTTGTCTTCGATTTCAGACTTCTTTTTGTTGGCCATCTGCAATTCGAAGAGATGGGCCTGATACTCCTTGTTGGTCTTGAGCTCAGACAACCTGGCGCGCATTTTATCGGTGTGAGCGTCTTGCGCCTCGACATCCCTCTCATGAGCCCGGCGCTCCTTCACAGAGGCTTCAACCGCAGCGCTCATCTCGTGTAATGAGTGTTTCGCCTCACGGAGTGGCGCTTCGACGGCATGAAGACGTTCGGGGATCTTGCGGCGCTGGTCGGTGATCTCCATAATACGGAGATCCAGTTTCTGCAGTTCGATGAGCGGAGACAGGTTCTGGTTCAATGCACTCCCATACCCGAAATCACGCGGAAGGTCTCGCCTGCTTATTGCCGGTCCATGGTGGGCCCACTAGGACTCGAACCTAGGACCAGCTGATTATGAGTCAGCCGCTCTAACCACCTGAGCTATGGGCCCCCGAACGGAACCGCTCAGCCGCCGGTCAGATTACGATCGACCTCGATGAATCCGATTCTAGGCCTGAGCGCGAGACAGAGTCAAATCATCCGACTCACTCTTACAAGCTCTCGACAAAACTGCGGAGCTTTTTGCTCCGGCTCGGATGGCGCAGCTTCCGGAGAGCCTTGGCTTCGATCTGCCGGATGCGTTCGCGGGTGACCTCGAAGTCCTGGCCGACCTCTTCCAGCGTATGGTCGGTCGCTTCACCGATGCCGAATCGTTTGCGCAGCACCTTTTCTTCTCTTGGCGTCAGCGTCTCGAGGGCGCTGTTAATTTGCCGCTGCAAATCGTACCGGATCGCCGCTTCCAAGGGAGAAATGGCTTTCTTGTCTTCAATGAAGTCTCCCAGGTGGCTGTCTTCCTCTTCACCAATCGGCGTTTCCAATGAGATCGGCTCCCGAGCGATTTTCAGAATCTTGCGCACTTTGTCCAGCGGCAAATCCATACGCTCCGCGATCTCCTCTGGAGTCGGTTCGCGACCGAGCTTCTGCACCAAGTGGCGGGACGTCCTGATCAACTTGTTGATTGTCTCGATCATGTGCACGGGAATGCGGATGGTTCTGGCCTGGTCTGCGATGGCGCGTGTGATGGCTTGACGGATCCACCACGTGGCATACGTGCTGAACTTGTACCCGCGCTTGTATTCAAACTTGTCGACCGCCTTCATCAATCCGATATTGCCTTCCTGGATCAGGTCCAGGAACTGCAGGCCGCGGTTCGTATACTTTTTGGCGATGCTCACGACGAGCCGGAGATTGGCCTCCACGAGCTCGGCCTTCCCGCGCTTGACCTTTTCTTCGGCCACATCCAGGTGTTTGACCGCATCCTTGATTTCTTCCCCTGGGACGAGTGCCTCTTCAGTCTCCAATTGACGGATGCGGCTCTTCGCGGCCTGATATAGTTTCTTGACGTCCAGCAGCGTGTCTTCGGATACGCCCGTCTTCCGCTTGACCGCCTGGAAATCCTTTCGCTCGCGACAGAGCTTCCGCAGCAATTCGGCGCCCGCTTCTCCGCCGATCCCGAGACGCCGCTGACAGCTGACGATCTCTCGCTCGGCGGTGCGGATCTGAATCGCCATCTCCCTGACGCGCTGGACCATCCGGTCCTTGAGCACGCCATGCAGGTTGACGGCTTCCATCTTGTCCACGACCTGCTCTCGGATCGCATCGATCTGCTTCTTGACCTTTTTCAGCTTGGCGGGATCCTTGGTGGCCTGGCGCGCTTTGTCATAGAGGCCCTTGAGCGACGTCGACACCTTGCGGACGGTGTTCAGGCCTTCCAGGGTTTTGAGCCGCAACTCCTCATAATCGCGCTCGACTTCCTCTTCCTCAAAGTCCTCTTCCGTTTCCTGAATCGGCACAATTTCACGGACGTCGATCTTGCCGTTCTTGAGTTGATCACGCAGCGAGAGGATGAATTCAATCGTCATTGGCATGCCGTAAATGACGAACGCAATGTCCCGCTTTCCTTCTTCGATTCGCTTGGCGATTTCGATCTCGCCTTCCCGGCTCAGCAGCGCGACGCTGCCCATTTCCTTCAGATAGAGCCTCACCGGATCATCGGTCCGGCTCAAGGCCCCAGGCGTCAGGTCGATCTCCTTTTCACTGTCCTCTCCTGCATCGCCCTCGTCTGAATCCTCGCTGGCCTCCTCCGGCTCGGCAGCGCTGCGGCTTTTCTGCTGACGTCCGCCCTCAGGCGCATCGACGATCTCAATATCCATTTCACCGAACATCGTCATGATGCTGCCGAATTGCTCTGACGAGACCACCTCCGCCGGCAACGTGCTGTTCAGCTCGTCGTAGGTGAGAAAACCCTTCTCTTTACCGATCGAGATGAGTTTCTTCACTTCCACGAGCAATTCTTGTTTCGCCATACCTACTCCTTCACCAAAGAAAGCGTTCCTGCCGGCCGTCCGGCCTTCTGCGACCGCAATTCGTTGACCTGCTCATTCAAGGCCCGGGCGTCTTCGACCCGTCCTTCCCGCTCGGCCGCCTTGAGTTGACCGATGAGGTCGCGCAAGACGGCTTCCGCGCGCTTGCGATCGATTGTACTGAGACACCCCAGAATGTGTGCGCGAGGATCGTCAAAATGCTCTTCCCGCATGGACAACTCCGTCGCCAGCGAGCCGCACTCCGGATCGTCGACGACGCTATCGAGCACTCTGCGAAGCCCCACTCGTCCGTCCTGTTCGAGATTGGCCAGTGCCCGTTCGACGATCCTCCGGCAGGCCGGAACCGAGAAGGCATCTGGGCGCAGCCTCCGCACCTCCGAAGGAGACAACTGTCCGTGCAGCAGGAGATAAACCAGATCACGCTCTTCCGGGGCACCTTTCGAGGGCGGCACCGGCGGTGGGACAGCTCTCAGTGCCCCGGAAGCGGGTCGGGATTTGTCCTTCAACGCCGGATACCGATCGATGAGCCGCTGCTGATTGATGCCGAAGCGTTCGGCAACGAGACGGATCCGCTCTTCCCGCTCGATGGGGTGTTCGCTCTTCTGCAGGATTTTCAGGATTTCGTCGACGCTGCGGATTCGTCCCTCGATCGTGCTGCCTTCAGCGGTTTTCAAACTATGCTCAAGCGCGAAATCCAACAAGCTGGGCGCCTGTTGCTCGAGGCGGACAAACGCTTCAGGCCCCTCCTTGCGCACGTAGGTGTCAGGATCGTCTCCTGCAGGCAATGTTACGACCTTGACCCCGAGTCCGCTGTTCACGAACAGATCCAACCCACGGAGCGCAGCCCTGACGCCTGCAGCGTCCGGGTCGAACAGCAGCACCACCTTTGAAGCGAAGCGCCGCAACACCTGCACGTGCTCAGGCGTGAGGGCGGTACCGAGCGTCGCTACCGTATGGGTGAGGCCGGCCTGATGCAACGCGATCGCATCGAAATAGCCTTCCACGACGATGACCGTCTTCGTACGGGCAATGGCCTCCCGGGCTACATCCAGGGCAAAAAGCGTCTGTCCCTTTTTAAATAACGGCGTATCGGGAGAGTTCAAGTACTTTGGTGTCCCATCTCCCAGCACGCGACCGCCGAAGCCGACCACGCGCTTGCGCAGGTCGGTGATCGTAAACATGACCCTGCTGCGAAAACGATCGTAATATCCTGTACCGCTGTCGCGTGCGATGACCAGCCCGGCCGAAGCCAGGTCCTGAGACGTGAGGCCCTGCTTCGCCAGGGCCTTGAGCAAGGCGTCCCATTCCACCGGTGCAGTCCCGATACCAAACCGGTCGATCGTGACTTGCTGGATTCCACGTCCGGCCAGATAGGTGCGCGCCTCCGCGCCCACCCGATCGTCGCGAAGATTCTCGTGAAACCATCGCGCCGCCGTCTGATTCACGTGCTCGGCCCGATTGGCTTGTTGGGCCTGAGACCCGGATTCGGCTGTCGGCTCCTGCACTTCGATCCCTACCTTCCGGCCGAGATCGCGGACCGTTTCAGGGAAGCTTGCTCCGGTGATCCGAGTGAGAAACGTGAACACATTCCCTCCGGCACCGCAGCCGAAACAATGGAAGATCTGCCGGCTCGGGCTCACCGTGAACGACGGACTCTTTTCCTGGTGAAAGGGGCACAGCCCCTTCAGATTCTGTCCGGCGCGGGTCAAACTGACATGCTGCCCAACGAGGTCTACGATATCGATCCGGTCTCTGATCTGATTGATAACATCTTCGGAAATCAGGCCTCGGCCCATGGGAGACGCAGCTCCTCATCCCCACCGAAACCGGTGGATCGGTATTCGTAAGTGATCGATAAAATTGACCGGTCAGATTAACAGACACAAAGGAAATCTGTCAATGCAAGGCGTGCGAGCACAGGGAGATGCAATGTCCTATTACCCGGGCGGCCAGCGCATGTGCCGACCGCCCAAGACGTGGAGATGGAGATGGAATACCGTTTGGCCGGCATCGCGGCCGGTGTTCGTGACGATTCGATAGCCGGATTCTGCCAACCCCTTTTGTTTCGCCACGTTGGTACAGGTCATCAAGAGCAGAGCCAGGAGGTCGGAGTCCTGATCGCGGCAGTCCTGCACCGCTGCTACATGCTTTTTGGGAATGATGAGCGTATGGACCGGCGCCTGCGGGTTGATATCGTCGAAGGCCAACGTGCGATCGTCCTCGTGCACGATCTTGGCCGGAATCACCTTCTGAACAATTTTACAAAATAAACAATCGGTCATGGCTTGTCCTCAGGTGGACTTTCGCAAACCCGATTTACCGTATCGTGTCCCCAGCTCCTGATAGACCTCATGGAGAGAGACGTCGTGATATCCCAAGACCATCAAGGTGTGAAACAGAAGGTCCGCCACCTCATAGACAATCTCTGCTCTCTTGCCTCCCTTCGCCGCAATCAGGACTTCGCCGGCCTCTTCCGCAACCTTTTTCAAAATCTTGTCATGACCGCCTTCGAAGAGCTTGGTCGTGTAGGAGCCAGGCTGCGGAGCCGCCTTGCGGGCAGCGATAACCCGCAGCACACTGTCGAGGATTCCGCCCTGTGCCTCCTGAGATTTCTCGATGGGTTCGTGACCGGCCTCGTTCAACTTGGAGAAAAAGCATGCGCGTTCGCCAGTGTGGCAGATAGGCCCGGTAGGCTGCGCCTTCACGAGAATCGTATCGCAATCACAGTCGATGAAGAGGTCCTTCACCAGGAGTTTGTGACCTGACGTTTCGCCTTTCTCCCAGAGTTTCTGTCTCGATCGGCTCCAGAAATGCACTGACTTGGTCGCCAGGGTTCGGGCCAGTGCCTCTTGGTTCATATACCCGAGCATGAGGACGGTCCCGTCCAGCCAGTCCTGGATGACGGCGGGAAGCAGTCCCTGCTCGTTGAACTTTAGCTCACGATTGGCCATTACGCTACCTGTCCAGTCGGCTCATGCCGAATCGGCACTCCTCGATCCCGAAGATAGGCCTTCGCCTGAGGAATCGTATAGCGTCGAAAATGAAAAATCGAGGCGGCCAGTACGGCATCCGCCTTTCCGGTGACCAAGCCGTGGTAAAGATGTTCCAACGTTCCCACACCGCCTGAGGCAATCACCGGAATGGACACACGCTCCGCCACTGCCGCTGTCAGATCGAGGTCATACCCCCGCTGTTGGCCATCTTCGTCCATACTCGTCAAGAGAATCTCCCCCGCGCCATACTTCTCCATCTGATGAGCCCATTCCACCGCATTGATGCCGGTCGGTTTCCGTCCGCCGTGCGTAAAGACTTCCCACTCGTGGTGTACTGCTGCCCGCTTGGCGTCGATGGCCACGACGATGCACTGCGTCCCAAACCGCTCAGCAGCTTCCTTCACAAACTGCGGCCGCTCGACGGCAGCCGTGTTGATGCTCACCTTGTCTGCCCCGGCATTGAGCAGGTTGCGGATATCGTCGAGCGTGCGGACGCCCCCGCCCACGGTCATCGGCATGAAGACACTCGCAGCAGTGCGTTCCACCACGTCGATGATCGTCTTCCGGTTTTCGTGCGAGGCCGTAATGTCGAGAAAACAGAGCTCATCCGCGCCTTCACGATCATAGACCATCGCCACTTCGACAGGATCCCCCGCATCCCGAAGATTGACGAAGCTGACGCCCTTGACCACCCGGCCGTCTTTGACATCAAGACAGGGAATGATGCGTTTGGTCAACATGTCGATTTTGACCTCTACCGTTAGCGCATGGCGGCAAGGGCGGCGCGATAATCGAGCTTTCCATCGTAGAGCGCCTTGCCCACAATTGCTCCCACGACCTGTGGCCCCAGAGTGCGCACGGCCTTCAAATCTTCAACGTGGGAGATCCCTCCGGAGGCGATGACGGGAAACGGAGAATAGGTCGCGATTTCCCTGAGCGCAGACAGATTCGGCCCGCCCAGCATCCCGTCCCGATCGATGTCGGTGTAGATTACCGCTCCGATCGGATAGCCAGACAGCTCCCTGAGCAGATCAATAGCGGTGGTCTCAGACACCGACGTCCAACCCTTTACAGCAACTTTGCCGTCCCGTGCATCCAGTCCGAGGAGAATGCGCCTGGGGAATTCACGGCAGGCTTCGTCGAGAAATTTCCGGTCCGTCAGAGCCGCGGTGCCAAGCACGATGCGAGAGACGCCGGCCTCGAGATACCGCCGGACCGTCGAAAGCGTTCGTATCCCGCCACCAACTTGGACCTCGACTCCTACCGCCTTCCGCACTGCCTCAATGTGGGGAAAATTCTTCGGCTCTCCCTCCACGGCGCCGTTGAGATCCACCAGATGAATCATCCGCGCGCCAGCTTCCTCCCACCGTCGGGCCATCGAAGCAACATCGTCTGAATACACTGTTTCCGCAGCCATATCGCCTTGACGCAATCGGACACACCGTCCATCTTTGACGTCGATGGCCGGAATGACCATCATCGCTCACTCTCCTTCGTGGCTGCCGAATGGAAACTTTTTTAACATCTGATCAGCACCATACTGGGCCAATTCTTCTGCTGTCACAAATACGCCCCCATGCTGAACGAATCCCAGAAAATCCTGGGTCAGCGGCTTCTGCTGTTCATAGTAGTTGCCGACCCAGAGCAGTTGACCGTCTGCCGCTACCGCCTTCACTTCAAATCCGACCGTCGCGGGAGGGTTTGCTCCGAGTTTGCCGCCCGATCGCTCCTGATACACCAGAACCTGTCCCATCAAGGCTGCGTCGGCCTTGAGTTTGGCGGCGAGGCCCGCAGCCTGGTGTTCCGGCGTAGCCTTCGTGGTCTCTTCCGCCGGTTGGATGGCAACCTTGGCGGCAGCGGCTTGGGCGGGAGGAAGCACTAGGACTCCTGGCCGGTTTTTCAGCCTCGTCCAAAACAGCTGCGTCAGCTTCTCAGCCGCATAGGCCGGCACCGTTATGGTCTGCTTCAACTGGCTCTCGACGCCGGTAGGCACACCTAACGAGATATCCGAGCCCTTCACGCTTTGCGGTGCGGACATATACATATCAGCCGGATCCCGCACTTGCGGTGTCCCCAAGCTCGTAAACGGCATCAAGGCGATGGTGCGGATCTGATAGCGAGGCAATTCCTTGGAGGTCTGCGTCGTCACCTTGGGGCCGCTGCATGCGATCCCGGCCATCAACAGTGACGCAATCGCCAGCGTACAGAATCGGCCCTGACCCCACGCACGGTTATCCACGCCACGCTCCGAAGTTTTTGATCAACCGTAAGCCCACGGATTGGCTCTTTTCCGGGTGGAACTGGCAGGCGACGATATTGTCCTTCCAGATGGTGGATACAAAAGGAACCCCATACGTCGTGGTAGTGACTGCCACGACAGGGTCGGCCGGGTCGACGAAATAGGAATGGACAAAGTACCAATCGGAGCCGTTCGGGATATCACCGAAGAGCGGACAGTCCCGCCGGACGTGGACTTGGTTCCAGCCCATGTGAGGAATCTTCAACGAGGGGTCGAGAACGAACCTCCTGACTTTTCCGGGGATGATGTTCAATCCCTTGTGAACGCCGAACTCCTCGCTTTCAGTGAAGAGGAGTTGCAAACCCAGACAGATACCCAAGAACGGCTTCCCCGAGTGAATCGTGGATCGAATCGATTCGACCAGGTCAAATCGCTCCAAGTTCGCCATACAATCACCAAAGGCTCCAACCCCCGGCAACACGACATGACCAGCATTCCTGATCATGACTGGGTCTCGAGTGACAACCGCCTGATGCCCGGCCGACTCAAACGCCTTCGAGACGCTGCGCAGGTTTCCCATTCCGTAGTCGACAATCGCGATCATGACCTGTTCCTGGAAACGGCTGTAACAATACCGCAACCCGATTCAGCCTGCTACTACCTAATCTTGTTCGCCTCATTGCCACCGAAAACAAAGAGGCAGGTTTCTTATTTAGAAACCTGCCTCCATATCCCTAGCACCATCCCCGGCAACTCGCGGGTGTCACCGATCAGGAGCATTCTCACCCGCCCACCCCAAGCGCGCAGAGACGCGGTTATTCCTCCCAAGCGTCCACAGCGGGGTCCCTACACCCGTCGGGGTGCGAGGACGGTTACAACGTCCCCTTGGTCGAAAGCACTTTTCCTGCCAATCGTTCCTCCAGCATCGTTGCCTGATCCAGGGCCTTGGCCGTGGCTTTGAAGATTGCTTCCATGATGTGATGCGGGTTGCGGCCATAGAGGAGATTCACGTGCAGGTTCAGCCCGCCGTGAGTCACGAACGCCTGGAAGAAGTCTTCGAACAGGCCGAGATCGAACGCCTTGATCTTCCGATCCGGCAGATTGACGTTGTAGACCAAGAAGGGTCTGCCGCTGAGGTCGATCGTAACCTGCGCCAGCGTTTCATCCAGCGGTGCAGAAGAGAATCCGAAGCGCTTGATCCCCGCCTTCTCCCCCAAAGCCTGATGAAGCGCCTTCCCCATGACGATCCCCACATCTTCGACCGTGTGGTGTTCGTCGATGTCGAGATCGCCCTTGGCGTGAACGGTGAGATCGAAGAACCCATGTTTCGCCAGCAACTCGAGCATGTGATCGAGAAACCGGATGCCCGTATCGATCTTTCCCTGTCCGCTCCCGTCAATTGTCCATTCGACGCGAATGTCGGTTTCTTTCGTCGCGCGATGCAGCGACGCCTGTCTGGGCGCCGATCCGTTTTTTTTCATGAGAACCTGCTTTGAGCGGCTTTGGCATGCGCGTCGAACCCTTCGATCTGCGCAAGCCGAATAAGATGGTCCTTTACTTTACTGAGTTCTTCCTTCGTGTAGTGCACGATGTTGCTGATCTTCGTGTAGTCATGAATGGACAGCGCCGAGAAAAACCGTGCCGTCGCACCGGTCGGAAGCACGTGATTGGGTCCGGCGATGTAGTCCGCCACGGAGGGCGGAGTATATCGGCCCAGGAAGAACGCCCCAGCGTGCCGTATGCGCTCGAGATAATCGAACGGCTCGTCCACTGAAAGCGTCAGGTGCTCAGCTGCAATCTCGTTGGCCACATTGATCGCTTCATCCATCGTTGTCACAACGAATGCGACGGAATATCTGTCGATCGATTTCGTCGCGATCTTTTCCCGTTGCAGCCCCTTCAATTGACGCTCAACGAGATCGACGACCTCCTTGGCAAGCGATGCGGAGGTCGTCACCAACCAGACCTGCGCCTCTTCGTCGTGTTCGGCCTCGCACAGTAGGTCCGCTGCCACATGTGCGGGCTTCGCCCCTTCATCGGCCACGACGAGCAACTCGCTGGGACCAGCAACCATGTCAATGCCGACGGTCCCGTACAGCATCCGCTTGGCCGTAGCGACGTAGAGGTTGCCCGGCCCTACGATCTTGTCCACTCTGGCGATGGTCTTGGTGCCGAAGGCCAGCGCACCGATGGCCTGCACGCCTCCCACGCGATAAATTTCCGTGACACCGGCAATGTCCGCTGCAACCAGCAGATAGGGATTGACCCCACCTTTCTGAGGTGGCGTACACATCGCGATGCGCTGCACGCCCGCAACCTTGGCCGGAATCGCGCTCATCAACACGGTCGACGGATAGACGGCCTTGCCGCCCGGTACATACACGCCCACAGCATCGATCGGCGTAACCACCTGGCCTAGCGTCGCCGCGCCATCCTGATACATCCAGGTCTTCGTCCGCTGGCGTTCGTGAAAGGCCTCGATCCGCTGAGCCGCAAAACGCAGCGCATCACCCTCCTCCTTACGAATATGGTAGTACGCCTCCTTGATTTCTTCAGGAGTGACCTTCATCTGATGAGGAGCTAGGGCGACCTTGTCGAATTGTTTGGTGAAGCGAAGGACCGCTTTGTCGCCGCCACGCTCCACGGCCTGGAGGATGGTTTTGACCGGCTTCTCGACTGTACTGCCCTGGGCCCGTGCACGCGCGGCCACCTTCTTCAGGGTGGGAGCGAAGGCCCGGTCAGTGGAAGCGACAATCTTCATTTGCGCGTCCGATTCTCTTTCCGCCCGGGCGGCCGCACTTGCTGCGCCGACCCGGCCCTGGAGGGTCGTTGTGGAGAAGCGCAAGCCAGCCGAAGATTCTTCAGTAACTCCGCTATGGCCTGGTGTTTCAACTTGAGGCTGGCTCTGTTGACAATTAAACGGGCCGTAGACCGGGCGATACACTCGATCTCGACCAGACCATGCGCCTTGAGCGTATTGCCGGTCTCAACCAGATCGACAATGCGATCGGCCAGGCCGACGATAGGTGCCAGTTCAATTGAGCCGTAGAGCTTGATGATTTCAACCGGCACTCCGCGCTGGTTGAAATAGCGTTCAGTAATCTTCGGATACTTGGTCGCGACGCGGATTTTTGATGAGAGCCGGTCACGCGCTATTTGCCCTCGGAAAGCGGCGACGGCAATTCTACACGCTCCGAACCCCAAATCCAATGGCTCATAGACGTCGCTGTCCTGCTCCAGCAAGACATCCTTGCCGACGATGCCGACGTCGGCGGCTCCGTGCTCAACATACGTGGGCACATCGGCGGGCCTGACGATCAGGAACGTCATCCCGATTTCAGGACAGGGAAGCAGCAGGCGCCGGCTATCGGCCGCGGGCTGGATCGCGCCATACCCGGCCTTCGCAAACAGTTTGAACGTCGGCTCGATCAGCTTGCCTTTGCAGAGTGCAACGGTCAGCATCGTTTATCCTTTTCGTCGCTCGATGACGGCGCCAAGTCCGCGAAGCTTTTCTTCAATTCGCTCGTAGCCACGGTCCAGATGATAGACGCGCAGCACCTCGGTGGTGCCGTCGGCGGCCAGACCGGCCAACACCAGACCGGCGCTGGCGCGCAGATCTGACGCCATGACCGGGGCGCCGGTGAGCCGATCCCGCCCGGTCACCACCACACGGTTGCCCTCGACGCGGATGTCCGCTCCCATACGCCGTAGCTCTTCAACGTGCATGAACCGGCTTTCGAACACCGTTTCCGTAATGATGCTCGTGCCCTCGGCCACCGACATCAGCGCGACCATTTGCGCCTGCATATCGGTGGGAAACCCGGGAAATGGCAGCGTACGGACGTCAACGCCTTTCAATCGGACGGACTTGGTCGCATCGATGTGCACCCGTTCCTTTTCGACGGCGATTGACACGCCGGCCTCTCCAAGCTTGTTCAGCAACGGCTCCAGATGGTCCGGACGACATCGAGCGACCGACACGGCACCCTTCGTGATGGCTGCTGCCACGACATAGGTACCCGCTTCAATGCGGTCTGGAATCACCTCGTGATCACTTCCGCGCAGCTCGCGAACGCCCTCAATCGTAATGACATCCGTGCCGGCGCCAGAGATGCGCGCGCCGCGTTTCATGAGAAATTCCGCCAGGTCGACGATCTCGGGTTCCTTCGCGGCATTCTCAATGACCGTCGTACCCTGAGCCAGTGAGCCCGCCATCATCAGATTTTCAGTCCCTGTCACGGTCGGCACATCGCAATAGATGGGCGCGCCTTTGAGCCGTTTGGCTTTAGCCCGGATGTATCCATGCTCGATGGACACCTTGGCTCCCAACTTGGCCAACCCGGCCAGATGCAGATTCACAGGACGGGAGCCAATCGCACAACCGCCGGGCAAGGACACCACTGCTTCTCCCCAGCGGGCCACCAGCGGCCCCAGCACGAGTACTGACGCGCGCATCGTCTTCACCAACTCGTAGGGAGCCTGCGTCGATCGAATGACATCCGCATTAATGACCGCCCGATTGCCTTCGTGATGGACGTCCGCGCCGAGGATGCCCAGAAGTTTTCCCATGGTGACGACATCGACGACACGCGGCACATTGCTGATGACGCACTCACCACCGCCGAGAATCGTGGACGCAAGGATAGGCAGCGCAGAGTTTTTTGCTCCACTGACCTGAACCTCGCCGCGAAGCGGAATGCCCCCCGAAATGACGATTTTATCCATACCCAGGCTCCCTCATCCGGCTCGCTCGACGATCGCAATTCGATCAATCCCAGCCTCGTCCGGCAGGATTTCAACGCGTTCATAAACAGACATGGTCTCGATCTTGGCGCGGAGACCAGTGCTCTGACCCTGTCCCAACTCCATGGCCAACAATCCTCCGGGAGCCAGAAACGAAGCCGCCTCATCAAGGAGCCGTTCATGAACTTCGGTGCCTTTGGCTCCTGCGACCAGTGCCATCCGCGGCTCGTAGCCGCTGACCTCCGGCTGCAGACCGCTCCATTCGGATTCGGGAATGTAGGGCGGGTTGGCCACAATCGCAGTCACCTCGCCGTCGCAGCACACGCCGACAAGAGGCGCTAACAAGTCGCCTTCGAGCCAGCGGATGGTTGTATCGACGCCGTGGCGGGAGGCGTTGCGTTTGGCTGTTTCCAGCGCCTGACCGGAGAGGTCAGTGGCAAATATCCTTGCGCTCGATAGGGCTCGTGCAAGCGTCACAGCCACACAGCCGGATCCCGTACCGACGTCGACGACCGTGGGACGCCCCCCTCGCGTCAGGCGACGAATCACTTCCTGCACCAACAGCTCCGTTTCAGCACGGGGAATCAGCACGGCGGGATTGACGTCGAAATCTAGCCCGCAAAATTCCTGGGTTCCCAAAATGTATTGAAGCGGCTCCCTTGCGGCCCTTCGGGTGACGTAGTCATCCACTTTTGCCCTCTCGCGTTCATCCAGAGGACGTGCGGGGTCGACGAGCTGGCTTGAACCGGTCAGACCCAGCGCATGCTCGATCAACCATCGCGTTTCGCGGTCAGCGGCTTCAACTCCCGCGGCAACGAGTCGCCGGCGGGTATCCGCCATCGCGGATGCCAGGGTGCACTGGTCGGATTGGTTATCCATGGCAGTACGCGGTGTCATGAGGCCTCCGCAGCCGCATGATCACGTTGGGCGCGCAACGCCTCGACAAACTCGTCCATATCGCCTGCGAGGACCTGCTCCAACTTATGCAGCGTCAATCCGACGCGATGGTCTGTGACGCGATTCTGAGGGAAATTATAGGTGCGAATTTTTTCGCTGCGATCGCCGGTTCCGACCTGCGCCTTTCGGGTTTGCGCGATTTCAGCCTCCTGCTTCTCGCGCTTTGCCTCGACGATTCTGGCACGGAGCGTCCGCATGGCCTTCGTACGATTCTTTAATTGCGACCGCTCGTCCTGGCAGGACACAACGACGCCGGTCGGAATATGGGTGATGCGGACGGCCGAATAGGTCGTATTGACGCTCTGGCCGCCGGCACCGGAAGAACAAAACGTATCGATGCGCAAATCTTTCGGATCGATCTGGACGTCGACTTCATCGACCTCGGGCATGACAGCGACGGTAACTGTCGAGGTATGGATTCGACCGGCGGCTTCCGTCACCGGCACGCGCTGCACGCGATGAACGCCGCTCTCATATTTGAAGAGTCCGTAGCCGCCCTTGCCTTCGATGACGGCGATGAGCGTTTTATATCCGCCCTTGCCGGCTTCCGACGCCTCGACGATATCGACCTTCAGCTTGTGCCGCTCTGCAAATTTGGCATACATCCGAAAGAGGTCACCTGCAAACAAGGCGGCTTCATCCCCGCCGGTTCCGGCTCGAATCTCCAAGAATAGATTCTTTTCGTCCCTCGGATCTTTCGGCGTGAGATGCTCCAACACCTGTCGCTCGAGGTCGTCGCGCTCGGCCCCCAATTGCGCAGTTTCTTCGGTCGCCAACGAGTGAAGCTCGGCTCCGGCAGAAGAATCCGCCAGCATGTGCGCCGCCTCGTCCAATTGTTTGAGGATCTCTTGATACCGGTGAAACAGCTGCGAGACCGTTTCCAGTTCCGTGCGCTCCTTGGTCAGCTTGACGAGGAGGGCGGGCTGGCTGATGACGGACGCGTCCATGAGCTGGCTCGTCAGCTCGTCGTACCGGCTGGCCGATGCTTCCCACTTTTTCATCAAGCCCGTATCCATTCCGAGTCCTCAATCTCCTCACGTGTTGCGGACACAAAAAAAGAGACCCTGCCTCTGCGAAGCAGGGTCTCTCCTATGTTGGCTTGGCCCGACTACTTGCCCTTCTTCGCGTACTTCTTCTTAAACCGTTCGACCCGACCTTCGGTATCGACGATCTTTTGCGTGCCGGTAAAAAAGGGATGGCAGCTGGAGCAAATATCAACGTTGATGTCGCCGACGGTCGATCGGGTCTTATAGCTGTTTCCGCAGGCGCAATGCACCGTCGCCTCTCGATACAGCGGATGAATGCCCTTTTTCATGATCGCACTCCTGGCATTAAAGCGTTCGGCCTTCGCCTATTCGAAGGCGCGTCACTTTACCTTGTCTCGATCCACAGATACAAGTTTAGCGGTTCATCGATTGCAGGAATTCCTGATTGGTCTTCGTGCCATGCACCTTGTCCATCAAGAATTCCATGGCTTCCATGGTGCCCAATGGGCTGAGGACCTTCCGCAAAATCCACATCTTGTTGAGGCGGTCCTTGTCCACCAGCAACTCTTCCTTTCTCGTGCCGGATTGACTGATATCGATGGCGGGGAAGATCCGCTTGTCGGCTAACCGACGGTCGAGATGGACTTCCATGTTGCCCGTGCCCTTGAACTCTTCGAAGATGACGTCGTCCATCCGGCTCCCGGTGTCCACCAACGCGGTGGCCATGATGGTCAAGCTGCCGCCGTTCTCGATGTTGCGCGCGGCTCCGAAAAACCGCTTCGGCCGCTGGAGCGCGTTCGAATCCAAACCGCCTGAAAGGACTTTGCCGCTGGGCGGGGCGATGGTGTTGTAGGCACGCGCCAGACGAGTGATGCTGTCCAGGAGGATGACGACATCCTTCTTGTGTTCCACTAGCCGCTTGGCCTTTTCGAGCACCATTTCCGCGACCTGCGCATGTCGCTGGGCCGGTTCGTCGAATGTCGAGCTGATGACTTCAGCTTTCACCTGGCGTTGCCAATCGGTGACTTCCTCGGGCCGTTCATCGATCAACAGCACGATCAATGTTACTTCTTTGTGGTTCTTCAGAATGGCCCGTGCGATCGCCTGCAACAACATGGTTTTTCCGGTCCGGGGGGCCGCGACGATCAACCCGCGCTGGCCTTTTCCGATGGGCGTCGTGAGATCCATGACCCGGGTACAATATTCTTCACGGTCGAACTCCAACTGAATGCGTTCTTCCGGATACAAAGGCGTGAGGTTGTCGAAGAGGATCTTGTCGCGGGCCACCTCGGGGTCTTCGAAATTGACCTTTTCGACCTTGAGGAGAGCAAAGTACCGCTCGCTTTCCTTCGGCGGGCGAATTTGACCGGAAACGATGTCGCCTGTGCGTAGATTGAAGCGGCGTATCTGCGAGGGCGAAATGTAGATGTCGTCGGGACCGGGGAGATAGTTCGAGTCCGGAGCCCGCAAAAAGCCGAAGCCGTCTGGCAGGGTTTCCAGGACCCCCTCCCCGAAGACGACCCCGTTCTTCTCGGTTTGTGCTTGTAAGATGGCGAAGATCAGTTCCTGTTTGCGGAGATTCGCCGCCCCTTCGATCTTGAGATCACGCGCGACATCATTCAAGTCGGCGATGGTTTTCTGCTTCAATTCGGCCAGATGCATAACTTCTCCCTTAGTTTGTGCCATACATATCCTCAAGCTGGGGGCTGATGGTCAAAGACGAGTATCGACGCGGAATATGATCAACCATTGAAGCGATGCGCAATTACCGTTGAGTAGTGAGTTGACTATTGTGTGTTTGCTAGAGGGGATGTGCCGCGAAGGACGTGCCCGTTGTCCATATGGTGGATGCGCCCGTCAACTGCAACCAAAGCCGAACTCATTCCTATTCTTATGTAATGCTCTTGGAAAGTTGCCTCGGAGTTCTTGTGTGTGGAGAGAACGTAGACTCGACAATGGAACGCTACTAAACGCTACTAATGGGAGCATACCCCGCGGGTCAATGGTTGTCAACACCGGGCTTCTTTCCAGCCTCCGCTCACCTTTCGTCGGGCCCAACCCTGTCATCCTCCGATGAGAAAAGCCGCGGTTGCGGCGGCTTCGAAGGGTGTGCTACATCCCAGGCTGGAGGAACGAGCGATGGGCCGTGAAGACGACCAAGAGCATGACCGGCTGTTTAGCATCTCGGAAGCCAACCATCTCATTCCTCAGCTCAATACGCGCATCGCCTCCGTGCGCCAGGCAAAGGCCGTGATGGCGCGCACGAGAGATGATATTCGGCGAGCGAGCGCCCGAGCGGAATACGGAGGCGGCAGCGCTGTCGGTCCACTATATATAACCAGCCTGCACCAGATCAGTCAAAATCTTCAGGCCATTCAGGAAATGGGCGTTGTCGTCAAAGACGTCGATCTCGGCCTCTGCGATTTTCCTCACCTGCGAGACGGCCGTGTCGTATTTCTGTGCTGGAAATACGGCGAGCCAGAAATCAAATGGTGGCATGAAATCACCACCGGATATAAAGACCGTTGCCCGCTGGAAGGCTCGGCCTAAGCTCGCCGCGCTCGACACGAATGAAATTCGTCATCATCGGTTTTGATGGTCCCGACGGCCAAGCCAAACGCAAAATCTATCGGCCGGCGCACCTGGCGAACATGGAACCCCTCGACCGAGCCGGCCGGGTCGTGCTTGCAGGACCACTCACCGATCACACCGGCAGCCTCATCGTGATCGAGGCAGACTCACTCGAAGAAGCTCAAAAGTTTGCCCGGGAAGACCCCTATACGGTTCACGGCGTGTTCGAACGGGTCGAAGTCCATCCTTTTACTCAGGTCTTCCCCAAGGCGAGGTAGGCGCAAAATCAAGCGCTTACAGGCTCACCAAGCATTGGAATCCTCCTTCGCCCCCTCCCTCCGGTGCGTTGCCGAGCTACGAAACGGGCGGTATAGTTGATCACATGGGCATTCAGTCCCGGCTGGGTCTCGCAACGGCGGCCGCTATCCTCGCTGCCTTCGTACCCACCACTACATTTGCCACCGCTACGAAAACCGTGATCGCCGAGGCTCAGTACGTGATGGCCGATGGGGATACACTCGCCACAGCTGAGGAAAAAGTCCTGCAGCGTGCTCAGCGCAGAGCCGTGGAGGAAGCCGGCGTCTATCTGGAGTCGACGTTCTACGATCTGGAAAAGGAATCGCAAGGGCGGACGATCCGAAACACCTCTTGGGAAATCCGCACGATCGCGGCCGCGGTCGCGGAAACCGAGGTGCTCGAGTCACACCGATCGCTCGAGAACGACCGGCCGGTGTTTTTCATCCGCATCCGCGCCAATGTGGACGTGCAAAGCCTAGCCGATGCGGTTCGCCGCCATCAGTCCGAAGCCCAATTGGCCAGACATTTTCGCGAACTCCAACAGGAAAATCAGCATCTTCGCGCTCAGCTTCGAGAATCCCAACAGGAACCCACAGGCGTCAGGATGCTCACGATCGAACCAAATGGAAAGCCCGAGCCGGTGCTGCGGGCGAAACAACAGCTCGAAACCGCGTTTCAAACTCCGGACCTCTGGAAAAAAATTCAGCTTGCGTCCGAGGCCGTCCAATTGGATCCGCATTCCGTCGAACCGTTGATCGTCAGGGGTCAAGCCTATCTGCGCCTGGTTTCCATTGCGTATTCCGACCACAGTTCTCCGAGCGGTTTCTCGGATCATATCGACAAAGCTCGGTCAGATTTTGACCAAGCCGTGCAATTGGACAGCAAGAATCCATGGGCCTGGATAGGAAAAGGCGACGTGCAGACCTGGCTGAAGCGAACCGACGACGCGGCTTTCTGCTATGAACGGGCTCTCGCCCTTGATCCATTTTTTGATATCGCACGCCAGAGACTGATCGGCCTGTATACCACTCAGGCTCGACGTCAAGCGAAAGCTAAGCAGTGGCATCAGTCGCTGGCGACTCTCAAGAAACTCCTGGATACACAGACGCCGGAAAGCTGGTTGCCTGACCAGAAAGAGGCCTATCTCCTCCGCAGCGACGTTCTTCTCAAACTGAACCGTCCGGAACAGGCGCTCGAAGACCTATCGACCGTCATCAAGTTCGATCCGACGAACGCCGGAGCACTTCTGACCCGGGGTAACCTTTACAGAGGTCGGCTGCAAGGACGCCTGGCCAAGGACGATTTCGAGCAGGCCTGCGTGCTTGGTTCCATCGAGGCCTGTGAACAACTCCCGTAGCTTGGATTCCGTAGATTGGACACCTCTAAGCCACTGTTAATCCAGTTGTTTTGTAGTCAGACCGCGCTGTGCTCGGTCGTATTCCCCTACGGAAGTCTGTTTGACTTCGCAGAACGGGCGCTCCTATAATTAAAAATCTGCCGTGATATCGGGCCAATAGCGGGTCAAAGACTTTCGCGGAACCCGAATGGGCAAAAGGCCTAAGCCGTTCATGTCCAGTAGCCCATTATTTCCGCATGTTGGGCCTTCTGCGAGGTTGCAGAGATCCCGTGAAAAAGCTTAGATTGTGGCAGGTCGATCGCCAGAGCAACTGATCGTTCTCACCTGTTAACCCCAAGCGGAGAGTAGGCCGCATGACTCAATATCGCGTGCTCCCAGGGCCGGAACATTTTCTTCCTCCCGCCGCAGCCTCAATGGGTGTGTACCTCCCGAATCCGGGGGAAGCGCACATCAACGGCGTCATCGCTACTGAAGAAAAAGCCTACGAAGAAGCTGCGCGCCAGTTTCTGATGGCCAGAGTGCCAACGATTTTCCCCGGTCCGCTTGTCCTCTGGGCTTGGAACGAAAAAGCGGCGAAGAAAGCGACAGCGATTCGCCACCTCTACAACACACTGAAAGAGTGCGTGCAGCCTGGCCAAACTCCGATGCTGATTCCCATGCCGGACTATCGACCGAAATATCCCAAAATCAATCCTGAAGTTGAAATCAATCCGAACCACCCCAACCTGACTATTTGGCACAACAAGATCGATTGCTGCATGTTCGTCGGTGTGCATTGTCACCAGGCGAACTTGTCGCTCAAGATCATCCGGGGTGGAACCTCGTGTTACACGATTGCGATGTGCGCACAGGCCGGCCACGAAGACGCAATGCTCTCATTCCGTGATGCATCTGTTGAAAAAATCATGAAGCTGGCCGACTGGGTAAAAAAACTAAAAGGTACGGTCAAACCACGGCTGACATCGGCCAAAAGCGGGGCTTCGAACTAGGCCGTTTGAAGCACCGTGCGCAGTGAAAGGAGGCTGGTCCATGGCAGACACTCATTCAGTTATCGGGACCCAGAATAAAAAAGGACAGACCTTTACTGACACCTGGAAAATGATGCACGAAGCACCGCGCACGCCGTCGTTCTTTACAGGCAGCGAGGTCATCAAGGAAGCGCTTCGACGGGCCAGCTGCGACGTCATGATCGCGTATCCAATCACGCCGCAAAGCGAAGCTGCCGCACTCATCGGAGAATTGTTTGCCGAAGGCTACATCGGGGATTATTTCCGAGGTGAGAGTGAGTTTGCCGTCATGTCGCAATGCGCGGGCGCCGCCTTCGGAGGTGCGCGTGTCTTCACGACGACCGCGGGACCAGGCACGATGCGCGCGATGGAAAACTTTCCGATGTGGGCAGGCGCGCGGCTGCCGATCCAGATGATCGTCACCTGTCGAGGCATCAATTCGCCCCTCTCGATTCAACCGGACACGCTCGAAATCGCCTATCTGCTGAATACCGGTATGTTGGTTTGGCACGCCGAAACGGCCCAGGATTTCTTTGATTGGATTCTCAAGGGATACATGGTGTCCGAGGAGCCGGACGTCCACTTGCCGCTGGCACTTTGTTGCGATGGGTTCTTCGTCACTCATACAAAGGACGTCGTCAATCTGACTCCAGCCGACATGTGCCTGCCACCTTACGACCCCTATCGGTCACCGGTTCCTTGCATGGACATGGAGTGTCCACCGGTGCGCATGATGCGTGATCCGTTCGTGATGAAGAGCAACTACATCAGCTATGCGACGCATGCCAGCTGGCAACAGGAAATTTGGGCGGCTATCGAACGCTCGCGTAAGCACACGATCAAGTGGCTGAATGGCTTGATCGATACCGAGAATACCGACGCTGAGATCATGATCGTGGCATCTGGCACAGCCGTGTCACAGGGACGCGAAGCGATTCGATTGCTGGAGGACGAAGGCATTCGCTGCGGACTCGTGAAGGTCAAGACGCTCCGCCCGTGGCCGGAGGAAGAAATCCGGGAAGCGACCAAGAACGCAAAGCATATCTTCGTGCCGGAGTTCAACGTGACCGGCTGGCTGGCGAAGGAAATCAAAGCCACCATTCCCAATCATCATCGGGTGCATGCAGGCCCGCATGTCTGCGGTGGCATGACGATGCCGCCGGAGATTATCGTACAGGAAATCAAGACGGCCCTTGGAATGAAAACACTCTCCCTGGCCGGTCGTGGGAGCTGAGCAGCACATATTTTGAACCTGTTCGCTCCCGCGAGCGAATCTAGAGGAGGCGCCATAATGAGCAAGGAACGGATTAAGATTTCAGAAGACCTTTACGACATCATGCCGTCGGACTACCAGGATCTCGTCAAGAGCGCGACCTATGGCAAGGAAGATCGCGGCTGGAAAGACATCGGCTCTTCCAAGGAACTCATCGAGCAGCACTCGCTTTGTGCCGGTTGCCCGGAGTCGATGGCCTTCCGGTACATTCTGGCCTCGCTGCCAAATCCGGAAGATACCGTCATGGTCGGCTCGACCGGCTGTACCAGTTTAGTGTTTCCGATGGTTGCGGTTCACAACATCCATTCGCTGTTCGGCAACCAGAATGCGATCGCATCCGGTCTGAAGCGGGCGCTGAGCGTCCGGTTTCCCGGCCGTACCAAGGACGTGGTCGTGCTGGCCGGTGACGGCGCGACCGTGGACATCGGCCTCGATATGACGCTGCAGGCCTGGTTCCGTCAGGAAAAGTTCACGACCATCTGCTTCGACAACGAGCTCTATGCCAACACTGGCGGCCAGGAAAGCGGACTCATGCAGAAGGGTTTCGTCGCCAAGATGGCGCCGGTCGGGAAGCTGTTCGACAAGGTGCGGTTACCGGAAATCGCCCGGGAATCGGGCTGCCATTACGTCGTCAATTGCACGGTCAGCAAGCCGTCGTTGGTCGAGAAAGTCATCCGCAATGCGGTGCACATCGCCAGAGAAATAGGTCCGACCTATCTCCAGCTCTACACGCCCTGTATTCTTGAAATCGGGAAAAACAGCATGGAAGGGCTTCAGGAAATGCGGGATTCGGAGAAGCCAGCCGAGCGATTCGCGTACAAGGAATATGTCAGTGAGCCGGCAAAGCAATTGTTGGCCGAACTCGCCGCGAAGGACAAGGAACGGAAAACAGCGGCCAAGCAGTTGGCGGGCCAAGCGCAAGCCTGAGGAGGGGGATTATGATTAAGAAACGGCTGAATATCCGCATGTCAGGCTTGGGCGGGCAAGGCGCCGTCACGGCAGCTCATGTATTGGCCATGGCCGCCAATCGGGACGGTAAATTTTCGATTTCCAATCCGTTTTTTGGAGCTGAGAAGCGCATGGCGCCGGCGGAGAGCTACTGCCGCATCGGCATCGAGCGGATCTACGATCGCGGCGAACTGGTGTTCCCGGACGTGATCCAGGTGTTTCACCCGCAGGTCATCACCATGGGAAAGAGCTACACGATGCCGTTTTATTCCGGCGTAAAGGAGGGCGGTGTCGTCATAATCAATTCGGCGCAACCTCTGCTCTCAGAAGAGGACGTCCAACGGCTGAAGGATTTGAACGTGGCCGTGTTTTACATTGCAGGCACTGAGCTCGCCATCGAAGTTGCCGGCACCGAGTTGTCCACAAACATGGCCATGATTGGCTCGGTATCAGGCATCACAAAATGCGTCACGATGGACGCTCTGGACGGCGCGCTGCAAGAACGGTTCGGAAAGAAGTTCGTCGCATCGGGCGGTACCGCCTCTCTTGACGAAGCGATCAAGAAGAAGTTTGCGAAGAAGGAAATGCTGCTGGCCAAGAACCTTGCGACGGTGAAGGCTGCCTACGAGATCGCAAGTGCATGGGCCGAAAAGAACAAGGTTGAGCTGCAGGTCGGCAATCCGGCCGTCGCCGCATAAAAAAAGGAACTAACTTTAATGTATAACGTCGCGCAAGTCATCGACGACAAGTGCACGGCCAAGAAGGGCTGTCGCCTGTGCATCATGTACTGTCCCGAGGCGAACTGCCTCGATTTGAACTCAGCCAAGATGGTGGCGGAAGTCAACATCGACCGCTGCAAGGGGTGTGAGCTCTGCGTCGTCGTCTGTAACGCTGCCAAGCATGAGGCGATTCTCATGCAAGCGGTGAGCGCAACTGGGCAGCTGATGTCAAAAAAGGGAGAGTCGGCAGCCCTCGGACAAGCCTACCAAGGGTAACCGGCCTCGCATGCATTGAACAACCCCATAGCGTTCGCGCTATGGGGTTTTTTGTTGGTACTGTACGAGGTGCGTCATGGAAAGTGAAGACAATGTGATCGGCGAACTCCTCAAGGAGATTTCCGGCCTGATTTCCGAATATCCCAAAGCCATCGAGCGTCGAGCGGCAATGATTCAAGCCACCGGCAAAGATCCCGAGCTCGTTGAAAAACTGGTGAAGGCCGCGGACACCATGCGGGACAGCGGCAATCTTTATCTCACGTGGGCCAAGCACTACGCGGCTCTGGCCGAGGGAAACACCGACGCCTCGTCGGACGAAGATGAAACCGAGGATTTCGACGTCTAAAAAGGCGTTCCCCCCGCCGTCCACATTTGCTACAATGCGTCCTCTTCCAGTTGACCCCTCGTTCCCCGGTAGCTCAGTTGGTAGAGCAGCCGGCTGTTAACCGGCTGGTCGCAGGTTCGAGTCCTGCCCGGGGAGCCAGGAGTCTTCTGTGTCCACACTTTCCAGCCTTCCCCACAAAGTGATAAGAAAGACCGTCACTGCGGTGTTTCACGCGAGTGCCAGGGTCTCAATTGCCCAGGGGCGGCTGAGGAAAGCGCGTTGAATACCTACCTACGACTGCCGGACCTCCTGTTAGCCATTACCCTCTTACTCGGCATCAGCGCCGTGGTGATTCCCCTGGCTCGTCGGCTCGGCATCGGACCCGAGCTGGGTCTGTTGTTATCTGGCGTGATCCTCGGATCCTCCCACTTCCTCGCTCCAGCCCAGGTCGATCGGTTGCGAGAACTGTCCGAACTCGGCGTGGTGTTCTTCCTCTTCATGATCGGACTTGAGCTCGACCTTGGACAGGCATGGCTGTTGCGGCGCTACGCATTTCTCTTGGGATCGTTGCAAGTCCTGGCGACGGGGGTGGCCTTGATGTTCTATTGGCGCCTGTTCACCCCATCTTGGTCATTGGCTCTGCTCATCGGGTTGGTGTTGGCCAATTCCTCGACGGCCCTGGTCTTCCAACTTTTGGAGAGGAAGCAGGAACTCAACGAGGAACATGGGCGGGCGGCATTCGCCGTCCTCTTGTTTCAGGATCTCACCGTCGTGCCGCTCATGGCTCTCGTTCCCGTGTTTGCGGGGATCGGATCAGCCGACTATTCCTGGTGGAATATCCTACCGGCCGTCTCGGCCCTGGCGATCCTCTTCATCCTCGGGCGCTATATGTGCCCCTGGTTGTTTCACTGGGCGACCGTAAAACGTATGCCAGAAACGTTCACAGCCGTGCTCTTTGTCGGAATCCTGGGAAGCGCCTGGACCGCTTCGCATGTCGGCCTCTCGATGGCCTTAGGCGCCTTCATCATGGGCGTGGCCCTCTCCGGGACAGACTATCGGCACCGGCTCAGGGAAGAAGTCCTGCCGTTCAAGAATTTCCTACTGGGAATGTTCTTTGTATCGGTCGGTCTCACAGTCGACATCAGCGTGCTCAGCGAGCACACAGGAAAGATCCTTATGCACGTCCTGGTGATCCTTGCCGTCAAAACGGCGGTGCTCTACGTTGCGGCCAGAGCCATTCGAATGGATCACGGTCCCGCGGCCCGTCTCTCGTTCCTGCTGGCCCAGGCCGGCGAATTCGCCTTTGTGATCTTGGGCACGTTGCTCGCCGCAGGCGTCGTCACTCACACGCAGTTCGCCAATGGGATCATGGTGGTCGCGTTGACGACTATCATGACCTCATGGCTCGATTCCCTCGGCGTCACGTTCAGTCGGCTAAGCGGTCCGGCAATGCCAAGATCCAAAGATCTCGACCTCCTGAAGCCATGACTGCGTGGAGGGAAGACTCAGGTCTATCGGCTTCTGCTCCTCATCATCAGCACGGTCCTTCTTCCTTTCCGGCGTTCGTTCCTCCGAAACCCCTTCGCAATCGTCATCTCATGACTCTCGTTCCCCGCTACTGGTCCCGTGGACAGCTGCTAACGGGCATTCCGTCGGAGCGCCGCGTCTTTCGCACGGCTCCGGACACTCAACTGGTCGGGTTCTGCCATTGGCAGCCGAACCGTCTGGCCGCTCAGACCGCGCTGTTGTTGCACGGGCTTGAAGGGGATTGCGATTCGCACTACATGCACGGAATTGCGGCCAAGGCCTACACCGCCGGACTCAATGTCGTCAGGATGAACCAACGCACGTGCGGAGGCACCGAACATCTCTCCCCGACCCTGTATAACAGTGGCCTGAGTGCAGATTACCGAAGCGTCATACGCGCCTTAGCCGAGACAGAACAATTGAGCCGCATCTGGCTGATCGGCTATTCGATGGGAGGCAATCTCCTCCTTAAAGCGACGGGCGAGATGGGCGGAGCGGAGCCCGCTTTGGCCGGCACAGTGGCCGTCTGCCCAAACATTGATCCAACCCGTTGCGTCGCCGAGTTGGAACGGCCTGGCAACTGGATCTACCACCGGCACTTTATGATGCAGCTTAAAGCGCGTATCCGACGGAAGGCCGTGCTATTGCCGGGGAAGTGGGATTTGAAGGGACTGGACCGCATCTCGCGCATCAGTGAATTCGACGACCGATATACTGCGCCCGACGGAGGATATCGAAACGCTGCCGACTACTATGATCGTTCAGGAGCGCGTCATGTGCTGGATCGTATTACGGTGCCCACCACGATCATCACGGCGCAGGATGATCCATTTATCCCCTACTCGATGTTTGTCACGCCGGTAATCCAGCAGCATGCTTGCCTGCGTCTCATCGCGCCTCCCCACGGCGGCCATTGCGGATTTTTCCAGAAGACGCGCGCACACGAAGATCGGTATTGGGTAGAAAACCGGATTATCGAAATTGTGACCGGGATGTGGTGAGTGGAGCCCGGTTGCCTCCGTGAGGCAACCGGACGAGATGATCTAGGCGGCTTTTCTCAGCCGGCGTGTCTCCATCGAAGCGACCTGCGAAGCGCACCTCTGGAGCCAGGTCACGATCAGCCATACGCAGCAAGAGATGAGTCCCACGACGAAGACCCAGTTGTAGACGTCCTTGCCGCCTTTTCCCAAGAACGGCTCGCAGGCATAGAGCATCACTTGGTAGGCCAATCCCACGATGACGAGCGTCGTCACAGGCAGGATCAGCGCCCGATAGGGGACCAGCCACTTCCAATCGTCAGGCGGCTCATCGGACAACTGACGTGCGCCGAACCAAGCCAAGACAATCGCCCCGCCATATCCGATGAACTGAACGAGATCTGACGCGTGCAGTTTTCCAATCGTCGCCTCTCGGAAGAGCGACAAATGACCAAGAATCACCGCGCAGACCACCGCGAGGATCATGGCCACGCCATATTCCATCATCCATTTCCGTGCCTTCATGCTGACCTCCTCTCAACCTCTTCATAACAGCAGTTCAGCCAGCAATAAGCATAGCACCGGCTAATTTCTGCATGCTGATCAAGGAGTTAGTGGTCAGGGGTTGGCGAGGTACGAGCGGACTTCCTGGACGTAGGTTTTGAATGGATCGGCCATGGGAAACGCTTCTCGGCCACGCACCTGAAAAATCGACCAGTTGATGACGTAGGCAGGGAAAAACCGTTCCTCTTTTCGGGCCGCCTCTGTGTCAGTCGGCGGGCCACAGGTCAACAGGTGTTTGACGAGTTCTCCCCGCCCGAAGGCTCGCGTGTTGCGCGGAGGATGCTCGGTCGCCAGATCTACCGCTTTATCGGTGGTCAATCGCGGCACACGTCCTTCCTCGATGAGGCCGTAATACAATCCCTTCTCCGGATGAAGATTGTGGTATTCGAGGTCAAGGCTCTTCAGCATCGGATCGCGCCAATCCAACTGTTCCGCCTCACGGAAGGTCTCTAACAGCCAGAGCTTGGACGCCCAGTCGACACGCCCGACCAACTGTGGATAGTCTCCGCGCAGATCATGAAGCACCGTTTCCCATTGCGCGAGCACCCAATCGGTCTCTTCGTCCTGACCTTGGCAATGCTCCTTTGCAGCCGCCAGGAATTGCTCCTGGACGTCGATCGCCGATAGGCTTTTTCCGGACTGCAGCCGCACCATCCATTGCCGCTCCTGATCCTGCGAAATCTCCTGGAGCGTTTCCACCGGCTCATCGAGGTCCAAATCTCGGGGCGCCTTGCCGTCTTCGATGAGTTGCAGCACCAATCCCGTCGTCCCTAGCTTCAGCGCCGTCGCATATTCGGCCATGTTCGAGTCGCCGAGGAGGAGATGAATACGCCGATACTGGTTTGGATCGGCCAGCGGCTCGTCCCTCGTGTTCACGATTGCCCGGTTCTGCTGCACCCACTCGAAAAAATCGTTCACAATGTGATCCGCGCGCTGGGAAATCTGAAACGGCAGCTGTGGAGACGCGGCGCCATGGCCGAGCGCCGCTCGAGGCACGATCAGCCGATCCATCTGAATCCACGCATCCTGCGGGCTCGCAGCGCCGACGCGGCCGGAGCCGGTAAAAATCTGCCGGGTCACCAGAAAGGTCACCAGCGGCGCAAGGCCTCGGCGGCTGAACGGGAACCGACGGGTGACCAGGTAGTTCTCATGCGAGCCGAACGTCGCATCCGTCTCATGGTCCACGTTGTTTCTGATCAACGAGATCTGCTCGGCCAGTCCAAGATCCTGAACCGCTCGTTGGAGGATCATGTCTCCCGCGCGATCGCTCGCCACCACATCCGTCAGTGACTGACATTCCGGCGAGGCATATTCCACATGGCCCATGTCGAGATAGATCCGCCCGGCGTTCATCAGAAATCCGCCATTCCCCGGCGGCTCGTCGTGCCCGCGATGATGCAGGTCCAGGACGCCCTGACGTTGAACCTGAAAGATGTGGTCGCGGATCTTGTGAGCGAACCAGGTGGGAGAATGGTCGGGGCGATCCTGATGAACGAGGAGACCGTATTCGGTCTCCAACCCGAAAATGCGGTTCAACATGGCATTAGGATAATGAGGCTCGGACGTCCTTCGGCAAGAGCCGGCCCAGTTCGTCCGGCGCCAAGGCGCGATATTTTGCGGAGCCCGGATGGCTGCGGTCCAGCACGGCGCACTCAATGGTTTTCTCCACGACCGTTTTACGAAGATAGGCATACAGGCTTGCGACATCGGTGGATGCCGAGTCGGCCTGTGACTCCCTCTCACGGTCGGTGTCGGCTTCAAGAGCCTGCCCCTGCAATCGGTCCCCCAACGCCCAGGCCTGAAGAGCGGCTCCCACGGCCTGCTGGAGAGAGAGACCCGCAGGCTCTGCACGAAGCAATTTCATCATGTCCTGCTCGACCGCTTTGGTTGCGGCCAGCACCGCGCAGTGACTTCCCTCTTCAAACGTCCCGTCGTAATTAATGACGAGGAACGTTTCCTTCCCGGCTTTCGGACCGAGTTCCGCCAACAGAATCTTGACAATGAACGGTGCCTTGAAGACCTCTTCGAATGCCTGTTTGATGACAGGGGCGATTCCGTACTTCACCATGCGGCTGCCCGTCACATCCGAGGGTGAACGGTTGAATCCCTCGACATGGGCCATTTCCAAGAGGTTGAACCGCAGTTTTTCAAGGTCCGCCGGATGCCCCATCCCTCCCAGGGCGAGACGGTCGTAGATCTCGTAGAGTTTGGGCGTCCCCTTGCTGACGGTCAGCAGCACGACCCCTGCCTCATAGGCCAGCGCAACGACAGGGCTGCCCTGCTTGAACTGTTCGTCCAGATATTGGCGGCGATTACCGACCGCCTCTACCCACTTATAAGGCTCTTCGTACATGGCTTACTCCAGGCGATGAAAATGGCCTGCCAGACTTTTAGATAGATCGAGAGACGCTGCCCTCAAAGTGACGCTTCAGGTCCGCTTCGGGCATCGTTGTGATGCCCTTTGCCGTAATCAACTTAATGACTGGATAGAGATTCGCCTCCCGGTTCACGCCGCCCGTCGCGCTGTCGAATTCGGCAGCGCTCGTGAGCAAGCGCAGCGCCTGAACCGCCGATTGCTCTTCGGTCATCGCACTGAGGGGTTGATCGCCCCAGGTATTCACATAATGCAGGATGCCTCGAATCGTGGGGGAGCCTGAGCCTGAAACGGCATACTCCACGCCTTCGAACTCAGCGCCCAAAATATCGTAGAAATAGATTTTCGCGGTCTCTTGTTCGAAATCGTACCCGGCGAAAATCGGAGCGACGGCGCCGGTGCCGGCCAGCGCAGCAGCCACGTTGTCCTTGAGAAGTTTGGACACCGACCGCAGCTTGCCCTCGAAACTCAACTCTTGGAGTTGCGTTCTCCTGTAGTACTTGAACGAGTGCTCCAGAATCCTCACCATCTCATACGCCGTCGCCGGGACGCCGGCAATTGCCATGACGCTGTGCCGATCGATTTCCAGCACCTTGTCCGTACGATCGTACATCACCATGTTCCCGGCAGTCGCGCGTCGATCCCCTGCCACCAGTACGCCGTCGCGGTACTTGAACGCCAGGATCGTGGTCGCGGTCGTGAACTGCTGATCGTGGCTTCCTCCGCCGGAGGCACCAAATTGATACCCTTGTGCCTTCAGCAGCTGAAAGAAATCTCCCTGCATCCCCATCGTGTCACCTGAAATTCTGAGGTATGGGCGTTGAGCGTTCAGCACCCATTATTATTCCCCCGTTCGTTGCCGGTACCGTTCCGCCTGTTTCGGGTCCACTTTCCGCATCCGCTTCATCAAACTGTCCTGGTCAGGTGAACCACTTTCAGGGCGGCGGGGCCCTCCGCCTTCTTCGGTGGGTGAAGGCGACTTGGGCATAGGGTTCACCGGTCCTTCGCGTCGTTCGGGAAGCATGTGAAATATCATCTCGATGTTTCCTTTCTTGTCTTCCAGGCGGCAAGCGCGTCTGCCGGAGAATCGGCGTTCTCAAATAGGGCGGCGCAGATCTGCACGTCGGCCGGCTCGAAGAGATCTCCCATGTCCAGCGTCAATGGCCGCCAGCCGCCGGAGAACCGGATGCGTTCCCACTGCATCTGACTGATCCGGTCGGGAAAGCGCCTCACGCAGAGACCGCGCAACCCTCCACGCGTGTCCGCTGGCCCGGCAGACAGGGCCCGCCGTATGTCCTCTTCTGTCGTCAGCCGCCACACTGTTCCCTCCGCCTCGAGACCTCGGTGCAGACCCCGCTCTGGATTGATATTGTGATATTCCAAATCGAGGCTGGCCAGCCAGGGATCATCCCAACCGATCTGTTCCTCGCGCACGAACCTTTCCAGCAGCCACTGTTTCGTCACCCAATCGAGTTTTCCGACCAAACGACCGCGGTCCTGCATGAGGAGCCGCAACGTTTCGCTCCACTCGTGCAGGATCCAATCCGTCTCGGGATCAGTGCCCGACAACTCCCGACAGGCGGCCTCACAGTAACATTCCTGAATCTCGACCCCTGAAAGATGGCGTCGGTCCTTGAGCCTCACCATAGCCTTCAGATCGGCGTCCCGGGAAATTTGCTTGATCGCCGACACCGGTTGCTCCAGTTCCAGAACCGGGGCTCGGTCGCGGGCGATCAACTCCAGGACGAGCTGTGTAGTCCCCACTTTCAAGGCTGTCGCGTACTCGCACATGTTCGCATCGCCCAGGATGAGATGGAGGCGGCGATACTTCTTCGCGTCTGCATGGGGTTCATCTCGGGTGTTGAGGATAGGCCGGTTGTGCATCGTATCGACGCTTAACTCCGTTTCCATGAAATCGGCGCGCTGGGAGAGCTGATACGCACCAGGAACGAAACCGGATTCCTGCGCTTCGACGCCTACCTTTCCTGCGCCGGCAATCACCTGACGGCTGGCAAGAAACGGCAGGAGGCCGCGCACAAGCCCGGGAAACGGGATCGCGCGCGCGACAAGATAATTGTCGTGGCAGCCATAGCTGTGGCCGTGAAAATCGGTGTTGTTCTTGTAGAGATGGACGACCGTGTCCCCAAGCTGCTCATTTCGGCGATCGGCCGCCTGCTGAACGATGCGCTCCCCCGCACGATCGTGGGCCACCAACTGTCTCAGGGTGCGGCATTCCGGCGTCGAGTATTCGGGATGCGTATGGTCGTTGTAAAAACGGGCCCCGTTGGCAAGCACCAGATCGCTTTTCATCTCGTGGAACGAAAATGGACGATGCGCATCGAGGCGGGCGAACAGGTCTTCCTCTTTGTCCTGAGCCAGTCCAGATACGCGAAAGCCCCGGGCGTCTTCGTGAGGATCTTCTCCTCCGTAATCCCAGCGCCGCTCGAACGGGCCCATGAGATAGGCCCGTACCAACTCCATGGACTCCACAACCGGATCGCTCTCGTCCCGATCATGGCGCGCGATGCCGTATTCCGTTTCAATGCCAAACAAACGCATGGGGGTCTAAATGATCTGATTGACTAGCCGCTCTTCGGTCTGCCGCCCTCGGCGGAAGGATGAAATGCCGATGACCTGCTCGGGATGGTGATCGAGGAGTTTCAACCATTCCTCTGCAGCATCATCAGGCGGGAGCATCTCCCCTTCTCGAAATTCCGCGGTCACGGCATCGAAGAGATCCTGCTCCAACAGTGCAGCCGGCTGGCCGCCTTGAATCGTGCGGTCGATCGCTTTTTCCTTCGCACGCTGGACGATCGACGCCAAGATCGCTCCGCTGACCAGATCGCCGCGGTAGAGCACTTTCTGCTGCCCGCTTCGAAGCCGAACGGACAGCAAGCGATTCTCATCGGCCTTCCGGAAAATGCGATCGATCACCTCTTGCGCCAGCGAAGCCATGGCCTTGCCTTGTTCTCCGCCGCGCTCGGCCAGCACGGCCGGATCGAGCGGCAAATCGTCGGACAGGTACACCTTCAAGATTTCCGTCGAGGCCTCTCGATTTGGCCGTGCCACCTTGATCTTTCGATCGATCCGGCCGGGCCGCAGCACCGCCGGATCGATCAGATCCGGCCTGTTCGACGCGAGGATAATGACGACGTCCCGCAGCGACTCGATGCCGTCCATTTCGCTGCAGAACATCGGCACCAGCGTATTGGAAATGTTGAACGAGCGCATGGCACGTCTGGTGCCGAGGATGGACTCGGCTTCGTCGATAAAGATGAACGGAAGCGCGCCGTCCTGACGCCTGGCTTTCGCCTCCGCGAAGAGATCGCGCACCATCCGTTCGGACTCGCCCAGCCACATATTGAGGATTTCCGGCCCCTTCACATGGAGAAATGCGCCGCCGGTGATCGGTGCACGGCCTTCGCCTTTCTGCGCGGGTTCCGGCCCCGACTCGCTGACCACTTTAGACAGGCTCGCGGCCGCCGCCTGACCGATGAGCGTTTTTCCGCAACCGGGTGGTCCATACAGGAGAAACCCTTTGGGTTGGGAGAACTTGAACTGTTGAAAGGTGGCGGCATGCAGCAGCGGATACTCGATTGCCTTACGAATGGCCGCGATGGCCTCCGACTGCCCGCCAATCTGCTCCCACGTCACCTTCGGCGCTTCGTCGAGCACATGCTTCGTGGCTTTGCGATCGACGAGTTTCTCCAAGGCGATTCGTTGGGTGGGGTCGATACGCAGTTCGTCGCCGGGTTTGAGTTCCATGCCGAGAAGATCGGTGGACCGTCGTAAAATTAACGATTGACGCCCCATCTCATGTTCGAACCGCAGCCGGCCGTCGGCCATCGCTTCAGTCAGCTTCAAGATGGGGCCGTTCAGGTCATAGTCCAGCGTCTTGATGACCGCATAGGCCTCGTTCACGAGAATCTGAGTGCCGATCTTGAGAGCTCCGGCGGCCACACGGGGATCCACATTGGCGTAGTATTCGGCGCCGCCCACCACAATATGCGCAAGACCGTCGCCGGGAATATCGAGCAACATCCCGATGCGATTGGCGGGCGCTGTGAGCTTGGCCACCACGTCGCTGACTTTTTTGAATTCGGCTTCCCGCTGTTGATTGGCGGCTTGCGACAGCATTACCGCATGGCGCAGCTTGTAGAGCAGCTTCTGACGGGGATCGGTTTCGGAAAACAGCGCCAGGCACTGCTCAATGAGTTCGAGCGGGTCGGAACCGGTCTTGCCCGCAGGCTCTTCGCTCTTGGGTTTCGGCTCTTGAGGGGAATCCGGGATACGGCGGTCACTCATTGATGGTCCTCCACACGACACGAATGGGTTGATCCTACCATAGCGGGCTTGCGGATTACCTCAGGCGAGCGGCGGGTTCGGCAGAGGTCTGGGCGAGGTCTAATTGACCGCCTGGAGCGTTACCGTAACTTTGTCTCTTCGATTCTCTCGGAGAATCTCCACGACGACTTGATCGCCGACCTTGTGATGTTCCAGCACGTCCATGAGCTCATCAATGGTCATCACCGGCTTGCCGGCCACAGCGACGACGATGTCGCCCAGTTCGATGCGTCCTGAGGGCGTTTCCCTCGCCCCCTTGAGGCCGGCCCGCTCGGCCGAACCGCCGCGAGAGACTTTGCCGATGACCAACCCTTTAATGCCCCACCGTCTGGCCATGGCATCCGGGACAAGAGAGACGCCGAGACCGGGGCGAATGAGCTTTCCATGCTTGATCAACTCGGGCACGATACGGTTGACCGTATCCACCGGCACCGCGAAGCCGATCCCTGCGTAGGCCCCGCTCGGACTGATGATCTGCGTATTGACCCCGATCAAGCGGCCTGCGCTGTCGAGGAGCGGTCCTCCGGAATTGCCTGGATTAATGGCGGCATCGGTCTGAACGACGCCTTCGATCGTCCGGTTCGACAGGGACTTGATCGTTCGGCCCAAGGCGCTCACGACCCCCGTGGTGAGGGTATGATCCAATCCAAACGGATTGCCGATGGCCAATACTTTTTGCCCGACTCGCAGGTCCTGAGAAGTGCCGATCGCCAGAGGTTCCAAGGTCGTCTCCGGTACCTGAACCTGCAACACCGCTAAGTCGTGATCCGGATCTGCCCCGACGAGCTTGGCTTGATGTTCGCTCCGATCAGCCAACGTCACCTTGATGGCATTTGCACCATAAATCACGTGAAAATTCGTGACGATGTGTCCCTGCTTATTCCAAACAAACCCCGACCCGGAACCTTGCGGAACCTCGAGCATGTCGAAGGACCAGAAATCACGTTGGATCGCCGTGTTCGAAATGAACACCACGGACTTGGTCGCACGTTCAAACACCGCCATGGTGGCGCGTTCATCCGGTCCGAGCTCGGGCGGCGCCGGTGTTACCAGGCGAGGTTTGACCTCTGCCCCCTCATAGCCGGCCCCAAGAGGTTTTCCCCACTCGGCGCCGGTCACATCCGCATATCCCGCAGCCAGCAGTGCGCCCAACACGGCCGAGCGCACCGCCATGATGAGACCGGACATGAAGCGTTTACTCTCCCAGGACTTGAATGATGAGGTCACGTGTGCGGGCGCGTGTGTCGAAATCGACCAGCACGACCTGCTGCCAGGTGCCCAGCAGCAGCGAGCCGTCGACGAAGGGGATGGTAACCGACGGGCCTTGGAGTTGGCCTCTCAGATGACTATGGCCGTTGTCTTCGCCCGGATTTTTTTGGTTGTGCTGCCAGGCCGGATCGGCGGGGACCGCCCGATCCCAGAACGTTTTCGTATCGGCCCTGATGCCGGGCTCATCTTCGATGATCATGATCGACGCCGTTGTATGCTTGACGAAGACCGTCACGATCCCGGCGGACGCCTTCGCACCCCCCAAGGCGTCCTGCACCAGCTTTGTCACATTCTCGATGTGCGTTCCGCCCCGCATATCCACCCTGAGGGGCACGGTGGTGACCGCCATGGCTCATCACTCCATTCGATGGAGGAACCGTCGTTCTTTCGTTGTCAGATGACTCCCACGAGCCTCGGTAATAATGGCATCGAACCGGCCGGAGGCCGCCAAGTGCTTCAAGGTCTTCATGACGCGTGCACTGAGGATCCCCTCGCGCTCAAGCTTCTCCAGATAGGCGAACGCCTCAGCGATTGTTTCCTTGTATCTCACATAATAGTCGCGGCCTCGACGCTGGTTGCTGTAGGCTTCGAACTGCTCACAGGCGACGAGGACCTCCGCCAATTCCTTCACCCATGGCCGGGCACGGGCAAGCTTTTCTGGATAGTAGTAGTAGAGCATCACCGCCTGCATCCAGGATTCCCAGCGCACGCCCATGCGTGCGATCGACGATCGCACCGCGCGCAACCGCCGCGCCAAGCGGCGCGCATAGCCCAGCCGCATTTCAATCTGTTCCTTTGCCCAGGGAGTGATGAGAATGCCGTCGGTGGCAAGCGCCTGTCGGTATCGAGCGATGAATGCCTCCGTTTCTCGCCCATATGCCGTTTCCGGATGGATGGCCCGCCATTCCCGCGGCCTCGTCGGAATGCCGCGGGCCTTCGCCCAGGACCAGATTTTCCCGAATAGGGGACGATCCAGGCCGGCCCGTCCGAGGTCGTGCAGCAGACAGGCAATTTGGTATTGCCTGACCCGATCCGGCTCATGACCGAGCGCAGACGCCACCGCGGCGCACATGCGTGCCGTCCTGACTGCGTGGGCACGATCATAGCCGCGAATGAGCTGTCCGCGTCGAAGCGGATGAGAGATGTCGTAGAGACGCATCAATTTCGAAACTAGCGCACGGGGAACAAGGAGCGGGGCATGTTGGGCAGTAGCATCGTGCATCGCCGGTTCTTCGACCCGTTTGCCGCGCAGAATATCCATGGATGAAAGAAAGTGTCAAGGCAAGAACGGCGAGAATGCTCGATCCAGCCATCGGTCTTTGCTATGCTCCCATGGTACCTTCTCAAGACCTATGAGCCCCCTGCGGATCATGTCGACATCTTTCCTTGCCATCGGCCGGCTGTTGATCGGAGCGCTGCTGTTTGCGGAGACGACCGCCGGCGCCGTGTTCGCCTCGTCGGTCGATCAGCTCACGGACCTTACCGGCAAGGCCGTCGTCACCGTCACGCTCACCGGCCGCGACAATTTCAACAGCGAATACCGCTATGATCTCACCGTCCGCAACCGGTCTAGCGACCCGTTCATCGCCGATTCCCTGATCGTCGTGCTCGAGAAAATCACGAACCTCGCCGGCGAAGACCGAGAACCCTTGAAAAGCGAACCACTCATTCATCGGTTTGAGGTGGTCGGACAGGACGGAGAAACCGAGGACGGGAAGCCGTTTTTCAGGGTGCCCGTCGGCACCACTCCCGACCTCGCTCCATTGACTGACAGCTCGCCGTTTTCTGTCCGCATTCGGAATAAGGATTATGTTTCGATCTTTACTCCGTCCTTTCGAGTCTATGGGAAAAAGCGTCTTCCTGCCGAGCCCAAGGCCGCCAACAACCAGCCTCAAGGCGGCAGCGCTCCTCAAGACCGGACGGATCGCCTCATCCAACTGCTGCTGAAGAAGGGGGTCATTACTGAAGAAGAACGGAAGACAATCCAGCCATGAGCGATCCGTCGTGCAACGCCTGTTCGGGCACCTGGCCGGGCTCAGACCACTTCATCGCGGATCTTGGATTGTCGATGGCCTATCTCCACGACGATCAATTCTTCCCCGGCTGGACCGTGATCGTCTTCAAGCGTCACGCCACCGAACTGTTCCACCTGGCGCCGACCGAGCGCATCCAGATGATGGAAGAAGTCAGCCGGTTCGCCAAAGTGCTGGCCGAGACGTTTGACGCCAAAAAAATGAACTACGGCTTGCTGGGGAACCAGATGCCGCATATTCACTGGCACCTCATCCCGCGGCTTTCCAGCGATCCCGCGCCGCTTGAGCCCGTCTGGCGCGTTCCCCACGACCCCGTCACGCTGTCCGCAGAGGACATCCAATCCACGATCGCGCGAATGAAGAACCGCTTGTGACGAATGGTATAATGTCGACCACTCGGTTAACGGAGGGTCACAAGCTCGATGCTCCGTCGATTACTGGTGGTGGCCGTCCTCAGCCTGTTCGGCGTTTCCCCATCGTTGGCTCAAGCGCCCGAAGATCCGGCCACCCCGCAAGCACCTCTCGAAAGCCCCCCTCCGCCGCCTGAAGCAGTCGGTGATGAGCATCCGTCCTCTCTTCCTTCATCACTCGTCCAGACCGATGGGGCGATGGCGCTCGGTGAAGCACGTGGCACTGTCCGCATCGCTCCCGACGATGCGGCCAATCGGCTCGCGCTGGCCCGTGCGTTGTACCGCATCGGAGACCTGGATGCCGCCATGGACGAATGCCGCGTGGCCATCAAACTGCAGCCCGACGATGCCAAAGCGCATGTGCAGCTGGGCACCATCCTCATGGCCAAGCAGGACTGGCGCGCCGCGAGGTCCGTGCTGCAGGAAGCGGTCAGGCTCGATCCCGGCTTCACCGATGCCCATTATAGTCTGGGGAGTGTCCACTACTCGTTGGGCCATCTACAGGCGGCTGTGCAATCGTATCGACAGGCGCTGATGCTACAACCCTATTTCCCCGATGCACGATACCGCCTCGCGTTATTACTGAAGCTGTCAAAACACGAACAGGAAGCCGCTCAACTCATGGAAGAGGCGGCATTGGGCGGCGTGCAGCAGGCCCAGTTTTTTCTGGGCAACGCCTATAAGAGCGGCCAAGGCGTCGAAAAGGATTTGGGCAAAGCGGTGTTTTGGTGGACCAAAGCCGCTGAATACGGGTATCAACCGTCCGCCGACCTCCTCAGCAAGCTCAGGCGGCAGGCGCTGTCTACGGATCAACCGGACCGCAAGCGCAAGGATGCCCAGGACGCCTTTCTCGCGTATCGCCGTCAACTCTGGGAGGAGTTTCGCGAGTACAGCCCGGCCGACGACGGAGAAACCATCGGCACCAGACTACTGAAGGACCGTCGTAGCGACGTCGCCGTGCCTACCCTGCTGAAGGAAGGCTACGCCTTAAGTGAGGTGGCACAGGTCGAATTAGCACGGTTGTATGAAACTGGGTGGGACAACGTGCTGCCGCCTCACGATAAGACAATCCTCGCCTGTTTTGAGCACACGGCGGCGGACGGATTTGCTCCCGCCAAACGCATATTGGCACGCATTTACGGAAGAGGAATTGGCCTGCAACAGGATCTTCCCAGGGCGAAGGCGATGCTCAAGGGACTTCCTAAGCAGGAGGCGAATGCCCTCTTAGCCGACTTCGTCACAGGCGAACGACGATGATTCCACTCTCCTGGCCCAGACTCTGGCGGCTGTTCATCACAGTTCCCCTCTTACAGGCTCTGACGATCGGGCTCCTGGCCTCGGTGCTCGCCAAGGGACTGTGGAACTTCGCGCCCGTCACCTTCACCGCTCTCGACTGGGCTCTGTATGACACCTGGCTGCGGGTTCGAGCCTCGATTGCGACCAGCGATGCGTTGAGCATTGTCGTCCGTGATCCGGATAGCGAAGAGCGTTTCGGAGGGATACTCGACCGGGCCGTCCTGGCGCAATTCATCACGGCGGTCCATGAGGCTGGCGCGTCGGCCATCGGGATCGACCATCGCCTCGGCCATGCCAGCCCTTCGTCGCTCGGCGGAGCGGCCAGCGATGCGCTGCTCATCGAAGCGTTGCACGCGGCCGGTCCGGTCGCGCTCGTGCATGACCCGGAGATCGCCCTTGAAACCGGCGGAGTCCTGACGGGACACGTCCTGGTTTCCACACAGCCAGATCGGGTGACACGACGGATCCCGCTGTTGTCCGCAGTCGAGGGAAAGCCGGTGCCGGCATTCGGCGCCGTTCTCTACGATCTGTATCGGCAACAGCCGCTCGTTTTTCAGCGACCGCTCCTCTCGGATCGGATCTCAACCGTCACGCTCAATCCCGTGGGAGATGGGTCGCTCTCGGCGCTGCCGACGATCACGCTGTCCTCGGTCTGGGAGGCGATGCAGCATCATGACCGCCGGCACCTCGAAGACCGGTTCAACGGCAAGATCGTCGTCCTCCTTCCAAGCGAAGTCAGTCACGGTCCGTGGCTCCTTCCGACAGGCCAGTCCGTGACCGGCATCGTGACGCATCTCCATCTACTGAATAGCTTGCTCATGAACAATCAGATCGCCGTCACAGGCCGATGGGCGGCGCTCGGACTCACGCTGCTGCTGGCGTCGACCATCGGGTGGGGACTGTTGCGTTTCCCAGGATCGAGGGGCCTTGTCTTTGCCGGGAGCGTCCTTGTGCTCTATGTAGCCCTGACGAGTACCGTGTTGTGGGGCATCCATGTGGTCCTTCCGCTGCCCTTGCCATTGACAGCCGCCGGTTTCGTCGTCGTTGCGGCCGTCGCCTGGACTCACCTGACGGCCGGCCCGCGGATGGTGCTGCTCGAACAGGACATGTTGCGCGTGCAACAAGACGCCGCCGCGATCCGAGAGACGCTGACGCTTCGCGAAAGCCGCGCCGAAGCGCTCGAAGAAGATTTGGAGGCCGCGAAGGCGGCGGTGGCGCAATCGACAGCGCAGCAAGAACAGCTGGCCAGAGACACAGTCTTGCTGCAGTCGGAAATTGGCGAGATCAGAGCCCAGGAACAGGCTGCCAGGCGTCAACTCGAGCAAATGGAACGGCAGTTGACCGATCTTCGTGCCGCCAGTTCGGACTCCAGCACACTCGCAGACACCGAACTGGAGCGGGTCAAGGATGAGTGCCGTGCGTTAGGGATCATCACACAGCATTCCGTTCTGCTCAGAATGTTTCGTGACCTGAAGAAGGGAGCGGGCTCGCCGTTGACCGTGCTCCTCCTGGGCGAGCCCGGCACCGGAAAAGAGTTGTTCGCCCGCGCCGTCCACCGTCTCAGCCCCCGGGCCGGGCGTGCCTTCGTTGCGGTCAATATGGCGGCGATTTCCCCCGAGTTGTTTGAAAGCGAGTTGTTCGGCCACATCAAGGGAAGTTTTACCGGAGCAACGGCCGACCGGAGGGGATACTTCGAACTCGCCAATCACGGAACCATTTTTCTGGATGAAATCGGCGATCTGCGTCTGGATCACCAAAGCAAACTGCTTCGGGTGCTCCAGGAAAAGTCTTTCTACCGGGTGGGTGCCACGGCGCCGACGACCGTCGATGTCCGGATCGTCGCTGCCACCAACCGGGATCTTCAGCGCGGCGTGTCCGAAGGATGGTTCCGGGAAGATTTGTACTTCAGACTGAAAGGACTCGTGTTTCGGCTCCCGCCGTTGCGTGAGCGGACCGGCGACATCGCGGTGATTGCCGAATCCGCCCTCGCCGACATCGCCCAGCGAATGGGGAAGCCTCGTCCTCAACTGTCCGCCGACGCCCTGCGTCTGCTGAGCGCCTACCGATGGCCGGGAAACGTCCGGGAGCTCCGCAATGTATTGGAGCGAGCCGTTGCACTCACGGACGGAAGTATCCTGTCCCGTCATGCCTTCTCGCTCGATGAGACGTTAAGCGGCGACGACGGCGAGCGGTCCACGTTTCCTGATGCCGCCGGGGACGAAGCCGTGTTGGAGTGTCTAAGGCAACAAGCCTTTGACATGCAGGCCACGGCCAACATCCTGGGATGGGACCGCAGCACCGTCACCCAGCGCCTGAAGGGCCTGTGCTTCCAAGCGCTGATCGAGCATCACGGCGACCAGGCCAAGGCAGCTGTGGCGATCGCCGGAAATCCTTCTCACGTGCGAACGGTCGAACTGAAACTCAGCGACTATTACAACCACCTGCTGAGCGTGATCGATCCGTGTCGATCCATCGACGAGGCTTTGGCCGAATGCAAACGACGGTTCAAAAATCTCCCCGACCGTCATTTCGCATCGGTCGAGCGTCTGGTGAAGAAACAATTTCTGGAGAGACGGTCGGGGAGGTCAGCCCCTACAGCAATGACTGAAACATGATCACGGCATCCTGATACGTGCCGTCGTTCTTCCGCACCGCGCCGGGGAGCACGCCCAGCTCTTTGAAGCCAAGCCGCTCCCAGAGGCGACGGGCCCACACATTCTCCGAAAAGACCAGGTTGAAGATCACGCTGCGGTAGCCCAATTGCCGCGCATACTCCAACATCGTGGCGCCCAAGAGCCAGCCCAACCCCTTCTTGCGCCATTCAGGTGCGACGATAAAGCCGGCGTTCGCCACTTGCCTTGCCCTTCCTGGCCAGTTTGGCTTCAAGTAAAGCGCGCCGGCCATCGCCGATGCCTGCTCGCGGTCAGGCGCATATGCGGCAACTGTCGTCTTGCCGCGAAACCAATAGTCCATGAAGCCGTCGTCATCGGGAAATCGGTCGTGGGGATAAGACGTCCCCTCTTCAACGATGATCCGGTAGAGCGTTCGAAGCGGTTCGATATCGCGCTCACCGGCCAGCACCAACTGCACCGGCGAGCCATCTTTAAGCTTGGCATGAATTGGGAAGATGAGACTCATGGGTTGCTGCCTTGAGCCGGGCATGCATTACTCGTCACAACCTGCCCGGCAGATTCACCGGCAGTGAGCACATGAATGACGATCGTGTCACTTCCTTACCCACACTTCCGTGCGCTTGCCGGCAGGGTTGCCGCCAACCGACGCGGTGAAGTCATTTTCAACCGTGATCGTTTTCCCGTCAGGCGAAAGAGTGGCCTTCGATGTGCCAAACTCCTTACCGTTCATCTTGACGATCGTAGATGTATGATGGTCGTCCAGGCGCTTAATCGCCATGGTTTCGCCGCTCGGTTTTCCATCGAGCAGTACGGGCACCTCCCGACCGTCGAATGGCGACTCGACGATCATGACATGACCAGAGTCGCCCAGCTGGTACGTCAACCGTCGCCCACCGTCGCAACAAGTCTCAACAGTCATTGTTATCTGTCCGGACGCTTGCGGACCTGCCTGTCGAACCCATGTTCCAAGACCAGCCTGGGCATGAGCGGAACTCTCTAGGCCAAGCGCCCCAATGAGCACAGCGGCACATGCAATCCCTCCGAGAACAATTCTTGCCATAAAGACCTCCACTGACGCGATTGCAAGACACGACCTGTGCTCCGTTGTCATAGCTATGGATGAAGCTCGTGCAGCTTTGGATACGAAGACACATCAGGATGTTCGGAAACGATCCCGACAAGTCTACGTCAATGTCCGGCAGGTATCCATGAGCTGTTTTCTACCAATGGCCCTTCAAAGCTCTTTGTTCGTGTCGAGCAAGGGTCTTTGAGACATGCCTCTCGCGAGCCCTACGGTGACTTGCCTGCCCTCATTCTGTGCGGGGCTATCCCCGCATGGCATGCTGGGCTCGCTTTCCCCGCATGCACTTTGCCTCACCACCAATCGCTTAAACGCTTGATTCATCTCGTATTTAGGTCAACGGCGGCGTTCAATTTCGTCGGCACTCTGGTTGCTCAAGCACCCGGTCAAACAAGAGACAGATCAGGGACGGAAAAGGAGGTGAAGCCAGCCTGTCCCAACGGCTCAAACAACTAAAGGACCGTCAAGCAATCACCATTGAGTAGCCCGACAAGGAGGATTTCATCATGCAGAAAGGTCCGTCACAGATCACATCCGGCAATATCGCTCCCAGCATCTCCGGGCCCAAGAAGGATAAAGACGTGTTGGTGGTGTCGGGGCTCATCGTGAGCCTGGCCGCCGTCATCGGAGCTATTTGGTATTACTCGTCAACCGAACAGGGCACCGGTCACGAGCCATTGAACGGTTCGCAGGTCAGCGAGGCGCTCAAGACCTCCCAACCCATGATCACGCCGGTTTCGGTGTCACGGTCGAAGATCGAGGAAGCCCCGGCGGCTTCCGCTAAGTCTGGCATCCTTCATACCGACCTGTATTTCGAGGTCGGCCGCAAGGGATTGACCGATGAAGCGAGAACGCTCCTGCAAGCGCAGGCCTCGATCCTCAAGCAGGATGGGAACCTGGGAGTCCTGGTACAGGGCTACACCGATCAACAGGGATCACCGAGCTACAACATGAAGCTCGGGCTCAAGCGGGCCGAAACCGTGAAGACGGAATTGATCACTGCGGGCGTCGCGGAACATCAAATCAAGACCGTCAGTCTTGGAAAAGAGGGTGTGCTTTGCATCGATATGAGCGACGTCTGCCGCCAGATGAACCGCCGTGTCCATCTGGAAATTCGTCCCATTGGCGAAGAACACATGCGAGCACCGGTCGTCATGACCACCTCGGCGCCTGATCCAAGGCAGGCAACGCAGGCATCTGCCGACGCTGGCCCCAACAGCGAAGCAGAAGGCTCACTCATCGACAGTCTCGTGCCTTCGGCCAATACCTCTGAAACCGACAACGGGACTGCGCCGGCCGACCCGGCCTCCGGCAGCTGACCACACTCATGCGCGCGTCTGCACGAGTCGTCTCGTGCAGACGCGGCTGCACATCTCCACCCTCACCTCCATCAGACGAGGACGCATGACACTGTTCAACGAGATAGCACAGCAACAGATCCGGAAACGCACGACGCAAGCCGTTCTGCTCACGCTGCTGACGGTCATTCTCTCATGGTTCGGGGTCCTGCCGGTGCTCCTCGCCTGTGGCGAGCCTCCACTCAATGAGAACGGCATGACGCTCAGGGACGTGACGCAAGGGAGTCTCCTCTTCAAGACCCATGAGCGGGGCCGTTACCTTCCGGCCCCTCTGTTGAAGACCGACGTCAACATCTCCATCACCGGCATCATCGCCCGAACGACGCTCACGCAGGAATTCATCAACCCGAGCCGGGTCAAGGACGATTGGGCAGAGGGTATCTATGTGTTTCCGCTTCCAGACAGCGCCGCGGTCGATCATCTGCGGATGAAGGTGGGCGATCGAGTGATCACGGGAGAAATCCGCGAGCGTGCCGAGGCCAAGCGACGTTATGAGCAGGCGAAGCAGGAAGGCACGCGGGCAAGCCTCGTAGAACAGGAGCGACCGAACGTGTTCACTGTCTCGATCGCCAACATCGCCCCACAGGACCGGATCACGGTCGAAATCGAGTATCAGGAAACGGTGCGCTACGATCAGGGGGTGTTCTCCCTGCGTTTCCCGATGGTCGTGGGTCCTCGCTACATCCCGGGGACACCGGTCGTCATCGAGGAAGAACTCCAGGGGTCAGGCTGGTCGCCCAATACCGACCGCGTCACCGATGCCTCACGGATCACCCCGCCCGTAGAGCCCACGCATGGCGCCATCAATCCGGTGAGCCTGACCGTTGATCTTGCCGCCGGCTTTCCTTTGGGAAAAATCGATTCGCCCTATCATGAAATCCTGATCATCCCTGACCAGGACGGCAGACGGCATATCACACTCCGACGGGATCACGTCCCGGCCAACCGGGATTTTCAATTGACCTGGCAGCCCGCCGAAGGATCTTTTCCGGCCGCCATCGTCTATATCGAGCAGCAGCACGACAGTACCTACGGCCTCTTGATGGTCACTCCCCCTGCATCGAACGAGATGGTGACGACGCTGCCGCGCGAAACGATCTTCGTCATCGACACATCCGGCTCGATGGCTGGCACGTCCATCGAACAGGCCAAGGCGGCCCTCCTGCTTGCACTCGGTCGGCTCACCTCGCAGGACCGGTTCAACGTGATCCAATTCAACAGCACCACACATTTATTGTTCTCCGAGGCGCAGGCCGTTAGAACGGATACTCTCGGCAAGGCCGTCCGGTATGTCGAGCGGCTTCATGCCAACGGAGGCACGGAAATTCTTCCCGCCATGAAAATGGCGCTCAAAGGTCTCCCTCCGGCGACCCATCTGCGGCAAGTAATCTTCTTGACGGACGGACAGGTGGGCAACGAAGAGGAACTGTTCGGCGTCATTCGGGCGCAATTGGGACAGAGCCGATTGTTTACTATCGGGATCGGTTCGGCGCCGAACAGCCATTTCATGCGAAAGGCGGCGGAATTCGGGCGAGGCACCTTCACACACATCGGCAGCACCAGCGAAGTGAAAGCGCAGATGGACGCGATCTTCAGGAAGTTGGAGCGGCCCGTGCTGACGGACATTCAGGTAGGAGGCTTTGAGACGACCACAGAGGTGTTTCCGCCGAGGATACCCGATTTGTACGAAGGCGAGCCTGTCGTTCTCGCCTTCAGAACATCCACCGCTCCCTCAACAGTGACCCTGACCGGTCTGTTCAATTCAAAAACGTGGACACAATCGATCGATCTGCCTGGCGGCCCATCCAGAGGCGGCCTGTCTGGGTATTGGGCCAGACAGAAAATCGCGTCGCTGATGGATCGCCACAGCCCGGAGGGAGCCGAGGCAGCGATCCGGCAATCGGTGATCGAGGTTGCACTGGCCCATCACCTCGTCAGCCCCTACACGAGTCTGGTTGCCGTGGATACGGAGCCCATCAGGCCGAGCAACGCGTCGCTGACCACCCATGCAATGAAGACCAATCTCCCGGAGGGTCAGGACTACCAGGCCCTCTTTGGTTTGCCCAGGACGGCAACGAACGCGCCATGGCATATGCTGATCGGCGTGATGGCGCTCGTGCTCTCGTTCTGGATGTGGCGCCATCGATGCCGAATTGCATGAGCCCGGTTCAGACCACTCCCCGTCCGCTTATCATGCTGACGGTGTGCTTCCTCGCCGTCGGGCTGTGGCAAATCGGGGAAGGATCGTGGATCTATGCGAAGGCCAGGCTCGCGCAGGTGCTCCTGCAACGGGCCTGGTCCCAGACACTCGCCGGACACTTGCAGGCCAAGCCTTGGCCCTGGGCCGATACCTGGCCCGTGGGCCGGCTGCGTGTGCCCTCAGAGCAGATCGATGTGATCGTGTTGAATGGCGCGTATGGCCGGACCTTGGCCTTTGGCCCCGCGTTTGCGGAATCCAGTTCATTACCGGGCGCTGGCGGTACCACCGTGCTCACCGGCCATCGGGACACGCATTTTGCGTTCGTGGGGCGCTTGAAGGAAATGGACGAGATTCTGATCGACACACCGGACGGACACAGCCTGCGCTACCGCGTCCTCGACAGGGCCATCGTCGATGCCCGGACCGACGCGATCCGCCTGGCCGACGACAGCGAGGAGCTCATTCTCGTGACCTGTTACCCGTTCGACGCCCTCTTCTCCGGAAGCCCTTTGCGGTACCTGGTCAGGGCGATTCCTGTTCCTTCGGCACGCTCTCGCTCCATCGATAGGCCAGCCGGTAGAGAATGGGAAGCACGAGAAGGATCAACGCCGCCGATGTGAGCATCCCCCCGACGACGACGCGTGCAAGCGGCTGTTGCGATTGAGCGCCGATGCCGGTGGCGACTGCGGCGGGAATCAGCCCGATGGCAGCGGCCAACGATGTCATCAAGACCGGGCGCATGCGGACTTCGGCGCTTTTCATGATCGCCGTGCGGATGTCAAACCCTTCCAGCAGAAGGTCACGGATGCGGGACACGAGAATGAGGGCACCTTGCACCGCCACACCGAAGAGCGAAATGAAGCCGACAGCGGCCGAGATGCTGAAATGCGTTCGAGTCAGCGCCAGGGCCAGAACGCCGCCGACCAGGGCGAACGGCACGGCGATGAGGACCAGCAACGCATCGCGCATGGAATTGAGCACGAGATAGACGAGAAAGAGAATGAGCAGCAGCGTCACGGGCACGATGCTCGCGAGGCGGGTTTTTTCATCCTGGAGCTGATCGTATTCGCCGTGCCATTCGATGTGATAGCCTTCTGGCAGAGAGAGGTGCTCCGCCAGCACAGCCTGGGCGTCCGTCACCGTCCCCTCCAAATCCCGGCCTCGCACGCTGAACTTGATCGGAATATACCGCTCGTTGTTTTCACGATAGATGATGAAGGCGCCGGTTTGCTCGGTGATCGTGGCCAATTGCTTGATCGGAATCCTCGCTCCGTCCGGGGTGCTGACGAGGATTTGGCCGATCGTTTCATTGTCGCGGCGATATTCCGGCAGGAACCTGACAACGAGATCAAACCATTTTTCTCCCTCATAGACCTGGGTCACGGATTGTCCGCCGATCGCCGCCTGTATTACGCCGTTCACGTCGCCGACTTTCAAGCCATACCGGGCGCACTCCTGCCGGTCCACTTCGATGATCAAGTTCGGCTGGCCCAGCAGATGAAGCACGCCAAGATCCTTCACGCCACGGACCTTTTCCATGTGCCGTTGAATCTCCATGGCCAGCGCCTCTAGCTGCCGGAGGTCAGGACCATAGAGTTTGACCGCGTTTTCACCTTTGACGCCGGACATCGCTTCCTGCACGTTGTCCTGGATGGCTTGCGAGAAGTTGAATGAGATGCCGGGGAACGAGGCGAGCTCCTGTTCGATCTCGGAGATGAGCGCGTGTTTGTCCTTGAGCAACGCCCGCCAGGCTGACCGCGGCTGAAGCGTCACGAGGAACTCGGCATTGAAAAAACTGGTCGGATCCGTTCCATCGTCCGGACGCCCGAGCTGCGAGGCCACATCGATCACTTCAGGAACGTCCCGGAAGACCTGGCGGATGTCCGTGGCCAGCTGCGCCGCCTGCTCAAAGGAAATGTCCACGGGCAGGGTCGCCCGCATCCAGATATTGCCTTCTTCCAGGGCCGGCATGAATTCACCGCCGATGAAGGGGACTGCCAAAATTGCCACGGCCAGCGCTCCGCCGGCCAGGGCGATGACGATCACTTCATGGTCCAACGCCCACGCCAAGGTGGCCATATATTTTTCTCTGATCCATTCGACGACCGCCGTATCGTGCTCGCGCACTTCTCCGGCCAACAGCAGTACGCACAGCGCCGGAGCGAGCGTGAACGCCATCAGGAGTGCTCCCGTCAACGCCAGACCGTACGTGAGGGACATCGGTGCAAAAATTTTCCCCGGCACGCCCGTCATAGTGAAGAGCGGCATGAATGCGACGACGATAATGGTCGTTGCAAAAAAGATCGGGCGTCCGACTTCCTTGGCGGCCCGCATCACGTGCATCGGCACAGTCAAACCCTGCGCCCGCTTGTGTGAGATATGATAGAAAATGCTTTCCACCATGATCAGTGTCGAATCGACGATGATCCCGAAATCGATCGCGCCCAGGGAAATGAGGTTCGCCGACTGGCCGTGCATCACCATGATGCAGAAGGTAAACAGGAGCGCGACGGGCACCGTGAGCGCCACGATCAGGGCCGTCCGTCCATGGCCCAAGAAGATGTACAGGATGATCGAGACAAGCACGACGCCGGCGATCAAGATATCGACGACCGTTTCGATCGTGGTGTGGATCAGCTGGGTCCGGTCGTAGAACGTCTTGATCGCCACGCCGCCGGAAAGGCGGTGATTGTTCAACTCCTCGACCTTCTTGTGCACTCGTTCCAGCACGGGCAACGCCTGCTCCCCCCGTTGCAGCAAGACCACCCCTTCCACCACGTCGTCACGGTCATTGATGCCCACTTTCCCGAGGCGGACCCGGTGCCCGACGCTCGTCTGTCCCAGATGGCGCACGAAGATGGGAGTTCCATCCTTCTCCGTCACGACTGTGTCCGCAATGTCGTCGAGGCTCTTCATCAAGCCCATGCCTCGCACGTTGAAACTTTGGGCGCCCATGGTCAGATAGTTTCCGCCGACGTCCGTATTGCTCTTTGACAACGCATCCATCACTTGATCAAGCGTGACGTTGTAGCTGATGAGCCGGCCGGGATCGAGATCGACGTGGAATTCCTTGGCAGTCCCGCCGAACGTGGTGACGTCGATGACCCCGGGCACTCGCTTGAACTCCCGCCGGATCTGCCATTCCTGAATGGTTTTGAGATCGGTGAGCGATTTCCCGGCGCCTTCCACTTCATACCGATAGATTTCGGCAATGGCCGACCAGGGAGAAATCGCCGGCTGCACGTTTTGAGGCAAGGTGATCAACTGCAGGCGGTTGAGGACCTCCTGCCGGTCGCGGAAATAGTCGGTGCCGAACTGGAAGTACACTTTGATGTCGCTGAGTCCGAAAATCGACAAGGACCGGATGTCCGTGAGTCCCGGCATCCCTTGCAGCGCAATTTCGATCGGCAGCGTGATGGCCCGTTCCATCTGCTCGGCCGACCACCCGGGATATTGGGTGATGACTTCGATCATAGGCGGCGAGGGATCGGGATAGGCCACGACGTCAAGGATGTGAAATGCGTAGAGTCCGCCGAACATCAGCCCGAGACCTACGAGGCAGACGAACAGGCGTTGTGTCAGAGAAAAACTGATGACACGTTCAAGCATCGGGACCTATCGGCCTCCTTCAACACGGAGTCATGCCTCGGTCAAGGTGACCGGCACCAGCCACGCCGGTCACGAGAGGGAATTAGTTGACGTGTGAACTCAAATCCGAAATGTTTTGAGGACTTCCGGCAGAGGTCGCATGAGGGCCAGCACAAGGAGGTCTGAGCAAGGAGGAGTCTCTGAAAATGCGCCACCGCACGGGGCCAGATTCGGTCCGCGCATGCCGAGGGACGCGACGGCGTCAACAATCGACTCGCGCACCTCGTCTGGATCCGTTTCGAGGGCGCAGGTGCGGTCAATGAGCGCAAGCTGAAGTTCATCCGTGAGGTCGAAAGAGTCGGCGAGAGCAAGGCCTCCGGTCAGCAACCAGATGGCCAGAAGCACGAGGATTTTCTTCCCGATGAGTCGATTCATCGCTTAGAGAGTATCGCTAGGGGACGGATTTGTCCACCTTAAGCAACAGTCTCGCGGGCCGGTCAAGTAAGACGGGAAACCGGTCCGAAGTACGCGTGGACGTCAGCGTCTCTATCGGTTTGGTCTTCGCAATAGGTACAGATGAAATTGCCCGTGAAATACCCCTTGGCGTTTTTGTTCGAGCATGAAGAGGCAGATATGGGTGCCGTCTGTAGCGGCCATGTTCTTCACTATAATAAATAGCTATCGCAGGAACCGGGCACGTCAATGTAGTATCAACCCAATAATCCCTTTAATTTCTAGCAGGTTATGCTCGCTTTTCGGATCCACCGCCCAAAGGCTTGTACGGAGGATTCGCACAGTCGAGAGGGTTCGTAGAGTGAGTGTCGTCATTTCTCTGGCGCGCGAGTTCGTCAAGGTTCGGCATCTGTCCGTCGAGGAGTAACCCAAATTCGAGCCCTCTGGCCCACCTGACAGTGCCCTGCACCACAATAATGTCGGTCGGATTGTCGGTCGGCCAGATGCAGAGCCGAAGATGCGTGCCGACTTCGACAGGCGTGCGGCCGGTGACTCGGCAGCCGGTCTCGTGGACGTCCACGATGCTGCCTTGTCCCACGAGCTCTCCGCTGCCATAGAAGACGCGCCATATCAGCGCGCGGCGAGATTGACGGCGAGCATACTGGCGTCGGGTCATGTGTCCCTCCTACGCAGGTCCCATCAAAAGTGTACGGGCTGAACCTCCACACCGCCTTCCTCGTTCAGGGGGGATCGTTATCCCTCCTTCGGGGAATGCGCTTCAATTGGACGTTGCTAGAGTTAAAAAGAAGGCTTTCGCGAGCGACTTTGGTCAGCTAGACGTAGGATTTAGTGATATGTGGGTTGCGTTCATCATCAGTGCGCTGGCGCTCACTGCGTTTTCCGCATGTGGGACCGTGTCCCCGCCCGAACACCTGCCCGAGCGCCTGCCCCAGGCGTCCGACAGCAGCAGGGTCGAACCGATGGGCGCTCAGTCGGCGGTGGTGCAATCTCTTCAGCGGCAGGTACGCGAGCGTGATCGGCGCATCGCAGAACTCACGTTTCAACTGGAAGCATTGAAGACGATCGATCGGGAGGCAGAAGCTCGAAGGCAGCAGGGTCGCTTTCCGGGTACTCGTGACCGCTAGATCTTGGGCGCTTTTGCCGGCATGATATCGGATGTCCGCGGCGCCTCGGCCGCTTCAGACGCACCCGCCTGTTCTGCTGGTGGCTGTTCCTGGAGAACGAGAATGGGCTGAATGGCGGCTGTCGCCCGCTGGATGGCGCTGTATAACTCGTCGACGGCCTTTTCCTTCGTGATCACGTCAAATGCTCCTGCCTTCAACATCGCATCGACATGATAGCTCGGGGCGTTGACCGATAACCCGAGCACCGCGATCTGTGGGTATTGCGTTTTGATCAGTCGTGTCGCGCCGATGCCGTCGAGGCTCGGCATGCTGATGTCCATCACCACGATGGTGGGCTGAAGTTTTGCCACGCTCGAGAGCGCCTCTTCACCATTTCCCGCTTCGCCCACGACATCGATGTTGGGGTAGGATTGCAGAACTGCACGCAGTCCCTGGCGCACCATGACATGGTCATCCACAATAAGGACCCGAATCTTCTGCGCAGTGGCCATGGGAGAAGCGGTGTGCTAAAAGATCTGCCTCCATCGGGCAGCGTTCATTCGCCGCTGGCTTTGCTGAGATGCCGTCGTTTCCAGCTGCTATAGGCCGATTGAATGATGTGAATGTGATTTTCAATGAAGACCTGTTCAATGAGACCGAACTGAGGGTCCCCCTCGAGCCTCTCCACAAGAGCCATTGCAGACTTTCCAAATTCCGACAGGGTCCTGTCAGCTGCATGTGACATAGTGCATTTTCCTGAGCAGAGGTTCTTCGCGTTCTCAAGCAAAACAAGAAGTTATCGAAGCACAGCAAACAACGCCGTGACGGCACACTTCACCCTACTCCACCCGATCGTAGTCGTGAACTGTAATACTTGTGTGCCACTTTGTCTATAAGGGATGGCTACAGGTTTGTAGGCGGATGGGCGTCGTTTCGTCTAGACCCATGAGGCCAGTGACCCGAGATGTCCTCGCTCTGAGAAACGACGGCCGGGACAATGTACGAACAATTACATCCTCGGCTAGGCTGGAAACTCACGATCGATGATATCTCGCTCGGCATCCAGCCAGTCTTGCTGGGCATGGCCCTCACGGCAACCACGCTGGAGATAGAGCTCGTAGGCCCGACGGCTGATACGAGCGTGTAAGTCCTCGAAAGCCGGTTTCTTTCGTTGTGCGGATTCGTTGGTCGCCGGTGACGAGCCATCCGGGACTGAGATGATTGCTCGGGATTTCTTCTCGTCCGTCCGTTTGGCCGATGGTACCTTCATCCCCTGCCTCCTTGTTCACGATTATAGGTTGAAGCGCGGCGTGGACCCGCTGAGATCTGCAATAAAGACGAACGTCAATTAGAGGATTAGAAAGCCACGGCAGGCAAAAGGATAGGATGATGCGCAGCCGAATGCAAGCCTCCAGTTACCTATCCTCAAGTGAAGATATCGGCTCATCCTCGAATCACCTCAGCTAAGCGATGGCGGTCCTCCAATTCCATATGAATGAACTCCACTCCGAATTCCTGCCCCTCAGACCATCGAACCTCCGCCAAGGCGACGTACAGCGGGTGCTCGTATCGGGGTACATGTATCAATAGCCGTAACGCGTCACCTATTTGGACGATAACGCCGGTACGGCATCGGCAGCCGACCATCGACAGGTTCAAGACGATTCCATTGGCACGATAGGAGCTTCCGGAAAATGCGGCCGAATATTCGACGCCGATCCGGTTATAGCTGCGTTGCTTCATTAAGGTGCTTCCCTTATACGGAACCACCGCAAGGTGTGTGCGTATACCTCGCCAGCCTGCTGCGCACAAGGAAGCAAATGGCCTTATGGGGACTTCGTACATGCCAGACTGTCGGAGAGGATGGAGAGGCTTCCGAAGCTCATGGGATTGCATTACTCAAACGATCCGTGCGCAGGGCTTTACCGACTCTACTTGAGCCGCTCTCAGCAAAAGGGCATACTTAGGGCCCCCAAAGGACTCCGAGCGATGTCTAACGGCGATTTCAGCAGCGCGGGATCTGCCCAAGAGGCGTTGGCTCGAGAGCGTGACCGTCTTCAGGTGCTATTGGAGATCAACAACGCCGTCGTATCCCATCTCGACCTCCGGGAACTCTTAACCGAGATTTCCACATCTCTCAGACGTCTCATCCCTCACGATCTCGCTGCCCTTGCGCTCTATGATCCTGAAAGCTGCCAGTTACTGGCCCATGTGCTCGATTTCCCCGGCAAACAAGATTTTGCGGGACAAGGCACTCCGATTCCGTGGGAAGGGACACCGGAAGGGTTGGCATTTACGACGCGGCAGACAGTCTTGATCAAACGGCTCGACCTCAGCGAGTTTCCGGCAGACATCGTCAAACGGGCGGCAGCTGAAGGCTGCAAATCCGGCTGCGCCGTTCCGCTGATTTCTCGCGGTCTCCCCTTGGGGACATTGAGCGTCGTGAGCCTGCGGGAGGAAGCATTCACGGAGGAGCACGCAACCCTATTGAGCGACATCGGCTTACAGGTCGCGATTGCGGTGGAGAACGCGCTGAATTACGCGAGGGCGCGATCGGCGGAACGCCGCTTCATGAGAGAACGCGACCGGCTCTGCTTGCTCCTGGAGGTCACGAGTCATTTGACGTCGAATCTCCAACTGCACGACCTACTCAAAGCGACCGTGGCAGGGGTCCGCCGCGTGATGCAGTGCGATATTGTGACCGTGCACTTGCCGAATGCCGAAGGCACACATATGCGAGCCTATGCGCTGGACTTCCCAGGGAGCGAGTGGCTCTTGGAAGACGCTTCTTGGGAGCCGGTTGAAGGTTCGCTACACGGCATGGTGTTTCGATCCGCCAAGCCCTACGTCGCCGCCCGACTCGATCACGATCAATTTCCGGCGGAGGCCGAGTTTCTCGCCAGCATCGGCATCCTCGGTGGCTGTATCGTTCCGCTTGTCCACCGAGGCCGTGTCCTGGGCAATCTGGGCTTAGGACGAAAAGAAGATGTGGCCTATACGGAAGAAGAGATCGATTTCCTCTCGCAATTTGGCACGCAATTGGCCATCGCGATCGACAATGCCTTGACCTATGGCCAGGTCGCCGGCTTGAAGGAGAAGCTGGCACAGGAGAAGCTCTATCTCGAAGACGAGATTCGGAGTGAACACAACTTCGACGAGATCATCGGCGATAGTCCGGCACTGACGCATGCCTTAAAACAGGTGGCCATCGTCGCACCGACGGACTCCACGGTTCTGATCTTGGGCGAGACCGGCACCGGCAAAGAGCTGATTGCCCGCGCAATCCATCACCGGAGCGGCCGGCGCGAACGGACGTTCGTGAAGATGAATTGTGCCGCGATCCCCACAGGCCTCCTCGAGAGTGAATTGTTTGGGCATGAGAGAGGAGCCTTTACCGGTGCGATTGCGACAAAAGTTGGACGCTTCGAATTGGCCGACGGCGGCACCTTGTTTCTCGACGAAGTGGGAGATATCCCTCTCGAGCTGCAGTCAAAGTTGCTACGAGTGCTGCAGGAACAGGAGTTCGAGCGCCTGGGCAGCACCAGGACCATCCGAGTGAACGTGCGATTGGTGGCGGCGACGCATCAAAATCTTCCTCAGATGGTGAGCGAAAAGGAATTTCGTAGCGACCTCTACTATCGTCTGAACGTGTTCCCGCTCTCCATCCCGCCGCTTCGCGAACGCCGTGAAGATATTCCGACGCTCGTCCGGTATTTTGTCCAGCAGTTCGCCCGACGGATGAATAGAAAGATCGAGACGATTCCTTCGGCCGCGATGACCGCGTTGTCCCGATACGGTTGGCCGGGCAATGTCCGTGAGCTGGAAAACCTGGTTGAGCGAGCGGTCATCCTCTCTCAGACATCAGAACTCCATGTCCCATTGGCGGAACTCCAAGCCGCTTCAGGCGATGGACCGCCTGCCTCGACGTTGGAAGCCACTGAGCGAGAGCACATCCTCAAAATCCTCAAGGCGACCCGATGGGTCCTCAGCGGCCCATCAGGCGCCGCCGCACAACTCGGCATGAAGCGAACCACCCTTCAGTCGAGAATGCAAAAGCTCGGCATCACCCGCCCCGTGTAATGCCGATGGCTTCGGCAATTGCCGGAGTCTCGGCAGAAATCCGCCTGCGAATGCACTCTGAGAAATAGGTCTGCTGCCGGTCGACTCGTCATTCCCTTGTTCTGTCAATGACTTGTGCTCGGCAAGACGCCGAATGGTGCACCGGCATGCCCTGTGCCATGCATCCGGTCCGTTGGCCGATTTTGTTTCTCACTTACACTACGTCCATTCCACATGAAGGTGGAATAGAAGGAGTCATCATGAACCGGATTCAACTCTCGCTCGTCATCGCACTGGTGGGATTCGCAGGAGGATGTTCCTCGACCTTTCAGGCGAAACATGTCCAACCGTCCGACTTCCTCAAGCCTCATCATGCGAAGCTCGTGAACGCGCCACAGGGCGACGTTCTGCGGACGTACAAGAACCCGAACGTCGATTGGCCCAGCTACCGCAGAATCATGCTCAAGCCGGTCATGATTTGGGACGGCTTCTCCTCCCGCCTGACCCGTCAGGAGCGCGATGAGCTGCAAAGGCTGGCGGATTCGTTCTACGGCAAGCTCTATCAGAAACTCTCCAGAGATTACGAGATGATCGAGCAGCCCGAGGCCAACACGATGGTCATCCAGGTTGCAATCACCCACGCTGAAAAATCCTGGGTAGCACCCGCGCTCTTATCCAAAGCGAGCTTGGAGTTACAAGTGCTGAACAGCGCATGGACATTCTTCAGCGGAAAACCGGCCTTTGCGGGGGAAATCACATTCGAATTCACCGTCCACGATGCCCAGACGACCGAACTGCTCGTCGCAGGGGCCGACCGGCGCGTCGGGGGCCAGAACCTCATTGACAAGGAGCTCTTCAACGCATGGGGCGATGCCAACAACAGCGTGGAATTCTGGTCAGATCTGTCCGCGTATCAATTTTGCGTCCTGCGCAAGGCGACAGGCTGCATACAACCAAAGGCGTAAGTGAGAAAGGCACGAGGCTCGGCCTGAGCCTCGTGCTTGAAAGGTGATGTGATGAACGATACGGCGTGCAGACGGATGATGTGGATTGTGACAAGCGCCACCGCGTCGATGGGGATCGGCATTGGCTTGAATCTCGTCGTCGGACAGACACTAGGTTCATTCAGTGTCGCCTCAGTACTCTTGGCGCTGTATGTGGCCTTTTGGGCGTTTGCGTTGGGAAGTGTTGCCCTGATTGCCGTAACAATCTGGGTGCTCTTGACGAGGAAACCACTGCTACCTACCGTTCCTTGCGCGGTAACCGCTTTTCGAATGGCGATGTTGAGAGCAAGACCTGAGCAGGCTCAATGAACACCGTCCCCAGCTTCGCCTTGATTTTGCTGGAGGATGCCCTCATAAATGCGGCTCTTAATCCCCTGCATGGTCTCGATCCCGACGGCTTGCACACCTTCGCTGATAAGTCGCTGGAAGTCCTCTTTGACCGACACCCCTGATTGCTGCTCAAGCAAAAGCACGAGGGCGTTGACTTGTATCTGCATCAGTGCGAGAGAAGTGGATACTGCTGTGATGGCCTTATCGTCCATGTCGTCCTCCTGAAGTCGTTAGAAAACGCCCGACAAGTTTCATAGATCAGCCAGCCCGCTTGAGACATTCCCATCCTTTCGCACAGTGCGACCCGTGCGGAATCGCTCGATTCTCGATCACCGCAGGACCTAAACAAACGGAAATTCCCCAGTCCTCCTACGGGCACCTGTCTTGCTCATCAATGGAGGAGAACCCGAAAGGAGTTCACCCGTGCATAACCTCTTGAGCCGTTGTGGAGACAGAGAGCTAATGTGGGTCCTGATGGCCTTGGTCGGCGTGGCCGTGGTCGTCATCAATAGCTGATCTGAGTCCAGGCGATCGTTTAAGGACACTCCCTACTCCACAAATAATCAATCTCCTCCGTCACTCTGAGCAAGACGCCCAGCTCGGCTTCTCCACATTCAGGCGGGCTCCGATCAACAGAATCCTGGGTGCCATCCCATCTGTAACTGGTTTCGCGAATGCTAGCAATTGTCGGCCAGACTGCCAGCCAGGTAGATTCTCAGCCGAGGGAATCGCGGGTCTACAGCTCTCTATGTGAACCGACGACAGCGACGGCCTTTTCGATGGCTTGAGCCAAATCCTCGCCCGAGGTTGGGACCTCCATTAACTACGAATCATCCTAAGCCGGTCAGGTAATTTTACTAGTCCCTCCTCTTCTGGCGATATCCATTCCCTCCATTTTGGAGAAGGAATGCTATTCTTAAGCAAGGTAGCTTTGACCGAGGGAGAGCCATGCTCAGGGAGGGCAGCATAGTCAGCCTGCTCTCTAGGGAGGCCGAGTGCGCCATCAGATTCAGCAAAAACGCTCAGCTGTCGGAGGCGTTAACGCTCACATGAAACCACGCTACAAACCACGCATCCGACTCCGTTTCCCCGTCACATTTACATCGGGGGCTCGTGTCGGAAAGGGACAGGTACTGGACCTGACGTTGCCAGGCTGTCTCATCGAAAGCTCAGAGGCGGTTGAAGACGCACAGTCCCTGCAGCTCGAACTGTTTTTGCCGGGACTCAGGTTTCCGGTCTCGGTCACACTGGGAGTTGTCCGGTGGACGCAAGGGAAGCGCTTCGGCGTGGAGTTCATCAAGATGCATGAGTCGCAACAACGGATCTTGCAACGCTTCGTCGCTCAGCACTGTGCTGATGGCTCGACAAGTAAGAACAGCATGACGAGTTAGAGCTGTCTCCGCCCTCTCCTGTCTGCGACCCTCTATCGCGACCCGACCCGCTCGAGTATAGCCTTTCGGAACAAACTGGCGATGCGCCGATGTCCTTCGATCGTCGGATGAAAACCATTTTCATCAAAGGCAAAATCATCAGGGGACGATTCCCCAAAGACGTTCACGATTGAAGCATTCACATAGGGCGCTTCCACTTCTATGGCCATGTTGAAAGCTTTGACCCGTGCCAGAGTCACGGCCGGATTGGCCATAGCGTGAAAGGCGGGAAGTTGCGTCAAGTCGGGAAGATTCGCGATCACCACAGTCGTCGACACCGAACTCTGCAGCCTCCGGAGGAACTGTCTGAGGTCGCTTTGAAAGCGTGAAGGGTCATCCCCATGGACAAGATCGTTCGCGCCGACCCATACAGTCGCCAAATCGGCTTCACCGTGGAAGTGCTTGGCCAGGCGAACCTGTTCGTTCAGTACATCAATGCGCGCGCCTGGAAAGCCAAGGTTGATGAGAAACGTGCCGGGAATGCGCTGCTGCAGGTCCTGATTGATCAGGTAGACATAGCCTTCAGTGAGCGGCGTTGCGCCGACTCCAATAACGTCGCTTGTTCCAAGCGCCAGATAAATAAATTCAATCTTTCTTTCTTGCTCGGCGTGGCCACAGGCCGACATGAGCAGCGACGCGAGACACACCCCCATTATGGATGTCGCTATATTCACCTTCCTCATCGCGTCATACCGAACAGAACAGCACCCGGGCCGTGATCACGAGGATATATGTCGTTTTCGCGCTGAGTCAATCTCCGGCTTTAAGAGAAGAAACGAGCAAAAGAAGAAGCGAAAACCGACACCAGTGGAGTCATTTGCCAAATGAGCGTTCTCCCCCGTACAATCGCTCCCTCACACGCAAATTTTTATGAAAACTTCTGATTTAATGGCCACGCTGGACGACATTGCAGATGCAGTGGTGCGACTCGATGGGCAAGGAAAGTGTGTGACGATGAACCAGGCGGCAGTGCAAATCTTCCGTCGCTTAGGGCATGACCCCGGGGGAACGATCGGGAAGTCAGTGTGGGAATTGTTCCCTTACCTGAAAGGCACAGTGGCCGAGCAGCAACTACGCCGCGCGCTCGATGATCAGCGACCGATCCAGCACGAAGTCTATTCGCCCGCAGACCAACGGTGGTATGACACTCAAGGCTTTCCTTCCTCTCCAGGGGTCGTGCTGATTTTCCGAGACATCACCGAGTTGAAGACCGGACAGTCCTCAGAGACCAATCACACCCGCTAAGCACACCCGCTAAGCTCTTTTGGCCATCGCATACCACTCCCCCATTCACGCGAACTGCCGCGCAAATACCATAAGTCGAGCCCCCATCGAGGGCCGTGTCCCACAGCGCCTGCCTGCGAAGCCGTTTCCTTCCCCGTGCATGTTGCTCACAATGCATTGACTGCGCCGATAGGGTCCTGTATGCTCACGTCAGTTGTTCCCTCGTATTAGTCCGGCAGGGGACATGCCAAGCACAGCACGGACTTCGCGATCGCATCGCGACCAGGTCCAGTCTGGAGCGGCACCCTTCCTGGTTGTTTCTCCCCTCGGTTCTCTGATCCCGTCATCATGCGATCATACTGAAAGGATAAGTAGTGGATACGTCTCTGCAAGTTAATTTTCACGATCTTGGTGTGTCTGAGGCATTGGTCAAGGATCTTGCCATAGCAGGCCTCTCTTCCCCCACCCCCATACAAACACAGGCGATTCCTTTGGCCCTGGCTGGGCGCGACGTGATCGGCTGTGCCCAAACAGGAACGGGAAAAACCGCCGCATTTGTCATTCCGATCATTGAACGGTTGGCCCAACTCCCGAAAACCGAGCCTCAAGTCTTGATTTTGGCTCCTACCCGGGAGCTTGCGGTCCAGATACTCAGTACCATCGAGACACTTGGTCGCCGTCGCGGGATTTTTGCGACAGTCCTTGTGGGAGGGGCAGACATGCAGGCCCAGCTACGGGGTCTCCGTCAGCGACCAGATATTCTTGTCGCGACGCCTGGACGGCTCCTCGATCACATGTGGAACGGAACCGTCAATTTGCTCCCCATAAAGATCCTGGTGCTCGATGAGGCAGACCGAATGCTGGACATGGGGTTTGCACCGCAGATTAAGCAGATCCTCACCGCACTCCCGGAGGAACGACAGACGCTGTTGTTCTCCGCCACGCTGCCGTCCGATCTGAGGCAGTTTGGAGAAGCCAGCGTCAACGACCCGGTTTGCGTGATGGCGACGCCCTCGGCCACCACCGCGGACGGCGTCGTGCAAGCGCTGCACTATACGACCCATACCGGCAAGCCAAATTTGCTCCTCTCCTTGTTAAAGGACGAGCAGGAGACTGTCCTTATCTTTACCCGAACCAAGCATCGAGCGGATCATGTGGGGGCTGTGCTCAGCCGCGCGGGATATCGCGTTGGCGTCCTGCATGGCGATCGAAGCTTTTCGCAGCGTCGGAGTGCGCTGGACGGCTTTAAGCGTGGCGTCTTTCGCATGCTCGTGGCGACGGATATTGCCGCTCGAGGGATCGATGTGGCCAACATTGGTCACGTGATCAACTTCGATTTACCCTATTGTCCTGAGGACTATGTCCATCGAATCGGACGGACGGCTCGAATGAAGGCGACCGGTCGGGCCACCAGTTTTATCACCGCTGAAGATCCAGAGCAGCTCCATGCCATCGAACGTCTGCTTGGCCATGCGGTGCCATGGGCCTCTGACAGCCAACAGCCTTCATTGGGTCGACCGACGCGGGTGAGGCCTCAGCAGCGACATGAAATGCGTTCACCTGGGTGGAAAGCACAAAGCGGCCGGCACGGTGGCCAACGCCTTGCGACGCCAGAGCGAACATGATCCCGTCCAGGCCGCGTCTTCGGTAGCAAATGGCCCCATCAGTGAAAGGAGCACCATGACACACCCTCAGACCGGATCCGTGAACCAGAGAACAACACAGGCCTGGATAAGAATACCCGACGGAATCAAGGTCCGCCTCCGGGAGAACAATAGGGAAGGCGTGATCTGCGGACTGACAGAGTTAGTGATCGGGCCGGGTAGAAATCCTGATGGCCGGACGCAATATCGGGTAAATTTCGGTGATCCTGGTCGGACGCTGGTGGCCGAAGACGCGCTCCTCATTGTGATCGACGCCGAAGGGTTGGTCTCGATGTTGAAGCAGCACGTAGATTACCGGCGCCTCGTGACAGCCCAGTTGCGTGGCGGGTTTTCGGAGGACAGATTCGTCTGTTCAGCCTAGGCGAGCTTGAGGGACTCCTGGCGAGCACGACCAAGAGTCATGGATAAGACCGATCTCAGCCGCATCCTCAGTTTAATTATCAGCGTCTTAACGGATCCCTATGATCAGTTCATTGACAGGCTACGTGCTGAGGGCAGAATCACCGAGGAGGAAGTTCAGCAGCTTCGCGTAGCCTTGAGTGAGCAAATTCCGAAATTATCCAAATTGATCAAGCCCCCTTCCAACCCATCGTCAGATACCTAGAATCGGTTATTTTCCCTTCGTGATGACGCACTGCCTCCCGCGCCATGCACCGAGGCCATGTGACGATTGACACTCCTTGACCAGCCTGCCCGGTATCCATGGAAAGAAGACGGTTTACGCTCTTGATTGAGGAGGACGTAGCGAGGAAAGCCCTGAAGGTGCGGAGGAACTATTGAGCAAGCTTCACGGAGAGACGAAAAATCATCTCTTGGACCAAGAACCTTTCATTCTCAGTCAGTTTACGATCTCGTGGTTGAAATGTCTCACTTGCCAGCATGAATCCATCGTGTGATCCAGGTTCTCCGTTCAACAGAGCCACACAGGCGCCTAAGTACGCACGAACTTCTTTACGGATGGACGTATGTTCAGGATCCGCCATCGGACGACTATCTTTCTCATAATCCGGCGGTCGTGGCCTTCCAAGAGGTCGTCGGCATGTGTCAATGGGAGGAATGTAGTATGAGCTGTTAACCACGATTCCGCCGCTCGCATCCGTATGGCAATAATTCTCTGTAAGGTTTAGAGTAGGTCCGCTTCCGACGACGACTTTTGAAACATCTTAATTGGGTCCTTGTGTGCGCGCCCATCTCCGCTTGATTCGCCCGTATATCCTAGCCGCTCTCACGGTCTGCCTTGCGTTTGCCGTAAAATCGTTCATCCAGCCGTATATCAGCACCTCTCCACCTTTTATTACGTTTCTCGTGGCTATCATGTTCACCGCATGGAAGTGGGGATTTCTGCCCGCCTTTTTTGCCACTGTCCTTTCTGCGATTGTCATCGACTATTGGTTGATTCCCCCTGGGAATAGTTTCGAGGTTAGTCCCGCCGATTTAGGCACGCTTCTCTTGTTTTCTTTCGTAGGAACTGCGATGGCGTATTTTATCCATCAGCAAGAGCATGAACGGTCTCAAGCGGTGGGCTTTCACTCGCAGTTACAGCGTTTACACAAACTGAGCACGCGTCTGTTGGGAGAAGAAACCTTTGATGCAGTGTTGCAGCGTGCGCTGATGGCGGCGGTGGAATTACCGAAAGCGACAAAAGGGACCCTTCAGCTCTATGACCCGAAAACCAATGAGTTGCACATGGTGGCCCAGGTCGGCTTCGATGGTAACTTTCTACATGAGTTTCAACGCATGCCGCTGGATTTAGCCACCTGTGGTGCGGCCTACCAACGCCGGCGGCGCGTCATTGTTGAAAATATCACGACCGACACAGAATTTTCGCAGCTGGCTCCCCTCTATGCCAGGCACCACGTCGTCTCTGCTCAATCAACACCGCTCTTCGCGGGCGATCGTCGGGTTCTGGGGGTGCTCACGACCTATTCCACTAATGCGGGTAGGCCGAGTGACGAACAGCTTCGCATCCTGGATTTGTACGCCGACCAGGCCGCGCGCCTCATCGAAGTCAAACAGAGCGAAATAGCATTACGGCTCAGTAAGCTGGATTTGGAAACTCAGGTCTCCGATGGTGAACAAAAGCTTCGAGACATCTCTGCCAAATTAGCCACTGTGGAGGAGCGTGAACGCCGTGCATTGGCATCCGAACTGCACGACTACCTCGCACAACTGCTCACTTTAGGGCACATCAAGTTGCAATTGGCGCAACAATCCCTGGATTCCTCTCCACGCCAAACTGAGCGCTACATGCGAGAGACCGCGGAAGCACTGCAGCATTCCATAAAATACGCGCGAACTCTGATGGCCGAACTCGTTCCGCCTGAACTCCATCAATCAGGGCTACAGGCCGCGATACGTTGGCTTGCGGACAATATGGCGAAAAACCACGGCCTCACAGTTGATCTCCGCCTCGATCCACAACCGCTCAATCTTGCTCAGCATCAGGCCGTCCTCCTGTATCGGTGCGTACGAGAGCTGTTGATCAATGTGGTGAAGCATGCTGGGGTTGACCGTGCAATCGTTGCGCTGACGGTCGATGCAGACCAAAGGCTTGTGCTCACAGTGGAAGATCACGGCCGAGGGTATGATCCGGCTGTCAAAGTCCCTTCGGATGACGAGCACTTTGGGCTGCTCAGCATCCGAGAGCGTTTGGATTCCATTGGTGGATGGCTCACAGAAGAGAGTGCCATCGGAAAAGGCACCACGTCCACACTTGGTCTGCATTTATCAGAACCGGCCTTGCAAAGTTCTTTGCGGGCAGGCCGCTCGTCTATTTCAGGGGACCGGGTTGAACAGACGAGTCCTGAGCTTCAAGCCCAAGAACGCCTCCCGTTGGAATAACTCCGAATACATGATTGACCTGCCCACACTCTTCCACCGGCCGAAAGCAACATGAGTTTTGCCGAATTTCCTCTCTTTACAGCAGGTCCCTTGTACCGTCTACAGGAAAAGCTTGGTCTTGTGCGGGAAGGGAAACGTCGGCTGGGGCTCACCGTACTCTACTCCGTGTGCATCACCTGGGCGCCGATGGCTCTGCTCGCGGCTGCAGAAGGGTTGGCCATCGGACCCACCCGCCTCAGTTCCTTCCTGATGGACTTTGCGGTCAATGTGCGGTTTCTCATTGCGGTGCCGGTGTTCCTGTTGGGCGAGGCCATGTGCGAACGTCAACTTCAGACCGTTGTCCAGCAATTTCAGCATGCGGGCCTGGTGCTCGAGGAGGCACGATCGGGGTTTCAGGACGTGATACGTGATATCGTCCAGCTGAGCCGTTCGAGCCGGGTTGCAGCCGTACTGCTGGGATTCGCGTACCTCCACAGCCTGATCGCCTTTACGTACATCATCAACTACCCGGAGGCGACGTGGCGGTTCGGAGCGGGAGACGGCAGGCATGTGGTCACCCTTGCCGGTGGCTGGTACTTCTTGGTCTCCTTTCCGATCTATTCGTTTATGCTATTACGATGGGTGTGGCGATTGGGCCTCTGGTGGCGGCTGCTGTGGCGTATCTCGCGGCTGGAACTCGATCTGTCACCCGCTCATCGTGATGGAGCGGCCGGATTGGGCTTTCTCAGCGAATCACTGTTGGCCTTCGGCGGTTTCGCATTCGCGCTGACGGCCACCACGGCTGGCGAAGTGGCCGACCATGTCGTCTACGAGGGTGCCTCCCCTTTGCAATATGAATGGGAGGTGGGAGGCCTTTTGGTGGTTCTAGTAATCGTAATTGCTGGACCGCTCCTGTTATTTGTACGGCAGCTCTATGAGGCCAAGGACTCCGCAGTCTTCCACTACGGGGCACTCGCCAGCCGACAGATCAAGCAAGTCGATCGAAAGTGGCTGTCGGGGGAACCCGTGCAAGGAGACGCTGGGGTTGACTTCGGGGCCGTCCACCACCTGGGCAACTCATTGACCGCCGTGCGCGACATGTCAATCATTCCACTGGGCAAAGATGACGTCTTGAAGCTCCTCTTCGTAGCCTTTCTTCCTTACGTTCCGCTACTTGTCACGCTTGTGCCGATGGATGAGGTCTGGAAGCTCCTGCTGAAAGTGGTCGTGTAGCGTTCCGGTGAGGAGCAAGGTTGAAGCTAATCGGCCGCACTCATTGCTGCGGTCCTAGGTACATCCTTCACCAAGCGAAATCCAAGGTGTGACGTCCCGGTATCTGTCGCCCCCTTCCCGCGGCCGCCGGGCATGTAGCGGGCGCAATACTGATCTGTGCAGAGATAGGAACCTCCTTTGTGAACCTTCTTCCTCACTCCCGGTTCGCTCGGATCGAGACTGTCGGATGGTCCTTGGGGATTACGGACGACGCCGGAAGCGGCGACCGTCCGGTAGTAATCGGGGCGGTACCAGTCTGAAGTCCATTCCCACACATTGCCTGCCATGTCATACAACCCATACCCGTTGGGCGGGAACGACATGATAGGAGCGGTGGTTTCAAAACCGTCGTGGGCCGTATTGTGATCGGGGAAATGGCCTTGGAATGAGTTTCCCATGGGCCTGCCTTCCGGCTCGAAATCATCTCCCCAGACATAGGGTTTTTTGTTCAAACCGCCTCGCGCGGCAAACTCCCATTCCGCCTCTGTTGGAAGCCGTTTGCCGGTCCATGCGGCGAAAGCGAGTACATCATCGTACGCGACATGCACGACGGGGTGATTCATTTTCCCCTCGATGGTACTTCCTGCCCCTTGTGGATGACGCCAGTCGGCCCCCTTGATGTAACTCCACCATCGAAAGTGATCGTCGAGCGGAACCGGCCCGGGTGGAGCGGTGAAGACGACAGAGCCCGCAATCAGATTTTCTGGTGGTGCACCAGGAAAATCCTCTGGCAATGGAATACGCTCGGCAACCGTCATGTAACCCGTTGCCTGCACAAAACGTTCAAACTGTTCGTTGGTGACCTCCGCCTTGTCCAGAAAGAAGCCGTCAACGTGTACCCGGTGAACAGGTTGGGCATCGCGAAACATGGGAAAATCACTTCCCATCCAAAATTCGCCTCCTGCGATCCATACCATTCCCTCAGGTGCGCGAGAGGAAAGCGCAAACCGATCGCGCCCTACCCAAGCCACAATAGCGGCACAGATGAACAACAGCACATAGGCGTACAGTCTTCGATTCGCGTTGCTCATGAACGACCTTTGACGGCAAATTTTTCATGCCACCATAGCGACGTGATTACCTGTGTTCAACTGTCAGAATTGACAGGGCAATTTTACCAGACTGGTGGATGCACATATTTGGCGAGAGTCTGCCTACCACCTCGATCTTAGTGCGAAATCCGGGTATCCTTCCGTCGACTCAACCCTGAGTTCGGCGGAACTGCGGCTTGCGAAACAATAGAGGGGGCAAACGACATGAGCTTCAACACGACGAGTGTACTGCTCCTCATCGGTGTGTTCGCCGGCATGCTGCTGAGCCTGATCATTGGACAGCGACTGGGTCGTCGCGAAAAGGATGTGGGGACGGATTCGGGCCGCATCCAGTTGACGGCAGTCGAGGCGGCCATCTTCGGGTTGATGGGGCTGATGATCGCCTTTACCTTCTCAGGCGCGGCACAACGGTACGAGATGCGCCGACAGCTCGTCGTAAACGAAGCGAATGCCATCGGCACGTCTTATTTGCGCATCGATCTTCTGCCTGTTGTCCGACAAGCAGCCCTGCGTGACAAATACCGCCAGTATCTGGAGGCACGGATCGCCGTCTATCGGACTGACCTTGATTCGTCGCACCAACCGCACGAGGCTATGGCCGCCAAGCTCCAACGGGAAATCTGGACTGGCACAGTCGCTGCCCTTGCAGAGGCGCCGCTGCAGGCGACCATTATCGTGGTGCCAGCGCTAAACGAAATGATCGATGTCACTACCAGGCGCGCCATTGCAGCGCTGACCCATACCCCAAAGCTCATCATGGCCATGCTGTTGACGCTCGGGCTTGTCTGCTCTCTCCTGGCAGGCTACGTGATCGGCAGTAGCCACACCCGCCACGCGGGTTTTCACTGGCTGGCGTTTGCGTTCATGATGACGATCACCATCTATGTCATCTACGATCTCGACTATCCACGCTACGGGCTGATTCAAATCGACTTCGCCGATCAAGCGCTCACGGACCTGTTGGCCGACATGAAGTGAGGAAAATTCAATTGCGGAGAGGAGTCATCTTCGCTGTGACTCATGTTCCTTCTTGTCGAACTGAGAATGTCCATCGCGCGTATTGGTCCATGCGCACGGAAGCAACCAACGATTCCCCTGTATCCCTGCCAGGAAGGAACCAGTCTGAATGCAGCCAACATCAACTATACGACGCTCAAGGCAATGCAGGCGCTCAAGAAATTGGAGGGGTTGGAGGCTATCGGGCATCCAGGCAACTAATCGACAGTGCGCAGCACTGCAGCCGGTCTATGGCCGGCAGAAGTGCTGTATGGAGTCCATGCTTCGAATTGGAGCGATGTCACGATGAGGCACGGCATCGTCAAAGCATTGATCTTCGTGGCGGCTCAGTCAGTGCTCTGCGCCGGATTGGTTCAGGCCGCCGATCCTCTTCCGTCGTGGAATGATGGCGCGGCGAAGAAAGCCATCGTCGAATTTGTCTCGAAAGTGACAAAGGAAGGCGGGTCTGAGTTCGTGCCGCCGGCAGAACGCATCGCCACCTTCGACAACGATGGCACGTTGTGGGCCGAGCAGCCGATGTATTTCCAACTCCTGTTTGCGCTCGACCGGGTCAAGGCGCTCGCGCCGCAGCATCCGGAGTGGAAGGACAAGGAACCGTTTGCCTCGCTGCTCAAGGGTGATGTGAAAGGTGCGCTGGCTGGGGGCGAGCCGGCCGTTTTCCAAATCGTGATGGCCACGCACGCCGGCATGACGACGGAAGAGTTTGAAAGGTTCGTCACCGACTGGATCGCGACCGCAAAACATCCCATGAAGAAGAAGCCTTACACGGAGATGCTGTATCAGCCGATGGTCGAGGTGCTTGCCTATCTGCGAGCGAATGGTTTCAAAACGTTTATCGTGTCCGGGGGCGGCGTCGAGTTCATGCGACCGTGGGTCGAAAAAGCCTATGGCATCCCGCCAGAGCAGGTCGTGGGCAGCAGCGGCAAATTGAAATTCGATCTGCGCGATGGAACACCTACGCTGATGAAGCTGCCGGAGCTGAATTTCTTTGACGACAAGGCGGGGAAACCCGTCGCCATACAAACCTACATCGGCCACCGTCCCATCGCCGCCTTCGGCAATTCGGATGGCGACTTGCAGATGCTTCAGTGGACCTGCGCGGGTGCCGGCGCGCGCTTCTGTCTCTATGTACATCACACCGACGCCGCGCGCGAATGGGCCTACGACCGCCAGTCGCATATCGGTCAACTCGACAAAGGGCTCGATGAAGCCAAAGCCAAAGGCTGGACGGTGGTTGATATGAAACAGGATTGGAAGAAGGTGTTCGCGTTCGACAAATAGTGAAAAATCAGGTTGACATCATTGCTCGTGCGATCTCCTCTGTAATAAGGTGCCTACAAGCTTGTAGGCAGGTGTAACCCAGCGCTTTATATACCGAAATACTTCCGGGCATGCTACATTCCAGCGGCTCACTTCCCCATTAACATCGGAGGGGACAGGAATGACAACTATTCGCGTCTTGCTCGTGGACGATGAGTGCTTGGTTCGTCAGGTTCTCACACGAATGCTGACAGCATATCCAAACATGGAAGTGGTTGGCGAGGCAGCGACCGGAGACGAAGCTGTCTCCAGCGTGGAGAGACTCCAACCTCACATTGTGGTTATGGATATTCGCATGCCGAGAATGGATGGGGTCGCCGCGTCTCGGGAGATCACACGTAAATATCCCCATGTGAGAATTATCGGCTTGTCAGAATACGCAGACGGATATCATGCCGATGCGATGGAAAAAGCCGGCGCCGTGGGCGTGTATCGAAAATCGAAAGCCACGGAAGAACTATACGGGGCTATCACGAAAGCCAGTGGGCATGAGTTCCCGGAATCGTTGGCTTGATTAAAAGCCGCGGCCGTGAAACCATTCAGGAGAAGATACTAAGGATCACTCCGTCATGAAAAAGGTGGCCGAATCGTGAGCCATGTCTGCCAAGAGATCGCGGCCTACACTCGTGCATGTGAGCGTTTGCTTTGCAAAGAAGGGACGATGAATGAGGATGAACGGAACCTTCTCGACTATCGTGAGGGAGCTGTCTCGGGAATTTCTTTCAGATCGGCCCACTATTCGAGTACGCTACACTGAATCAGTCGCGGTCAACCCCGCCTCGAACACATAACAGAGCCTAGAAGCTTCTAATTCCATGCACGCTTTCCCCGTTTATTCAGGCGTTTCCAGTCAGACCAAAATTCCTTGCGTACTTCCTCACGCCGCTGATTAGCCCGCGCAGCGAGTAGGCCTGCCGTGAACGCAGCCTGCCGCCTGCCCTGGTATTTCAGGAATCCCTCGACATACCGTTCCGCCAACACCGCGTCTTGATGCACGCCCAACAGGTCCTGAAATCGTGTGGCCGCCTTGATAAATCGACCGATCGCTTTGCTATCGCCTTCTTGAGCCAATTCTGCCGCGTATCGCGCTCGTTTGGTTTTGATTCTAATCCGATGAAGCTCGGCGTTCGAAACGGATCCGTTGAGTTTCCGGACCGCCTTTCGAAGCTTGCGAAATTGACGGGCAGCGGCATCGGTGAGAGTGTACTCCAGATTGACGATGGCTGGGGCTTCTGTGGCATCCCGTAGTTTACTGACAAATCCCACATACCGCGCGCTTTTCATTTCGTCGAGAAGCATCTGGTGAGCTTGCTCCCGGTCGCTCTGCAAGTGGCGCAGGAACCGTTCGAGCGGGCGTCGGTCACGGGATTTCAACTGCTCGGCCTCACACTTGAAATATTGTATTTGCACGTCCAGATCGCGCACTCGGGCGAACACCTCTCCGAGCCACTTGAGCCCCGAAAGAAGTGGCTCAACCCACTCTGTGGAAGCAATTTTACGCACGGCAATGAGGATGGTCCGCATCCGCCTCGCCGCGACTCGTATACGATGCACATCTGTGATGTCCCCACATAAGCGAACGCCAGGATCGCACTGTTTGAGAGTGTCCAACTGTTGCATCAAACGATGCCGCACGTGATCGACGATCGAGGCTTCCCTCTCCGGCTCGTCCAGTGCGTGGTAGGCGAGGGAAAGGGCTTGAAATAATTTCGGCCTGCCGTCATGGGGTCGTGCTCCCGCTCCATAGAGTTTTGAGGCAAGCCTCTCGATAGATTCATCGTCTCCATTCAATGACTCAATCTCGAGCTCTTTGAACTGCTGGATGACTGACCCTTTCCGAAGGACCGCCACCGTATCCAACACCACTTCCACTCCGTTGTTCTTGCCATCAGGCACGCGCACTCCGGTTCGAGACGTACGCAAATCGGCGATGGGAACCAGATGTTTGCCCTCGTGAAGCACGATCAAGGCGTCGACGAATCGAGTGGGCGGCGTCGTTGACGCCTCTCGCAACTCAAGTTCGCGGCGAGCTCCGTTGAGGGGAGGCAATTTCATCTGCCAGACGGTCGATCCCTTGTCGAGACGACGACGAAGGGTAATGCTCGAGCGGGCAAGACAATGGTCCAGTGTGTCGAAGTAGGTTGATCTGAACACTCGTCGGGGAAGCGGATCACCTGAAAAGGCCGGCAGCCTGAAGTCATCGGCTACGGCGAGCTTCTTCTCCGTTTCCACCACTGACTGCAGGGGGACCAGAGAAGAATGTTGAGAGGGCACTTGTGGCATAGCCTTCGTCACGTACGGTGTTTCACCAAATGTAGGCAGACAACAGAGTGGAATGCAATGGGCACATGAGGTCTGCGCCGAGTTTCATCCTTCTCCATATTTCGATGGCATCGCGCTTCAACATTTCCGTAACGCACAATTTACGACAATCAAGGGTTTTCCAGAGCGCCAAGCCTCAACGCCTTATTCTAGGCTGGGCTCTCGAAATTTTGGCGAATATGAAGGAAGACGTTCGGCGGAAGTACGGCTTCCGATGATAAGACCGATTAGGGCGAGCCATAGATGAAGGGAGGCACGATGAAGTGCGAACGCTGCAAGGGATGCATGATGGAGGAAGATTTGATCGTGTCCGGAGGACCTATCAAAACCAAGGGGGTCGCAGCATGGCATTGTCTCGACTGTGGTCGGATCGACTATCGAAACACAATCACCCATTGCCTCATTCTTGAAGACGCTGAGTCCCCGCAACCGGATGTTTCCAACGGGTGCCGGTCTTACTCGTGCTTTTACTAGTGGCGGCCCACTGTGGTGAGTCCCCCGCTGCCGTTCGTTGTTCAGAAGAAATGATTGGGAACGAAGTTCTGCCAGTCTCTGGCATTTCTGACAGTTCCCAACGACGGGGAGAAATGCTACCTCCGCTTAGGGGGGCTTTTACAAACTTCCATCGTTACATCACCGACTTGGTCGGTCAGGTCATTCAGGCACCAAACAACATTCCTATGGAGGTTTGCCATGTCTAGCAAGATCGTGATCATCAGTATTGTATTGGTTGGTCTACTCGCCAGCATCTCGTTCAATACCAGCAATGCCGGAGAAGGAACGGTTGCCTCGCCAGAGGCCGCCAATAATATCGGTGCAATCCTTATAAAAGCTTATACGTTTGAGCCCGTACACCCAAACCCGCCCAACCATCTGTGGTTGGATGAAGGCAATGGTCGGGTGCAGTTCATGATGTTCGACAAGCCAGTGAGCGACCCCACTGCCGTATTGCAGTGGGTGGGCCAAGGCATCAAAGGCCGCTTTTGCACCGACTCTCAGCCTGATCATGGAAGGACCGGCTTTACCCATTTTCATCGGACCAATACCCCAGCGACCGGAGATACGTCAATGCACGGCGCGAAGGGCGAGGAAGGGTATTGGCTGAAGCATGTAGCAGTAGCCGAATTCGACGTGGCGCCCCATGGGGAACACGAAGCACATGGAGGGAAAACGCACTACAAACCAGGTGAGGTCGAGGCTCTGCCTCAGCCGACAACGCCCAAGTGTAAGTAACCGTTGGGGATAAGCTAATCGCGTTCATGCACTGTAGCTAATGTTTCACAAGTTCCCGACCGCGATAGTCTCAAGGAGGCCCGACATGCCACAAATGACGGCTGTTCAAATCCGCTCACCAGGTGGGCCATTCGAAGCGATCAAGAGAGAGATCCCAACGCCCGGGCAGAACCAGATCCGCATCAGAGTCCAAGCCTGTGGGATTTGTCATAGCGACATGTTTGTGAAAGAGGGTTATTGGCCCGGCCTGCAATACCCGCGTGTCACGGGCCACGAGGTGGCCGGAATAGTCGACGAGGTTGGCGCGGGTGTCACGGCGTGGAAGAAAGGCCAACGGGTTGGCGTGGGTTGGCATGGCGGCCATTGTGGTCAATGCGATCCTTGCCGGCGTGGCGATTTCATGGGCTGCCGATATTTCCAAGTGACCGGATTCCAGGAAGACGGCGGTTATGCCCAATATATGATCGCGAGACAGGAAGCCGTGGCGGCGGTCCCCGATGCCCTATCACCGGTCGAAGCGGCCCCTCTGTTGTGTGCGGGGGTCACGACGTTCAATAGTTTGCGCCGCAGTGGAGCACAGGCGGGCGATCTGGTGGCCGTGCAGGGTCTGGGCGGACTTGGACATCTTGGCATCCAGTTCGCGAGCAAAATGGGATTTCACACGGTGGCCATCGGTCGAGGCCAGGACAAAGAGTCCCTCGCCCTGAAGCTTGGCGCCGTCCGATATCTCGACAGCAGTGCCGTCGACGTCGCGAAAGAACTCACGAATCTTGGCGGCGCGTCGGTGATTCTTGCGACCGCTCCGGACAGTAAGGCCATGTCGGCCCTCATTGACGGGCTTGGGGTTGGAGGACAACTGCTCGTCGTCGGAGCCTCCGCCGATCCCATCAACGTGACACCCGTTCAACTCATCATGAGCCGCCGCTCCATTCGAGGATGGCCATCAGGGACGGCCCGGGATTCTGAAGACACGTTGCAGTTCTCCGCCCTCACAGGGATTCGACCCATGGTTGAGACGTTACCGCTCGAACAAGCCGCGAAGGGCTACGAGCAGATGTTGAGCGGCAAGGCGCGGTTTCGCGTGGTGCTCACCATGAACTAAAGCGATAGTGTCAGTCAAAGAGAGGAGGACGCCACATGACGACGTTCACACGTCAAATTTCTCTCTGGGTGTGTGCAGGGATTCTCCTTGCAGTCTGGCTTAGCTTTTCAATGCCATCCAGCGTCGCCGCTCAAGATATCACCGTTTCTGAGCAAAGCTTCGGGTGCATCCTCGACTGGCCGAAGGTCAGAAATACACGCTTCAAGCATGAAGATCCACAGAAGTTGAAGGAGGCGATGCGGATCTTCCGCGAGAGTGAGCCGGACAAGGAGTATCCAGTTGGCACCATTCTCCAGCTTGTTCCGTTTGAAGCCATGGTGAAGCACCCGCGCGAGAAGTTCCCAAAATCGAACGGATGGGAGTTTTTTGCTTTGGAGATTTCGGAGGCCGGCACCAAGATCAGAGATCGGGGCGACGAGCACGTCGTCAATCTCTTGCTGGGGGCGTCGTGTCAAAGCTGTCATCAGCCGGCGGCGAAGTTCGACTTCGTGTGTGAAAAGGGCCACGGCTGTGCTCCTCTCTCGATCGACGATCAGCAGATCGCAGAGTTTCAGAAGGCAGACCTTCGCTGTACGAAGAAGTAACTGAAGAGGCCAATCTTCAGAATATCCGATTGGTTTGCCGCATCAAGCACAATTTTCAGGGTTTTTGTACTTTTTGGCTGACAGAAATGTCAGCGACGGCCTACTAGCCCGTCAGATTCATGATTGGCGACTGACTTTTCCAATTTCCTCCGTACGTCACAGCCTACAACGCTGTAGGATGATGTAACCTATCGATTTCTCTAGTAAACTATCACAGTCCGGCATGCTATGTTTGGTTAGTTCCCCACTTTAATATCGGGGAGGTTGAACGATGGCTACTACACGCGTGTTGCTCGTAGATGATGAATCCTTGGTCCGCCGGATTCTCAAACAGATCCTCGCAAGCTACCCAGATGTGGAATTGGTTGGGGAGGCAGCGACCGGCTACGAAGCGATTTCCGCCGTGGAGAGACTTCAACCGGATATTGTGGTTATGGACATTCGCATGCCAGGATTGGATGGGATCGCCGCGGCTCGCGAGATTAGAGTCAAGTATCCCCTTGTGAACGTGATCGGCTTGTCAGAGTACGCGTATGGATACAACACCGATGCGATGGAGAAGGCAGGAGCCGCAGGGGTCTATCAAAAGTCCAGCGCTTTGGAAGAACTCTACCCGGCAATTAAAAAAGTAATCGGCATTCATGCAGCGATGTAGGTGCAATTCCTCCTTTAAGCTGCGACTCCTGTGCAAGTGCTCTCCACGGATACGCTTATCCTTCCGTTGTCTCCGTCGCCATAGACCTCCTGATGCGCGCCTCCTGTTCGGCGCGGTATTCCGCAATCCGGCTTCGATCAGCTTCCGTGAGCGCACGCCGGAGAGCAGCGGCTTCAAGGTCCTGGCAGTATGCCGGCGTTCCGGGCTGCTGCCGCCATGAGTTGTCCAGATCACCACCATCGACAGGGTCGAAGCCAAGATCGTCGACGAGGCGAAGCACAGCTGCCTTGGCGTCCAACGAATCGCCGGCGACCGAGAGAGCGATCCGACCCTTCGTTCCCCTCGGAACCCCATTTTCGAGAAGGCTTTTGGCAAAGATGCTGTTGAAGGCCTTGATCACCGGACGACCGATCTGCCGCGCGACCCACTGACTATCGAGCATGCCGCGGTCGATCGCATCGATGCGGCCATCGCGAAGCTCGGGATGGTAGTTGCCGATATCGATGACGATGACGCTGCTCGATACGTTCGCAAACAGCGGCTGCGGAAGATCGGCGACGGCCTTCGTTGGGATCGCGATGATGACGAGCTCTCCGGCTTTGGCGGCATCGACAACGGAAACGGGCGTCGCGTCGATCTCCGCCGCCAACGCGGTCAGACTCTCCGGTCCCCTCGAGTTCGCAATCGAGACTTGATGTCCGAGCTTGGCGAGGTGGCGCGCAAGTATCCCTCCCATGCTTCCAGCGCCGATCACTCCAATCCGCATGTGTATCTCCCCTGTTCAAATTTCATCGCTTCCCGTGCTCCTGTCAAGGGTGCGCTCGTGATCGATTTATCCCAGCATGGTACCAAATTCGGATGGTGAGGACTGTGTTTGACTGGTGTCTGTTTGAACGCTCGCTGATTGGCCGCAATGGCCGGCGAGAGTCCGTCACGCAGCAAAAAAAAGGCTCGCCCCGGCGGGGCGAGCCTTTCAATAGTCGCGAATGTGATGGATTCGGTGCGCCTGCCGAGGCGCCCCGCGTGTCACGTCGTTGACCTTAGTATCGATTCCGACCGCCGAAATCGCTTCCTCGTCCACCTCCGCTGAAGCGACCGCCTCCGCCGGAACGAGGTTCCTGCGGCTTCGCTTCGTTGACGGTCAAGGACCGGCCGTCCATTTGCGTGCCATTCAAAGCGGCAATGGCTGCCTGCGCCTCTTCCTGCGTGGACATCTCGACGAAGCCGAAGCCGCGTGACTGTCCGGTAAACTTATCTGCGATGACACGCGCCGATGCAACGGTACCGTGTGCGGCAAACAAGGTGGTGAGCTGAGTTTCGGTGGCCGCATAAGGCAAGCCGCCAACGTATAGTTTTGAACCCATGGGGGTTCCTCCTTCTAAAATGACATTGTCTGAAACACGAGAACGGTTAGGGAAGGAGAGGGCCGAAGACGCAATCGAGGGAGGCGGCTTGGGTCAGGCTTCCGATCACACTCTCGGTGACAACAACATCGGTGATGGGCCGTTTCGTTCATCTTCCATGCGAGGCCCGCCGCCATGAAAGTAGCTCACTGTAGCAAGTCCTGAAACAATTAGCAATCTGGCTTAGGTCATGCCATGCGCGCAGTTCGTCATGCATTCCTCGGTCCATGCCATATGAGATATGGGGGCTTCTTCATCATATGAGACGTGCGCGGATACAGTTGAGCGGCATGCTCGTAGGCATAGGCTTGGGCCCTCAGGCATGTCTCCGCTTCCAGATGCGTGGAAACAATCCGAAAGGCGGCGCCATCATCGGCTGAGAGGAGAACTGTGTATAGGGCGCAGGAAAAATTCCCCTCTTTGGAACATTGCGTGCTGATCACCAGATGCGATCCGTCTTGAAAGGTGAGCAGCGGGTCCATGTTCAAGCGACTCATGGGATTCCCCTTTCCCATTGCATTGGAAGCCTCTACTCGCTTTGAGACAGGTATGGTGTGCTCTATTCGGTCGCGCCACGACGACGAGTTCGGCTTCCACCGGGTTGACGGCCCTGACCACGTCCCTTCGCATTCTGCGCTGTGGTTCGCAAGGTGGTTTCCTCCCCAAAGCCTCGATTCGCAAGCAAGGACACCTCTTTCCTGATCGTTTCGATCGAGGTGGTCGTTTCGGCAAGGCTGGGATCGGACAAACCAAGCAGGTCCCATGGGATTTTCGGTTTATAGGTCCGCTTATATTTCTTGTTGGTGGTTTTCATCTAGGCACTCCTCTTGCGTGGCAATCCACCGAGCACACCCTTGCCTCAGAACCGACACTGATAGCTTTCTCTCCGACCGATGGACGTTACCTCGGGACGGGAAGCGTAAGAGCGAAGTGAAGGGATCGCGCAAAACAACGGGAGAGTGGGAAAGCGCGAGGGACAAGAAGCTCGTACGGTCCTCGTAGGGTATCACGCACCTTGCCCAGCGTCAAACGACTCGAACTCGTCTCCTCTCGTGAACTCAATCTCCAGTGCTATTAAGGGGTATTTCCTGCTCCGTCACATCTAGAGCTTCATGCCGATGTTCTCCGGCCGCCTTGAAAAGGCGGCTGGCTCGCCAGGCTGCTAATCCGTAATACCGACCGAAATGGGACCGCTGACTGAGCCGGGAGCCGTCGTGTCCTGGAACCGGATAGGAAACCGGCTGACGGCGAGCGTTATCGAGGAAGGGGAATCCGGCGGATAGGCTAGGGAGCCGCCCTATGCCACATATTGGAATGATATGAACTACGCCGCCAATCTTCTCCAAAACGAGGCAATCACCGGCTGATATTCGGTATGGCCGCACTGCGGGCACTCCAGGACGATAGCCTGTTCATGGGGAACGTCTTCCACCTCTCGGGTGACGGGCCGTTCAATCATTAGGGTGTGGCATTGTTCACACAGCATAGCACCCTCCCTACTGATAAAGATTTCAACCGAAAAAGGTTCAATCCCGGACGTCCGTACTCCTAGGCTGCTTTCACGTAGCGTTCTGGACTCTGTTCAAACTGCTCTTGGCACTCGGCTGTACAGAAGTAAAAGGTTTGCCCCTGATAGCCGGTTGTTGCGACTGCATTTTGCGGGTTGATTTCCATCCCGCAGACAGGATCACGCACGGAAGAAGGTTGACGTTCCATGAGAGCCTCCCCCAGGTTGGTGCATCTCTCTATTTTAAGGGCTCAGCACTGTGGGCACCCCTAGCACATTCCCTTGTTGCGGGATCACTGTGTGAGTAAGTTCTTATTGTTAAGGCCACCCTGGATCTGTATGGAATGGGAGGACGCGCGCCATGAAAAGCCAAACACTCTAGAATCCAGCCCTCGTTGACACACTCACGCCGACAGGGCACGATGGCGACCACTAAAAGTGTTGATGGCTGACTGCTAGGGAGCCGCAACAGACGACGTGGCTAGGGGGACGACGCCATTTTCTAAAAGGAGCGCACGTTGAAGGAGATCTTTGTTGGAAGCAGCAAAGAAGGACTCGATCAAGCCATGCAGGTGGTTGCTGTCCTCTCGGAAGCCAAGGACGTAAAGCCCCTGCTGTGGACAGAGGTCTTCAAGCTCGGCGACATCACCTTCATGGGCATCGAAAACATTGCGAGTCGAGTCGCCGGTGCAGTTTTCCTTGCGACACCTGACGATGATTCCGTCATTCGCGAGAGGCGTGTCAGGACGCCCCGAGCGAACGTGTTGTTTGAGTACGGGTATCTCACCGCGATGCTGACTCGGAGGAGGGTTGCACTCTGCCTGTACTCCGGTGTTGAGCTACCCTCAGACTTCGCAGGACTCACCTATGTTCCCATGGGTACGTTTGAACCAACCAGGCCCCTCGATCATCAAGCGAGCGTGAAGCTCAAATCATGGGCGACTGAGCTCCCCACTGTCCAGGTTGGATTTGCGCCGACCTGTCAGCTGCATGGATACTCAGGGGTATGGCACACTGAGATCGTGTACCAAGTGTGGCGCCGCATCCAATTCAAAGACCCAGATTACGCCGCTCTTAGTGGAAAGACGATTCTGCAAATCTCATCCGATGGAGATGGTGGCACCGGCTGCTTTTTCGGCAATTTCCAAGTCCAGATTGGTGGTTGCTACGCTGAGTTTGAGATCAGTGACCGAGTGATCGATGTCAAAGTGTTGGGCGATGGAAGCATGAAAATCCGCAACGGGTTGCAAAGTCGGCAGCGCATCAGATTGGAAGGTGACCCTCCCCAGCGGGACGGATTCGAGCCCGATTTGCGAGGCGCGCGGGAGATCGATCTATTCATTCACTGTCCCCCTGACGAGCCTGGCGTCCTCCGTGGACACCTCTCAAGTGATGTCGGTGGTAACATTTACTCCAAGGCAACTGGAAAGTGGTACAGGTAGTTCTCGACGCATGAATGCACGCCCCAACATTGTGGTGGAGCCAGCAGTTGCCCCGCTGCTGTGTTCCACTCGCTAGTGCGACTCAAAGAGCTCTCAGCCTGGCATCGATTCACCTACACGCAGTTATATCCGGCTGTGCTCGGATCGATGCTTTATGATGTACTCCATGTCACAGAGGGATGGGGACCGCTCCAGGCCGTTGAAATCTCCGTCACGCTCCTCTATTGCATCGACTTCTTCTACTTGCAGAGCGATCTCGGCTCCGACCAACTCCCCCAGGGCAATTGGCGGGATACGATGTTGGATGCAGCCATTGCTGTGGTATTCGGTGCAGCCTATTGGCAGGCGTCGGATCGAAAGTTGTTTACTTGCTATGCCTTGCTCGCGGTGGTCGGCGCCTTGATTGTCGCCTATCACTTCACGCCCAACCGCCGATTCCTGTGGGCAATTCTTCCACACTCGGTACTGATGGTGCTCTTCGTGATCCTGGCTTGGCTTGCTCGCGGGTTGGAGAATGTGACATGGACGTTTGCCGTTGTGTCCTGGTCCCCGACGATTTGGTACGGCACATACGTCTTCTGGTTGGCGAACCGTATCTTACCGGGCGGTAAATAACTTCGCAGTAGGCGGAATTCTTAACCTCTTGCCCTGCCATGCGTTTTAGAAAGGCAGCAACAACCCGCAGGTCAGTGCCCGAGAATGCCAGAAAGTGATTTTGGCAGCGCGAGGAGAATCACGGGCAGCAAAGGCCTCAGGATGCGAGAGTTCTCAAAATGATAAACAGTCCGCCGGCAAGCACGATCGACATGGGTAGCGTCAGAATCCATGCCGCGAAGATATTCCGGATCGTCGTCGCTTGAAGTCCCGACCGATTCGCTGCCATCGTACCGGCGACGCCGGAAGACAGCACCTGTGTCGTGCTGACCGGCAACCCAAACGCATCGGCCGCTCCAATTGTTGTCATGGCAACCAGCTCGGCCGCCCCGCCCTGCCCATACGTGAGATGGCTTTTGCCAATCCGTTCGCCCACCGTCACGACAATCCGTTTCCAGGCCACCATCGTGCCCAAACCCAGCGCGATGGCCACGATCACCTTGACCCAGGTGGGAATGAATTTGGTCGCGCGGTCCAGTTCCTGGCGATACCGCTTCAAAACTTGCGTCTCCTCGGTCGTCAAGCCGAAGCTCTTCTGTTTGTCGACGCGCCGTAAGGCTTCGTTCGTTAAATACATATCGTTGCGGATGTTGCCTCTCATCTCATCCGGCACGTCACCATAAGTTGCATAGTGTGACACTTGGGTGGCAATCGAGCCCATCAAACCCCGAAGAGAGGTAATGGTGTTGGAGTCACTCTTTCCTGTTTGAATATACCGAGTCACCTCCTCATGAGCATCCACCGAGGCGATCGGGCGGATGCCGGACTCATGAGTAGCCAGGACTTGAGAGGCCTGCTGGGTGGCAGTGACAAACTGTTCCACTCCCTTGGCCGGCACGGCACGGTCGAGGGCGTAGGCCATGGGCACCGTCCCGATGAGGATGAGCATGATCAAGCCCATGCCTTTTTGCCCGTCGTTGGAGCCGTGCGCGAAGCTGACGCCAGTGCAGGTCAAGATGAGAAGTCCACGAATCCAGGCCGGCGGAGGGGTGTTGCCTACCGGCGCCCGGAACAACGCCGGATTCTTCGTCAACACTTTCATGAGGAGTAAGAGTATCGCCGCACACGTGAAGCCGATCAACGGCGATAACAGCAACGAGTACCCGACCTTTGTCACCTGACTCCACTCGACCCCGCTTGTCGCACTGGATGGCTGCATGAGTTGATTGGCCAATCCTACCCCGATGATCGACCCGATCAGCGTATGGGAACTGGATGCCGGCAAGCCGAGATACCACGTCCCTAGGTTCCACAGGATAGCCGCCAGCAGCAGCGAAAACACCATAGCAAAGCCCGCCCCACTGCCCACTTGGAGAATCAGTTCCACGGGCAATAGCGCAATGATGCCAAACGCCACCGCGCCGCTTGAAAACAGGACGCCGAGAAAATTCCACATTCCGGACCATAGCACGGCCGCCTGTGGCTGAAGGGAATTGGTGTAGATCACCGTGGCAACCGCGTTGGCTGTATCGTGAAAGCCATTGACGAATTCAAAGCCGAGGGCAATGAGCAACGCGATCCCTAACATGACATAGGGGAAGCTTGCCCCCACTCGGATAGAGGAGAGATCGAGAAACAGCGCATGTCCTGCATAAAGCACCCCTGCAGCCAAGGCGGCGGCGATCAGGAGAATTGTCGGGCGGCTGGACGAATAGGACGCAAGTGGAGAGACGGCAACCGTTGCTTGCATGCGGACCTCCCTGGAAGTGGGAAGAAGGGAGAGATCAGCATACGGGCATGCTATTACGATTGTGTTATGAGCCTGTTACCGATGAGTTAACAGGCTACAGAGCACGACCCCCTGGTCGGGGGCAAGCATGGAATGGAGCCGGCGACTGGAATCGAACCAGCGACCTGCGGCACGAATCAGTGGAAGGGGGGATTGCGTGAAGAAGACAGGTACAAGGTTCAACAAACGACAGTTGTATTTCAAAACGCTTCGGACACAGAGACTAGACATGTCGCGTCTGCGATGACGAACAGAAGTGCCGAACCAAGGAGGAATCGTTATCGGTCCAAGAACATCGCAGGCCCAAGCTGTGTCTCCGGCATCGCTATCATCAAGAACAACCAATAGGCCATAACCGCTAGGATGCCAAGAGTGCATAGCACCGTCCTCGTGAAGACATGCACCCGGCCGGTGATGTCTGCGCTCGTTCAGTGGAACATTGGTTGTCGTCAGCGCTGGCGGAGTCCAATCGCCAATGTAGGGCCAAAGAATTACGCATGTCCGCCTACCGGTGACCGATAAAAGTATCAGCTCAGGCTCTACGTCCTAGGATGTCATCGTCATGAACAACGTCACCCAATAGAACATGACTGCCGTGGTCAAGGCGTACAGCACGGTCATGATCCAGAGTTGCGTCCGGTAAGTCATGTCAGCACCTCCGAGCTAGCTGTTTTGGTGGGACATTGTGGTGATCGGGTTGCCATGCTCATCATCCATTCTTAATTGAGAGCCTCTAGGCAAATCTTGGGAGATGCTAAATCTTAATATGAGATCATGTGATTCGTAGCCTAGGACGTTGCCTAGGGCGGGAAGTACGTACACAAACCGTGAGGGAGAAGAACCTATTGGAAGGAGCGAGCCGGCGACCCGTTTGAACCAGCGGCCTGCCGTGATACGAAGTTTAGAAGATCCACCCTCGGACCACGTACCCCTGCAAGAATCTAGAAAGCAGGTGTACTGGTTTGTCCTATCCTGCTAGCAGCGTTTATGATGAGGATGAAGAAATGGTGGTGTTGCCCGCCGCTATACAATCTCATTGACACCAATACTTGTAAGGAGCTACCCTTCGACTCATTCTTGGGAATGTTTTCCCATGAATGAGGTTCAAGTTGAAGCCGCCCAGCCAGTAATGGATTAAATGGAGCCTGGCTCTTCAGATTTCGAGTGCGGAGGGTGCGCATGCCCTTAAGAATTCGAACGAAAACCTGCTTGCAGCTTCTAACTCTGGCGTGGGTGATCACGTGGGTTGCGACCGTCCCTCTGTTCCATACTCATCTGCCAGACGTAAATGATGGACGAGCGTCCCATCAGGGTTTAGCCCATACGGTTTTCTCTCCCGATCTCCCCGGTGAGTTTTCCCGCGCTCAGAGCAGTGGCTTTCACCTGTCGACCAGATCCCAAAACTCCCCGGAGCTTGGATTCGTTCTTTCAACAGAAGAGGATGCCAAAAAACGAGGGTATGGCGAACCAAGTCCGCTCTACCTAGCCTCCTTCCAGTCCAATAGGCCATCACTCGCCACATCGGCTTTTGAATCGCCGGCCCGACACCGCAAGTTTGATCTCTTAGGTGGTCATCAAGCCTCTCGTGCACCCCCTTTCATAATCTCCCCGTAGATTGTTCTGAAACACCCGTTATCGAGATGGATCATGGGACGACGACTTCCCTGGATCGACCGATATCCGGTGTGGTGAACGGCGCGCCTGATATCGATTAACGAGATGCCGATTTGTGTGTCTCGAAACGCAAAAAGAAGGAAATCCATCGATAACTGGCTGGAGTGTTGGATGGCATTGGGCGATGCGTGGTTCTTTTTTTGTGAATGGGTAAGGCACACACGAACAATGTTATTCGTAGGCGTGAGTAGAATTTGCTTCTGAAGCTGGTTATTAGCCGTCACCGACAGCCGACAGATACGTTTGACATAGTTGATTCGAAAAGGGAGGTTGACCATGATGCAACTCAGCCAGGAAATTCTCGTCTATAGCCGCGCCTGTGAGCATCTACTCTCCACAGAGGTTACATTGAACGATGATGAGAGCAGCCTAGTTGAATATTACGTTCAAGAGCTCTCTCGAAAATTTGTCTCCCCTGGACCGACTATGCAAAAAGCGACGGCACAACAATGTACAAGCCCGAGGTGCGCAAGATGATTGGCATTGAGACCACGATATCGTCCTAACCGGTGAATGATCGACTTTTCTAGCGAGGCCTACAACCTCGATGCCGTCAGCGTCACATCCGTGCTCGCCCACGCTCGGTGGAAGCGCACTTCCACCGCGGCGGCTTCGGTGTCCTTTTTTTGCGCCCGGAGCGCCTGCGCGAGCCCGAACAGGGACCAGCCGTTCTCGGGGAATCGCCTGAGGTCCTGGCGATACACCTTCTCGGCCTCGGCATTTCGTCCCGCCTTCACCAGTGCGGCGCCGAGCGAGTGCCGAATCGGGTAGTACCACTTGGGCGGTTCGAAGTAGAGGCCCGCGTCCTCGATCTTGGCCGCCTCCCGGAAGTGCTTGATGCCTGCGTCCAGGTCGCCGCGGCGGGTGGTGATCTCGCCGGACAGCGCATGTACGGCAATCGAGAGCGCGGTCTTGCCATCGGCACCATCGGGCGTCGCGGCGTTGATTGCCGTCACCGTGTCGAGCGCGGCTTGCGCCTCCGGCCACTGTCCCTTGGCGGCATGCGCCACGCCGCGGGCGTACTGGGCCATGGCGTATGAGAAGCGGATGTCCTCCGGCGGAAGCGGTTCGGCAAGCACCTCGTCCCATTTTCCGAACGTCGTGAGCGTGAGTGCGTGGTAGGGCACCATCTCCTGCAGCATCCCGACCTGCCGCGCGACATCGAGGTTCACCTTGGAGGTGAGTGTATTGGACGCCTCGATTGCCTGCGCACTGCGGCCCGCCATCGTGGAGGCGAAGGCGAGGAAATGGATGTTGTGCGGGTAATACGCGAGCGGATAGACGCCCATCGGGTGCTGCCCTTCGATGAACTCCTCGTCGGTGTGGATGGCGTGTTGATTGGCTTCCACGGCGTCGTTCCAGCGTCCAACGCGGATGTAGATGTGTGCGGGCATGTGGACCATGTGTCCTTCGCCCGGCATGAGCCGAGCGAGCCGCTCGGCGCAAGGCACTGCGGCCTTCGGGTTCACCGCTTCGACCGCGTGGATGTAGTAATGGCAGGCGCCGGGATGGTTCGGGTTGCGCGAGATAACTTTCTGGAGCTGTCGTACGATTTCATTCGTGCCGGGGTAAGGAGTGCCGTTGGGTCGCCAGTAGTTCCACGGCCGAAGGTCCATCAGCGATTCGGCATACAGGGTTGCAGCGTCGAGGTCGTTGGGGTTGGTCTTTGCGACTCGGCCCATCGCGCGCGAGTATAACGTGTCCAACCGGGCACGATCCGTCGGCGGGACCTCCGCGTAGCGCTGCGCAACCGCCTCGATGTAGGCACGCTCAGCCGCCGTGCCATGGGACTTGAGCGCCAGCGCTTTCTGCGCCGCCGCGTACGCGGCCAGTCCGCTCGCCGAGTCCATCGGAGCGTTGACGTTCGGGCCGTAGGCGAGTGCGATCCCCCAGTAGCACATGGCGCAGGTGGGATCGAGCTCTGCGGCGCGCGTGAACGAACGGATCGCTTCCGCGTGATTGAATCCATAGACGAGTCGCAGGCCCTGGTCGAAGTACTGCTGTGTGGCCTCGACTCGAGTGGAGATGCGTTTGTGGTGGGAACCGAGGTTCGTATAGAGGGGGACCGTGTCAGAATTGCTTTTCGGCGGCGAGGGCTCCGCTGTCGACTCTGTGCCCGAACTGGGAGCGGCACAAGCGAGCAGAACAGCCACCGCGAACCCGATCATGTGAGAGGACTTCATGGTGTACCTCTTTCCACGTTAATCTGGCGCTTAAATGTTCACGATTTCCCCCTGATGTAGAGGAACTCTACATCAAATGAGGCTCGTTTGTCCTGTCTTCGTAGCAGAGTGGGTAGCTCAACCCCAGTTTCATTTCTCGCGCTGCTTGAGTTCTAAGATGCCATGCGTTACTGTCCACACCTGCAATGTTTCCTGCGTCTCGTCCTCTCAAACTTCCCTGGTGGCAATCCGCCGTCTTTTATCAAATCTATCCATGGAGTTTCCAGGACTCCAATAACGACGGCATCGGCGACCTTCGCGGCATCCGATCCAGGCTGAATTATCTCCGAGGTGCACAGCACTCACTCGGAGCGGATGCGATTTGGCTTTCCCCCATCTACCCATCTCCGATGCATGATTTCGGCTACGACGTGAGCGACTACGTCAATATTGACCCCCGCTTTGGCACGCTCAAGGATTTTGACGACCTCCTTGAGGAGGCTCACCGTCTCGGGCTCCGCGTGATCATGGACCTTGTCCTGAACCACACGTCGAATCAGCACAAATGGTTCCTTGAATCACGCGCTTCGCGCTTCTCGCCCAAGCGCCACTGGTACTGTTGGGCTGACGGCAAGTCGTTTGGGCGCCGGCCGAGTAACTGGAATGCTCGGTTCGGCGGCTCCTCCTGGACGTGGGATCCAGAAGCCCGGCAGTATTATCTCCATTCATTTTTGAAGGAACAGCCGGACCTGAACTGGCAGGATCCCTCCGTCCGGGCCGCGATGTGGGATGTCGTTCGATTCTGGCTCGATCGGGGGGTCGACGGGTTTCGCCTTGACGCGATCAACTGGCTGGGCAAGGACATGCGATGGAAGAACAATCCGTTTCGACTCGGTCTTCGCGGTTATACCAGGCAACACCATGTGTACGACCGCGATCAGGCTCTCGCACATGACAGCATGCAGGAGTTGCGGCAAATTGTTTCGGCTTACCCTGACATCGTCTTGATCGGCGAGGCCGCTGCCGACACACCAGGCGGCCCTGCCTCATTTTATGGAAAGGGCGACGATGAACTGCATCTGGTGTTCGATTTTCGCCTGATGAAGTCGCCATGGTGCGCGGACAGCTTCCGTCAGTTCCTGTCACAACATGTCCCGTCCATTCCAAAGGGAGGTTGGCCGACGATCGTGATGAGCAACCATGATCAACCACGTCATATCGACCGGTATGGCGCTGGAGGGGATGCCGAGGCTCGCGCCAGAGCTGCCGCCCTTCTCTTGCTCACAATGCCTGGAACCCCCTTCCTGTATTATGGCGAAGAAGTTGGAATGCGAAACGGAACGCTGCGCTATCGGGATTTACGTGATCCTTATACCAAGCGCTTCTGGCCCTTTCGCCCTGGACGGGACCCGGCGCGCACGCCGATGCAATGGGATGCTTCCTTCCACGCGGGGTTCACGACCAGCCGGCCCTGGCTTCCCCTGCCCCAAGACTATTCGCGGCTCAATGTGGCATCAGAGGCTGCCGATCCACGTTCCCTCTGGTCGCTGTATCGACAACTGCTCGCGCTTCGCCGAATGTCTCCCGCGTTGAGTCGAGGAGACTACCATGTGATCGAAGGCAGTCCTCGTGATTGCCTGCTTTACGAGCGGGAGGCGCGCACCGAGACGGGAACGGTCGAGCGGATGTTGGTCGTAGTCAATTTTTCGCAACGGGCCTGTGACTTCGCCCTGCCTTTCGGCTCTTTACAGGGCCTCGTCCTGGCGTCTACAAATCCCGATGCGGCAGATTCCAAGTGGGATCCCGCCCGAATACGGCTCGGTCCTGACGAAGGTCGGCTCGTACGTCTTTCTTAACGGACGCCGCCGTGTTTAAAGAACAGCGCGGACAGTGGCGGCAGCGACAGAGTCAACGAGTGACTCCTCCCGTGCAGGGACACCGGAACGGCATCGACCCCGCCGAGGTTTCCCCAACCACTTCCGCCATAGAGAGTGGCGTCGCTGTTGAGCACTTCCTGCCAGAATCCTCCGCGCGGAATGCCCACGCGATAGTTCGGCCGTGGCACCGGCGTGAAATTACAGATGACGAACAGCAGCTCATCGGTTGATGCGCCCTTGCGCATCAAGCTAATGACGCCAGATTCCGTATCGTTGCAATCGATCCATTCAAATCCCGAGGGATCGATGTCACGCTCATGGAGCGCCCGTTCAGCCCGATACAACCGGTTCAAATCCGCGACCCATCGCTGCAGAGCGCTATGCAGTGGCTGGCCAAGGAGATGCCATTCCAAGCTGGCGTCGTGCGCCCATTCGCTCCACTGCCCGATCTCGCCGCCCATAAAGAGGAGCTTTTTCGCCGCTTGTGCGTACATGTACCCATACAGCAGGCGTAAATTGGCGAACTTTTGCCAGTGGTCTCCGGGCATCTTCCCAAGCAAAGAGCCCTTGCCGTACACGACTTCGTCATGCGAGAGGGGCAGAATAAAATTCTCGTGAAACGCGTACAACATGCGAAACGTCAGCTTATTATGGTGATATTTACGAAAGAACGGATCCTGGCTCATGTAGGAGAGCGTGTCGTGCATCCACCCCATGTCCCACTTTAAACCGAAGCCCAGTCCTCCGAGATACGTCGGCTTGGACACCATCGGCCAGGCCGTCGACTCCTCGGCAATCGTCTGGACATCGGGATGGCTCCGATAGACCTCTTCGTTGAATCGACGCAAAAAAGAAATGGCCTCGATGTTTTCTCTCCCTCCATATTGGTTGGGAATCCATTCCCCCTCTTTTCGTGAATAATCCAGATAGAGCATTGATGCGACCGCATCCACGCGTAATCCATCAGCATGGTATTTTTCCAGCCAGAACAACGCGCTGCTGATCAGAAAACTTCTCACCTCGTTGCGGCCATAATTGAAGATGTAGGTTTTCCAGTCAGGATGGAATCCTTGCCGAGCGTCGGCATGCTCAAAGAGATGAGTGCCATCAAAGAAACTCAGACCGTGGCCATCGGTCGGAAAATGTGAAGGCACCCAGTCCAGTATGACCCCTATGTCGTGTTGATGGAGCGCATCGACGAGATACATTAAATCCTGGGGCGTTCCAAAATTGCCGGTCGGAGCGAAGTATCCGGTGGTTTGGTACCCCCATGAGCCGAAAAACGGGTGATCCATGATCGGCAAGAACTCCACATGGGTAAATCCCATCTCCTTGAGATATCCCGGCAAGGACTCAGCAAGTTCACGGTAGCTCAGCGAACGGTTTCCCTCATCAGGAACTCGTCTCCATGATCCTACATGCATTTCATAAACCGTCATTGGAGCGCTCAACGCATTCCGCTGATGCCGGTGTTGCATCCAGGCGTGATCCTGCCACGTATACTCTAAGTCCCACACGATCGATGCTGTCTTAGGAGGAATCTCGTTAAAGAAGGCAAAGGGATCGGTCTTATCGACCTCATAGTCGCCGGTTCGTGTTCGGATATGAAACTTATAAAGCGTACCTTTACCGACACCAGGGAAAAAGCCTTCCCAAATTCCGGATTCCCTGACCGGCGACAGAGTGTGTGTTCCCTTCTGCCAATCGTTGAACGCACCGATGACCGAGACCTCTCCCGCATTGGGCGCCCACACGGCAAAATAGGTTCCGCCGACGCCATTATGCTCCAACGGATGTGCGCCCAGCTTGTCGAAGAGATGAAAGTGCGTCCCTTCATTGAAGAGATACAAATCATCTTTGCTGAGCAACGTCACCTGCTTGTCGGACGTATCTGGTGTAAAGTGGGTTTTCGTCATTGGTCACTCCTTACAGACTGGGTATCGTTCGCGGAGCAGCTGCTCCCCTGGCTTCACGCCTCATGCTGTCCATGTTCCAAAATCGCCACGAGACCATGCAACGGAATTTCAACCCAATCTGGTCGATTGTTCAGTTCATAGCGCAATTCATAGAACGCCTTGTCCACGAGATACAGGTCCATCAACCTGTCCACATCATCGCGACTTGGAGGCCAAAAGCTGGATCCTGTTGCCGTCCTGAGATAGCCCTTTACAAAGCCGGCACTCATCCAATTAGACCAATAGGACGCCCACCGAGAAGGCTCGAGCCCTTGCCCTTTCAGAAATGCGAATGGAACATAGTGAAACGATCGAATCATGCCAGCGACGTCCAACACGACCGGATGCTTCATCCGGCGCTCCGCCAATGCACGAGCCGGCTCTCCCTCGAAATCAATGATCATGAAATCGGCTGCTGTGCACAACACTTGCCCAAGGTGATAATCGCCGTGACACCGAATGCGCGGCACTGAGGTCGCGACGGTCTCGAAGGCCGCGATGATCCGTTCAATGGCAGGTCTGAGTTCGAATAACAGGCGAGCCTGTTCTTGCCCGCCTGTTGAGAGGAACTGTCTGCGCTCCTTGAGGAGCCGCAGGGCCTCTGTCATGCCACGCTCGACTGTCGCGTGTTGAGTTTGCCTGTATTGAGCCGTAAGGGGCTCGGGAGCAAAAGCCGGATCATCTGCCACTTGGCTGAGTGCGTCGTGTAGTTGGGCGGTTCGTTGCCCTAACCGCTCTGCCCATTCCACATCGCCGCCGAGGAGGTGATGGGCGAGCGGTGCATACGGCTCGCGTGCCGATTCGAGCGGACGAGATGTATGCTCGGGAGGTGGTTCATCTCTCAACTGCTCTGAGTCGACTCGATCGAAGAACTGCTTCACAGCTTCAAGGCTGAATTGCCACGCGTTGCCGTCGTTGGCCACAAACTGTTGCAGCACGCCAAGCGTCAGTAGGCGGCCGGAAGCCGCCTGATACTCCAGCGCCCCGGCAAGCAACGGGACATGAGAGAACCGCAGGCGGGTCAACGCCCGACCCATCTCGAGATCCGGATTGATGCCCTCTTCCAGGCGTCGATACAGTTTCAAGATGACATAGCCGTTATAGGCGACAGACGTGTTACTCTGCTCTGATTTCATGACAACTGGTTCAGGCTTCACTCCCACGGGCATCAGATCTGTGAAGGCGTTCGTCGATGAAGCCGCCATGCCTCCGTTGAGTCCGTTCAACCAAGCGTCATGACGCACCGCTGTCAGAAGAGCAAGGGTGAAATCCCGGTTCCAGAGGGCATCGTATAACAGACCGTTCTCTGTTTTGGCCTCTCTCTGCAGCACAAAGGGAGCAATAACAGCCGTAGGAATTTCCCGCTGGATATGCTCAGCTTCGTCCCCGAAGGCCGCCGTTACGGGCAGCGTGTACGTTTCAGTCCCAGCCTGCTCGTACTCCACCCGGATCAACAGGAGCATCGACAGCGAATCAGATGGGATGGCAATGCAATCCAGGAAGTCGACTTTCTGGATGCGCCGAGCTTTCCCTCCGAACCAGCGCCTGGCCTGAAGAATCTCCGGCAGGGCTCTCATCAAGTCCCCAGCGGTCTCTCCTTCAAAGAGACGCATCCAATCATGCGTAGCCGTCAACATGTTCATGTTCCCCTCAACACGCCTCGCTCCACTTAGAAATAGTAGTCGAAGTCCCGCTCCGTATGGACCCGTCGGTGGATACTGAAAATGTGGGCAGGAGCCGAATGAGGATTGATTTCAATGTAGTTCCGCTTTCCGTGCCAGAGATAGTGGGCATTGGTCAGCAGATCCTGAACTTGGAATGGGTGCTTCTCCTCAACTCCCAGACTCTCCAGATCTAACTCGAGCCAGCCTGAATGCACATGATGCGGGCTAAGATTGACCACGACGAGAACGATGTTCGACCCATCCGAGGTCCGCTTGCTGTAACAGAGCAACTGGTCATTTGCGACATCATGAAAGTGCAGACTCCAGTCGCTCTGAAGCGCCGGATTCTCACGCCGGATGCGATTCACGTGGCCGATAAATTCGCTGAGGCTGTCCTCCCGATCAAGATGCCAGTGCTTGATTTCATATTTTTCTGAATGCAAATACTCTTCGCTTCCGGGTTCCCGTGGAACGTGCTCTCCCAGTTCAAACGCCGGCCCATAGATGCCGTAACTGGCTCCCAGCGTTGCCGCCAACACGAATCGAGACATGAAGGCTGGGCGTCCTCCGTGCTGGAGCTGCTCCGTGAGGATGTCCGGCGTGTTGGGCCAGAGGTTTGGGCGGAAAAATTCTCGTACCTCTGTTTGGGTCAACTCGGTGAAGTACTGGGTGATTTCCGATTTGGTATTCCGCCAGGGGAAATAATTGTACGACTGGGTAAAACCTAATTTTGCCAACCGCAGCATCACTTTTGGTCGAGCAAAGGCTTCAGCCAGAAAAATGACGTCTGGGTGCGCTGTCCAAATTTCTCTGATGAGCCACTCCCAAAAGGGGAAGGGTTTTGTGTGCGGATTGTCGACCCGAAAGATCCGTACGCCTTGCTCGATCCAGTAGACAATGACGCTCTTCAACTCCTCCCACAATTCGCGCCATTGGTCGGTCTCGAACTCAAGCGGAAAAATATCCTGATATTTTTTTGGGGGGTTTTCCGCATACTGCACGGTCCCATCCGGCCTGATGCGAAACCACTCTCGATGCTCCTTCACATAGGGATGATCAGGAGAGCATTGAAACGCGATGTCCAGGGCAATCTCGATGCCATAGGTGCCCGCCCGCTCCATCAATCTTCGGAAGTCGTCCAGTGTCCCCAGATCGGGATGAATCGCCTTATGGCCTCCTTCCAAAGCTCCGATCGCCCATGGACTCCCTGGATCCGACGGCCCGCCGGCAGGCGCATTGTTCTTTCCCTTCCGATGCGTCTGTCCGATCGGATGGATGGGAGGGAGATACAACACGTCAAATCCCATTGAGGCGATGTACGGAAGACGCGCTTCGCAGTCTTTGAATGTCCCGTGCTTGCCCGGCTTTTGACCCCACGAGCGCGGGAACATCTCATACCAGGTGCTGAAGCGAGCCTTTTCTCGATCCACCATGACGGTGAGTTCGCGACCATAGGTCGACGCGACACGTCGATCCGGATATCTCGCCATCATCGTTTCAAGTTCCGCGCTCAAGGCCAAGCGAATGCGCTCTGCCTCCGGTGTGTCCCCTGAGGCGAGAGTCTTCCCCCACGTGACGAGCGTGTGGCGTTCCTCCGTCGTCGACCGCCGACTCGCATCCTCGATGAACTTGGTGCCGATCAGAAGATCAACCTGAACCTCCTGCTTGGCCTCTAGTTTCTTGAGAAGGCCTCGTCGCCAGGTGGCAAAGTGATCTACCCACCCGGTGATGGTGTAGCGCCAGCCTCCCAAGCTGGTGACGGGAAACGAGCCGCGCCAACGGTCGTTGTTGAGAAACGTCATCGGGATCTCTGTCCATTTGGCCGTGGCCTCATGGCGATACTGAAGCAGCACCGCAATGACATCATGGCCATCGGTAAAGGCATCGGCTTCCACAACAACTTCTTCTCCGACTGTTCGTTTAATGGGGAATCTCCCCCCATCAATTTCTGGACGGACGCCTTCTATGGCGACTCGCTGCCTTCCAAACTCATCTTTCATGTTGTCAGCACCTTCTCGATCTAAATATGCGTGAACTCATCTCCGGCCTTCTCTCGACGCAGCCGGCGCTCGAGCACCTCTTTGGCGATCGTGCGCCCTCCTAAGCCGACCGCAATGGCCATGGCCAACACGATGCCGCCGAAAATTATGGAGAAGGCTGCGACGACAATTTCCTTCGCGATTCCCAGCTGCGTGAACACCATGGCTCCGGTGAAAATGATCACTCCCCATCGAACCATGTTGGCCATAAACCGAGCCCCCTGAATCTGGGCATTCACTGCCGCGATCAATACGGCTTCCCCGCTAAAGTTGGCGAAGAGAATGCCCAGCAGGCCGACGAGGATGGCCGCGATCACATGGGGCAAGAAGCCCAGGATGGCACTCATGAGGTTGGCAGTGGCCGGAAGATCCAGTGCGTCGACACCCATGAATGCGAAAAACAAGAACACCACCCAAAACGAGAAGCGACCGATCAGATCGGAAATTCGCTGCTTCACCCCGCCTTTTGCTAAGGCGGCAGTGAGCCCAATGCGCTCGCAGAAGACTTCGAAGCGCACAGCCTTAAGAATGTGCATGAGCAACAGTTTCACGAGCCATCCCACCGCAAGGCCAACCAGAAGGAAGGTCACCATGGCCATCAGTTTGGGCAAAAACAGCACTGCTCGGTTCATCATCTCGCGAAAGGCTGCAATCATGGCTTCCTGCCACATTTCACTCATTGGAACCTCCATCGGTCGACCAAGTACGGCTTCATTGCCTCAAAGGTCTGACACCCTTGCTCGACCGTATGCTGGACCACCTCCGGACCGCCGCCTCTAGTCTCCAGGACAACCGACGTAGTCCGTCCGAGATACAGAGGCATCAGCGACCTGAGCAGGTGCTCGCGATGGATCACCTTCTCGTGATAGGCGACGGCAAAGTCGTAGACGGTCTGAACCCACAATGCGAGTGGAAAGCGGAAGTCTTCATCATCTTTCAAACCCAGCGCGAGGATACCGGCCAAAGTCTCCGGCGTCAGAATGACCTCCCAAATCGGCAGCAAATCTCTCAAGCCTTGTCGAAACCCCTTCATCATCCTTTCCACATGGATGGGCACGGATTCAACTTCGGGTTCCGTAGGCTTGCCGATCTCCGGCACAGCACTCGAGCCCATTGGTTTTTCCCACACGTCCTGATAATGCTCCATATAATGGTATGAAGCACCGACTGCCTGCACCAGGCTCACTGCGACATCAGCTGCGCCTGCCTTGTGGTCCTGAACTTTCGCTCCGAGCCTCGCCTGCCACACCTCAAATCCCTCCGCGACGGCAACTGTCGTCAACCAACTATCAATGGCGAAGCGGGAGGCCTCTCCCTCCCACAAAAACTTCTTTTGGAACAAGGCACTGGCCATTCTTTGAGAAAACCCATAACCCCCTCCTACCTGGCAGGCCACGCGCTTCCCATAGAGTGATCGTGTCAAGGGTGCGATGAGATTATTGGTCAAACTGCCCTCATATCGTGGGCGGCGGAACACGGGCGCCACATAGTCCGCACCGTTCTCCCACACCGGCTTGACGAGCAAAGTCATCCACTCCGCTGTGACCGATCGCACGTTTGCATCAATGACGACACAGGCCTTGGCTTGCAACCGCTGGGTCAGCACAAAAAAGGATCTGAAGGCTTCCTCTCGGCCCGGCATGCCTGAATACGACAACCGATTGAGGGCAAACGGGCTGGCGGAACTTCCTTCTCCCAGAGGCTGAATCAAAGCGACGGGGAACAGGTCTCCAACTGTCTGCTTGACGATCTCTGGCGTTCCATCCTGTGACCCGACATCGGCATTGACGATGAGGATCGACGCATCTGTAAAGGATGCCTTGAGCCCTGCGAGAATCGCCTTGAGTACCGAACCGATAGTTGACGCATGATTGAAGGAAGGGAGCGCAATCAGAAGGTCGACCTGATGCGCATCGGGGCATTGTTCCTGTACTGCCTTCCATACGGCGTCCTCCATCACAGATCCCTTGGCGCATCCGATATATGCCGGTTGTCGTCACCGATTGACGAACAGTTTCATGAGAGTCAGATAGTCGCTCAGGTGACGTGTGATGAGAAAATTCCTCCTCACATGCTCTCGAGCCGCTCCACCCATGCGCTGAATCGAGGAAGGATTATTTAACAGATGCCTAGCCCTAAACGCGACTCCCTCGGCGGAATGGACGATATAGCCCGTCACTCCATCGAGGATTTGTGCCGCAAGTCCCCCGGCGGTGCTCCCGATGACAGGTTTGCCTTTCCACATGGCTTCCGTGGCGGCGAGATTGAAGCCTTCTTTGATCGATTTCTGAATAATGATCGTGGCAGCGCGTTGCAGTGCGTTGATTTCAAGGTCCGCTTCGGGAGGCAATTGCAGCACATGAATGTCGGGATCGCCGGCAACGGCTTCCTGGACTTCAGCGAGGACCGCTTCGCCTTCAGGATCATGCATGACCCCCGACCCGGCAAGAACCAGACGGCAATCTTGGTGTTTCTTGACCAATCGGTAGGCCTTGATCGCACCGATCGGATCCTTGAACCACTCAAACCGCGCCAACTGTAGCAAAATCGGTTTGTCCTGCGGGATACCAAGGCGCTGAAGGATCTGATTCATCTCGAGGCGGGCCATGGGCCGGTTCTTTTCACTCAACGGATCAATTGACGGTGAAATCAAGAACTGTGGGATGGGCAGGCGATGCGCAAAACCCGGCAGTGAAAAAATGGCAGCGTCATATTCGACGAGGAACCGCCGAAGAAAGCTCCAACTGTGCTGCCTGGGTTTGGCGATATCGAGGTAACAGCGCCACAACCACTTCCCGCCCTTTCGATGTTCAATCAACGCGGCGGGAGGCGGGTCATGAATCATCACCAGATCTGCCTCGAGATTCAGGCTCTGTGCGGTGCGCTGGTTGATCTTGAGATAGACCTGCTGCATCTGCTCTGTAAGATGATCGTCCTGGCCTTGAAGGGAATTCGTCAATCGTCTGGATGCCTGAAAGAATTCTTGATCCCCTGCAAGTACCTCCCAGCGCGCATTGATTCCCAGGGTATTGAGCATCGGCACCAGCCGTCGGAGGATTTCCGCCATGCCGCCGCCATAACGCCCTGCGCTGACATGCAGGAAACTTTGCCCTGCGACCTGATCGCTCAAGCGATACAAAAACTCCACCGTGCCTTTCGACGCATAGTCTCGATATTCATCCAATTCTTGAGCCATCGTGTTTCCATTAGAATAGGTGGTGCACGCTACAGGACACTTCCTTCCATTCCGTAAGAGGAATCGTCACTCGGTTTCTGTTCCAAGTTGAACCAGTAAAACCCATAGGGAGCCAAGCTCAACACATAGGGGCGTTTACTAATCATAGGAAACCGCGACCCACCGAGGAGTTCGACGGGCACTCGGCCCTCGAATGTTCCCAGATCCAAGTCCACCGATTGCGCCGATCCCGCCAAGTTATGCACGAGCAACAAGAGATTTCCCTCATGTTCACGTAGATGCGCCAAGACTCTGTCGTTTTTCGGGCGAAGAAAGGTCAGCGCTCCTCGTCCAAATGCCGGCTGCTGTTTGCGCCTCGCAATCATTTGCCGCATCCAGTGCAACAGCGAATGGGGCGACTGCCGTTGCGATTCGACGTTCGTCACGTTGAAGCCATAGACGGAATCTGAAATGGCCGGTAGGTACAGTTTCGAGGGATCGGCTTTGGAAAATCCGCCGTTTCGGTCAGCAGACCATTGCATGGGCGTCCGGACACCATTGCGATCCCCCAGATGGACATTGTCTCCCATGCCAATTTCATCACCGTAGTAAATGATCGGGCTTCCAGGAAGCGTACACACCAGGCTGTTGAGCAACTCGATCTTTCGGCGATCGTTATCCAACAACGGTGCCAAACGCCGCGCGATGCCGATGTTCCGCCGCATGAGTGGATCTCGCGCGTAGGCGTAGTACATGTAATCGCGTTCCTCTCCGGCACACATTTCCAATGTCAGCTCGTCATGGTTCCGCAAAAACAAGCACCATTGGCAATTGTCAGGGATCGGTGGTGTGTGCGTGAACATGTCGACAATGGGATGCCAATCCTCACTCCGCACTCCCAAGAAGAGTCTTGGCATGAGAGGAAAATGAAACGCCATGTGAAACTCATCTCCCTCTCCAAAATAGGGACGGACATCGGCAGGCCATTGGTTGGCCTCCGCGAGAAGGATCCGTCCTTGATACGCCTCATCGATCCGCTTTCGAATTTTCTTCAGATAGGCGTGAGTTTCGGGAAGGTTCTCGCAGATCGTGCCTTCCCGCTCAAACAAATAAGGGACCGCGTCACAGCGAAATCCGTCGAGACCCTGATCGAGCCAGAAGGACATGACATCCATCATGGCTTGCTGGAGCACTGGGTTATCGTAGTTCAGATCCGGTTGGTGACTAAAAAATCGATGCCAGTAATAGGCTTGCGCTACGGGATCCCAGGTCCAGTTCGACTTCTCGGTATCGATAAAGATAATTCGTGCTTTCTGATAACGCTTGTCCGTGTCGCTCCAGACGTAGTGGTCGCGTTTGGCCGACTGAGGTGAACTTCTCGCCTCTTGAAACCATGGATGCTGGTCCGAAGTGTGATTGAGCACGAGGTCCACGATGACGCGCATTCTCCGTCTGTGCGCTTCGTCGAGGAATTCTCGAAAATCTTCCAACGATCCATAATCCTGAGCAATCGAGACGTAATTGGCCACATCGTACCCGTCATCGCGCAGCGGAGACGGGAAGAAGGGAAGCAACCAGAGGCAGGTCACGCCGAGCCATTCGAGATAATCGAGTTTCTCAATGAGCCCCCGAAAATCTCCGATCCCATCTCCATTCCCGTCATGAAAGGCTTTGACGTGAAGCTCGTAAAAGACGGCGTCCTTGAACCACAATGAATCTGTCATCTCGCCAATTCCTTCATCTGCCTAGTGGATGCGGTCTCAGGTCAAAAACTCGTCGCACACCGTGAGCAGCGCTGAGCGCACCCGTTCGAGACTGCCCAGATAAGGGTTGATGGTGCGCAGTTTGTCAGCAAGCTCGGGCATACCAAGACTATGCTGAATCCAGGCGGAGAAATCGCTGTCTTCATGGCGAAGACGATGCCTCGCTTCGAAGACGTGGAAATAGATCGCACTCACCTCGACCTCGCTCAGCGCGTTTCGAAACTCCTGGAGCGTCCGGACTTCCACGCGGGTTGGCACTTGGAGAATGAGCGATTTATTGAAATAGAACGGCTCGCCGAAGATGACCCGGGGGACGATGGGCGTCTTCGACAGATGGTCGTCGATCACCGAAATCAGCTCCCCTCGCAGTGCGTCGAGTTCTGTGAACTCGAATGGATCGATGACCGACAGCCGCTCCCCCAACACGTGGTCGCGGACTTCCATCGCCACCCACTGTGCGAAATCATTCGGGTACATCCGCTCTACGTAACTGTGCCTCAGAAAGTAGCTATGGGTATGGAAGTAGATCGAATCCAGTGGTACGGTTTCGAGCAATTCGACCAACCGTTTCTCGTCGTCTGCTTCTTCCCCTAGGGTTTGTCGCAGCTCGGCGCATGCCATGAATTGAAAAGGGCGGCTTGCTTGCATGAGTGTCTCCCTGAGTCATTGTTCACAAAAACGACCTGAATGGTGCCTAGGGGAACCACCAGTTTTCTTTGCCGGCCAAATTAATAATAATCAATCATTTCTCGATGTAGCAGAGATGAAGGGGAGAGTAATTATGAATACTGTAGTGTCCAACAACTGGTGTCAAGCCAACTATTCGACCTACAAGAATGAAGTGGATCCGGCTTATTCAATTATCGTTGAAATCGACGCCCTTTGGCGGATGAGCGATGGATATGGGGCGAGCCTAGATTCATGTAGTGGCACTTCAATGAGAGACGAGGGATATATTGTTGTAGCCAGTAATCGAAAAGCAGCTTGACCTCCCCGCAGCGTTCTCCTCTGCCTACCTTCGCATAAATATCTCAATGTCTCCACTGGTCCTGCCGAAGCATGGTGACTCCCTCATTTTTACGTGGGTGAGCTTCGGCGTATTCTGATGCCTTCTGTCGTCCTTGCTGGAAGACTGCCGCTAGACCTATCCCCACTTTCGTATTTCTGACCGACTCCGGCTCAAAGCCCTCTATACGATTCGATCGCTGGAAGTCGACGAAGCCTGGTCACGCTTCAAGGCGTTGCACACCTCATCTGCCGGTGGCAGATGGAACGTTTTGCTGGACCCGTGCGAGATACGTAGCCATTAAATGTTCGGGCACATCTTGAATACTGAGGTTCTTCAAATTATCCCAGAACGAAAACACGGATGCAATTTCCGACGGATGCTCAGGGTAATAACGGTATTTGGCCCCCTCTTCGACCACGACCTCGGGACCGAAGTGCAGATAAGGACCTTCATCCAAGACGGCAAACACCTCGAACGGTGGAAGTGAGGGCACCGGATCTTTGGCGTTGACAAATCTAAGCAACGGCAACGCGCGATATTTGCGAACTCCATCACGGTTGGTGACTTTGGGTTGGCCGAACGTCATCGCCTGTCCAAGCTTGAACCCATCCTCCTTGAGCAGCATTAAGACGATCGCGGCAGCGGCTCCCCCATAGCTATGCCCCGTGACTCGAGTCTCATAATCCGTTTTGAGAAGCGGCTTGGCGAATTGATACACCTGAACCGCTGCATCTGCAAACCCTTTGTGAAGCGGGATGCCAAGTCGAGAGTCAATGACTTTATTATAATCAACGTCCGATCTAATGTTGACGAGGCTTGAGGTACCGCGCACGACGATCCATTGCACACGCTTCGCCTCATTCAACTCCACGTAGGCCTTCATTCCAGCGGACACGGGACCACTAATGCTGATTTTGACATCAGTGCCACTCTGCCTCTGAATAGTTGCATCTTGTTCATAGGCGAGAGCGGCCCGCTGGGCATATTGAAGCGCCGCAGAGAAATCGATCGGTTGTGGCGGCACTGAGGGTGCGGCCTTCTTCCCGCAGGAAGAGAGCCCTCCAATCAGTACGAAGACGCACAAAAGGCCCGTGCAGTGTACGAAGGACATTTTAATCGCCAGCATTGAGTTTTGACTCCTTTCAGAGTGAAGAGATCAGAGCGCTTGAGATTGTCACGGTCTCACCTGCTGACATACTGGGAAACGCACTAGAATCAGTAGGCCCGCGGCTTAGAGGTTGTCATCTGTTCCACTGTGGCGGATCGGTCGGCTGATTGAGAGTCCCGTGGAGAACCTGTATTAGGAATCGCTGGGACGACCCCAATCTAAGCGAGAGGGAGGTGTGGTGTATTTGGGGACGGGATGGCGTGGCGTTGCCAATCTTCGTTGCGTGCAATTAGCGCCGATCCATGGAAGGACAAGGTTTGCATGACATGGGTGAGTTTGCAGATCTCTATTGGGTACATGCACAGCGCAAGAATCCGCTCATCGCGGATGCTTTGAGTGACCGCTTGTTCATAGGCTCCGAATTGCTCCCAATCCTGTTCAGACGCGAGCCAGAAGGGATTCCCAGTAATACGCATACCAGCAAAACCTTTCCCCTCAGCATGCTTGGATTTGGACAGCCAGTTACCAAGAACAAGCCCAGCGTCAAAAATACCAGAGAAAAGATACCATTGGCTGTGCGGGAAAATTTCCAACTGTTTATTCACCAGGTATTGGTGCGCATCGGGCAAGACCTGCTCCAAGGCCTGAAGCGCGTCGTTCTCGGTGACGGGATCTCCAGTGATCCACATGCAGAATTCGTTGTCCTCCAAGCCGGCCTTGATATATGGCACCGTCAGTTTGAGCAGCTCGTCCTTGGTGTAGAAGAATGCACAGATGTGTTCCCCCCACCCGGCTCCACCAACACCCGGTATCCCCATACGTCGTTTTTCCATGGGTCGCATCTTACCGAAGGCTGGGAAATTGTCTATCAGCGACCGCCTACACGCGAGACACTATAGCCCGGCCAGTCCGCCCTTATTTGAAGTACTTAGGACGGAGGGGGCAGTAAGCCCGTCAGGCCCCTATTACTAGTCATTAGGGGCGTTCCCCTCTTCGGAAGTAGTGCTTTCAGGTCTTACACGAACCAAGGCTATCCGCTACCTTCTAATCAGTGCGGATACATTTCGATACCTCATTTTGTCGTGGAGGATCATGAAACTCTCGGAGGATGTTCAAAAGTTCATCAGCGCCTGCGAGCGCCTTCTTTCAGCCATCGCGGTACATCGACCACTTACTCAAGATGAAGCTTTGCTCGTCAAACACTATTGCAACGAAGTGCTAAGCAAAATCGATCATCCTCCCGCAAATCCCTCTCAATGATTTCACGAGAATCCATTCTGCTACCAGGCTGCTACCAGGTGGTTCTCTCAAACGCTTACAGATGAATTGGAGTCAGGTGGAACACCGCTCAAACACGATCGAGCACGCTAGTTCTGCCAAAGCTTGGCCATGGTCGCCAATCCGAGGCCTGCTGCCCAAGGAAGTGGCTCACAAACAGTTGATTGTGTGCCGAATTGATGACTTGCTATCTATATTCAGGGAAGGTGTGCTAGGGTGATACCTAGTTTGAACTCCAGTACTATCTTATCCCTCGCGCCCTCCCTCCTTCATTCCTAGTCTCTGCGCGATTGATGCTCTAGTTTCTGCTGTTCTCCGTGCATCCAACAGCCAACCTTAAGATCTGCGAGACACAAACGATATGAGACACACCGCACCATTATCGACAGAACTTAGGCGAGCCTACCCTGATTATATAGCGATGATACTGTTCGGCCTGATAACTGTTGGCGCGTTGATCGGAGTCCCCGCCTTCGCAATGCTTTACGGCTACACGTGGCTGGACTGGACCATGTTCGGGCTGCTGTATGTCGTGACTGGATTGGGCATTACGGTCGGTTACCACCGTCTGATGGCCCACCGTAGCTTCGCTTGCCCCAATTGGGTCAAGGCTGGGTTCTTAGTTGCCGGCGCGTGGGCGCTCCAAAACTCTGCGCTCAAGTGGGCGGCAGACCATATCCGCCACCACGCCCACACCGACCAAGAGCAGGACCCCTACAACGCGCAGCAGGGATTTTGGTACAGCCACTGTGGATGGTTGTTTTTCAAGAAAGTCCATGCGGATCAGAAATACGCAAGCCGCCTACAGCAAGATCCGGTCGCGATGTGGCAGCATCACTTCTATCTTCCCTTAGTCCTCTCAGGACTCGCTCTCACGTTTGTGGTTGGCTTCCTCCATAACGGTTGGATCGGCGGCCTGGGGTGTTTCCTGCTCGCCGGCATCGGCCGCACCTTCGCCGTACTCAATTCGACCTTTTGCATCAATTCGATCTGCCATCTGTGGGGCCGTCAACCTCATGGTCAGGCGGATTCCAGTCGGGATAGCTGGTGGGTTTCGCTAATCACATTTGGCGAAGGCTACCACAACTATCACCATACCAACCAAGCGGACTATCGGAACGGTCCTCGTTGGTATAACTTCGACCCCTCGAAATGGCTGATCTTTGCCCTCTCACGATTCGGTTTGGCCTCGTCGCTCCGTACCACTCTTTCCTTATAGATAGGCCGACATACCACGTTCTCTTCAAGGGCGTCGCAACTAGATCGATCAGCGTCCAGCGCCGCTATTAGGAAAAGACCTTCAGGAGTTGCCTAGGGGGAAAGCGGACTAGCCATTAAACTTGTGACTGACTACGCACGACCAATCATGTCGGAGCAAGTAGCATGCAGATCAACTTTCAGATTGCGGTAGATTTGACCCGTTTTTGACTGGCCGCAGTTGCTAGAAGTGAAGATACGACAGGCCAATGAATGGATAGTTGTAGTTCAGTCCGCTATTGGGATTCCCCAATCCGCCATTTGAAATATGATAAAACCGATAGCCCAGAGACACCGCAGCGTGGGGAGAAAAAAACCATGACAGCCCCGCGCCTGCCATGAGGAGAAAATTCATATCCGATGCCTGTTCTGGTGTTCCTGCCAGTGTACCCCATATTCCTCCGCCGCCACCTTCGAGATAGGGTCGAACGACCGCACGACTTCCAAAGACATGCCGTAAATACGGCATAGCTCCAACGTTATAGCTTTCTGCGGGCCGCCTTGTATGGAAGAAGACTGCTTCGACACCTAGAGACAGCGCACCGTCGAAGACCCCTTTACCCCGCGGCTCCGTGATGGTCATCGCCCAACTCACGGTCGTTTGTTCCCCAAACAATTTGGATGACTGTGCCGGAGTTAAGCGCAATGGAGAGACCGGTCCAGCGGTGAGGCTGATTTGCTGTACCCCCACAGTTAAGACATCATCATTTGCATTAGCTGCCATGGAGAGCCAGAGGAAACACAATACCGAAGTAACGGCTACCATGATGCGTGTTGAATTTTCATTAAACGCCCCTCACGTCCTAAGGATGTATAAGAGACGGCATCTTAAAGAACGAGAAGTCCGATATCCACTGATAAAACTGACAGCAAATTGTCAGGCAAGGGCATCTGCTGCCAGACCGTAGGCCAGCCACTACGCCTAGACAAGAAAAGACCTTACAAACAGTTTCCCGTCAATTAACACCGCCCTTACAGGGGCGTGACTTGCGTGTCACGCCGTCTCGGTATCATCGCTGGGTTTGAAATAATTTTTGCGTGTCTGTTTGAAGGAGGGCCAATGCAGAACAGGTGGAATTGTCCGAAGAACGAGCCAACCAAATGGACTGGTCCAGACTGGGAACGGGCATGGCAGTCGGCATTGAGACGGATCAATGGGATGCCGCCTGAGTTGGCTAGCTGCGTTCAAATCCATGAGTCCATCACGTCCATGGATGAAGCATTTGTACAGGGAGACAGTAAACTATTTGAGGCTTGCCTTATCGTGCTGTTGGACCACTGCGCCGAGTTGGTAAATCGAGGGGACTATCAGCAATGGTGGTGAAGCGAGGTTGTCTCGGATCTAATCAAAAGAGCCAAACATCAACGATGCCTGGAAACAGCTGTCAGCATCGTGCATAGAAAGTCAGAAGCGTACACGAAAATAGGAGCGGGTTTGGCATCCTTTGCATTGCCATGGATACCAACCCAGCCAGCCTAACAGATGGTCGCTCAATCGCTGGCGAGCCACACGTCGCCACATACAGTGACCTGCATGCTTGGACCTCAATGGGATGCGCGTTCTTTTTGGAAGTGGCAATGTGCTTGCCGAGGAAGAAAGCCACTGTCGAAAATATCCAATAGCGTGACCGATTTGACCCGGAATCCCCGCCGAAAATGTCTGTAGTCCGTGAATCACCATCCACCACCTTTTAGAACGAGATATACCAGTGTTCAGCCTAGTCGAATGCGCAAAAAGCGACAACCTATCTTAGGTAGGAGATGGTTTCTACGTAGAGTAATGGGGATGAATGCACGTATTCCCCTGGCCACCCTGGCGACAGGAAATTACCTCCCAGGCGGCCTACCTACCAGGGCCTTCGAGTTAGAAAACGAGCAGTTACTCTATGCCGTGGCCTACATAAGTGTCCATTCATCTACGATCACTGTCGTACAATCGAAAGAAGATAGAATTAATCCTGTCTGTTTCTTCAGCGTGCAATGTAGGACCTGGGTCTGGCACCCATTTCAAAGATTCATCGATAATGAGATGAGCGAAATATGTTAGGTCCCTGACCGCTTGAAGCAGGCTGGGGAACCGCGCCGTCGCATGAACTACACAATGCTCAAGAGACGAGACCTCTCACCTGTCCACCCATGCCGGACAAGCAGGAAAGTGCAACGGATGTTTCTTCTGGTGCTCCTTTCTATTCCCCTAGCCGTCCAAGGTCATGCCGCAGAGTCTTCCCCTGCTGCTGCACCTGTGCAAGGCCCACCATCACCCTTCGAGCCGTTGCTCTATGACACCTCGTCTGCGAAGAAAGACGAACCATACACAATTGTTCGTATAGCTCGTGACTGGCATAATGAAAAGCTTGATTGGGAGACCGGGGCCGGCCGGAGTTACCTCCTTCCTGCCGGCGAGATCTTGTTATACGAATTCTTGCTGAATCTATTCGACCGCAATTTTGTCGAGCCGAAGTCCGATTACCAAACGAACGGAGACACGATCTGGAAAAATCTCACCAACTCGAAGTGGGTCATCGATAATGATCAATTCAAGGTTAATCAGTTCCTTCATCCCTATGGTGGAAGCATCTATTACGGTATCGCCAGATCGTCCGGGCTGAACTTCTGGGAATCGTTCCTCTACAGTGCCGCCGGAAGTTTTGTCTGGGAAATAGCGGGCGAGACGACGAATCCTTCCATTAACGACATGATTGCGACGTCGATTGGGGGCACTTTTTTGGGAGAGCCTTTCTTCCGGATGGCCAGCCTCTTGCTCGAGGACAGCGACGGAAGACCCGGTTTCTGGCGAGAACTCGGCGCAGCGCTTATCTCCCCCCCAACGGGATTCAATCGCCTGGTCTTCGGCGATAAGTTCGACGCCGTGTTTCCAAGCCACACGCCCGCCACTTTCATGCGCTTACAGGCAGGAGGAACGATCTCTTCGAGCAGCAGGAACGTCTCATCTGCGGTAGAAGAGACGGGGGCCGTGGCAGACTTCACCTTTAGTTACGGTCTCCCTGGCAAGCCAGGCTACAGTTACAGTCGCCCATTCGATTATTTTGACTTTCATGTCACTGCGGTCACCGCCAATGCATTGGAAAGCATCAACACTCGTGGGCTTCTTCTGGGGGCGACCTACGCGTCCGGTGAATCCACGCGGGGGATATGGGGACTCTACGGAAATTACGATTACATCTCTCCGCAAGTGTTCCGTGTCTCGAATACGGCCCTGTCGCTTGGAACAACCTGGCAGACGTGGTTATCGCAGACGGTGGCACTACAAGGGACGGCCCTCGCTGGGGCAGGCTATGGCGCAGCTGGCAGTATCGAGCAGACGGGTGAACGTGACTATCACTATGGAGTGACCCCTCATGCCTTGCTCTCCCTTCGCCTCATGTTCGGCAATAGACTAATGATCGATCTCACCGGCCGTGAGTATTATGTCAGCAACGCTCTATCCTCAGAAGACGGATGGGAGAATATTGTGCGCGGTGATTCGTCCCTGACGGTGCGGGTCTACGACCGTCACGGAGTGGCAGTGCGGTATGCCCAGTCGCATCGGGACGCGAAGTATCCCAATATCGAGTATAAGGATCAAACAGTCGGAATGGTCAGCCTGATGTACGTGTTCCTCGGAGAAACGGGATTCGGAACTGTGGAGTGGCGTTAATGTAGACGAGGCTCACCTCGTTACGCGCTTAGCGGGACGGGAATGAAATGACGATTCCTCCCATTACATCGTAGAGCTTAAGGTCTCGCTTATTGCTCAAGGCATGGCCGTTGTGGCACTCGATACAGGCTTTCGTGACAGCTCGATCGGCGTAGATGGCCTTGAACATACGTCGCTCCCCTTGGGTAACGATACCGGTATACGGCTTTTGTGGCTCCTTTGCCACCCTCTCTAATCCGATCCGTTCAAAGTCATCAGCTGGAGCATTCGCCTTGTTGATCGGCCATAGGCTGGACAGCCGGATGCGCAAATTGGTTCCTTGCCCTTCAACATCCTCCCCTGCCATAAGCAGCATTTGTGCTGGAAGTGGCAACGTTCCCTGCTTCTTCCACTGTTCGGTCGCCACAACCACCCCTAGTTCCTGCATGCGTTCCGCCACGTGGGTCGTATACAGGGTGCGATTAGCTTGAACGATCGCATAGACGTACTCGGCCACCACCTCTGGTGGAATTCCTCCTTGCACTCCTGTGCGCGCCACTTCACCCATGAGTTCTTCAGAAAGGAGCAGGGCGAGGCCGAAAAGGATGACACTGCTCCGAGTTGGTGCACGCATGGCAGACCCCCTTGAAGACCCAGACTGTCCCGCTTCCAGCGCCGTTACATCTTCTCTTCGGTCATGACAATCAACAGTTCCTGCACCTCTGTGCCGGCCTTCCCGTCATGACTACACCAAATCAGATCATACATTCTGTGAAATCCGCTGTAGGGCGCCATAAACTGCAAGGTCAAGGTATCCCCAGGATTCAACCGAAACCCAGCCGCGTCTTTCCGAAACATTCCTGTTGCGCGTCCCACAAAATGTATCTCTGTCCTAGTAAAGAGAGGAGAAATGAATTCACGAGGACCGATATCTTCGTTCCGGAGCGCAAGGACGATAGATTCGCCCGCAACCAACCTAAGGACTTGTCCGTGCGTCTGTTGTCCCTTGAGAATGGGATGCCCTCCCTCCCGAATGATGATCTCGACATCGACGGCGGGCGGTTGGGCTGACGAATGAGCGCCCTGGTGAATATCGGGGGCTCCGTCATGTGCCCAGATGCTGCCATGGGGGGAAATGAGGGCTGTCCCAACCGTAGCGCCAACCATCGTTGTGGCGAACAGTACCGCCAGCCTGGTCATTTGTTTCATCTGAGCCTTTCCCGTTCTCGGTCACCCATGCTTGGGCTTCACGATAAACATTTCCCCTTGCAGGACGTCGCCGTGTAGCTTTCCGTGAACGTTGCACCAGAATTTGAACAGCTCCCCACTGAAGTCCTTCGGCAGCTCAAAGCGAAGAGCTACTCTCTCTCCTGGATCGATGCGTAGCCCATTGGCCGTATACGTGTAGACCAGCGTCGCTTTGCCCCAGAATTGGAATTCCACCTTCGCGAACAAGGGGGAGACGAACTCATGGGGCAGACTATCCTCGTTGCGCAACTCCAGGATGATATCCTCACCAGCGGACAAGGAGAAGGCTGGATGCAGCGAATTTTCCCCCGCGGACTTCCCCTTGACCATGTGGAAAGCCTTCTCCTTGATGACCAGAATCACGTCGGGCTCATACTCGGCCTCCTCAGCTTGGGCGAGAGCGACGCATACTCCACCGGCTAGCACAACAGCCAAGACCATGAGCTGCAGAAAAGTGGAGCACGCGCCAGCGCTTCTGGATTCGCTCCTTGCCTCTCGCAACGGGCGTGTTACATACGACAAGCCATGAGCCATACACAACTCCCCTGGGCCACTCACGCACTGCTTCGAGCGTTCGCTCTGCCGTCAACCTCCTCCAACCTCACCCCTTTGCTCGACGATCAACACCTCTCCGCGCATTTTGTCGCCGTGCTGCTTCCCGTGGACGTTGCACCAGAATACCTCGTAGAGATTTTGAAACTCTTTGGAGTCCTGAGGGACATCGAAAGTCAATCGGACAACATTTCCGGGATCAACGCGCACCCCCGCCGCAGTCGGCAACTTTATGAACGCACCGTTACCATCGAGCCGAAATGGAACATTGAAAAGCATTGAGGACACGAACTCATGTGCCACGGTATCTTCGTTCCTCAGGACGATGTCGGCGCGGGCACCAGCCAAGAGCATGAATCCTTTCGCAGTTTCTCCTTTGGCGATGCGGAACGTCTTATCCTTCATCACCACTTCGGCATCTGGGTCCGTATTTTGTGACCTGATCATTTGAGGCTGACCCGATCCGGTTGACCCTTGGGTCAACGTCTCCGCCCCAGTTGGAACGGCAAGGGCCAAGAGCGCTACGGTTGTACCTATGCCACTTAGGTATCTCATGATTCGTCCCTCCGTGTTAGTAAAGGGTGCCCCCGTTATTTAAGGTCTTCCACGCGTGCCTTGCTTGCCAAGTCGCACTCGACGCGATCAACATATTCTATGATTCATGCTTCGCCTCCTTTGGTTGAGCGCAGACCTTTCTCTGACGCCGATCGGTCTACCTTGTCGAGAATTCCCAATCCTCTAGCGAAACGCTTGATGCTCTTCTTACGGATACAAATGACTGCATCACACGTACCTGTGATAGTGAGAACTGAATGGATGGAAAACACAGAGAATTATGCGAACCACGATCCAGCACGTGAGCTGTTTGTGAATCGGATCCAATCCTCGATGCATCTGATCCGATCCCATTGCTGGTGTCGTATTCGATATTGGAGAACTCGGAACAGAAGCCCGCGAGACCTACCTCCATCTAACGAGATATAGCCCCCGACACAATCGACCGCGATGCCGCGGTGGACAATGGAACGCCAAAATAGTTATGTGGACAATCGACGACGCTCAGTGCGGAGGCTGAATCGTAGCAGCGCGGTAGCAGAGTAGGATCAAGTGAAGATACACATCAACGTTTTGCTTGCCTCTAACGTCTTGTGATTGGGCTGCCGGTAATCTTGGCAATGAGGTCAGGAAGTGTATGGGCGTAGTCTTTTGTGACGAAGTGTGAAGATCCGACGGCTTTCATGGATTCTCTTATGAAAGCGTCATCTAGCGTGGAGATTCCAATGATGTGGACGCCTGGAAGAAACCGTTTGATCCGCCGAGTTGCCTCCACGCCACTTATCCGAGGCATTTTCACATCCATGACAATGATGTGAGGAAGGAGCCGAAAGGCCATTTCAACGGCTGCCTCCCCGTCTGTGGCCTCACCGACGACAGTTAAGGGTTCGTACGCTAGAAACAAGCTGCAAAGGGATTCCCGAACAGGAGCAAAATCATCGACCACGAGAATGCGAAGTGCTTCACCGGCGCGAGGTGTTCGTTGAGCGTCACCCTCCGCGCTCATCTCGTTCCGGATGCTTTGCGGTGTTGAATGGTACCGTCCGCTAGAAGTCTGATCTCCCAGCAGTGGCCACTCTCATCTTTTGGAAGCAAGAAGTGACGAATGATGTCGCTCGCCTTTCAGACGGGGACGCGGTCAAAGGGGAGGCCGCAAGGGGATGTGGAATTCAGGAACCAAAGATGAGTATGAAGGAATTCTCCAGGAAGTCAACTAGATAGGAAACCAAGTAGGGCTAGAACCCTTCATGGGGCCATTCCACAGGCCATGGCTGCGATTCGCCACGCCATCGACATGCTCGATAGTGCCTTCGTCAAAGGCGATGCATTCGAGTTTCAGCTTGGCCTGATTACGATCCTTAATTGTTGCAGCAACGCAGTTAAACAAGGTCAGTCCCCAAAGTGGTGGGTGGACCTACGCTAGCATCACTGCCGTGATACATCCTTCTCGTTAGCTCGTGTTTTTCCAGGGAGCTCCCAGTGTTTTCCCTAGCCATTCTGTGGAGGCGCTGGTGGTACACTGCCTTTATCTTAGACTACGGCAGTGGAAACATTGCCGAATCCAAGAGTAGGAGCCCGCTCACCGAAAGGGAGGCGGGCTCTTTTTTTGGTGTCTCACCAATAGATACTTGTGAGGGTTGAAGCGTGCAAACACACACGACGAAAATCTTGATCGTCGATGATCATCCGCTCGTACTTGAAAGTATCAGCACCCTGCTCGAACCGCATTTCCAAATTGTGGGTACGGTGCAGGACTCCGGTGAAATCATCAAACGTGCGCTGGAGTACCGGCCGGACGTCATTCTCTTGGACGCGTGCATGCCGGGATTAAGCGGCTTTGCGGCTGCCAAAGAACTAAGAAAACACCTTCCCAAAGTAAAAGTGATTCTCGTGACGATGTTAACAGAAGCCATTTCCATCAGTGAGGCATTTAAAGCAGGAGCGAGCGGCTACGTGCTAAAGCAGTCGGCGTCAGAGGAACTGCGTCAGGCGATTCACACGGTGCTTGCTAACAAACGTTTCCTGTCGTGTCAGATTACGCCAGAGGTGCGCGAGGCGTTGGAAGACGAGTGGTTCAGGCCTGAGGGCTATTCCGGCGATCTTACCGATCGACAACGAGAGATTCTAGTTCTGTTGGCACAAGGCGAGACGGCAAAGCAGATTGCGCAGCAGCTGAACATCTCGATAAAGACTGTTGAATTCCACAAAGCCAACATCACACGGAAGGTTGGCGTCCATACGACCGCCGACCTCATCAAGTTCGCTCTGGCCCACGGACTTACCACGCTCTGAATACCGCGATCGGACAGTTTGGTGGGATGCAAATCCGTTTTGGCATAGACAAACGTGCAGAGGTGTTCGCCCAAAATGAGTTGTTGATGCAGGCTGCGGAATGCTACTGGGCTCGGCGGGAAGACGACCACGGCGCCGTAATTAGGCAGCGGGGCGAATATCTGCTTCCTTGGTTGATTTCTCGATCGGGCTGTTCTTCCAATTGGAGTAGGTCAACTCCATGAGACGCAAATGACATTGAATGTACGACTGGTCACACTCGTCTAGTTCAGTTCCATCTGATAGGATTTCGAGCAGATTCCTGCTCGCCTGATTGAGTGAGGCAAGCGCCCGGTGTTTTTTGAAGAAATTCATTGTTTCACATTAGTCAACGCTGTCGCTTGATTTGACAGGAGCAAAGCGAGCGAGATTTCCGCTTTTCATTTGTCCCTTAAACCTTAGGCGAGGTGTAGGGGATGCACTACTGGTAAGGCCCCGAGCCGAACCTAGGAATACGCTGACGTAATTAAAACGCAGAGGCACGAGTGATACTCTCCAAATCCCTGAAATTGAGGGATGTGCCCAGTAGTCTTGTTCGATCACACTCTAATGCGGGGCATGCGAATGTCCATGACCTGTTCATGGAATTAAGGATGGTTCCTCCTTTGTCAGAGAGGCCGTTTCGCGTGTCTGCATCGAAGGGCCTGGGTCTTCCTCCTGCGCGATCTTAATTGTCCCCGGAAAGCTGTGCTCTCCACTGGGATCACCCGATTTTGTTCTCACGACATACTTTAGTTCGGTGGGATCTCGAAAGCAGATAGCTGCTGTATCATTCCTCTCCACGTTCGCAGTGTACTGATTACTGTCCGCTCCCATCATTCCCCAGAAGCTCCGCTGACATGTGAGTTGCTCCCTGGGGCGACTGATAACGATCACTTGGACGTCAGCTTGCCGCTTATTGATCCATCGAATTTCATCCCCAGGTTTAGCCATGATGGAAGTCGGCGAAACGGTGTCTTGAATGACAACATCCTGAACTTCGCCGGTTCTGGATACGGCGGGCATAATGTCGCGCACAAGCGAATGCTGACAGCCGGTCAAGATGATGAGAGCCGATCCTACAATGAAGCGTTGGACTGGCATACCTCCCTCCTCCACGCAATACGATACGTACGTAAAGTTCAGCCTTTCTGAGCACTCCATTTTCTTATAAGGAGCAAGAGTTGCACCTGTAGATAAGTTCCTAATCCGTTAATAAACTTGTGACCGTGCACCAGTGAGACCCCTCACCTGAACCAAGAAAAAGCCGGAATCAAATGATCTTTCTAGGGAGAGCGATAAGCTAAAAGGGCGAGAGTAAATCGAAACTGGCCCGATGAAGGTAAAGAAGCGACAGATAGGAATGTTTTGTCTCCTGCTCTAGGAACACTTGTCCAGCCGTAGGGACCAAGGGTACTCGCCGCCTGACCGCATTAGAGGGAAAATTCTTGAACTAAGGTTTCGAGACTTTGCCGACGCATTCGCCACAGTCAACGCACACATAATCGCCAGTAATGTAGTTCTCGACAGTATAAAGCAGCTTGAGCGTACGGTGTTCGCATGGTGGACTTCCCTTCGCTGCCCACTCTTCGCGTTTGATTTTGGCTTGGTCTTCTCGCATGGCCGAGTCTTCCAGCGATGACAGACGGAAGCTAAAATTTCGCCGAAGATACACGAAAACCTAATTCTAGGCTTGTACGATTGCGCCTACCTCCATATGCGGATCGGTATAACAAACTGACGGAGCCGCTAAGAAATCAATGCCTTGCGCATTCCATCCACCATTCTCCCCAATACCTTTCAGGGTTTCCGTGTCTGGACGGCGAGGATATTTCTCGCTACCGTAGTGATAATGGAAAGTCCATTCCGGAAAGACGATCTCATGGCCATCCTTGATGGCATCGAGGATGCTGTCGTGAAACTCGATGGGCAATCGAAGTATGTGGCGATGAACAAGGCCGCAGCAGGTACGTTCCGTCGGTTAGGCCAAGACCCTCAGATCATGATCGGCAAATCATTGTGGGAAGTGTTTCCAGACGTGAAAGGCACCACCGTCGAGGGGGAGCTTCGTAAGGCGCTCGAAGATCACGCCTCAATCAAATTCGAGTTTCTCTATCCTGGAGACAAGCGCTGGTACGAAATACAGGGGTACCCCTCCACACCTGGAGTCATCCTGGTATTTCGGGACATCACGGATCGGAAAAATTCTTCGCCGCGCAATTCTAGTGAATAAGCCTCCCCCAAGGATAGGTTTGATCATTCACTTCCTCTTGTCTCCTTCTTGTTCAGTAGACTCACCGCTTCCTTATAAAGAACATGTGACTGGTCCCTGAGTACCTGAAGATCCGCTCTGGAGAGGGTCGTTCCCTCTGGAGAGCCCATGCGCCGACAGACTTCTTTCCCTTCCGCTGGAATTCACTCACAAGGTGCATGAAAGACATATCACGACCAGACATACACTGGGAATTAATAGGTCACACTGGGTGAGTGTCTAGAGCCGAACGACGGTCGGCAAAGCGGACTGGTCAGGGAAGGTCGGAAGCGGTTCTATGACGGCATCAGCAGCAGGGTGAGAGCGAGTCCCCAAACGGAAAGATATGCAAGAATAGAGAGAGGGACGCGGTAGGATTAAGCGGCCGCTGCCATAACTCTCTGTATCGAGGGGTACAAGTCCTGGGCTGCATCCTCCTTCTTCAATAACACTTCAAAAGCGCGTACTCGCTGCATTGCGTATACCTGGTACTCTTCCGTGTGAGCAGAGCATCCCACCACGAGAACAGCGGGATATTGGGCCTTGATTAACCGAGCTGCCGTAATTCCGTCCATTTTCTTCATAGCGATATCCATTACCACCACCGCGGGCCGGAGCTTTCCCACACTCGTAACGGCCTCGTCACCATCGCTAGCTTCACCGACCACTTCGATGTTGGAATAAGCTTTTAGGATACTGCCTAACGTTTCACGAACACGGACATCATCATCAACGAGAAGCACTCGTATCTTGTTCCCACTTTCCATTTGGTCAGGAGTATAAAGTAGATCAGCGATTTGTCTATCAGCGAATCCCCTAGCGGCTGAAATGCCTGCTGTTTTTGACAAGTGCTCGCTATTGCAACGGTATCCCCATTTGTTCATGCCGGGCCAAGGGCTTGTGCGCGGTTCTATGATTTCTCGTTCAGTCTATCCTTTACTGTGCTTATGCCGCCGGTCTTGTCTGTCTTTGACTCAGAGGCAGGGTCAGCGTCGCGGTGACTCCCTGCCCCGGGGCAGATTGAATGTCGAACGATCCCCCCAATGCCTGCATCCGCTCCAGGATACTGAGCAGGCCAAATTTGAATGACACTCCACCGATCGATGGTACTGCAGCAACTGTAGTGGCAGCCACGTCGAAGCCGGTGCCTTCATCGCGCACTTGTATTCGTAACTGATCGTCGCGGCATTCGACTGTGACCGTGGCGGCGCCGGTCCCTGCATATTTCGAGGTGTTGATGAGAAGTTCTCGCACAGATTGGAACAGCAGTATCGCTTGATCCTCCGGCAAGGTGAGGTGGAGCTCTTCAGGCATACTCACGGTGACAGTTACGGAGCGTTTCTGCATATACTCGCTCAGCCATGTCAGCGCCGCTAACAGTCCGTGATCCCTCAATACAGCGGGACTTAATTCGGCGACCAACGTCCTCGTGTAGCGCAGGGCGTCGGACAACACCTGGTCAACCTGCTTCAATGCGTCAGTCAAAACAGGAATCGGCGGGGCATACCGCTTCCCCTGGCCAATCTTTAGTTTCCCCAGCACCAGGAGATGTTGCAGGTGATCGTGCAGTTCCACAGCCAGCCGCTTGCGCTCCTGTTGCTCGGCAAGATTCAATTCAGTTGCCAACGCCCGGAGCTGCTCGGTGCGCTTCGTGACGCGGGCTTCGAGGTGTTTTGTCAAGTCGGCCAAGGCTTCTTCAACGCCTTTCCGTTTGATGATCTCCCCCAACAAGTTGGCCTCACTTCGCAAGCGCGCTTTCGCGACCGCTACGATGAATTGCGGCCGAGACGGCATGTTGGCGCTGAGTTCGCGGAGTCTCTCCACCTGAACGCCATACCGCTCGGCCACTTCCATCAGTCGCTGTTGATCCTTGGGCGGATCCCCGTAGCCAATGGCGATGCTTCCGACCGTTTCTCCATCGACCTTGATTGGTGCCGCATACAGATTGATTCCACCTTTGCAGGGCATGTCGACCGGCTTCCCTGTCTCCATCGCGAGGATCGACGCTTCCCGACCTGATTCTCGACAATGCCACTTGCCGCTGGTCAAGGCAGCCCGATTGTCGGTCGTGCCACAGCGGTCGCGCGACGTGTGGTCCAGGAACCGACACCAGTCCGATGCCACGAGGCATGAGGCGTACTCTCCATTCCTTTCGCATACCGCGCCCGAGGTCCCGATGAGGTGGAGGGCATCACCGGAGACATTTACGAGGAGATCTTTTCCAACCGTCCGGAGAATGGTCCCTTCGGTGTTGAGTTGAGTCAAATCTCCATAGGCCTGTACTTTTGGCATTTGGAACGGCGTTCTCCCTTCCCGCAGCAGCCAGGCAATGGCCTTGAGTTCCCCTTCCGCCTGTTTTCGCTGTGCGAACAGCATGCGGAAGGCAAGCGACGAGAATACGAGGAGAGAACCAACTAAATATTTCCGCACGTGTGCACCTTTATCAAAAAAGGGGTTCATTGAGGGGGAACGTGGAAGACATGAGTGGTTTGTTCGGGGTCAAACGAGGTTCCCGACACAAGTGCCAAAAAATATAGAACTAAGAACATTCATCGTACTGGGATTAACGCTAGGGCATCCGTCCTACGAGGTGGTATTTTTACTTTATTGAGTTTTGCGAATGTGGCAGTTCTTGCTATGGCGAGAGGATGCCGGAAACACGTCGAACGGTGGGCTAACTCACGAGTCTGTTCAGCACTTGCACCCTCGAAATGGCCTTGAGGATAGATACTTCGAGAAGATCTCCGCTTCCCGCAGTCTTGTGCAATGCAGCTTGTACACGTCGTTGTAGTACCAGTTGCTTCGCAATCTGGAGCCGGCGACTGGAATCGAACCAGCGACCTCGGGTTTACGAATGGAGGCAGGGAGGTTTTGTAACGCTCGGTGATGGGGTAGAAGCAGCGAGCTAGTCAGCTGAGCGTGAATGACCTACGGCGAGTGACTACCTTTGCCATACATCATCCAAGTACGATGCGAATGTGGTGCTCGCCGGCGGCGACGAGTGGAATATTGTCACGACCTATCAACGGCGCGCCATCCAGTTCGGTCACCGTCACGCCACGGGTCGCATTGCGCGGATTCTCAACCGTAATGTCATAGAGCGCCGAATGATACCGGAAACGAATAGAATATCCCGGCCAGTGGCGCGGAATGCAAGGATCGATGGAGAGGGTGGAACCGCGCAAGCGGAAGCCAAGCATCCATTCCACACCGGCCCGATAGAGCCAGCCCGCCGAACCACTGTACCAGGTCCATCCCCCGCAGCCGGCATGCAGAGGATCGCTATACACGTCACCTGCTATGACGTATGGCTCGACCTTGTAACGCTGGACCTTCGATCGCGAAGAGACGCGATGAATAGGATTTAGCATGCGAAACAACTCGCCGGCCTTGTCGCCATCACCCATTGCCACGAATGCCAGCAGGGTCCAGACGGCCGCGTGGGTATATTGGCCGCCATTTTCACGAATGCCAGGCACGTATCCTTTGATATAGCCAGGATCCCGCGACATACGGTCGAACGGTGGAGTCAGGAGAAGAATGAGCCCGTCCCGCCGGTTCACAAGATGCTGTTCCACCGCCGCCATGGCGCGCGCTCCACGGCCCGGGTCTGCAGCGCCGCTGATTATTCCCCAGGATTGCGCAATGGAATCGATGCGGCACTCCGGATCTGTAGCGGAACCGAGTGGCGTACCGTCGTCAAAGTACGCGCGGCGGTACCATTCTCCATCCCACCCGTCCCGTTCGATCGCGGCCTTCAATGCACTCACGTGGAGCCGCCACGTTTCTGCACGAACATGTTCGCCGCGCTGGGCCGCCACCTTGGCGAACTCCCAAAGCACCGTGTGTAGAAACCAGGCGAGCCAGACGCTTTCACCCCTGCCCTGTTGACCGACACGATTCATCCCGTCATTCCAATCTCCGGTACCCATGAGCGGAAGGCCGTGACTCCCAACGGCAAGGCTTCGGTCCAACGCGCGCGCACAATGCTCAAAGAGGGTCGCGCGCATCTCAGACACTCGCGGCTCAAAATACAATTCATGTTGTCCTTCCGCCAAGGCCGGGCCTTCAAGAAAAGGCACCAATTCATCCAACAGGGCCGTATCGCCAGTAACTTCAAGGAACTGGATGACTGCGTACGGCAGCCAGAGCAGATCATCGGAGATGCGGGTCCGTACACCGCGCCCGGATGGAGGATGCCACCAGTGCTGAACATCACCCTCCGTGAACTGCCGCGCAGCTGCCCGCAACAAATGCTCGCGTGTGACATCGCGGGCCGAGACGCTGAGGGCCATCACATCCTGGAGTTGGTCACGAAACCCATAGGCCCCGCTCAGCTGATAAAACGCCGCGCGTGCCCAAACCCGGCAAACCAGCGTCTGATAGAGCACCCAGCGATTTAGCAATACGTCCATAGCCCGCTCCGGCGTCCGGACCTCTACGGCGCCCAGCACGTCGTCCCAACGGCGAACGACTTCGTGCAAGAGCGCGTTCACATCGGCGCCACGGTACCGGTTGAGCAACCGACGCGCCTGTTCCCTCCCCTCGGTCTGTCCAAGAAACCAGACAATTTCCGCACGTTCGCCTGCCTGCAGCTCAATAGACAGCTGCAACGCGGCACAGGGGTCGAGCCCGGCGCCCACCTTCCTAGACAACTCACCTCCAAGTTCAAGCGCCAGAGGACGCTCGGGGGTCCCATTGCGACCCAGGAATTCTGTGCGATCACCTGTCCAGGAGGTTTGCTTCCCGGCAAGATCAACAAAGGCGATGCGCCCACGGAACTCGCCGCCCAGCATGTTACGTGCAAAGAGCGCTCCGGTCTCCGTATCGATCTCCGTAATGATGTACGGCGTGGAGTCACCACGCGAGCTTCCCAGGACCCACTCGGTATAGGCCGTGACAGAAAGGCGACGCGAGCGGCCGGACGCATTCTGTAACGTGAGCCGAGAGATCTTGATCGGGTCTTCAGGCGGCACAAACTGCAGCAATTCGACCAGGATCCCATGTGAACCATGATGGAACCGGCTATAGCCTTGTCCGTGGCAAGCCACATAGGGCGCTGGATCGCGAATCGGCAGCGCCGTGGGCCCCCAGATTTCCTCTGAATCGTCATCGCGGATATAGAGCATTTCTCCTGACGGATCAGTCACCGGATCGTTCGACCAAGGCGTTAGTTGATTTTCGTGGCTGTTCAGCGACCAGGTGAACCCGGAACCGGATTCCGATACGAGAAACCCGAACGACGGATTTGCGATGACGTTAATCCAGGGCTGCGGCGTCCGCAGCCCTTCGCCGAGGATCGTGACATATTCGCGGCCATCGTCCGCGAAACCGCCTAGGCCGTTAAAGAATTCGAGTTCTCGTTCAAGCAACGGCACATCCAGGCGTTTGCTCCTACGCGGTGACGGCAGGTTCGGCGGCGGCGTACTGTGCCTGCGCTGTAATCGAGTGACCTGCTCCGCCAAAGTGCCCCGCCGACTCAGCAGGACGACCCTGGCGATCTGCTGCAGCAGCATCCGCTCTTGTGCGGAAAGCAGGTCGGCCCGCAGGAGATAAATGTCGCCGCGCGCGCCGGCGATATCCGGCACAAGGCGCAAGCGGCTGCCACGCACGAGCACCTCCAGGGAGCCTTGCAGATCCTGTTCGTAGGACGCCGGCTTTTCGTTCAGGATGATCACGTCGGCGGACAATTGTTTCATCCGCCAGTATTCATGTGCCCGCAGCAATTGCCGGACCGTGTCGACGTCCTCTGCTTTGTCGATGCAAGCCAGTACGATGGGCAGATCGCCCGAGATCCCATGTGCCCACAGCGCCGTACGTTCCACTGTGCTGTGACCGAGTGTCTCGGAAGAGGGACGCAGCGATGCATCGGAATACAGCACCGCATTGGCCAGTCGCTGGAACAATTGCGCTTCGTCAGTTCCGATACCGAGGTGATGGAGTTGGACTTGCGTCTGCGTCCACCCCAGCGACATGGCACGTTCAAACACTCGCGGGTCGCTGTACTTGTCGGCTAGATCCAACACCTGATCGCGGGTCTGGCCAACGATGGTCGAAAACACGACGCGTACAGTCTCGCCGGGGAGTACTCGGACCGTGCGGCGCAAGCTCAGCACTGGATCGAGCACGGACCCAACGGTATTCGAGAGCGGCCGCCCATCGATCATCGAGACAGCTGTACGGACATGGTGCCCGCGTCCGAGAAACCGGGCGCGATCCGTTTCATATTGCAGTTCACCCACGGTGTCGCCTTCGACGACCACCACCTGAGCAGCCCACACCGTCGCTTCCTCATCCGACCGCTTGCGGCGCGTGGCGAGCAATGCGCCGGTCTCCGGCACGAATTCCGTTTGAACAAACAGATTCGCGAAGGCCGGATGGGCCACATCGACGGCCTGTGGAGCCAGGGACAACTCGGCATAAGAGGTGACCTGTAAATCGCGCGCTCCTGTCCCCATATTGGTCACAGAAATGCGCCGCACTTCAGCATCATCTTCGGACGACACCACGACCTCGAGCGTCGTGCTCCAATCGCCATCCCGCCGGATAATCTCCACCCGTTCTTCAGAAAAGGACACCTCATAGTCGTCGGCTTCGACGCCGCTGGGCTGATAGCCGGCCGACCACACGTAGCCAGTCTGCGTGTCGCGAAGAAACATATAGGAGCCCCAGCAGTCCCGCGTGGCGTCCTCACGCCAACGCGTGACCGCTATATCCCGCCACCGGCTATACCCCGAACCTGCCGCGGTCAGCATGACGGCATACCTGCCGTTGGACAGCAGATGTGTCCGCGGGGTCGCCTCATGTGGAGAGGTGAATCGCCGCAACACCGGCGGAATGAGGTCGCGGATTTGTGCTACTGCAGAGACTTCTTCCGCGCGTGGCCGCGCCACCGGCACGTCGTGCGGCGTACGTTCCTGGAGCAGGAGTTCGGTGGCCCTCACCATCGGCTCGGCGTGGAAACGGTTCCTCATCACTCCATCGTTCAGGACATTGGCGATCGCAACCAACGACATGCCCTGATGATGCGACATATAGGCCCTCACAATGGCGACGTCTTTTCCTTCGGGCACCCGCGTGCCGGTGTAGTCCAGTGCCTCATAAAACCCGTAGGATCCCCTGCCGCCGGCCTCGGCGAGTCGGGCAAAGTCTTGCGTCGCGGCCGCGGGATCGATCATGGCCGCGAGTGCCGCAGCGTATGGCGCGACGACGACATCGTCGATGAGTCCGCGCTTGAGTCCCAGGCCGGGCACACCAAAGCTGGAGTACTGGTACGTCAGGTCGAGATCGCGCGCGTTATAGGCCGACTCCGAGACGCCCCAGGGGACGCCGCGTTCTTCACCGTATTGAATCTGCCGACGGACGATCAGCTCATACGTCCGACTCAGCAAACTGCCTGCCGGAAAACGCATCACCAAGGCCGGCATGAGGTATTCGAAGATGGAACCGGACCATGAGATCAGGGCCGCACCATTTTCCACGGGCGTCAGAGCACGGCCCAGGTGAAACCAGTGCGATGACGGCACGTCGCCCTTGGCGATAGCCATAAAACTTGCCAGCCGGGCTTCCGATGCAAGCAAGTCGTAGCAGTTGGGTTCCAAGCTGTTCTCGGTTACGCGGTAGCCGATGGACAACAGCTTGCGCGTCGGATCGAAGAGGAACGTAAAGTCCATGGCGCGAGCCATCTGCTCCACTGTCTGCGTGATGATTGTGAGACGGCGGATGAGTGCAGCGGCATCCGCGGCTGATTGCTGTATGGCGTCAGCCAGCAGGGCGATCCTTGTCAAACTGGGCCGATTCTGTGACGGATTGCTGAGCGAGTCTTCCCGCAAACGGTCGAGCGCACGGAGCGCGGCCGTGAAACGTTCAGGGGCGGTCGCCAACGTGGGAACGGGATGAAAGAACGGCGCAATGGTCGCCCACTCAGGCACCAACCCGGCCGGACGGTCGAACATGGCGGCAAGATCTTTCCTACTCAAGCGGACCCATGGAAGCGACAGCTCCATGTCTCGGAGATGGCTCTCGACACAGGATCTGACCGCATCGGCCCAGATGAGCAACTCGCTATGGGGCCCATCTGCGCGCTCCTGAGCCAACGCCTGTGCCATATCTGCGACGGTATGGGACCAAGCGGACAGTTGGGCAAACCGGGTGGTCCAGCCGGCGGCATCGACCGGCCGCGACAGCAGCGACGTGGCCAGCACATCGACGGCCTGACTGAGTTGTTTCCGCGTGACGGTATGCGTCCCTTGCTGATCCGGAATATCGGCAAGAGCTTCGCGTAGCAACGCGATAGCATCGTCCATTCCAGCAAACAAGTCGCCTTCGACGGGTGATTGTTGAATCAATTCACGGCATCCGTTGCCCAGGGCCACCAGATGTCCCGCAAGATTGCCGCTATCCACGGAAGACACATACTTCGGCTCCAGCGGATTGAGGGTGCGCGTGTCGTACCAGTTGTAGAAGTGTCCGTGAAACAGCACGAGTTGGTTCATGGTCGCTAGCGTAGCTTCCAACCGTTCGGCTGCCTCCATGGTACCCAGCCAACCAAGGTCACGGGCGACCAGGGTAGAGAGCAGATAGAGCCCTATATTGGTGGGCGACGTTCGATGGGCCACGACTGCTTTGGGATCTTCTTGAAAGTTATCGGGTGGCAGCGCATGGTCCTCCGGTGACACAAACGTCTCGAAGAACCGCCAGGTCCGGCGCGCAATCAATCGCAGCGTCCGGGCATCGCCTGGCGAGACCGGTCCGGCCCCGGTGAGCCGCAGAGGCAAACTGACCCAGCGTGCAACGGCAGGAGATGCCAGCCAGAGCAGGATGAACGGGGCCGCGGCAGCCCAGGACTCGTACGACCCAAACACTACAACTCCACAGGCAGCCGCGACGGTGAGAACGATGCCGCCTCCCATGCGCCGATACATCCCTGCCAGTTTGTGCGTGTAGGCATCCTCGGCCTGTGCCGCGGTCACCCACTCTAACAAGTGAGTCCGCGTGATGAGGAGACGACCGAGGGTACGAAGAATTGCGTCCGACATGAGCCAGGTCTGGTACGGGAGGAAGGTGACTGTCAAAGCGATCTGAGTCGCGGCCAACTTCAGATCGGCGATCGCTCCACGAGTATGACTGCGCAAGGCAATGCCGCGCCGGCGTGGATAGAGTCCAAGGACGAAAGACAAAAGTGACGGAATGGCAATCGTGACAAGAATAAACCCGGACCATACCCAGGGCGATCCCGCCGGTAAGAGCCACCCGACGATCAAGGTCAGAAACGCGAAGGGGGCCGACAGGGTGCGGCGGAGGTTGTCGAGGATCTTCCAACGGCCGATCGCGGGAATGGCCACCGCGCGACGCGTCTCAGATCGGGCATGTCCGCGTCCGAGAATCCATGGCAGCAGCTGCCAATCACCGCGAGCCCATCGGTGGTGCCTGGCTGCCGCAGCTTCATAATGGGAAGGAAAGGCTTCGAACAGTTCGATGTCGGTCGCCAGGGCCGCACGAGCGAAGAGCCCTTCAAATAGGTCGTGACTGAGCATCGAATTGTCCGGTACCTTGTCCGCCAATGCCGCCTCGAAGGCATCGATCTCGTAAATCCCCTTGCCGGTGTAGGACCCTTCCCGAAACAAATCCTGGTACACATCAGAAACGGCCGAGGCGTAGGGATCGATCCCGCTGGGCCCGGAGAAGGTCGCTTGAAAACCTGAGCCCTCACCGTTGCTCGGCAGCGACGGCGTAATCCGTGGCTGCACGACTCCATACCCTTCAACGACGCGTCCGGCGAGACGGTCAAACCGAGGCCGGTTCAGAGGATGGGCCATGGTGCCGATCAACCGTCGCGCGGCTCCGCGGGGCAACCGGGTGTCCGCATCAAGCGTGATAACGTACCGGACAGAAGGAAAAGACTCGGACAGAGGCTCGCCGACAGAGATAAATGTCGTGCCTGTCGATCCGCGAAGCAGTTGATTCAATTCATGCAGCTTGCCTCGCTTCCGTTCCCACCCCATCCATGTGTGCTCGGACTCGTTCCAGACACGCCTGCGGTGAAACAGCACGAAGCGCGAACCACCGCCGGACGCGGAGCCGTACCGCTTATTCAGGCGTGCGATACCCTCCACTGCAGTGTTCAGCAGTTCGGCGTCACCCGGCATGTGTTCGCTCGGGGCGTCTCTCCAGTCTGAGAGCAGGGCAAAGCGCAGATCATCATCCGAATTCGCCAGGTAATGAACTTCCAATCGTTCGACTTGCTCATCGATGGCCTGTAAGTTTGTGAGCAGCGTGGGCACCACCACGATCGTTCGCAATTCTTTGGGAATGCCGTTCCGCAGTTCCATACGTGGCAATGGTCGCGGTTTGAGGATTGCCATAACTGTACGATTGATGAGAGCCATGGCTAGATCCGACGCCGGGACAAGAGCTAGAAAGGCGAGCAGCGCGAACCCCGCGGCTGAGACGTTGACTTCACTGGCTTGCCACAGCGGCAAGGCCATGACCATGGCGGTCACCACCGTGATCGATCCCAGGTAGCCCGGTGCCGAAGCCCGGACATACCAGCGGCGGATCTGGCGCTTCCACGTCACCCTGTAGCCGAGTTCCCGCTCAAATGCCTGGCGTCCTTGGGAAATGAGATAATAGCCGGGATCCATGTGCCGCTCCCGCTCAGGCTCCCCGCTCGCATGTGGTTCACCCGCAGCGCGCTTGGCGCGGTCCATGATTCGTTCGGTCACGTCTATTTCGGAGAACCCCGTACCCCGAGAGAGATCTTCGATGGCATGGCGGTACGTGTCCCGGGTGACAAAATCCATCTCGGCATAGCGGGGGTCGCGCTGCAGAATCCTATCGACCAGACTGACATTCTCGAAAAACACCGCCCAGTCAAACGCAGACGTCAACCGCATGCTGGTGATGATATTGCGCACGGTGACGCTCATAGCCGCCTGTTGCTGATGCTCCGCCTGCACGATGTCGTTGGCGGTCGTGCCCTGCGCGGCAAGGCGTTCGTCGAGCCATACCAACACCGGGCGCACCTTGGGGTCCAGGTCGCGGAGCCGCTGGACAAGCTGCACGGCAAACGCCGTTGCCAACGGTCTGTGCTCTAAGCGGCGAAGAGCGGTTGGCACGGGCTCCGGAGCCAACGCCGCGGCGCCAAGCAGGCTATCCGCCAGTTCGTCGGCTTCCAGTCGGGCGGCGCGGCTGTGAACGATCCGCTCTGCCAGCCTGCGGAGGTTCTCGACCAGTACGATGCGCAGCGAAATGGCCACCGCCCACAATTCTCCGATCGTCAGCGGCTGCACGCGCTGATAGGCCGCGACAAAGCGGCGCAGCATGTCGGGGTCGAAGCGACTGTCCGTGTGCGCGACAAATGCCCAAGCGACTCCGAACACCCGTGGATAATTCTGCAGGTGGCCCGACGCAAGTTTGGGTAACTGCCTGTAATACCCAGGTGGTAAATCGTCGATGATCTCACGAAGCTGTTCATCCACGATGTGAAAGTTGTCGACTAACCATTCGGCTGCAGGGGTAATCGTTTTCTCTCCCCGGATCGCGCTGGCGATGATCTGGTAGGACTTCACCAAGACTCTTCCATTCTCCAAGACTCGTGGCGTGAGTAACTGGCCACGCCGTAAGGCGCCGGTAATGATCTGGGCAGCCGCAAGACTTTCAGCATGCTGTTCGAGCCGCTCGACGCCGAAAAGCTCTGCCCGAATCGGTTCTTCCAGCTCTGGATCAAGGGTCGTTGATGAACGGACCATCTGCCTGGGCTCCGGATTAACCTCGGATTCGGCTCACACAATCAACTGCAACGAAGCGTCTGATAGATGGCTTGAACGCTGAACTGCTCGACCATAAGACACGCTCAGACTGCACAGGACTTCCGGTCCCACGGTATGCCAGGGCAGAGAACCGGCGCTCTGATCCCACTCGCACAGTTATGGGCGCGGGAAGGCAGCAGGAGGCGCGAAGAAAGGCAGTCAGCGCGGCTGAAACATCGTGTCTCTCTTTGAAGATCGGGGAGGAAACGTCCAGGGTGTAACTTCCAAGCCAGCGAGAGGATGGCACCACCACGATCTCATCAGCGCTCCCGGACAGTAAGCCCTCGACGATTCAACATGAGACGCAATTGACCGTTCCTGCTCAGACGACCGAGTTCGCGGATAATTTGATTCCACGTTAAGTCCGGAAATTGGCCGACCACGTCCTCAATCCGACAGCCAGGCGTCTGAGACACAGCTTCCAGGATTCGATCAGCAAGAGTGGATTCCAGTTTCACGGTACTGTCTCCCCTTCGCCGACCTGCGATAGAGCGCCTCGTCAGATTCGAGGTTCTTCCGGATTGCCCCGCCATCGAGAACGTCTCGGCCATCGGTGAAGGCTGCCGTGTGACAGTCGAATCAATTACGCAGGGACCGTGGCACAATCTGTTGGCTTCCCACTCCCAGTTCAGCTAATCCAATAGCATCGGCATGCGCGCGCACATGAGTCAGGAGCGCCTTCGTCACAGCTTCCTCATCCAGATTCTTAGCCCCCTTTTCAATCGTGTAGGGCAGCTCTGTCTTCCACATAAGGGTCCCTGAGTCGGTCGCCAGATGCAGATATAGTCTCCTGGAGGAACTCTCCTTCAGTCCCACAAAAGTTGTCGTCGGTTCTTGACCGGCGACTTTCCCGTTCAGGACGCAGTCCACCTGGGCGGCATCGGACGGGCTCACGATACGAAGATCGGTCATTTCTCGAAGCACAACGGTCCATCGCTCGGCCATTGCCGGATCACCGACGAACGGCATCACGGCGATGCTCTTCATCAGTCCCACCTGCTGCCGCTCTTGCAGTTCAACCATCCACGTATTCTCGAAGGGATGGAATTCAATCTCGCTGGTCCGGGTCATATCAACCCCGACTGCCCCCAGCCACACCATGGCTAAGCAACCTTGCAGCGCTATGGATGCGAGAAACAGAAGCCCTAAGACGGAGGCATGGTGGACGTGTGTCATACGGATGGGCATGGAAGACCAAATCGTGCGGAGTTTGAAGTGACATGTACCAGACAAGACAGATCCTGGTCTGGTCAAAATTGCTCATTTTGAGGAAATAAGAACAGGAAAGGCATTCCCCCTCACAACCACCGATGTCTCATCCGGAGAATGCTCGTAGCGGAGGGTGATATATCCAGGCGAAATTGCTGACCCAACGCTATTTCGAGGCCGTCTTGTCTTCGGGCTTCGTCAACAGACGGGGGCTCAACAGTTCGATCCGCACGACCGGCCCCATGAGTTGTAAGGGCCCTTCAAATCGCACGAAGCTCGGCACCTCATCGGCCAGGATCCAACAGTCATAGTGAAAATGGGACGGGATCTTGCCGGTGGCCTTACCGAGCAACTCCCGAATCATGCCGATGTCCGGCTTAAAGACGTAGTGCAGCGCCTTCCGTGACAGCTCGCCGATCTGGACGGTGTGCTGCTCATCTGTCAGCTGCAGCTCCAGCTTGAAGATCTCCGGCGCGGGCGTGAAGGCGAGAAAGTTCACTATTTCGCTCGCCCCTTTCGGCAGGTTCAGCAACATCGTGACAAAGATGCCGTTGTACACATCCTTGGGAAGCGTCAAGGCTCCGGCCAGCACCTCTTCCTTCCCTTCCTCCCCCGTTCTCGAACGGACCTTGTATTCCGCCGTCCTGCGGTCGATCGAGACCTCGATCTGGTCCGGAAACGACGGGCCTCGCTGCACCAGGTGATAACGGAGCATCGAAAACACACCCTGTTGAGAGAAGGTCACTTTCTCATCGTGCAGAGAGCCGTCCTTGAAATTGAAGACCAAACGGCTGTCGAGCAGATCTCCCTCTTTGACGACCTGAGTCATCTCACCGTGGCCAATGATTTCCCCGGCGCTCGACCGCACGAGCAGAAAGCCGTGGGCAATGCCCTGCGGAAACCGCACCGCAATTGGCGCGGTGCCTGCCGGCGAGCCCATGAGACCGATCATCGCGATGATGACCGCGACGACTGTCCAAGTCTGAAGGCGAACAACAAATATGGTCAAAGAGAACCACATAGTGCGGAACGTGCGAACGGTCTTTGTGAAAGGAGTGTTTTCGCAGCGGAGTTGAGGTCACCTCGCCGGCAGTGAAACTCCTGCCTCGGAGAAATCTTCGCCCAAGAGACTAAGCCGGGGAATCGAGAGTCCATCGAGCGACGCCTCGAACGCCGCCTTGAACTTCCGGTAGTGTATCTTCGCGTATGGCACGACGGCTCGCCATAACTCACTATCGGCCAATGCCCGTAGAGCCTCTGGTGTAGCGTCCTTCAGATGCTCGAAATTGATGATGATGTCGAGTCTTGCACGCTTTGCCGCCTCTGTGATCCGCTCGACCAATTCTTGCGTGCTGGCCTGATCCAAGGTCCCCTCGAGATCTACGAACAGGGCCGCGCATTGATCATGCCGTTTTGCCTTGATGCTCAACCAGCGATTCTCGGCATGCGAGATTTCACCCTCCCGATTCTCTTTCGTCACATGCAAGGCATTCGGAATCAGGTGCGCGACTTGTAATGTCGGCAGTTTTGCTTGCAATGTCCTGAGTGCCGTCGCGACTAGCGATAAGGACCCCGGGGGACATGATCGTTTCACCAACCTGCGAAACTCTCGATTCATGATCAATCGGGGAACGAACCGCTGGCTGGTACCGGAGAGGCGTCTCCAGATGGAGGAAAGTGAATAGAACTGATGGTTGGCCCAAAAGAATCCTTCCTGTAGCTGCTCCGGTGTCATGCGACTAGGACGATAGACGACATGCTTCCCGTCATATTTGGCCCAGTCGCGGTCGAAGATGCGGCCCGCCGCATTGTAGCGATCGAAGAGTGCCGTCCCCGGCAAGGGCGTGAGGACGTTGAAATAGGCCAATTCCACCTGGTTCTTGGTGAGAAACTCCACGGCTCGCTCGAACACCGATTCGTCGTCGTGATCGAACCCGAAAACAATCCCCGGATTCACCATGATGCCGTGATCATGAAACATCTTGATCTCTTGTGAGAACTTCTCCACTCGATTAAACGGCTTATTCGTCTCTGCTAAGGCACCTTCATCGAGTGATTCCATTCCGACGAACACCGACACACAACCGCTCTCGGCTGCCAGCTTGACCATGTCCTCGTCGTCACCCAAGAACAACGTGGATTGGCAGCCCCATTTGATGTTCAAGGGTTTCAGAGCGGCCCACAGTTCGCGGCAGTAGGCCCGGTTGCTGTTGTGGAGGTCATCCACGAAGGCCACGATACTGCCGTCTTCGATACCCAATCGGATGCGCAATCCAGTCAGGAAAGCATTCCAGAGGGTGTCATTCGACATGCGGTCCACCAGTTCCCCGCAGACCCACCGCTTCACCTGAGTCAGTTCCTTGATGACCTCCTCGACCGGCCGGCGCCGGGTGGTTTTGCCGTTAAACGGGGAAACGCTGCAGAACTCGCAATCAAAATGACAGCCGCGCGTCGTGAAACTGCACTGGCGGGTCATATAGGCATCGGGACTCAACAGTTCCACCCGCGGACTTTTGTAATGGTCCAGCGCGGGAAACGCTGTCATCTTGTATGTGCGCTGCAGTGCCCCAGCCATGAAGTCGGCTATCACCTCGGGCCACAGGTCTTCAGCCTCACCGCACACTACCGCGTCACAGAACTGCAAAGCTTCTTCCGGACAATAGGTGGGATGAACACCACCCAACACAACTTTCTTCCCTCGCTTCCTGAACTCCGTGGCAATCTCGTAGGCGCGGGGGGCGTAACAGGTCATAACGGAGATGCCCACGAGGTCACAGGGATGATCGAAATTGACATCCTGGACAGCTTCGTCCACGAGATCGACGGACCAGGACTCAGGTGTATAAGCAGCGATGACCGGCAAACTCAGTTTTGGAAACCATACGGCTCGGCGTTCCGATGCCGTGAGGTGGTAGGGATTGTTTCGAGGATAGGGATCCACCAGGAGTAGGCGTCGTACCGAACTCTCTGTTGATAGAGATGGTCGCACTGGTTGAATAAGATTCATCACCCCTCCTGCCTTGAGGACAGGTGCGGCCACGGAGGACGCACTGCCTTGGGCTTGATAGCTCGGCTAGTCTTCTCGGAATCTCTAACTAGCATTTCGTCGCTTATGGGACAGCGATCTCACACGGAGTCCTCCCTGGCGGCTCCAGGGACCCTCTCTCAGATGCTCAGCAGGCAGACAGGCGACGTCCGTCACCCATGCGCTCCTAGCCGCTGATTCTTTTCAACCGCAACCATTGCTTCAGATTGGGATCTGAGGAATACGCCACCGCCCTATCTCACCATCCCGTGAGACGCCATTCGCTGTGCCATAGGAGGGTGGAGGCGATTGACACGAACCACGGAATCCTCGATACATCCACAATTGATGCACCGTGTTGCCGGGCACAGGCCGCCGGTCCCATATCTCAGCTCATCGAACTTTTCGTAAACGAGTAGTCCCTCGCACCGTTGGCAACGCACGGGGCTTCCTGTGGATTTATCCACCAGCATGAGAGTGCAGTCCGGATCCAGAGGCATGGCCGTCCTTTCTCAAGAGCTCGGAGGTGGACCTTCCGATCCACCTCCGGTCTGTGTGCCGTCAGCTGTTGACGACTCGTTTCACGTCCTTGCGAAACGTGTCACCTTCCCACGCCAACGTGGGGTGGCGGGTTACGGAGCGGCGAACGTGTGCATTGATGACAGCGTGATAACAGGTGTGGTCTTTTCAAACACTTTCACGACGAGGCCCCGCTGCTGCATCTGCTCCACAAGTCCTGCGTAAGAGGTATCGCGGATAATACGGGCAAACTGTGCCCGGTGGTTTCCCACGATGCTGGCGCCGTCAATGACCACGTCGTAGACGAGCCAATCGCCGGATTGTTCTGCTAACCGGAAATCTAACCAGGTATCAACCTTGGAGCCAATCAGCTTGGTTCCGACCTCGGCAAAGCTGCCCACACGTCGTTCAAAGAGATAGACCATCTGTTCGTCGTGATATTCCTCGATCTTGTTGGCAAACGTATCCCGTAGTAACTGAACATAGAGGCGCACAAATTCCTGCCGCTCCGTGTCATTTAGTCCCGTCCAAGGAGCCCCCAGAGAGCGTTGAGCCATTTGCCCATAATTGACACGGTGTCGTATGACTCGCGCAATTTGTTGGCGGCGTTCCTCAAACAGGTCCGGCTGCTTCAGTGCCTCATTCCCGAGAATGGAGAGTAACTCGGTGAACGTGCTTTTCACCGCATAAGTAGGAGAGTTGTCGTTTGGCCCCACTCGCATGACGGCGTCTCTGGTCGCCGGCTGTCCCCGCAGCGAATTGTGATTTACGTTATCGGCTACCGGGGTCTTGTTGAAGGGCACCAGGGCGCATCCAGTTACTGCGATGGCCATTCCGCAAACAACAATCCATGAAGCGAGATATGATTGCATGGTACCCGGCCGACTAGAGTGATGCATATGCACAAACACTAATGCTGCTTCATGATGCATTCTATCCTTCTAAGGGATGGTCATCTGGTCAAAATCGCACAGTTTTGGAGAATTGATGAAGCGCGCGGATGCAGCCATATCAGTGCAATGGGAACTCGCCTTCGGCTTGGAGCCAATGCACCAACGCGAGGCCGTCCCGCCGGCCTTGCGCTTCATAGAGCTGATACGCCCGTTGGGCAATCCAGACGTGCCGGTCAACCGGCGCGACCGGCCCGGGTTCGCCATCTAGGCGAGCAGGAGTGGGCCGATCGGTTGCGCTGGTTCGTGAGAAGGGTTGTGGCTGTCCAGGCGTCATGGTCTCCCCTATGGATGTGGGGAGACTGATGGAGTAGTGACCGCCGACTGATGTCAGACACAGCTGACCGAGCTGGCTCAACCAATCGACCTCATAAAAGAGTTGGTTCCAGGTGAATTCGGGGCAATCGGCGACCAGCTGCTTGAACTCGCAGGCGGGGTTACGCGCCAGGGATTCTAACACCTGGGTGGCAATGGGCTTCGATGGTAACAAAGAGGATTCCTTTTCCTTCTTCTATCTCCCACGCGGTCTTGTCCTGTTTCACACCAGATGATGCAATAACGTTATGGGAGTCGACTCCGATCGACACGCCTTCATTTAGAGACGACCATCGAGGCACGATCGGCACTCTCCACTGCCGAACGATGCTCCGCAGGAGACGTCAGGCCTGTGCTGCGTGCGCCGGGAATCGCCTGTACGGGTTTGCGTTCATTTTCATCCCGCCAGCAACTTTGCTCTGCAATCATCACCTGACCGATACTGGCATCTTTTGGTATCCTGCCCATACAGGCCCGTATTGTGTCTTCAACTGAACCAGCTGCGATGTCCCCCTCCATAGTCGCATCGGTTCCAGGAGCAACTGTCGGCGCTTGGTCTTGAGCCTGTATAGGCGCCGCTTCAAGGAAGCCACTCAACAATATTGCTAGAATACAAATTGTCTGCTTGGTGAAGAGACGTGTCATGGTGTGGCCTCCTCTAGAGAATTTAAGGTGGCGCCGCCACCCTTGCTCGACCAGCCCATCGTTTAAGTACCCGCTTTCCCTTTTCTACGGCTCGCGAACGGACTCGGCGACAGAGCCAACGACGGTTGCGCTTTGACCGAGGCCGTCCGGAGGGTCCTGACCATCAGTTATTCATCGCCGGTTTTACCTCCAGGGGATATGCCCTACCTTGCAGTCGACTTAAAAACTCTCCGCCAGTCCCGAGCGCTCCCCCGATAAGCGATGCGCCAAGCGAAAGCACCGCCAGGACAAAAAGCCACCAGGCTGCAGATCCAACACGTGTCATCGTGGCATTACCGAGGTCCATGGATTGCTCCTTGATTCCCTTACCTGCCTGCTTGACGCTCTCCACCATGCCGATGACGGATTGGGCCACTTCTTGAGCCTGTTTTTCTGACATGCCTAGTTTGTTCACCATGACATTCACTGCCGCATCGCGGTCCATGGCAGCCAGTTTGTCTCGAATTTCACTAATGGTCGAATCGCTCACTTTCTGAAGCGATTGGCCCTCTCGTACTTGAGCACTTGTCTTGTCGAGTTTCTTGTTCATCGCACTGGGCTGCAATTCAGGCTTCTCGGTCGCTTTCAGAACAGACTCGATCTGATTGCGAAGGTCGGCCGCTGTGATGTTGGCCGTGTCCGCACTCGGCAGTTTTGATGCCGCCGCCGACACCGCCGTGCCGACGCCTTGGCTCAGCATCTGTAACCCACCACCCAACGTGGTAAACAGCCCTCCGATCATGAATGACAGCGCCGTCGTGCCGAGCCATGCGAAAACTACCGACGTCACACCCCAGAGTACGGCACTGTGGTATAGGCCCTCTGTCCTGCTAGAGGCTCCGGACAAACGCGAAGAGGCATAGCCTCCGACGAATGCGGAAATCAACATGGACATGCCCGTCCAGAGACCGGTCGCTAATGGGATACCGCCTGTGGGTTGGGCCTCTCGTAAATCGATCGACCATGCCCCGATGGCCAATCCCAGCAAGGTAAAGAGCATTTGCACGGCAAGGCCGACGGCCAGACCGGCAACGATCGCTCCCCACTGAATATGACCCCTCCCCTGCGACCACTGTTCATAAGTTGCCTGCATATGAATCACCTCTTCCTTCCTATGCGAATAGGAAAACATGTTCTCAACCTTTGATGATCTACAGTATGGGCGGCTGGCCCGTGGCAAGTTGGTCAAAACAGCTCACTGAAAGCCAGCCGGCAAGCGGGCGTTAACGTTTAGGTTTGACATTCCAGCCGGTCGCGAAAAGAAGTTCTTCTTACTGAGGAGCAGGCAGCAGTGCGTATCGACGACCAGGCGGCGCCCTCAATCGCCTAGGGAGGAAGGAGTGTCGAGGCTGGAAAAGCTAAGCACGATGACGGCCCTGGCCGAGCAGGCAAGAAGGTAAAAAAACAATTCTCCAAATGAAAGAATTGTCCACGCTGAATCTTCTGATGAATAACAAAGAGTCACTTGTGGCCAAACATGTACCAAAGCACTGCGGCCAAAGTACTCACGAAGACGAACTCAATGAAGGCCAGTGCAAGAACCTCGATCGGAATGGCATGCAGGGAATATTTCATGTTTTCCAGACCAGTCACCGTGACGGTAGACTTCGACTACCGCTGCTGAGTGTCGCCGAACGATAACGGTAATCTGCTCATTGATTCGCATCTCCATATCCGGACTTAAATCCGGGCTAACACTTTGCCTTTCTCCGGGCCTGGCGGCGGATAGCAGTTATGACCGCAGGGACTGGGTTCCCTGACCAGTGGCACATGACTCCGCCGAACCGGCTCTGTCCGCCTTCGGGGCACCGTACTTATTCACAAGCTCTTGTATGTAATAGTTAACAAGGGCTCGCTCATCATCACAGATCGGAGGCGAAGAAGGCATAGAGAGGAGATGCTCGCAGGCACGAATAAACGTCTGTACTTCTTTGGTGAGCACCAGCAAGGGCGTGTCTTTCTTTCCTCAACGATCAGTCAGCAAGCTTCACCCAGTCGGCACAAAGGTAACGTGGCAAACCATTCATTTCCACGTCATCGGCTCCGTAGAGTTTCGACATTAAATGAGTAGACTAGTACCAATCTGGTCAAAATCGCTCAGCCCGCTTGGCGTTAATCTTCCGGCGTGGGCGAGTTTCGACAATGGTCAACTGTAGAGAGCGAGTAGAGAATGATATTCGGCTTTCGGTTTAGCACCGGGCCCTGAGTTGAGCAGTTTGATGGCAACCTGCTTCAACATTTGCTGCATCTGTTCATGCTCCTGGTCAGAAAGATTATCGACTTTCAAGAGGACTTCGCTGAGGCGGATATATTCCAGGACACTATGGCGGTACTCCAACTTACTCCGCTGTCGCGGATTTAGCTTTGAGAGTTCAACGGCATAATATTCAACTATACCCTCTTCGTCTTCGGATAACCCTGGACTCTTGGGCAGGAGAGCGGTTGACAGCAGACATTCGCAGCATTGGAGATACTCTTGAATTTCTTTGCGGACGGACGAAGTTCGAGGATTTGCCATGGACCACCGCCTTTCTCACAAAGACGGCGGCGGTCGAGTCCGCCGGCATTGTGAATGGCTGAAGATTATTCTTACCGAGGAACCGTGTGCATCGACGACAGCGCAACGGCAGGCGCCGTCCTCTCAAAACACTTTGGCGACACACCCTCCTGCTTAAGCCTTTTCACAAGTCCCGCATAGGAATCATCGCGCATAATACGGTTAAACTGCGTCTGGTAGTCCCTTGCGCCCCTTTCGCCTGTCAGTGGAGGTCGACCGACTCGATGACAGCTTGGATCTCATCGAGGACGGTCAATTTTTGTGTCATGTCCAGACCCTGCGATTGCGCGAGATCCTGGGCGCAGAATCGCAGGAGCGGAATCAGCACGCGGCACTCATCTCGCAAATGCTTATCGAAGGTGAAGCAGCGCAGGGTGGGTCCGACCATTTGACGAACCTCCCCTTCATACCGTGGATCTGAATGATCGAGTCGCCGCAGTGCCTTCACTTCCTTCTCTAACAATTCCGCAACTGATTTGATCAGAGTTAAAATAGAGTCCAACCGGAGACGACCCTCAGTCCATTCGGTGGCAATGTGTGCATTGAGAGACGTTTCCGGTGTGTTCTTCTTGCGGAAGATGCCTTTGCCGGAATGATGCCGTTCTCTAAACCATTCACGAGCCATCCCGAATGAATAATAGATCACTGCGATGCCGGCAGCAGTGCCCGAAAGCAAGAAGAGAACGGCGGTCAAGTCCAGATTCATCATAATGTTTGCCCGTGACCCCTGCAGTTCACTGATGAGAGTATCCGCTCAGATTCCGCCATACAGAACAATCTCGACACGTCGATTCATTCGCCGCCCATCTTCAGTCTCATTGCTTGCGATCGGTCGGATGTCTCCATACCATTCAATGATAAAGCTCTGCGAAGCCGCTCCATTCTCCTGCAGAACATGGACCGTTTGAGTCGCACGTGCTTTGGATAGGGCCAACTTCTCGAAATACTCGTCGGAATGGTCATCGATCGAGGCCTTGTCGGCGTGCCCGGCAACCCGGATTTCCTTGAGAGAAGCTGCTTTGAAAAGAACGCCCATCTGCTTAAGCAAGTCGATACCATCGGGTTTGACCTCATGACTCCCGGCATCGAACAGCAGCCGTTCGGTCATCACGACGGTGAGATGATCGCGGGCCCGCTGCATCCTGATATCACCGTTGAGCAATGCAGTCCCGAACAGCTGTTCCAACTCCTTCTGCACCTGGAGGAGCGGCTGCTCGGTCCTGTCGATGCATCCGATCAGTAGAGTCATGCTCATCAGAGCACTCCCCAGTAATGTGACGGTCCTCACGGTCACGCTCTCCCGCTTTGAAGACTTGTTCGCAAGAAGATCGTTGAGCTTGCCGCTCTTCTCCAGCGATCGACAATGATGCTCCCGACTAGCGCGTCCCAGTCGGCTGGTCAGCGGCGATACGTGCCTCGACGACAACCGTGATGGCCGTGGCCCCCCTGCACCGTGCTTGGCCAGGGCGACCAGCAGACCGCCATGCCCCACTAGACCACCATACCGTCATCCAGGAGGCCGGCCAGATCCTCTGCATGTTCTTCTTCTTGCGCAAGAATCCCCTCTAAGAGCTGGCGGGTCGTCGAATCATCCGTGCCGACATAAGCGACCATTTCGCGATAGCTCTCAATCGCGATCCGTTCGGCGATCAGGTCTTCCGTGATCATTTCCACCAAAGTTTCCCCTTCGACATATTCCGAGTGGCTTCGGTTCAGCATCCCTTCAGGGGACAGATTCGGCTCTCCCCCGAGTTGGACAATGCGTTCGGCCAATTGATCGGCATGGGCTTGCTCCTCAGTGGCATGTTCGAGAAACTCGCCCTTCACGCTGAGGGAGCTGATCCCAGTGGCCATGAAGTAATGGCGCTTATAGCGAAGGACACAGACGATTTCCGTCGCGAGGGCATCATTCAAGAGCTTGATCACCGTCTTTGCGTTGGCCTTGTAACCCGATGTCATGGCGCCGTCCTCAATCCCTTCACGAGCCCGATCCCGGAGCGTCTTCACGTCCGTCAGACCGAGTGCTTCCTTCACGATTCCTTCCTTTCGGGACGTCCGAGACGCTGTGGTTCCAGGATGCGCCGATGTCGATGTGGTTTCTTTCACGATTTCCTCCTTGCGGGGAATGCCCCCGTACTATTTGGCCGATCATGAGTCGCCCGAGGCTTCCTGTCATCCTCGGACCGCTGAGATCGCGTGCAACATCGGCCCGAGAACCCAACTTCCCATGGTTTCTGTTCTGACGGTGATAAACTTCCTCCCCTCCCGCATGGTCGGTGAGTACCTAATGACGGGGTATACGTTGAATGCTATGCCTCTAGAGGAAGGGAGGCTGGTCAAAAGTGCTCAATGGTGAAGATCCGGACGGTGCGTCGGACCAGGTGGATCACCAGCAACACGATCCCGATCGAGAAGAGATCAACGCAATCTGAGTTGCGTCTGCTGCCACATATCAGTGCACTCGGATCTCTCGCTCAAGCTTGGAGCCAATGCTCCGATGCATGGCCGTCTCGCCAGTCTTTGTGCCCAGGACATCCTCTTCACGAACCAGCACCAACTTTTCATCGTCGCCCTCCACTTGTGTGGCGGCGTATTTTTTGTACAGGACATGCTCACCCGGCTGAAGGGTGGTCTTCACATATGTCTTCTTCTTGATTTTCTCCTTCGAGTCCTTATCCTCGATCAGGCGACCGGTCCCCACAGCGAGGACTTCTCCTTCCTCCGGTCTCTCTTGCGCAGTGTCTGGAATGATAATGCCGCCGGCACTCTTCTCGCTCGGCTCGCCGGTCCGGATCAATACCCAATCGTGCAACGGTGTTAACTTCATCGGCGTACGTCCTTTCATTCACGTGCGGAGTTGGAACCACCTGGTGGGGTCGTCACAGCAACCGACCCTGGTATTCTTCAGCATGCCGGTCGGCCTCTTCAGCTTGCGCCCAAGCTTGTTGTGCAAAATCTCGATATCGTCGGGTCCGTTCGGATTCCTGGCTCGACTCCTCGGCAGAACGTTGAGACTCCTCTCGATACAGCGGCCCGGAGTTCCGCGCTCTCCTCACGATAGAGGAGCATCTGTTCTCTCAGATGCTGGGACAATCCCGCGGGGAATGTACTCGCCGGGTCCCCGAAGCCGCTCGCACAACCGAACACCATCACCATGTTTAGGAACAGACTACCTACCAACATGACAGGAGGCTTCACCATGGCTACTGCCTTTGACAGGATCGGATAGCACAACTACCCGTACGGACACGGTGTCCCAACATCGATGTCATACTATGTCTCTCGAGGGAGGGCTGTCTGACCAAAATTGCTCAAATTGCCCAAAAACACCGGGGACATTTTCTATTGCTTGCCCCACCAACCTGATACATCTCACTCACCTCTCTTTCCCAGCGATCAAACATTTCGGTTGGGCGGTCGATGCTCTGCACTGTTCGCTATCGCCCGGGATTGATTTGTATCCATCCGTATGGACTGTAGCCGTGGGAGGCCATTGAGCAATGGTGCAGGAGATATTTAGGGACATCTCGTTCATCCTTCATGAGATGTATGTCCAGTTCGCGCATTAGTCCCTCCAATACCCGAACACGCACCGGTTCAATTAGTGAGCTTTCTCGATAGAGTTCGACGCTATGCGGGCCATCTTTGGTCGCCCAGACTCGGGCAACGAGCGTGTTCTTTCGCTCCTCCTCGCCGTACCAAATTTCGAAATGTTGGTGGGCGCGATCGCCGACGCCCTCGGACCAATTGCGGACTGACGATATTTGCATGCTTTTTCCCATGGCACACCTCCTACCCGTGTAATAGCTCGTGCATATCAAAACTCTGGCCCCACGAGGACATCTAGCATCCTACCGCAAGGTCTTGTCTGGCTCGTACGAGGCCAGATCCTCCTTTCATACTCTCGCTCGCCCGCACCTCATTTCGGCCGTCTTGAGCTGGCTGCAGGAGATCTGGAAACTCGAGTGTTTCGCGCCGGTGGAGGTGGATTCAATCGAATTACGATCGCCCCTCGCCGTTGAGACGGTCCTACGGCACAAGCGAAACGCCGTATCGAGCATGGCCCCGGCTGCCCATTGGTCCGTGGAACACTTCCCGATTCGCTTTGATCCCCGAATCAATCACCTCACCACACAGCAGACATCGCCACCCTGAGAAGGAGAGTGAAGAGCTTCCCGCATCTTCCAATCGGATGGTCACCATCAGACCATGACAACGAGGGCAGTTCATGAGTTGACTCCCAGGCTCGACACAGCTCACGCAAAACCGCCGTAGAAGCGGGCGTGAATCAGACGCGCAAGGAATAGTGAGGGCGCGAGAGGGAATGAGGCAGACCGCGTGATTCAACACTTGACTGTACACCCCAATAACCCTGAAGCGTGGTGAGTCAATGCGACGAGCACGCGGACAACCCCATAAGACTACGAATTAGCACGGGTATATTTATTTTCATGAGTCTTCCACTATTGGACAACGGCAACCCTCATCTAGTGATTGCTACCTGATCACTTCAGCACAGACCGCTGCAGGACTTCTCGCCATAATCACACATGGTTGTCTCGAAGATAGATTGGGACCTTCTAGGACTCGCGGGTATCCTGTTCGCCCTTATGACATTGGTCATGAGTGCGTACATGTTGCTTATCTGGTATGTGCTTGGTGGCAGGTAACTGTCTTCTAAGCTAAATGTCGCGGGTTGGATTCTAGCCGGGGCGCACCCCCAGCAAGGATTTTCTCTTATCATGTTTTGACATAAGCCTCGGTTAGAAGCTGTGTAGTCCCCGCGGGAGGTGTTGATGTGGGTAGATCCTGATTCTGGGCTCTCGTTCGAACAGATTCTCGAGAAGTTCTGGCGAGCGTTACCGCCTAACGTGCAGGCCGAGTACCACCACGTCATGGCCACCACGGGAAAAACATGGGAGCAGATGTGCCGCGAGGCCCACGCGCGCTTTCAGGAGTTGTCTGCGGCGACCGAGGCAGACCCTGAGTCCCCATTTGCGCGAGCCTTAGATTTCCTGCAGTTCCCGAGGGGCCATGATCCGTGGCTCAAATAGTGGGTTGTGGCTTTGAGGGTGCATGGCATCGGGCAACCTTAGAAAGGCGGTCCACTTCTCACCCCCTGAACGAAGGGCGGTTGATGATGTCCACTTGCGATATCTGCCACGCGGATGATGTTGTTGCACAACGTTCCTCCCGAGGGACAGACGCGCAACAGCGAGCGGTCGTGCACCAGCAATGCCCGCGAGGGCACCGATGGCATCTGGCATTCGAAATCGCAGATAACCCGCTGGGCGACAGGGACATCCTGATCTGTGATTGTCCAGTGAAGGGAGTGTCGATCTGAACAGTGCGCGGAAGGGAGGAATCGAGGTGCGGAGTCCTAGTCGTGCAGGACGATATTCAGGAGAGAGCTATGCACGTGCAACTCACCGTTGTAGTCAATGAAACCCATTTTCCGGAACTTGTTCATAAAAAAACTCACTCGCGAGCGTGTGGTACCGATCATCTCGGCGAGCGTTTCCTGACTGATCTTCGTAATGACTGTCTCCGGCTTCCCTTCTTTGCCAAAATGCGCCAACAATAGCAGCACTCGCGCGAGTCGCTTCTCGCTGGAGTTAAAGAGCTGATCCACCAAATCCTCTTCGACTCGAATGGTGTGCGCCAGCAGATAGGCCATAAACAGCTCGGCGAAGGTAGGCTCCTCGTGCAGCACGCGAATCATGGCGTCCTTGTTGATGCGCACGATATTGGAGTCTTCTACGGCCGTCGCGGTCGCCGTCCGAATGGCCTGTCCGGCAAGGCAGGATTGTCCAAAAAATGCACCCGGCTCCAGAATCGCAATAACGGCTTCCCTGCCTTGTTGCGAGACCACCGTCAGCTTCACCTTGCCCGTCTGGATAAAGAACACCGCCTCCGCGGCATCCCCTTGCGAGAAGATCATGTGCTTTTTAGGGGATAGCAGAGTGGTTTTCCCCTTGCCCACCTTGCTGAGAACTAGCTGGGGATCAAAGGGTGCTGTACGCGCACGCGCCATGCGTCAACCTCAACTGGGGAGTGTTCCGCTCAATGCGAGATGCAGTGAACCTCTATTTTGCACCCCGCGCACGGCAATTGCAAATAGGCCCTAAACTCTTCCTGACCTCGTTTGACTGCCCTGTGTCAGTTATCGAGAGCGGTTCAGGGAATACGACGCGCCGGGCGCCGGCACGGGTGCTTGCACACCATCCATGAGCTGTTGCAGTTCCATCAGCGCATGATTGAGTTGTTTGACCGAGCAATGGCGCAAGGTATGAATGCTCTTACCTGTCCACAGCCGCAATGCCTTGCGGGATGGTGAATTCAGCGTCAGCACATACGTTTGGGGTGTCTGCGTCATGATGTCCTCCATTGGTGTCTATGCCCGCTGTTTCGATATCGACCCAAGCAGGCAGCGCGTGTCGCCTCGAGCTTTCTGTCACACTGCTCGGAAAACAGCGAGCAGATCACTCAACGCCAGGGTCTTGTGTTTCAATACCGCTCGCTCCGCTTTCAATTCATCGAGAGCACTCGCCTTCGCAACGCCATCAGTCAGGCATGCCGTGACAAGCGATCCTACCCGATCGCACTCCTGCTCGACCTTCCCCTTCACCACCGGATTCACCGACAGCATGTCCAGCACCGTGGCTCGGGTCGAGGCGAGACTGGCTTGGAATTGTGGCTCCGGATAGCTGATGCGTGCCGCCTCGCTCACACAGCGGTCCAAGCTTTGCGCCAGAAAGAGGTATAATCTGGCCATCGTGTCCGTGATGTCTATGTGACTGTGAACGGTGGATGAGCTATTCATCATTCTCCTTTTCATCACAGGCGTGATGTCATGTCTAGATTCCATGGTAACAGGCTGCGTGGTCGTCATGTGGTCGTCATAGAGCCCCCAAGGGGTGCCCTCGGTTCCGTTGCACCCTGCATCGACATCTTCAGTTCGTGAATGGCCTTCGTGACGTCCTGTTCTGTCGATCCGAACCGATCGCCCATTACCTTGATCGCTTGTCGGATGGCTATCGTCATTTTCGCAATGTGCTCCTCAGGTGTCATGGAATTCTCCTTGTTACATGCCGTGAGGACCCTGCCCGCGCGGTCCGCTTCATTCATGCGTTGACTAGGCCGCGAGTCGTACGCTCTTCGCAACATTCAAAAGATCGGCCGCTGACGGCATGGCTACACGCCGTTTTTCGGCATCACTTTCAGCCGCCATCGACGAGGCTAACACCCACACGAGCATGCAAATCGTAGTGAGTCCAATCATCTCGATCATAGAACACCTCTCGTGCCGCCAACACTCATCGAATCTCCTTAAATTTGTGGTGGCCTTCCTACAACAACTTGGAAGGCACCAGCGCGGCAGGCCCCCTGTGAACCGTATCAGTCTGGGGAATCCCCGCCCGTCTCGGGGAAAACACGAAGAGACCAGTCGTAAACAGGCTGATGAGAATGAGCGACGCCACTATGAAGGCAGTCGTCGTCGAAATCCTCGGGAAAGCGTCTTGTGCACTCACGGCCGCAACTCGATCCGCCGTCACACGGTCAGAAGTTACGCCTCCCTGTTGCGACCCAGTCATGGTCGCGACCACCGTTGCGCTTCCAAGCTGTTCTTGAATTGCCGCTCGAACCGGTTCGTACGCTTCTTGGACTGTGGCCATTTCTAAGATTGCCATTCCCAACCGCTCTTGCCTCAACCTCGATCGCTTCTCGCTGTCTTGGGTCGCGGCAACAATCCCTCGACCAATGTTAGGCTGCCAATTCGCGAGGAACGCGTTATCCATCTTTTGTCCCATGGCCTCCGTCACACCGATCATGTGGGGGTTGTCGTGAGCAGCGCGTTCCACTGAGGACCACAGTCCACTGCGAACTCCACGTCGGGTGAAATTGACGATCGAGCGACCCATGACCGATTGGACTCTGGCAGTATGCTCGGCTTCCGCCCACGAAGCACCGATGGTGATTGAATCGAGATAGCCATAAGGGGAGTGTTGCCACTGATTCCCTTCGAGGGCCAGACCATCAAGTTGAGTGATGGCTGCAGCCGCATGCTTCGCATGGCTACGTTCAAGGAGGGCATGATCCACAATGGCTTGGCCGAGCACCGGTTGGAGCAAATCCATCCCAATAAGATTGCCGGTGGGCTGTGCTATCGACCCCCATCCTACGGTCCTGATTTGCATCCCATTTGCAGCCATGAACAATACGCCACTGGCCACAATCGTGGCACACAATCCTACCGCCACGATCAAGTCCATAAACTCGAATCTCTGTTGCATAGATGCCTCACACAACCTCGCGGGGCTTGGCTGGGAGTTCGTTCCTTTCCCATGCCAACCCCCCGTCTCCGACAGTTTCAGTACGCCTCGTTGTGGCCTTCAGATCTTTACTGCTTTATCCGCTCGCCTTCTTTCACCGAAGGCTCAGTCTTCAGGTTCGATCCGACCACAGGCGATTGACCGGCTCCGCCATGTTCCATGAGCCTGGCATTGTTCTGATCCACATTGTTCTGATCCATCAACGTCGGAATCATATTCGTGTCGCCGGACGTCGCGGCCTCCAATATGGATTGGCTATAGGTCAGATTCTTCTGGCCCTTATCGTTCGCAAACTCGCCACCAGACGGATACCCTGGATGCTTTGGCAGCATCGACGGGTTTGCCAAGGCCAGCCCCGTCATTCCGAGAAACGCGAGAGCTGCTATCGTCATCGTGAAAAGTCTCATAATAGAACCCCCTTTGTTGCACACACCTGTTGCACACACCATCTTCTCAACAAACAATGACTCATTCTCAACCACGCAAGCGGCTTATCTGCGGGGGACTATCCAATCTGGCAGACGGTCTGGCGTTGCGCGTGGGGACTGAAAATCGATCGCGCTAAGAGAGAAACGGGAAGCGCAGGCAGTCAGCGTAGCCGAAGCGTCAGAACAACATACCGCTCGCTATACCGGAATACTGGTCTGTATTGAACACTCTGCCCGTGGTCACAGGCCTGAAAAGCGAACTCCAACGCCTCAGAGACCCTCTGCATTTTCGTCATGAGCACCAATGCGGTCGACTGGATGATGCGACGCGTCGTTTCGCGGTTATCTCGAAAGCATGTGCGTCAAGACGAGCCCGACCACCCAGGCTATGAGGTAGAAACCCAGAAATACTTCTGAACGTCCGTCAGTCCAAATGCGCATGGCAGCCCTCTCGATCTCCGGAATTCTCACTTCACGCTCATGGATGAATGCACCGCATGAGGCTCATTGTCCGGGCCGGTGTAGGAGACAAACATTTCTTCGATAATATCCTTTGCTGCTTTCGAAAGCGCAAAGTCCACGAAGGATGCCGCGGTAGAGTTGGCTTCGCTCCTGCGGAGCAGTAGAATCGGCCGGCGCAAGCGATATCGGCCATCGCTCACAGTCTGCTTGGCCGGCTCAACTTGGTCGACATTCAAGAGTGCCACACCGACGCCATACGCGACCGCATCGAGGGCCACACCAAGAGATACATAGGTCACCGCCGAACCCTTGCCAGCCACGCTGCTGATCGCTCGCTGATCAGACCGACTCACATGAGCGGAAGGAGGGATTTTCCCGACAATCTCCAAGATCGTCTCGAACGTTCCGCGTATATGCTGATTAGAAGGACGATCAATGAGCTCGATTCGAGTATCGATGCCCCCCAGATCCGACCATCGAGTCACAACACCTGAGAACATGGCCGCAAGCTGCAGGGATGTGATCTCTCTAAGCGGATTGGCAAAATCCACCACTACAGCAATGCCATCCCAAGCAATGGGAGTGGCGATGAGGTCTGGGTCGGTCTGTCCTGTTACAGCAAAATCTGCCTCGCCCGATTTCACCATATGAGTCGGCTGAAACGACGGATCCCAGCGGATCTCAGCGACAGCGCCCAAATGCTGCTTCTCAAAGGCCCGCGTCAGCCGCTCGACCATGCGAAGTTCCGGACCGTTTCCGGCTATCGTGATGGCGGCGGACAGTGCCTCGTCCGGCGACCCCACTAAGAATCCAAGTGCTACGAACAGGCTTGGGACCATCCCCGCACGTCTTTGCCTCAGGCCTCTCTCCATGTCTGTCGCTCGCGCCTCGACGATGTTCATGCCTCACCAATCCCTCAACAGCGGATGATCAACGCGTGCCCTCTTCACCTGGATCTTCCTTTTGTGGACTTGACGGTGGGAGCTCCGGGGACACGGGCACGGCTCTGAACCGGAGGGGCGTGCCCCGTCCGATTGCCTTCAATGACAGGATCAATATTCTCACCGCACAGAAGGCAGCGCCACCCGTCTTCCTGGCCGGAGGTCCATAGTTCATTCAACTGGGTGGCAACCATGAACCCTTTGCAGCGCGGACAACGCATCGGCATGAACTATTTTTCCTTCCGGCAAATCTCGACGATCGCTTGCAGGTTTCCATCTTGCGGGCTAATCATTTGGAGCATCCCCTTATGTTCCGGCGCTCGCTTGAAGAATGTGGCAAAATCTTCGTCATACGGGTTCTCCACAGTGGTCGTGTCGCCGCTGTTACGGTTATAGACCGTTTCATGGACGAGCGCGGAAACTGTCTGCGTGCCATTGGCACGTATGGGGCTCGTGACTTTCCAAAATATCGGCTGCTGATTCAAGGTGCCCCTCACTCCGTCGACCGCGAGGCTCGAACACAACCTGGTGCCCTTTTTCACCTCAACATGGTCACCTTTATCGCTAAATTGAGCGAGGCCTGCTGCCGGCACTCCAATGACCATTGCTGACACAAGCAGGTGTAGGAATTTGAGCATCACACACCTCCATTTCTGGGCGTAGGACAAACACTTACCGATTCTGCTCCTTAACTAGCGGCCACCGGAACTGCCCGCCGCATGAGATACACCGCGACAACCAAGGCCAGAACCACAAGCACATTCGACCCCAGATCAAGTAGATACCGGTGAAACACTTGATCGGTGAGATCCTCCATCGAGGCAATCTGGGCGCCAGTCGTGAGGATTCGCCTGGTCGATGCGATGACGCAAATATACAAAAATGGTTCTAGCGTGATGACTTTGGTTTTTAGAAAATTAATGATGGTGCGGAACAACTCCAAGAGGATAATGACCAACAGCAAATCATGAACCAGCGCGAGCACGGCGGGAACCGTTGTTGATCCCACGGAGAGGAGGAAGACATACCAGGAGTGAGCGAATACCACCATGCCGATGAGGAGAAAACTGAATCCGGTGGTCATGTAGCCCAAGCCGTCCAACCTCTCCATCACACCGATGGTCCTTGCATCGGCGGTCGGATTCGTCGTCGTCCACCCACTCCTCAAACCACGCATTAAAGTAGCCACTTCCGTCCCCTTCATGTCTTAAAAACTAGCTCGTGCCCATATGGAGACCCGTTGGGCTACTCACCGCGCGGCCATCTTGATCCTCGGGCATAGAGGCCCAGATCGCTATACCCCAAGTCATCACCATCAACCCCAGTAGGCTGTAGATTTGATACATGTTCAGTTCCCTTCCTTTTCTACGAGTGGCACTATCTGCCTCGTGGTCTCTTCTATTTGGCAGATCTGCTGCGCCGTCATACGCTGCTGAGTGGTCATCTGAACGGGAATCCTCGTTAAGCAGGCTGTCAGTGTGTCATCTGAGGCATTGGCGATTCGGGCAATCTCTTCCTTCGGGGCCACAATCATGGCTCCCTCCACGAGTCTGTCCTCCGCACGAAGAGGCAATACGACCCCGGACCACGCGAAGGCGGCCATTGAAATCAAAACGATCCGGTTCATCCCCAGGTAAGTTTTCATCAGGTTCCTTCCTCTCGGCGACGACTCGATGACGCGAGTGTACTTCCGCCATGAAACAGACAACACTGGACGCGATCAAGGTGACAAGACAGATTACAGGAGGAGCGGCGGAGACTGGAGAATCGGATCGCGCTTAGAAGTCGAGAACGGCGCGAGGGATAGGACAGTCGGCGTAGCTCAGTACCAAATTCACCCTACAGGTCCGCATCGCAGGGTTAGGACACAGGCTCAGGATCTTTGTAACCGGCATAATTTCCCGTCCAATGGGAATACCGGCGGTCGGCCCAGATGGTCACCTTCCTCTTTGTGCAACTCGCCGTATCGCCTCTGTAGCACCGAGCCAAACTTGGCAAGATCGCCCTGAATCTCGTCGAGATCCTCCATCGTTATCTTCGCCCAAGTGTCTTTCAGTGGAGTCCTGAGTTGCTCCCAAAACTGCCCGAATTGTTCTTGATTCATCACGTGCTCCTCGGTTAGTGGATAGATCTTTCCTCAGTTCCTCTTGGCGACGGACCAGAGAGAATAGAAATAAGGGCAGTGATGCCGCCGTCATTCTCTTAAAATATAGACTGGTACGGATGGCTTGGCTGGTCAAAAGTGATCACAGGAGGGGACCATCGGGAATCCATGCTATTTCGCCAAGCTCAGGTAATACAGAGCTTCAAGTACTCCTACTCTGCCTAGATCTGAAAGCCGCACGGAAAACGCATCGGCATTGGACCTATTGCCCCTCCTGGCAAGTCTCCACGATCGCTTGCAGGCTCCCATCTCGCGGACTGATCATTTGAAGCATCCCCTTGTACTCCGGCGCTCTGTTGAAGAATGTGGCAAAATGTTCGTCTGGATATGCATTCTCCACGGTGCTCATGTCACCGCTCTGTCGGTTGTAGACCCTTTCATAGACGAGCGCGGAAACGGTCTGCGTGCCATTGACTCGCATAGGACTTGTCACTCTCCAAAATACCCGACGCAGGTCGGCAGTACGCGGAATCCCAGCGACAGCGATGCTCGAACACAACCTAGTTCCTTTTTTCACCTCCACATGGGCACCCTTATCGCTAAATTGCGCGAGAGCTGCTGCTGGCACCCCAATGACTATTGCGGACACAAGCAAGTGCAGAAATATACGCATCACACACCTCCATCAAGGCCTATAGGGTGCCACTATCAACTGGTCATTCCGTACAAGGAGTGGCTTTGCTCGGGCGGTTTTTTCGCGTGGGTACATGCCGCCGCTCCTCTTCAGTCGATTCTCCTGCCGAGAGCACATCATCCACCTGCCCTTCACTGCACGTCAGTCCGCCGGAGGGGCGACGTAGCAATGCATGGCCCTTTCCTTGTGAAACAGTTTTAGTGGACTTTCGTGTCATACGACCTCCTTGTGCCGGGTGAGAAATGGCTCTGCATCTTCGTAACCGGCATAATTTCCGGTCCAATGGGAATACCGGCGGTTGGCCCAGATGCTCACTTCCTCTTTGTGCAATTCGCCGTATCGCCTCTGCAGCACCGAGCCGAACTTGGCCAGATCGCCCTGGATCTCGTCGAGATCCTCCCTCGTGACCTTCTCCCACTTCGCGTTCAGCGGAGTCCTGAGTTGTTCCCAAAACTGCCCGAATTGTTCCTGATTCATCACGTGCTCCTTGGTTAAGGTGGATGGATCTTTCCCCGGTGCCTTTAAGACGGACCGCTCAAGCGGTGCTCCAGTCCATGATCCGCAGACCGCGGAGACGCGGCTGAGACTGATGAATCAGACGCGCTACGAAGAGTAAGTGACTCGGGAGAGAATGGAACGGTCAGCGGGGCTCAACACCATGCCTGTACCTAATAAGTCTGAAGAGCGGTGAGTCAATGCGACCAGAACACCAACCGCCCACAAAGCTATGGATTAACACAAGCATTTATTTTCTGATTGATTTGTGGTTGAGGGTGCTACAACCACGAAGTAATTCTTCTTGCACGTCCGTTCATCAACAATGACTGCCGCGCCGCCAACGGCGTTTCCACCTATTCTGGTCACACAAATGGTCACAATAGAGCCTCAGAGCCTCTCTCGGTCGGCAATAATTCTAGGGTGTAGAGCGCAGCAGGTGGAGCGGCGCTCTGCTTAGATCAGGTCCGGGGCTCGAAATACGCATACAACAACACTCCGAACACGCTTGCCGCATACACCATCGTGGCCGCACCGAAGGGATGTTGGCCGAACCACAGAACAACCCATGTAATGAGATTATTGTCCAAGATCATCCTTCCGGATGAATACCAGACGGCCTCGGTTTCCCTTTCCTCATGTACGTGTTTCAGGCGGTGCCGACCTGAGGAATGACGAGTTCGGTCGATGGCATTCGCCTGTGACTCAGCAGGGATGATTGACCATTGACGTAGGCCAGGGGTTTGACAGACGCGGCCATCCGTTCGTACAGGGCGAGATAGTTTTGGACCATCCGCTTCACTGTGAAGCGGGCCTCGAACGCGTCCCGGCATTGCTGGCGTTGAATGAGCGGCAAACGGTCGACCGCCGCCACCATCTCATCCAGGTTCTCACAGATAAATCCCGTGACGCCGTCTTCGATGATCTCGGGGATTGATCCGCGACGATACGCCAACACCGGCGTCCCGCAGGCTAACGCCTCGATCAACACGATCCCAAACGGTTCCGGCCAGTCGTAGGGGCAGAGCACCGCGGCCGCATTTCCGAGAAAATCACCTTTTTCTGCATCGGTGATCTCTCCAAGGTACTCCACCAGCGGGTGGTCCAACGCCGGTGCGATCTGCGTTTCAAAATACTCCTGATCGACCGGATCCACTTTGGCGGCAATTCGGAGCGGCATGCCCACCCGTTTGGCAATTTCAATCGCATGATCGGGACGCTTTTCCGGACAGATGCGCCCAAGGTAGGCCAGGTAGGATCCTGATCCGGAATTGGGATGAAAGGCATAGAGGTCCGGCAGCCCGTGATACACCGTGCCCTGCCAGTTCGCATTGGGCAACGGCATGCGCTGCGCATTCGAAATGGACACAACTGGCATGTCGGCATACTCTCGGTAAATGGGCTGTAATTCGGGAAGATCTAATCGTCCGTGCAAGGTCGTTAGCACCGGTGTCGCACAGCGGCGACTGAGCGGGAAGCTCAGAAAGTCCAGATGGGAATGAATGATATCGAACCTCTCGGCTTCGACTCCTAAGGCATGTTCCTGCATGAGTATCAGCGGCGCATCACGATTGATGAGCCCTCCGACCAACCGGAACGAATGGGGACAGGCTGCCCAGAGACGGGCCATCGTTTGAGAATCCCCGCTAGCAAACAGAGTGACGTCATGACCCTGGCGAACGAGTTCTTCCGTCATATAAGAGACGACTCGTTCCGTGCCTCCGTATAGCTTGGGTGGGACGCTTTCCCAAAGAGGGGCGATCTGTGCGATTTTCATGTGGGACTATCCTTTCTCGTGGGTAAGCATTTCTCAGACGGCTCACGGGCAAAATGTCGCCGTAAATGCACCGATCACTTGATTGGCACCACCTTCACCGTCCATCTCGCATCGTCACGCGCCTTCCCAAAAAGAGCTGCAGGAACAATTGCGGCTTTGTGATGTCGAACATCATCGCCGTGCAAAGGTCTCCCCCAACAGGACTACAGATCCGAGGAAAGACACTAGTGATGGCAGAGGTGCGTTTTCTCGAACGAGCGGCGTAGACCAGGGGAATCAGACGCGCGGTGTGGGAACGGAGTTAGCGCGAGAGATGGGACAGTCGGCGTGGCTCAGTATCGCTTGAGATTTCATACTACATCGAACTCATCGTGGCCGCTATAGGGCCAAAGCATCGATACTCTGTAAGCGGATGTTTATGAAGCGTTATAAATTTTTTAGTGTCTGCAGCCCCACTGCGGAACCTATTCAGTCGAGAACGGCTGGCACGGGTGCTTCTACTGCTGGCCCACTGTGGGAAAGAAGGGAAGCCGGGAGCCGCTCATTGCGACGGTCAGTTCAAGAAACGCGAGCGGGAATAAGTTCCGCAAGCCGGGATTCATTCAATGTAACGGTGGGTTGCGCATTATCAGTTCCCTTCTTGCTTCTTAATGTCGCCCTGCACGACTGCCTTCGCGCAGGGGTAGGTCCCCACCTCCTCTTCCATGAATTCTTCACTAGTGAGCAATTTTGACCAGATTGCCATCGGTCTAATGGATAGATTGCGCGACAGTTCTCGGGTGCGAGTTCTAGTTCTGGGGCCGACCCAAGGCGGGAGGCGAAGTTTATGGTGCTCGCTGTCAATGCTCCACAACGATCGACCACTCTTGCAACGGTTCTGGTCATCGACGATAACGACGGAGATCGGAAGTATTGGTGTGAAGCGCTCAAACATTCAGCCCACAACTATACGGTATTGGAAGCTTCGAACGGACAGTCGGGTCTCGATCTTTGCCGATCTCAACTGGTCGATTGTATTGTCTTAGATCTCGACATGCCGGAATCCGGCTTCTATGTCCTATTTAATTTGATTCGTGATCGCACACGCCCACAGATAGCGGTGGTCATCCTCACTCATCTGCGGGTGCCTAATTTGCTAGAGATGGCAAAACACAATGGCGCCCAGGTGTGCTTGGTCAAACAGGCCACAACGGCTCAGGACTTGGAGAATGCGATTCAGAACGCTGTGGCTGCTGTCAGATCGAAGCGCTAGAACACTTCTTGTTTCCACCGCGCCGACTTGTCCTCTGTAGGCAAACTGTTCCTTTTGTAGGGAGGCTTGCATGCACCGCCAAGACCAAATGCACGGATTCAAGACTAGATGATTCAGCATTGTGCGAAAGCCATGGGGACTATCGCACCTTGTTCGACTTGGCCCCCATCGCCGTCTATTGCTGTGATGGCTCGGGTGTCATCCAGGAATACAACCACCGCGCATCGGAACTGTGGGGCCGCAAACCCGCGCCAGGGGATACCGATGAGCGGTTCTGCGGCTCGTTCAAGCTGTACCGCCCAGACGGCAGTTATGTGCCACACGAGCAATGTCCTATGGGCGACGTGCTGACTGGCAAGATCCCCGGAGTCCATGACGCGGAAGTGCATATCGAGCGGCCCGATGGCTCGCGGGTGATCGTCATCGTAAATATTGCTCCGTTGATGGATGAGCGAGGCGAAATCAGGGGCGCGATCAATTGCTTCTACGATGTTACAGAACGCAAACGGATGGAAGAACTGCTGTGGCAATCAAAGGACGCATTGGAAGCGCGGGTGACTCAACGGACGGAGGAATTGACGGAATCGCGGAAGCGGCTGCGACTCTTGAGCGCGGAACTGACCGTAACGGAATAGCGTGAGCGCAAGCGCTTGGCGGTGAATCTCCATGACGATCTCGCCCAGCTCCTGTCCCTGATCGGGATCAAACTCGGCCTGGCAAAACAGCAGCCCATGCAGCCTCCGCTCGCGAAGATTATTACCGAGGTGGAAGAGGTCGCACGCAAGGCGATGACCTACACGCGGACCTTGATGTCACAGCTCAGTCCACCCACTTTATCCGAGTCCGGCCTGCCGATGGCACTCCACTGGCTGGCGGAGCAGATGCAGCAGCACAATCTGTTCGTCTCGTTGCAAATCAAGACGGAGATTACGACGATACCGGAGGAGCAAGCGTTGCTGCTGTTTCAATCGAGCCGTGAGCTACTGTTCAATTGTGTCAAGCATGCCAAGACGCATGAGGCGACAATTACGCTCGAACAGGTCAATGGATCGTTGTGCATTCAGATTTCCGACCAAGGTGCAGGCTTTGATCTGGCGGACGCGAGCAAGAAGGCACATTCTCCAACGTCCGGATTTGGCCTCTCGACTATACGCGAGCGGCTGTTGTCGCTAGGTGGCCGGTTCGAGCTGGAGTCTTCGCCAGGGAATGGCACGACGGCGACGCTTGTGCTGCCCCTGAGTGACACTCTGTCGAATCGTTCCTCGCGCGCACTCACGGATCGATCATTGAAGAGGCCAAGAGGACAAGTAAAACATAAGACGACGGTCCAGGAATGACGGCTGATTCAGTGAGTGGTTCGACCGAGCCAAAAACCCTTCCCCCTGTCACCCCTCCTGGTGTCACCTGTGACAATTCGCCGTGTCTTCATCTAGGGCTTCAGTCCACTGGCGGCAGCGGGAACGGCTAGGCATCCCAATCTCATGAGCAAGGGCTCTACCCGGTCCTATCGTGCGTGTATCCATGCGACCGTAAGAATATCTTTCCTTAACTTATGGGAGCTCGAATGGGGAAAACGCCGAAAGACAAGAATGCCAAGGCTAAAGACCTGGCCACGTTTCAGGACAATCCAGATGAGCAGTATCTCACCACCAATCACGGACTCCGCGTTAACGATGATCAAAATACGCTCAAAGCCGGCGAGCGCGGACCTTCCCTCTTAGAAGACTTCCATCTTCGCGAGAAAATCACCCACTTTGATCACGAGCGCATCCCCGAACGCGTGGTGCATGCACGAGGCGCGGCGGCGCACGGATTTTTCCAAGTGTACGAACCGATGGCATCCCTCACGAAGGCGAAATTTCTTCAAGATCCCGACCACAAGACGCCCGTGTTCGTCCGCTTCTCGACGGTGGTGGGATCACGCGGATCGTCTGATTTGGCGAGAGACGTGCGTGGCTTTGCTGTGAAATTCTATACCGAAGAAGGCAATTTTGATCTGGTCGGCAACAATATTCCGGTCTTTTTCATCCAGGATGGCCTCAAGTTTCCCGATCTCGTCCATGCGATCAAGCCCGAGCCTCACCGGGAAATCCCGCAGGCCGCGTCGGCCCACGATACATTCTGGGACTTCATTTCGTTGATGCCAGAATCGATGCACATGATTATGTGGGTCATGTCGGACCGGGCTATTCCACGAAGCTATCGCATGATGGAGGGCTTCGGCGTCCATACCTTTCGATTCGTGAATGAGAAGGGGAAATCGCGGTTCGTGAAATTTCACTGGAAGCCAGTATTGGGCGTGCATTCGGTCGTCTGGGATGAAGCACAGAAAATTTCCGGTCTGGATCCTGACTTCCACCGGCGCGATCTGTGGGAAGCGATCGAGAATGGTGATTTTCCAGAATGGGAGTTCGGGGTGCAGATCGTCGAAGAAAAGGATGAACAGAAGTTTGATTTTGATCTCCTCGACGCCACGAAGCTTATTCCGGAGGAACTCGTCCCGGTGAGACGAATCGGCAAATTGACCTTGAACCGCAATCCCGAGAATTTTTTTGCTGAAACGGAGCAGGTCGCCTTCCATCCAGGGCACGTCGTGTCAGGCATTGATTTTTCCAACGATCCGCTGCTGCAAGGCCGTCTGTTCTCCTACACGGACACACAACTCATACGTTTAGGCGGACCCAATTTTCATGAGATTCCCATCAACCGCCCCATCGCTCCCGTGCACAACAATCAACGGGACGGTCATATGCGCCAAACGATCAATCAAGGTCGCGTCAGTTACCAGCCGAATTCATTGGGCGGCGGATGCCCGATGCAGGCGCAAGCCAATGCAGGCGGATTTGTCAGCTATGCCGAAGAGATGAAAGGGACCAAGGTCCGCGGGCGGAGTGAGAAGTTCTTTGACCATTTCAGCCAGGCCAAACTGTTTTATAATAGCCAATCCCCGCCAGAAAAAGCCCATATCGTGCAGGCGCTCCAATTTGAATTGGGCAAGGTGGAAGTATCTGCAATCCGCGCACGCATGCTCGGACTCTTGGCTCAGGTGGATAAGACACTGGCCGGTCTGGTCGCACAAGGTCTCGGGATGAAGATTGCCAAACTGGAAGGGCCGATGAATATGAGTGTGCCCGCCGATGGCCATATACATGAATTCCAACCGGTGCGCGGCAATGGCTCGCTGGAACGCTCACCGGCTCTGAGCATGGCATCCTCGGCCAAGAACGGCATTGCCACGCGCAAAGTGGCCGTTCTTGCGGCCGACGGCTTCGACGATGCGGATCTCTCCACCATCAAGAAGGCCGTGACGGCCGCTGGAGGCCAAGCCAAAATCATTGGCCCGCGACTTGGCACGTTAACGGGAGCAAAAGGCACTGAGCTTCCTGTTGACTTCAGTTTTTTAACCGCAGGGTCTGTATTATTTGACGCTGTCTATGTGCCAGGTGGGGAGCAGAGTGTGGCGAGCCTGATGAAAATCGGCAAAGCGCTCCATTTCATCACGGAAGCCTACACGCACTGCAAGACAATTGCCGCCACAGGCGAAGCCGCGGCACTGGTGACCGCTGCCTTGCTCGGAGCGGATGAGATGGTGAAACCCCAGCCTAAGAGAACACCGCTAGATGCGGATCCGGGCATCATTCTCGACGGTGCCTCCACCGCGCAGGTGGCCGCACAATTCGTCACCGCGATCGGCAAACATCGACATTGGGAACGCGAGTCCAAAGGCCAGGTCCCCGCATGATCCCTCCGCTGTGAGTGCCGTCGTCACCCTAGCAACCATTCCGAATCAGAAAGGGATAATTCGCATGAAGAAAGAACAATTGCATGAACTCCTATTCCAAGCGTTAGAAACAGAGGTGGGCGGGGTCCAGGTGTATGAGGCCGCCCTCCAATGCGCGGTCAACGATGACCTCAAAGACGAATGGCAGAAGTATCTCGATCAAACCCGTACACATGAAAAACTCCTACGCGATCTGCTGCCCGAGATGGGCTTAGATCCAGCGGAAGAGACCCCAGGACGACGGGTGGTCAGGCATCAAGGCGAAGCGCTAGTGGAAGCGATGAACATGGCGCTGAAAGCCGGAAACCCCAAGGCGGCTCAACTCGTCGCCGCAGAATGCGTGGTCACGGCAGAGACCAAGGACCATCAGAACTGGGAACTCATGGCTCAGGCGGCCGAGCAAATGCCCGCGCCGGAAGGCAAGGCTCTGAAAGCCGCGTGTGAGCAAGTCGAGGACCAAGAAGACGAACACTTGTACCATAGCATGGGCTGGAGTCGTGAACTGTGGATCGAGTCGCTAGGATTGGCAGCAGTCCTTCCGCCTCCAGAAGAAGAGATGAATGTGAAAACGGCGGCGGCGGCTGCTCGAGCCAAGAAGTCTCGGAAGCAGATGGTGTAAGCAGAGACGCTCGCACCAGTATCACCGGCAAGAGGGAGGCTGCGGCCGAGGACCTCAGCCGGTGAACTCCCGCTCATCCGTCTCAAACGAACAGATGTCTCCTCAGGTACTTTCCACCGCCTTCTTGATTCTGTGCACGCTGCTGCTCTATCAGTTGGCGTTGATCTTCGCGCCTTTTTTTACGCCAATTTTGTGGGCCCTCATCCTAGCGCGTCTGTTCTACCCCCTATATCAATATCTGTTTCACCTATTTAAGGGAAAACCAACGGTCTGTGCCCTCCTCAGTACCCTTGCCGTCACCTTTCTTGCGGTCTTACCGGTGGCGTACGTCGCATTTTTGGCGATCACGGAGACCATTCATGCGTATCAGGCGGCCATGACGTGGCTGCAGAACGGCGGGCTGAAGCAACTTCCAGCCACGGTTTCCGCGTTACCGTTCATCGGCAACATCTCACAAGAACTCCTGGGAAGTTTTGTATTGGCCTATGGAGATCTCCAGGGGTCGCTCCTCGAAGGAGGGAAAGCCGTTAGCGCGGTCCTGCTGACCGGTGTTAGTGGGTTCGCGAGGAATACCTTCGATCTAGTCACGGATTTCTTGATTATGCTGTTCACGCTGTTCTTTTTCTTTCGAGACGGTCAGCGCCTCTACGATGTCTTTTACGATGCGGTTCCCATCGAGGAGAGTCATAAAGTAGTCATTTTCGACCGCCTGACTCAGACGATGAATGGCGTCGTGCGCGGTACTTTGCTGACGGCTCTGGCGCAAGGCGTCGTGGCCGGCCTCGCCTATTGGGCGCTTGATGTCCCCTTCCCCGTCTTTCTCGGCGCGATCAGCGCTCTTGTCTCCTTGTTGCCGTTCGGAGGAACGGCGCTGGTCTGGGTGCCGGTCGCGGCATACCTCTTGTGGACGGCTTCGCTGTGGAAAATGATCGTGATGATCGTCGTGGGCGTAGGACTCGTGGGGCTGATGGACAACGTCCTGCAGCCGCTGCTGGTCGGTTCCGAGGCGGGCTTACCGGTGCTCTTTCTCTTCTTTGCTTCCGTGGGCGGCCTTGCCTACTTTGGATTTATCGGCTTGTTCCTGGGTCCGATTTTGCTGGGAATCGCCATCGCCATGTTCAAGATCTACCGTGAGAACTATCAGGCCCCGACTAGTCAACTGGTGACACCCGAAGCAGCCGCTCGAATCGATTCCGCCCTGAAATAAAGCTGAGCAGTTTTGATCAGTTGCCATCCTTGAAAGGCGTAGAATTATTCAGGTGTCAGCAACTCATCGCCGATTATCACGGTGTTGTGAGTGAATGTCGTGACGTTATTGCAAAGGAGGTACTTCCTATGAACGCGATCCGATATCTAAGTATTGCGGTCGTTCTCGTATTGGGCTGCCAGGGCATGCCCACGGTGACGAGGACTGGTGACGTGAAAGACGTGATTATTGGGGATAGCCTGGCGTCAGGGGAAATTACTGTCAATCCAGGTGATGAAGTTCGGTGGGTCAACAAGAGGAACGCACCTGTACGAGTCATCTTAATCGACCCTGTGTCGGACAAGCAGGTGTCATGCAAGAGTAATTTCGGTGGGTGGATGACATCCAGCGATACAGCCCAACTGAGCACGAACGAAACTGCCAGCATCTGTTTCAGAGATGCCGGCACGTTCCGGTATACCGTCAGGATGGAATCAGCTAGGACTGCTGGTGAGCAAAACGTTTCTGGAGTCATCAAGGTTGGCGGGCAGGGCGGCCAGGCCGTTGGTCAAACAAGTGATCAAAACCACGGCCGAAGCAGCGGTCAAACCAGTGCTCGAGCAAGTGATGCAACCGATGATAAACCGAGCGACACAAGTGATCCAACAAGCTCACGGTCGACCACTACCACGACGACGACGACAACGATGCCTCCAGCTAAGTGAATGCGACATCGAAAAACTATTGAAGAAGGTGGCTAGGACACTGGTAGAAGGGCGGGGCAGGGCAGGCCCGGTCGGTCTGTAGTTGTGCAAGGGGAACGCGAGATGAAGATGGAGCCGGACCGCCACACGCCGGGGAAGGGTAACTGATCCCTGTTATGGGCCTGAGCGCCCCTCCCCTCGTTCAACCAACAGCAGGAGCACCGACCCCTGGGTGCGTAATTTGCTTGTTGCCGACTTCTTTCCCTGCCACCTCCGCCCTTTGTTGCCTCGCCCATTGGGCCAGCGGCACCGCGACTTCCCATATTTTGCCCCTCACATGCTCCTATGCATGCCTCACTGTTTTGAAAGATCTGTACCCGTTGCTCGATTTCCTGCGCTGACCTGCCAATTAACGCCTCTTGACCGTGTCGCCGACCATTTCACTCGCGACCCCATCTGCGTTTCGCCCGGCTTATCGCTTCTCGACGTTCTTTGATTCTTTGACCCGGTTTCGCCGATGACCGACCAAGTTGCAACACTTAACGTGGTATAGGCAAATGGAATACATGGGGAAAGGCTAAAACTTCCTATAGTGCTGTGACATCCGATTGAAGGGTCAAGGTCCCTCTCTCTGTATGACCTGTTCAGCTTCGTGGCGGACGGTTTCTTAGGTCTTCCTTGATGGGATGAAAGCGCTACGCTAAACTCTACAAAAAGCCTTGATGCCCATAATTATCCGCACACCGACGGGGCATTATGAACGCCGTCCGGTGGAGTTCCGTCGTAAGGTCTTGGATCCCTGGTGCACTGCTCGTGGTGTGGACGGTCACGGGAAGTGGCCTACTCACCACCACGGCTCAGGCTGAGTGGTATGTCGGTGGGTATGGAGGCATTTCCGCTCCTGGCTCGCTGTCGAATGTCACCGTCTCCAATGCGACTCTGGGAGGCGGCGTTACTAACGCCCGCATCAATGATCTCGAACTCAAGTCTGGTCTCCTTGGGGGTGTCAAGGGAGGCTATTTTTTTCTGTCGCGTCCTTGGCTGGGAATAGAAACGGATCTCTACACTCAGAAGCCAGACGTGAAGCAACAGACGGTTGTGGGAGGGACGAGCTCAGGCAGTGTGTTTGCCGCTAACATGCCGACCACCTCACTTCGGCTTACTGTCTGGACTATGAACTTGATCATCCGCTCGCCGTCCATGAGTGATGTCTTTCAACCCTATGGCGGCATCGGGTACGGATTGTTCTTTGCTACCGGCTCACAGGGTGGACAGTCGAACACCCAAGCGAATCCTGGATTTCAGTTCGTTGCAGGTGCCCGGTATGTGTTGACACAGGAATGGGCGTTGTTCGGCGAATTCAAGTACAACAACACAAACATCAGGTTTAGCGGGATCAAAGGAAATTACGACTCTCAAAATTTTGTCGTGGGGCTGATGTGGCATTTTGGGAGGTAGATCTACCGGCATTTGTGTGCCGGCTGGCTTCTCGCGACCGTGACTACTGAAGTTGGAGCCGGCGTCCAACCTACGGACCGACGTATTTGTAGCCCTTACGCTCCATGCACGATTTCAGAAGGGGGACGTGAATCCAGTAGCCCAAATTGTCCGTGATGATTTCCTCTCTCTTCTCGGATTCTGCATACTTCACGGTGGACCACATCTTACAGGCATTGTAATCCGTGAGCGCCTGCGAATGGGGCACCTCCTTGGCTTCCCAATACGTTGCGGAACTAGGGACAGGTTCCACGGAAATACATCCTGACATCCCCAAGACGGCGCACCACCACACCATCGCACCCTTCCCGACAAAGGCACGTTTCGTTGTCATAATCTCTCCTCCACTCTTTCACCGCCGTTGTCCCCGGGGACTCGTCACACTGCCGAAACCCAGCCGGTAGACCGAGTAATCTGTACGTCCGAGGGGCAGGCGGGGCCTTGCTGCTCTTTGATGGTGCCAATGCTCCGTGACGGGGCGGTAACAAGGGATTCTCGTGTTGGGTTGCAAGAACCCGGCACAGAACCGCCTGCCCGGATTTTGGCCTCTGTATACCGCTGTCCTAATTAAGTCAATGATGAGCCAAAGCATTTGGTGGGCGAGACCGACCAGGCTGCAGCTGTGTAATAGCGCAGCGATACATCTGCTTAATGACTACCGTCACGTCGTCACAAGGTACAGCGCCCCTTCCCTCGTTCAAAGGAGCGCCTGCCATTGAGCGCTGAATCTACTTCTTGTCGACTGGCGCTCTTTCCGCGCCACCCCCACCCTTTGTAGTTTCGCCCATGGGGCCACCACTACCGCGATTTCCCATATTCTGTCCGTCACGTGTTCCTATACGTGCCTCACTTTTTTGCAAGGCCTGTAACTGCTGCTCGATCTCCTGAATGCCCGGAGAGAGATCCGTCGCCTTCGCCTGAAGCTGTTCCGGCGTCACATCGAGAACAACGTTTCCTTGTTCCTTGTTAACTTTGAAGGAGCTCCAGGGATAGGCCTTCAGTTGGCCGGTATCGCCGATTGAAATCATTGCATACTCAACCCTCTTGGTCTCAGAATCCATGATGAGTTGCTCTAACTTGCCAATATCCTCACCTTTTGAATTCCTAACCGTGTCGCCGATCATTTCACTCGCGACTTCCACCTTCTTCCCTCTGGCAACGGGCATGATCGTGTACTTACTGGGGACAGCACCTGGTTCGCTCTTGGTGTTGGTCATATCCGTTTCGCCCGCCTTGGTCGCTTCCCGGGGCTTCGGTGACCCGGCTTCTCCCGCGGCCGGCGCGATTGTTCACTTCTCTTCCGCATAAGAAGGCGGAGCGAATGGGAGGCTCGCCAATCCTATTCCGATGAAACCCAGTGCTATCTTCTTCATGGTTCGACTCCTTTGTGTGTTATGCAACCTGTACGCTACATAGAAGGCTAAGCCGATGGGCAAGTGGCGGCTGGTCAGAAATGCTCAAGTTGCAAGAATTAACGCAGACGAGGATACGAAAATGGAGGGAGTGTCCATCGTGGCATGCAGACGCTCCGTCCTCGAATTGCCGACCCGTCAGCACTATTTCCCTGATAATCCTTGTACATCGCATGTATCGTCTGATTTAGTTGGAAGAGCATCAGATCCCAGCCGTCGATGCAATAATGGACCAGAGGGGTGCTCCAACCGCTTTTTGAGGTGTTCCCGACGCTGCAGGTCGGCGAGCTTTGCCAATTGTCCATGCGGCAATTGCAGGACTCGTTCAAGCTGATCATGGACGTGAGTTCGCGTCGATGCCGTTTGAAGACCCTTCGGTTCCCACAAGTCTGCCATATACGATTCTGCCATGCTAGACGCACGCGCGCGATCTCGCGGACTCAGACGGAGCTGCTTCAGCCGGTTTCTGGTGAAGAGGACAAGATCCATGGGGTCCTTTACTCTGTATTTGATCACACGTTCGTGCCGGTATCGTCTACCGCACACTTGTTCTCGTACCGAGACTTCCCGAAAGCTCTTGCTCCGCTCGCAGCCAGTTCTGGAAGTTGCGGCCTTCCTGACGCCCCTCAGTCTCATAAAGCTCATACGCCCGCTGTGCAATTGACGCATGGCACCTCTTCCGGTTTCCCACTTCGTCTAACAGCGTCTGGATGTTGGATTCTAGATTCCCTAAATCATATTGTCCGTTTATATTGTCTGGCGTCTGGACCACGCGGGTCACTCGGAGGCCGCTGGCATACACGACCTTCACAATAGGCATCATAGAGGGCCCCGACAATACCAGCATGGCCCCGGCATACTCGTGGTCATGTATGAGTCTCAAATTTTCCGCACCACTGCGATCCGATAAATACAGGTCCAAAATTACCAGTTCGGGCTGTGAATCCTTCAGGACCGTGAGCATGTCCTCTCGATGCCGCGGAATGGCCACTTCATGGCCCCTCACATGCAAGGCATGTGCAAGTTGACGTCTGAGTTCTTCTTGATGCGTAAGAAGCATGATCATGAAAAAGACCTCCGGAGGCGACTACCACGCCTCAGTTCTTCTGAATATCCATCAGTCGGCCCTGCGCGGAGCGTCAGCAAGACTCCATCGTCGCATGTGCGTACGAAGCCTTCTCCGACGCCCCCAATCAGCAATACTAGCCAATCTTGATCTCCACAGTTTTCTGCTTCGCCTTGACTGATTTGGGAAGATGCACCTGGAGCACGCCGTCCTTGAAATTGGCGGTCACGTTGCTCCCATCCGCATCCTCCGAAAGGGAAAAGCTGCGCACGAAGCTCCCGTAGGCGCGTTCGATGCGGTGATATTTCCTGCCGTTTTCTTCCTTCTCGAATTTCCGCTCGCCGGAGATCGCTAGGACGCCATTTTCCACTGTGAGCCGCACGTCCTCTTTCTTCATGTCCGGCAACTCGGCTTTGATGAGGTATTCCTTGTCATCCTCCGTGATGTCCACCAGCGGCGACCACTGGGCAACCGTGAGGGCCTCTTTCGCCCCGTTTCCCGTCGGCTCCCTGGTCGCAAGCAGCGCCGCCAACCGGCTTTCCAATTCATCTCGATCGTGATCTTTGAAAAGGTTCCATCGAGTTCTAGTAGGGTCCCACCGTAATAATGTGTTCATGGCTCGTCTCCTTTAGGGTCGAATGGAGTTCCCATTCGATCACCGCTTCATATGATTACTTGCCGGCTTCGCCGGCCAGTTGCTGCTCTGCCTTCACCCAATCTTCCAATTCCCCGCCTTCCTGCTGCCCTCTCTGCAGGTACAGTTCGTAGGCCCGCCGCGCAATGCGCTCGTAATCCCATCCGGCCTTCGATATCTGGAAAGGCGGACCCGACTGTTCCTCCTCCTGACCGCCTCTGGATGTGCCGGCCGATCCCGGCGTTGTTGGGTTCGAAACCTTTTCCCTAACCATCGTGCACCTCCTCACGTTGCCATGTGGTTCATGGTGTAATGGACTGCTGTGCAAGTATTGACCTGAGAAACACTTCCCATCACGCAATCCGCGCGGTGCGTCCGTTGAACAGATATGTCGCAACCAACACGATCCCGATCAATGACAGCACCAACGGAATCTCGACCGCTAACGAAACCATTCCGGTGTAATTCAAGGAGCCGGTGATCAGACCGACTGTCAGAAAGATCAGTGCATAGTAGAGCATGGTTCACTCCTCTCTATGGAATGCGAGCGTAAATCGCACAGCCTCTGACGCAGTGGCCGGAGCCTTACCGCCTCCATCAGCGGATCAGAACACCGGACAGGCAAACGAGTCAGGGCACCGGTGTGCAAAGACGGCGGAGACTGGGGAATCGGTCTCGCTGGGAAGCAGGAGGAAGCGGGAGGATAGGACAGTCAACGGAGCTTACACGTCAGCACAACCTTGGGCGCAATGGGCCAGGGAGTCAAGCGCTATATAATAGAGGCCCAGGATAGTCGACCCATAGAATCGTTGAATTCTCCTATTCCAAGTTACCCTTTATAGCGCTTGACTCCTGTGTCTATAGCGCTTAGCGTGAACCTATGACGTATTGAGCCACGCCGACTGTCCTATCCCTCGCGCGTTTATCTTCCCTCCTGCGCGACTGATTTCCTGGTCTCCGCCGCTTCTACGCCGAATTGTTTCAAGACGCGTGCTGTTCTTTCGCCTGAGGAGGAGGCGCATGCCATCCTCTGGCGAGGACAGGTGCCTTCGGCACGCGAGTCGATCGAGGTTGTCGCAGATGGATTTTTTTCGTCACATGGCACCGGAACTCTGGCTGGCAGCCTTCATGGCGTGCATGTCAGGAGCACTTGTGGCGGCATACATGCTGTCGCGGTAGAGCACATTCGTACAATCGCCACAGCAATGGCGCAGTCGGACTACTAGAAGGAGAAGACAACATGAGCAAGGAACGCATTGCCATATCGCCGGATCTTTACGACATCATGCCGTTGGATTATCAAGACCTCGTCAACCATGCCACCTACGGCAAGGAAGAGCGGGGATGGAAAGATATCGGCACCTCGAAGGAACTCATTGAACAGCACTCGCTCTGTGCCGGATGTCCCGAGTCCATGGCGTTTCGCTATGTCCTCGCCGCGCTTCCCAACCCGGAAGACACGGTCATGGTCGGGTCGACGGGCTGCACCAGCCTGGTCTTTCCGCATGTCGCCATCCACAATATCCATTCATTGTTCGGCAACCAGAACGCGGTGGCCTCCGGACTGAAGCGGGCCTTGACGGTCCGTTTTCCGAATCGCATCAAGGATGTGGTCGTGCTGGCGGGAGACGGCGCGACCGTGGACATCGGCCTGGACATGACGCTCCAAGCCTGGTTCCGCCAGGAAAAGTTTACGACCATTTGCTTCGACAACGAGTTGTACGCCAACACCGGTGGGCAGGAAAGCGGCCTGATGCAGAAGGGATTCGTAGCCAAAATGGCCCCCGTCGGAAAACTTTTCGATAAAGTCCGCCTCCCTGAGATCGCGCGGGAGTCCGGGTGTCACTACATCGTGAATTGTACGGTGAGCAAGCCCTCGGTCGTCGAGAAAGTCATCCGCAATGCGGTCTTGATCGCAAGGGAAATCGGCCCGACCTACGTCCAGCTCTATACGCCATGCATCCTCGAGATCGGTAAGGACAGCATGGAAGGCCTGCAGGAAATGCGGGATTCCGAAAAACCGAACGAGCGGTTTGCGTTTAAGGAATACGTGAGCGAGCCCGCGAAGGCGCTGTTGGCGGACCTCGCCGCCAAAGCGAAAGAAAAGAAGGCAGCCGCGAAGGCGGCGGTGTTGCAAGAGGCGTAGGTTCACCGTCGCGATTGCGGCTAACAGAGCAGAAAGCAAGGCGTCGGATGGGCGGACGACAAGACCGCCGAAGACGGTCGATACAAGCTCGCCGCGTGCATGAGCGACGCAGCGCTGGCGGTGATCGGAACGGCATGAGCCGGACCCGATCCACCAGCGACTCACTTTCTCACTTCCACGGTTTAGATTGGAGGAGGGTCGGAACATGGCATACAGCGACAAAGTGGTGGACCATTTCAACAACCCACGCAACATGGGAAGTTTTAAGAAGGACGAGGCTGGAGTGGGGACGGGTATCGTCGGCGCGCCCGAGTGCGGCGACGTCATGAAGCTGCAGATCAAAGTGGAGAACGGCACGATCGTAGATGCGAAGTTCAAAACCTTCGGGTGCGGCTCCGCCATCGCCAGTTCGAGCCTCTCCACGGAATGGCTGAAAGGGAAAACAATCCAGGAAGCGGGCAAGATCAAGAACACCGACATCGTGCAGGAACTGAATCTGCCGCCCGTCAAGATTCATTGCTCGGTACTGGCCGAGGATGCGATCAAAATGGCCTTGGCAAACTATGAAAAGAACGTGTTGTTACCCGTCTGAACACAATGCCATTGCAAAAGGAGCATCATGGCCAATCACACAGAACCTCTTACGCCCGTCAATTCGCAATATACGCTGGGCTATGGCATGCGGCTGGATAAGGGTACCGCTCCCGAACTGGCGCATCCGCATGTGTCCGTGACACTGCCGGATGGATCGGAAGGAAACATGACGTTACACGTCATTAACGGCACGCCGGACGAAATCAAAGCGCGACTGCTCGAAAGCGTCGACGCGTTCTTCGACATCAACGCCGACCTCTGAGAAGAGGACGAACGGCAACGGACCATGCAGAGGCTCGGCCGCGCCCGTGCAGCCCACGTCGGTCCAACCGGCTGTGACGAAGTAGTCAAAATAGGTTGCATCCTTCAGCCCATCCTTCCCGATGGAGGGCTGCAGGGAGGATGATCTTTGTGCTGCGTGACGTTTTTCAAAAACGTCGAGGCTTGGAATCACTCTGGAGGCTCATGCTATGAATCGCCTTCCGAGCGAGCTCAGCTTCCGCGCCTCCAGGGTAATGATCGAGAACCTCATCGAACGTCAGGCGTGCCCTATAGTAATCGCCGAGCATAGAATACATCTGCCCAATCTTAAACGCCGAAGCAGCCAGTTTGGGACTCAGGGCGTCATATGAGCTCACATTGGAAAAAGAATTGAGGGCAGCTTTATAGCGACCCAGCCTGTATTCGCATTCGCCAATCCAATACTGTGCGTTCGCTGCCAAGGCGGATCTCCGATGTAATTCGATAAACAACCTGAAGCCAGCCAATGCCGCTTCATAGTCGCCCTGCTTGAATTCGACCATCACACGATCATACAAATGACGTGAAACATCTTGCGGTTCGGAAGCAGTTACTGTTGGTGCAGGGAACCAGAACATGGAGGTGAGAAGAGCCATGCTCACCAGCGCAGCGACCCGAGTTCGTCCTTGAGTTTTTCGCTCTTTGACTTGTGAGAGCAACAAGGGAACGGACATCACGTTACCCCATATAGTCGACACGCCCAGAACGATAGACCGTAGCCATATGTTGACCGGCCTTATGAACGGCCGCATTATTTAAAGGACCGATGGTATACAGCGCTATAATACCGCGAGCCATCACTAGAACTGGTGCTCTCTCGTACACCGCCAGAAGTCTTGCTGCCTGCAATGCGGTATCCTGTCTTCGGAACTGATACATCAGAGCCTCTCTGGATATAAGAATAAGGAAACTAAGATAATTACTTAGCAAACGCAGTACCACGAATGGTCTGAAACGGAAAATGTCATATAGACGGGCTTACGAAGGGCGGGACTACACAATTTTCGAAGCTGTGTATGTCGTTCTTGCCACGAATGCAGTCGTAAAAAGACCACGCCTCAGGTGGAAACAACACAGCAAGCGACGTTTCAGAGAGATCCCCTGCCCATGTGTTTAATCTGGTCGTGTTGTCCGTGAGGGCCTTGTCGCGTTCCTTGTAGTCCGTCCTCACCGGCGTTCAGTCTTCCACGCCCACGCCGATCACGATTAGGACCGCATAGTCCTGCTTCGTGCAGCCTTCGACCGGAGGCATCGTTCCCCCTGGCGCAACTGGAAACGCAGTCTTCTGCGCGTTTGCCGGAGAGCACAAACCACCAACCGCAGCCGGTGTATAGCGCGCGGAGCGGCAGGCCAGGTGCGTCACGTCGTAGAGCGTCGCGCCCTTATCGAGTTCCCAGCGCCTGGCGCCATTCTTGTCGGGGGGATGAATGGTCAGTACAGCCGTCACGTCGCGGGCGCCCGTGACCAAGTATTTGCCGGGAGGGAGTGGAAAGGTCGGCTGCTCCATGATCAAGCCATGTTCCTCCAGCCACCAATCCGTGCCGTCGAATTTCCATCGCGCCGGGGCGACGCCACCTGCATCCTTCAACCGTTTATAGCTGTTCAACTCGACCCCCCGAGGACCCGGGTCCAGAGGCCACAGACCCCAGGATTGCGCGCCGCTCCCGGAGGTCGCCCCTGGATCGCCCAACGCCGCGATGAACTGCGTCGACACGCGCTGGAACTTCGTTTGACCTCCGCTTGCTGCGTGAACCGGCTGAGCCACGGTGGCGATCGACATTAACAACACCGTCGCAAGGCATGCGCGGCGAATTAGGCGCTGCGTTCTCCTCGTTAGCGCCAACCCGGCACTTTGCTGTAAATGGGCTCGCACCCCCATCGTTCTGAGTTCTGAAATCATCTCTCGAGTTTCCTTTCAGGACGGGTGAGCAACAAGTGTGGCGAGCCAGCGAGCGGATAGAAGGACGAGCTGCGGTTTCCTTTCAACAGCTTAACGAATTAGACCCCTAGGTAGGCGTGTTAAGATGTTTCGCAGTTCTTCAAAGGTGAACCGATTAGTTCCGTACACCGCTCCAAACTTTTGCCGGGTCGATGGTCTTGTCAGGATTGAGCTTCTTTGCTTTCTCTAGCAAAACATCGGTCGGCTCCGGATAGGCTGGATCAGAGATACAACAATTATCGACCGGGCAAACCGCTGTACATTGAGGCTCGTCAAAATGTCCGACACACTCTGTGCACCGGTCATGCGTAATGACGTAAATATCGTCTCCCGGGCCCTGGCCGTCGCCCACATGGTTTCCTTTTTCCTCCGCGTCACTGCGCTTTTCGAAGATTGCCTCATTCGGGCATTCTGGCAGGCAGGCTCCGCAGTTGATACATTCAGCTGTAATTAGTAAAGCCATAATCCTCGACTCCTTATCATCTCTACAACAATAGCCATTTACGCACTTATTCGCAGATAGTGTATTCTAAGCCCCGTAAGGATTAAGGTGCAAGCGGAGAACGCAGGTATTGAATTGGCTAGTTTGGTTCGGCCGCTGTTGCCCTGTAATTTTGGACCTATAATTTCTGTCTGATTCATGGGGATTTGGGAACATCATTTCCGAAGGAGGTTCACTCATGACAAATCGCAAGCTCATTGAGAGGCTGGCCCATACGCTTTCGGTTCATCACGCTCTCTTATTGGCTCAGGGGGTTCTCCTTCAACGCTTGCGTATATCGAAACAGGAATATGCAGATGCGGTAAAGAAGTGCAGGCCCCACGCCGCAGCCTACAAATCGAAGATCTTAGCCAGCTTTCTTGAGGGCGCCCCTCCTCAGTCTGAAAAAGACTTATGGGAATCCCTAGGCTTAGGCGATCTCTGGGGTCCGTCTGGACCAGAGGAGGAGAGCCCAAAGTCTTAGCGCTTGTTATTTAGCCTCTTGAACGTCAACTTCTCCATCACAATAACCCAGCTCAATTCGATCTCTCGTTCCTCCCTCCTTTTGGTATCTCACGCCTATCGACTGTGTCCTGCCCTGCAGGAATCGATCAATACCCCACGGTAAAACGTTGACGGACATGCGCGGGCCGCTCGACTTCATCGATCATGGCCATGGCATAGTCCTGTGTCGAGATGCGGCTTTGGCCGTTCTCATCTTTCAACAGTTGGTCCGTACCGAGCCGGAAATTCCCAGTGCGCTGGCCGGGGAAAAGGTCGGCTGAAGGAGAGAGGAAAGACCAATCCAGGCTGGACTCTTTGCGCAGCATGTTCAGAGCCTCCCGCGTTGCGAGCGCCCCTTGTTTATACTCGACGGGAAATCCCGGCAGGTCCAAGGCCTGAACGCCCAGCTTCACTTCCAGACTGCCGGCGCCTCCCACGAACAACAATCGTGTGATTCCGGCCTTCTTCACCCCGCTGATGATGGCCTGGGTACCCTTGACTTGAAGATTGTAAATGTCCGTGTTGCTCCAGCCAGGATTGAAGGCACTGATAACGGCATCATGGCCCGTGATCAACCGGGCCACGTCATCCGCGTTATACACATCCCCTTTCACAGGGCGCAGCTTCTGATAAGGTTGTACCTTCTCCGGATGCCGGACGATGGCCGTGACCTCATGGCCGCGATGCAAGGCTTCTTTCAAAATCGCCGAGCCGACAAACCCGGTGGCTCCGATCAATGCAATCTTCATGTTAACCTCTCGCTCTGTACCGGACCTCTGATTAGTGCTTCCCACTGCCGGTGCCGGCTCGGTGGACATCTTTCTCGCCATCATCGGTTTGGAGCTTGATCTCCTTTTTAGCATGCCGACGTGGATGAGTTTGCCGGTCACCAGTTGATGTGTTCCTTGCTTCCCTTTGAGATGCATATCGACGATGTAGTTGTTCTCATCCAACACCACGACCACTTCATCCCCCGCCTTGAACGGCTTCTGCCCGTGACGTCGCGCCATGTTCTCGTTGAGCTGATGCGTCGCACCGTTCGGTGTCGTCACCACGAGCGCACCCGCTTTCTTCGTGACCACACTGGTGAACTTCGAATGTCCTGTAGGAAGATCCTCTGTTTCGCCTGCCGCGCTAGCGACAGTCGTGCCGATGAGAAGTGTGCCGACCAGCGTCGATAGTGCCATGTATCGCAACTCCGATGCATGGATTCCTCCTCTTATAAGTTTTCAGACATGGTATCCGTGCCAGCCTCGCTCGGACAGAGCACCGGCATACAGCATCTTCCCTCACCTGGCAGCCGTATGGACATCCTCTCGATTTGCAACGTCAACCCGCAGGTTCAGCTATCCCCTCTTCTGTAGGGCACTATTGGCGGCGAAACAATGCGATAAGGTATCTGCGACGGCTTTGCCGAAGCCGATTGGTCATAGGAGCGTGCTCTCACTACCCCACTTCTAGGGTGTTGTCTCGAATATGGGTCTGGATCCAATATGGCTACCAACACGGTAACGCCTGTCCTTGGGCGAGTTTTTGGGATGTGACAGCTTCAGAGCCAGAGGCCAGTGGGAGAACCTAGCATGCCCACGAGTTACATAGATCGCTTTGGTAAAGGCAGCGCGCTCCTTCACGCGTATGCGGACGATAATTCCCCGCGCGCAACGGAAATTAAGCCTTTATTCGATGTGATGAATCTCCAGGGCACCCAAACAGTTTTAAACGTACCATTCGAAGGCAATTTGCTTACGCAAATTCAATCTGTCCCGAACATGGAGATAACGCTGGCTGATTTCGTTGTTCCAGAATCTTTGAAAAACTGGAATATCGTAAAGACAGACTACAATCTCAAAAATATTCCCAGTGCGTATTTTGATATAGTTCTGACCATTGCAGGCATTCATCATCTTGACAATGCAGAACAACTACAATTTCTTGTCGCAACAAGGAGAGTACTGAAAACACATGGGCGGTTGCTCATGTCCGAGGTAAAAGAGAACTCTCGCACAAGTCGCTTTCTCGATCAATTCGTCGGCAATTATACGGGAACCGGTCACACCGGAAACTATTTAAAAGAAGACTTTGTCAGCGTAGCCGCTCTTGCCGGATACACAACCATCAAGCGAGAAACGATAGTTTGCCCTTGGGTATTTGCGAACGAAGACGTTCTCTTCAATTGGATGAGCAAGTTTTTTGGCTTATCGAACATTTCGAAGCAGAATTTATTGTCTCAAGTGGAGGACATTCTCGGACTGAATAAGGAGACTGAGACTTTAACAGTCAATTGGGAGTTAGATTTTGTTTTTGCTAAGAATTAAAAAACACTTTTGAAAATTTCTTTTCCCCGCCAGCGGGGAAAAACTTTCCCATCCCGCCTGCGGGCAAGTTAGTCAATTCGCCAAAAAGAACCCGTTCACCATCGGTGTAAAAGTCTATTCTGATGTAACTGAATTCTCCTGAGAGAATTCTGGAGCTTTTCAAAAGGCTGTTTAAGAAACCCCAGTCTTTTGGCTCGAATTCTTTCAACGGATATTGCAAACTCACTCCTAATGGAGATTTGTTTGCATCGAATGATTGGCGCTCTTTAGTCTTTCGATCGATCAAGCTGATAATTCTCGGTTCTCCCCTCAGGCAATGAACTGAACCTTCAATTGCGAAAGTGTCGTCGATATATTGTTCAACGATGATTTTCTTTTCAAGTTTCGCGTAGTTCCTCTCCAGGGATTCCAGGAAATAGTCGTGAATAAGCCAATCTTTAATTTGTGTTTTTGCCTTATGAGAGTCAGATTCCGCAAACACCAAGGCAATCCTGCCGAAGCTATGTGTGGGTTTGATCACGATCGGATATGTGGGCGGGAGGTAAGTGTCAACTTGCTCAGGCGTCCGCAAAATACAGAGAGTGGCTGGAGTGGTGCCGGCGCCAAGCTTCTTTTCTATATAGAGTTTTCCGAATTCTTTATCGGTAATGAATGTTCGTAAGGGGCTCCCAAATTCAGGGCTGGATGACAGCTTGAACAGAAAGTCGTTAAATAATGTGTTTGGTCTTATAGGAAGTCTCTTGTGATTCGCTAAGAACTTGAAAAGATGCCCTACATACAGGACGGTTTCAAACGGTAGAGAGGGAGCCCTCATGTGGTACAGCTTGAACGCCAATCGGTGAAAACATTCGCGTATAATGCTTGTGATCTTTCCGGTAGCGCGACGATAGAAATGAATCAAGAAGGGCAAGGGAGCCTCGTAGGGAGGCGTATTGTAAGAAGGGGACTGAGGAAATCGCAAGGCGGGGGTGGAAAAGTGTAGCAGTATGGCGCAACAACTCTACTCCACAAGCGGCAACGGCTGGGCTCGCTACCCCCTCACTCGCTTCGACACTTCCACCTGGATTCCAGGATCAAACCGGCAAGCCGTGGACAGACTCGATCTGTGGAAAATCCGAAAATGGAGGGCCAATCCGCAACTATCTGCAACCAGGCACTGGCAGGTCACGTGGGAGAGTAGCGGTTTCAGCTCGAAACACTTGAAAAGACTGGAGCCGGCGACCCGGATTGAACGGGCGACCTGCGGTTTATGAATTTCAGATAGTCCAACCTCAGACAACTAACCCACAAGAAACCACACACGAGGATAGTACTGACACGGAGCCAGATCTGGCTGGTTTGTCTTGTCCTGGGAGCAGCAGCTAGCGCGGCGTAATCTTAAGTAATTGTGCGTCCTTGGTTCCTTTGTTTTCCCATCGGTGTGGCGTACCCGCCGGGATTGTTATTGCATCACCTCGTCGAAGCACGTGAGTGCCGTCCGCTAGTTCAAGCATCACGGAACCGGAAATGACCATTGCAAACTGCTCGCTGTTACTTGTCTGGAGCCGCGAGCTGCTGGTTCCTTCGCAGCGCATTGTCACCAATAGGGGCTCTAATCTGCTTGCGATGCCAGGATTTCCTAGCGATTCAATTTGTGAACGGGACCAACCATTCTGAAGCATAGGGCGCTGAGATGATCTAACCAATCTCGGTCCCGAGTGCTCGGCAGCATGAAAGAAATCGCCTAATGTCACACCAATTCCCGCAGCAATGCGCTCTAACGAAGCGAGCGAGGGCGATGCCTGATTCAATTCAACTTGCGAAATGAAACTGGGTGAGCATCCACACTTACTGGCCAGTGTCCGAACAGAAACCCGCTCTCTGTGTCGCAAACGCCGAAGTACTTCGCCGACGGATTGCTCCAGGGGCACAGTAATTTTTTGAGTCTTAAAGCCCACGCATCCTCTCCCACCGTTGCTGTGGGAAACTTTTCCCAATACTAAAGGAAACCATACTAAGGTTCAATCCCCCCTCCGGCCTGGGCCACCCTCTCATACTTGACATCCGGTAAGTATCCCTTGACATCTAGTACGTGTGGGAATAACTTCCCGCACAATGGGCGCCAAGGGGCTGCAGACGGCAATCCGCAAGTTACTTCCGCCGCTGATCCGCATCCTGCTTCGCAATGGGATGGCCGCCAGGTCGTTCTATGAAATAGCGAAGGAAACGTATGTGGCGGTGGCGCGTGATGAATTCGGCATCGGCGAGAAGAAGGCTACGATTTCGCGCATTGCCATCCTCACTGGACTAACACGCAAGGAAGTACAAGCGCTCCTCGACATGCCTGTTCAGAGAGAGAATCAGTATGAAGACGAATACAATCGCGCGGCTCGCGTGCTTACCGGATGGCTCCGCGATCCGGATTTCGGAGATGGCAATGGCCATCCGCTTCCGCTCCGCATGGTTGGGAAACGACAGTCCTTCAGCGCGCTGGTCAAACGCTATAGCGGGGACATCCCTGTCCGAGCCATGCTCGATGAACTCGTGCGAGTGGGAGCTGTTACGCAGTTAAAGGATGGTCGGATCGGCCTAGCGGTGAGAGGGAACATCCCTCAGAAGGGCACGGACCAAAAGTTGGCCATACTCGGACAGGACACGGCCGACCTCATCGCGACAATCGACCACAACGTGTACGGAAACTCGTCCTCTCCCAGAATGCAACGAAAAGTGATGTACGACAACGTCCCGCTGGAATCGGCCCAGGCATTCCAGGCGGTCGCCCAGGCGCGTGCTCAAGAAATGCTTGAGGCGCTGGATCGATGGCTGTCTCATCGCGACCGCGATGTCAATCCGACTGTCAAAGGCAAGGGTCGGGTCCGGGTGGGCCTGGGTGTCTACCATTTTGAAGAACGGTTCGATCAGGACAAATAGATGTATCTTCGTTACTTCAAACGATTTTCATCCCATTCAGCCCACATGGCGATTGCCCTGGCGTTGTCCTTCTTGGTTCTAGCCTCGTGCGGTCCTAGCCCTCAGGCAGGCGGTGGCGTTGGCGGGACCGGATCCGCCTCCCGCGTCTCCAGCGTCGCCTCAGGGCCGGTGACCAAGCTGAGCAGCGTGTCTATCTCTGGGACGGAATATGACAATTCCAATGCTGTGTATTGCATTGATAGTGAGCCCTGCAGCACGGAGAACAGCCTGAAGCTTGGTATGGTTGTACTCGTCAAGGGAACGGCGCAGTCGTCAGACCAGACTGTAGTGACCCGTGTCGCCGACACAATTACCTTCGAAGAAACCGTGGAGGGGGTCGTACAGTATGTCGCCCAGGATGGCTCAAGCCTAATCGTTCTTGGACAATTTATCGCGCTGAATCCAAAAACCGTGATCGATGCCAACATCCCAGGCCGATCTATTCGTAACCTCGCGCCAGGACTAGATGTCATCGAGGTAAGCGGTTTGGTCACGAGCGATGGCCACATTTTGGCTACGTTGATTATGAAGCGCACCGGCAAGCCGCACTATGAGGTTCAGGGCATCATCAAGAACCACGATGCGCGGGATAAACGGTTCGAGATCGGCCAACTCATGGTGGAGTACTCATCTGCAGACATCAGTGACATCGCGACTGGCGACACGACGGATTGGAACGGTCGCCTCGCCCACGTGCGAGGAGACGAGTGGCAACCGCGTAGTGAAGTGCCGTATGGCGCCAGACTTACGGCTACCAGGGTGAAGCGATTAGGCCTGACTGTGGAGCACAGCCCCGACACAAAAATCGAAGGCTTTATCACTCAGGTCACGCATCCTGGCAGGTTTGCGATTAGTAACCATCCGATAGAAGTCTCAGCCGACACTAGATTTGAAGGAGGTACGGTGAGCGAGCTCACGCTTGGCGCCCACCTGTTGATTCATGGGGCGCTGGTACAAGGCGTGTTGGAAGCCCACGAGGTGGCCTTCAAAGAGAACGTCGTAGCGGAATCGAACGTCGAATCGATCGACCTTCAATCCGGCACTCTCACCCTAGCCGGTCTCCCGGGACTTCCCATCGCACGGGACGCTCGAACGGTGACGGAAGACGAAGGCACTCCTAGTCGCTTTGAGGACATCCGGATTGGCGACCACGTGAAAGTTCACGCGAGACTGCTTCACGGGCAGCACGTGGTGGCCACAGAACTGGAACGAACCATTCCCTCCACCAGCATTGTCATGCAAGCACCTCTACAATTGGCGGCTGATCCCCAGGTCCTGCTGGCCAATACCAGCATTGATACGTCCGGGATACCGGACAATGAATTTGTCGGACTTTATGGGGCGATTGGCCGCATGGCATTTTTTGAGAAGGTGGTGATAGGGCGGCCGGTCTGGGTAAAAGGAATTCTTGTAGGCAGCATCGTCACCTGGAGCAGCGTCGGAGTCAATAGATAGCCCAGCGGATGCGCAAGCCGGGGCGAGCATTTACTGGACTGCAGGAAGGCCAAGGGGACTTGATTAAGCGGGTCGGATACTGGCTCGATGACTTCTCTCACTACGCGCGACAACTTTCATCACTGAAGCACATCTAGCTTTTCGCTCCATCATTCGGTTGACGGAGGAAAGGTTGGGTCCCTGGGATGTTTAGGCGGATCCGGTAGAGCCCTTTTAATGCGGTAATATAGAGTGATTTTCGATCATCATCACCCCATGCGAGGTTGGTTAGCTCTTCAGGTGCTTCTATAGTCCCCAGATGTTTGCCCTTCCCGTCAATAATGACCACGCCGCTCAGAGCGGTGACATAGACGTTACCCTCTACATCCACTTTCATTCCGTCAATCCCTTCTGCTTTCGTCACGGACGCCACGTTGAAGAATACCTCACCGTTTGAAAAAGTCCCATTAGGATTAACTTCATACCGCATAATAACTAGCTTCTTACGGTCGTCATTCCCCACATACAGATATTTTTCGTCAGGAGAGAAAGCCAAACCGTTGGGGCTGTGTAGTTCGTCACTCACCAACTCGAGCTTGCCTTCGGAGAAAATAAAGACACCGTTGTATAGAAGCTCCTTGCGTGGATCGGCATCTTTTCCCCGCAAGCCAAGTGGCGGGTCGGTGAAGTACAAGAGTCCGTCCGATCGATAAACCAGGTCATTCGGACTGTTGAGCCGCTTGCTTTCATAGCGCTCAGCCAAGACCGTGAGGCTACCGTCCTTTTCAAGACGGGTCACCCGCCGATTCCCATGCTCACAGATCGTAAGTCTACCTTTTTTGTCGAATGCCAGGCCGTTAGGTCCTGATGAACCCTTTGTATGCTTCACTGCAGCATATTCCATTTTCGCTGGAAACACGGATAGGCCAGATTGAGGACTCCATGTGTAAATCAAATGGCCCACCATGTCGCTGAACAAAAGGGCACCACTAACACTCCAAACCGGCCCCTCGAGAAGCGTAAACCCACCTACCAGCTTTTCGAGACTCGCATCTGTAGGGACAACGTGGCTTAAGGCGGGGTCTGCCTGGAGGATCCTGCCGAGCCCGGCTGAACGGTTTTCCTGATTACAGGCCACTTCGAGGACAAGACATCCAAAAAGAAAGGCGGTGTGTGTAATCCAATTCACGAGGGACGATCCTTCTACTTTCAACCCGATCAGCCCGGCTGCCATGGTACCAAGCGACCTGCGGTTTATGAGTTGTCTCGGGCGCGGCAAAAGAATACTGGAAATCACGAAATAAAGGGGATTGGGTGGACAGGACTAGACCAACAAGGGTCACCTGTCCGCTCCGCCCGTACCCCAGACGCACTCTCTGGTGTCTATACTCCAAAGGCTAACTGTGTGGCCAGGCATTCTATGTTGAAAGGCGCACCCTCCCATCGCTCTTAGCGTGGGTTCCCATATTGCCGTTGCACCCAACTCGATAAAAACTGAATGTAACCTCAGACAACCTAAACCCACAAGAAACCACAAGGACGGACGCTCCTGACATGGGGCCTGATGGGACTGGTTTGTCCTGTCCTGGTAGCAGCGAGGTAGCAGATTGAAGATTGAAGCTCAAAGTGGGATTTCGTTGTAACGGATTGGCACTAGACGCTCAGTGGATTCAGGCAGGAATCTTTTTTCTGCTGTCAGGGGAAGTGGAAGTACAGAAGGTTTCCTCTTCCAGAACGCCGTAACCGGCTCCGCTGGATGCATAATCGGCAATATCCGTATCTCCCGTTTTCCAGATGTGGACACACCGGCCTTCGAGTGCGGGAAGGCTTCGCATCACGTCATCGACCGCAACCAGCTTCGCGCCACGGGTGATGCCGACGACCATGATTCGATTTCCGGGTTGAAGGAATGGCTTATCTATCATGCCCTGATAGGTAATCACAAACTCTCCTTTGCTCTTTTTCTTTCCCTGCTTGGGACCGTAGGCGGGATAATTGACGACGGGAAGTTCAGTCGTGACGATGGTAATTATCTCGCCTATGGTTTGTGTCTCAAGGATGCGACCACCCAATTCAACTTTTGTAGGCTCAATTTGGCTTGAAACCATGCGCCAACGAGCAAAATCAAAATTATGCTCGACGCCCTCCAAGGCTTCAGAGGGAAAGACCTGATAAGAGCATCCACCGCATACAAGACTGAACAAGAGAGCCTGGAGAAGGGACTTCATTGCGGTCTCCTCAACGCCAACATCCTTGAAGTGGGGTTCGACTGTCAAGGAGGCGAATGCGAGGCGAACGACCTGACCCGCGATTTGGTTAATCTCTGCACGGCAAAAAGACGTGGGTAATTTAAGCTCGGTGAATAAGTGAAGGAACAGATCGCAAATCTTGCTGCTGAAATCCCAGGTATGCGGTCGTGTAACCCTTCAGAGGCCACTTTACAATTTCGCTTTGGACTGCCGTATCACGCCGCGATTGACCGTCGTCAAGGCCTTCGATAGAATGCTGCCGCGAGCTCTTCTTGGACCGCTGACATCGAGCGAGTCGGCTTTTCATGACCGATGCGTCACACCCATGGGCTTCTGTCATTGTCCCGATAAAGGATGAGCGAGAGAATCTTCCTCCGCTGATCGAGAGTTTGCTCTCGGTCATGCGTGCGCATCCCTCCTCACAGACTCGGCCATTTGAAATCATTCTCGTCGACGACGGCAGTACCGACGGGAGCAGTGAAGTCATGGATGGATTAGCTGCTCAGTATCACGAAGTGAGAGCCCTCCACTTTGAACGTAACTACGGGAAGACCGCTGCGCTCGATGCCGGGTTCAATAACAGCGACGGCGAGCTCATTATCCACACTGACGGAGATCTTCAACAGGACAGCGGCGACATTTTGAAGCTGTTGCCCTATACCGAAACCTATGACCTGGTCTGTGGCTGGCGAAAAGATCGACAAGACAACCTCGTCCGCAGGATGTCGTCCTTGGTGGGCAATTTCATCAGAAATATCTTCACACATGACGGTGTCCATGACACGGCGTGTCCCTTAAAGATTTTTCGTCGGCCCGTCATGGAGCGATTGCAGCTCTTCGAGGGCTTGCACCGGTTCTTCCCGGCACTGGCCCTCATGTGTGGGTTTACGGTCAAAGAAGTCCCTGTCCGTCATTATTCGCGTATCCATGGAGTGGCCAAATTTGGTGTGGGGAACCGCCTCTTCAAAGGCCTGTACGATCTAATTGCCGTTCGCTGGATGAGCCGACGGGTGCTCACGTACAAATACCGGAATCCCTTATCTGCTCGCGGCGCGCTCCGGAAATAGACGGCCTGATGTCGCAAACTGCAATAATGTGGATCACAATTGGATGCTTGGGGCAGGCGCTTTTCTTCAGACGCGGGGCTTATAGGTGATCGGTTTGGAACGGAGCGCCAAGAGCCAGATAGCCATCGGTGCTGATTTGTCGCTCAGGTCATCAGTCGGCTCGGAGAACCATTCTCTCCACCTGGCATAGCTGATAGTAAGCATGGATTCTCTCCCCACGCCCCCCGTCCGACATCTCTCGAGCCTCGCCATTCTCATTGCGTTAGCCGGCATTCTGTTATTTGGGGGATTGGGGTCCGTTGGTTTGACGGACCGCGACGAAGGACGAAATGCGGAAGCGGGTCGTGAAATGTTTGAAACCGGCGATTGGATCACACCGACGTTCAATTATGAACCGCGTTTTTATAAACCGGCGTTCGTATATTGGTTGATGACGGCCTCCTATCACATGTTTGGCACGAACGAGTTTGCTGCCAGATTCCACTCGGCACTGTTCGGAATGGCGCTGATCCTTCTTCAGTACTGGTTCACGGCTCGCTGGCAGAATCAGCAGGTTGCGTTGTTGAGTTCGCTCATGTTGCTTCTCAATTGCGAAATCATTTTTCTCAATCGCCTGGCGTTGACCGATAGTGTATTGGTCTTTTTCACGACTGCGGCACAATGGGGACTCTGGGCAGGCCTTCACAGTACCGGGCGAGGTCGCCATTGGTTCTGGGTGTTTTATGCCGGCATGGCATTCGCCACGCTAACTAAGGGACCCGTCGGATTCATCATCCCTCTTCTTACGATGAGTCTGTATTTGTCCCTCACCCGCCGGTGGACTGGCTACTGGCACCGCGGATTCCCTCTGCTTGGACTAGTAGTCTTTATCGCTCTGACGCTCCCCTGGTACGCGACCATGTTGTGGATTCACGGGCTCGCGTATGTGACGGTTGCGAAAGCCCACACAGTCGGCCGCTTCATGGCGCCCATGGAAGGACATGGCTTCGGACTGTTTTTCTACTTTCCAGTCCTCCTTTTAGGATTTTTCCCTTGGAGCGGTCTGCTGCCTATGGCGATGTATGAGGCCGTGCAGGCCTGGCGAAGTTTGCGCAGGAGATTCGATGCATCGTCACCTCACAGACAGGACATCGAAGCTGCATCCGATGAGTTACAGCTGTTTGCAACTGTCTGGATCATCGGCGCATTTGCGTTTTTTACACTTTCGGCCACGAGGCTCCAACATTACATTGCCCCGCTCTTTCCCGCGGCAGCTCTGTTGACGGCGATGTACTGGCAGCGAGCGCTACTGGAGCCGGTCCGGAAAGGCGTGCGGACTTCCATCCATGTGATGATGGGACTTGGATTCTTATTAGCGTTGGGTTTTTCGATGATCCCGTGGACCTACAACCGATTTCTTAGCAAGATGCTGAAACAGTTTCCGGCAGCAAACCTGCTAGACCCGAGCGCCTGGAATGCGGGACCTTATATGGCTGCGATGGTCCTGCTGGTCGGCATGGCAGTCGTGGGGTACTTCGGACGGCATGAAGGACGTCGTGCTGGAGTGTTTTGGGCTGCTGGTGTGGCACTTGGGTTAGTAGCCTTGATCGCCATTGGGTTGACCTTTCCGCTGCTGAACCGATATTTTATTGCTCCACCGCAGGAATTGGCCTATACCGCAGGTGCGAGCCTTGCTCCTAACGATCACTTCATCGTCTATGGTGCCACGAGACCATCCACGGTGTTTTATGCGCAACGTAAAGTCATATTCGTTGATTCGGGAGAGGAAAACACGATCACGACTTTGTTGAAGCAACCGGGCAAGACGATGGTGTTGTTCCCGGAACCCTACCGCTCAACCTTGCCTCCTGAGGCGGAACGACTCGTTCCGGTGCTGAAACGATACGGATATGTGCTGCTTTCTAACCAACCGAAGGTCACGATTCGCGAAGAGCAACCTGCATCGCCTATGACCCACATTCCGGCAGATTAAGCCTCACACCATTCGCAGCGCCTCGGGTATTTCAATCCGTCGAGGTAGAGCACAACACGGAGCAATCTGAGAATTGCAGAATCTCCGACCCCCTGAAGTGTGGCTGACAGCAATGGCCATAAGGAGAGTTGTACTTGCGGTTTGTTAGTTCGCTGCCAGTAGATACTTGGTCGCCGCTTGGCTCGGCGGGGTGGCCCCCAGAAAACCGTCGCAAGGTGGTGTCGGAGTTGTAGGTAGGGAGTATGGGCGCTTTTTAAGGACAGGGCAATAAGGTATTCACGTTAGGGGGAGTCTTTCGGCTTTAGAATCGGGAACGGAAATGGGAACGGGTCTGACAGTGCCTGCATTGCCATGGATACCATCCCACCCAGCTCAGCAGATCCAACCATCGGCGGCGGGTCACTCGTTCCCACACGCACCGACACGTGGGCTTGGGCAGTGGACGGATAATGCCTTGACGAGTTCGCGCTTTTTGGGTGATCCACGGTAAATTTTCTTCTAATTGCATCGTGATCCTATCTCGTTGACGGTTTCCCATTGCTCTGCTCGTGAAGCCTCTGCGAATCGACGACCTTCGCGATTTCATTGGCGTAATAACACATCATCTGCAGCTCATCCTGCGAGAACGGCGCATGGTCAGGTTGCAGAGCCTTGCCTATCAGGCGCTCGCAGTGACGGAAAAACTCCTGAAGACCTTCGCGGATGGGGAGAGGTGATACGCGAATCATGAGGACGACCGCCTTTCGTAGGTGTCTGGCGGTCGGGCCTTCCCAGGGAGGCCGCAGGACAAAGCGTAGTGACATTACCTTAGGCGCTCTAGAAGACTGAGTCAAGCGGGCATTCGACTGAAAACGCTTCCGTTCTGATTCACTCAGGTTCCCATGCTCTGTTAGAGGCTTCGATGTCTAAGAGATGGAGCTGCCGCCGCAGCATGCGTATTTCCTCCTTTGTCAGCGTGTTCGCCTCAGTTGTGCGAAGGCATCTCAATAATTTTTTTCCCTGATTCATAAAATCCTTCGCGATACGGCTAGTTCCCCCCTGGGTAGGAGTTTTGGAGATAGGAAGTTGCGAAGGTTGCGAATGCAGTTTTTTGACCATGAGGTCTAATTGAACACTCGCGACGTTGGGGTAACAGCGAATCTACCCTGGCGGTCTACTATCAACTCCAACTGCCCCTTTCGGCTGAGGTAACGCAATGAGTCAAGGATCTCATTCAATGTCAGATCCGGCAGGAAGTCGGCCACGTCCTGGATCCGACAGCCCGGTTGGTGAACTATGATGTCGAGGATGCAATCGATAAGGGTGTGCTCGGGTTTCATGGCAGATGCCTTTCAGATGCCTCTCAACGGCACAGAAAAACGCGCCTCACCGTGCAGAGCATAGGCGTAGAGAACGGCCATAACTGTTCAAAAGTGATCAGGTAGAATCAGGTAGTCTTTGACGACGAAATCTGAAGGAGGCCACGACGAGGAACCCTGAAACAAACCATCAACCGCTCCAGAGATGAGCACTGGCCGCACTTACAAGACGTGCTGATTGGCGTTTCGCCCGTTCGGCGGCCGAATACGTCCGTACGTGATACTCTCGCTCTAACTCTTCTTTCGCCGCAGCCTTACCTTTACGTGCCTCTATAAGCAGTTGGCGGCGATATTCCTGCTCTGCGCCATCTACACCCTTGAATGCTCCCATAACACGCCTCCTAGTTAGCGCAACAGCTGAGACAGTGTGCTGACTGGATGCTGTCCAAGTGTAGAAGAGGCAGTGCGATCAGGACAGACCAGGAGGAGGTACTTTGGAAGAGGGGGCCATCCTTTGGAACTGAGGTCTGTCGGCAGGCCGGTCAGGTAAAGGTAGATAGATGGCTGCCGCGAAAATCAGAAAAGCACAAAAAAAGCATTGTCAAAAACATGGATATGACGTGACTAAGCAGCATTCCGGTCATATGCTTCGGAATACACGGTTTAACTAGGGAGATGAAGACGTGGCAAGTCATAAAGAAGAGGGTGAACGCCGAGGACCTCCACTTGACGATATGGAGCCTGGCAGAATTTATGGTTGTGTCATTCCTATGTCCGAGGGCGCTCGAACTCAAATGCGCGACAGCATGGAGGTGATTGAGTACCTCCTCAATCAAGAACGAGTCGTCTGGACCTAGAATACGCCATGCCGTCCCCCATCGAGGAGGAGGGGCATAATGAGAAAAAGGCGCATAGTCGTCAGAAAGCGATCCAGATGGACTGCCGATGACTGGGAACGGGAATGGGGCTTGGCAATGACGAGAATAGAGAGTGTTCCTGCCCTGGTGGAAAAGCAGCCCATTTTTCAGGATTGTCTGACGGTTCTGGATGGGGCATTTGCAGATGGAAATAGATTGCGATTTGAGCTAGGGCTTAGTGCTCTGATTGACTTCACCACCGATATAGTTAGCACAGGTGGTTGCGAGCAATGGTGGGACTAGATCGTGTCGAGACAGCCGGTTCCTGCAGCCCAAGGGCTTCTATACTGATTCTCATCTGATATCGGCCCTTCTGCCCCACGTTCTTATTTTTTACAGTAGTCATGTGACTCGCTTCCCTTCGCAAACACCTCCTTGTCAAAACAAACTACTTCGCATTTGCCATAGAGGTCTTTACCATTGTCACATCCCTTACACACGCAATTTTCTCCCGGATAGTGCTGCCCCTTGGCTGCTTCGGCGGGAGAGTGAAGAACGATGAAAAAGAGTGCTGGCGCTGTATAGGCGACAGTTTTATGTATGAGGTTCATCGTATTCCTCCGTTTTCAACGTGTAAGGACGACCAATAATGCTATCACAGGAAGAAACTGTCCCGAGGCTTCCCCAAGGGAGTCTCAGTGAAGTCGCTAGGGGTATCCCTAGGTGATAGGGCAGCATCCCTTCGCTAGAGTTGGCTACAATTAGGGTTACTAGCTAGATATACTTATGTACCGAAAGGGGGCCACTCATGGCAATAGAGACGGATGGAATCCGAGTTTTGCTCGTAGATGATCACCGCATGGTACGAGAAGCCATTCGTAGCTTGCTGAAAAGTGTTCAAACTATCGATGTCGTAGGTGAAGCCGATAATGGTGCAGAGGCGATCGCTTGTATTGGAAAGCTTAATCCCCAGGTTGTCGTTATGGATATCAATATGCCGAAAATGGATGGTTTAGTGGCGACCAAGCTGGTGCGGAGACATTATCCAAACGTAGCTGTACTGGGATTATCAGTCACGGAAGATAGCTATCACAAATCTGCGATGGAGAAAGCAGGGGCCTTCCGAGTGATGACAAAGGGCACGCACAGCCTAGATGATTTATCTCTGGAAATTGAAAAGGCAGCCGCAACCATGCAATTTCTCTCGCGTGCGAGGAAATAGGTCTGCCGCTCTGACCCAAGGAATTACCACACTAAGAGTTCTTATTAACGACATCGCGAGGGGGCGTGAGACTTGAAGGAGTCACGAACAATACAGCTAGGCGCGGGTCGTTTATCGTAGGTTTAGCAAATCAGGCATGAATCCAATAATGATGTCCAATGACCGCTCAGTCATTGCACACAGGAGCTAGAGGCGACCTGCGGTTTATAAATTTCAAGAAGTCCAACCTCAGACAACCTAAACCCACAAGAAACCACAAGAAACCACAAAGACGGACGCTCCTGACATTGGGCTAGATGGGGCTGGTTTGTCCTGTCCTGGTAGCAGCGTGGTAGCAAAAGAACCTAACGATGAAGTTGGAGTTGATTGATGTGGGATTGAGCGAAGCGCAATGGATCTGGGGAGACCTTGATTAAACCGTCGAATGGCCCATCCAGTTCCAATACTAAAAATAGGGCGCTACTAACCGAAACGGCGCAAACGAAAAGGACAGCGAGAACTGTGCCATTTCGTGGGGCAAACACCCCAAAGCTCGTGAATGTAATCGTGAGCCAGAAGACGAGGACAGAAAGGAATGGCAGAGGAACAGATGATTGGACGACGCCGAGGGCCGCGAGCCATCTAGCCTGCAACACCGTTTCAATCAGGTCCGAAGCACGGGACTGGGCAGCCCGTTGCGAATCATCGTGAGGCTTGAGAGCTCGAATTGCCTCAGCCACCTCCTCCACCGAAGCAAAGCCGGTTTTCATTGGGCTTTGATTGCTGGGTTCCGATAGGCCATGTGACCAAATTGCGTCGATCCGTGCGGTGAGCAAGTCCTTCATGCCCTCGCGAATCTCGCCGGTCTCAGATCCGTAACGGGCGAGCGCACGGTCCACCACCAGGATGTTCATGGCCGCTTGTTTTACCGCAGCACTTCCTGAATCAAAGGAACTTTTGGCAGCGGCTGTGACGAGGCCGAGAACCAGCGCGGTCATTGTGGCTATCAGTCCGATACCAACTTTCACTGTATCTCTCGATTCGGCATCAAGGTGGTCCTTTGGCAACGTGGGACGTAGCCACATGCCCACGAGTACGCCCCCAAATACACAGGCGAATACGGTGAGACTGGCGGCTATAGGGCTCACGCTATGACCTCGATAGGATGAACTATTTCTACACGGCGGAAAGGATGGGCAATACGCTACTAGAGGCGAGCTAGGCCTCTACGCCGAGGCCCTCGGCGTTTTCCAACCCGTACAGTAACTTAGTGTTTATCCAACTTCGTGAATTTTGTTCCTTCGAATGACAGGTTGTACATCAACCCTTTCTGATTCAAGACGAATGCGACGATCGGGTCTTTCATGTTCTGCGTATCGATGGCACCCCCGGTTCCCAACGTGATCAGAGAGACGGAGCCGTCCACCCCCGCTTTCCACCCTTTGCTTTCCTGGAACCGTTTCAGCGCCCCCTCGTCCAGAAACACCACAAAGACGGTCTTGATCTCTCCCCCAAGTTGGAATCCAAATGAACCTTGGAGAGTACTGTAGTAATCCACCGTCTTGCCACCGATCCGGAGTGCCCCTTCTCCGTACTCTCCCCCGTAAACAGCCCCTCCTTTAAAGACTCTCGGGAACGCAAGCACTCCTTTGCTGCTCTCGAGGAAACTCTTGCCGCCTTTCACTTCTCTCTCGAAATTCACCAGCGCTTCGTCCACACGGACATCAATTTCTTTAGCCGAGGCCGCCAAGGCGGGGCCGGACAGCCACCCGCTCGACAAGACTATCGCCCCTGCAAGTGCGACTACGAGACGCACTTCGCTCAACTGGTCACCGATTGTTCTGGTCATGCCCATCACTCCTTTCGTGCAAAGCTGGTCTCAACGCCCCGATTCGAAGTGAAGTTTCTTGCGGGTCGGACAAAGTACTCCCATTTTAGGAACACATCCTAAAACGGGAGCACACTCCGTGTTAAGGCTGAGCAGGCGCTGCTTGAACCGCGGCCGGCTCCGGCTGAACCGCTGCTGGCTGCACAGGCGCTGCTTGAGGCGTGGCCGGCTGAATCGCTGCTGGCTGCACAGGAGCTGGCTTGGCAGGCGCCGTCAGCCCAGCTCGGTATTCATTTTCTGAAATTTCCTTAACGTCAGAAGACTGCAACGTCACCATGCTTCCAGTTTTATCATCCTTGATTTTGACTGCTCCGCCTTTTCCGGCGTCTTCGACCTTCGTCGTGTAATATTCATTTCCAGACGTCGGGTGGGTCACCCGGTAATAGTGGTCGGAGGAGCAGCCCGCGACTAGTATCGTCAGTCCGCCGAGCATCAATGCCGCGGTTATTAGATGTTTTGTGATCAGCTGTTTGCGCATGAGATCCTCCTATAGTCTTGTGAGTGATTATGAAAGGACTGTCGGGAGCCAATCTGTATAGAATTGACCACCGCGGTACGCTATCGTCCCTTGTTCGGAGCCCCTGTCACTTCTGACAGTGGTCAGCCTTCGAACTAAGGCTTATGTTGGCGCGCCGAACTCATCTCATCCGCTTGGGAGGAGCCTTCCTGATTGGTCCATTGGCGGAGATGCCGGAAAGGGCGCGGCGATCGGCGCTGGAGTCGGTGCGGCAGCCGGGGCGCTCAAGAAGCGCAAAGGGGAAAAGCAGCAGGAGGCAGCTGAACAGCAAGCTGAGCAACAGCACGCAGCGAACGTAGAAGGTTGCCAACGCGCGTTTGGAGCCTGCATGGAAGGAAAAGGGTACACAGTGAAGTAGCCTACGCCCGATTTGAATAGGCGATACTCATCCTTGCCACACGCAGGAAACTGACAGTATCCACCTACGGACGATGGTTAAAGAAAAAGGCGCCGGGGGCTTTGGATCGCTTGGATTTCGCCGCTGAGGTAGCAAGTGGTAGCAAACGTCGGTTTGGCAGCAAAAACGGCCCTCACTCCGCTAGAGCAAGGGCCGTGTCTTCAAGCACTTACGATGGAGCCGGCGATCCGGATTGAACGGGCGGCGTGCGGTTTACGAATTAGTAATAGGGGGACTGCCCAAGGTAAAAGAAAACCAGGCAATCCCCTTCTCTGCCTTGCCGAAACGCTGATCCACCCTTTCTGCTGTGTTCTGCCCTACCGGGCCGCGTTCGTCTGTTTTCGTATGGCTTTCTAACACCGGATTAACACCACACCAATCCATGCCATGTTGGACGCCTGAAGGTAGTTCACTACCCCTCCCCCAGGGCCACCCTTGGGAAGGGGGTGTCTGCCATGTGGGCGATTGCCAGTCAGATAAAGGCAAATGCACGGACCTGGAAAAATCAGAAGATGATAACGGGATTATGCAGCCCGAGGAAGGGTCACGGTATACTCGCCCGCCTTCTTGCAGACCAGAGACAGTTCGCCGCTGCGACTAAGTTGATCCACTTCTAGAAAGACCTGAGTCCATGTGTAAGAAGTGCATTTCTGTATGAGTTCATCCAGATCGCACATCTTCTTCTTTCGCACAACACGAAGCACTTCCTTACGAAGATTGTTCTCGGTTGACAGCATTCTCCGCGCCATCATGCCCTCGGTCATTTCTTTGGCCTAGGCTACGCTCTTCTCCAAATTGAGTAACTGGGATGCTGCCTAGTCAACTGATGCGAGCGGGTGAGGAGTCGTCGTCTTCGTCACGGCTTGCCATCGTTGAGGAGTTCATCGGAGAGCCGATCCATCATCTGCTCCACGGCTAAAGTCTCTGCGTCGGAGAGTTCACCAATGCTTAGAAGGGCTTCGCAAGCACGAATGTACTCCTGAACAGTTGGGTGAAAATTGGACATACGGCTCCTCTCGGAGCGGGTTACAGGGTAGGTTCAGGAAGGGAATGGACGCTTTTACTTCTCGGAAACAGGGAGGAGCTTTTGTAGTTGAGCCACGTAATACCCGATCATCGCCAGTTCCTCTACAGTGAGTGACGGCGGTTCGGTCGCGGCTACCAAAAGATGCTCACAAGATCGGAGGTAATCCTGAACTTCTGGTCGGTAGGCGAAAATAGGATTCTCCGACATCGAGCGACCGCTTTCTCACATTTGTCGGCGGTCGGGCCTTCCAGCAGGCCGTCGGCAGTTGTGTAGGGAAGTATAATGACAGGTTGACGGGACTAGAGGACCGCGTCAAGGCGAAAGGAAATGGCTCTGGGGAGCCGTTTTGCGGCTACGGCGCCTAGCAGACAGACCACAGTGGGTGATAGAATGTCTCATGGTCATTTCCATTTGTTTGGTCATCGTAATGGGATTCGCTCTCCTCGGTGGGTGTGCGCCGGTCTACCTTAGTCATCCCGAAACGGGCAAGACCGTTACATGTGGGCCCTATTTTGAAGACCCTGCCTCAGATCATTCGGCCAGGTTACTAAAGCGAGGGTGCATCGAGAACTATGAACGGCAGGGATACGAACGAGTGATGGGCGCCATAGGCTAGACGAATGCCTTGAAGACAAACAAGTCTACACTTATTAAGGGCATGTCCTAGTGGGTTTTTTTTGAAACCTATGTAGAGTCTACCCAATGGCAGCCCATAGTGACATAAGAAGGGCGCTCAGCGACTTCGTGGCCGAGGCGAAGGGCTTGTGTGAACGTATGCTCCTCTCTGACAGGATGAAGCTGAACGCTATGGACTTGCACGTTCTTCGAGCACAATTAAAAGTACTCGATGCAGAAGCTTCCAATCTTGAATATCTTTTATCCGCATGGTCAGCGGGTGGAAGTACCACAATCGCGGCAGAACCGCCTAGTCGCAGCACACTCCCAAACGAACCCCCCTTCCAGTAAGAACCCAAGCGGATGATCCGGAACGTGAGGTCTCCACGCCCCCCACGGTTGCGAGGGCGCTCTGGTGGTGTCGCAGCTCATTCAGCAAGCGGAGCGGTGGGAGATTCGCAAAGGTCCCTCAAGCACCTAGAGAAACGCTCTGAGCTTTCTATGTTGGGGAGGGAACAATGGTAGCTTTTCTCATTGCCGGGTTCGTTACGTGCGGCCTTGTCTTGTGACTGGTGGCGGATCCTGCTGAGAGGAGAGGTAGACCCCGCAGGTAGCTCAAACCACCTCTCCTGTGAAGATGGTGCCTCTCCGTTCTAGCTCGTAGATGCAGGTGTGCTTCACAGACTTGGGTAGATAAGCAGAGTCCGACATAGGGCAACCGCCTTTCTCACAAAGGTGTCGGCGGTCGGGCCTTCCAGGAGGCCGTCGGCAGGTGTGGTGTGTAGGGAAAACGATGGGCTCAGCCGTTACGCAACGTTGACAGGCTGTTGAGCGATATCAGTAACGCGTTCTCTCGCGTTTCGCCGTACATTCAATATTGCTTGAAGCTCTGCGATGTAATAGGTCAGGACACTGTACTCATCATCGGTCAGGACCGTTGTAGGCTCACGTGAAATGAGATGCTCGCAGGCAGAGGCAAACGTACGAATTTCTTTGCAGAGTGGTTGCATGTGGCACCACCTTTCCTCAAGTGACGGCGATTCGCAGAGTGAATAGAGAAAAAGATGAAAAAGTGTGGCGAGGATAGCACCCTACTCTTTCGCAGTAGGGTCAATAGAGAACACCTCTCACGGACTCCCGCAATTGCACGTATTCAAGAAGCGCGTTGGCGGCAGGGTTACCGATGCTGTGTGGCTTTATTCAAGGAGATATATTCGGTAAGTCGTTGTTATCAGTAGCCAATAATCGATCTTGGTTGCCATACGGGATATGGGAGTCCACCCTTGCGACACTTAAGACATCAATGTCCACTTTCACCACTCATGTTGACCTTGGAACCTTGGGACATGTGAGCCGCTTGCTCGTGGCACTCTTCGCACAGATGGTCAACGTCGAATACGACTGAGCGCCGACAGTGGTTGCCCTCTCGTTGACACTTTGCGCAGCCTGTACAGTGGCAGGAATCGGCGGTAGTCATAAGAGAATGGACGCTACCATTGGTGGTGAGAGCCCGTCAAATCAGGGACTGAAATGTGGCTAGGCTACGGTATGACCGCAGCCTGTAGCACAGAGAACTGGGCCGGTCAGGTAGGGGTCTGTGGCGGTCGATTTGGCAAGAAGGGTGCAACCTTGGCCAGGATTTCCTTGCAGTAGTGCTCGACAATCAGAGCTTCCTTCTCGGTGAGTCGTCTATTCTTCATTATTGAGAAGATCATCCGTTCACAGGCATTGGAGAAGCTTTGAAATTCTTCGGCCTGTTTCATGAAATATCACCCCTCACGGTGACGAATCAATATATTGCTTCCATGACTGTAGCGCGTTGCGGGCCGGGAAGATATTCCTCTTGTGGGGGTTCAGGTCCCTCACTTAGGGAAGAACATACTTAAGGGTAGCTGCACCAAGGGTACAGAGATGACGCCTGTGTACTCGGACACTACTGGCTGAGAGGCAATAAAAGGCTCGGCACCTCTCGGAGTCGAGCCTTACTTCAGGTCACGCAGTGGATAATAGGATTGTTTATGATTTCCTGCGCTCTCTAAAGCTGCCCGCTTTTTACCCAAGTCAAAAATGAGGGTCTTTAGGGGGCAGAGGCCACCATTGGGAAGGGGTGTCAGCTGCCACGCCGTCGGCCAGTCAGGTGAACGCGCATACGAGGCAGAAGGAAACAACAGCTGCGCTGTCAAAATTTGAAACCATTCAGGGGCTAGGCGGGTAGGTCCTCATACGGAGCGCTGGCCTTAGCATGTTCACTCGGCGGCTTTACTGGGAGACGGCAGAACCTCCTGCAACGCCAACCCGAGTTGATGCAGCGAAAATTCCTTTTGAATAAAGGCTGTGGCGCCCTGGTCCAGCACCTCTTGCTCAACCTCTCCTGTGCCCTGTCCACTGAAAACTACGACTGGTAGGGATGGGTATAGTCTCCGCAATTGCTGCAGTACGCTGCGACCGTCCATTTCAGGCATGCGGAGGTCCAACACGACAGCATCAGGAGGTTGCCGGTGACATAACATGAGCCCTGTTCCACCATTCTCTGCCAATATAACTTCATACCCTCTTTCGTCCAAGACAGCAGCTAATAGGTCCCGGTCTCGGGCATCGTCATCTATGACGAGAATCTTGGTCATATGAGCCTTTTTCGAATGCTCTTTTGTCATGCGATTCCTCCTTCGAGAGAATAGCAAGCTTTGAGTGTTTGATCTAGAAAGATGGGGGAAATGAAGCGACCGCATCACCCTTGCGCCAGGAGGTAGCTGCGTGGCCGACTGCCAGGTTCAAACGCCTTGACTCGGTAATTCACCCACACAAGAGTTCAGCTGCTTTCCCCAAACTCCCCTTGGATTTCCGCATCGTAATGTAGCGCTGCCTATCGTCTCTCCCCAAGCAAATGTACGATTCATCTTTGACATGAACCTTTTCTGCATGCCGTCGACGTACTGAGTGAGCGCACAGAACATAGGGTGCAGGAGATAAAGGCAGTGGGACCTCATTCAGTCAGACGCAGGAAGTTAGAGGCGACAATGATGGATTTTATGAGGCAAATGCGCGGAACGGTTGGTCTCCATGATTTGCTGTTGATCATCTCTATTGCCCTCTCCATCCCTCTGCGATTGGCCTTACCTCTCGCGGCCCAGATCGTATGCAGTCGGATAAACATCCATTTTCCATATTGCGATCAAGATCTTGGAAACAGCAGCACCCGACAGATACTCGCTACATCGTTAGATCAGGGCTCCTGTTAGCTGACCGTACCTTCCGCACGTGTTACACACCAATAGGAGGCTATAGTGAGAGAGATAGAGGTCATAACGTTGAGGATTCCACGAACTGCGACCGAAACTCTCTTTCTGCGATGTGCGGTGCAAGCGGCGCTGCAAGCGTATCGGAGCGATCAAAAAATACAACATTGCAACAATAACCGCCGACCCCATGACGCCACTCTTGGGAAGGGGTGTCAGCCGCGCAGACGACCTCCAGTCCGATAAAGACAGATACAGGGCGAGATTTGAAAACGCTTCACCCTTAGAGACTATGGGGCGCTATCCGCTTGGGTATGGCCCCGCCACGCGCCGCGAAAGGTGGAATTTTTCAATGTTCTTTTGTTTTCCATGCAGATTACGACATTGACACAGCTGGGCATGTTGTTGAAAGACTGGAGCCGGCGACCCGGATTGAACGGGCGACCTGCGGTTTACGAATTAGCTGAAGATTTCTCTTTGGCGCACGAATAGCAGAGATCCCCTGCCCGCCATCCGTCAAAATGCATCAAGATTCCGCACCCGCCGCAACCCAGTTGCAACCCCGAGATCGAGTGAGATTCTTCCAGCGAAAACGGCTCTGGGGAACAAGGCCACCTAGGGGGGCTTTGAGCCAAATCAACGGCCACGACCCCCCACGGAGTGGACCTGTGCGGAAATGGATTTTGAGGAATTTCGATAGCAGAGGGTTGCGCAAAATTTTGCAAAAAGCGCCTTCGAGTGGTAGTTACCCCGCTGGCAAAGCAGACCTAAAAGCGGAATGCTGCTTAGTCGCGTCATGTCCAGGTTATTGACAATGCTTTTTTTGCGCTTTTCTGATTTGCGGCAGCCATGAACCTACCTTTGCCTGACTGGCCTGCCGACAGACCTCAGTTCCATGGATGGCCCCCTCTTCCGAAGTACCTCCTTCTGGTCTGTCGTGATCGCACTGCCGCTTCTACACTTTGGACAGCATCCAGCCAGCACACTGTGTCAGCTGTTGCGCTAACCAGGAGGCGTGTTGTGGAAGCATTCAAGGGTGTAGATGACGCAGAGCAGGAATATCGCCGCCAACTGCTTATAGAGGCACGTAAAGGTAAGGCTGCGGCGAAAGAAGAGTTAGAGCGAGAATATCACGTACGGACGTATTCGGCCGCCGAACGGGCGAAGCTGCATTATAAGGCTATGCCCACACATAAAAGGAGCGGCTAGCGTTTTACCGGTTTCATCTCAGACTGGTTCCCGCGATTAGTGGAGGACGAGATGCGGAGGCTAGCATTCAGCAATTCATTGGCGGTGGCAGAACGACGGTATATCCAATCTATTCATGAACCTACCGAACTTCTGAATCCAGATAGGCTAGTTGGGCACTTCCTACCACCTCTTAGAAGGTGGCGTTGCCAATGGCTGAGTCAAAGCAGCGTTGCTACTCTGCAAGCTGATCCCCTCTATTACTACCTCCTTGCGCGAACCCGATACTACGATTCGGTATTCCTGAATGCGATTACGTCGAATGTGCAGTACATCGTCAATATTGGATGCGGCACTGACACACGGGCATATCGATTCGAACAGGCCTTGAAACAAAAGGGCATTAAGGTTTTAGAGTGTGACCAACCGAAAGCAATTGAGATCAAGCAGGATGTGTCAAAGCGACTTTGGGACAATGACCATGTCACATATGTGTCGATAGACTTAAATGACGAAGCATGGCCGGACTTCGAGTCATGGTTAGCTCATAATAAGATGCCAAGGGCATTGGTATTCATGGAAGGCGTCGCCCCTTATATCAAGGTTGAAACGTTTACAAAAGTTTTGAGATTCCTCGGAAAGCATTTGTCGAGGGAAAGTCGTATTGCCTACGATTTCAAGCTTCGCGGTTTCGATGAAACGTGGCGAGATGGTCGAACCCCGAGATTGTTTAGATTGGGAGGGGAAAGAGAGGAACTGAATGTTTTCCACAAAGAAATGGGATATCAACTTGACCATCTGGAGGGAAGTGCTGATCTCACAACACGACTGTTACCAGACCTCAACATGTCGGAAAAAGGATTGTTCATGGAAGATATGCTGATCCAACTTGAGGTCATGCATTGATAGCTGTGCGCTCCCATCTGGTAGAAACTGCTTGTAATCGCTTAAAGTCTCTTTGCCGCTCAGCGCGGAGGAACTACATTAGCGTTTTGGGTTTCCATTTACTCAAGATAGTCCTGCACAAACAGTGATAAATGTGCTCTTACATCCGACCGAACCAGAAACCCGGTAAAGCGAGCCGGTGGGAAGTCATCCGTCTGGCGCATCAATTTTTTGCGAGTTCAAAAGACACGCCAGGTAAGCGCGCAGACTCTGGACTACAAAGGAGCGAAAAAGGCAGAAGGGGGATTTGGTGGCGATAACCTTGGATCGAACGTGAATCGCGGCGTATCGTTGTTTTGTCGTCGAAGCTCTGTCGACTATATCTTCACGACCATATCTGCTTTGTGCTTTCAAAAAGAAGCAAACCTCGGGATTCCAAGGCATCTGGATCAAACTGATCTGGGATGCGCGTATCGCCAAAGATGCTACGCCCTATGTACATCCCCGACTAGCTCAAATTGTGCCGGGAAACGATAAAAAGCCAGTCAACGTCGAGGTAACGATGGGGATGCCCGAAGAGTATACTGATTGCCTTCGAGCGTATAGAACGCACGGGGATCATGTGGCTTCAACCCCGCGCGAGGGCGCGGCCAGGACGTTATACGTGTCATGCTGGAGTGGCCACGGTAGTCATCCTGGGTGATGACCCCGCCAGTGCCCCCGAGCGGCGTGATCGTCGTCTGGTTGTTATCGTAGCCGTCACAGTAGACCGATGAGCTGATGCAATTGCAGTACGTCTGAGCCTCGCTTGTCAGCGGGAACATCAGCAACAGGATGAAGCAGAATGTCGTCGCTACGAACGCGGATAACTGTCTCATGGTCGCGTCCTTGGTTTAGGTGTTTGGCTATCATCGCGCCCATCGTCGCGGGCTTGTCAACAGCCATATCTTGTTCCATCTTCACGACGCCGCTCTCATCATCGATTTCCAGGCACGTACTTCACTCCCGCTATAATCCGCAAGGGGGGGGGTAAAGTGCCAGGGACACCCGAGACTTTGCAGCATACTCAATTGGTCGGTAAAGGCGCGCCTGCTAACAGACTGAAAACGGGCTGTAGTTGCGAGCAAGAACCCGGAGCAGCCCCAACCAGTAACCGGTCACGGATGACCTAATAAATAATGAAGATTAATCAAACGGCGATCAAGTTGAGTGAACATCTCGTCGAGCACCCAAGGAGAATCCCAAGAGTTTTACAGCTAATTCTCAGTCCCGTGTCCGGCTGTTCCGGGTCACAGACAAAGGCGGAAAAATTATGTAAGATTGCGCACGCCGATTCTTTAGGAGGAGACAGATGTTCCGTTTAGATTAGGGGCTCATAACAAGGAGGAATTGCTATGTCCGTCGCCAAGATTATAGAGATTAGCTGTGAATCGCCAAAGAGCTTTGAGGATGCCGTTCAGAGTGGAATCGCCAGAGCTTCTAAGACCATCCACAACATCAAAGGCGCCTGGGTCAAGGAACAGCAAGTGGTGATTGAGAATAGCAAGATTATTGTGTACCGAGTGGACCTGAAGGTCACATTCGTCCTGGATTGAAAGGATTCTTAGTCAAGCATCAATTTTGAATGCTAGCAATTTCCTCATCTGAGTGTTTACGAAACACCATAGCTGGTCAAAGTGCTCAGGACGGTTTGACGCGAGATAGTATTCGCCTGGCCACGACTCGTCTGGTGTGCAATGACCGGTCAGTCATTGCACATGGAAGCTAGAGGCGACCTGCGGTTTACGAATCGGTGATAGGGGGATTGCCCAAGGTCAAAGAAAACCAGGCAATCCCCTTCTCTCCCTTGCCGAAACGCTGATCCACCCTTTCTGCTCTGTTCTCCCTTACCGGGCTGCGTTCGTCTGTTTTAGTATGGCTTTCTAACACCGGATTAACACCACGCCAATCTATGTTGGACGTCTGAAGGTAGTTCACTACCCCTCCCCAGGAGAGCCGGTTTCACGTTGGGATCACTGCCTCCCGGTTTGCATAAACCGGGCAAGTAAGCCCACCACCTACCTTCAAACTAACACTGTATTAACACCTGCGCCCTATCCTGAAATGGCGGGTTCTTTAACTGCTTGAAAGTATGGAGCCGGCGACCCGGATTGAACGGGCGACCTGCGGTTTACGAATGGAGATGGGCAGATTTTTGTAACGCTCGGTGATACAAGTGGTTTCCCCGTTTTAACTCGTCAGCATTGATGTTTTGGCGATTCTACTGTTTCTATTCATTCTGGCCATTGCGGCTGCTTGCAATATTTTCTAGCACAAATCTAGCACAGCGTCGGACGGCCAGATAGGACTGGTTTGTCCTGCCCTGCTAGCAGCGCGGTAGCAGAACGTCATAATGAGCGGTAGGCCCCTTCATCGGTAGTGATGGCCAATCAGATATCGCCGTCCTTGATCTTTTGTGGGAACTTGTGTCCTGAATGACAGCTAGCGGGATTATGAGACGGTAGATCAAGGGAGAAGGCGACTGTCGGTGTTATACGTCCTTTTGACAGGGTTCAGCATTGGGGCGCTGCTGGTCGGCACCGTCATGCATTCGTTGTGGCCCGAGTGGCGTTGGCACCATGAGCCGCTCCATTCGACGATAGAGGCGGTGGGAGGCCTCGTGGGCATTGCGATGGCTATGGTCTTACTGTACACACCCGACGCGTCTCGAGCAGGGAAGCACCGCGCACTCGCCGCGGGGTTTGTAGGCATGGGGCTCCTGGAAGAGTTTCATGCTATCGCACCGCCAGGCAATGGCTTCGTCCTGTTCCGAAACCTTGCTAGCTTGGCTGGAGGCATCGGGTTTGTGCTGGTGTGGAGGTCGCATGCCCCAAACAGTGAATCGGAACCGCGTTGGCTCCCGTGGCTGATTGGGACCGGCGCATTATTGGCCGGTACATGGTTCCTAATTTTTCCCGAACAAATCCCTGAGATGGTCCGGAACGGTGAATTTACTCCAACGGCCGTGGCACCACAAAGCCTAGCCTGCCTGCTTTTTCTGGCGGCGATGGGGCGCTTTTTGTTGAACTACCGGCGCTCGGGCCGGTTAGAGGATGCGTTATTCGCGAGCCTTGCCCTCCTCTTCGGTATGGCCGAGTTGGTATTCATGTACTCGATTCCATGGGACAATCGCTGGTGGTTCTGGCATGCTTTACGCCTTATGGCTAGCGTGATTGCGTTGGGATATATTACTCGAAGCTATTTTCAGGTCATCGCCGACTTAAAAGCGTCTCTCTCACAAACCCTCCATGCCAAAGAGACGCTCTCCCGAAGCGAGGGACGGCTCCGTCAGGCGCTAGACGAGCGCGAACGCATGTCCCAGGATCTGCACGATAGCACCATCCAATCTCTCTTCGCGATCGGCCTTAACCTCGAACGATGCCAGCGTCTCGTTTCAACCAACCCGATCGATGTCGGCGCGCAGTTGAGCACGGCTGTGGCTGGCCTCAAGGCAGTCATTCGAGAGTTGCGAGGATATATTCTAGGTTTGGAGCCCGCGGTCTTGAAGGGACGATCACTCGAAGCGGCGCTGGCCTCGCTGGTCGATGACATGAACAATTCACGACAGGTTTATTTTCGTCTAGAAATCAATCCTGTGGCTGCAGACTGGTTAACCCCTGAACAGGCGGAACAACTTCTTCCAATCGCGCGAGAAGCGATGAGCAATAGTCTGCGGCACTCCGCAGCCCGTACAGGCACCCTCACTCTTGACGTGCACGACGGATACGTCCGTCTGACAGTGGAAGACGATGGGGTCGGGTTCAATCCCAGGACGGTCCGGGGGCATGGACAGGGACTGAACAATATGCAGACACGTGTCAGAAAGCTGGGTGGCCGTCTCGAAGTCATGTCGGAACCAGGTCGTGGAACACAGATTGTCTGTGACTTACTCCGAGAGAAGAGTGATGCCCCGAGCTGAGACGAAACCCATCCGACTCTTGTTGGTGGACGATCACGAAGTCCTTCGCATCGGCCTGCGGACGTTGTTCACCGAAGCCGGAGGATTCCAGGTCGTCGGTGAGGCCGGCACCATGGCCACTGCTGTTGCGGATGCTTCGAGACTGAAGCCAAGGGTCGTGCTAATGGATGTCAGGCTTCCGGATGGGAGCGGAGTCGACGCTTGCCGTGCGATTCGCACCGCAAACCCAGACACAAGGGTACTCTTCTTGACCTCGTTCGCTGACGATGACTCGGTGCTCGCCACCATTTTGGCTGGAGCCGACGGATTTCTCCTGAAGGAAGTGAGTAGCGACCAGTTGATCGACGCGGTTAAGGCAGTGTCATCAGGACAATCGATCCTGGACCCGGCAGTCACACAGCGTGTGCTCGCCAAAGTGAAATCTCTCTCGGCTCAGGCAACGCAAGAGAAGCGTGAGCCCTTGTCTCCTCAGGAGGAACGTGTCCTGGCACTGGTCGCGGAAGGGAAAACCAACAAAGAAATCGCCGTATCTTTGAACTTGAGCGACAAAACAGTCGGACACTACCTCGAGAATATCTTCCAGAAGCTTCAAGTCTCTCGCCGCGCGCAAGCGGCTGTCTATTTCACCCAACAGCATTCAAAACACTAGGGGCAACCTCCCCTATCACTACAGGGGAACTATTGCTCTCTTGTTTAGTGCGATCTCCCCTACCGGCTCTCCTCGACAACCCGTACGATGTGCGCATGGAGTTTATGCGTCTGCACGTTCATCACACCAAGGAGGATGCCATGATTGGGTTATCATTACGCATTCACATGCTATTGGTTCTGCTGACTGCCCTCGCCATATTGGCTTTGCCTGTGAGCCGGGATCAGGTTCAGGCGGCGGAAGGACAGGGGAAAGTCAAGGTTTTGTACCACGTCGATGGGAAGGATCCGGATGTGGCGAAATACGCCCTTGCGCTCATCAACAAGCACATCGACGCAGAAGGTGGGCCGGACAAGATCGATATCGAGCTTGTTGTGCACGGACCGGCGCTCGAACTATTCGAGAAGGACAGGATGGATCCGGAGATGACGAAGCGGTTCGACCAAATTATCGAGAAAGGCGTCAAGGCGGAGATGTGCCAGGTGTCCATGAAAGCTTACGGCAAGACGATCGAAAATCTGGCGAAGGGATTTGTTGCCACTTTGCATCCGGTGGCCGTGAAACGCATCGCTGATCTGCAGAAGGAAGGCTATTTGTACATCAAGCCCTAAGGAGGGAGGACGTCAATGCGTTGGTTCAGTGCAAGCATTCTCGTGTGCCTCATCGCGCTGCCCGGCCCGGCAGAGCTAAAGGCGGAACCTGCCGGTTCGACAGCGCCGTCGTTCGAATTGGTTACGTTCGGAGGCGAGACCTACAGCAAAGAATCTCTGAAGGGTCGACCAACATTGCTGGTCTTCTGGGCACCCTGGTGCAAGGTCTGTCAGCGAGATTTGCCTCTCTTGAGCGAATTCTACCGGCGCGACAAGCCGGTGCAGCTGGGTATCCTCTCGATCGGATTCGCCGACACGAGAACGAATGTCGAACGGTTCGTGAAAGAGCGAGCCGGGACATTCCCCTTTCCGAGCGCGTATGACGAAGACCGTTGGATGGCGCAGGCCTTCAAGGTCAACGCGACACCGACGTACGTGTTGTTGGATGCACAGGGAAGCGTCGCGCTCGTCCATCGTGGAGGAGGCGTCCTCCAGAACCTTCAATTTCGTGAGTTTCTGTCCACTCTGAAAGGATGATGACAGCAGCAGGGAGAGGGCAACTGCCCTCTCCTGCCGCTGCGTGGGTGATCATGCTCGAATGTTTTTCACAGACGTCTCTTATGGCTGCCTTCTTCGCGGGCTTCCTTTCTTTCGTCTCACCTTGCGTGTTGCCGTTGGTCCCTTCCTATCTCATATACATCACTAGTCTATCATTAGACCAACTGGTCGATTCTGATGAGTGGCACGGGGTGCGCAAAACGATCATTGCGAATGCCCTTCTCTTCATCGCGGGGTTCTCGCTCGTGTTCATCGCCTTCGGGGCCTCGGCCAGCTTGATCGGTCGGATGCTCACCGACTATCAAGACCTCATTCGGAAAGTCGGCGGGACCTTCATTATTCTGTTCGGACTGTATCTCATGGGGCTACTGAAACTTAGACTGCTTATGACGGAGAAGCGTGTTCACTTGCGAACCCGTCCGGCAGGCTATGCTGGCTCATTGCTAGTCGGCGCAGCCTTTGCCACGGGTTGGACTCCTTGTGTCGGTCCGGTGCTCGGGACCATGCTTTTATATGCAAGCACGACCGACACGCTAGCAGACGGTGTGACCTTACTGGCGTTTTATTCCCTCGGCTTGGGAATGCCATTGTTTGCGGCAGCGATGAGTGTGGACCGCTTTCTCGTTCAATTCAGGCGAGTCCGCGCATATATGGGAGTGGTTTCCATCGTCAGCGGGATGTTTCTCGTTGTTGTTGGCCTAATGATCTTGAGTGACTCACTGGCCCTGCTGACTGGCTTGTTTGAGCGGTACGGCATAGGGGCATATCTAGACAGCGATGGCTGACACCAGCATTCTGACAAACCAGACCTGCGGTTTGTTAGTTTGCTGTATTTTTAGAATCTCCCTCGCCCGATAACGTGTTAAAAACTCCCGCTACGCCTCTGCTACCAATTTGAAGCTTGGGAAGCCTCCGGAGGACCGAAGGCTTCCCGTTGAAGCGACTCAGCGCTTCAAGACATGAGCGGCAGGTGGCGGGCCGGGTCTTGACCACCTTACCCACCCCTCCCTCTTTTTCTATCACCTCCGGAGTAATGGATACACCTCCGACTTTGCAGTAAACTTCGCCAAGTAGATCATACTTGAGGAACACCTTTGGAGAAGCGAGGTGCGTGATGAAGACGGAAGAACTCCGTTCACTACAGGCGCCACTCAAGGAGCGCTATCGCGAAAGTCCGGACACTGCGCGCCTGACTCTCAGGGCCGAAGGACGCATGGGGGCCGGAATCTCATGTAGGGTTGAAACAGGTAAGACGCTTGTTGAGGCGGGGCTGCATCCTGCCACCGGCGGCAACGGACTCATGGCTTGCTCGGGCGATATGCTCTTGGAGGCGCTTGTCGCCTGTGCTGGCGTGACCTTGGGAGCCGTCGCGACCGCCATAGGCATTGAGATTCGTGAGGGAACGGTTCGGGCGGAAGGTGATTTGGACTTTCGAGGCACGCTCGGGATTTCCAAAGATACCCCGGTGGGGTTTCAACGCATCCGACTGCAATTTGATCTTGCCACAGACGCGACGGAAGACCAGCTTGCTACACTACTCCGCCTCACAGAACGTTACTGTGTCGTCTACCAAACGCTGCATCACTCACCGGAGATCAGTGTCTCGCATCACCGGATTCAACCGGAGAGACATTGACAACGGATCCATTTCGCGGCGCAGGCCTCTTCAGTGATCTACTCACTCGACAAGCAGTTAGACATTCCTGCTAGCTGTTGTCCCCTAATCTTACTCATTAGGCGCTGGTTTTGAGTTTACCGTGGCCGATGTTTTATGTTTTTCGGGTCGGATTAGATTTGGTTTTCCCTCCTCGCCTGCAAAGACCACCAGGAATTTCAACGGTGTTTCTCCTAAATTCTTTACGTTATGCCAAATGTTCATAGCCTCTAAAAAGCCGCTCCCGGCTTTGAATGCTTGTCGAGAGCCATCCTCGACTTCCACCGTCAATGTTCCCTCAAGGACGTGGACGTAGGTGGGGACTGGATGCATGTGGCGCCCGCTTTCCTTCCCAGGGTGGATTTGGATCAGAGCCGAGGACATTTCTGCCTTATCGGCTTTGGGATATACAATTGCCTGGCCGGTGATCGTTGTTGAGCCTTTCATCACTTCGGTGATTGTTATGTCTTGCTCTGCAACCACTGAGACGGTCGCCTGGACAAAGAACAGGATCAAGAAGACGAAGATAACTTTTCTCATAGTTAAACCTCCAATAACATTCGTTTTTTGACCCTGTTTTATCCGTTCAAAACTCCTAAAGGTTTTTGAACTGTGGATCGCTTACTCCAGGCCACTTGCCCATACCGGTATACCCATACGACATTTTTCCATAACTAATTTGACCAGAGTCCGTCGATTTGCCTAGCAGCTGACACTTTCATAACATTTACTCGTTTTCGTCAAAAGATGCACAGGGCTCTCGCGTAAAACTCATTACTGCGGCGCCAATAAGCAGCAACGCAAAAAGCAAATACAAATCTCCGAAACACCTAATATGTGCTTCAGAAGGGTCTCCTGGCTGGTGGCCTCTGTTCGACGTTGGTACGGATAATCATGGGCTTTATCCAGACCTCGGAATCACTTCTCTCCCACCCTTCGGAGACTGTTTCGAGCTTTCCAAGATGTATAGGTCATCTGCAGCATTTGGATGTTATTTTCGATAAGCATTTGATCCATTGTGTCTAATGGAGGATCTTTCTCCATCCATTTCTTTAGGTCTAGTATCTCCTCTCGCAAATCGGTCAAAACCTTGTTTCTTTTTGGCATATCAGCCTCTGAGCGTTATGGGGTAACTCCTGCGGCGAGCGAAGCTCGACGAGCGCAGCCAGCAACCGTAGGATTTGAAGATGACCGAGCTAGACGAAAATGGGCGGATGGAACAACGTGTATGACTCGAGAAAGACACGAAGGGAGGTCATCTCAGTGAAAGCAGAGAAGGATGTCAGCCAAGGCAAGAAAGAGGCAGTGCCTGATGTAATCGTATAACCCAAGATGACTGATGCTTGGAAGTCATCCTCAGAATCGGCGAAGGTGAACAACGTGCCAGGTGCACCCAGTAGCTGGCAGCAGATTGCGAGACATAGAATTACAATTCCACACCATGAAATAGATGTAATATGTCTTTTCGCAATTGCAGTCATTCGAGAAAACTCCGAAGACTAGTACCGGAAACGAAGGGAATTTAGTGGCAGAAGGGTCGGACAGATGAAGCTGTCCTTAATACCCTAAGGACTATGCGCTGTCAAATTGGCATGGGTTAGCTTGGCCTGGTGCAAGGCTTGGTTTAGAAATAACCTGCGACGTGTTAGCTACTGTCTGACTGGAATTTCCTGAGTTAGCAAGTAATGAGACGCCTCGCTCCCCACGGCTATCTCAGCTACAGCCCTCTGGCTACAAGTTCTCGTCATCGTTGTCCCTCTCGCCCAATGGCACCGTTGCGATGCGTTCTTCTGGACACCAACCGATGATCACCAACAGGTGACAGGGACGGGTTTACTAGCTGATAGCAAGCACCAAGACACTTAGGGTCAAACTCACGAGAATGAGAACGACAGTGACACTCCGTAGCGTCACATCCGCTTCTTTTTTTACGTCGCCGGCAATCGTCGCTACAACCTCTAGCAAACGATCGAGTTCCACCGTGACGTTCATGTAGTTACTCCCGACATCGTTGGCCAGATACTCTCTTGCTTCATTCTGAAGCCGTTGTGCGTTTAAGACCGGCTCGAGATCCCATCGTTGCTCCATCATCTGAAGGGCGTGATGCGATGAATCCATGTAGGAAACAATCCGTTCTTGGACCGCCTTCACCTCGGACAGCTCGCGCGCATCAAGGCTTCTGCGAGTTGATGCGTCATCTGTGGCCGCAACAAAGCGCTCGATCGCTTTATCAATGCGGGCTCGCTTTTCAGGCAGGGAAGCCAGGATACGGTGAAACTCTTCCTTGCTATCCGTTTCGACCGCTCGGATCACCGACGTTCTATACCGGATCAATTCCCCATTCAGATGTCCCAAGTCGGTTGCGGCCAGCGTATATTCGGTATAAATGACGCGCAAGTCTTGGTCGACGCGCATCAAGGTTTGTGAACCGGCCCACCCACTTGCCACGATTAATAGGCTGATTAAGACTGAAATCCATCGAATTCGCATGATGAGTTCGCATTAATAGAGAACGGGCGGGGCTCTATACAATAAGACCCCGCCCGTCCCTGGCGACGCATGAGAAATCGGTGTTCTGAGAGGAGGGCCATCCTCAGCCCTTAGTCGCTCATGCTGGCGCCCAAGCCGACCTTCCTCGTTTGTAGCGCTCGTGATTATGGGGAGAGACTTTCGTCTCTCCCCACGGTCACCTGACGCGATCTTAGAGCCAGTTGACCCGTTCTGCGGGTCTGACATAGATCGGCTCTTCGACCTGGATACGCGCCACTTCCTTGCCCGACTTGTTGAAGCCCAGCACGGTGTCGTTGTACATCTCGAACCGCTTCCCGTGGATCTGGGTTTCGAACACTTTCGGGCCCGGAATGACGTCGTACCGGAAGACGATCTGCTGGCTGGCTCTCCACAGCTGGAGGACCGCCAACAGTTCGCGGCTGGGCACGAGGTACTTCTCGATCGCATTGTCGACGCCCGGGCCAAACATCTGCCGGGCATAGCCGCGCGGGCTGTGCCGAGGCGGAATGTAGAAGCCGTTGGGCTCGGTGCCCCACTGCGGATACAGGGGCAGCGCCACCTGCTCCACCCGAATGGTGTAGTACAGGGGGTGCCACCGATCCTCCGCCCACAGGCCGTCCTCGCCGATGCGCACCAGGCTCTGCATGCGGATCTTCCCCACGCAGGCCGCCATACAGCGCGTTTCCATCGGCTCGCCGCCCGTCAGCGGATCCTTGCCCTCGATCCGCGGATAGCACGCAATGCACTTCTCCGACACCCGGGTCGTGCCCCGGTACATCGGCTTCTTGAACGGACATTGCTCCACACACTTCTTGTACCCGCGGCAGCGGTTCTGGTCGATCAGCACGATGCCGTCTTCCGGCCGCTTGTAGATCGCCTTGCGCGGACAGGCCGCGAGGCAGCCCGGGTACGTACAGTGGTTACAGATCCGCTGCAGGTAGAAGAAGAACGTCTCATGCTCCGGCAGGCTGCTGCCGGTGAGGCGCCACGGTTCATCCCGCGAGAAGCCGGACTTATCGATGCCCTCCACCAGGGAGCGCATCGAGGTCGCGGTGTCCTCGTAGATGTTGACGAACCGCCATTCCTGGTCCGTCGGGATATAGCCGATCGCCGCCTGGCCCACCTTGGCGCCGGCGTCGAAAATGGTCATCCCTTCGAACACCCCGTAGGGCGCATGGTGCTTGCGGCCGACCCGCACGTTCCACACCTGCCCGCCCGGGTTCACCTGCTCGACCAACTGCGTGATCTTCACGTCGTAGAACTGCGGATACCCGCCGTAGGGCTTGGTCTCCACGTTGTTCCACCACATGTACTCCTGCCCCTTCGAGAAGAGCCAGGTCGACTTGTCAGCCATGCTGCAGGTCTGACAGGCCAAGCACCGATTGATGTTGAACACAAAGGCAAACTGCCACTTCGGATGCCGCTCCTCGTAGGGATACAGCATCTTCCGTCCCAGTTGCCAGTTATAGACTTCTGGCATTGTGAATCCTCCTTCTGGTCATGATCAAATGGTGAATAAGACTCTCATTGGTGACATCTTGGTCAAGTTGCATGACTCTGGCCTTACACCTTGATCTTGATGTGTTCGCCTTTGAGCCACTTGATCATGAACTCGTTCTCCTGACCCGGAGTGAAGCCGGTCCGGACCGGTTCCCATGGACCGCGAGCGCCGATGCCGCCGTCTTCCGCCTTGGTGATGCGGATCAAGCATTCTTTCGGCGTCGTATTGACCGCATGGTGGTCGATCGCGTAGCCCCACTTGAACTTCCAGGCAATCGCGTGCTTGCCGGGGAGCGAGTCGGTTTGGTGCATCGGCATCAGCCACGACCGGGTAAAGGACTGTTGGGCCCCGTACCGGAAGTTGGATTGATAACCGGTGTCCACCGCGATGGCCCGTCCGTCCGGCCGGGTCTCGTGGCCTTTCACCGATTTCGCCGTGGACACGTACGGGGCGTGCTTCGCCATCGTCACGTGGTACGGGAAGGCCGGGTTGTACTTACAACGGATCATCAACCGGGCGACCTTGTAGAACGGATCCGAGGGCTTCCAGCCGCGATACGGCCGGTCCACCGGGTTGCCGTCCACATAGATGTAGTCGCCGTCGTTGATGCCGCGGTCCTTGGCGGCCTGCGGATTGATGTGCAACTGGTGCTCGCCGACGCCCGGTGTCCGTTTGTCCATCCGATACGGATCGCCGAAGTTCGACTCGTAAATCTGCACCCAGTCGTTCACCGACCACTGGCTGTGCACCCGGTGCCGCGTCTTCGGGGTGACGCAGTAGAACTGGTACCCCTTCTCCCACAACGGGTTCTGATTCCGCTTGATCTCGCCCCATGGTAGCTTGATGTTGCGGACGTGCTTGTCGTCGTGGTGCTGCGCCGTGATGGGAATCCCGTAGTCGTCCGGTCGGACGTACGGGTTGCTCGTCATGATCGCGTTCGGCAGGTAAGGCGTCGCCTCCGGCCCTTCGCGATGCACGACGAAGTTTTCTCCGTATTCGATCGCTTCCGGCTCGATCCGGTAGGTCTCGATCCGGCCGGACCGCGTCCATTGTGGCTTGGACTCGTTCGTTTCTTCCCAGAGTGGATGGCGCGGATAGGTACGTCCCATGACCATCCAGCCCTTCTCCGACTTCAACATGACGTCCGCGCTGTAGCCGTAGCAGGTAGCGCTGGCATCCAGCGTACGCTGGACGTAGACGTCGACGCGGTTCATGTAGACGAAGTGGAAGACCTGACGGATACGGACGTCACCCGTCATTTCCGTCAACTTCACCGCGACGGCTCCGAACGTGTCGGCGTCGTTACGCGTGTCGTACAACGGCCGGATCCCGCCCTTCCAAATCTGCACCCAGGGATTCGACACCGTCGCCGTCATTTCCGGATAGGTGAATTCCATCCAGGAATTGCAGGCAAAGGCGATGTCGGCATGGTTCACGTCCGAGGTCATCTCGATGTCTTGCGTCACGATCATCTCGATGTTCGGATCCACGTTGCGCACCATGTCATAGTGGTGCTTGGCGTTGTTCAAAATGTTCACGTTGGTCACCCAGCGGACTTTGCTGGGGCTCGGCATGTGGGTTTTGCCCGTGAACACCTTGCGGCCGTACTTCGGCGTGTTGACGATGAGGGCCGTGTCCCCGTGGTTCCAGTAGCCCACTTCCTCGCCGTAGTAGTAGCTCTTCGTCTTGATTTCTTTTCCGTGCGCATTCGGATCGAGGGTCTGATTGAACGGATCCTCGCCCGTGTGCACGGCCAAGCCTGCGCCGGACCAGGGCGTGGCATTCCAGATGCCCGCCTTGTAGTTGCCCGACCAGGTGTGACAGCCGGTGCCGAACTTCCCGATGTTCCCAGTAAGGGTTGATATCAGCGCGGCGGCCCGTCCCATTTCCGTCATATGGAAATAGTGGCAGACGCCTTCGCCGTTGTGCATCGCCGCGGGCTTGATCGTGCCCGAATCCCGGCCGTACCGGACGATCAGGTCCTTCGGCGCGCGGGTGATCTGCGCCACCGTGTCCAGATCGTAGTCCTGCAGGTGCACGAGGTACATCTGATAGATCGGCGAGACGTCGACTTCGCGGCCATTCAACAGCTTGACCCGGAAGGTCCCCGTCAAGGCGGGATCGATCCCGCTCTGGACGAAGTGGTAGCCCACTTGTTCCCGATGCAGCGGCACCGCCTGTTTCTTGTTGAGGTCCCACACCATTATGCCGCCCAGGCGTTCAATCTGGTCCGGCTTGAGGGACTGAATGCGGCCCGAGTAGCTCTTGGAGAAATCCGGGAACTTGAAATCGGTGATCACATCGCGCGGGTCCAGATACTGCAGCGTGTCCGTGCGGACGAGCAGCGGCAGGTCGGTGAAGCCCTTGATGTAATCGATGTCCTGCAAATTCTCGTCGATAATCAGTTTGCAGGCGCCCAGGAACAATGCGCCATCGGTTTGCGGCCGGACCGGAATCCAGTAGTCCGCCCGATAGGCCGTGGGGTTGTACTCCGGCGTAATCACGACGATGCGGGCGCCGCGCTCGATCGACTCGAGCTTCCAGTGCGCTTCCGGCATCTTGTTCTCGACGAAGTTCTTGCCCCAGCTGGTGTTCAGCTTGGAGAAGCGCATGTCGGAGAGGTCGAGGTCGCAGTTCTGCGTGCCGTTCCACCACGGATGTGACGGGTCCTGGTCGCCGTGCCAGGTGTAGTTCGAATAGTACTTGCCGCCCTGTGCGCGGTCGGAATCCACTTTACGGATCCAGGAGTCCAACAACGGCAGCACGCCACCGTTAAACCGGGTGTTCATCATCTTGCCGATGATGCCCAGGACCGGCATGCCGGCGCGATGCTTGAAGCAGCGCACCCCGGCGCCCTTCATCATCTCGATCATTTCCGGCGCATAGCCCTGTTCCCGCAACCGCCGGGCTCCGGCTTCCCCGCTGTAGCGGGTCGCGATCAGAATGCAGCCCTTGGCCGCATAGGTCGCCGCCGTATCCCAAGACACCCGCATCATGTCGTCCAGGAACCGGGCGTCGAATTTGTATTTGCGCTTCACATCCGGGGTCAGTTCCGGCCCTCCGGCATCCATCCACTCCTTCCACCCTTTGCGCATCAACGGTCCCTTCAAGCGATAGGGGCCGTACACGCGGCGATGGAAGGTATAGCCCTTCAAGCACATGCGCGGGTTATGCGCGAACGTCCCGCGGTTGCCGTAGAGGTCTTCGTACGTCTGGTGATCGTAGTTCTGCTCGACGCGCATGACGACGCCGTTACGGACGAAGGCCCGCACGCGGCAGCCGTGCGTGTCGTTGGGGGAACAACACCACGTAAACGACGAATCATACCGGTACTGGTCGTGATAGACCCGCTCCCACGACCGGTCCGGATATTCGCCGAGGGGGTTGCCCACCTCGATGACCGGCTGCAGAGCCGTCAACGCCAGGACCTTATCGGCCACCGCCACTGCGGCAACCGTCCCGGCCGTGACTTTTAAAAACTGTCTGCGTGACACAAACATTGGTAACACCTCCTAAGTTGGGGGCTCAGCGAGCCCCACGTTCTTCACCCAAGCACCATCGCCCGTCTCTCACCTCCCCTCTGTGATAGAATCGAGCGTTGATGGCACCCAACACAGCAAGGAAATTGCCAGCGATCATTGCTGGTCATAACCATTTGACCCCTCTGCTGTAAGTGCCCGATTTTATTTCAGAATTTAGAAACCGAAGATGAGAGATTCGACCTTGCAGTCGATTCGAGGAGATGTAAAAAGGAATAACCCAATATGCGTTAACGGAGAACGCTGCCCAAGTTTATGAAAACGCAGCGTATTCATGCGCATATCGGGATACGCGGTCACCTACGGTGCCTTTATCGTGTGGCGAATTGCGAATGGATGCGTCGCAGCGAGAGCAGAGACGTTACGCGGAGGCTACAGACTTGATGATCTAGGCAGCAGGGAGGAAAGGCGCATGTGGCGACCGGTTACGAGAACGCGGCAGGACTCACTCACTCTTCGCCCCGGACCTTCAGCGTCGAGAAATCGCTTCATGAGCAAGGAGAAATGCTGTCTGGGAATGCCGCTGCTTTCGGCAGCTTTGGTGATCACGCCCTCGTATTGGGCTAGTTTCGCTTGAAGATAGGCCTTTGTAAATTGCTCAATCGCACGTTCCTTGGCTTCCATGTAGGGGAGCGATATGAGCGTGGTATCAACACGCAGATAATGGTCCAGCTGGCGTCGGGAGCAGGGCCCGAAGATCTGCTGCGTTAAGCGTATCGCTTGTCACCAACATTAGGGCACGCTCGATGACATTACGTAGCTCTCGTCCGTTTCCTGGCCAGTCATACGCTGTGAGAAAGGCTAAGGCCTCTTCATCGAAATGGCAGCGCACCTTCCCGAGCTCGCGACTTAATTTCCCCAGGAGATGACGAGCGAGAACTGGGATATCCTCTCGGCGTTCTCTCAGCGGAGGCACCGCGATTTGTACGACAGCTAACCGGTAATAGAGATCCTTTCGGAATGAACCTTCACGGACCCTTTCCACTAAATTTCGATTCGTTGCCGCGATGAATCGCATATCGACACGCCGGACGCGCGTGCCGCCTACAGCACGCACTTCATTCTCTTCGAGCACGCGTAACAACTTGGCCTGCAGAAGCAAGGGCAACTCTCCGATTTCGTCGAAGAATACAGTGCCGCCATTTGCAAGCTCGATCAGGCCGGGCTTGTGGGACACGGCGCCTGTGAAGGCGCCTCGCACGTGGCCAAAGAGTTCGCTTTCCATCATGCCTTCTGGTATCGTCGTGCAATCGATCACTTGAAATAGTTGATCTTGCTCCTGGCTTTGTTGATGGATTGCCCTGGCAATCAGACCTTTCCCCGTTCCGGTTTCTCCGGTAATCAGGACGGTGGAACGCGTCTGAGCCGCCGTCCGGATTCCTCGGATCACATTTTCAAAAGCCGGACTCACTCCCACCAGACTTTGGGCTTCATACTCCTTCCGGTCATGTTGCTCGTACACGGCATGGCGTCGCAGGATCTCGGAAATACGGATGGCGCGATGGAGTCGAACGCCCAGATCTTCCGGGTTGACCGGCTTGAGCACATAATCAAACGCACCTCTACGGATGGCATCGACAGCCTGCGACACGGAATTAACTCTCGTCACGACCAGCACCGGCAAATTAGGATCGAGCGTCTGGATCCGGCTGACCAGATCCAGTCCGCTCATTGCCGGCAGCATTAAGTCCGTCAGTACCAAATCTACCGAACGCTCGCTGAGCAACTGCAGGGCGCCCTCGGCGTTGGCGCGAACCTCCATCTCAAAGTCACCCCCTAACGGCTTCAGATCGGCCTGTTCGAGGGTGTGGAGCATCAACTCGATGTCCGTCGGATTATCTTCGACGACCAAAATCGTAAATGGCAGTTTGGACCGCTTATCAGACGTCGGCATACTCAGGACATCGCCGCCCATCATGTTTCACCTCAGAGGCGACCTTTTTTTTGAGAGATCCACTACTTCGACTTGCGAGGATTGCGCCGGCTCCTCTTCGAGACCGTTTCGGAGCCATGGCAGTGTGAACTTGACCGTGCACCCCTCGCCTTCCTGCTCTTCGATCCATACTTCTCCGCCGTAGAGTGTGACGATTCGCTGAACGATGGCGAGGCCAATGCCACTTCCCGGCGTATCGGTGGGCCGCAACCTGACAAACGGCTGGAAGACACGCACCCGCTGTTCAATTGGGATTCCAATGCCATGATCCTGTATGGCAATGCACACCATGTGTCGATCGGTTGTCGAGGTGATCCGCAAGGCCGGCGGCTCTCCCAGTCGAGGATATTTCAAGGCGTTTGAAACCAAGTTATCGAGAACCTGTCGGAGGTAGGCGCCATGGCAGGCTACCAACGGAAACCCGGCCTCGACATGTATTGTGGCTCGAAGGCGCTCGATTTCACCGGCATAGGTTTTGAGGACGTCTTCTAGAACCAACCTGGGATCGACGGCCGTGACATTTCCCTGTCCAGTGCCCACCCGGGCGACCTCCAGAATTCCTTCAACTCGCTCGACGATGTCCTTGCCGTTCTCCTGCAGCAGCCTGAACCATTTCGCACTTCGCTCGTCGACCTGTCCTGAAAACTTCTGCGCCAGTAACTTGGCCAACTCTTCCATGCGCGCACCCGGACCTTTGAGGTCGTGCGCCAACGTTTCGGCCAGGTGCTCGAGCTGCCTCAACCGAGCGAGCAACCGTTTTTGTTTCTGTTGTGCGGCTTCATAGAGCCTGGCGTTTGAGATGGCCAACGCCGCTTCCTGAGTGAGTCCCTTGGCCAGCCGCTGGTTCCATTCATGCGCGGCGCGTGGCGACCGGGTCGATAATGACAAGACCCCGAATGGGCTCCCCTGTGAGAGAAGCGGAATGGCGAGCATGCTGTCTCCGAGCAGATTGCGCCGCAGGACTTGCGGGCGCTCATCCGAATGGAAATAATTGCCTGTGGCCGCGGCTCGCGTGTCGAACGCCTCTACGCAGACGGGCAATTCCTCCCAGAGCATGACCGATTTTTTCAAGCGCTCGTTCCATTCTCCGGAAGCCGCTTCCACGACCCAGCAGCCCATCCGTTCGTCTCGGAGGACCACCAGGCAGGCATCGGCTTCCACGAGCTCGACGGCCCTGTCCGTGATTCGACGAAGTACGCCATCCAGTCCGTCTGGTCCAATCGTATTGATTTCATGGCCGATTGTATTGAGCACCTCCAATTCATGCACGTGCTCTCCGATCTGCCGTGCCATGCGAAGGTAGGCTTGCTCCAAATTGCCCGAGCTCATCGTGCGATATCGGCCTGCGGAAAGAAGTTGGGTGATCTCCGCCACACTCGCTCCTGCTTCGATTTTAGCCGTGGCCGAATGCAATCTGGTAATGGGGCCTGTTAACGAGCGGGCCAACATACGGGAGCTCGTCCATCCTAGAACCACGACGCCGGCCAAGGCAATCCATAATCCGATGAACGTGAGTTTGGAAAGCGCGATAGCCTGTTCATTCAATGATTCTCGTTGATGCTTCTAAGCCATCTTCGATCGTTCGTAATTCCTGACGAAAACGATCGGACAGCCTAAGACCTTCACCTGACCGTACGTATGCGAGAGCATGTTCAGCATCTCCATGCTGTAACTTCTGCGATGAGCTCTTTTTTCGAGTGCAAGAATTCTTTTAACTGCTGCTCGATCGGAGTGAGGACGTCGACTGCACCTGAAGCAGCCGCTAATGCTCTCTTTGCGTCTTTACCGTCAGGGCCTGATCGATCTTCGACTCTGCCTCATTCAAGGGTACGAGGAATGCCGGATGCTGTGTGAGAAGATATCCACGAAAGCCGTCTTCGATGTCGACAGCCAATCGACGCAGTAAATTGACCTGTTCATGCGCGAGAATCAGATCCTGGCGCTGTTCCTGGAGGTTGAGGAGTTGTTGAACGAGATAGAGATGAGCGGAGAGACCTGCGATTAGGGGGATGCAGAGTAGGAGGAGAACGGCCCAGACCTTGTGTTGGATGCGA
>CAVSTP010000002.1:0-1080441 GCA_963730935.1 uncultured Nitrospiraceae bacterium | reverse complement strand
TCATCCAGTTGTTGGTGGACTGAAAAATCAGTTTGGTGCCATCGAACGAAAAATAGGCTTCGGCATTTTGGCGGCCGAAGGTTAGCTGGCGAATGTTCTTGAAATGGCGTTCCGGCTCCTTACCACCTGCGACGAAGCCGGTGGACCGCCGCATAGCCCGGCTGGACACACCACGCAAATGCCGCCACGGCGATTGTCAAGAGGGTCCTAGCGATCCGACGCGGATTCATCGATCAATACCTCCATTCGTGCCTGGGAAGGCTCCCACTCGCCGCGCGCGATGGGCTTGCCGTCTTGAAAGACGATGAAGCTGTTCCATCCGTGAGAAAACAGCAACCAGGCGACAGCGGTCGCGGCCTGCGGGGAAACGGCATAGAGGAAGGTGACGACGCTGCCCGGATGATCACGTCGATGACAACTCGCAAGTACCGCGACACCGGTCCCTCATAGGTCGTCCCCGCGATCGTCACCCCTCCTTAGCGGAGCTGACACGAGAGCCGCAGTGGTTCTCGAGCGGCTGTAGAACTTCCCGGGAGTCCGGGCTGGTCAATATTAGCACCGAACCTTCCGACGGCAACAGCGGTCTGCAACGGAATCATGGCGTCCGTTACGCCCCTGGCTTGTGACTCTCCTGTGCCTTGATCCGCGTGAGGAAGTCCCGGAAGGGATGCCCGGCTCGACCGGCTCTCCGAGATCCGCGATCACCGAACGATGCTGATCACTGACGTAATGGTTCAAAACGGGGGGTAGGTTTTGCCGCGGGATCCGGCGAAGGACTATCGCATCGGGATCCAGCTCAATCGAAGGCGGCCTCACCGGCAGTGGGTCGTGAAGAGATTCTCAGAATCCTGGAGGCGGTCCGGAAGATTTGCTGCCTGACCGTCATCCGAATACGCAGCGGCAGCAGTAATTGAAACGCCGGACCGGTCTGCACGACGTGACCGCGCAATGAGAATGATCCAGCGGTGGACCGACGTGCGGAGACGTCCTTCACATCTACATCAGGGGCGCCGCTTTGTTCGATCCATTGCGCGAAAAACCAGCGGAGGTCTTTCCCGACGCGTCGCCAAATACTCGCTCGAGATCGCGCCAATCTGCACGACGGCCACGATACTGTGAACGAACTGCTTCAACGCCCGCCAGAACGGCTCCTCTCCCACCTCCTGCCGGAGGAGATGAAACACCATGGCGGACTTTTGATAGCCGATGGCATTGTCCGCTCATCATGTTTCTGCGTGAACTGCCGAAGCGGATAATCCCGGTCCGGAGGCACGTGGAGATTATAGCCCTGCAACATCAGTCGCCGTTGGTCCCGTGCCTGGGCTTGATCCCCGGACCGTTCGTGCCAGTAATAATTGGCCAGATATGTCGTCAAACCTTCGACCCAATTGCCCTGCTCTACGCGGTTGAAGACAGCATTGCCGATCCAGGAATGCACGATCTCGTGGCCCAAGGCATAGGGCTGCACATAATGCCGCTTGATGACTCCGCTCCCCAGCAGGGTAAATGAAGGCATGCCAAGTCCGCTCGGGAAAAAATTCTCCACGACGGCAAACTGTCAAACGGATAGGGACCGAGCAGCGGGATGTAGGCGTCAAGATAGCGCGCGGTCGCATCGAGATATTCCTCAGCCAGCTGCGCATCTTCGGGAAATAGATAGGTGGCCAGCCGAACCGCTTGACCGTCCTTGGACGGCCATTCACGCGTCTTGGCGACGAATCTATTGGCGACGAGCGTCAGCGCCTCGCTCGGCTCTGTCGGTCCCATTCCGTCACCGATCAGTTCGGTTTCGCAGCACAGCGGGGGGGGACAGGGCCGCGACTTCGAGGCCTTCCTTGTGTCACGGCTGTCCATCCGGTTGGCACCGCAACGCGCAGGCGATAGGTGCTGAGTGATTCCGGGACATCCGGATACCACGGCTTTCGCTGCTCAGATAGACGCCTTCGGGACCGATATGTCCGGCGGTTTCGCTGGGCGTCACAAAGCGCAAATGACGGGGCTCTCGCGGCGGATCGTTGATCGTCCCATGGTAGTGCGCGGTCAGTCGCCAGACCCTCCGCCCCGCAGACGAGGCGGAATCGTGATGTGCTGCGCGGTCGGCCGGATCGATGTTCGACTTCAAACGGGATGTCTGGCCGGGTTCGTCCAGCCGAGTCTGCGACAGGGATAACACTAAGGTCGAGCTGAAGTGTCGGAGCGAGGGAGAACCGAATCGACTGGGCCTTCCGGGCATCGTCAGACCGATCCGTCGCGATGAGCGCATGACGATCGGGATCGATCTGGACGAATAGATCGTGACGCAGGACCGATGCCTGAGGAGTCGGGTAGCAGCGGCTGGCTATGCAAGCGACGGCTGAAGGAGAGGAGCAACAGCACGCAGGCGAGGGCCGGCCCTCTTCCCCAATGCCATCAGAAGGGTTTTAACACTCGCGACAGACGAGTACAAGCTGGATGATGGCCAGCAATTTTTCTAGGTCGATGGGCTTGCTGATGACTTCTTGCGGCTGCAATGACCAGGCGTCTTCAAGTAGTTCTTCGTCGTACCTGCCCGTGACAATGATGATCGCGCCGGAGAAATGTTTGTCTCGCAATCGCCGGAGCACCTCCACGCCGTTCATGCCAGGGAGCATCAGGTCCAGCAAGATCAAGTCCGGAGGCGCCTGCTCCACCATCGAGAGCGCCTGAGGGCCATCTTTCGACGCCCAGTGCCCGATAGCCACGAAGACTGAGGAACTGCACGAGCAAGTCACGGACCAACTGCTCGTCGTCGACGACGAGGACGGTTTCCCCAGTATCGGCGGCCGGACCTGCCTGGACGCCGGCGGATCCAACTTTCTGCCGGCTGTTGGACCACGCGATTGACCCCTTCGACGAGCACGTCGAGCGACAACCCTTTGCGGACAAAGTCGGTGACGCGCAACGCGCGGGCCTGGTTTTCCTGGACCTCGGTCGCTCCTCCACCCAGGATGATTACCGGCGCATGAGGATCGATCGCACGGATTTCTTTCAGGACGGTCAACCCGTCCATTTCAGGCATCCGAAGATCGAGAATCGTCACGCGGGGAGCGTGCTGGCGAAAGAGATTCAGTCCCTCGAGGCCGCTCGTCGCCGAATGGACCTCATATCCATGACGGGTGAAGACGGCCTGCAGCAGGTCGCAGTTCATGCGATCGTCATCGATGACAAGAATTTTGACCATGCTCAGTACTCAGCGATATCGTTCTATGAATCCAGGCCTGGCACAGGGGCGAGCCTACCATGGCACCGGCACCGAGAAGCAAAAGAAGGGAACACGCGGAAGCCGTTACTCGGCTGAGAGGCCCAAGAGCGCGTCGACGAAAGCCCGCGGCTGAAAGTCCTGCAGATCCTCGACAGCTTCTCCCACGCCGATCAACCGAACGGGCAATTTCAATTCGTCCGCAATGGCCACGACGATGCCTCCTTTGGCGGTGCCATCGAGCTTCGTCAGGGCCAGGCCCGTGACACCCACCGTTTCATGAAATTGGCGCGCTTGAGCCAGGGCGTTCTGCCCGAGCGTGGCATCCAGGACGAGCAACACTTCGTGGGGAGCACCGGGCAACGCCTGCCCGATCACCCGTGTCACTTTTCGAAGCTCGTCCATCAGGTTCGACTTCGTGTGAAGCCGGCCGGCCGTATCGATCAACACGACGTCGGCCTGTCTGGCTTTCGCCGCAGCGATGCCGTCGTAAGCCACCGCCGCTGGATCGGCTCCATGACGATGACGAACCACTTCGACGCCGATGCGATCCGCCCACACTTGCAATTGGTCGATGGCGGCAGCACGAAAGGTATCGGCAGCCACCAACAGCGGCACGCGCTTCCCTTGCATCAGACGTTGGGCAAGCTTCGCCATGCTGGTGGTTTTTCCAACACCGTTCACACCCACCACGAGCACGACGTACGGTTTCGGCCCCTCCGCAACCAATGCTTCGAACGAGGGACCGGACGCAGGACGGAGAATGTCCAGCAGCGTCTGGCGCAAGGTACTATGGACATGGGCGACTTGCGAGGCATCCGTGCCCTTCAGGGCTTCTTTAAGCTGGCTGATGACGCGTTCGGCGACCGAGGCTCCAAGATCCGATGAAATCAGCGTGGCTTCGAATTCATCCAGCAGCGCAGGATCCACGGCGCGTCCCAATAACCGATCCAGGGAACCGCGGACCGCGGACCGCGTCTTGGTGAGTCCTTCACTGAGTCGCTGCATCCATCCCATACGCTAAACCTCTCTTGCTGTACGCAGGGGACTGTCGTGATGGGCTCGGACTAATCTGGCAATGGGGCCCAACCGCCGACGCATCTGCCGTTCTTTCTTCTGCATGCGCCAGGCTTCCGGCCTGCTGCGTTCATGATCATAGCCGCAGAGATGCAGCACACCATGGATCAGCAACGTCACAAGCTCTTCTTCCAACGGTCGGCCAGCCGCCTTGGCTTGACGCTGAGCCGTCGGCAAGGAAATGACTACGTCACCGAGGTGGGCGGCTCCCCGATGGAAGCCGTGAGGTGCTCGTGCCTCTCGGAACGCGAAGGCCAATACGTCCGTACTGCGATCTTTGTGTCGAAACCGGCGGTTGAGCCTCCGCATCCGCCGATCGCCCACCAGCGAGAGGTTCATATCTGCCGACGGCTCGCCGACAAGCTTCAGGACGGTGTTCGCCAATCCCAGGACCCGCCTGCGACCGACTGTCACCGTCCGAACATGTACTTGAAGCGAAACGGGCATTAATGGGGTTGGCCCCACGAACCTTTCGGCTGGCTGGGCAAGGAGGAGGAAGGACGGCCATGAGAGCCCGGCGAAGCCCGGCGCCCCGCCTGCACGGCACGCGGTTGAAGCTGACCCCCGTTCTCGTGCTGATCATACGCTTTGATGATGTCCTGAACCAGTTTATGACGCACGACGTCGCGCTCGTCAAAGTATACGAAACTGATGCCGTCAATGTGGCGAAGAATGTCCCGCACTTCGATCAACCCAGAGACGCGGTCAGGGGGAAGATCGACCTGGGTAATGTCGCCGGTCACGACCGCCTTTGAATTGAAGCCAAGCCGGGTCAGGAACATCTTCATTTGTTCGGCCGTCGCGTTCTGCGCCTCATCGAGAATGACAAATGAATCGTTCAGCGTTCGCCCGCGCATAAACGCCAGCGGGGCGATCTCAATGTCTCCTCGCTCGATCGCGCGTGTCGCTCGTTCCATGTCCATCATGTCGAACAGCGCGTCATAGAGCGGACGCAGATAGGGATTGACCTTCGCGATCATGTCGCCGGGCAGGAAGCCCAATTTTTCGCCCGCCTCAACGGCGGGCCTCGCCAGGATGATGCGACTCACCTCCCGCTTCATCAAGGCGCTGACCGCCATCGCCATCGCCAGATAGGTCTTGCCGGTGCCGGCGGGACCGATGCCGATAACGATGTCGTGGGTTTCTATCGCTTCGATATAGGCGTTTTGTGTCGGTGTCTTGGGAGCAACGAACCGTTTTTTCGTTACGATCGTCGTCGCATTCGACAGCAACTCTTTCAGCGGCGTTTCGGGACTTTGCCGCAAGGCGGTCAACGCGTGAGCGACGTCGTCCGGCTGAATCAACATGCCATCGTTCGCAAGCCCGGCGAGCTCGGTGAGCACGCGCTCGGCATAGCGTGTCGCTTCTGGATTTCCGTCGAGGGTGAGTTCCTCGCCGCGCGCCGAGAGGCGCACGCCAAGGTCTTCTTCGATCAGCTTGAGGTGCCGGTCGTGGTGACCGAATAAAACGGAGGTGTTGGTGCCTTCTCGCAGTTTGAGCTTACGCACGAGGGCCGAAGCCCGTCCCTCCTCTACGATGCTAGTGTGATTCTAGCAAAGCCGCGGGAAAGGGACAAGTTCCCGTTTCGAAAGCGCAGTGCTCATCTACCGCCAGCCGACAGGCCCCGCCAGCCTGGGGTTCTCGAATGACACCCATGCCGCCGCCGTTTTTCGGGCTGACGATATCCGACCCGCCGTCGCTGAACAGGTGTGGAGGCTACTTCGCCGCCACCGCGCGTACCTGCCGATAGGTCGTCAAGCCTTGGACAACCTTGCGTATTCCATCACCGAGCAGCGTCTGCATACCACTACGAATGGCTGCGTTGAGCATGTCGGCGGTTCTGGCCCTTGACTGAATGAGCTGCTTGGTCTCGTTCGTTCCCACCAACAGTTCATGGAGGGGGACGCGGCCCTTGAACCCGGACCGGTGGCACTGTTCACACCCGCGCCCCCGGGCCAACAAAAGCTGGTCGTATTCGGGTACCAACGCAGCTCCCGCGGCTGTACATTGCCCCTCGAGCAATTCCTCATACTCTTCCCGGGCTGGCCGGTAGGTTTCTTTGCACGCGGCGCAGATCCGCTTGCAGAGCCTGGTCGCCAAGACGCCGAGCATGGCGTCGGCGAAGTTGAACGGATCGCAGCCAAGGTCGAGGAGCCTGATCACGGTTTCCACGGCGCTATTGGTATGCAGCGTACTGAAGACCAGGTGTCCGGTGAGTGACGCTTCAATCGCAATGTCGGCGGTTTCCTTGTCCCGCATCTCGCCGATCATAATGACGTCCGGATCCGCCCGCAAAAAGGCCCGCATGGCTGTCGCAAAATCCAGTCCGATCTTTTGGTGGATTTGAAGCTGGCGAAGACCCTCTTGCGAGATTTCAATCGGGTCTTCGGCCGTCCAGATTTTCCGCTCTTCTGTGTTGATATGTTTTAGGATCGCGTGCAGCAGCGTGGTTTTTCCCGAGCCTGTCGGTCCCACGCAAAGAAAAATGCCATGCGGCTTCTCCGACAGCATCTTGATCGTCTGCAAGGTGCCCGGCGTGAACTCCATGGCTTCCAAGGGCATCGGATCCTTGGCCGTCAGCAGCCTCAACACCGCGTCTTCATTCCCGCCGGCGGTGGGCAGCGTGGCCACACGCAGCTCGATGCTTCGTTGCCCGCTGAGCTTGAAACGAATTTTCCCATCCTGTGGCTTGCGCCGTTCTGCAATATCGAGATTCGCCATGATCTTGATGCGTGAGACGAGGGCACGCCGATACGCGGCCGGAACCTTCGTATAGGTAAAGCAGGTGCCATCGACCCGGAATCGAATGTTCATGTCCTTCCGGCCCATGCAAGGCTCAAGATGCAGGTCCGAGGCCCCCAGACGATCGGCTTCAGTGATCAAATGACTGGTCAGCCGTACGATGAGGGAATCGTTTTCATGAACGGGACCGGCGGAAAGATCGGGGACCGACTCGTAGGGGACCTCTTCGACCAATTCAGTGAGCAGCGTTCCCATGGCCGAGCCGCCCCTTGGCGCCGAGAGTGCGCCGAGAAACTGCTCGATATCGCGACGCAGTCCCACAGAATAGCGGATCGTCATACCAGGAAATGTTCGCCTGACGTCCCACCCGCGTTCGAGATCGTGAGGATCATGGGTCAGCACATCGAGCAATTGGGCTCGACGCGCGACTGGAAGCCATAGATTCTTTTTCAGGTAGTCATGATTGAGCGGTTGGACCAGTTCGGCATCGATGACGGTCCGTTCGTCGAAGGGAAGATACGGACATTGATAATAGTCGCTCAGGATCGCGCCCAACACATCCTTCGGCACATGATAGCGGTCCAGAAGCAGCGACTCGACATCCGAGCCGCTTCCTGTCGGGCCTTCGACCGCCAGGTCAAGGTCGGCTTGAGCGACAATCCCACGGCAGACGAGCACATCGAGAACGTGTTGCTCGACGCAGCGGCGGGAGGCATTGACGGGGCGTCCGGCTTTTTTGCCCGCTGTCTCGATCGGAAAGGCGCCGCTCGTCTCGCCAGCTGAGAGAGACAGACCTTCCATTGATCACTCAACTCAAGTCAATATTTGACTTGCCAGGTGCCGGGTGCCCGGTAGACGACGGGAAGCCCTCGAAAGAATCCCTTGCCAAAATCCGGGTTGTACCAGACCTCCAACAGCGGCGCGGAACTCCCCGTTGCCACGGTGCCAGCCGTGATGAGGGCCCCGTAGATGCGGGTCTCTCGCTCAAGTGTGATTGCTCCCGCCGCATAGAGTAAACCATTGAGATGGATCCCAGACAAGGTCACCGGAATTCGGTTGCTGAGTGCGCTGGTCCCTTCTGGTGCCGGGCTCAAGACCGGCAGTGTCCGTCCCGCACCGCTTGGCTTCAGCATGACATGGCCCTGAACGACCAAGAGTGCTTCGATGTACTCGGTATCAAGAACCAACGTCCCCAGATTATCCAGCCCCGGGGCTTCGCCATCTATTGTGTCGATAAACACAAGGCCTTGTGATCGTCCTACCGCTGATGATGCCAACGCGTCGGCCGACGAAAGTCCGGGATCGGATTCGGCGCTTCCCAGGTGGTGGAGCCGCCCCTCTCGATCTAGACGGTAGTAGGTTCCGTGACGCTGAGCTGTCTTCTTCAAGAGATCATAATCCCAGTGATCAAGTTGCACCCCAGGTGTCGGCTGTTGATGCATATGCACGTTCGTGGGGACGCCGGTGCCCTCGCTTCCTGATGGCGACAGGAGTGAAACGTTCCCACCGATCCAATAGTCCACCCACCGGTCCTCACGGATCCTAAGCGTCTCGTATGACTCACCGGTGACAGAAGCGCCGTCGCTTTTCACGACCAGATCGTTCATGCGATTCACAGACAGGTCGCCCATCACCCGAAAGTCGCCCCAATGCGCCAAGATCGTTGACGCGCCAGACCCTGTGGTTCCGAGTCCCTGGCCGGTTTGAACCGCCGCCCGAATCGGAGGGATGTTCAATGCACCGAGCTGGACTTTGATGGTGCTGGCCAAAGGTCTGAGGCCTTTGGTTGAAGCCGTGACCTCCACCGTGCCGAGCAGTCCAGGTTGCGCAGGCGCATAGATTTTTAACCTGTCGAGCCTCCCGACTTCCGACAACGCGCCGGTGAATCCACCTGTCGAGTCGTTCAGAATTCGAGCATCGCTGCCACTGGATGCGTCGAGCAGAATATCCGGTCGTTCACCCGTTCCCACGAACTGTGAACGGCCGGCGGCGTCGAAGAAGGAGGGTCCTTCTCCAGCATCCTGCCGCTTCATCAGCGATCCGGCCAGCGAAGCAGGAGCAGCGGACGGTTGGTGAAACCAGCTGACAATAAGATCGACAGCTCCTTCAGCCAAGTGCTGAGCCTGAATCTGCTCTCTCATAGCCGAAATCCCAGGCGCGTCCTGACCAATGATGTGCAAGAGGCTGAGGCTCAATAGCGCGAGCATGATGATCAACATGAGAGCAGCGAGCAACACATGGCCTTGATGATCGGTAACCTGAGATAACCGAGTCATGTTCGTCACCTCCTCGAGCACTTACGTGCCAAGACTGATCTCTCTTGTTTCCGTCACGGCCCGGCCGGGAAGCGTGATCTCGGCCAGGAGGCGTCGCACTGAATCAGGATCCGTGGTCGGACGGCCCTGCGTGTCCCAAAACCGCAAGGTAAACCGTGAGATATTGCCCGCGATGACGCTGGCGCCCCCGTCCACCTGACGCAGCCATCTCAGAATCCCACGCTCGTCCGGCCGGCTGTAGTACCGGATACGATTGATGACCATGACGGAAGCACCGGACGGGATCGGCCTGGGCGCCGGCTCGACGAAGGTCAACAGATTCCGCTGTCCAGCGCGGGCCAATGTGAATTGCTCGCAGAGATCGTTCCAGCAGACGCGGACGAATTTATGGTCCGGCCATCCCCGTCCGTCTTCAACCGCAAGAGCCATCTGTCCGGCAGCCCCCGGCACAGTCACATTGGTCATCAGTCCGCTGACATTCGCCCTAAATTCGACGGCATCCGGACGGACGATTGAGAGCGACCCAGACCCTGCCACACGAATCTCCTGAGCGAAGAGGTCCAGCCCCAACCGGACGTCCTGTTGTTGCACAATCTGCTCATGTTGCCGCGCGAATTCGCGTTGGAAATAGAACAGCGCCTGGAGGGCGGCCCCGAGAACGACCAGACCCGCCGCGATAGCCGCGATGACTTCGACCAGACTGAAGCCACCTTCGCCACTCATCCCAGATCGCTTCATGTTGGCCCTCGCCATCCCACAATCTCGCCTCTGTCTAGTGGTTCCCCGCGAAGGAGGGATTCGCACGGAGCGTCGCGAGGCGCACTTCGCGTTCGCCACCGTTGGCGCGATAGACGCCCCGCGCTTCGATGAGGACCGCGCCTGAATTGACCAGGCTTTCGGAATGACGCGAGGCGAGGGTCCAGACGACGGTCACGCCATGTTGCTCCAGCATTGCCGAATAGATCCCATCTCCAGCTATGCGGTCCGCACCGGTCCCATCATCATGCATTATCAGATCCGGCACACCGTCATGATCGAGATCCTCGGCGAGCAATTGTCCCCACGGCGCGGCGCGTTTGGCTTCAACCCTGGATTCCGCCATCGACAAGGCGCGGGCGGCGAGAGCATCCCGCGCCAGGCTTTTATCGGCAGCCTCAAATGCTCCCATCGCTCCCATCACGCTAACCGACACCAAGGCCATGGCCACCATCACTTCTGAAAAGGTCGCGCCTTTGACGTCGTTATGAAACGTCAGGCCGATCATGAAATGACGACTCGACCCGTTAAACTGATCGTGACCGTGGTGCGGCGATGGTCTCGGTCGTGAATGACAATCGTGCTGGCGCTGGCCGAACGGCCGCTGGGATGGAAGAAGAGGTCAGTCCCAGCCGTAGGTTCCTCAATGACGATCCCTTTTTCCGCATAGCCATAGACACTCAACAGGCCACCGGCATCTGCCTGGCGAAGCGTCATCGTGTGCTCCGAAAGGTCGAACCGGATGAGGAGACGCTCGCGCCTCGCCATTGCGAGATGTCTGGCCATCCGCAGTGTTGAAGCGATTTCGGCGGCGGCAGTCCGTCCCTGTAGTCTGATGTGGAAGCTCTTGTAAGCCGGACTCGCCATGACTGCCACAACGCCCAGGATCGCCACCACAATGACAAGTTCCGCAAGACTCTTTCCCGCAGTCCCTATGTCGCGTCGTTCTCTTTCCACGGCACCCTCAATTCCAAAACCTATGCCGGAGGCGTTCAAAGGAATCCGCTTGCTTCATCACCGCGACATATTAAGGAATTGAGGCACTTTGTGATTCGTCGTGTAAGCGGTAGCCGAGGGTGAAAGGCACTTCGGATACGCGCTGACAGCCAAACAGATACAGACGTCCGTGAGGGAAGTCAGGCGCGTCGAAAGAATGGTCAGCGGGCTAGAAGGAAGGGCTGAGTAAATTCTGATACCAATCCAGCAAGGGTTGGGCATAAAACAGGGATACAAGCGCTCCCAGGACGAGGAAAGGCCCGAAGGGTATATATTCGTCTCGTTTCATAACACCGAACGCGATCAAACTGACACCGATGACCGAACCGGCGAGCGAGCCGATCATGATCGTCAAGAGTGCCGGCTTCCAACCCAGGAACGCGCCCACCATTGCCAGCAGCTTGATATCGCCGCCGCCCATCCCTTCCTTGCCGAACAGGTACGGACTGGCCCAGGCAAGGGCCCAGAGGATCCCTCCTCCTACGGCGACGCCGAGCAAGGCGTTGATGAGGCCGGTCGGCAACACCGATGAGGCTGCGCCCAGGAGTCCAAGTAGGATTCCAGGGACCGTCACGACATTCGGAATGATCTTGTGGGTGAGGTCGGTGCCAGTCACGACCAGCAATGCCGAAAATAGGATGCCATAAAGAACGGCCATCCAGTTCGCGCCGAAGGTCGCGAGAATGATCACATATCCGGCCGCATTCGCCGCCTCTACCACCGGATACCGCATCGAGATAGGAACGCGACACGATCGGCAACGCCCGAAAAGCCAGAGGTAGCTCAGCAGAGGAATGTTGTCGTACCAGGCGATGGGCGCCTCGCAGGCGGGGCAGTGAGACCCGGGCCAGACGGTGGATTCACCGCGGGGCAATCGGTAGATGCAGACGTTCAAAAAACTGCCGACTAGTGCTCCGAACGCTGCGGCGGCGGCATACCACCATCCGTCTGTCATCTTGAGTGTCCATGACTTGCCCATAACGATGAATACGTACGGGCAACAATTGAATACGTAGTTACACTAGGGCCATTGTGCATTGGTTTACATGACTTAGATGACTTTTCTATAATTTCTAAGAGCACTCCGCCACAGTTCTCCGGGAGGGGCTGCCTGGGTTCAGTATAGCGTAATTGATCTGCGATCAAAGGAGAACCAGAAACATGGCACGTCCCGCAAGACTGAAGTCCCGGGCCTCTCTGGCTGAGCTCGCGCCGCCGCCCCGTAAAAAGCGCCCGGAATCCTTGACGACCCGAGAGCAGGAAATCCTGGAGTTGATTTGGGCCGGATTTAAGAATAAGGAAATCGGCCAACGGCTGAAAATCAGCGTCAAGACCGTCGAAGCGCACCGCGCCAACATGATGAAAAAAATGCGCGTTTCGAATACGGCGCAATTGTTGAAGGCGGCGATTCAAGGGAATATGATCCGGGTCCGCTAAGCTCCACCTCGGCGCTTAGACAAGAGCTTTCGCTGCCGGACGCCCTCGAAAAGTGTCACGGCGACCGCGGCCGAGACGTTTAGGGATTCGACCTTCCCTGTCATCGGGATCCGAACCAGGCCGTCACACTCCTGGGCGATCCCCCGACGGATGCCTCCGCCCTCTCCCCCGAACACGAAGGCGATCGGTCCAGTCATATCGACAGCAGTGAAATCCGTCTGTGCCGCCGGCTCCACGCCGTAAGTCCATAGGCCAGCCTCTTTCAGCTCTTCAATCAGCCGAGAGAGGTTAACTACCCGCGCCACCCGCATGTGCTCCAGCGCTCCTGCGGAGGTCTTAGCGACGATTGAGGTCAATCCGGCAGCCCGGCGTTCAGGAATGAAAATGCCGTGCACTCCCGCCGCCTCAGCAGTTCTAATGATGGCGCCGAGGTTCTGGGGATCTTCCACGCCGTCGAGAATCACGAGGAACGGCGGTTCGCTCTTCTGGCGTGCCAGTTGAAGAATATCTTGCGGGGTGCTGTAGGCCTTGGCCGCGACAAAGGCGATAACCCCTTGATGACTGCCGCCAGGAACCAGGCGGTCGAAGGCAGGAGCAGGCTCGATATGGACAGGAATGCGTTTGGCCTTGGCCTGTTCCACGAGATCAGTGAACTGCCGATCAGTCCGCAGGACGAGGAGACGTTGGAGCGGGCGGCTGCCGGCTCGCAAGGCTTCGCGAACGGCATGCAACCCATACAGCAGCTCGGGCCTGTTACCGCTTCCAACGGCTGGTGCCATCGGGCTTGTCCTCGATGATGATGCCCTGTGCCGCGAGTGATTTCCTGATCTCATCGGCTTTTGTGAAGTCCTTTTTCCTTCGAGCCTCAAGTCGCTCGGCAATTTTCGACTCAATTTCTGCTTCAGATAATTTCTCACTCTTTTCTATGTTAGCGGCTTCTCTAATACTAACTGACAGATTCTCTGAAACGCTGGTCACATCTCGTGCTTCTGCCCTTGACGGATTAAATTGCCACTGGTGGGGTTCCAATTGAAACAACCCTAGGACGGCTCCGAATTCTCTAAACGCACCACGGACCCGCTTACGAGTTTCGGTTGAAGGCCACCGTTCAAGCCGTTTATTTACGTTGGTCCGCATATTCTGCAACACCGCAAGTGCCATCGGGGTATTAAGATCATCGTCAAGTTTCTGCCGATAGGCCAATCTCGCACGGTCAATGATCGTTCTCGCCTCCTCGTCCAAGGTTGTCCCTTGTTCGCCTTCTTCCAACCTCTTGAACAGATCATAGAAGCCATCGAGGGCGCTTTTTGCTTCCTGCAGGCTTTGATCGGAGAAATCCAATGGGCCTCGATAATGCGTGGACAGGAGTAAATATCGAAGCATTTCGCCGACGACCGGTTCAGGCCATTGCTGCGTCTCTTTCTCAAAAATTTCCCGGATGGTAAAAAAATTGCCAAGGGACTTCGACATCTTCTCCTGATTAATCTGCACGAACCCGTTGTGAACCCAATAATTGGCGAATTCCTTTCCCGTGGCACCGCAGGATTGGGCGATCTCGTTTTCGTGATGCGGGAAAATCAGGTCCATGCCGCCGCCATGGATGTCGAACGTTTCTCCGAGATGCTTGATCGACATGGCCGAACATTCGATATGCCAGCCGGGGCGGCCTCCTCCCCAGGGGCTAGGCCATGACGGCTCTCCAGGCTTACTGCGTTTCCACAGGGCAAAATCCATCGGATCACGTTTGCGCTCATCCACATCGACCCGCGCACCGGCCTGGAGCTCTTCCAACTTGCGCTTCGAAAGGCGGCCGTAGTCCTTATACTTGTCGACCTGGAAGTACACATCGCCGTCAATAGAATAGGCCAAGCCCTTCTTGATCAGCCTGTCGGTGAGCTCAATGATTTGGGCGATGTGCTCGGTGGCTTTCGGCTCTATGGACGCCGGCTTGATGCCCAGCTTCCCCATGTCCTCGTAATAGGCGTCGATATATTTGCGCGTAATCACCTCGCAGGGGACGTGTTGTTCATTGGCCCGCCTGATGATCTTATCGTCGACGTCGGTGAAGTTCTTGACGAAGGTGACTTCGTACCCGCTGTACTCCAGATACCGGCGAAGCACATCGAAGACAAGCGCGCTTCGAGCATGGCCGATGTGGCAATAGTCGTAGACCGTGACCCCGCAGACATACATTCGCACCCGCTTCGGCTCGATCGGCGTAAACGGTTCCTGTTTTCCGGTGAGCGTATTAAAGAGTGTCTGCATCGTACGTTACGAATTAGGGGTGGCGGCGCGTCGAGGCCAATGTGACCAGAGGAAATATCCTAATGCCAGCACAAGCATGAGTCCGATCACGATGTCGAACTGATGGAAATACTGCCGTAACTGATCCCATCGTTCCCCCATGGCGACTCCGACATAGGCCAACGCATAGCACCAGGGAAGAGCGCCGATGAACGTGAAAATGACGAAGCGCGGAAAGTTCATCCTGGCAATTCCCGCTGGAAGCGAAATGAAGGTCCGCACCACCGGCAACAGGCGGCTAAAAAAGACCGCGGCTTCTCCGTATTTTGCAAACCAGCGATCGGCGGTGTCGAGATCCCGGCTGGACAGAAGCACATAAGGCCCATAGCGTTCGACGAACGGTCGTCCGCCCCAGACGCCGGCGTAATAAGCGACGATCGATCCGATGACATTGCCGATAGCGCCCGCCAGCGTGACGCCCAACATCGTGAACTGCCCGGTGGTCACAAGATAGCCGGAAAAAGGCATGATGATCTCGCTGGGCAACGGGATGCAGGCGCTTTCGATGGCCATCGTCACCAGGATACCGGTGTAACCCAGCGTCGAAATCGTGTTGATGACGAACCGGCTAAGGAGTGTTATGACGGCTTCGACGAGACTGCCCATGGGTTATCGCCGCGTCCTGCGTAACTTGAGTGCGCGACGCTGCCCTTGGATGACCGGCTCCCATGTACGCAACTGATCGAGTACCCCATAGTTTGTGCTGTCGAGGTGCAGAGGTGTGAGTGAGACGGCGCCCTCCGCGATTGCTTCGTGGTCCGCATCCTTGTTCCTGCTCCATGACACACGCGTCCCCGCGATCCAGAAGTAACTCCTGCCATGGGGGTCGACTTTCTCGATGATCGGGTTCTCGAACCGTCGACGGCTTAAACATGTCACTCGTACGCCTGTCACGGTCTCCACGGTGCGGTTCGGAATATTGACATTGACGAGCGTCTCTTCAGGGAGCCCCTGCCGGAGAATTAGTCTCGCGACGCGCACCGCGTAATGCGCCCCGGTCGTAAAGTGAAACTGGTCACGGCCCTCCTGGGAAATCGCCATGGAAGGGACGCCCAAAATCGTGCCTTCCACAGCGGCCGAGACGGTGCCGGAATACAGGACGTCGTCGCCGAGGTTCACACCCTTATTGATCCCCGAGACAAGAAGATGCGGTCGTTTGGGCAGGATATTCAACAAGGCCAAATTGACGCAGTCCACGGGGGTACCATTAACAGCATAGACCTGCTTCTCGACTTGGTGAATTCTCAACGGCTTGTGCAAGGTGACCGCATGAGCAACTGCCGTACGTTCGCGGTCCGGCGCCACCACCCAAACGTCTCCGACACGGCTCAAGGCCTTGGCGAGAGATGTCAATCCCGTGGAGTGGATACCATCGTCATTGGTCACGAGGATGCGCGGGCGTGAGTCAGGCATAAAAAAAGCTGCTCAGAGGCAGCTTATGAATGTGATGCGCTCATGGCAGCACGGTTGTGAATTGGTCGGGGCGAGCCGATTTGAACGGCCGACCACTCGCACCCCAAGCGAGTACGCTACCGGGCTGCGCCACGCCCCGACGTGTTTGGTGTTCCTGTGCTGCGACGCCCATTGTCGCCTCGCAGCCTTCTCGATTGCAACCGTTCGGTACCGATCTTCATCAGGAATGCGACTCAAGAATTTTCAAAATGGCTTGCAAATTGCCCCGCAGCTTCTGCGCTAATTCTTTGGGCTTGATACGCTGACCCGTCACACGACCGCGACGGGTCCAATACCGTTTCACACCTTCGAGCGTATGTCCTTCTTCGTACAACATGCGTTTGATTTCCAACACCGTTTCGACATCTTTGCGCACATAGAGTCGCTGATTGCCACGACTTTTCTTAGGTTTCAGAAATGGGAATTGGGATTCCCAGAACCTGAGGACATAGGCAGGAAGCTTCGTCACCTGGCTCACTTCGCCGATTTTGTAGAAAACCTTGCTGCCGAGCCGGGGCTCATTCCCCATGGACCGGTCCTCGTGGCGGGAGTTGTTCCGGGTGTGAAACTGTTACGAGTTGACGTATTTCTTGAATACCTGACTCGGACGAAAGGTCACGACGCGACGAGGCGTGATGCCGATTTCTTCGCCGGTCCGTGGATTCCGGCCTTTTCTGGCACCCTTGCTTCTCACGACAAAGTTGCCAAAACCGGCGATCTTGACGGAATCTCCCTTTTGTAACACGGCTTTCAGCATGTTCAGCACAAGCTCGACGATATCGGCAGCTTCGTTCTTCGAAATTCCAACCTGCTTATAAATTTCATTCGCGATATCAGCCTTTCTCATGCTCTCCCCCCTTGCGCCACCAAGCCGTCTCGTCGAAGCGCCCGTCTCGTCGGGAGCCAGAAGACACTTTTACCATAAGTTACGTGAGGTTAGATAGGCTGTCAAGGACTATTCTTGAGAGGAGAAGCTGCGTGCTAACGGTCTGATGCCAAAAGTTTGTATTCGATACTGTCGGCCAAGGCTTGCCAACTGGCTTCCATGATGTTTTCGGAGACGCCCACGGTGCCCCATTTATCCTTGTGATCACCGGATTCGATCAACACTCGCACTTTGGACTCGGTCCCTCGATTCGCCGAGAGGACCCGGACCTTATAATCGAGGAGTTTTACCTCCCTCAGCTGAGGATAGAACTTTTCAAGAGCCTTGCGTAGGGCATGGTCGAGCGCGCTCACCGGACCGGCACCTGTCGCAGTGGACTGTTCGACCACCTCCCCCACCTTGACCATGACGGTGGCTTCGGATTCAGAACGTCCATCCTCTTGTGTTTTCTCGACAATAACCTTGAAACCCAACAGCTGAAAGGAGGGCTTATGGGTCCCCATCGCCTTCCGCATGAGCAGCTCAAAGGAGCCTTCGGCTCCTTCGAACTGATACCCTTCGTTTTCACGCTCCTTCAGGGTCGCGATCAATTCCTGGACCTTAGAGTGGTTCTTGTCCATCTTGATCCCGTAGGCCTCCACCTTTTCCAGCAACCCACTGCGGCCTGCGTGATCCGACACAAGCATCCGCTGGCGATTGCCCACGAGCGAGGGCACGACGTGCTCGTAGGTGGCAGGGTTCTTCAGCACCGCATGGATGTGGACACCGCCCTTGTGCGCAAACGCGGAATCCCCGACGTAGGGTTGGTGCTTGTTCGGCATCAAGTTCGCGATTTCGGTGACGAAACCTGACACTTCCTTCAAGTGGTTGAGTCGTTCACCCAGTGCCGGGCGTTTCATCTTTAGCTGAAGATTCGGAATAATCGAACAAAGGTTCGCATTGCCGCAGCGTTCACCGATTCCGTTGATCGTGCCCTGGACTTGCACCACTCCCATCTCTATGGCAACCAGCGAATTCGCGACAGCCATTTCACAATCGTTGTGCGCGTGGATGCCGAGCGGCACCTTGCATTCCTTTTGCACCACTCCGCAGATGTTCTTGATTTCCCACGGCATGGTGCCGCCGTTCGTGTCGCAGAGGATCACGCGTTCGGCGCCGGCTTCCGCGGCCCGCCTGATGGTCTCAAGCGCATACTCCGGATTCGTCTTATACCCGTCAAAGAAGTGCTCCGCATCGTAAAACACCCGGCGGTGTTTCAAGCGAAGATACGCCACGGAGTCAGCGATGAGATCGAGATTTGTGGTGAGAGGGATGCCCAAGGCATCCGTCACGTGCAGCGACCAGCTTTTGCCGAACAGGGTGATGACCTTGGTCTCCGCCTGGAGCAGCGCCTGGATATTGGTATCTTTCTGCACGGGGTTGCTGGCTTTCCTCGTAGAGCCGAACGCCACGACGGTCGCCTGCTTCAAGGGCGTTTCCTTGATCATGCGGAAGAACTCGATGTCCCTCGGATTGGCGCCGGGCCAACCCCCTTCGATGAACTGCACGCCAAGGTCGTCCAACCGCTGGGCGACCATGACCTTGTCATCGGCGGAAAAACTGACGTCCTCGGCCTGGGCGCCATCCCGCAAGGTCGTGTCGTAAATTTCCAAGTGGGCGGACGTGGCAGGCGGAGCCTTCACGGCCACCTTGGCTGAGGGTTGGCGCGTGGCTTGTGACCGCTGTTTGGCCATGGCGGAGAGGGTAACAGGAGGAGGCGGAGCCTGTCGAGGGTCAAATCGGCTCGGCCGTCATCTGCCGGCCGATGCACAGTCCAGCCCAAAGGCGGCATGGAGCGCGCGCATGGCCAATTCCATGTACTTTTCGTCGATGACGCAGGAGATTTTGATCTCGGATGTGCTGATCATCATGATGTTGACGCCTTCATGGGACAGGACGTCGAACATCTTGGCGGCAACACCCGAATGCGACCGCATGCCAACGCCGACCAGTGAGACTTTCGCAATGGCCTCGGTCACGGAGACTGACTTGGCGCCGATGTCCTTCGCCGTATCCTGAATGATCGGCATCGCTTTTTTGACGTCAACACGCGGAATCGTGAAGGAGAAGTCGGTCAGGGATTCATGGCTGACGTTCTGAATGATCATATCGACAAGAATGTTCGCCTTCGCGACCGGCCCCAACAGGCGTGCCGCGATGCCCGGCTTGTCCGGTACGCCGACGAGGGTGATTTTCGCCTGATTGCGGTCGCCGGTAATCCCGGAAACGGCGACGGCCTCCATGTCTGCGTCTTCGCGTTTCACGAGCGTCCCCTTTCCTTCCTTGAAACTGGAGTTGACCTCCAGCGGCACATTGTACTTCGCGGCGAACTCAACCGAGCGGCTCTGCAGCACCTTGGCTCCGAGACTTGCCATCTCGAGCATCTCTTCGTATGCAATCTTGTCGATCCGCCTGGCCGTCGGAACGATGTTGGGATCGGTCGTATAGACCCCGTCCACGTCGGTAAAGATGACACACCGATCGGCCTTTAAGGCCCCGGCCAACGCCACCGCCGTCAAGTCGGATCCGCCACGTCCCAACGTGGTGACGTCAGAGTGCTCATTGATCCCTTGAAAGCCAGCCACGACCGGCACGACGCCTCTCTCGAGCGCGTCGAGAATCCGTTCAGCCGCAACCCGCGTGATCCGCGCCTTGGTATGGGCGCTGTCGGTCATGATGCCGACCTGACGGCCGGTGAACGACCGTGCATCGACCCCGCGTCCGCGCAATTCCATGGCCAGCAACGCGATCGTGACCCGTTCGCCGGTCGAGAGCAGCATGTCCAGCTCACGCTCATCAGGAAGCGCGGCGACTTCGTGGGCCAGCTTCAACAATCGATCCGTTTCACCGCTCATGGCGGACAACACGACCACGACGCGGTTGCCTTCCTTGACGGCTTGCTCGACCCGATCGGCGACGCGATGAATCCGTTCGATCGATCCGACGGATGTGCCACCATATTTTTGTACGATGAGCGCCATCGGTTAGGATCCTTTGGCGAAAAGCCGCACGACGAACTTCGTGGCATCTCGCGGGGCGGCGGCCACGGCCATCGCATCGGCTTCGGTAAATCGTCGGCCGGTGCTGGTAGCCGGCTTGGCCATACTGTCATGGTAGGCATAGGGCCAGTACGCTTGAGCCATATTACTTTGATGCACGCTGCCGGGATCGCTGACGGTCACCAGCCGGTAGGGGCCCAATGCCGCCATGCCGTCCAAGAAGGGGCCGATAAATTCTCCGTCCACTGCCTCGATGGCACGCACCTTGGCTTTGACGTCCGGGTCGTACACCACCTCGTCAGGCAGCTCGACATGGACATAGGCGAAGTCTTTCTTCTTCAGTTCCTCGAGCGCCACCTTGGCATACGCACGCAGATCGGCCAAGCGGAAGGGATCAACCGCGTCTAGGCCGGACAAGAGGCCGAGCCCCCGGTGAACGTCGCCTGAGGAGACCACCACTCCCGGGACGCCGAACCGTTCAGACAGACTCGGTCTCGGGATGGACCGCCCTTCGCCCCACAGCCATAAGCAGTTGGCGGGCTTCTGACCTGCTTCTTGCCGTTCTTCGTTCACCGGGTGGTCCCGCAGAATCAATAATGACGCATCCATCAATTTTCGCAGCATGGCGGCGCCGTCGCCGCCCGGCAGCGAGTCGGCAATCGAACGGCCGACCAGTGCTTGCGGATCGACGCACATGGCTCGAGGTTTCCCGTTGACCCAAACCATCAAATGCCGGTGACCTGAGCCCGGGAAAAATTGAATGACCTCGGACCCAAGCTGCTCGTTGATGGCGTCGATCAGTTCGCGCGCCTCCTCGCTCGTGATCAGGCCAGCGGTCGCATCGTCCATGACGACATGCGGGCCGAGTTTCTTGAGGTCTGACGCGCTTCCCTTCGGGCCTGATGAGCCTTCGGGTTTGAGGGTCACCATCGTACACCGGTAGACGACGTCGTGTTCGCCGACCGTCACGCCCAAGCTAGCGGCCTCCAACGGCCCAGGACCTTGATAATACTTCTTGGGTTCATACCCGAGGATTGATGTGCCGGTGAGACCGCTCCCATGGCGTCCGTTGTCCAACGCGACGGTGAGCAAGCCGAGTTCGCTCTGTTGAGCCAATCGATCAAGGTGAGGAGTGCAAGCGGCTTGAAGGGGCGTCTTGCCAGCTAGTTCCTGGCGGGGATGATCCGACATTCCCTCGGCGTGCAGAATCACATATTTCATCGACGATACACTCGCATCTTCCTTTTACACCTGCAGCAGACGAGCCACTTCCTCCGTTGTTGCGTTGACCGTTTTGGGTTTGACCGAGACGCCGATTGCCGTGTCCGCATCCTTCAATCCATGGCCCGTCAGAGTGCACACCACCGTCTCACCCTCGCGTAAACCGCCTTGACGACTCAGTTTCATCACGCCTGCCACCGAGGCCGCCGACGCCGGTTCACAGAACACGCCTTCCGTGCCGGCCACGGCCACATAGGCCTGGAGAATCTCCTCGTCGGTGACGGAGTCGATCGCCCCGGAGGACTCTTTCATCGCGTCAACAGCCGCCTGCCAGCTGGCGGGATTGCCAATCCGAATCGCCGTCGCAACGGTTTGTGGATCTTCCACCACGCGACCGAGGACAATCGGCGCCGCACCGGCGGCTTGGAATCCGATCATACGGGGCAACCGCGTCGTTTGATTGGCCCCACGGTACTCCTTATAGCCCTTCCAATAGGCGGTAATGTTGCCGGCGTTGCCCACGGGCAGCACATGCACCGCTGGTGCATCGCCCAATTGATCGCACACTTCCATCGCAGCGGTTTTCTGCCCTTCGATCCGAAAGGGATTGATGGAATTGACGAGCTCGATCTGATGCGCCGCGGACAGCGTTTTCACGATCGAGAGCGCTTGGTCGAAGTTTCCGTCGATTTGAATCACCGTGGCCTGGTGCATCATCGCTTGCGACAGCTTCCCCATCGCGATCTTGCCAGCGGGGATCAGCACATAGACCGGCAGCCCGGCACGGGCGCCATAGGCCGCGGCCGATGCAGAGGTATTGCCGGTGGAGGCGCACATCACCGCCCGTGCGCCGTTTTCGACGGCCTTTGACATCGCCATGGTCATCCCACGGTCCTTGAACGACCCTGTGGGATTGGCACCCTCAAATTTCAAATACAGGTCGATGCCGGGAGCGATTTTCTTGGCGAGTCTGGCCGCGCGAATCAGCGGAGTATTGCCTTCCCCCAGCGTGATCACTGGTGTGCTCTCGCTAACCGGGAGAAACTTTCGATACTCTTCGATGACGCCGCGCCAGCGATTCATGACCTTACTCGTCCTTGCCCTCGATCCGGATCAGGGTGGTCGGCTCGGACATGAAGGACATGCGATTGATCTGGCTCAGCGCCGTTTGAACGTCGCGCTCTCTCGCGGTATGGGTCTTAATAACGATTGGGACGGTCTGTCCTTCGCGCCTCCCCTTTTGCAGCATGGACGAAATACTGATGCCGCAGCGTCCAAGTTCACCGGCGATCTGCGCCAACACTCCCGGACGATCAGTGACCATGAAGCGCAAGTAGTACAAGGAGCGTATTTCCTCCATCGGCCGGAGGCGCAGAGGACGCCGTTCTTCCGGCTGGAATGAGGCAGGAGGCACTCGACCCGCTCCGCCTTTGAGAAGATTGCGGGCGCCGGCGATGATGTCGCTGACCACTGCGCTGCCTGCCGCCAGATCGCCGGCGCCCCGTCCGCTCAGGACAACGTCGCCAACCGCGTCGCCGATCAGTTGAATGGCGTTATACACGCCCTCGATATTCGCCAGTGGCGACTCGGCCCCCAGCATGGTCGGATGGACGCGTGCTTCCACGTCGCCCTCGACGATCTTCGCAATGCCCAACAGCTTAATGGTGTAGTCAAACTCCCGCGCATAGGCGATGTCATGCTCGGTGATATGGGTAATCCCTTCGGTATACAGGTCCTTGAAATTGACTGGCGTGCCGAATCCCAGGTTCACCAGAATGGCCAACTTGTGCGCACTGTCGGTCCCGGTAACATCGAACGTGGGATCAGCTTCGGCATAGCCGGCCTTCTGTGCCTCGACGAGCGTCTCAGCGAATCCCTTCCCTTCATTGGTCATCCGCGAAAGGATATAGTTCGAGGTGCCATTGATGATTCCGTAAATGGACTGGATCGAATTGGCGGCCAGCCCTTCTTTGAGGGCGTGAATGACGGGAATGCCCCCGCCCACGCTTGCTTCAAATCCGATATCGATGCCTTTGCGGGACGCCGCGGCAAAAATTTCCTCGCCATGGAGCGCCAGTAAGGCTTTGTTGGCCGTCACGACCGATTTCCCGGCCGCGATGGCATCGAGGATCAGGCGTTTGGCAAAATCATACCCACCGACGAGTTCCACAACGATGTCGACGGCGGGGTCCGACAGGACCTGCTTGGCGTCATTGACCAGGACCCCTGGCGGCAGGGTGATTCCCCGGTCTCGCATGACGTCGAGATCCGCGACCCGCACGAGTTCGATCGGCACGCCCACGCGGCGGCGGATCAGTCCGGCGTTCTCCGACAGAATCTTCACAACGCCGCTGCCGACCGTGCCGAAGCCGATCAGGCCGACGCCGACACGCGAAATCATTCTTCTTCCCCTTCGAGCTTCAAGGCTTTCCTGATTCCGCGAACGGCCTGGCGCGTCCGGTGCTCATTTTCAACGAGCGCAAAGCGTACATACTCGTCGCCGCCCTCACCAAAGCCGATACCAGGTGAGATGGCAACTTTGGCATCTCGCAACAGCAGTTTGGAAAACTCGAGAGACCCCATATGCCTATAGGGCAACGGAATTCTGGCCCACACGAACATCGTGGCCAGAGGTTTGTTCACGTTCCACCCGATACGATTGAGCCCGCCCACGAGCACGTCGCGCCGCTTTTGATAGCGCTGGACCGTTTCCTTGACGCAGTCCTGTGGACCGTTGAGCGCGATGACGCTGGCGATCTGCAACGGTTGAAAGATGCCGTAGTCGAGGTAACTTTTGATCTTGGCCAGCGCTCCCACCACTTCTCGGTTGCCGACGCAGAAACCGACCCGCCAGCCCGGCATATTGTAGGCCTTGGATAAGGTATAGAACTCCACGCCGATGTCTTTCGCCCCCGGCACTTGGAGAAAGCTCGGTGCCCGATAGCCGTCGAACACCAAGTCGGCATAAGCCAGGTCGTGGATCACGATGACATGGTGCTCCTTGGCGAAGGCCACGATTTTTTTGAAGAACTCGAGATCGACAATGGCCGTGGTCGGATTGTGCGGAAAATTGATGACTAAAATCTTCGGCCGCGGGAAGGTCTGCCGGTACACCCGCTGGAGGTCATCGAAAAAATCGCTGTCCGGCCGCAACTCGATGCCTCGGACTTCTCCGCCTGCGATGACGAAGCTGTACATGTGAATGGGATAGGTCGGCGTGGGCGTAAGCACGACATCGCCGGGGCCAATCATCGCCAGGGACAGATGCGCCAGCCCTTCCTTGGAGCCGATCGTCACAATGGCTTCGGTTTCCGGATCGAGGTCCACATCGTAGTTGCGCCGATACCATGCGGTAATCGCGTGGCGCAGCTTGGTAATGCCTCGTGAGGCCGAGTATCGGTGATTTCTACCCTTGCGAGCGGCTTCAATCATCTTCTCGACGATGTGGTTGGGCGTTGGTTGATCGGGGTTGCCCATTCCAAAGTCGATGATGTCCTCGCCTTGATGCCGAGCTTCCAGCTTAAGGGTTTGGACTTGGGCGAAGACGTAGGGGGGGAGCCGCTTCAGCCGGTAAAAATTATCTGACAATCCCATGGCCGTTTGCTGTCGAACTCTTCAAGCGGAGGAAGAAACCACCCTCACAGGTGCGTTGGAGGCCTATTCTAATTGCGTGCATGCGCGGAGTCAAATTATCTTGTTATTCTGTGGGTTTCCGTGCGGACATCGTTTCACCGGATGCTCTAGACCTCCCTCGCCAGTCAACCCCTGTCCCAGCCTTGCCCCCTTCAACGGCTTTCTGTTACAACAGCGGCGTCCGCACGATCTTCGTTCAATCTCGACCCCCCGTCGCCAGAATCAATCGGAGGTTCTTTGTGGCCCGACTCGGTGTGAATGTCGATCACGTCGCCACACTGCGGCAAGCGCGCGGCGGAAACGATCCCGATCCTCTGGCCGCGGCGGTGTTGGTCGAGTTGGCCGGCGCAGACGGCATCGTCGTGCATCTGCGGGAGGATCGCCGGCACATCCAGGACCGCGACCTTCGCCTGCTCCGCGAACTGATCCGGACGAAGCTCGACATGGAAATGGCAGCGGATGAGACGATGGCCAAGATCGCGCTGACAATCAAGCCGGATCTGGTCACGCTCGTCCCGGAAAAGCGCCAGGAACTCACGACGGAGGGCGGACTCGACGTCCCCGCCCATAAAGACCGCCTCCAGCAAATCATCGGGATGCTGCATGACGGAGGAATTCCCGTGAGCCTGTTCATCGAGCCGGACCTCGGCCATATCAGAGCCGCGCACAAGATCTCCGCGGACTTCGTCGAGCTCCATACAGGGCGATATGCCAACGCGAAGCGATCAAAGGAAGCGGATGCCGAATTCGAAGCCATCACGCAGGCGGCGAAGCTGGCATACAAACTGGGGATGGGCGTTAACGCCGGTCATGGATTGAACTACCAAAACGTCAAGCGCTTGACCCATATCCCCGAGATCGTGGAATACAACATCGGCCACAGCATCATCGCACGGGCCATCCTAGTCGGCCTCGATCAGGCGGTTCGTGAGATGAAAGTACTGCTCAACTAGATCGAGCCCACCTTCTCGTAGGCTGCCAGTGATCGCGCGAGCCGCAGAATGAAAATCGTGACGGCAACGCAGATGCAGGCTCTGGACCGGCGCACCATTACGGAAGCTCGGGTGCCGGGTCTGACGCTGATGGAGCGTGCCGGATCTGGAACAGCGGATGTTCTCCGGAACCAGTTCGGTCCGCTTGCCGGCAAGCGTGTTACGATTGTGTGCGGCAAGGGCAACAACGGCGGTGACGGATTGGTGGTCGCCAGGCTGTTGCGTCAACGTCGGGCACGCGTCACCGTGCTGTTGCTGGCACCGGCTGCGGAATTGAGCCGGGACGCCAAAGCCATGTATCGCCGCTGGCTCCGAGTCGGAGGAACTTCGGCGACCAAGTCATTCAAATCTCCCGAACAGGCGGAAGCGCTTCTCGCCGACAGTGAGCTCATCGTTGATGCGCTCCTTGGCACGGGCCTTTCGACCCCCGTCACCGGCCCCTATCGCGAGGCCATCCGCTTGATGAACCGGGCCGGCAGCCCGGTTGTCTCCGTCGATATGCCGTCGGGCATTCATGCAGACGACGGAGCGCTGCTGGGGTGCGCCGTCCGAGCCTCGGTCACGGTGACGTTCGGCCTGCCCAAACTCGGGCTCTATGTGGGTGCCGGCATTGATCACGCCGGCGTCATCCATGTCGTCGATATCGGGATTCCAGCCGCCTATGTGAACGAGATTGATGGCCGAACCTTGTTGATCACCCAAGATTTCGTGAAAACGGTTCTGCCTCCGCGATCCGCATCTTCCCACAAAGGTACGTATGGTCATGCGGGAATTCTTGCAGGCTCGGTGGGCAAAAGCGGGGCTGCAGCCCTCGCTTCGAAGGCGGCGCTTCGGATAGGCGCCGGCTTGGTGACCGTCGGCGTGCCGGCCAGCGTCAACGACGTCCTCGAGGCCAAACTGCTCGAGGCCATGACGGTGCCCCTACCCGAGACCAAGGCCCGCACGCTCGGTCGCTCCGGGTTTGACCGGATCCTCGGCTTCATTCAAGCGAGAACGGCGATTGCCATCGGTCCGGGGCTGTCGACCAATCCAGAGACGGTGGAGGTGGTGCAGTCCTTAATGAAACATCTTGACCGCCCATCGGTGCTCGATGCCGATGCCCTCAATGCCTTGGCGAGTCGCGCGTCCTTGCTGACGGAATGCAAGACGCCTCCTATCCTGACACCTCATCCCGGCGAGATGGCCCGGTTGGAAGTTGGCGCGACGTCACAAAGCGTCAATGCCGACCGCCTCGGCACGGCCAGACGTTTTGCCCGAGAACGAGGCGTCTTTGTCGTCCTGAAGGGCGCCCGGACGGTGGTCGCAAGACCCGATGGTCTGCTCATGGTCTGTCCGACGGGCAACCCGGGAATGGCCACCGCAGGAACGGGAGATGTGCTCACCGGAATGGTCGTCGGCCTCCTCGCACAAGGCGTTCCGTCCTGGGAAGCAGCCTGTGCTGCGACCTATTTGCATGGGGCAGCAGGCGACCTGGCGGCTGGTCGACTGGGATTTGCCGGCATGATCGCCGGCGATCTCATTGAACAGATTCCCTATGCCATTCAAACGGTCGCCGGCTAAAAGACGAGCCCAACCGGCTCGGGCGTTTCCCCGGGCTATTCTGCCAACGAGTCGGGTCTGGCGCCAGTCGCTGCCCTCGTCGCGACACACGGATCGGTTGGGCCGCGCCATCGGCTCAGCGCTCGAGGGAGGAGAATCCCTGGCGCTGTCAGGTGCCTTGGGAACAGGCAAAACTGCGCTTGTCCGAGGCATTGCCGCAGGGCTCGGTGCGCCCGCCGAAGCCGTCAGCAGTCCAACCTTCGTTCTCCTGCACGAATACCGCGGTCGGCTTCCCCTGGCACATATCGATCTGTACCGTCTGAACTCGAGGAAAGAAGCTGAGACCATTGGACTCGGAGATTACCTCTCCGGAGCAACCGTCGTTGCGGTCGAATGGGCCGACAGGGCCCCTGGGATCCTGCCGGACGACCGCCTCGAAATGGAGTTGCGCCATCAGACGGTTCAGAGTAGAAGTATTCGATTCACGGCCACCGGACCGCTGTCTGCTGCGTTGTTGGCTCGAATCAAACACTCTACGATGCTTCCGAAAAGACGTCCCCGCTCCGGGCGGCCGCGGCGGAACCTGAAGGGAAAATCACCCTCATGATTCGTGTCATTCTTGTCGGCACGCTGCTGTTGTTGTGTCTGGCCTTTTTCCTCCAAAATCAGGAACAAGAAGTCACTCTCCGTTATTTCTTCGGGTTGTTCGAGGCCTCGACACCGATTTACAAGCCGATCTTGGCGGGGTTCGGCGTCGGCCTGCTGGTCTCCGTCATCCTCCTGTTCCCGCCATGGGTAAAAGGCCGTATTGAGCTGCGCCGAAAAACCAAGGCCTTACAGGAAGCCGAAGTGGACCTGGAACGCCTCCGCCATTCGCTCGAGAAACTGACCGGCCGAACGGCACCGCCGGTGCCCGGAGACGTCCCTCTGAGAGAAAGCTCCGATGAGTGAGCACGATGATACGCCGTTGATGCGGCAATACCGCGAGATCAAACGAGGCTACTCAGAAGCCATTCTCTTCTTCCGCGTCGGCGATTTCTACGAAATGTTCTATGAGGACGCCGGAGCCGCCTCGAAATTGCTGTCCATTGCTCTGACCTCCCGCGACAAGTCGAGTGCCGATCCCGTTCCCCTGTGCGGCGTACCCTATCACGCGGCCCAAGGCTACATTGCCAAATTGCTGAAAGCCGGACGAACCGTCGCCTTATGTGAACAGGTGGAAGATCCGAAACTGGCGAAAGGGCTTGTGCGTCGCGAGGTCGTGCGTCTTTACACACCAGGGACACTCGTCGACACCGAATTTCTCGATCCCGGTGAATCCAGTTTCCTTGCCGCCATCGCTCGAGTGGAGCGCAGAGGAGGCCGTCAATGCTGGGGACTGGCAGCCCTCGATGTCACGACGGGCGAATTCTGGGTGATGGAAGACGAGGGAGCCGATCAGCCACTCGTCGACGAGTTGGCGCGGTTGCAACCGAGGGAATTGCTTCATGCAGACACCGATGAGACGGCGACATGGCTTCGCTCACAGCTCCAAGGCATGAGAGTATGCGAGTGCGCGACGTCTTGGTTCGATCGGCAGGAAGCCTCCAAGGCGCTGACCAGACACTTTGGCGTTCAATCCTTGGACGGATTCGGCTGCCATGATCTAACGGCGGCTTTGGGAGCTGCCGGGGCAGTCTGGCGTTATTTCCGCGAAACTCAGCCCGCTGCTGCACCGGACCACGTTCGGCGCCTGTACCGGCGCCGGAGCACCGAAGCGATGCATTTGGATAGCGCCACCATCCGGAACCTCGAGCTCGTACGTCCTCTGGCACAGGGAGAGGATGGCTCCGGCCGGTCCCCCACTCTCCTTTCAGTGATCGATCGAACCAGCACCGCCATGGGAAGCCGTCTGCTCCGCGAGTGGCTCCTGAGACCGTTGATCGATGGTGATGCACTGCGCGCCAGACTGGACGCGGTCGCCGACCTCAAGGAACGCCTCGCGCAACGCGTAGCGATCCGAACAGCCCTCCGCACAATTCAGGACATCGCCCGTCTGAGCACCCGGTTGACATTGGGTCTGGCCGGCCCACGGGAGTTGCTGGCCTTGAAGGATTCCGTGAGCGCGCTGCCGGAGTTGCGCGAACAGTTGGCGCCTTGCCGCGCTGCCCTGCTGGCCGCACAGCGCGAACAGTGGGATGACTGCCGGGATATGTATGATCTGATTGAATCGGCCATCAACCCAGAAGCCCCCTTAGCCCTCCGCGAAGGCAACGTGATTCGAGCAGGGTATCACCCAGGAGTCGACGAGCTGCGCAAAGCCCGTGCGGAAGGGAAAGACTGGATGGCGTCGCTCGAATCCAAAGAACGAGAACGCACAGGGATCGATTCCTTGAAGATCCGCTACAACCAGGTGTTCGGCTATTACATCGAAATCACCAAAGCCAATCTCTTGAAAGTGCCAGCCGACTTCGTCCGCAAGCAAACACTGGTGAATGCCGAGCGGTTCATGACCCAGGAGCTCAAGGAATTGGAAGAGCGCGTCACGAGCGCCGAGTCGAAGCTCCTTGCCTTGGAGGAGGAGCTGTTTGTCCAGCTGCGACAGCGGCTTGCGTGCCAGGGCTCGCGCCTGCAAAGCATGGCCCAGTCGCTCGCACTGATCGATGTGTTGGCCGGGCTAGCAGAAACGGCCGCCTTGAATCGTTATGTCCGGCCCACGATCGATGAGTCCGGCCTCCTTCGCATTCTCGCCGGCCGTCACCCTGTCGTCGAACAACTGAGCCCCGACCTGGCGTTCGTACCCAACGACACTCTCATGGACGATGATCAGAACCGCTTGGTGATTTTGACCGGACCAAACATGGCGGGCAAGAGCACGTACTTACGCCAGGTCGCACTCATCGTGCTGCTCGCTCAAATCGGCAGCTTCGTTCCCGCAACAGAGGCTCACGTCGGGCTCGTAGACCGCATTTTCACGCGGGTGGGAGCATCCGACAACCTTGCTGCCGGGCAGAGCACCTTTATGGTCGAAATGACTGAAAGTGCGCAGATTCTCAACTGTGCCAGCAAGCGCAGCCTGATCCTCTTGGATGAAATCGGACGCGGAACGAGCACCTATGATGGATTGAGCATCGCCTGGGCCATGGCCGAGTACATTCACGACCAGCAGCACCTGGGCGCACGAACCCTGTTTGCCACGCACTATCACGAGATGACGCAATTGGAATCGCTGCGGGACGGCATCCGCAATTATCGGGTTGCTGTGCAAGAACGCGATGGGGACGTGGTGTTTCTCAGGAAAATTGTGCCGGGCGGCGCTGACCGAAGCTATGGGATCCATGTCGCAAAACTGGCGGGCCTGCCGCCGTCGATGATCACCCGCGCACAGGACGTGTTAGCACAACTGGAGCGCTCGACGACTGATCTCAAACCTCAGGACGACCCTTCGCGTGCGACACTTCCGCAGCCCCATCCGCTCATCGACGAAGTCAGGCAAATTGACCTCTTCTCTCTGACGCCGCTCGATGCGCTCAATCGCTTAGCAGATCTTCAGAAACGCGCTGCGGATTCAGGATAGGCGCTTCGCAGTCAAAGAAAAACGACGATAGCTCTTTCGAGCTACCGCCGTTTTTTATTCGTGGCTGAATGAACCGGAGTTTACTTACCGGTGTTGTACTTTGCCGTCCAGGGGATCAGGCCGCCGATCGGCTTCTTGTCCGGAGTCAGGACGTCGTACTGCATGGGAACAGAGTCTGCACCCTTCGGTGAGGTGTTCAATCCCTGCTTGGCTGCCGCACAACCAGGCTCCGCCTCGTTCTTCCCGGCGCAATCCTTCAGCCGAAGCGCCGAAATGCTCATCGTCTTGCCGGGGGCGCCCGCAACTTCCGGAAGCTTCTTGACCGCAGTAATGACGCGGTGATTCTGCTCCGTCTCGACCGCCGTGAACTCGATCAAGTCGGTCGTGCTGCCCGGAGGCACTTCCTTGGCCGCTGCCGGTCCGGCATGCACTCGGCCCATCTTTTTGAGTTCTTCCCAGGCGCCCTTGTCGGCGTAAAACTTCAGATTCTTCCCCGGATGGACCTTTTGCCAAAAGAGGCCGCTCTCCGCATTGCCGCCGAATACAGCAATGTTGATCCACACGGCTTCATCATAGGGATCGAGGACGATCACGCGGCCCTGGAGGGTCGTCGGCTTGCTCATGTCCCCCCATTCGAAACGCTCTTGAAACGATTCGATCGCCATGGCGGTGGAGGCGATCGAGACCACCAGCGCAACGGCGGCCGCGAGGGCCCAGCCTTTCATATGAAACTTCATAATCGCATCCTCCTTCAACAGTATGAAAGTATGAAATCTCGTCGAAGTTTAGTCACCCTTGAGGAGCTTGAATCCGGTGATCGTCCGGCCATCAAGGCTGACTTCCATCGCAACCAGTTCCTGCGAGGCCTTAATGATCTGGTCCATCAATGCCTTGTCCTTGACCGCGAGACGAACCGTGGTGGCGGCATGGTACCAGCCGGCATAGGGGTTGTTTCTTTCCGTCCCGCCAGTAAATCCCCAGGCGCAGCACACAAACAATGGATCGGGCGGCTTCACGTCGAGATCGGTGGAGGACCGGCCGGCAGGGGTCCCGGAGGCCGGTTCACCGGTGTTCCAGTACTGGATGCCGAAGAGGAGTTCGCCGTCCGGATTATCGGCCCATTGTGACCACACACGACCCTTAAGAGTTTTGGTGACTTCACCTTTGAGCGGCTTTCCTCCGACAATAATGTCGGTGGGACCCGTAGGACCGCCCGGAGCATCTGCAGCGGCGGCAAACTCAGCCGTCACCAAGCCGAGCACAGAAAACACTGCAACTACGGCTAGAAGTACGACCCTTTTCATACCAAATCCCTCCTTCATAAAAATGACCAACACAAAACCGATGAACGGGCTCATTTAAGGACGATGAATATGTAACGTGTTATGACGACTCGGCGACAGGAGAGCAGGCTTTTGTCACCTCCTTGTTCTGTGGCTCTCACGCCGCATTCGCCGGTGAAAGAGTCTTCCAGTGAAAACGCGGCCATGGTACTGAAAAATGTGAAAGCGAGTCAAGAAAATGTTTGTCCTGTGGATATTTTGGAAAAATCAACACTTTCTTTTTAAAAACCAACGTCTTGCAGAATGCCACTAGGCGCGTTGGCGGTGTCAGTTTTCCCGGGTTTGGTCGATCTATTAGAAACTTCTCATCTATAGGCGTGAAGGGCTCGTGCCGAGAGTGGGCCTAATCCAGTGATTGCGAGATGCGTCATTCCAAAAAGTTCGCGTCCAACCGTCGAGACTTGATCGACGGTCACCCGATCGATGTGCGTCAACATCTCTTCGAGTGACGTGCGCCTGCCATAGATGAGCTCATCTTTCGCCAGCTTGCTCATCCGGCTGTGCGAGCTCTCCAGGCTGAGCATCAGACTGCCTTTCATTTGATTTTTTGCTCGGTCGAGTTCTTTGCGTTCAATGCCATGCTTGCTGATCCGCGTGATCTCGCGGCACACAAGATCAACCACGCGCTCGACTTCCTTCGGTCGGGTCGCCGCGTAGACGGTGATCGTGCCGATGTCCGAATAGCCTGACAGAAACGAATAGATCGAATAGGCGAGGCCGCGTTTTTCACGTATTTCTTGGAACAACCGCGAACTCATACTTCCGCCCAGGACGCTGTTGAGCGCGTACGCGGCGTATCGGTGTCGATGTCCGGCGGCGACTCCTTTTAGCCCAACGCACAGATGCACCTGCTCCAAGGGCTTACGCTTGACGAGGACACCGCCATGAACTTCCGGTGGCCGGCGCACGGGCCTTGAAAGGCCATTCAGAGGCTTCTTTTTGCCGAAGAAGCGTGCGACCAACCGTTCCACCGCCGCCTGCTCGAAATTGCCGGCAATGGCAATCACAATCTGGCCGGGATCGTAATGCGCATCGAGGTAGCCCAAGAGGTCCGGTCGCTTTAGACTCTGAATCGTCTCTGCACGGCCTAGGATCGATCGGCCGAGCGGATGGCGTCCCAAGACTTGACCGGTGTGCAGTTCCTGCACGAGATCCTCCGGGTCATCCTGCACCATGCGGATTTCCTCGAGGACGACCTGCTTTTCCTTTTCGACTTCCTTGGAGTCGAAACGTGAATGGTGAAACAGATCCGCCAAGAGTTCGAGGGCCTGCTGCAGCTGTTGATCAAGAACTTTGACGTAGAAGGTCGTCGTCTCGCGGGTAGTAAAGGCATTCATCTCGCCGCCGAGGCCGTCGATTTCACGGGAAATCTCCGTGGCCGAACGCGAGCGTGTGCCCTTGAAGAACATATGTTCGATGAAATGGGAGTAGCCGGCCTGGGCGGGTTGTTCGTCACGGGATCCGGTATTGACCCAAATGCCGACCGTGACGGACTTGAGCGTCGGAATGCGCTCGGTCACCACCCGCATGCCATTGTCCAACACGAGCTTGCGGTACAAGATGCTACCCGGACGTCTGGTCTTGGGTGCCTGCGCCGGTGGGAGCCGGCATGGTTTCCTTGCGACTGAGCCGAATCTTTCCCTGACGGTCGATTTCCAGCACCTTCACGAGGATCTGATCTCCCTCCGACACTTCATCGGCCACGGATTTGACACGGTGATGCGCCAACTGGGAAATATGGACGAGCCCGTCGGTTCCCGGCAGCACCTCCACGAATGCGCCGAAGTCCATAATTTTCCGCACGGTGCCGAGATAGGTCTTGCCGATTTCCACCTCTTCAACGATCCGGTTGATCATTTCCTTCGCTTTTTCCAGCGAGGCGTTGTCCACTGACGCGATGGTGACGATGCCGCTGTCTTCGATGTTGATCTTTACACCGCAATCCGCCTGAATGCCGCGGATCATTTTCCCGCCGGGGCCAATGACTTCGCGGATCTTGTCCTGCTTTACCTTCATCGTGTAAATGCGCGGGGCGAACGCCGACATATTGCCTCTCGGCGCTTCGAGGGCTTTCTGCATGCAGCTGAGAATGTGCAACCGGCCGGCCTTCGCCTGCTCCAGCGCCTGATGCATCAAGGTCGGCGTGATGCCGCCGATCTTAATGTCCATTTGGAGGGCCGTGACGCCGCGCCTGGTTCCGCAGACTTTGAAATCCATATCGCCCAGATGATCTTCCAATCCCAGAATATCGGACAGGATCATGACGCGATCCTGTTCCTTGATCAGTCCCATCGCGATGCCGGCCACCGGCTCTTTGATCGGCACACCCGCATCCATCATCGCCAGAGTTCCACCGCAGACGGTCGCCATGGAAGACGAGCCGTTAGACTCCAGGATATCGGATACGATGCGCAGCGTGTATGGAAACTGGTCTTTGCTGGGAATCACCGGCTTCAGCGCACGCTCGGCCAGCGCTCCATGGCCGACTTCCCGACGGCCCGGCGAACGGAGCGGCCTGGCTTCACCCACGCTGAAGGGGGGAAAGTTGTAATGGAGCATAAAGGTCCGGGTGTATTCACCCTCCAAGGCGTCGATCCGTTGCTCGTCATCCGTCGTGCCCAAGGTCACGACGGCCAAGCTTTGCGTTTCTCCCCTCGTAAACAGTGCGGAGCCATGAGTGCGTGGTAGCACACCGACCTCCGAGGTGATCGGCCGAATATCCGCCGGCCCACGCCCGTCGGCACGTGACCCTTTCTCAAGAATCATGTTCCGGACTTCAGTGTACTCCAAGCCATGGAATACGATTTTGATATGGCGCTCTCGATTGGGGTCATCCGGCTGCTTGAGCTTTTCAATGGCACCCTTGAGGATCAAGTCGAGCCGCTCTTGCCTCGCGGTCTTGTTGGGAATCATGATTGCGTCTCGAATGCCCTGTGCCACGAGGGCTTTCACCTGCGACGTAAGATCGAGAGCAATCTCTTCGGTGGCCACCGTACGCTTCGATTTGTTGCCGGACAACACGCGCAGCTCATTGATCTTGGCCACAATCTTCTTGATTTCGGCATGGGCGAGCTCGATCGCTTCGAGCATAGTCGCTTCGGGCAGCTCATTGGCTCCGGCTTCCACCATCATGACCGCGTCGGCAGTCCCGGCGACGACCAAATCCAGTTCGCTGCTCTTCAGCGTTTCGAGGTCAGGGTTAACGACGAATTGACCGTTGACCCGCCCGATCTTGATACCGGCGATGGGACCGAGAAATGGAATGTTGGAGACCGCGAGTGCGGCCGAAGCGGCGGTAATCCCAATGACATCCGAAGAGCCGGTCCTATCGGACGACAGCACGGCCGCGATGACTTGCGTCTCGAAGTAATACCCCTCGGGGAATAATGGACGAAGCGGCCGGTCGATCAAACGGCTGGTGAGCACTTCCTTTTCAGACGGGCGGCCTTCCCGCTTAAAGTAGCCCCCAGGAATTTTTCCGGCAGCATACGCCTTTTCCTGATAGTCGACGGTCAGCGGAAGGAAGTCCACTCCAGGTTTGGCGTTTTGAGACGCGACTGCCGTGGCAAGCACCACCGTGTCCCCGTACGATGCCCAGATCGACCCGTCAGCCTGTTTGGCGACCCGACCTGTTTCCAGTCTCAGGGTCCGCCCTGCGACGTCAAGTTCAACAACGTGTACCATCTATGGTCTCCTCATGTTGTGCCCCACAGATGCCCACAGAGATACGCTCGAGGGCCGCCAGCGACGACGAGCGCATTTCAGTGTTCACCTGTGCGACGGTGGCCTGCTGTCGACGTGTGCGACAGCAGGATCTTTGATTACTTTCGAATGCCCAAGCGCTCGATGACCGCCCGGTACCGAGCATCGTCGATGTCACGGAGGTAGTCCAACAACCTCCGGCGGCGCCCCACGAGTTGCAGCAACCCGCGCCGCGAGTGATGATCCTTCTTATGGAGCTTGAAGTGTTCGGTCAAATAGGTGATCCGGTTCGTCAACACGGCGATCTGAACCTCCGGTGACCCCGAATCGGTGTCATGCTGCCGATACTGTTTGATCAATTCGGCCTTCGCATCCTTCAACAAAGCCATTGGATTCTCCTCTTTCTTTTTCTTTTAGCTCATTCCAACACTGTCGCAAATACTTTCTCTACCGCAATCCGATCGGAGCACGGCTCCGATAATCGTCCCACGGCCAATAACCGTCCGCTGCCATCATGAATGCGCACAGCCATATCCGCTTTCAGTTGCAGCCGACCATCCATCGCCGGGACGACGTCTGACCACGTCACCGGTGCTCCATGGCACACACGGTTGGCTGCTCGCGCGTCGACAACCACAACCGGAAGATCCCGCAGCACATCATCAAGCGACCACACGTGGTCCGCCAAAGCGCCAAGATGATGATCGCGGATGATCGCGTCGACGGTGAGAGCCCGATTCAGACTCAGCGGGCCCACGCGGGTCCTTTCCAAAGTCCGAAGATGGGCACCGACTCCCAACGCCATACCGATATCGGCACACAGTGACCGAATGTACGTGCCCTTCGAGCACACCACCCGGAGTGCGACGTCCTGTCCGCCAGCGATATCCAGCACATCCAATTCCTGTATGACGACCGTCCGGGCGGCTCGAGCAATCGTTTTTCCGGCACGAGCAGAGCGGTATAAGGGCACGCCGTCTATTTTCACTGCCGAATACATCGGCGGCACCTGCTCGATGGCTCCCCGGAACCGTCCTACGGCTTCAAGGATCGCGGCATGCGTGAGGTGTTGTGTCGAGTGACGATCAAGGATGGTGCCGGTGGCATCCAGCGTATCTGTGGTCTCTCCCAAGCGGAGCCGGGCGTGGTACTCCTTGTCCCATTCAACGAGATACTCCGCAATGCGAGTGCCCTTCCCGATCAAGAGAGGCAGCAGGCCTGTTGCGGCAGGATCCAAAGTGCCGGCATGGCCAACCTTCGCTCCTCCGAGCAGCTGCCGGAGCTTTGCAACCACGTCATGCGAGGTCCATCCGGCTTCCTTGTTCACAGCCAGGACGCCGTTCATCACCTCACATTTTGACACCGTCGCAGTCATAGGGATTCTGCGCTACGAAGCAGGCTCCTCCGGTTCGACATCCGCTTTCTCATGAATCTCATCCAGCAACTGCAGCACACGATCACCGCGCGGTCCGCTGACGTCCTTCACGAACACGATCTCTGGGAGATACCGCAGGGTCAACCGGTGCCCCAGCTCGCTTCGGACAAAACCGCTGGCCTTGCTGAGCCCCGCAAAGACATCCTTTGTCTCCGCCTCGCTCCCCAAGGCCGTGACGAAGACGCGGGCGATGCGCAGATCATTCGTCAATTCCACGTCCGTCACCGTCACCGAGCGGACACGCGGGTCCCGCATCTTCCGCAACAGGATGTCGGCCACCTCGATGCGGATCTGATCGGCGACGCGCTCGGCCCGGCTGTACCCCGTCTTGGACATCGCCCAGCTCCCTTGATCGGCCTGCCATTGCCCATGACAAGCCTTTGAACCGTCACAACAACTCGATTCGAGACTGGACGATCTCAACAACTGTATGACTTCTGACCAGATTGAGTGCTTGGTCCAACACCTGGTTCACGTGCCGCCCGTCATTGGCGACGCAGGCCAATGCCAGCACCGCCTTCTGCCACAGATCCTGGCCGTCGATTTCAGCCACAGACAGATTGAATTTCTGCCGCAGTCGGTCTTTCAGACTCAGAAGGACCTGCCGCTTGTCTTTCAACGATTGACTGTCGGCGATGAAAAGCTCGATCGTGCAGAGCCCGATGATGACGCTCACAATACGACCGGCTCATGACTGCGTACCCTGCCTTCCGCCCACCGACCTCTCAACATCTCCGTCACAGCTTTGCGGCGATCTTGTCGATGGCATAGGCTTCGATCACGTCGCCGGTCTTGATATCGCTGAAGTTCTCCACGCCGATGCCGCACTCGTAGCCTTGCTGGACCTCGCGAACGTCGTCCTTGAAGCGGCGTAACGACCCCAATCTTCCCTGATACACCACGACATTGTCGCGGATCACCCGAACGCCTGCGCTCGCACGTGTGATGGTACCGTCGATGACATAAGAACCCGCAATCGTACCGGATTTTGACACGGTGAAGACCTGACGCACTTCGGCACGACCGAGCACCCGCTCTTTAAGCGTCGGCTCAAGCAGGCCCTCCATCGCCGCCCTAATATCGTTCAACGCGTCGTAAATGATCGTATACAGCCTGACGTCGACGTGTTCCTTCTCAGCAAGGTCGGAGGCCTTAGGCTCGGGTCTAATGTTGAATCCGATGATGATCGCGTTGGAAGCCGCCGCGAGCAGAACGTCAGATTCGGTGATCCCGCCGACACCGTTATGGATGACCCGGAGCTTCACCGCGTCCGTCGGCAGCTTTTCAACCGCCGTCGCCAAGGCTTCCGCAGATCCTTGGACATCGGCCTTGATGACGAGCGACAGTTCCTTGACGGACCCTTCCTGGATCTTGGCGAACAGATCATCGAGCGAGACCTTGCCGGAGCCTGCCAACTCGGCCGCCCGCTGTTTGCGCGCGCGATCGTCCGCAATCTCACGGGCGATGCGCTCGTCTTTCACGGCCTGGAACACATCACCGGCCGACGGCACACCGGGCAACCCGATCACCTCGACGGGAACCGACGGACCGGCCTGTTGGACCTTTATGCCCGTATGGCTGATCAAGGCGCGCACTTTGCCGCTGAACGCGCCGACGACAAACGCGTCGCCGGCATGCAGGGTGCCGCTTTGCACCAGCACCGTGGCGACTGGGCCGCGGCCCCGCTCGAGTTTGGCTTCGACGACTGCGCCTTTCGCGTACTGGTGAGGATCCGCCTTCAATTCCAGAACTTCGGCCTGGAGCAAAATCATTTCGAGCAGCTGATCGAGGCCGGTCTTTTGTTTCGCCGAGACTTCGACCATGATCGTATCCCCGCCCCATGCTTCTGAGATTAAGCCGTGTTCGGAGAGTGCATTCCGCACGCGGTCAGGATTGGCGCTGGGCTTGTCAATCTTGTTCATGGCGACGATGAGCGGGACGCCGGCGGCCTTGGCGTGATGAATCGCCTCCACCGTCTGCGGCATGACGCCGTCGTCCGCGGCAACGACTAAGATGACGATATCCGTAACCTTCGCGCCCCGAGCGCGCATCGCGGTGAACGCCTCGTGGCCCGGCGTATCGAGAAACGTCACCTGCTTGCCACGGACGCTGACCGTATAGGCGCCGATGTGCTGTGTAATGCCTCCAGCCTCACCTTCCGCGACCTTGGTTTCACGAATCGCGTCCAACAAGGATGTTTTGCCGTGGTCGACATGGCCCATGATCGTCACGACCGGCGGCCGAGGCTCGAGCCGGACTTCGCCTTGCACCTGCGTGATGTCCTCGAGCAAATCTTCACCCGCTTTCTCTACGGCGATTTCCACCTTCACTCCAGCCTCTTCGGCGAGCATTGAGGCCGCCGCGACGTGCATCGACTGGTTGAATGTCAGCATCTGCCCCATGTCCATGAGCTTGCGCACGATATCTGCCGGACGTTGACCGATTAATTCGGCGAATTCCTTGACGGTCATGCCCGGCGTGAGCTTAACGCTTTTTTTCCGCGGCTTGGTAATCTCAGCCGGTGTGCTGTGATGGACGTGCTTGCTGCGGTCGTCGCGCCGCTGAACAGGGATCGCTCGAAGGTCCTGCCACCGGGCGGCATCTTCCCGCACGCGCACTTCGTCTTCTTCCCGCGAGCGGCCGGGCTTGCGAGCTTTTTTTAGCTTGTCCTTCGAGACTTCGGTTTGGAGCTCTTCGAGCACCTTCTTCTTGCCGGACAGCACTTCAGGACTTGGTGGCGTAGCGGGTTTCGTGACCACCGGCGGCTCAGCCGCCAGAGGGGCACTGCTTGGAGCATGCGGTTCGTGATGAACCACCGGACTTTCCGCCGTCGGATGCAACGGTGACATCGTCGTGGGAACAGCGGTTTCCGCAGGGTGGGCTGCAAGCGGTTCGTGTCCGAAGGGTGCTGGTTCTTCAGTGGTCGGCTCATCGCGTTTTCGCTTGATGAGAATGCGGCGTTTGTCCGGTTTGGATTCTTCAGTGGGGGCATGAACACCGGCACCTTTGGCTGCTGGGTGGTGGCCTCCTCCATCCGCATGTCTGTCCGGACGTCCGACAGCATCGGACTTGGTCCCTGTCTTCTGCTTGGGCCCCAGTTTTTCAAGGGCTTTCTGCACTGCATCAGGTTCGAGGGCACTGCTGTGGGAGGCGACAGTGATCCCCAGACGCTTGAGTTCCGGGATCAGATCCCGATTCTCCATCCCAAGCTGTTTGGCTAGTTCGTACACACGCATACGGTGAATTCGTTACCCTTCCGCCTCTTGCTGGGCCTTTTCCTGTTGACGTGCCTCTTCCTGCTGCCGTTGTGCTTCAGCTTCTTCGGCGAGAGCGGCCTTGATTTCCTTGTCACGCTCGGCCTTTTCTTTTTCGTACTCGGTCGCGCTGATGATGTCGATTTTCCAGCCGGTCAATCGGGCCGCCAACCTGACGTTTTGTCCGTTTTTACCGATGGCGAGCGACAACTGTGAGTCCGCCACGACGACCAAGGCCGATTTCTTCTCCTCGTCGACGCCTACTTTTTCGATGGTGGCAGGGTTCAACGCTTCCGCGATAAATACGCGCGGATCAGAGGTCCAGGTGATAATGTCGATTTTTTCTCCTCGCAGCTCGCGCACGACTGCCTGAACCCGAGAGCCCTTAATTCCCACGCACGCTCCGACCGGATCGACTGCCTTCTCGCGCGACGTGACGGCAATCTTCGTGCGGTCGCCGGGCTCGCGGACCACGGCCTTGATTTCGACAATCTTCTCCATGACCTCGGGGACTTCCAATTCGAACAATTTTGAGACGAATTGTGGGTGGCTGCGGGTCAGAATGACCTGAACATCCTTCGGCGTGCGACGAACCTCGAGTAACATGGCTTTCACCCGGTCGCCCCGGCGGTAGGTTTCGCGAGGGATCTGTTCCTGTATGGGGAGAATCGCTTCCGTCTTGCCCAAATCGACGAGGTAATTACGCCGTTCCATTCCGAGAATGATGCCGTTCACGAGATCGCCTTGCCTCGTCGAATATTCCTTCTGGACCGCTTCCCATTCCGCTTCCCGAACCTTTTGGAAGATGACTTGCTTGGCGGTTTGCGCCGCGATGCGACCCAATTCATCCATTTCAATCAGCGAACCGATCTCGTCTCCGACTTCAGCCTCGCTGTCGTACGCGCGGGCTTCTTTCAGAGAAATTTCTGCTTTGGGGTTGCTCACGGATTCGACGATGATCTTTTTGGAGACGACGGAAATTTCCCCGGTCTTGGAGTCGATCTCGACCTGGATATTCTCGGCCTGTCCAAACCGCTTCTTGGCGGCCGTCTGCAAGGCGGCTTCTATGGCGCCGATGACTTTGGTCTTGTCGATGCCTTTTTGCCGGCCGATTTCGTCGATGACGGAAATCAATTCTCGGTTCATAATTGGCTCTCCACTCCGACTCCGATGTTCACCAGGTGACCGCCCTCTTCGCCTCGGCGATGACCTGGTGTTCCAGCGTCACCGTCCGCGACGGGGCAGGCTCTTTCAGTTCCAAAGTCACCGCGTTGTCCTCCACGCCGATCAATGTTCCTACTAGACGCCATTGCCCGGCAAGAGGCTCCCTGAGTTTCAGCGTCACCCGCTTTCCGATTGCCCGTCGATAATCTTGAATCCGTTTGAAGGGACGATCGAGACCCGGGGAGGAGACTTCCAGCGTGTAGGCGTGGGGAAATGGATCGGCCACGTCGAGCGCAGGACCAAGCGCCTTATGCGCGCGCTCGCAATCATCCAGCGTGACGCCTTCCGGTTTATCGATGAAGACCCGTACGACCGAACGGGGGCCCTGCCCCACGCAGACGACATCCGCCAGTTCCAGACCCAACGTCCATAAAATGGGGGACACTGCCTCGCTGATGCGGTCGACGACTGATCGGGACTCCTTCACCAACACCCCTAGCCCCGCTTCTCTGGGTATCGTTCTAGCCCAAACAAAAAAGTGGGCCTGAGCCCACTTTCCGGAGGTGGCACCTTAGCATTTCATTGACGCCAAAGCAAGGGGCCAGCTATCCAGTCTGCTCGAGAAATCGCTTGGCCAGGCTCCGGGTCACCGGACCGGGCTCGCCGCCTCCGATGGACCTGTCGTCGATCCGTACGACCGACAACACTTCGACCGTCGTACCCGTCAAAAACACCTCGGAGGCAGCGTAGAGCTGCGCCTTCGAAGGATACCGTTCCTGGACTTCGAACCCTTCCTGTCCGGCCAGTGCAAGGACGACCTCTCGCGTGACGCCTGAAAGAATGCGTGTCCCTTCGGGCGCCGTGATCAGTGTACGGTTCTCGACGATGATCACATTGCTGACCGATCCTTCCGTGACCTCCCCGTTTTTGACCAGAATGGCCTCGAACACGCCGGCCTGTTTTGCTTGTTGACGCGCAAGCACGTTGGGTAAGAGGTTGATACTTTTAATGTCGCAACGCCCCCAACGAACATCGTCGACCGTCATTGCATCGACGCCACCCGTCTGCACGGCGGCCGCCAGCGGACGCAACTCTCGAACGGTCATGACAATGGTGGGCTCCAGGTCTGGTGGATAGGCATGGTCACGGGGTGCCTGGCCCCGCGTGATCTGGATGTAGATTTTGGCTTCCGGGAAGGCAGCCAGGCGGAGACCTTCGGCGATGTAGTCACGCCACTGTTCAAAGGCATAGGGCTGATGGAGATTAATGGCGTCTGCACTGCGGTGTAAGCGGGCGAGGTGCGCTTCCAGTTTGAAGGGCCGGCCTCGATAGGTGCGGATGACTTCGTAGACGCCGTCCCCAAATTGAAAGCCGCGATCCTCGATCGGCACCGACGCTTGAGCCAACGGCAGGAAGCGTCCGTTGATAAACGCAGTCTCGGACACGATTAGGGGCTCCTCTCAGCGCAAACGTTGATATGAAACACCCGCCGGTCTTCGGCAGTGAACTTCCAGCCCATTCGTTTTTCAAACACGACGTCAAAGTTTCCCGGCTTGAGCGCCTTGAACTCGAATGTCCGTTGGCCATTGTCGACCGCGTTGTTGCCTGCCACGCGCAAATAGTCGTCGCTCAGCAAGGCCAACGCCGTAGGCTCATAGCTGGGAATCCACAGTTCCCCTCTGGTCCGATCCTCCCAGAGGTGGATCTCGATCGGTTGATCGAGCGTGGCTTGAATGACCTTGTCCTGGTCGTGCAATTCTTCCTTGACCTCAGGCATGTTGACCGTAGGGCCCAGCGCTAACCCTTGCGACGCGGGCCCACGTAGATGTCGCCGCCCTCGACGCGTACGTCATAGCTCCCGACACAATACCCGCCTCCATCGGTGCCCTGGCCGTTCCGAATGTCGAACGCCAGGTCATGCCATGGACAGGAGACGACGAATCCTTTGACGCGCCCTTCATTCAAGGGACCTCCTTCATGAGGACAGAGGTTGTGAATGGCGTAGACTTTCCCGTCCACATTGAACAAGGCGATCGTGCGATTGTTCATCGTCACGACTTTGGACTGCCCCGGAGGCACATCGTCCACTTTGGCGACAGCCTGAAATCCTTCGATGGCCACTGCTCCCCCGCTTGTCGAAAAAATTGATGCTCCGACCTACATGCGAAGCGTGTATTTGAGTTCGCCACCCACCTCAACGCCTGCCTGCCTTGCGAAACCCGCTGCAGTCTGGATCAGGTACCGCACGGATGGAGACGTGGAACCGTGCCACGGGCAGGTTTCCAACCTGCAGGGCGGAACATTCTCGGCGATGGACACAATGTGTCGGCTTTCGTCCACCCAGATCATGTCAACGGGGAACCGGTATTCCTTGGTCATCACACGATGGGGCCCCGTTGACTCGAAGATATAGATCATTCCGCTGTTCGGAGGCAATGCGTCCTGAAATGCCATTCCGAAGAGCAGCTTCTCCGGTGTGTCGGCCACTTCGGCCTCGAGTTCAATCCCATTGGGAAACGCGATGATGATGGTTTTTGTGTCGTCCCGCTGCACGAGGAACATCGACACACTCATCAGCAAGACGGCAAGCAGGACCATCAGAATGATCCGCTTTTTCTTGTGGTCCGATGAGGCGGGCTGAACGGCCATGGTGGACGCTGCGGTCAAGAGGCAATCTAGGCCCAAAGGCCCATGATCACAAGGAATCTAGGCCTTCTTATCCGACGCCGTTCTGTTGACTTGGAAAAGAGCGGCAGACTAGAATCACGCCTTATTACGCTACGCACTATGTCGTGGCGTTGCAATCTTGTCAACCCAGTTTTAGCTATCGTAGTGAGAAGGAGGCAAGGGTCATGGCACTGCTGATTACCGACGAATGTATCTCCTGTGGAGCCTGCCTGCCCGAATGTCCGAACGAGGCGATTTTTGAAACTCGCAGCGATGCGGAAACCAAGGGCAACCATGTAGGCGACGGCCAGGGGGTGGGCGATAACATCTATGTGATTACCCATGACCGCTGCACCGAGTGTGTCGGCCATTTCGACGAACCGCAATGCGCCGCTGTGTGCCCGGTCGACAACTGCTGCATTGCTGATCCAGTCTATCCTGAGACGACCGACGTGCTCCTGGAGAAGGCCCGGAAGCTCAACCCTGACAAATCCATCGATGCCGCGAAGGTGTGGAGCGGCGTTCGCAATTGAGGGCTAGAGTTTCCATCATCTGATACGAGCCCTGCTTCCAGTCACGAAGCAGGGCTCGTGTGTTTTAGCCGCCCGCTACCAAATTCATCGTCTGGTAGCTTTCTTGCCATTAACCCATTAACGCAGTAGAATCAATCAGTAGTAGCTCTCCGCAGCCATCCGGCTCCCGGTCCTCTCTACTCTCACTGGAGCCGATCTTGCCCTCTCACGTGCGAGGTGACGCTATGCGCTCTCGATGGATCCTTTTGGGAACCCTACTTTGGACGATCGCCTTCACATTCCCCACCACGACCCTGGCAAGCACCGGAGACGTCGGCAGCATCGTCGAAAAATTCGTCGTACGACAATTCCCCGATGCCATGAGCCATTATTGGGTGATCAACGAGACCCAGTGGGACGGAGATGAAATGATCGTCGATGTGCAGACGATCGTCAAAGAGCGGCGCGACATGGAACCAACGCTGAGCCGGTTTCTCCTCTTGATCGTGGCGGGCGAGCTTAAGGGAAGCCAAAACATCCTGCTCGAGCGGGCTGCCGACTGCCGAACGGAAGACACCTAAAAAAACGCCCCCGCCGCTTCACGCGACGAGGGCGTTGGTCATTTAATCCCCTGCTGAGTTCTGAACTACTTGAGCATGATGAGCTTCCCGCCCAGATGGGCAGGATGGAGATGACAGCGATACTTTAAAATGTTTCCAGTTGTGGCATAGAACAGGTCGCTGGTCGGAATCCCCACGTACTTGGTCTCACCGGGTTTCAACACCAATTGAGCATTCAAGACAGTCGGCGCTGATTGGGTTTCTTCCGCCGTCAGCAAAAATCCATGCTCTGTCGCAGAACTGTTGGTTACCTTGATGACCACAGGACGGCCGGCCCGCACTTTGAAATCAATGGCGGTGGTGGGCGGATACCAGGACTTGAGGTTGCCGATCTCGATCGTGTACAGCTCGGCATCCACATCTAATTCTTTGAACGGTTGACCGACGACTGATCCCGTCGCCAAGTCGCCGATCTCGACTCCGCCGGCCTGGTGCGCCAGCGCGGCAGACGCGCCCGCAATGACCATTATGAGGCCGAAAAAGACCCCTAACATCGTCTTGCCCATGACCTACCTCCTTGAAGAAGAAAAAGAGATGTGATTAGGTTGGTAATTAACTACCGACACGATCAGGTAGCCTTGACCCCTCGAACAACCACTGCTCCGATCCGCGTTGTGTGCGCTCACGTCCATGCTCAATTGAGAGGCAACCTTATAGCACAGGGGCGAAAACGGAAGCAAGATTGGCTCTATGTGGTTGCACCCCCCGACAAGCACACCACTATCAACAGAAAAGCTGCCATATTTTCAATGCCTTGCTATTTCCCTGTCTCGGCAGGACTTTCCTTCGTTTCGTCCCCCATCAGGAGATCATACGGAGCGTAGTCATCGGTCAGCACTGTGCCTGCCCGCCAAGGCTGCGTCCGGCGCGTTGCGAGCAAGGCGATGGCCTCCGAAGGGAGGCGTTGCCGCTCGACCAGAGCGGCAACTTTCTCTGCGAAGTCAGCCGTCCCCTGCTTTTCAATCGGCTCACCGACGAAAAAAAGCAAATTTTCCGCTTTTGAACTGGACGGCCACGGCCCTTTGACAGCGTAGGTGTCGATCACCGGAAAGGATCGCTTCATCGTTTCTACAACCGCCTGCGCTCGCCTGAGATCGCCGCCAGTTCCCGATGACGCCAGATTGACGACCAGCACGCCAGCCGGCGTAAGATGCCGTCGCAGCTCCAAAAAAAATTCCTCGGTCGTCAGGTGAAAGGGCACCAGATGACGAGCAAATGCATCGGCCCAGATGAGATCGTACGTCGCCTCCATATGGTTCAAGAAGGCTCTTGCATCACGAACATACACATGATGCTGAGGAGGAACACGGTAGGAGAAATACTCTTCCGCCATCCTGACGACCACTGGATCAAATTCCACCACATCCACTTCAAGTTCCGGCCAATAGCGGGCTAGCCACTTGGCAAAGGATCCGCCGCCGTGACCAAGGATCAGGGCACGCTTCGGGTTCGGAACGAGAGCGAGCGAAGACACCATCAGCTGGCTATACGGGAGGAACAGCGTATCCGGCTCAGCTTTCCACATCACCGCGTGAAATGTTCGATCCAACACGAGATAGCGGAAGAGATCATCATCCCGGATTCTCACTTGCTGATACGGACTGTCTTCTTGGTACACCGGCGACTTCAGCATCTGAACGGGAAACCGCGCGCCCGTCGCAAGCCCTCCGATGAGCACGGCACAGAGGACGACGGTGAGCGGTTTAGCGCCGGCGCCTTTGAGGAGCCACCAAAGTCCCAACGCCGCTTGGATAGCACCCAACCAGGCCACCAAGGCATGACTGCCGATCCATGAGAGGAAAAAAAAAGCCGTTCCCCACGTCCCCGCTAAGCTTCCCACGGTTGACAGCGCGATCATGCGACCCGTATGCCGGCCAAGATACTCCAAATCTAAGACCGCCAGCCGCAACATGGCTGGGAGCACGCCGCTCAATCCGAACGCCGGTGGCCCAAGCAAGACGGCCGCGGCCAAACAGGGTCCCCACCGGGGGTCATCGACAGCGCCGGCGACTTCAAACAAAACGGCCTGTCCGATCCACGCAATGAGAAATGTCCAGCCGCCCGAAACCAGAAGGAGTCCCGCGAGCACCTGCCCGCCGGGACGACGATCGGAGATCCAGCCTCCGAACGCATAGCCGCTGCTCATCGCCGCGAGAATCACGCCGATGAGCGCTCCCCATACAAACAGTGAGTTGCCGAACACCGGAGCCAAGAGCCGGCTGCCAAGAATTTCCAGCGCCATAACCACGGCACCGGTCATGAACGCCGTGAGAAACAAGAACCAGCGGGGATGGTGCATCGGCGAGTGAGGCGTCATGCGGGGGAAACGGTGATCACCATGGGCTCAAAGTGGATGGAAGGTCTCGTCATATCTCGAGGAGGGCGCTCATAGTACCCATGGGTCACGACGCTGTCAACGCGAGCCCCAGCAAGTGACACATACGTGCAAGCATCGAGGTTCTTCGTTGCCCATCCCCCAGCTCACGGGTATACTGCAACCTAAAACGAGCATTCAAGACAGGAGGTTTCTCACTCATGCAGATCAGCGTCATTGGGACAGGCTATGTCGGACTGGTCACCGGGGCATGCTTCGCCGAATTCGGTGTGAACGTCGTCTGCATGGACAACGACGAAAAGCGCATCGCCCGTCTGGAAAAAGGGGATGTTCCGTTCTATGAACCGGGAATCACGGAGCTGGTCACTAAGGGGATCAGTCATGGACGGCTCAGCTTTACATCGGACCTTACGAGGGCGGTTGACCATGGGGAGGTCATCTTCATCGCCGTCGGAACGCCACCTCGGAAAGACGGCTCGGCGGACCTCTCCTTCGTCCAAGAAGTTGGGCGCGGGATTGCCGGCAAGATGGCTTCCTACAAGGTGATCGTGACCAAATCTACGGTGCCGGTCGGCACCGGCGCGCTGCTGCAGCAGGTGATTGCCGACGGTCAGTCCAAGAAGATCGCCTTCGACGTGGTCTCCAATCCAGAATTCCTTCGCGAGGGTTCCGCCATCGAAGATTTCATGCGGCCCAACCGCGTCGTCATCGGCTCCGACAGTGAACGTGCCGTGACCGTAATGAAAGATCTCTATCGGCCTCTGTATCTAATCGAAACACCGTTTGTCGTCACGGATGTCGCCACAGCGGAGATGATCAAGTATGCCTCAAATGCCTTCCTCGCTACGAAGATCTCCTTCATCAATGAGATCGCCACTCTATGCGAACGGGTGGGAGCGGACGTTCAAATGGTTGCCAAAGGCATGGGCCTGGACCACCGGATTGGCTCGAAATTTCTCCATGCTGGGCCAGGCTTTGGAGGGTCCTGTTTTCCGAAGGATCTGGCCGCGCTCGTGCAAATGGGCGATCGCGCTGGTTATCCCATGCAAATACCCGGAGCTGCCGCTTCCGTCAACGCCCAACAACGCAGCCGCATGGTAGGTAAGATCAAAGACGCGCTCGGCGGATTACAGGGCATGACCGTGGGGATCCTCGGCCTATCGTTCAAGCCCAACACCAACGATCTTCGCGAAGCACCGGCTCTATCCATTGCTCAGGAACTGATGGAGCAGGGCGCAGCGGTTCGTGCCTATGACCCCGCCGCCATCGAAGAAGCCTCGAAGATCTTGCCCCGGCTCACGCCCTGTCCAAGCGCCTACGAGACGGCACGCGATGCCGATGCCTTGGTCTTGATGACGGAATGGAATGAATTTCGAAACCTGGACTTCGCCAAGCTGAAGACGTTGATGCGCCGACCGCTCCTGGTCGACCTGCGCAACGTTTACGAATCAAGCCGCGTGACGTCCTTCGGTTTTCATCACGTCTCCGTCGGGCGTCCATCCAAAGAGCCGAACTAGCTGGGTAACTGGGTGAGTCGAGGCGGTTCCTCCTTCACTGCCTCTTTGGCCTTGGGCTTATACCCCATTCGGTCCAACACTTTCAGCACACGCGTCTTCAAGCGGTCGTCGGCTTCCGCGAGAGCTGTGGCCAACGGCTCGACAGCCGGTTTGCCGATCTTTCTAATGATCTCGGTAGCCGACTGCCGTAGTTCATCCTCTTCCGCAACCAGCAGCGGCACCAGCGTGGAAACGGCCGCGCCGCCGATCTTGATCAATGAATCGTAGGCCCGCTGCCTCACGTCGCCGACTTCGTCGGCGAGGGCATCAACCAGAGGGCGCACGGCTCGAGGCTCTCTGAGTTCTCCAAGCACTTCAGCAGCGTATTTCCTGTTGAGCCAGTGGCTGTCCTTTAGATCAAGCAGCATGGCATCGGCCTTGGCCGCGTCAGGATCTTTGGCGCGAATCCTGAAGCTCTTGGCGATACGCTTGCCGCCCTCCTCGACCACGCGGATGGTTGCGCCATCCCCCGCCTTGAGCTGTTTCAACTCTTCGAGCGCCGCGTCATCGACGTCGAGTACGACAGTCTTGCCATCATAGGCCAAGAGCTCGACCTCGACCTGCTTGGCCTCGGGGTTGACCGCAACCACCCGTTCAGTGACGAGGTTGAAGCCGTCTTTCTTCGGCCCCCCTTTTGGTCCAATTTGAATCAGTTTCACCGGTGCTTCGTCAGCCATAATGTCTATCCTTTACTGTGTCATGTCGAACATGGTTACTGAGCCGCTTGTTTCCATCCGAGACTCGCGAGCACACCTTCCACGGTTTCCTGGACCATCGTATTTTCATCTTCCAAGAGGGGGAGCAGAGGATCAATGGCCTGTTTTGCGCCCAGCCGGGCCAGCGACTCGGCCGCATTGCGCCGGACGAGCCAGTCCTCGTCCCTAAGAGATTCAATCAAGGGTTCGATGCCGCGAGCATCGCCGATTTTCCCCAGCGCTTCGGCCGCGTGCCGCCGGACCATCCAGTTGTTTCCCAATAAGCCTTCAATCAAGGCGTCCACCGCTCTGGCATCGCCGATTTTCTTGAGCACGCGGGCGACATCCTCCCGCACCGTGCCGTCGGTCAACGCCTCGACCAACCCAGGGACGGCCCCCGCATCACCGACACGCTCGAGGGCCCAGACGGCGGCCGTGCGAACGGCGCCATCCTTATCCTTCAGTGCCTTTACCAGTGGATTCACACCGCGCGGATCTTTGAGCTTCCCCAGCCCTGACGCAGCCTGCTCGCGTATTGCCCATTCGTCATCGTCCATCGCCTCGATCAGACGATCTACGACTGAAGGGCCCATGCGGACAACGGCGATGGTCGCCGCTTCACGAATCAACACGTCTTCGTCGGCCATCAAACCGATCAGTGGCTCAATCGCTTCCTCACCCAATTGGCTGAGGCTGGCAATCGCATGATCGCGCAGCGCTTCGTTGTCGTCGCGTAATGCGCCGATCAATTGCTCGACCCGTTCCGACTGTCCTTCGTCATTCATCGCTATGTCCTTCCGGACTCATCACATGGGCGCTGTCCATCGCCTCCAGTTTATCGGCGATCAGTCCGGCGTTGTACGCCACCAATCCATCGCGGTCCGTTCGCAATCGATCAAACAATTCCTTGTGGGGACGGAGCACTTCGACATCTTTGATCTTCGCCAGAGCCTCCATCGCATACACGCGCAGCGGCCGAATGGGGATGGATTCGAGATACAGCTGCGTGGGACGCGCATCCCCGATCAACCCAAGCGCCTTGATGGCGAGTTCCTTGACGCCCGTGTCCTGGTCCATCGCCAACCGCTTCATCAACGGGTCGACGGCGCGTACATCTCCGATTTTCCCGAGCAGATCGGCCGCCGCCTCCCGGACGAGCCAATCCTCGTCTTCCAGGTATTCAAGAAGAATCTCAACGCTGGGACGCCCGATGCCGAGGAGATTGATGACGGTGGACATGCGGGCCTCTTCCCGCTCGCTCGCCCCTTCGACATCACGCAAGGCGTTGAACGAGTCGTCGATGCGCTCGCGTATCGCCCCCAGCTTTTTGAGCGTTCCCGCAGCAATGTCGCGAACTGCTGGTTGCCCCATCGCATCGATAAAGGCGTCGACTGACCGCGGATCCAGCAAATGATCGAGCATTGTCGCGGCGGCCACTTGGGCGTCCGGATCCGGATGTCTCATCATCTCGCAGAGAGGAGCGACCGCAGTGGGAACCGCGCCAATGAGATGCGTCACCAACAGGCGGCTGTCCGCTTCTCGTGTCCTCGGCAGCAAGGCGACCAACGCCGACGCCGTTTCGGCCTCGAGCACCCCGGCCATCTGTTCGAGGGCTGTGGCACCGGCCTTCCGGACGGCTTCCTCTCCATCTTCAAGCAACCCAACCAACGCGACTCCTGCCTGAGGATCTTTGATACGAGCTAACATCGCAGCGGCTTCCCGTTTCAGTTCCGGCGTTCCTGAACGCAGGACTTCGACCAACGCCTGAACCGCCCTTGGACCACCGGCCAGGCAGGCAGCCGTCGCCCGCATACGGCGCCAGTCCTCTTCGTGGACCAGTTCCGCGACGAGCGTCTCGATGCTTTCCTTCGACATCTGTCCCCGCCCAGTCGACTAGATTCGTCCCGCTCGCCAACCGACTCTCGCCAGCGCGTCTTTCACATAGAACCGCATATTTTCATCGGACGTTTGGGTCATGATGGTCAATAACGGAGCGACGACCTTTGAGCCGAATTTCGCCAAAGCCGCTGCCGCATCAGCCCGCGTCACCGTCTGCTCCAGCGCCTTTAGCAAGACGGGAATCGCGGACTCATCGCCGAGACTTCCCAATGCCCGCACTGCAGCGCCTTTCGTTTCCATTTCTTCATCCCAGCTGTCGCCGCATCCGACAACCGTCCGCGAAGCCGCCGGCCGATCGCTGCCTTCAAGCACCGCGATCAGCACTTGCACCGCACGACGATCACCGATCTTGCCCAGGGCGTCAACGGCGAGCGGCCGGAGGCCAGGTTCTTTCATGACTGTCACGAGAAATTCCAACGCCCGGCCGTCGCCGAGTTGACCGAGCGCGCGAATGACGTCTTCCCGAATCGCTTGATCGTGATCGTTGAACAGCACCCACAAGAGCGGTTCAACCGCGTCGGCAGATCGGCTCTTCCCGAGCGCCTCCACGGCATGTAACCGCACCAACCATTCAGGATGCTTCAACGCCTCGAGCAGCGAGGGCAACGAGGCATCTCCGATCTCTGCCAAGGCGATCGTGGCCTCTTCCCGTACCGCCTTCACCTTGTCTTGAAGCAAAGGAATCAACGGTTCGATCGCGCGTGCGTCTTTGATTCGCCCCAAGGCCTTGGCCGCATGCATCCGGACGATCCAATCCTGATTCCCGAGCGCGTCGATCAACGGGAGGAGCACCCGCTCATCGGCAATCGAGGCCAGCACGGACGAAGCCGCCTCTTGCACCCCAGGCTGAGGATCCGAGAGACACAGGCCCAGGACAGGCACCGACGGCTCGCCGATCGCCGTTAACGCGCCAATGGCCGCTTGCCGCACCGCGCGATCAGCATCGCGCAACAGGCAGACCAACGGCCCTACCGCTCGTGGGTCACGGAAGCCGCCCAAGGCTGTCGCGGCCTCCTCGCGAATGGCCCAATCCTCGTCGTTCAAGGCCGCAATCTGCTCGCTTACCGAATCGGCCATAGGGGCTCTTCCTCGGAATTGGTGAGGGTATCATAGCCATTTTCGCAGGGTCAACGAACGCGTGCCGAACGACATTGCGGGAGAGATATATGACGCTGTCCGTCTGGGCGCCTTCGGATGATTGACTCCTCCCACACCGGTAGCTACGATGTTTTCCCCCGGCTCGCTGCCTTTGACTGGGTCCGTCGAGAGGAGGTCCCGATGACATGCTCATACATGACAGCGCAGTGGTATCTGAAGGCTCTCGTCCTGTTGGTCAGCTTGCTGGCAGCAGACATCCACCTGGGCGCCGCCTATGAAGTTTGGCTGACGGACCAATCCGACACCGGAAAAGAGAGCGGCGGGTACTTGTACATCTATGACGGTGCGCAACTCGCGGCCAACGCCTCGTCAGCAAAGCCGGCTCAGACCATCGATTTTTCAGGAGACCTCGGAAAATTTTGCGAGGAGGCGACTAAAAGGCCCGTCCGTCGGCCTCATATGCTGTTTTTCAACGCCAAGCAGGATCATGCGCTTGTCTCCTTCCTCAGTGGGCATGTGCTGTTCCTGGACGCGGCGACCAAGAAACCTGACGCCTGCCTGTTGATGGGAAAGAACGTTCATGCCGCATGGCCGACGCCGAACGAGAAAATGGCGTTGGCGGCCAACACCGCAGAAAAAAAACTCATCCGCATCTGGACGGATTACGGAGCGCATAAGTTCAGTTTTGACGCTGAAAAAGATGTCCTAAACCTTGGAGCAATGGAAAGCGGTGAACGTCCAGACAACTCTCCCATTTGTCCGATTACGGAATCGACCAGCACCTATGCACTGATCACGGTTCGCGGGGGAGGTCTCATCGTGGCCGATGTGACCAGTTCGCCAATGAAGGTGGTCGCCACGCTCGACAACAATCAGGTCCATCCGGCGGGATGCGGCGGCATAGAGGCGGGCGGCACCATGTACATCAATTCGGGAGGTGGCTGGCCGATCGCGCCGTTGTCGTACGACGTGTATGCTCTGGATCTGAGAGACCTACCGAAGTCCGTCTCGGCAAAGCTGCTGTCCCAACGGGATAGTCAGTTTGCCGATTCCCATGGCATGGGAGCCGTCGGACGTTACCTCTGGAGCGTTGATCGCGCCGGAAACAACATTGAAATCATCGACACGTTGAGCAATCTCAGCGTCGGCTCCGTCGATCTGGTCACCGACAAGAATACTGATCCGGCGCCTGATCTCATGGACGTCGCACCGGACGGTCAGTATGTCTTCGTGGGGCTGCGCGGGCCGACGCCGTTGACCGGCAATGACAAAGGTGTCAACAACGCCAAAGGAACCGTTCCCGGTGTCGGTGTCATCCACGTGGATGCGGGAGGCAAGGTCGGACACTACAAGGGGCAGGCCGCGATCACCAACATGAAGGATGGGAAAGAGACCGCGGACACGCACGGGATCGCCGTGCGGAAGTAACTATTTCGCGAGATCGCCTGAGGGGCCGAAGCGTCCGGCCTCACCCAAGGGCTTATCAACGCGCGCGTTGTCGACAGAACTTGAATTAACTGCAAGGTCTTCCTGTGGCAACGTCCAACCGAGCTTCTCGAGTGTCTCCAGCACGAGTTGCCGCAAGGCGTCCTTTGCGCTGAGACGGACCGATGCATAGGACAGCACCCGCTCCCCTTCCGCGGACACCTCCGAAGCCTTGGGATCGTACAGAAACGCGATGAGCGGCTCGATCGCGGTATCGCCGATCGCCGCCAGCGCCGCGCTCGCCTTCTCACGCAGCACGCCGTCTTTTAGCAACATGATCAGATCGGGAATCACTCGCGGATCGCGGAACTGACCAAGGGCGGTAGCGGCGGCTTCTTTAATAAACGCATCTTCGCTCACTATGCAGCCGGGCGTCGGAGTGCCTTCCTGCTTAATACCCTTTCCCTTGAGCGCGTTCAGGACGGGGCCTAAGGCCCGGGGGTCCCCGATCATGCCGAGCGATGCGATGGCATGGCGCTTCACCGCCCCGTCCTTCATCGCCTCGATCAACGCATCGATGGCCCGCGGATCGCCGATCATGCCCAGGGCAATCGTGGCGTCTTCCCGAACCGCACGATCCGGATCTTTGAGGGCGGCGATGAGCACATCGACGACCTTGGCGTCGCGCACCCAGGTTCGGCCGATCTGGTAGTCGGTCGTCATGCCGCCGAGTGCCCGCGCAGCGTGACAGCGTACGACGAAATCCTTGTCTTTGAAACATTCGATCAAGGGATCGACCGAAGGCTCACCGATATATACGAGCGCCGTACCGGCCGTTTCGCGTACGATTTTCGAGGTATCGCGGAACAGTTTAATCATGACCGGCACGGCCTTGGGATCACCGATCTTGCCGAGCGCTTCGGCCGCAGCGCTTTTGACCGCTCCGTCCCGATCGCGACAGGCCACAATCAAGGCCTCCACGGCTTTCCGGTCTCGGATTTCGCCGCAGGTCTTGGCGGCGTGTTCGCGCACGCGCCACCGCTCATCCTTCAGCGCCGCGATCATTCGATCCAAGCCGGCAGTTCCAAGGCTTGCGGCCGCCTCAACCGCCTGGTTCCGCACCTCCATGATCGGGTCATTGAATAGTCCGATCAGGGCCTCCGCCGCCTGGGAGCCGCCAAGTTTGGCAAGCGCGCATCCCGCATGTGCGCGGACGGACCAGTATTCATCTGCGCAGGCGCTGATCAAGGCATCGAGACTCCGGGGGTCCGCGATGGCGGCGAGCGCCTTTGCCGCTTCCTCGCGCGTGGCATCGTCAACATCCTCGAGCGCTTCCAACAGATCATCTAAGGCCTGCGTCATCGTACTGTCCTCGTTATTGATACGTGTAATCCGGTTGTCCGCCGTAAGGATAGGTCCGCTTGCATCGGACGATCAGCGTCTGCGTCCCGCGCCCTTCCACACATTGGTCAAGCGAAGGGGCAAACTCCAATTTGCCGTCGAGATTCACCGAGAACGGGAAATCGAAGGTAAAACTGATGAATTTATACTTTCCCGGCTTCAAGGCGAGCATCCGCTTATCGGTTGTCTTAAAGGCATCGAGCGAGTCCGGATCCGAGTTGTAGATGGAGGGAGTGACCCCGGGAACGTACCACCATGAGGGAGGATCCAGCACGGTCGGATCAATCATGATGGCGTGCTCTTTTGTATAGCTCGGAGGAGGCGCGGCGTCCACCACCTCGAGCCCGACGGCTCCGGCAAATAGGAGGGGCAACAAGCCCATTGCCCAGCGCCATGCTTCGAGTTCATTGACGTGGTTCATCGCCTGTCTCAGGGGACGTTCGAGTTGGGGGCGGCCGCCACAAAGGCGTACTGGAAAATTTCCTCAACCGGCCGGCTCTCCCATTCCGTGTGCGTCTGCAAGCCTAATGTGCGCAGCACCGTCGCGCCCGTATCAATGATCGAGACCGGCTGATGAATCGCATGGCCGTGCTTGATGCCGACGCCCGACGCAATCCAGGGAACGACAGGTGTGCCATTCATCGCCCGTTCCTGACCGGCATCGACCCCTTCCGCGCTTAGCGACGTGACAAACACAGTGGTCCGCTTCATGAGGTCTTGGGTCTTGTAGATGTCCAACACCGAATTTATCGCTCTGTCGACCGTGCGCAGCGCCTCCCGATGCTCCTTGGAGCCCCAGCCCCGCGCTACGCCAACCCGGCCGGCTTCTGGAAGGTGCACAACCAGAAAATGCGGCAATGAGAGAATGGCATGGCCATACCCATGCCCGCTCGTTGCCTTCTTGAAATATTGTTGGATGTAGGAGACGACCCGGTCGGAGCTGCATTCCGGCTTCAGCGGCCCGCACATCTGATAATCCGTGTACGGCTCCGGTCTCGCGAGCTGATAGAGGGACTCATCCATGAAAAAGATCGCGCTGTCCCGTCCTCCGCTCAGATCCAGATAATCGAACACGCTGGGGGATCGGGGGTACCCACGGCTGAACTCAAAGCTGTTCCAATTAATCCCGTGTTTTTCAACAGGCACGCCGGTAATGATCGAGGCCATCGTCGGCAATCGAAGCGGCGGGTTGACGCCTGTGGCCGACCAAGTGACGGAACCGTCCTTGATCAGCTTGCTCAAGGTCGGCATGGTGCCACCCTTGAGAGATTCCTGACTGAACCCCTCCAACACGAAAAGGATCACGTGCTCGGTCGGCGGACTGGCAGGAGTTCCGTTGTCCGCTGCCGGGGTGGAAGGGCGGATGGTGGCCGCGGAGGATCCGACAGCGAACACCAAAAAGAGGCCGATCGTGATCGCACACACGCGTTGAAATGATGCCGTCATGTATTGCTTCTCCACACGTGGAGCTGAAAAGGGAACGGGTACCTTAGCATGCGAATTTTCTTTAAGGCAAGCCGCTCCGACAGCTCCTCAGGCCGCTAGCGAAACGGCGTTGCGGGTGTTATGCTGAGCACCGGCATGTGATCGGCTGAATCTTCCTGGAAGGTGACGATCATGCCCGACCGGCCGTGCAGCTCAACTGCCGTATTGGGGCCGTCGAACCCTGCCCGAGCGTTGCGCTCGCTCACAATCGGCCTGTTCCTCTCACTACCATGGTATCCAGTCTATCCCGTTTCAGCGGAGGTGCGCGTGGTGTTGTCCCAAGGGGAATTCCGAATGGGTGACCGCGACACGCGGGAGGACGCCATGCGCCTGGCGACAGAGGCCGCGAAACGCAATGCGTTGGAACAGGTGGCGACGTATCTGGAAAGCGTCACCGTCGTAGAAGGGACGGACATCACGAAAGATGAAATCAGAACCTACACCGCCGGCTTGATTCTTGTGCTCGATCAACAAACCAACCTCTGGCTAGACGGAGACCGCGTGGTCGTGACCATTGATCTCATGTCGCAAATCGACACCGACGAGGTTGCTCAGGCGATCCTGGCCCTTCGTGAAAACGAGAGCGCCCGGCACCAACTTGCCACGCTGAAAAACGAGATTGACGATCTTCAGACACAACTCGAAGCGGCGAATCAATTGCTGGCAACCGCTGTTACGGCCGAGGAGGCGCAACAGGCCAGCCTTCAGCGCCAGGAACTTCTCAATCACGTTCAATCGAATGCCATGGTCTCACAAGCGTGGACCGACTGGGTCATGGTCGGGCCATCCGGCTATCCCGCCTCCTGGGGCGGGTTGCCACCTACTTATGGATTTCTAAGTGTCGCTCGAGGCCTGTATCCCGCAAATCCTCATGTGGACGTGGCACAACAAGTCATCATCACGCGGCCGCCCGCTCAACCGCAGACTTCGCAGCCGGTGACACACCCGGCACTCCGTCAGCCCGGCATGCGGCCGGTGCCGTTAACGCTCAATGAAATCTCGCACACGACCTCGACCATGCCGGTACACCTCGGCAATCAGCCCACGGGCACGCATGCCACCGTCCCGGCCTCGAGCGCTCGTTCAGTCCGGTCACTCCAGCAGTTCCTGCTTCCACCAGTTGCCAATACCCCGCCTGCAGGACCGCACGCGACGTCCCCCGGCTCGCGCTCCGTCCGGTCACTGCAGCAATTTCTACAGCCCCCCGCCAGCACCACGCCACCCGGTCAGGCGCCGGTCATAGGCCGCCTGCCGCCGACCATGCATCAGCAGCTTCCGTCCCTTGTCGTTCCCCGTGGATCTCATCATCTGGCGCCTCGCGGCTTTGGAGGACGGTCCGGCGCCGGACGGGGCGGCTATGGTGGACGTGGAGGCGGCGGTCGCGGGGGCGGGAGAGGACGATAACAGGTGGGAAGCCGTTTGCAGCGGATAATCATGGTCCTGACGGTTGGTGTTACTCCGACATGGTGTGCCGAGGTGAACCTGGCCTCCGATCCGGACGCCGTTCGAAATCATGCAGAGCAATCGTTCGAGCAATTCACACAACGGGATGATCATGGCGGGCTGACGATGTCAAGCCCAGGCTCTCCGCGCGACGGCCAAAGCTACCGTGGCTATTCTCCCGACCAGTATGTGATCGGCATCGGTCAAGGGGATCTGACGAAAGGCCCGATCGTCTGCCAACGTGTGTCCGAATTGTCGGCCCGCACAGATCTCGCCAAACAGATCCGCATTTTCGTCAAAGAGCACATGGTGGATCGAATTCGGGAGCGCTCGGGGAAAGACGCGGATCAGGACATCGAGCTGACCCGTGAGGAAATCGTCCAGGAATATCTACAAGGCGTGAAAATTATCGATCATCGCACCGATGAAGAGAAGAAAATCTGCACGGCCACGGCGGTGATGCCGAAAAACAAGCTTCAACCGTCTCCTCCTCCGAACGATCCTCAGCCTTTGGCGCCGGTCATGCGCTAGGTCCTTCCGTTGCAGTGCCCCCTCAAGATCGGTTATGACCATCTGCCATGCCCGTCGAAAACAATTTCCAGCATGACGAACTCTCGCGGAAAAGCCCAGGCGAGCGACTGGCCTTCACCGAGTTGACCGTCGGCGGGCTGCCCGATTCACCCGAGTGGATTGAGGCCATGGCAAGTCATGGTCGCACCCTTTCGCACGCCGGCGTTCGGACGATCCTCTTCCTTCACGGCGCACTTCACGGGACCGATGTCTTCGGTGCCCAGCGGCTGGACGAAGCCGGCGGACTCAAGCGTGGCTATTCCCGCGGAGTATCTGGGCTCGACGCGTTGCTGGCCGCCATGCGGCAAGAGAGCAACGGCATTCCCCTTCTTCCCAGCGGAGTGGTCCCTCCGCTGAACGACGACGAGTCGACGAAGAAACTGCTCGACGAACAGATCGGTGACGCTGGAAATTTCACACAGGCCGCAGTCGGCCTGACTCAAAGGACGTTGAACAAATCATCAACAAAGCCGATCACCTGCCTGCGAAGGCTGTGGTCTTCTGAACACCATCACCTCGGACGTGCAGTCGCGGCCGTGCGACTCTTGAACGACCTGAGGACACATTGTGATGCTCAGCGCCTCACATCCGGCGATCGCATCCTGGTGCAAGCGCATGGACACGCTGGGCTTGTACTGGCTCTCGTGTCCAATCTGCTGTGCCCAAGCCCGATCACAGGCAGAGCGAAGCTCTTCGCCATTTTGACCTCCTATGCGGAGCAGAGCGGTCAAGCGGAACTTGCCGCAACCGTCCAGCGGCTGGATTCGCTCTTGGCCGCTGGAAACGTGTTGAACGATGTGGCATTGGACATCGTCACGCTCGGACAACCGGTGCGTTATGGGTGGGATCCCTCCGGCATTGGAAAGGTGCTTCATGTGGTGAACCACCGGAATCTTCGGACGGACAGCAAGGCGTGGCTTGCAAAGATGGAGTTGCCACAGATCACGATGGAAATGCCGATCGCCTGGGGCGGCGACTATGTGCAGGAACTCGCTGTAGCCGGCAGTGACGCCGTCCCGCTCACTGAAGGGGCTCAGGCCGCGAACAAGGCGATCTGGGAGATGGTCGAACCGTTCGAGGGGTTCGAGCGCTGGTTGGAATGCGCAAGACGAGCGGTGCGCTTTCCAAGCGAAGGACGCTGTCTGCTGGTCGATTACAAGGATTCCACCGGCTCAACCAACCCGCGTGACCACTACTATGGCCACGCCGCCTACACAAGAAGACAGGCGATGCTGTTCAATACGACCCAGATTGTCGAAACGTTCTACTTTTCCTAAAATCCCTGGAGTGCCTGCCGTCTCATCCCTCCCGCACTTGCACTGCCAGAGGCTCCCAGGCAAACACTCCGTCGATGTAGGCATGGCCGTTCGGCGTCGTCGCGACCAGTTCAATGGATTCGTACATGGTGAGGGTCGTCCCGCTACCCGGTGACACTTCGAGCTGCATGGCCAAGGCAGCGCTAGGGGCCAACGATTCCATGTGTTGATGAGTCTTCACCTCCTTCGGCGTCGCCAGAAGATTCACAAACTGCGCCGGCGGCGTCTGTCGAAACTCACCGTCATAGGCCACCCAGAGGCGGGCGATCGCGGCGACATGCGCATGCCAATCCTCTGCGACGGCGTTGACCTCCACCCAATTGAAGAGCGTATTCAGGCGCGACAGGATCGACACCGTCGTCGGTTCCAGTGAGACAGGAAGGGCGAGGCTGGTCGAATAGCCGACATGGACGTAACCCAGATTGTCCCATGTTGAAGGATTCGCCGCCGCCCTGGCATGAGCCGACTTGTTAGGGAGCACGCGTTCGACATAATGGGGATTGGCGCTTAAGCGCAGGTAGCCCGCATCCTCGAGATAGCGAACCCGGTCATGTTTGCAGAGGGTATCGTCGCGGTCTCCGGCCATGATCGTGTTCGAGTTGCCGTCCGTACTTGCGAAGATCAACTGACTCCAGCCGATCGGTGCGATATAGCTCGTGCTGACCGAGCTGGTCATGCGCTCGAGCGCCTCCACTCGTTCCCGGATGTCATGGAAGACTGACTCCACACCCTCCTTAGTGCCCCGCACCCGTTCCACCATCAGATTTTTTTCAATCCGCCTTTGTTCTTCAAGCTGCCGAACGAAGGAGGCGGTCTGCTTATCGAGTTCCAGGGTATGGATCATGGAGGTATTCCTTTCTGAGGTGGATAGATCTGAATCTCTTCATCAGTGGAAACTCGGATGGTCTCCGCAAAAGCAGTGCCACTCATAACTCCGCGTCAAGGCGCGGCCAGGATGGAGACACTGCAGGCGGAGACCAACGAGCGGCACAGGTTTGAACGGCGTTGTAGGCAGAGAGGCGGGCTAGTAGGCAGCGGGATCAGGCAACCCCATGTTCCTTGAACCACGCAAGCAAACGGCTCCAGCCGTCTTCCGCCGCCTCCTTACGATAGCTCGACCGATAGTCCGCATAGAAGGCGTGCGGCGTATCTGGGTAGACGATAATCGTCGAAGGACTGTCGGAAGCCCTCAGGGCCTGCTTCATTTGTTCCACGGTCTCCAGCGGAATCCCCTGGTCGCTTCCGCCGTACAGACCGAGAACCGGAGCCTGCAGAGTCGCTGCCATGTCCAACGGATGCGCGGGTTGCAATTCGTTCGGCTTACCGACGAGTCGTCCATACCACGCGACGCCAGCCTTCACCTGAGCACTGTGCGCAGCATACAACCAGACAATCCGTCCACCCCAACAGAATCCGGTGACCCCGAGTTTCTTGACGTTTCCGTTCCCCGAAGCCTTGATCCATGCCACGGCTGCATCCAGATCTGTCATCACCTGCGCATCCGGCACTTTCGCCACGATCGTGCGGATCTGTTCGATCTCGCTCAGGCTTGAAACGTCACCCTGCCGCGCATACAGTTCAGGAGCCACTGCCAAATAGCCCGACTTGGCCAATCGGCGGCAGACATCCTTGATATGTTCGTGAACGCCGAAAATTTCCTGCACGACCAGCACTGCCGGAAACGCCCGCCCTTCCGACGGCATGGCTCGATAGCCCGGGATTTCGCCCTCGTCGGTGGGAATCCTGATCTCACCCGCCGTGAGCCCTGTGGAATCCGTGACGATCGTCGCTGACCAGGTTGGCCGTACGGCCAGCGCAAATCCGGTTGCCAGCGTCGAGACTAGAAAGCTTCGTCTGGTGACTCCAATCGTCCCTGGCGAACCAAAGACGTCTCCGACGGGTTGACTCTTGTCGTTCATGCCTCGTTCCGACATTGTCGCCCGGAGGAAAGGGTTATTTCTTAAAGATCAGCCTCGGTTCCGTCATGTTGCCCATGGAGACGGACACCAGTTCCCACCCGCTCATGCCGAATTCGTTTAATTTCGTCTGCATGTTCATGGTGTCAGGCAGCACTTCCACGATCCTGTACTCGAACCGCTTGGGCTCCTGCGCTTTGGGAGTCACCGGATTCAACAGCAGTAAGATGCCTGTCGATACCAGCATGCTGATTCCCACAGAAATCATCATGACGCGTCCCTGGTTCATACTCCACCTCCTGTCGACGTTATGCCCCTGCCATCGAGCCGCACCGGGCGGTTTCCACCTGATCGATACTCCCACTCTCGTCAAGGATGCGCCGCTCGCCAATTTTTGCCCACACCCACGTCAACTTTAAGCGGTACTGACAACCCCAATTGCTTACCCACTCCTTCCATTTCATCTTGTACGAGCCGTTTGGTTGCCTCCAACTCTTCCTCAGGCACTTCGAAAATCAATTCGTCGTGTACTTGAAGTATCATCCTCACGTCTGGCAATTCCTGCTGCAGGCCTTTGTGGACATTGATCATGGCCACCTTGATCAGATCCGCCGCCGAGCCCTGGATGGGACTGTTCACGGCCATGCGCTCGCCGAAACTGCGCTGGACCGGATCTCCGCTTTGCAATTCCGGAATGGGCCGGCGGCGGCCCAGGATCGTCGTGGTATATCCCTTGGCTCTCCCTTCGGCGATATTGCGGTCCATGAGCGTCCGCACCGCCGGAAACCGTTCAAAGAACGTCTCGATGTATTTCTTGGCCTCCGCCTGAGGGACTCCGATGTTCTGGGATAAGCCGAAGGGGCTGATCCCGTAGACGATGCCGAAGACGACGGTCTTTGCCGCCCGACGCATGTCCTTCGTGATCTGACTGGCCGGCAGGCTGAAAATTTCCATGGCCGTCGCCATGTGAATGTCCTCGCTGTTGGAGAATACGGCCAGCAACCGCGGATCCTGGGACAAGTGCGCGAGGATCCGAGGCTCGATCTGACTATAGTCGGCACACAACAGCTCATAGCCCTGGGGAGCGATGAAGGCTTCGCGGATGCGGAGTCCGTAATCGCCCTTTACCGGAATATTTTGCAGATTCGGCTCCGTGGACGACAGCCGCCCCGTAGCAGCCACGGTCTGATTCAGCGAGGTATGGAGCCGCCTGGTCTGTGGATCGACCAACAGGGGCAATGCATCGACGTACGTCGACTTCAGCTTGCTGATGCTGCGGCAATTCAGGATGTGCGTCGGCAACTCGTGCTGGGCAGCAAGCTGTGTCAGGGTCTCTTCGTCCGTGGAATAGCCTGTTTTTGTCTTGCGCAATGGCTTGAGACCGAGGTTTTCAAACAGGACGGCCGCGAGCTGTTTCGGCGAATTGATGTTGAACTCGCCTCCGGCCAGTCCGGCAATCGTTTCCATGGTGCGGTCCATCTCACGCTCCAATTCCTTGCCCAGATCGTGCAGCCGATCGACGTCCAGCAGAAACCCATTCCGCTCGATCTCGACCAAGACCGGCACGAGGGGCATTTCCACCTCATTGAACAGCGTCAGGCTCCCCTGTTCCGACAGGCGTTGGCTCATGGCCGGGCCAAGGCTGCCCAAAGCGGCGGCGGCTTCTGCGGCGTCTGCGCGCGAGCCGGTATCGATTTCGAACAGTGACTGCGGGGCCGCCGTCTGCCCAAGTTGAAGCCGTGTCCCCAGGATTTCCAAGGCAATCGTCTCAAGCTGATGGTCACGGCGGTTCGGGTTCAGGAGATAGTCGGCGATCATCGTGTCGATGCAGGGACCACGCACCACGAGTCCGGCCTGATGAAGCGCGAGCAACGTGCTTTTGAGATCGTGAACCACCTTCGGCCGCTGGTCGTCATGGAGCAGCGCCGTCATCGAGGGCCTTATGGTCTGGAGGTCGAACGGAGCAAATACCGTGTTCCCGCCGGACGACAGCGCAAGGCCGAGCAGTTTCACCTGAATACCTGACCCGCCTCCCAGCAGGCATTGGATGCCGAGAGGCGCATTGTGCGGCAAGGCATTGACGAAGCCCCGTGCTGAGGCCTCATCCTCGATTACGATGGTGGCGTCCGACCGTCTGGGTGCCGGCGGCTTCGTCGAGGGCTGGAGGTTCTTGAGGAGGGTGGTAAATTCGAGCTCACGCAACAGATCGGCAAACCGTTCTTGATCTGCCGGTTTGAGGTGATACTGTTCGGGATGAAACTCGACCGGCGCGCGCGTCTCGATCGTGGCAAGCATCCGGCTGAGGCGGGCGTTTTCCGCCTGCTCGATCAAATAAGTTTTGACACGCGCAGGCGTGACTTCTTCGAGACGGCGAAGGAGTTCCTCGATGGTGCCAAATTGCGCGATGAGCTTCATCGCCGTTTTTTCTCCGATGCCTCTCACGCCGGGGATGTTGTCGGTGCTGTCCCCCATCAAGCCCATCACTTCCACAACGCGGGCCGGCTCGACGCCGAAGCGCTCACGGCATTCCGCTTCGCCCGCCCATTTACTCTTCACCGGATCGTAGATGCGAACGTGCGGGGTCAGGAGCTGGAACATATCCTTGTCGCCCGTGACAATCACAACCTCGTACCCTGCCCGTTCTGCCTGGACGGCCAAGGTGCCAATCAAGTCGTCGGCTTCGTACCCTGCTTGCCTGACCACGGGGATGTTGAGGGCCTCGACGACGCGATGGATGAAGGGGATTTGTGCGCTCATGCCTTCGGGCATGGGCGGGCGTTGGGCCTTGTAGGCCTTGTAGGCTTCATGCCTCAGCGTCGGCCCTGCCTCGTCAAAAACCACTGCGAGGCCGTGAGGTTGGTGCTCACGGATGATCTTCATCAAGGTGGTCGTGAAACCGTAGACGGCGTTAGTCTGCAGGCCCTTGGAATTATTCAGCGCGGGCAAGGCAAAGAAGGCGCGGTAGATATAGGCGCTTCCGTCGATCAGGTACAATGTCGGCCGGCTCGAGACGATAGGTTGTGGCAGCATTCAGATTCTATGCAAATCGTTAGGATTCGGCTCTGACGCTTGGCTCGGGATCATGTTCCGGGGCAAGCACGAGCGGCGGTTTCCCACGCTTTTTCCGCATGCTGTTGATCACGCTCAGGACGGTGGGCTGGCCGATCAGCTTCGCCTCGATTTTCCGCTTTCCGGGAAAATCCAGCATCGAAATCCCGATGAGCATGGTCAGTACGCCCTGACCCGGCAGAAAGAGCATGAGGAACCCGGCAAGGAGGAACACTGTCCCGAGGACATTCTTCACGATGTGGCCGACGACGCGCAGAACCGGATGATGATGCTGCATCCAGGGGCGGGGCACCCGGACGTCAAAATAATCGGCCGACAACCTGACCAGGATGAACGGAATGGCGATGAGCGTGCCGATAAAAAAGACGAAAGACAACGCCGTCAGCCAGATCAGCGTTTCTGTGGAAACATACTGTTGAACCGTGGAAAGCAGCCCGTCCATGAGGAGGGGATCCTAACATGCGACCTACGGTCACTCAAGATAACGAACGGGCAGCAACGCCTGGTTTACTGCACTTCTGCCGGCGGCTATAATCCGCCCATGCGCGCGACTCCGCTCTGCCTCTGCCTGTGGCTGTTCCTGCCGCTCACTCTAGCATCCTGGAGCACCCCGCCGCTGGTCATCGCTGCGGCCGATGAGCTGCAGATTGCCGTCAGCAAGAAGGGATTGGGCAAGGAGGTCGTGATCACCCAGGGCGCACGCGAGTGGTTCATGCTCGTCGAGGTCACACCGGAAAATACAGTGATCGTCCGTCAAGAAAAGGACCGAGACCAGTATGTCCTCGACGAAAGCGAAACGCACGATCGCCCGCTGGCCCCGATTGAGGTCGACGCGGCAATCAACGATTACATCAACAGTGTCAAGGCCCGCATTCCGAAGCCGTAAAATGAGCCAGCCGCAACCCAAGTTCGTCCTCTTCGCCCACAATGCCACATACGACAAGCTCCATCAGGTGGGCACGCTCGGCCTGACGGCAGCGGCCATGGGCAAAGACGTCATCGTCATTCTGCTGTTCTGGACGATCAAGAAACTGGCAGAAGGGAAAATCGATCAGATCGACTTTCCGCCGGAATATGCCGCCTCGAGCGAGGAGGTCGCACGCTTGCTCAAAGAGAAGAAGGTTCCGAAGATCTCCGAGATGCTCGCCGAGGCGAAGCTGGTCGGGAAGCTCCGCATCATCGCCTGCAGCGCTGGGCTGGAATACATGGGCGTCGATGGAGAGGCCGTGTCCAAGCAGGTCGACGAAGTCTTAGGGCTGCCCGCCATTATCTCCCTGACGGCCGATGCCGAAACGACGCTGTTCATCTGAGCCGTCACCGTCGTTGGTCATTCTAACGAGACCGGACGACTCCCACCTGATCGCACATGTCGATGAGCTTGCAGCGGCTGCAGAAGGGGGAAACCGGCTGGCAAAGATTCTGGCCGTAGGGCACAAGCAAATCGTTGAAGGTGATCCAATAGCGTTTCGGGAGTCTGGCGCGGAGCGCTTGTTCGGTCTCTTCCGGCGTCCTCGTCTTCACATACCCCCAACGGTTGCTGATCCGATGAACATGGATGTCCACGCAGATCCCCGGTTTTTGGTAGCCGACCGTCACCACCAGATTGGCTGTCTTACGTCCGACGCCTTCTAGGGTGATCAACTCGTCGATCGACTGTGGCACCTTGCCTTCATACACCTCGAGCAGTCGGCGGCAAATGGCATGGATGGCTTTGGCTTTCGTACGGTAGAAGCCCACAGGGTAGATTGCCCGTTCGATCCTGCGCCGTGACAGCTTCAGCAGCCCGGCCGGGGTGTGCGCAAGGGCAAACAGACGCGCGCTGGCCTCACTGGTCGTTTTGTCCTTCGTTCGCAGGCTGAGCAGGCAGGAAATCAGAATGCGGAACGGATCTCGAGCCGATTCCCGGGCGACGACCCCGACGACCGGTTCCTGCCATCGGCGGACCTCCCGCCTGAGGATCTTGATCGCTGCATGGATCTGATCCTCACGCATGACCACGGAACCAGTCGGACTGACGATGTAGGATGGCGCTGCGGATGAACGGAGGGGTTATTCCGGCCGGCGCTTCGACAACCACTTCTGACGGCGACGCTGAGCTTCCCGCTGTTTGGCTTTCTTGCGGACACTGGGCTTTTCGTAATACCGCCGCCGCTTCAGTTCCCGGAAGAGCCCTTCCCCCGCAAGCTTTTTCTTCGCGACTTTGAGCGCTTTCTCGACATTGTTGTTGAAGACTTTGATTTCCATTCGTCTCTCGTCTGCACTTTCTCAGGCGATGCCTGTAAGGAATTTTTTCCTAAAGGACTAGGGGGCGGAGTGTAACATAGCACCCTCAGTTCCTCAAGATTCTCCGACACTTCGTGCGCTCGCTTCATCAGCGCCTGCCTAAGTTGCTGATTTGGCTGAACTTTCATATTTTCCCTGGCGGTATGCAGGCTCGCTTCGGCTGCAGCAATCGCGAGGATGAGCCCGACTTGCACATCCGATCGCAATCTGGATTTCACCCCCTGGGAACAGGCCGCCAACAGGGCGGCAGCTTCCGCCGATTGCTCGGCCATTTCGAGAGGGATTTCGGTGGCCACATGGAGCGCGGAAGAGACTGCGACGGGACGTCCACGATCGGCTTCAGGCAGTCGTGTTGCTGCGACAAAAGTGTTGTAGGCCTTACCATCGGCCTCGAGCAAATGGCTCAGCCGCACTGCAATCTCGTCAAGGCGATGTTCCACTGCCGGCTGCCGGCTGACTCTGGCAGCCATGACTCCCAGCGCCGAAGCCAACGCACCCGTGAACGCGGCAACGGCAGCCCCAGCTGGCACGACGGTCGGCGCCGCCACGGCTTCGAGGAACTCCGGGAGGGAGGATCGGAAGATCGCTTCGGTTGGGCTTGGCTTGCTCTCGGGCTTGGCGGTGTCGATCAGGGCGGCATCGATCCTGAGTTCAAGAACCTGGCGCGGGTCCAAGCGGTCGAGCCGAAGCGCATCCTTCGCTGTTTCGGTGATGGCTGCCTGCGGCACGAGTCCGACGATTTCCACACCCGCAATGGCTACTCCCTGTCGGACGGCCTCAGCTTCGACCGCCTTGAACGCCACATGAAGCGGCGTTGCTTCATAATCCGTCAGGTTCATCGCCACCTGGACCAAGCTGCGGCTGGCCAACTCGACGCCGATGGCCTTGAGATGCCGTAAGCCCCCGTTCGATTGTCGAATCGTCCTGGCGATGGACCGGACGAGTCCAAGATCGGTCGAAGCCAGATTCACATTGAAGGCAATCAATGCAGGCCGGGCGCCGATCACAATCGCGCCGGCGGTGTCATGCAGCTTGGCAGGCCCGAAATCCGGTGTCCAATCGGGGTCTGAGGCCATGCGGAAGGCCAGGCCTTCCACCCCCCCCCGCCGCACCGATTCCAGCGGAGCGTGATCGCGATGTGACGCCGCCCGTTCGTAGAGAAAGACAGGAATCCCGAGCTCCGTGCCGACCCGGTGTCCCAGGCGCTTAGCCGCCTGGACGCACTCCCTCATGGAGACGCCCTTAATCGGGATAAAGGGGACCACATCGGTGGCACCGACACGGGGATGCACGCCGCCATGCGTACGCAAGTCGATGAGATCGGTCGCGATGCGGATCGCCCGGTACATCGCTTCCTCCATGGCATCCGGAGCTCCGACGACGGTCATCACCGACCGGTGGTGATCGTAATCGGACGTATGATCCAGAAGGCGCACCCGCGGCACCGAGGCCAAGGCATCGATCAACGCCTGAATCGTGGCGGGATCTCGCCCCTCGCTGAAGTTCGGCACACATTCAACGATGCAGTCCATAGGAACGGGGGCGCTCCGCAACAAAAAAGCCGGAGGTGTCGCCCATTACCCTCCGGCTTCCATCACCACTCGCCTTTCAGCACTGCGCGTGTTACTTGGTCTTCTTGACGAACGCCTTGTAGATCAGTCCCGAGGTCACCTGCTCCTCTTCCATCCCCATCAAGTGATGTCCCGTGGTCTCGCACCAGGCCGGCATGTCCTTCTTGATGCCTTCGTCATCGGAAACCACTTCCAGCACCTGGCCTAACGTGAGCTCCTTGATTTTCTTGCTCGTCATGATGATCGGCATCGGACAGAAATATCCGAGCGTGTCCAACTTCACGTCTGCCTGCATCGTCATCCGCTTCCGCCTCCCGTGCGAGATTAAATGAACAAATTCACGCTGCCTTGCTTCGCTTCCGCCAGATACGTCGTCACACCGGCGAACTGATCGATGCCGTCGATCAACGTGTCCTTCGTGATGCCCATCAGTCCCATCGTGGTCGTGCAGGCGATAAAGTGAACGCCCAGATCCAGGGCCGTTTCCATCAACTCGGGAACGCCAGGCATCTTGTTCTGCCTCATCACTTTTTGCATCATCTTCGTTCCCACACCGCCGAAGTGAAAACGGGAAAGCGGCAGACTGTCTGCGCCTCCCTTGTTCAAGACCCCGAACATCCGGCGGAGCCAATCTTTGGCCGAACTCGTTGCGCCTTTCCGGCGGATCGCGTTCAACCCCCAGAATGTGAAGAATATCGTCACCTTCATGCCCATGGCGGCGGCACCGGTCGCAATGATAAAGGCCGCCATTGCCCGGTCCAAATCTCCGCTCAAGAGCACAATGGTGACTCTGTCTGATTTCGCGGCTTGGAGATCCGCCAGAGCAACCGCTGGATCCAATTGTGTGGTAGTCATTGACGCCTCACGAGAGCAATGTGTCCTGATGTCATGTTTTGGAAGGTTTTTGACTATAGTCTCCGCATCTTTTTCCTGTCAACACAACGACCTTGACCCGCTTCAACGCGGACGATATAGTCACCAGACCCAGCGAGACCCATTTGGACCTGCTCACAGACATCCCGCCTTCCAAGAGTGCGCCGCTGTTCGGGTTTTGGTACCCGGCCTGCACGAGCGAAGACCTTCGCCCCGGAAGCATGAGAGGAACAATTCTCCTCGGGCTGCCGATCGTGGTGTGTAAGACTTCGACGGGAGATGTCGCCGCCTTGCGGGATATTTGCCCACACCGCGGCATGCCCCTGTCCTTCGGACGAATGCGTGGTGACTGCATCGAGTGTGCGTACCACGGCTGGCAATTCGACCACAAAGGCCGCTGCCAAGAGATCCCTGCCCTCACTGCTGGTTCACCGATTCAAACCGACAAAATTGGCGTCAGTACGTATCCGTGCCGCGAGCGAGACGGCTATGTGTGGGTGTTCATCGCCGACCCGTTGCAGCCTCACCAATCGATTCCTGACATCCCTCAACTCCCCCTGCCTTCCTCTCCTTATCGAATGATTCAGATTTCGAAGTTGGTGAACTGCGCGATCGATGACGGCATCATCGGCCTGGTTGATCCGCTCCACGGGCCGTTCGTCCATCAAAGTCCCTTGTGGCGTACACCGGCGAGCATGCATGAAAAAACCAAGACGTTTGAACCGCTCCCGGCCGGTTTCCGTATGATCCCGCATCCGCCGTCCAAGAACAGCAAACCATATAAGCTCTTGAATCTGTTCTACGGCGGCTCGCCCACAACGACGATCGACTTTCTGCTACCCAACCAGCGATTCGAGTTCGTTCAATGCGGCAACATTTTCGTGTCCATGCGGGCCATGGTCACCCCCCTCACCGATCAGCAGTGCCGGATCGACTTCTGCGCCGCCTGGAACGCATTGACCTGGATACCGTTTTCAAAAACGCTCTTCCGCTATTTTGGCAACAACTTCCTGGAGCAAGATAAGCAGGCGATGGAACGGCAAGCGGTCGGCTTGCGCTACAAGCCGGCGCTGATGTTGCTGGATGACGCAGACGAGCCGACGAAATGGTACTACAAGCTAAAGGCCGCACACCTCGCGTCCGTGCAAACCGGACAACCGCTCGAGCATCCACTCAAAGGCCGCGTCACCCTTCGCTGGAAGAGCTAGCCAGCTACTGGCCTGACAGCAGCAAACTCATGGCGCGCCGGATTTGCAGGCGTGAGCCGAGCAGTACCACGATGTCGCCTCCTTTGAGCTTCGTTTTCAGCGCGGGATTCGACTCCGTGACTCCGTTGCGCGTCCAAGCAATGACAGAGGCCCCCGTTCTAGGCCGAATGGTGAGATCTGCAAGAGTCTTTCCGACGGCGGGCGAATCGTCGTCGATACGGCACGTCTCGACCTCTGCATCGGTCAAGGTTCCGCCGCGCAAATGATGGGCTAATTCGGGCAATTCACTTCGCCGCAGCAGTGCATACCCTTCCCTCCTGACCTGCTCGGCTTTCATCGTAATAAAGTCCTGCGGGAGGTTATAGGTGCGAAGAACCAAGGCGAAGATCTCAATCGACGTCTCAAACTCTTCGGGCACCACGTCATCCGCGCCGATGTCGTGCAACTCTTCCAGTTCCCGAAGATAGCGTGTCCTGACCACAACTCGAACTTTTGGATTGAGCAGTTTGGCGACTTGAACTGTCCGCCTCGTGATGAACGGATCGGAAATGGCGACGACCAACACCTTGGCGTCTTCGAGCCTCACGTGCCGCAACACGTTGGGATTTGTCGCATCGCCGTAGTAGATCGGCACCCCGTGGCGGGATTCGCGGCGTACTGTGTCGCCGTCGAGGTCGAGCGCCAGATGGGGAATTTCGGTTTCGCTGAGCACGCGTGCCAGGTTTCGACCATTGAGCCCGTAGCCGACGATGATCACATGGTCCTTCAGCCGGATCTGCCTCCCTTCGGTCTGAAGCACGTGCGCTTCCGTCCTCGTAGGCAACCAATGCCGGAGGCGCTGTACGGCTTCGATCCGCCGGGCCATCAAGGGGGACCACTGCATCAAGAACGGCGTCACGATCATCGAGAGGACCGAAACGGCCAGAAACACCTGATAGGGATCACCCCGTAGCAAGCCACTTTCCTGACCCTGTTGAGCCAGTAGAAAGCTGAACTCCCCAACCTGTGCCAGCGCCACTCCGACCATAAACGCAGAGCGCGGAGGAATGTTCATCGCAAGTGACGCGGCTGCGCCCGTGACGAATTTGACCGAGAGAATAGCCAGTAGCAGGCCCACGACCAGGACAGGATGATCGATCAAGACCCGCCAGTTCATCAAGATGCCGATCGACACGAAAAAGAGGCTGTTGAAGCTGTCGCGAAACGGCAGTACATCAGCCATGGCTTGGTGGCTGTATTCCGACTCAGAAATCACGAGTCCGGCAATAAACGCTCCTAAGGCGAGTGAGAGACCGCCGAGGGAGGTGAGCCAGGCGATGCCGAGGCAGAGCACGATGATCGTCAACAAGAACAATTCGCGGCTCCGGCTCCGCACGATGTGTTCCAGCAGTTTGGGAACTGCGTACCAGGCAGCAGCGATGATCAGCCCCACGACGAGAATCGATTGCGCCCATGTGTAGAAGATGGACCCAGCTGTTCCTTCGCCCCGGCTGGCCAAGATCGGAGTCAGCAACATCATGGGCACCACCGCAAGATCCTGAAAAATCAGGATGCCGATGATCGTCCGGCCATGGATTGAATCACTGTCGCCTCGATTCGCCAGTGCCTTCAAGACGATCGCCGTACTGCTGAGCGAGATCAGAAACCCCCAGAAAATGCCCTCTTGCCAGGTCAATCCCACCGACATGGCCCCGAACCATGCGATCAGCAGCACGCTGCCGACCTGGATGGGCCCGGCGACGAAGAACAGCCGCCGCAACGACGCGAGTTGGACCAGCGAAAATTCAATGCCGATCGTGAACAGGAGAAGCACCACGCCGATTTCGGCGAGCACCTGCACGGTGCCGATGTCCGCGATGAGGTTGAGGCCGTGCGGTCCGATCAATGCACCGGCCACCAAGAATCCGGCGATGGACGGAAGCCTGAATTGATGGAAGATGAAGACAACAGCGATCGAGACGGAAAAAATGACGAGGAGATTGCCCAACACGCCGTAGTCAGTCATAGCGGCCATTCACAATCAATGCGCGCGACACGCGGTGAAACGGCGGGTCCCGCGCGAGAATACTCCAGCCCGGCCGAACGAACAAGGTCCTACCGCTTGTGGCCTTCTCACAAGGTTAGGTAGAGTGGCGCCCGTGATTCGCGCGATCATTTTCGACTTCAACGGCGTCATCGCCGACGACGAGACACTGCACGTCTACTGTTTCCAGCAGGCGCTCGCCGAAGCGGGGCTGGCGCTGACGAAGGAAGACTACTATGGCACCTATCTGGGAATGGACGAGCGGACATGCACAAGAATGCTGCTGGAGCGGCGAGATGGGACCTGCGACGAGGCGGAAGTGTCACAGATCGGCGAGCGGAAAGCTGAACTCTTTCGTGCCCATACCGCTCTGCACAAGCCGGAGCTCTTTCCGGGTGTCGTCGACTTTGTGAAAGCGGCAAAAAGCCGTTACCGCCTCGCGATCGCCTCTGGCGGCCGCCGAGCACAGATCGACGCGGCGTTGAGCGGCACGAAGATTCAATACGATTTCGACGTGATCGTGGCCGCCGAGGACTGTCCGATCGGAAAGCCGGATCCGGCAATCTATCTCCTCACCCGGGAACGGCTGAATGCCGGCCTCGGGTCAGCGCATGCCATTGTCCCCGAAGAATGCCTGGTCGTCGAAGATTCCCTTGCGGGTGTCCGCTCGGCCAGAGCCGCGGGCATGCGTGTACTTGGCCTGGCCACCACATATCCCCTTGATAAACTGCACGAAGCGGATTGCATCATTCAGAGCCTCGATCGGCTGACCCCCGAAGCAGCGATTGACAGGATCCTGTAAATCGGCTCTGGCAGCGGCGTCACCGCTATTTCACTCGACCTCGAGACCCCCTCCAAAGATGAATAGACGGCCTCTTCGGCATTGGCATAGCTTGTCAGCATCGAATGATGACAGCCAAGCCTATGCCAAGCCTATCGATAATGACATGGAAGACCACGCTGACACAGCTTCAAGGGAGGTGTTGTATGCGGCCATTCATAGTTTTCACACTTGCCGCAGCGGTCGCGCTCGTCCTGGCCGCCCCACCGGCGATCGCCGACACGAACGAGACGGTGAAATTCGATCCCGCACGAATGTGGGAATGCCCGCAGGCGGACGGATCGTCGATCTATACCAACAAGGAACGATCTGGATGTAAGCTCCTAGTCCTCAAAGGCTTGTCAGTCGTCCCTTCGTTGGACCAGATGCCGACGTATCGGTCGCCTCATGCGGCGACACCTTCCTCCGACATGCAGTACTCCATCGATCGCGCTCCGGTAGGTATGCCAACTCGGGGGCAGATAGTTCCAGGATGGGCTCAGGACTGGTACTCGAGCGTTGCTTGGACTGGCGGGTCAGTGCAAGCCGAAGTTTGTTTGCTCTATGGCGAATGGGTCAATCTGGTCGCAAAAACCCGTGGCGGGTTTTTCTACGGGACGGATCCGTCTTACGGCGGGGACCTCACCGGACGGAACCAGCGGGGCGCAAGCTATTCGTTCTATGACAACACTCGATACCATGCGTTGTCGAGGCTCTTCGGGACGGGATTTGTTCCGGTTGGCTGCCAATAAGCCAAGCGCATTGGCACCGCTCAGCGCAAGGCGTCGGCGGACAGGCTGACGCCTTGCGTCACACCTTGTAGAAGCTCCTATACCATTCGACAAAGCGCGGAATGCCCGCCTCGATCGGCGTGGACGGCTTGAACCCGATATCGCGGTCTAAGTCCTCGATGTCGGCATAGGTCGCAGGCACGTCCCCCGGCTGCAGCGGCATAAGCGTCATATCCGCCTTCTTCCCCAGGGTCCGCTCCAAGACCTCAATGAAGTGCAGAAGCTCCACCGGTTGGTGATTCCCGATGTTGTAAATCCGAGCCGGTGCCGAGCTAGTTCCGGGGTCCGGCTTGTCGCTCGACCAAGCTGGATTCGGCTGGGCCGTATGATCGAGGGTCCGAATCACCCCCTCAACGATGTCGTCAACATAGGTGAAATCCCGCCGCATCTTGCCGTGATTGAACACTTGGATCGGCCGCCCTTCGAGAATGGCCTTCGTAAACAGAAACAGTGCCATGTCGGGTCGTCCCCATGGCCCGTACACCGTGAAAAACCGCAAGCCCGTGCAAGGAATGCCGTACAGATGTGCATAGCAATGTGCCATCAATTCATTGGCCTTCTTGCTTGCCGCGTACAGCGAAACAGGATGATCCACATTGTCATGAACAGAGAATGGCATGTGGGTATTGCCGCCATAGACGGAGCTTGAGGACGCATAGACCAGGTGTTCGGCTTTTACCTGGCGACACCCTTCCAGGATGTTCATGAAGCCTTCGATGTTGCTGTCGGTATAGGCATGCGGATTGACGAGCGAATACCGCACGCCGGCCTGGGCGGCGAGATGAACGACGCGCCGGATCGGGTACTCGATAAACAATTCCTTCATCCCCTGCCTGTTCGCCAGATCGAGCTTGACGAACTGAAACCCGGTCAACGGCGTCAACTGAGCGAGGCGCGCCTCCTTGAGCCGGACATCGTAGTAATCGTTCACATTGTCGAGACCGATGACCTGGTCGCCACGGTCGATGAGACGTCGGGAGACGTGAAACCCGATGAATCCGGCCGCGCCGGTCACAAGCGTGAGAGGTCTTCCTGAAGTCATAGTGGGTCCTCGATGAATGGATCGATGGTCAACTTGCGCCGCCCTGTTTCATGAAGGGTGGCTCTCCGTGCGCGGCGCGATACAGGTTCAACGGCGCGAGTCTCTCGATGACCGACCGGATCTCGATGTTTCCGAGACCTGTGTCGCTGAACACTTCGAGCGCACGCCCGTAATGATATCTGCAGCCGTTGGGTTCGAGAAGCAACTTGAGAGTTTCGGGCGACTCCCAATGGGCCGTGAGCAATGCCGTTCGGGCGGGATTGCGCTTGCTGAACATGAAAGAGAGATGGTCCGGATACCAGTCGGCTCCCCCGGTGGCATAGGAGACGAACAGGTTGGCTCGGGCGGTGGCACAGAGCTCGGCCAGATAGCCGTTCGTTAAATACCCATTCTCACCGACGTCCAGCCATTTCCCCGGATGCGACAACGGGGCATGCGCAGCAAGGCTGCGGATCTCGAGCAATTGCTGTTGCGAGGCAAACACAAGTTGGATCGGACCGAATTTGTCGACCAGCCGGCGAATCACGTCATCCTTCAAAGGCGATCGTCCGTCGTTCGTCGGGCCGCTGTCCGCATGGACCAAGACGTTCTGACCGCGATCACTGATCAGATAACAGTTGCGGGGCATCTCGAGGTCGCAGGGATCTTCGCCATAGAACGGGACGGAGACGATGGTCCCGCCTTCGAACGGCCAAACGTCCCCGTGCGCCAGCTCGACGACCCGGCCGAAGCCCAACTCTCGAAGGAGCGCCGGATAGTCGTAGAAGAAATGCTTTTTATCTCGACGGCTCGGCACGATCACCGGCGTGTCTTTCGGCAAGTGGAGCAAGGTGCGTGGATCGACGTGGTCGTCATGGTCATGCGTGAGGAAGATCGCGGCAGGCTTGGGCAGGAGCGAGGTCCACACCGATGGCACCGACGATTCGGCAAACCAGGGCAGGAGCCACGGATCGAACAGGAATACATTGTCCTGTTGGCGATAGAGGAGCGCCGCATGCCCAAGATGAACCGTTTCGCGATCCTGTACGACCTCGAGCCATCGTTCCCGGATGGGACTGACCGGCGAACTGCAGAGGCACTCATGCTGCTGCAAGGCGTCCATCAGACGCGAAAGAACCGGCTGTGCCTCCCGCGGTGCAGACACGACAACGGTGTTGATCTCCTCCGTCCGATGACTCCCCTCCAACATGCCGATCAGTCTCCCGACGATCGGCCCAAGCGGTCGTTGATCGAACCCGATCGGAATGGCTTGCCGTTTGACGGAATGGAAAATGCGCAGTCCGCCGTTCGTCACGGTCGAGGACTTAGCCGGCTCGAACGGCAATTCCCATTGGAAGCTCCCATCTGACCTGCGGCCGCATCGAATGTGCCGGCTCAGGTAGGGACGGGCGTTGACGACCTCGGCATAGGCGTCCTCGAGCCGAGGTTGGCGGTCCGGATCGTCGACCGGCGCTCGCTTTGAGAAGACATCGCTGATAGCGGTATCGATTGAACTGGCCAACAGGGAATGGGCTTCCTGCAGCGCAGCGACGACGTCGGGAGCAAGGCCACCGACAAAGGGAAAGGGACCTGGGGGTTCCGCGCTTTCCAGCTGTACCCAACACCAGGGAGCAAGACTCAGAAAGTGTTCGCGTGGCAGCTTGTTCCAGGTCGTGCTCATCTAGGCCCGTTGACTAATCGTCGGTTCGTACAGCGCTTGAATGACGTTTCCATCCGGATCGGAAAAATAAAACGAATAGCTGCCGTCCCGATGTTGCTTCGGAGCCTTGGCAATGGCCCCGCCTAACGAGACGATCTTCGGCTCGATCTCCTGGTACATTCGATCGACAGAACCGGGATCTTCAAGAATGACGCCGATGTGATCGAGCAGCTGCGCTTTCGGAGGCTGATAGGCGGCGAGTTCGCCTTGCGAGATCTGGTGGAGCGCGAGGTTATCGTCTCCCGAGCTGAGATACACATTGTCGGCATCCGGCTCCCAGACGACCTTCATTCCGAGGAGCCCCTCATAAAACGCGCGAGAGCGCGCGAGGTTCGTGACGCGCAAGGCCACATGGCGAAACCCTCGATGTAGGGCTCGATCCACGACACTCCATCCGCAGGCCTCCAGATGTTGTTGACTGCCTGCTGCCGTATAGTAGGTGGGCCTCTAGAGCGTCGTCAAACTGAATTTCGCCCGCATCATGAAGCTGCCGCTCGGATTGACGTTGTGCTACCATGCCTTGCTGCCTTGCGTAGGAGACAGAGGAGCCCTTCATGCCTTTCCTTTTCTTGTTCGTCGTCTGGACATTCTTATTCGTGCCCGATGGCTTGTTCGCCAAGGAGCCAGTGTCCCCGGGAACAGATACCACCCCGATGGTCCTGATCCCTGCCGGGCCGTTCCCGATGGGTGTACCGCCGGGAGACCGCGATGGAGGTCGTGACGAGTATCCACGCCATGAAGTGTATCTCAACGCCTATGAGATCGATGCGTACGAGGTGACGAATGGACGCTACTTGGGATTCGTCAAGGCCACCGGGCACCGCGTACCTCAGAATCCCAAGAATCCTACCAGGAACCTCTGGCAAGGAGATGCGATCACCGAGTCGCTCGCCGACCGCCCGGTCGTCAACGTGGACTGGGCCGATGCTGCCGCCTATTGCACATGGGCAGGGAAACGGCTACCGACCGAAGCTGAGTGGGAAAAAGCCGCGAAGGGCAACCACGATTGGCGCTTTCCATGGGGCAATGTGGAGCCCACTGCCAAGCACCTTAATTATAATCAGCAGTGGATCGGTGAGAAAACCTTGATGCCGGTTGGCAGTTACGAGGCCGGCAAGAGCCCGTACGGCGTCTACGATATGGCCGGCAACGTGTGGGAATGGGTCAACGACTGGTACGATGCCCACTACTACGAGAAAAGTCCCAACAAGAACCCAAATGGGCCCGAGACAGGTACCAAGCGCGTGCTCCGGGGATCAGGCTGGCAGAATGAAACGCCGACCGTGCGCATCTTCACGCGCGTCGACAGCGACCCGTTCATCAGAAATGAATCGACCGGATTCCGCTGCGCCCGCGATGCGAAATAGTCATTTGCACTCAGACTCCGCACCATCGCGTGGTACAACCATGTCATGACCGGATCGGACCAGACAGATCAGCTCAGAAACAAGACGAAACAATTCGCCATCGGCATCCTTAAGCTCTGCGGCCCGCTTCCCAAGACGCCGGAAACCCTGGCCATTCAAACGCCGCTAGTGAAAGCGGCCACCACTCTCGCCGCGAACTGCCGTGCGCTCGCGCGGGCCTGGTCGGAAGATGATTTTCACCGGAACCGCAATCTCGCCTCCGGTGACGCCGATGATTGCGTCTTTTGGCTCGAGTTGCTTGCTGCAGCAGGCACGGATCAGGACCAGCCGATCCAGGCACTGCTCGATGAGGCTTCCGACATTGTGGCACTCCTGTCGATTTGCGGCGAGCCGGACAAGCCTGCGCCTTCAGAGCAACCTGAGGCGATCGCCACGCCGCAGGCCGAAACGCCTCAGGCACCGCCGTCCTTGCCCACGGACTTCCACGGGTTACGGGTGTTGTCGTTTGAAAGCCGCATGGCCACGGAGATGGCGAGATTGATCCGTAGGCATGGCGGAGAGCCACTGGTCGTGCCGGCCCTGAGGGAAATTCCAATTCCCCTTCAAGACAATGGCGCGGTCTTTCGCTTCGGAGTGAAGCTGATTCTCCATCAGGTCGATCTTTTGATCCTCATGACAGGCGTCGGAGCCAAGGCACTGTTCGAGGTGCTGCAGGCACGCTACCCGCTCGCCGAAATCATCGAGGCGCTCAAGAAAACCATCCTGGTCACGCGCGGTCCGAAGCCGTTGGCCGTGCTCAAGGCTATGGGGCTGGAGGCCAATATCACGGTGCCGGAACCCAACACGTGGCAAGACGTGATTGCGACCCTGGATTACTACCGTCCCGTGCAAGGATTGAAAATCGCCATACAGGAATACGGGGTGTCCAAGCCGGAGATGATCGAGGATTTAAAAAAGCGCGGGGCCGAGGTGTTTTCAGTGCCCGTCTATCGCTGGGCGCTTCCGGAAGACACCGGGCCGATTGAAGCGGCGATCGGGGAAGTGCTCAAAGGGGCGATGGACGCGATGATGATTACGAATGCCGCCCAAATCGATCACGTCATGCAGCTGGCGGAGCGCGCCCATGCGGTAGAACCGTTTAGAGAGGCATGTAGGAAGATGGTCGTGGCATCCATCGGCCCTACCGCGACGGAAGGGCTCAAACACCACGACCTTCCGGTCGATTTCGAGCCCGCACATCCGAAGATGGGCGTTCTCGTCAAGGAATTTAGCGAGCACGTCCACGCCCTCCGTCAAGCCAAGTCGCCCCAACACCCAGAAGCCTGACCGACCGACTCGGTCTATTGCAGATTGGTTTGCGGAGTCGTGGACGCCTCCGCCGGATCCTTGACGTCGCGCGCACACCGGAAGCCAAGCCAGTTCATTTTCGTCTGAGGATCGGTGCCATTTCGCTGCGCTGGACGCACGGAAGGCGTACTATCGACCCATGCTCCGCCCCGGAAAGCCCGCTGTGTTCCCTTCTCTGGGCCCTTGGGATTCCGGTCCGGCGCTTTCTTGTAGTAATTCGGGTCATACCAGTCTGCTGTCCATTCGGCCACATTGCCGGCCATTTGAAAAACCCCATAGGGACTGACCGCGTTGTCATATTTGTCGACCGAGATAATGGGCGGATAGAGCAACAAGCGTTCCGGCCGGTCGCGCACCGGTCCCGACAATCCCGTACGGCCGAAGTTGGCTCGGCTCAGTCCGGCCGGTTCGTTTCCCCAGGGGTAAATCCTTCCATCCTCGCCCCTGGCGGCCTTCTCCCATTCGGCCGATGTCGGCAGGCGCTTGCCGGCCCATTGACAATAGGCCTCGGCGTCGAACCATGAGACGTGCATGACCGGGTGGCTGGCCATCGTTTCCTGAAAATTTCCACCGTCATATTGCCAGTCGATCAATGGATTACGATTGGTCGCCAGAACAAATTTCAAGAACTGCACCGTCGTCACCTCGTACTTATCGATGTCATAGGCGTCGAGGTACACTTTTCGCTGGGGGAGTTCGGGGGGATACGCATTCCGGTCGACCTTCTTGTCGCTTCCCATCAGGAACGTGCCCGCGGGGATTCTGACCATTTCGTCGTGAGCGGGCAGCTTGGCCCGTTCAGCCGCAATCTTTTTTCCCTCTGGCGTCCACTCTCTCGTGACGTCCGCGACGTCCAGCGCCCACGCCGCCAGACCGGCGCTGCAGAAGCCCCCGATGATCAGTGTTGTTGTGAAACTCGCCCTTCGCACAATGCGCCTCCCTGGTTGTTTCACGGTGCTTTCGGCTGTCCGCTCGGGTTGTCGAACTCTTCCAGCGGCTGAAAGTTCACCGGCAGGTTGAAAAGATAATCGGACACGGACCGCATTTTCACGTGCTGATACTCAACAATCCAGCTGCCGTCTTTCTTGGCCAGCTTCATCGGAAAATGCAGGTCGGTCGCGACCCATTGGTAGTACCGCTCTAAATGCTCACCCTGCTTCGTCGTCACTTCGTACAGGATCGTGGGATGCCCTTCGCGCATTTCCGTCCCAATCTCCTGTCGTTGAATTTCCCCTTCGAGGACCGGCGTGACACGGAGGTCCTGCTCGGCATCATAGGGCAGCGTCTTGAAATGCTTCATGCGTGACAGGAGCAGCCAGACCAGTTGTTTGTCCTTTCGCACAATAGTGACATTGACGGGACCGAGCGAGTGGTGCTCAATGCGCCACATTTGATCCCGGTAATAGATGAACGCTTTATGAGTCCTGCCATCGATCTTGGTGATCTGGTCGGCGGTAAATTCCAGTGCAAACACGGAATTCGCCATGCCGAGTCCGACTATCGCGAGGCAGAGGAGTCTTACCAGCCGGCGCATCGCCCCATCCTAGCATCTAGGGTATTGTTCGTGCGCCCCTGCATGCTGGAGTCCACGCGGCATTTAATGGATGGCCAACACACCCGCCCCGTTGATGCCACCGGACTTCAAACGCTGCAGAGCTCGATTGGCCTGCGCCAACGGAAACCGTTGCGTACGGGGCCTGATGGGGATCGCTGCCGCTTCCCGTAAGAGATCAATCCCATCCTGGCGCGTATTAGCGGTCACACTCGAGATCGTCCGTTCGCCGAAGAGGTCACGGTCGTAGTCGATCGGAGGAATCGTGCTCATGTGAATGCCCGCGAGCGCCAAGGTTCCTCCGCGCTCCAGGGCTCGCAAGGCTGGCACGACCAGTTCGCCGGCCGGCGCAAAGATAATCGATCCATGCAAAGGGACCGGAGGGGCTTCCGAGGCTTCGCCCGCCCAGGCGGCGCCCATGTCGCGAGCCAATGCCCGATGTTCCGCCTTCAACGAACACACGTACACTTCACATCCCCAGTGGCGGGCAATTTGAATGGCGATGTGGGCGGACGCACCGAATCCGTACATGCCAAGCCGCTGCCCAGGCTGAACCCGGCTGAGCCGCAACGCGCGATACCCGATGATGCCAGCGCAAAGGAGCGGCGCGGCTTCTTCATCGGAAAATGTCGCAGGAATCGGATAGGCAAACGGAGCCGGGGCCACCGCATATTCGGCGTAGCCGCCGTCGACCTGATAGCCGGTGAAGCGGGCGGCCAGACACAAATTTTCCCGGCCGCTCCGGCAATGTTGACACTGGCCACAGGTGCCTTGCAGCCAGGCGATGCCCACTCGCTCGCCGGCCCGCCGGGTCGTCACACCAGACCCGACACGGCTGATGCTGCCGACAGCCTGGTGACCCGGGATCAGCGGAAGTTTCGGGCGCTCGAGCTCGCCCTCGATCACATGCAGATCGGTTCGACAGATGCCGCACACGCTGACTTCAACGAGCACCTCGCCGGGTCCAGGTTCGGGAACCGGAACTTCCTGGAGGACCAGAGGATCGGCAGCCACGTCCCCGATGCTTCCAAGAACCATTGCCCTCATGGTGATGAGCGGGCGGCGAATGCCGGCAATGAGCACGACGTCATTGGGAGCAGGCCAATGGGCATCAGGCGCATGTTAGGGCTTCACCTTGATGCACTCGATGTCGAGCTTGATCAGGACTTCGTCGCCCACGACGAGTCCGCCGCCATCGAGTGACTTGCTCCAGACCATCCCGAAATCCTTGCGATTCAATTTACCCTCGGCGTTGAATCCGGCCCTCAGATTCCCCCACGGATCTTTGGCAACGCCGTTGAAATTCCCCGTCAATGTGATGTCTTTGGTCACTCCGCGCAGCGTCAGCTCACCGACCGCCTGATAGCTGTCCGCGGTTTTCTCGTACTGCTTCATTCGATAGGTCATCGTCGGATACTTCTCCACGTCGAAAAAGTCCGCGTTGCGCAAATGCGCGTCCCGCTTCGGATGATTGGTGTTGACGGACGCCGTCTTGATCGCGGCTTCGATGGCCTTCACGGTTCCCGCCTCGGCGTCCATGACGATGAAGCCCTGATACTCCGTGAAATGCCCGCTTGTTTTCGACACCAGCATGTGCGCAACGCGGAATTCGATGGTGGAATGCTCCGGGTCCACGTTCCAGCGGGCCGCTTCGGCCTGCGCCAGTGAGGGCCATACGGTCAGCAGCGAGAAGATTGCGAGTGCGGCGCAGACCATGCGTGCGATGATCATCCTCCAGCCTCTTTCCCTCTCGGTGCCAGCGTTACTGCTTCACGTTCGCGGGCGATTCTACCTTCCCGTTCGACGTGTTGCCTACCGACTGCACGTCTCGCGTTTTCCCCCGAACTCCGGTCCTCATGCGGACGTGAACGTCGACCGGGTCGTCTGCCACGTCTTCGGGCACCGGCGGAAATGGCTGGGCATTGACCACCGCATAAATCCCTGCTTCATCAATCTCACGAACCCCCGATCCTTTTTCAATTTCGATCAATTGCGCGCGGCCGTTCGGATACAGCTTGAACCGCACGCGGACGGTTTCGCTGCTCGGCCCTCGCCGGACGCCGCGCACCTGCCGTGCCCAGCTGCGACTGACCAGAAGACTGACCTGCTGCCAATACGCCTTCCCGTGACTGGGGTCGGCGAGCGGCATGAGATCCTCTTCGATCAGAGCACCCGTGGCGACAGGGGCCCCGCCTGGCTGGGGCTCATCGACAATGAGATCGCTGGAGGGGGGTTCTTCTGGACGGACAGCAGGCGGCTCGCTGGTATCGCTGACCGGCTCCTGACGGTCTAAGGTCACGTAGACGATACGCTTCATGATCCGTTCGAGTTTTTCCGGACGCGATCTGGCGAACGTGACCTGAATGCGCGCGGCTTTCTGATGAACAGAGGTCCGGCTCGTGGGCATCGGATCGAGGGTGACTTCCGCCTTGAGCGTAGAGGTTTCGCCATCCGGCTCGAGCGTGATGATCTGAGGTTCAAACAGGATGGACTCGCACAGCGCGATGATTGGTACGGGTCCCGACGTTACCCCGCCGAGCGTAATTAGCAGTGTGAGCGGTTTGCCAGTTTGCAGTTCACCATCCGAATCCTGCTGATGGAGTTCAAAGCGTGCCCATCGGGGTACCGGACCGGAGGCCGAGGAAGCGGAGAACAGAGGTGGAGCCGCGAGCGAGAGCGTGACGCACGTGAGTGCTGCGAAACATGTCAGGCTTTGACACCATCGCGCCGGCATGGACGGCATCCTACCTAGGCCGCCGACAGTTGCGCAACCCGTATTTTCCACTGGTGTTAGGCAAGCGGAGGCGAGTGGGATACAATGGATCCATGCGCGCGCTCATCAAGACTGCGCCTCAGCCTGGGTTGACGGCGACAAGCTGTCCGGACCCCACGCCGGGCCCACACGACGCGGTGATCCGCGTGAAAGCAACGTCGTTATGCGGCACGGACGCCCATATCTACAATTGGGATCCCTGGGCGCACAGCCGTATCCATCCTCCGCGGATTATCGGTCATGAGATGTGTGGAGAGGTGGTCGACGTCGGCTCGTCGGTAAAGCTCGTCAGAACCGGCGACTACGTCGCAGCAGAGTCTCATCTCACGTGTGGAACGTGCTTCCAGTGCCGCACCGGCCAGGCCCATGTCTGCCGCAACTACCGGATCCTCGGCGTGGACCGTGATGGATCCTTTGCGGAATATGTCGTGCTGCCCGAGAACGTCCTCTGGCACACGTCCCAGGCGATTGCGCCGGAATATGCGTCGATTCAAGAGCCGCTCGGAAATGCCGTCGATGCGGCCCTGGTCGACGACGTCACCGGACATACGGTGCTGATTACGGGATGCGGACCGACCGGGCTCTTTGCCGCCGCGGTCGCGCGCACCTCCGGTGCGGCCACGATCATCGCCTCCGACGTCAGCGAATACCGTTTGAGCCTCGCCAAACAGGTCGGGGCCGATCATGTCCTAAACGCCAAGGCGGAGACGCCGGCATCGCTGGCTACGGCGATTCAAGATATCACCGCTGGCGAAGGCGTCGATGCGTCTTTGGAAATGTCCGGCGATCCGTCTGCCCTTCATCTTGCCTTCAATGCGGTGAAGAACGGCGGCCGCGTGACGCTCTTCGGTATTCCAACCGGCCCCATCACCTGCGATCTGGCCAACGACATTATCTTCAAGGGCATCCGTGTGCACGGAATCACCGGCCGACGGTTGTTCAGCACCTGGTACCGGCTGGCCGGGCTGTTCAAAGCCGGCCTCAACATCAAACCGATCGTCACGCACACGTTTGCCATGAGCGACTTCGCCAAGGGCTTCGACTTGATCAGGTCAGGTCAATGCGGGAAAGTCGTCCTCTTCCCCTAATGCGAACGAGGTGGCGGCCCCACCTCCGTCCCCTATAGCCGGCTGGTGCAACCATGGCTGACTCGCTTCTGAACCACATCGCAGACCAGCAATTAACCGAGATTCGCGCCAAGGGGCTGTATAAAGCCGAGCGGCAGCTCATCAGCCCGCAGCAGGCGGAAATTCAGGTGGCACAGGGCCGAGTCTTGAACCTCTGTGCCAACAACTACCTGGGCCTGGCCAATCATCCGGGCATCGTCGAGGCAGCCGCCCGCGGGCTTCGGACTCACGGCTATGGCATGGCCTCTGTGCGCTTCATTTGCGGAACGCAAGAAACCCACAAAGCCCTCGAACGCGCGATCAGTGCCTTTCTGCGCACCGAGGACACCATCCTCTACGGTTCTTGCTTCGATGCGAACGGAGGCCTCTTCGAAGTCCTGCTCGATGATCGAGACGCCGTGATCAGCGATGCGCTCAACCATGCCAGCGTGATCGACGGCATCCGGCTGTGCAAAGCCAAACGATTGCGCTTTGCCCATTCGGACATGAAAGACTTGGAAGCGAAACTGAACGACGCGCGGTCCTCTCGCCTGCGCCTGATCGCCACGGACGGTGTGTTCTCCATGGACGGCGATCTGGCGAAGCTCGACCAGATCGTCGAGCTCGCAGAACGATACGAGGCCGCCGTCATGGTCGACGACAGCCATGCCACCGGAGTCATCGGAGCACAAGGACGTGGCACTCCCACCCACTATGGAGTCGCCGATCGCATCGATATCGTGACGAGTACGCTCGGCAAAACGCTCGGCGGGGCGACCGGAGGATTCACGACGGGACGCACAAACGTTGTGGACCTCCTTCGCCAGCGCTCGCGGCCTTATTTATTCTCCAATGCGCTGCCTCCGGCGGTTGCCGCCGGGGCCCTGCAGGCACTGACCCTCGTTCAAGAGGGTGAGGAACTGCGCTCCCGGCTGCGCGAAAATGCCACGTTCTTTCGGGCGCGGCTCACCGGTCTTGGATTTCGCCTGGTCGACGGAACTCATCCAATTATTCCCGTCATGTTGGGCGACGCTTCTCTGGCCGCCACGATGGCCGACCGGTTGCTGACTGAAGGCGTCTATGTCGTGGGCTTCAGTTATCCGGTGGTCCCGGAGGGGCAAGCGCGAATCCGCGTACAGATGTCGGCCGCCCATACGCACAAAGAACTCGAACGAGCGCTTGCAGCGTTTGCCAAGGTCGGTCGGGAATTGGGAGTGATTACGCGATCTCAGGGATGAGATCGAAACCCTGCTAGTCTCGAATCGCTCTCGTCCGAGACTGTAGATAGGCGTTTCGTACGGCCGTGTAGAGATCGAGCGTCGCTTCTTCGACCCCCTGGAATTTCTCGAGATTCCTCGACCGCTCATTCACGATCTCGCCGACGCGTACACCGATCTGCAGAAGGGTCGTCGTCGTGCGGTTTTTGTGGGCGATCAACGAAGGTATGCCCTCGACCTCGATGATGGGCGCAACCAGCCAGTTGATCGGATTGAGGAAAATGTCGGTGACGTATCCGGCAAAGTCTCGAACCGTAAAGGGCTGGAGGAACGGCAGCACAAGATATGGGCCGGGCTTCACGCCATAGAATCCCAACGTTTGTCCGAAATCCTCATCGGGCGTGACCAAATCGATCTCTTTCGCCAAATCCAGGAACCCCGCATACCCGACGGTGGTGTTCAAGAGAAACCGTCCGACCTCAATCCCTGCGCCTTTGACCTTTCCCTGAAACACGTTGTTCAAGAACCGCTGCGGAAATCGCAAATTGTAGAACATGTTGCTGATGCCGACCTGCACAAAATCAGGAATGATGAAGTCGTAGCCCTGGGCGACAGGCTTCAGCGCATACTTGTCCAGCTTGCGGTTGAACTCGAATATAGAGATATTGAATGGCTCCCACGGGTCGTACTCGTCGCTTTCTTCGTCAGCCTTGGAAAAAGGATCGAAGAGTTCCTCCGCATAGCCGCCGAGGGGGGGGCTTTTCGCCGCAACCGACGGCAGATCAGCAATCGGGAAGTCTCCAGCTTCTGCCAAGAGGACGCGCGGCGGGATCGCTTGATTGGCCTCATGTGAGACCTGCCCCCCCACCGGGTCGAGGGCTGAGGTTCCGGCACACCCCGTCAACAAGAGGAGCAGAGGGAGCGCTAGCAGGATTCCCATAGGGGACATTCTTACTGGTTCAGACCGGTCGTGGGAAGAAGGTGTGAGGACATCGCCGCGCACTGTACCAAAAGTTCCACCGCTCGCCAAATTATTTTTTGGTTCTACGAGCGCATTGCACGGGCGGCGAAGCCGGCGAACGCCTCGAAGTACGAGGCTCCGCCGACCTGATACGTGTTGTTGTGGGTCGCGCCCGGGACAAGATGAAAGGACTTGGGCGGCTTCGCCGCCTCGAACACCTGCCGGCCCAGTTCAAGCGGAATGATATCGTCCTGATCTCCATGGATGATGAGTTTGGGCAGCGAGAGCGCCGGGACTCGATCAATCAATCGAAACTCGGCGCCCAGCAGCCAATGCACGGGCAGGCCGCCATAATAGAACTTGGTGACCGCTTCGATGGAGGGGAACGCCGATTCCAGAATGAGTCCGGACGCAGGCTTGTGGACGGCGAGGTCGGCGGCTACTGCCGCGCCCAACGATCGCCCGAAGATGACCAGGCGCTCCGGCCTGATCATTCGGATACGCGTCAGATACTCATGGGCGCCCATCGCGTCAAAATATAGGCCTTCTTCGCTGGGCCGCAAACCCTGGCTTCTCCCGTAACCTCGGTAGTCGAAGAGAAAAACGGACAGATCCCGCTGGAACAATAAACGGAGATTGTCGAGCCGGTGGACGATGTTTCCCGCGTTGCCGTGACACCAGATAATGACGGGACGATCCGCCCGTGCCTCGACGTACCACCCGAAGAGCTTCGTGCCGTCGGCTGCCTGAAACCAGACGTCTTCAAGCGGAAGCCCGCTCGCGGCGCGCCAGTCCTTGTCATGCCAGCGCTCCGGATGAAAGACGAAGAATTGGTCGAGGATGTTTTTGGGCAACATCGGCCTATTCGAATCTTACCGGGTTTGAGCCCGTTCAGGAAAGACAGCAAAACGATTGAGAGGGAGAGCCTTGCCGCACGATGTGGAGCAGCCGGAAGAGCACCGGCCACAGATGGAGAGTCTGTCAGGTAGACCACCGGTCACGAGCTTCGGCGCATCCATCCTGCTTGTGTGCCGAAGCTCGTTTCCAACGGTTACACGTACGGTGACCGGCCTCGCTATTTATTTGCGACCGCTGTACCTTCGACTTTAAAAATAAACCCATCAAGCACCAATGCCCAAAACCATTGTTCTGAGATGGTGACATCCGTCAGCCTCGTTCCACCGGCTTTCGCGGCGGCTTCTCGAATCGCATCTTCAAAGCGAGTGTTTTGGTTGATGGGAATAAACCCGAACAGCATGATGCCTGTGCTGGTGGCCTCGGTCTTTCCCAAGGCCTTTTCATTCGGACCAATTGGTGCGCTCGGAAACTTGAGCGGTGTCGAGACGCAAGCGGTGGTCAAGGCAAGACAGATTCCAAGAAGTAGCCCAGCGGATTTCATAGTGTTCTCCTCAATTGCGGGTGGTATTACTTATTGGTCACAGCCGTGCCTTCTACCTTAAAGACGTAGCCGTTAATGACATACCCCCACCACCATCGTTCCGAGATCGTCACGTCCGTCAACCTCGTCGCTCCAGCCTTCTGGACAGCTTCGTTGTAGGCCTCAACGAACCGGTCGTTCTGTCGGATCGGAATAAATCCGAACAAAAGCAGACCCACGTCATCGCCCCAAGTTGCACCCAGCGATTTTTCATTCGGACCAATGGGAGCCGTTGGAATCTGAACACGTGTGGAATGACACGCCGCTGTGCCGAGAAGAAGCACGGCGGTGAGTACGATGCCCACTACCTTCATACTCTCCCTCCTTATCCGACGGTGAAATTCGCCGATACTTATCTGTAATGGGAACTGCGGGCGGAGACTAGCACGTTAACAATAATCGGTCAACGAAAACACTGTAGGCATGGCCGCGTTTCTGCAGCGGTCAACTAGCCAACGTGGTGTTTCTTGGGTATACTCCCCATCAATTGGAGAGAAGGCAATACGATCGATGCACGACCATCTTGTTTCGCGTCCACAAGAATGTGACGTTCTAGTGGTCGGAGGTGGACCGGCCGGTTCCACGATTTCTGCGTTGCTCGCGGAACTGGGCTGGAAGGTGCATGTCCTCGAAAAGGATTCACATCCCCGGTTTCATATCGGCGAATCATTGCTGCCGCAGTCTCTTCCGATGCTGCAACGGCTGGGAGTCCTCCCGGAAGTCGAGAAAATCGGCATTATTAAATACGGCGCCGAACTGGTCAGCTATCGGCATGGCCGGTCACAGATGTTCCATTTCTCCAAGGCCTTTGATGAATCGCAACCCTATGCCTTTGAAGTCAAGCGGGCCGAATTCGATGACATTCTCTCCAAGAATGCGGTCGCCAAAGGCGTCCACTTCCACGAGGGCACCAAGGCCCACCGCGTTGAGTTTCGGCCCGGCCGGACCTCGTTGGTCCATGCAGAGGATCGACAAGGACGTCCATGCACATGGGAGACCCGATTCGTGGTCGATGCAAGCGGCCGCGACACGTTTCTGTCCGGTCAAATGGGTGGAAAGCACCGGAGTAAGAAACATGGCAGCGCGGCCGTGTTCGGCCATTTTGAAGGCGTCACCAGGCTCACCGGGATGGATGAGGGCAATATCACCGCGGGCTGGCTCGACGACGGCTGGTGCTGGCTCATTCCCTTCAAAGACGGAACGATGAGCGTGGGCGTGGTCTGCCATCCCGATTACATCAAATCCCGCCGGACGTCCCTCGATCAGTTTCTGTTGGACGCGCTGCGTCAATCGCCGCCGATCGCCAAACGAATGGAACGGGCTAGGGCATTGACGCCGACGTATGCGGCGGCCAATTTCTCGTACCGTAGGGAGACCATGACTGGCGAGGGATACCTGATGGTCGGAGACGCGTTCGCCTTTATTGACCCGGTATTTTCCAGCGGCGTGCACCTCGCCCTGAACAGCGGCACCATCGGTGCGGGCGTTGTCGACGCCTTCCTGCGCGGTGCTCCGGATTATGGCGCCCGGCTAAAGAACTTCGAGAGGAGCGTGCGTCGGGGGATCGACACCTTTTCCTGGTTTATCCACAGATTCAACCAGCCGGCGTTCGAGGCGTTGTTCGTGTCGACTAGGCGCCCACCAAAAATTGAACGAGCGGTGCTCTCGCTGCTCGCCGGCGACGTCTTCGAACAATCAAAGATGCGTTTCCCGCTTTTCCTCTTTAAAGTTGTCTACTACCTCTTTTTCGTGTTGAATTGGAAAGAGAACTGGGCCGTGGCCCGCCGGCGCAAGCAAGGGAGCCGGACGACGGTGACCGAAGTCAGCGACTACGCGGTCAAAACGACGTAAGCATACTCGAATGGGCATCCGACATCGTCACAGTTCCTCTTCCGCCGCATCCGCTCAACGTGTCCTTGACCCCGCAAGCCAGGTCAAAATCGCGTATGTGGAACCGGCCGACCTGAGCCGATGGTTGGCCACATCGGGCACGTTCCCTCTCGCCGTCGTGTCGTTTGGCTCTTCCCTGCCCGTGACCTTTCAATGCCCGCTCATTCACCTTGATCTCCCCATCCTGGAAGGTCCCAGCCGATGCGAGGTCTGGAGCTCCGATCAGCCCGTTCGTCTGTACAAGGACAGCGAGGCTTCCGCCGCGATCAGCGGCGATCTGCTGTTCGGTTCCATCACGGTGTTCGAGGACCCAGGCACAGGCTTGAACCATACGACCGAAAGAGCGTATCAGCAGCTTCTGCGTCTGCTTCGCGAATCGGGATTCCCGCACCTGTGGCGAGTATGGAATTACTTTCCTCGGATTAATGAAGAGCAGCACGGTCTCGAACGGTACCGATTGTTCTGCCTGGGACGGCACGAGGCCTTGGCTGACAGCCTGCCAGGTTTCCCAGGCTCATTGCCGGCGGGGACGGCCGTGGGAACACAAGGCGGACCGCTTCAAATCTATTTTCTTGCGGGGGCGCATCCAGCCACGCACCTCGGCAGCCCACGCCAAATCAATGCCTACGACTACCCTAAGATTTACGGCCCGCGGAGCCCGTCGTTTGCCCGTGCCACACTCTGCCAGTCTGACGGCATGACCCAACTGTTCATTTCCGGAACCGCCAGTGTCGTCGGACATCAAAGCCAGCACGAGGGCTTGGTGGATGCGCAGGCTCTCGAAACGGTGACGAACCTGCGCGCGCTGATCGAACAGGCCCAATGCATGACGCCCTCTTTCCAGCGCGAGACCGGACTCCACTCTATCTTCAAGGTCTACGTGCGAAACCAAAAGCACCTGGAGACTGTTCGCCGAGTTCTTGGCGCGCCATTTCTGCTGTCCAGCCACCTGCTGTATCTCCACGGCGATCTGTGCCGCAGAGAGCTCCTTGTGGAGATCGAAGGACTCGTGACCACCGACTGAACCCTTTGATGCGCGTCTCCGCCCACCCATGCTGAACCCCGCAGACAGGAGAGGCCCGTGATGCGGCACATCCGATCAGGCGACGGAGACCGTCCCGGCCTGCTCAACGGTACACGCAGTCCATTCGAGTTTACGAAACGCTTGTACTTCACCATTGACTGCGACTGGGTGCCGGGTTCGGAGAGAGGACTCGAAGCACTGTTGGATTGCTGCGGCCGTTATCACGTTACGGGAACCGTCTTCTTCACCGGCCGTTTTGCCCAGGCCTATCCTGATCTGGTACGGAGTTGTCATGAACGAGGCCACCAACTTGGAACCCATGGCTGGGCTCATGGCGGGTTGGACGAGGACGAGGATTTCCGAAGAGCCGGATATGAGCAGCAACGGGACTGGATTCGCCGGGCCACGGAGGCGGTCGAGCAAGCGGCGGGGGTCCGTCCTCTAATTTTTCGCGCGCCCAACCTCTGGGTCGGTGAAACCACGCTGCGCGTTTTAGAGGAAGAAGGGTATCTCTACGATTCCTCGGTGCCGGCTCGACGGTTCGACCTGGGATTCGGACGCGTGCACTACCTCAAGTATTTTTGGGCTCCCACGGCACCCTACCGGCCCTGTGCCACCGATCTGGGCCGGCCGGGCGCGAGCATCATCACAGAGGTGCCGCCGTCTGCCTGTCTCTTTCCAATTAATCTCGCCACGCTTAGAGTGTTGGGGCTACCGCTGCTGGGAAAGATGATCACCTGGATCACCCGAAAATCGACAGATCTTGTGTTCTATTGTCATCCCTCCGAATTTGTAAGCGCGAAAGACCAAGTGTTTCCCAAATCCATGTCGAAGTGGAACCGGAGGGGCATGGGCCCACATAACCTGTCCCTCGTCGGAGATCTGTTGGAACATTTGTTTGAGCGGCGCTTCGCTGCAGCCAATATCATGCACGCCTCTATGCCCCACCTTGACTTGATCCGCCCAGTCGTACTAAGAGCAGGTAGCTTTTAGCTCCGTCTTCAACGGGAGGTCGACAATGAACCGAATGGGATGGTGTGCTGTGGCAGTATGCGTTGCGTTGGTCGGCGTGATCGGCTGCCGTGGCGGCGGTCAAGTCTATCAGGTCAAAGACGCTCCCGTGGTGACTGCATCCGGGAAGGCGCTGAGTATGGATCAGGTTCGAAAGGAAATCATCGCCGCCGGCGTCGCCGCGGGATGGCAAATGGCAGCCCCGAAACCAGGAGAGATTGTCGGTACGCTCAATGTTCGGAGTCACCAAGCGGTGGTGTCGATTCCCTATACCACGAAGTCCTACAGCATCCTTTACAAGGATAGCAGCAACTTAAAATACGACGAAGCCACCCAGACGATTCATGAAAACTATGCCAGCTGGATTCAACGGTTGGATGGTGCAATTCGATCACGGTTGTCAGCTGCAGGCGATTAGAGCATGACACAGTCCTGGCGCTTGCGTACCGGCATGCGTCCATTCCACATGACTCTCCCGGAGGTGTGACGATGAAACAGACGGCCGTACGAATGTTCGTAGCATCGCTCGTTGTCGTGGCGATGATGGGTTGCAGAGCCGGAGGACAGGTCTACGAAGTGAAAGATGCCCCGATCCAAACCGCCTCGGGGAAGGAGCCGACGCTCGACCAGGTCCAAAAAGCCATTATCGATGCGGGCATCAAACAAACGTGGATTATGACGCCGGTGAAGCCGGGAGAAATGCTCGGAGAATACAATGTGCAGAGCCATCAGATTCATGTCACTATTCCCTACACGACCAAGAATTACAGCATTCTCTATAAGGACAGCAGTAATCTCAGGTATGACCCGGACAAACGCACGATTCACGTGAACTATCAGAAGTGGATCGAGCGTCTCGACAACGAAATCAAGGCGAGACTCAGCGCAGCGGGGAATTAAGACCGCATCTCCTGTGCCGGCAAGGCGCAAGGCACGGTTTGCGATTCTTGGCTGTCGGAATCAGGCATTCCTGCTCTCGGCGTGACTACCATTCGTTGGGGCCTCATTGTCGGATCAGGTTGTCGAATAAACGCCCGATAGAAGCCTTGCGGGTACAATCCGCGGCTTAGCAGCTTCAACGCGATCATCTTTGTGATTCTGACGATATCCACCACTGGCCGAAAATGACTCGTGCGAGCACCTACTCGAGGCGCGACACCGATTGGAATGAAAACAAACCGGACTCCCCGCCTGGCCGCTTCGATCATCACTTCACTTTCGAAGACGAAACCCTGTTGCCGCCCATGCTTGAGCGTGAGATCCCGAAGCAATCGGGCAGGATAGAACCGGAATCCTGACTGACTGTCCTCGATCGGGCGGCCAGCCGCCCATGAAATCCAAAAATCCGCAATGCGATTCGCGAGGTATCTCCAGCTCGAGCTTTTTCGCTGGAGTGACCGCCGAGCGCCGATGACGAAGGCCTCAGGATTCTCGAGCGTAGCCGCAATGAAGGAAGGGATCTCTTCCGGCGCGTGCTGGCCGTCGGCATCAAGGGTAATGACGCCCACCGCGCCCTGGGTCAGCGCCTCCTGAAATCCGCGCGCAAGGCTGTCTCCCTTTCCTCGATTCTGCTCGTTTCTCAGCAGAATGATGTCCAGGCCGGCGAGGGCTTCAAGCGTCCCGTCTGTGGACCCGTCATCCACCACCATGACATGGGCGCAATACCGACGGGCACGAGCGGCCACCTCACGAACCGTCGGCGCCTCGTTATAAGCGGGAATGAGAACCCAGAAGTCATGGGCGGCGTCAGCGGACCTGCTCATACCATGCCTCCATCAATACTGATGACCTGCCCCGTGATGTATCCCGCCTGTTCGGAGACCAGAAACGCCACGAGCGCGGCCACTTCCTCGGGCGTTCCCACACGCTTCATCGGGACCAGCGATTCCACCTGCGCGGAAGTAAAGGCCTGTCTCGCAGCCGGAGATTCGATCAAGCCGGGCGCGACGACGTTCACCGTCACGCCTCGGGATGCCAACTCGAGCGCGAGTGATCTGCTCGCCCCATGCAGGCCAGCCTTGGCAGCCGCATAATTCGTTTGACCGCGATTGCCGATGATCGCGGCAACCGAGGAAATGGAAACGATTCGCCCCCATCTGGTTCCGATCATCGGGAGCAAGAGCGGCTGCGTGACATGAAAGAACCCATGGAGCGAGACATCGATGACATGTTTCCACTGGACGTCTGTCATTCCCGCCATCGGCGCATCATCGTGCAGACCTGCATTGTTCACCACAATCTGAATGGGTCCCGCGTTGAGCAGATCACGAAGCGCTTCCGCCGTCGCAACCCCATCGACGACGTCGAACGTCGTCACGCTGACCGTTCCGCCGTTAGCAGCGATTTTTCCTGCCACTTGCTCAGCCGATTGCGCGTGCCCATGCCCGTGGACAATCACGGCGTACCCATCAGCGGCCAGCCGTTCGCAGATAACCGCCCCTATCGCTCCGCTTCCACCCGTGACAAGCGCACGCTTTTTGGTCATTACACGGTCGCCTTGACGAAAATCGACGCACGTCCTTCGATGAGCGTTGATGTCTGGTGCGAGACGGTAAAGTGATACAGGTATCCTTGCTCCCCCTCAACCAATCGTCTTGCGTTGACGATGAGCCAGCCGTCTAGGTCATCGAGCCGGTCGGTGGAGAAGACAATGTCCCGTACGCCTCCAACGAGTCCAATTCGGTACTCCGTTTGACGGGCGCCGTTCACCAGGCCGACATGGGCACCCATCGCCTGAGCGGCGTATTCGAGGCCGGCCGAAGCCGTCAGGCGTCCTTTGAAGCGCAACGGATTACTCGGATCCCGATGCGTCGTCGTACGACAACTGATGGTGAGATCATCCCAGACTTCCACCGACTCGAGCAGGCACATGGAAGGTCCATGCGGAAGCAGCCGTCCAATCTCCTCTTTCGTCAGACGCGTCATGCTTCAACTTCCATGACCAGCTGCTGGTCGCCCAAGAAATTCATGCGGATGGTGCCCGGGCCTGTCCCCGCCAGCGCCCGAAGCATGGGCAATAAACGGCCGGAAGGATTGTCCGCTCTCAGCCGTTCGAGCTCGCTGTCCGACATCTCCGTCACATCTCCGCATTCAGCTGACGCCAGTGCAACAGTCGCGTTCGCCGTCCCGGCGGCAGGCGACGCGGTCAAGACCAATGCGGTAGCGAAGGCCGACTGTATCGGCCGCGCTCGGATGAGCGGATCGGGCGCGGGCAGATCGTACGAGACAAACAAGACGGGACAGCCTTCCATCGTGGCATAGGTCGCGGCCTCGAGCAGGCCCGCCGCGCATGAATCGTCATAACAGGACAGAGCCGTGGAGGATTGCTGGCAGCTCGTGGCAATCCCCCAGTACCCAGCCGCCGTATTGTGCACGGACTGATGAAACAATGTGGGCGAAATAATGCGCTCGGTCGTCGCCAGCGCACGGCAGAGTTGATCGAGCACCCCCATTTCGCCGCCCGATGAGGCAAAGACGGTGGCCACGTCTCGCGGATCGAGCCGCGACTGCGCCATCGCTTCCTGTGCGACGTGCAGGGCCCAGCGGACTCCGGCCGTGCTGCGACGCCGTTCGTTCGCAGGCAACAGCGCCGCGTCCGGATCAGGCAGGGAGTCGAAATAGAACGGCCGCGTGCCCCCCAGCACCTCGCGGCCCTTGACCCAGCCCTCAAGGCCGGCGCTCAGAAGGCCGACGCCGACAATACCGACCCGCATCACAATACTCCCAAGACAAGACTGCAATTGTTGCCGCCAAAACCGAAAATATTACTGAGCACGCGCCGAACCGAACGGGCCTCGTTCTTGCGCAAGATGTGACTGGCCAAGGCGGAATCCACCCGCTGGCAGTTGAGGGTGCCGGGGACAAACCCCTGCGTAAGGCATATCGCCGAGATCAGCGCTTCCGTAATGCCCGCCGCCCCTAGCGCATGTCCTGTCCATCCCTTTGTCGAGCTCGCGGCAGTCTGCGAGCCGAACACTCCATGCACGGCCTTATCCTCCACTGTGTCGTTCGCTCTTGTCGCCGTCCCGTGCAGGTTGATGTAGTCGATATCCGCGGGCTGGAGACCCGCCCGATTCAATGCCTGGCGCATGGCGCGAATGGCACCGGCACCTTCGGGATGAGGGTGGGACATGTGGTAGCCATCCGTGCTTTCACCGTATCCGAGCAGCGCAATGGCGCCCTTTCTTCTCACCTTCTGACTGGATTCGAGCAGGGCGTAGCCCGCGGCTTCACCGAGCGAGAGGCCGTCACGATCTTCATCGCAGGGGCGGCAAGGCTGGGACGACAGGAGCTGCAGGGAGGAGAACCCGTACAACGTCGTCAGACAGAGGCTGTCCACGCCCCCCACAATTGCGGCATCGCACAAACCGGCCTGAAGATAGCGCGCGGCCGTCGCAAAGACTTTGGCGCTCGAAGAACAGGCCGTGGAAATGACGAGGGCCGGGCCCCTCAACCCCAGACATGAGCGCACAAAATGGCCCAGCGAAAACATGTTGTGCGTGTACCGGTAACGCGACGTAAACGACCCTTGCAATGCGCCGGTTTGCGGATCACGATTGCGGTATGCATGCTCGGTTTCGAGAATGCCGGACGTACTGGTCCCCATAAAGACGGCGATGCGGTCGGCGCCGTACCGCTGCTTGGCTTCGGCCACCGAGACCATAAAGCCATCCTGTTGCAGCCCAAGCCAGGCCAACCGGTTGTTCCGGCAATCGAATCGCTCCAAACCATCTTCCAGTGCAAACTGTTCAAGTCCGTCGACGCGACCGATATAGGTTTTGAGGAGGGCATCTTCGAAGTTACAGGGCCTCAAGCCCGACCGACACTCGCGCAATGCCTGCGATACGGCATTGACGCCGCGGCCGTTTGCGGTCACCAGCGTATAGGCAGACAGGGTCACGGGCGTCATTGGCTCAGGCGGCATGTGGAACCTTTTTCGCCATCATCCCAGCGAACAGCAGACAGCAGAATGATCCGAGCGCGGCCGTCATACCGATCGCATGGAGGACCGGAATGCTCGAAGAGGCCAGTAGGCCGAAGACGAGAATGGTCGTCGTGCTGCACACGAGCAAACCATATAATGTCCGTAATCGTCCTTCTTCGCTTCCTTCGAGCCGGTTGAAGAAGAGCGCATAGTCGAGCCCCAGCCCAATCACGAGCAGAAAACTCGCAATGTGAAACAGTGAGAGCGACTCACCTGAAAGGTTTAGGACGGCAGCGACGACCGCCAACGCGCTCAAGATAGGAAACATGATCGGCCCTAATAGGGTGACGGACTTCAGGCCGACCGTGAGGACGACGCCGATGACAAAGAGACCGCAGACGACAATGACCGATGTCCGGTCGCGATAGGCGGTCATCAGGCGGTTGGACTCTTCCTTGAGATCGACATACGTAACGACGGGCATGTTCCAGCTGCGCACGACAGCGGCCAACAGTTCGCGGTCCGCGACCCCGCGCAACGGCACGATGGCCGTCCAGCTCCTTCCCTGCTCGAAGATCAATGAGTCCATCCTGACCCCAAGTGCCGTTCCCTGGAACGCCGTTCTTTCGACCGGGGGCTGCGTGCGGGCGGATTCGACTGCAGCAACGAACGGCGTGAATAGGCCGGGCAAAAAATGAAGACCTTTGAGTGCGTGGTCGAGGTTGCGCGCCAGAACAGATCTGTCGGGGAGTTGGGATTGGCGGTTCTGCTGCGTTCGACGACTCGGAAGAGCGTTCGAGATGAGATCATAGCCGGCGATGGTTCCCCTGCTACGTAACGGCCTCAAGTTGGCATCGACGACCTCGCCGTATTGAAGCACATCTTCTTCGGTTTGTCCTTCAATCACGAGAAGATCACGCACGTCCGGTGCGCCCATTTCCGCTCTGAGCTGGCGGTCGAGCAGCTTCTTCTCCTCCGAGACGGGGCTCAGGCTCGCCAAATCCGTCTGCCAGAGTGGCGTATGAGACCACAACAGCGTCGCGCAGGCAAGAACGATCGCAGCCGGAATCACCGGCTTCATCCTTGTCAGGCCTTCGAGCTCCGCATGCAATGCCGGCCATACCGGTCGAGGAACGAATCCGTCCGGGACGAAGTTTGGAAGAATCCAGCGCGTGACGAGAGCGGCCGTCAGGATCCCCATAACGGCAAAGAGGCCCAACTGCGTCAAGGCAGGAAATCCCGCAAACAGCAGTGCGGCGAATCCGATGACCGTCGTGAGCACGCCAAGCCGCATCGTTGGCCAGATTTCTTGCATGACAGCCGCAACTGAGCCACGGGAACTCAAATGGCTGAACAGGTGGATAGGATAATCGTCGACGACGCCCAACAACGTAATACCGAACCCCAGGGTGACTCCGTGGATGAACCCAAACCAGCCCTGTACGGCAAGCATCCCGGCCATAATACCGGCCGTCAGCGGAATTAAACTCAGGAACACCAGCGCGATGGAGCCATAACTGGCATAGAGAAAGCACAGCACCAAGACGGCGGCAGCCGGTCGAGAGCCACCAGATTTCCTGTTCAATGGTCTGCTTGGATTCCACGGCAAACACGCCGGGACCCGCCATGAGGAGGTGCAGGTGCGACCGCTGACCGGCAAGCGAAGCGAAAGATTGCCGAATCTCCTCCTGGACGGCGGCCTGTGCATCGGCATCGAATCCTGCAGCCTTCGTTTCCACCACGAGCAGGGTTTTGGAATGGTCCTTCGAAATCCAGACGCCGCGATGCTTGGCAGGTCTATCCTCGGCAGACCACGCGGACATGATCGTAAGGAACTCTCCGGTCGGATCGGCGGCAATCGTCTCCTTGATCAGGGGTGCTAGGGGGGAACGTAGATCGTCAAGCCGCTGCTCCAATGCCTTTCGCAGTGATTCGCTAGTGAAGGCCTCATGTCCGACCCGGGAACTCAAGAGATACCGTGCCTGAAACACGATGTTCCGTTCTTGCGGCGTCAAGCCCTGCGCCCCGTTTTCGACGAGCGCAAAACGTCCGCTGGCCCGGAGCCGCTCACTTAATTCCCGGCTGACCTCCGCCATCTCGTCCTGGCTCCCTCCCTCGAGTGCGAGCAGCATCAGGCGGCCGGCGAGACCGCTTCGCACTTGAGTCAACAAGAGGCGCTGGGTGGCGGTTGTCCCTTCAGGTAACAGATCGCTCAATTCACTGTGGATGGAGACGTGCGTCGCCGAGAGCCACATGCCGCCGGCCATCAACAGGACCGAGAGCAGCGCGATCACGCGCTCCCGGTTCATCGACCGGCTCCCGGCAGAATGGTCATTACGGATCGATCGCCATCCGGAGAGCGAATCGCGATCGTCGCGACCCGGCCTTCTGACCCTGTCAGGAGGATGTAATCCACGACCGAGCTCCCTGAGGGCTCGCGCGGGCGCAACAGGAGCGTCCACTTGGCTCGACTCCCATCAAGCGTCACTTCGTACACATGGCGCAACTGCACCACATCACCGTTCAGACTCGACCGGAATGCTTCGACAAAACTGCGAAGCACGGGATACTCTTCGAGTGAGATTGTGCGTTTTACACCTTTTCGTTCGCTCTCGAAGGTCACGCGATCTCCCTCGACGACATATCGTTCATGTGAGGGAGCGGTGATGATCTTCTCAAGCCTCTGGGGGGGAACAAACTTCAGTACGCCGCGGGCGATAAGGGGTTCGGTCAGGAGAGAGGAGTAGGTGGCCTCCTGGAACGGTACCGAGTTCTCGCGCTGCGCTTTCAGTAACCCCATAAGCGCCTCAACCGTCCAGTCGGAGCCGGTTGCCGCCTGGCTCAGGTCCCAGCACAGCAGGACGTGCGTGATGAACAGGATGCTCCAATGCAGAGGGGGCCAGAGGCAACGCTCGGTGGCAATGCCGTCGCTGGCATGCGAAAAGCCGTGGTTAGTGAGCGACGTGCCAGAAGTCATAGAAGTTGAACCAGTTGTCCGCCGCCTGGCAACTGTAATGCGCGAGTCGATCGGCATAGCGCTGGGTCCACCGGCGAATATCGTCTTCACGTCGATCCTGTGACAGCTGAATCCGATCGCTGAGGAGTTCCAAATGTACGTCGTAGCGGTTTCCTCCGCGGTACAGGCCGAAGAACATGACGACAGGGGCACGGACGGCATGCGCCAACCTCATCGTGCCGGTCGGGAACGGCGCGGTTGCACCGAGGAAATCGCAGTAGATGGCTTGGCCCTGGGAGATCACTCGGTCCCCCATGATGCCGACGATGCCGCCGCCGTCCAGGCACTCTTGCACGCGCAGCATCGTATCGAGTCTTCCGACTTGAAGCACGTTGTCGGCCACTGCAGGGTTGATCTCGCGAAAGAACGCCCGCATCAACGGCGCATTCGCCTCGTCCATCAGGACTTTGATGTCAATCTCCTCGCGGGCCAATCCCACCGCCCGGACCACCTCGAAACTGCCGAGATGCGAGCCAAGCAGGAGACATCCGCGCCCACCCGCCAAGGCCCGGCTGAGGGTATCCGCCCCCTTGATGGTGATGGCGAACTGATCGAAGTGTCCGCGGAGGAAATACAGGCGGTCGAGAATGGTCGACGCAAAGTAGTGGTAGTGATGGAACAGTTCCTTCCAGTCGGGCGATCGACCCAATGCCCGCACATAATACGTGCGGAGTGTCCGCTGCGCCGCTATTGACCGGCAGAGGTAGTAGAGGCAAATCGGGAAGAGCAGAGCGCGGGCCACCGGTCTCCCCCATGAGAGAGCGACCCAGGCCATCAGCCGGATCATCCGACGGTTGCCGAGTTCCTGTTGGGCCTTCCAGGCAACAGTCATCAAGTGGATCAACCGGGCAACCGGAACCGGATAGAGCCGGACGCAATGAGGCGACTGCCGACGCGGCAGGTAAAGACGGCCGTCCGCGCATCCTCCGATTCAATCGCAATCATTAGCGGTTCTTCCGGTTTCAACGGAGAAGACAGTTTTACGGCAGGCAATCCCGTCACGACCAGCGCGTCCCCGAACCGCTGTTTCAATGTTTCGATCACTTCATCGAGGACTAAGACGCCGGGAACGACCGGAAAACCGGGAAAATGTCCGGGCAGTGCGGGGTGATCCTTCGTGATCGTCAACGTCCGTTCAAAGCTCATGGGCGGACTCCTGCTCGACCAGCCGCCGCAACGCTTCCCGCGGCAATTTGCCTGTCTCGTTGCGAGGAAGCCTTGGCACCAGGAGAAGCGGCCGAGGGAGAAATACGGCGTCGATCGACAACCGTAACGCGCGCTGGATGTCCTCATGGGTTTTTCCGGGAGCGACGACCACCGCGGTGAGACGCGTCAACGGGGCATGCCCGGTATCGGGGAGATAAAAGGCTCCATCTTGCACGCCGTCGACCTCCAGCAACTTTCGGGTGAGATCTCCAAGTGAGGCACGATGGCCGGCGATGTTCACCTGGTCTTCCATCCGGCCCAGTACGCGAAACCTTCCTTGCCCGGTGACGGCGATGCGGTCCGGGAACCGGATAGGACGCGAAAGGTACTCGGCTTGCACGGACCAGTCCGGCTCCGCCCCCGTCAACGTGACGCCGTTCAACATCTGCCACTCATCCACATTCACCGTCCGCCGTGACGCCACGCTCCCAGCTTCGGCAAAGCCGAATATTTCGTTCACGGGCGCACGGAACCGTTCCTCGGCTTCCCGCGCAAGCTCCCTTGCCAACGGAGAAGTCGCCGAAAGAATCATCTCGATGGGCGGCAGCTTCACGCCCGCCATGACGCAGGCGCGCAAGTGCAATGGTGTGGTGATCAATACCGGCCGTCCTGCCACCTCCTGAAGCGCCGTGCGCACATCCTCAGGAAAGAGCGGACGGCCCGCATGCATGGCCAGACCGTGCTGGATGGGCAGTATCACGGAAGCTTCCAGACCGAACATGTGCTGGTGTGGGACCGTCGCGACGACTGCCCGACCACGACCGGCTTTGAGTTCGAAACGTGAGGCCGTGTCCCGAGCGACGGATACCAAGGCCCCCCAGGTTTTCCGGTTCGGCGTGGGTTGTCCCGTACTGCCCGAGGTAAACGCCACAGCGACCTGCTGGTGAAGCGGAATCTGGGGAACCCTCATCGATCGGTCGAAGCGGCCTCGCCTGAATGGGAGCGTCACACAAGGAAGTCCTTCCACCGGGTCCCCGCGATCCGTCAAGCCGTAGCACTCTCCATGTTCACCGGCAATCCGCCGCAGCGTCTGTGCTGCCCGGCTTTGCGGGAGAAGCGTCACTTGGTCACGCACCATGGCCGCGGCAAAGCCGACGAGAAACTCGTAGCGGCTGGAGAGGAGATTGAGCACCGAGCGGGAGTCTGGCAGGGAATCGGCAAGCTCGGCCACGTCGGAAAGAAACTCGCCTGCGGATCGGGGGCCATCGGCTTCCCAGGCCAGCGCATCGTCCGGACCATAGAGGTCGATCAACGGAGCATTTGACATGACGCCACAGCGTTCACTTGGTGCGATTTTTTTCGATGGCCCGGGTGAGCGCCCTGAGAGAGGAAAACATCGCCTTGATCTCCGGGTCGCTGGACTTGACTTGATAGCCGTACGTTTGAGCGATGGCCAACGACAACTCCAGTGCATCGATAGAATCGAGGCCGAGCCCGTCGCCGAACAGGGCGGCCTCAGGTTGGATGGTGGACGGATCCGCCTTGAGCTTGAGCGTCTGTACAATCAGCGTGGCGACTTCCTGTTCGAGAGCAAGAGAGGACATAGTCTCCTATGAGGCGCAAAAGGTTACCTCGCTAGCCGTGGACATTCCCTTGAGTACGGACCGCGCGGTAGTCACGCAAAAGGCCGTTGAACCATTCCTGCTGCCAGCAATCCGAGAATCCGGCATCCTTCAAGGCACCCACTATCGTTTCCGGCTGGACGCAGGTCTCGGTCGTATCCCACCAATACTCCATCAGCGTCTTCATGTCACGGTTTCCCGTAGATGCCGAAAAGGCGATGCCCAGCACCGTCTTAATGTAAAACCGTGAAAGGGACAGCAACAACGGTGAGTGGGGACGGCAGATTTCCAGAAGGAGCACGACACCCCCAGGCTTGAGCACACGGCAGTACTCTGCGAATGCCGCTCGCAAGTCAGAGACGTGGCGTAGTGCATAGCCCATGCTCAAGAAATCGAAACTCGCATCCGGGAAGGGCAGCCGTTCTCCTACGCCGATGACCAACTTCCCACAAGGGCCTTTCCGCGCCTCCCGCAGCATGCCGAGGCTGGGATCAAGGCCGACCACTGACCCTGTGGGACCGACGATGTCATGGGCGCATTGCGCCACCAAAGCCGGGCCGCATGCGACATCCAGCACATGCATCCCAGAAGTGAGTCCGGCTTGTTGCAGCGCTCGTCGGCGATACCAGATGCCGAAGCCAAGACCGGTCGCCTTGTCGATATTTCGATACTGATACGCCGTTCGGTTGAAGAGGTCATTGAGAAAGCCCTGCCGGGCCGCGCCGTCGCCGCCATAGTACCGGTGGAGTGGAGGATGAGGAGCCAGCGGGACGAAGGGAAGTTGTCTCGTTGAACGCTCGTCGCGGGGATGAGGTTTCGGGTTCATGAAAGGATTCCGGAGCGTTGAAGACCACTTGTAGCAGGACTCTCTCGGGCGGGCAAGAGGCCTGTCGTTCCCCTCATTAGAACGAGAGGCCGACTCCGATGGCCACAATGTGCGTCCGAAGATCAAGCGTCGGTTCAAGACTTCCGCCCCATTGGTAGCGGCTCGCAAAGTACTTGTACTCACCAAACACGAAGAGGCTCTCCGTGACATAGGTGCGAAGCCCGGCAACATATTGAAGGGCAAGGCTAGTATCCTGCAGCGTCCCGGTCTGCGTCATCGCCCCCTTCGTGAGAGTTGCGTCGACCAAGAATGATGACGACCAGCCGGCGCCAATACCGATGTACGGCTTGAGAACCTTGCCAGGGTACTGAACCAGGAGGCTCACCATGGTCGTCCATGCCAACAACGTCCCGCGCCCGGACTGGATGCCTGACGATCCCATCGATGCAGGCGCGCTCACCTCATGGCCCAATCCAAACGACTCTGCCTGAATTCCCACAATATAGCCTGTGAACGCAGGGAAGACACCGGCTCTGAACCCGCCGCCCGCGCCGTTCCGGACCGTGGTGGACGGCAGTTCTTCGCCGCCGACATTGAGATTGCGGTTTTTCGCAAGCGAGCCAAGGACGAAGATGGCCCCGTAGATCTCCGGTCCGTGATCCGATGCATGAATTCCGGGTACCGCATCCTGACCGTCCGCCGTTTGGGCGAAGAGGCACATGACACAGCACAGGACACACTGGAGCAGGGTTCTGTGACTAGAAGTACATCTGGAGGGTGGCCAACACATCGTTGTCATGACTCCGGTGGTTGTACTCCACCCGGAAGGCAAGATTCCTCATCAGAGAATATCGCTGCCCGATCGACCAACGGATATCTTCGGATTTATCGCCCAAGGGGAACCGTAGATAGGTTCCCGTGGCGAGAAGTTTCCATCGATCGGTAATGTCGGCCACGAGGCCAACCGTTCCACCCCCGCCGATCCGATAGTTTTCCTCGTAGGCCTTACTGGCATCGGCTTCCACTTCAGCCATCGCATACCACACTTGGCGCCCAAGTATGCGCGATTCAACGGCCCCGCCCATGCCGCCGTTCAAGTAGCCATTGGTACAGAGCTGGCAGCCCCCCTGGACAATCGTATTCATGCCGAGGCCAAGCTTCCAGGAAGGAGCTTGAAATAGCGAGTCCATTGGTGCAAGGGAAACCATATTCAGGGGGGTGAACCGTTCAAGGCGCGCTTGAGACTGGTTGTGGTAGTGCCGCACCGCAAATGACATCACCTCGATCTGCGCGTCGGGTGTATATCCGGGTTCGGGGTCGAGCAAGTCATGATAGGCGGCGCGCAGATTGATTTCTTCGAAGGCCCGGTCGTTTCTCCAGCCGGCACCGATTCCGATGCGACTCGTCCCGTGGCCAAGATCAGGGCGTTTGACATAGGGCTCAATCGGTAGGTCGGTTGGCACTACCTTCAAACGGCTGCGCGCGGCCAGGATCGACTTGTTCTTTTCGCGAAATGGTGCGCCCTCCTCTGGAGCTCCGCTGCCACGCATCAAGAGATAGTCGGACGCGGTTTCCAACACAAACGCTTGCCGCTCAGGGCTGAGGCTGCGAAAGCGCTCGGATTTGAGCGCGTCGGGGTCCGCGATGAGCCGGTTCAGCCACCCACGTTCCTCCTCCTTCATTGCGTCCCGCTTTCTTCTGACCAACGTGCTCCTGGAAGGCCGTGAGACGACTTCCGCGACCAGTCCCGAGTCGGCCAAGAGCCTCAGCGTATCGACGGGAATCGCATAGAACGGGAAGTGGTCAGTCAGGTGGATCGACGGCTCAGCCGCTTCTATGAGTGAGAGAATGTGGAACGAGCAATTCTCGTCAAAAAAGAAATAATCGAAATACGCATTTCCCATTTCCCAGGTATGCATCAGGAGACGCCGGACCTGCTCTTGCGTGAGATCCAGCCGATACTCCCAAATGTCCCTATTTTCGATATCGCGATACTCCTGGACCTTGAGGTAGTAGGGAATCGTCGAGAAGTGCCCGGGATAGCCGCCGAAGATGCCTTTGATCGCATATTCTGGCCCCGCATGCGGCGGAACCTCGGCCGCATAGTTGATGGTGTAATCCAAAATACGGGTCTGCGGGGTCTGCCCCTTGGCATCGATGCGCAAAAAGGTATGCCCGAACATCGATGCAGGATTGTTCATGAACCCGGTGGGAAAGATGACGCTGATCGATTGGGCGTTGAACTCATTGAACCATCGGGTAAAGCGCTCACATGGCTGAGGCGGCAAGCGGCTATCGTCGAAATGCAGCTTTTCCTTGAGCCAGTGATAACGGGCGACGAAGGCACATTGTGCCGGTTGCTTCGAACGACCGACCAATTCGTCGGAGAAAAACTGGGCGAGCGTCGCTGCCAGCTCGGCCTGGGGATCCGTCTTGCCGGTGGGAGCCATAAAGAAGCCGGGATCGTCCTGCATGCTCGTGAAGCCCCGGCCGAATAGATTGGGCTGGTAATGAAGGAGCACATGCCATTCGCGTTGGTCGGCAAGCCGAGCGACTGTCGCTTCTTCAATGAGTTGTTTCAGATAGGGGTCCTCGCTCGGGGCCGCGATCGACGTTACCGTCGCGATAACGGGGAGAAGAGCGGCGAGACAACAGGACAGGAGGATGCGGGACACAGCGCGGGGTTCCAGCCTATGAGACCGGAACCCCATAGGACAGAACTTACTTGTTCAAAGACACTTTGGCCAGCGTCGGATGCGTCGCCACTGCGTCATTCAACGCCTTGATCATCGCTCCCGGGGAAGATTCACCCGCCTTCACGAAGGACGCATACCGCTCCTGCGTCATCGCAAAGAACGCCGGTTGCTGATCGGCCGGAATGCCCATGAGGGTTGCGAGAGAAGTGAGATGCTCGCCGTGACCCTGTGCCATATCCTGCGCGAGATTGTCAAAGTTGATGGCGGCAAAGACGTTCGCCTTCTCAGACGCCCAGACTTGGCCGTCGTTGGTGCAGCCGGAGGTTCCGCTGCTGATGCCGAAGGTCCCACTGCCGAAGGTCCCGTTGGTGGTCGCCTCAAGCACTTGGACGCCAATGGTCTTTTGGTGAGGATAGTTCTGCCACGCCAGCTTCCCGAGGCCACAGCCAGGTCCCGTGTCCGGATTACCAGTGGGTGCCGCAAGAGCGAAGCCCACCTGCAACGCGAACAGCACTGCTACCGCAACAACGAGCACTCTCTTCATCATAAGTCCTCCTCCGTGAAAGAGTTGTCTGTACCGCCGTGCCTATGTGATTAGTAGGCGGTACCTAGGCGAAGTATACTGGAAATCCCCCTAGGTTGTCTCAGAAAAAATCTTCAGATCGGCAACACAAAGGTGGTTAGGCATTGTGTGACCACTCTGACTTCGCTGAAGTTTCTCCCCCCGGTAAGTAAGAGCGAAGTCAGGTTTCTCTATGGTAGGAAGCAGAGGCTCTGCTCTCATGGCGTCGATCCAATGAGCATAATCGGCCTGTTGAGCATAGCCTCGCTACCGAGCAATTGGGGAGTCTGCTCGTTGTTGAATTCTTGCCGTGCGACGGATTCAACATGCGGCTTCAAGTAGGTGTACACTTCGTTCAAATCAATCTTTCCATCGTTGTTTTGATCGGCGCTGCCCTGAAGCCCCTTTAGCAAAAAATATGTCAACAGCCCATGGCTCTTAGAATTATAGGTACTTGAGGCTTGAACACCTGAACTCGCGGTTAACACCACTGTCTTCCCGCCAGCCAGAATTGGGTTTTCCACAGAGACGATCACGGGCCGCAGGCCTTTGCTCGTGACCGACCGGCCCCCTGTCCCCGAGAAACAGGAATCCAGCATGACCACGACTTCCCTGGCCGGTGACTTCTCTAAACTCTCGTAGAGACGTTTGAGTGGATAGCCTGTGCCATCGAGATAGGTGGGATCGCCGTCAAAGGGAAGAAGGTATCCCTCGTTCGTCTTGAAGTTTGCCGCTCCGTGGCCGGAATAATAGATCAAGACGGTGCTGTCGTGGTCCACATGTTCTGGAAGCCAATATTCGAGATACTTTTCCACGTCGCTCTTTGCTGCATGCTCGTTAACCAACGAGACCACGTTCTCTTCAGCGAACCCTAATCGCTTGGTCAGATACTCCGTCATGACCTTGGCATCATGGGAAGCAAAATTGACATTCGGCAACTCCCTCCTGTAGTGCTCAATCCCTATCACCACGGCATACCGGTTCTTGTTTGGGATAGCCCCCACCTGAGGCACATCGTCCACATCCACTGAACCAACCACGTATGGTAGTTCGGTTGGCCATCCCGCGATCCGCGGTTCTTGAAGGACTTCGATGATGTCGGCTGTTAGGGTGATTCTCGGTGTCGCGATCAAACCCAGCAAGCTGAACCCGCCTCGCTCCCTCGTCACATTTGCATAGCTGATGGCAAGCCCTTTCAAGTTAATCCCGTCATGTTTAAGACGGTTCACCATGTCTTGCCTTGCCTCACTCTCGGTAGGCCTGCTCATGGGAATCCAGAAAGCAGTAAAACCGGTGCTGTTTCCCACCGCCCCCTGTTTCAACAGCCGATGCTTGGTTTGCGCCAATTGCTGACCCTTCAGCGATTCGTTAGCGAAGGTGCTCGGCGGCAGGGCCCGCTTACAGCTCACCGGTCCTCCCATGACCGCCATTACAAGCAGCAAGGTCAACGCTGATCGCTTCCCCCGCATCATGTGTGCGACCTCCACTACTGGCTATTTCTTGAGAACCTCATACGATACGGTCATTTCAGCCCACTCCGTGTCGTCCAACTTGGTTAGCTCCTTCATAAGATCAGTGACTAAACCGGTGTCCTGTCCCTGATAGGTTTGGAAGCTCGCATCATTGAACTTGCCTCGCGGTAAATCTAGGTTCTTCTTAGTGGCAATCAATTTGATTTTCTCAAGAGCTTTACTGGCTCCTGCAGGAGGGATGACGCGGAGGCGCACTCCCATATCTCGAAGCTCGTCGTCCGGGAAGGTCAACTCTTTCTTCCCGGTCAAGAAATTATCTCGCCTGAACTTATTGGGAAACAAAACGGTGACCGCATTGTCCTGTTCGACATTGAAAATATGAATGTAGGCTGCCTCGGAAGCCGCGACCGTGATCACCATTTCTTCATTGGCAAAGAATATGGGCTTGTTAAGATTACCCCTAACCGCAAAGTTGGTGCGACGTTCGGCCGGAACCGGCCTAATCAGAGCTCTGAGCGTCGTATCATGGATCAGCGCTTTTTTCCCCTTACCAATATCGACTTCTCGCAGTCCCTCTGAGAGGATCTGCTCCTCAATCACAACACCCCGGACGATCGAATGGACGAGGTCCTCGGCCAGCCCAGCGTTGTACACCACTGTGCTGGCTCTCACAAAAACCCCGATCGCTTGCTCAATGGCCTTACGTCGCGCCTCATCGCGCGAACGTGTTCTGGCTTCCTCTATTGTCGTGTCCTCGCTGAAGAGTACGGTTCCCTCGGCTGTTACCCAGATGTCGTCTCGCACCGGAGAAGCGTCTAGGGACTCCGGAACCACCTCGCTTTGACCCTGAGAGCTTTGAAGGATTCTAGATACCTCTGTTTTCGGCAAAACTACCACGCAGTAGGTTAGACCAGCGCTGGAGTCCATCCATTGATTCACGACCTCGATGCCCTTGACCAGCTCCGTTACACGAGTCTCTACCAACCGCGACAGTTCTTGCTCTCCACGACCGTTTCTCTCCAGCATGAAATCCGTCCACGTCACTTTCACTTCTGCACGGACCTTCTTTAAGAGATCGGCACGGGCGAGCTCGGTCGCAGCCTTTTCCGAAGTCCCTTCTCCAATGCCAGTTAGATACAGGTCGGACGGATACTGCTGTCTGGTATCAGAGAGAACATCGTTGCCGGATTCCGGAAGTCCCGAAGGGTGAGATACGGTGGTGCGTTTTGTATTGGTGGAAGCGGTGCAGGAAGTAAGCGCGCAGAGCACGAGTAGGATGCCGACTCTTGCACTATTGGAAGACATCCCAATACCCTCAGTTTGAGGGTAAGCCTAGGCAACGACGTTGAAAAATACAATCCCCCAGTTAGGGTCATCACCTGAGGGTTTGGATAAAAGAAGGTTGGAGGGATGATTGCAAAAGGCTGCAATATTTCTGGATTGTTCGGGCTTTTCCGCTGAGGCGACAGGTGCTGATCGACCGGCGTTATACGCCTGCGATTAACCCGGCCATGGCGGACAGTGGTGGTTCACGTTCTGGAAACACACTGGACAATGTCGCTATGACGATGGTCGTGCCAGGTCATTCGATACCCGCCAAAGGAGGTGGAAAGATACATGATCGATCAGCCGACAATCGCCATCCACAAAGTTAACTCCACCATCGAGAGCCTGTTCGGTGAGAACGAGAGTCCGTCCTCCTTCTAGGAGTCTATATCCAGTGTCATCTTCCACAATGAGCGCTGTTTTTATGATCCGCCCCTGCTGCTGATATGTCAGGGCAGCCGAACGATGATCTTCCGACCACGTCACGAGAATGTTCTGGTCCACAATTTGAACTTCTTGAATGTGTCCATCGGGCCCTTGCGTGACTTTCACCGGGTTGCTGCCGCTCCAAAACTGGATCGCGTTGAAGACAAAGGCGTCGAGCAGCGCCGAAAACATGTAGACAGGGATGACGATCATGCCGAAGAACACGATCTCCTTCATCCATTTTTCGTTGACTTCACCGCTCCCCTTGATTCCGCTATTCCAGTTATACACGTTCCTGGTCAGGTTAAACGGCCCAAAACATCCTGAGCCTGCTGTCATGAGGCTGACCACGACCAGGCTGGACACAACCCCGCGTGACAATCGTCCGGCTTTCATGATGAGGCTCCTTTCGCTCGACCCGAGATTTTTGGTGACGGAGAGCTTGCAGCGACGCGGTCGCTCAGACGAATCAAGGTAGGCGTCGTCTTCCCGGTTCCCACCGTCAGGATGCCGACACCACGCGGTAAGGAAAACCGTCTGGGGCCTGCGGACCCGGGATTAAAGAGCATCGTGCGGCCATGCTGGGCCAGTGTGGGACGGTGGCTATGGCCGAACACGCACACATCCGGTTGCTCGCGATCCAACCAGGCCTCCGCCTCAGGCGTCATCTTCCCTCGTTCATACAGCACATGACAGAGGGCAATCCTCAGTCCGCCCCTTAACAGCAGGCGTCGGCGGGGAAACCCGCTCGCTTCGTAGTCATCCACATTACCGGAGACCGCCGTGACCGGCGCAAGTCGACGCAGGCGTCGAATCACCTCCTTGTCGCCGATATCGCCGGCATGCAGGATTTCCTCGACCCCGCGAAAATGCGGCTCGATCGCCGGATCGTAGAGCCCATGGGTATCGGTGATCACTCCGATCCGAAGCGTCCGGCGCTTGGTCAGCGCCTGGCGGCTCCGGCTGATGCTTGAACGGTTTCCCATTGGAATGTAAATGGCTCTGGCACGGTTTTGGGGAGCAACGCCATTTCTTTCTTGAGCCGCTCAGCGCGAGCGGCGCTCATGGGATGGGTGGACAGCCATTCCACCCGTCCCTGTTCCTGCTCCGACATCCGCTGAAAAAAGGTGATCATTCCGGCAGGATCGATACGGGCCCGATGGAGCAACTGGAGCCCCGTGACATCGGCCTCCGTCTCTTGTGCCCGACCGAATTTCAGGGAGAGCAACTCGACACCCACCTGTTTCATGACGCCGGCCAATCCCTGTTGATCACCAAGGATGATCCCGATCACCGCCACAACGCCCAGTTGCTTGACGATCCGCTCGAGGCCATGCCGCTCGAGGACATGATTGAATTCGTGGCTCAATACGCCTGCCACCTCCTCCCCGCTCTTCGCCTGCTCAAGCAGGCCGGTGAACACGACGACATAGCCGCCAGGCAATGCAAAGGCGTTGACGACATCGTTCTTCACGACGGAGATCTCGAAGGTGTAGGGATTGTTGGGAACGCGCTCAAGGAGCCGCTGACTGATTTCATGCACCGCCGCAACCGAGGCCCCCTCCTTCATCACGGTCTGTTGCACCAAAAAGTCTTGGTAGGCAGATTGGCCCAGCCGCTTCTCCCACTCCACCGGGATACGATCGACGGCCCATCCGACCAGGACATCAGTGCTGAACCAGACCGAGAGGACCAGGCCTCCGATGACAACCATCACGAGGGCCCAGACTGTCCGATTTCGGCTTCGCACCCGTCGAACCATGGCCGCGGTCTCGTCCAGGTGCTTCGTCAGATCGGGCGGGGCAGCCGATCGAAAGGCACGGATCACCGCCGGATCCTTGAGATACAACGTCTGTATCTGTGGTGTCAGCCCCCACCGTACGACCAATTGATCGTGGTCAAGACCGCCGGCCGTTACGGAGACGGTGGAAAACGGTAAGCTCAATTGGTCGAGCCCCCGCACATCCTCCTGAAATCGCACCGTCAGTCCCGAGGAGGACACTTCCACGTGACATGGCACGCCTGTGGCAGGAAACTCCTCGCCGAAGCAAAGAGCGTTGGGGCTGTTCATCAGCGAAGCGCCGCCCTTTCACTTCATTCGGAGACGGGAATGAACTGACGCACCCACGCGCCGAAACCGCCAGGATTCCGGCTCTGGATATAGACAACGCCGGGACCGCGAAATCGGCACACGAATCCCTCGCCGGACGTGAAGCTGGCAACCCATCCCGAAGCGGCACGCTCGATGTTGTAGGAAGTGGTGCCCGACCAAGCAACCAAATGGCTATTGTCGACAATATATTCTTGGTCGGGCTTGAGTTCGATTTTATGGATGGCCCCGAAACTGTTCAACAACAGGGTCCCTTTCCCGCTCACCTTGAGAATAAAGAACCCTTCGCCGCCAAGCAGGCCACGGCTGAGGCTCTGCATCTGACTGTCCAGCTTGATCATCTCGTCGCCCGCCAGGAACCCGTCCTTTTGCACCATATATTCGTTGACCCCGTCGAGTTCCATCATGACGATCTCCCCAGGCACCGTCGGCGCCAAGAGCACCTCGCCCGGCCCCCGACTCGCCCGAAGCGTCTGAAAAAAGAACTTTTCGCCGGTCAGGAACTTGCGTGACAGGGCGCCGAGAAAACCGCCCTCCATTTTGCTCTCGACGTCAATCGTCGGGGACGAGGCGACCATGGCACCGGATTCGGCCTTGATGGCTTCGCCTGCAGCCAATTCTACACGGGCCATCGGAAACGCCCCCGGATACAGAATTTCACTCTTCATTTTTTTCTCTCCTCTACCGAGTCACAAAGGTGTTGCGGGTGGCACCGACCTGGGCGCCCTGCCGCCCGCAGCGGGGTCCCTACACCGGGCGGGGTGCGAGGACGGCTGGGCTGGTCGGTGACAGGACCCGTTCTTATCGTGCCACCCACCCATACAGCCTGTGACTCGGCTCTGTGCCTTCTTCGTGATAGCTGAGGCGAAGGCGACCCACCGCATCTTTCGGCAGGGCATTCCTGACCGCAGCAACATCGACGCCAAATAGTCCCGCGGCATTCAACCCGAAGATCTTGGATTTCACATCGCGCGTGAGCGCGTGATACTTGTGCTTCTCGATCAGCGGCTCAGGCATCTGAAACCGCCGAAACGCTTCGACCTGCCACTGAGGGGTCCCGTACCAGATCGAGTCGGTGCCCCACAGCACGTGATCGACGTCGAACGCGTCCAGAATCTGCCCGAAGAAATGCGCACACACCATCGGATGGGTGGTCACGAGCTGTGCGAACGTTGAACCAATCTCCATGTAAATGTTCTTCAGCCCGGGGTTGGCTTTTTTCATGCGGCAAAATTCCGTGGTCCAAGGTATCTCGCCGGTCTTCTCAAACGCTTCATCGATGGAAGCGGCGCTTTTCATACCCGAGTGATAAACGAGGAAATCAATATCGGGGAAATCCTTGGCCGCCTTGATGAGATCCTTCGGATGGTTGTATTCCGGGACGGGGCCCAGCGGGAGCCCCTTATGGACGCACACGCGCTTTACATTGAGCTTTCTCGCGTGTTCGAGCATCGGGTAGGCGATCTTCTCATCGTCCATCCACCAGCCATGGTCAAAGCCCTTCGGGCACGATCCTGTATAGCATTTCCAGGCATCGATCTTCAGTTGCTCGGCCTGCATGGTCATGAAATCCAGATCCGCAGCCCCCAATTGAGGCGTCGCGAGTCCGTGGGCCAGCATGCGTTGGGATCCTGCCAGCCGGTTGACCTCGTCTCTGATGTGGGCCATCTCCTTCGGCGGCACGACCGCTTCCTGGGGATACGGTCCAGGCGGCGTACTAATGAGGCCGATAGACGTTTCACTGTCGAAAAACACTTCTTTGATGAAGTTCTGCCACGAGAGATCATCGAGCGTCCCGCGGTCGGCCGAGAGCCGGGGATTGAGTCCCGTCTCTCGCGCGCGGCGGCGCAATCCCAATAACGCATCCTTCGTCACCGCTCCCCGACGGCGGCCTTCGGCATCCGTCGGATCATACCCGGCGCTGACATAATGTGTTTGCACGTCGAAAATGAAAAAGGGGTCTCCCTGTCGCTCGGCAAAGGCGGCCGGTTCAAACAGTTCCGTCTGCAGGACGTCAAATAGGCTGCCGAACACCGAATTCATCGCCATGAGCGCCGCAGCCATGCCACCGGACGTCTTGAGAAACTGCCTACGGCTCATGCCGAGTCGCATCGACGCCTCCCCGCTCGCTTTGAGGAGGGCCTCCTCCACCAACGACTGCTCCGCGGTGCGAGGCCAGGGCAGGAATTCCTCGTTCGACACAATTTGGGTGGGGATCGGTCCCGTAGATCGGACTCCACGACGAAACCGAGATGTCCAATCACGATTCATGGCCGGTGCTCCGGACAGGTACGCCGCTAGTGGGATTGTCTGGAATAGCCTCGCCACTGTCAAGCGACCGGCGACACGGCCTGTGCGGGTCACAGCTCGGGGAGAGCCGTCGGGATATACAGGACGAAAGGTCTACCGGAGTGAGGCACTACGGCGGGATTCAGAAGCTGAGAGAGGGATTATCGCTGTCACGTCGCGAACATCATCGCCTTCCTGGTCCTTCCCATCCCGCCCGACGCTGTAGATTACCCCTTTGCGCTGGTTGACCAGCATCGGAAGGCCTGTAAAGGGATCATAGTACGCTTGACCGGCTTTCGCCAACCGCATGAGGACGTCGCTATCTTGTGGTCCGCGCCTAAGCCAGGCCTGCAGCCCTACTAAACGAAGTTGCGCATCGGCCTCGACCATCCGCATCACGAAGGGATCCCACGACGGCAGCGGCTCAATGCCCACGATGTGCTCGACAGGGTTGGTCAAATAATCCATCAACCCAGACGGAGGCGTTTGGACGAATGTCGAAAGCTTGGGCAAATTCGTATATCGGCTGCCGGCAACCGTCTTGTTGGCCGCTTCGTAATATTCCGCATAGGCGTTGGCACGGCGTTGAACCGGCAGGCGCATCGCTGCCGTGATTGAGACATACCAGGGGCGGTCTGCCGCTTTGTCGTCTCTGAGCTCGGACGAAACCGCTTTCGTCGCCCAGACAAACTGACTTTGCATCGGCCAACGTATGGATAGTTCTACCTGATCGAGAGGACGGACCATCTTGCTCAATTTGGCAAGCGAGCCTCCGTCAAGATCCACGCGGCTAAGCAGTCCGGAAGCTACCGAGGCGTCGTCCTGCACGGCCGTCACGGCCAGCATCTTCATCGGCAGTGTCTTGGACTGTGCGAGGGCCACCCGCCACGCCTGGAAGTCGGCTTCCAGTCGGTCGAGACCCGTGGGCAGGTCCTGATTGAATCCGTCCAACACGAAGAGCCGGTGCGCTAGCAACACACGGGTGCAGTTCGGGCCGACCGACTGTCCGAAGCCCCAATCGTCGAAAGGCATCGCGAGCCATTGCTGATAGCGAGCCAGGGCGGTCGACTCCCGAGAGCTCAAAGATCTGAGGGTCGCGCCTTGGCTTTTGAGGTTCGACAGGAGGTCGCCGCTCCGGATCCATCCCTTGACCACGTGATCGGACGCTCCCCCGGTGACGCCAGGTGTTTTGATTTCGTCGCCAAGACACACCTGGGCCGTGACTCGGTCACGCTGTGGCTCCGCCTTCCGTTCATATCCGGCCTGAACCGGATTTTGGCCGTCGGGCGCATCGAAGCCCAGCAGAAGGAGATAGCCATTCTTCTTGGCATCCGTAATCACACGCGGAGGCGAGATGGTCAAGGTTTGATAGAGCGAACTCGGTGGGTCCTCCATAACCATCCACATCACGCCGACCGCTCCTACGCCGGCCGCAGCCACCACAACGGTGGCAATCGTGATCATGAAGGCGAGAAAGGTGAGGGAACGAGTGGTCGAAAAGCACGAGCCGATGAACGAGGAAATCCCGATCCGGACTCGGTGGAGGCGAGCCATCAGGCGGGGGCGCGGCTTCGCCCAGGACAGAGAACCACGTGGATGGACTTCATCGGCCGTCGGGCTCGGAGAAAACAGCACATCGACGGCTGACACTCTTGCGGCCTCAGCGGTGGGCGGGACCAACACGTCGGCATCGCTCCATCTTGCATGGGGCGCCGCTGGTTCGGTGCGAGCCAAGGTAATCGCTTCCGTCGCCTGCATCCACTCTGGGCGCAAGTCCACCGGCGGGCTGAACACCGGTTCCACGGGGGGAGCCGGCTCGTCAACGGTGGATTTCCATTGTCGTTTCTCTTCTGGTTCGGGCTCCGGGAGCAATTCATCCGCCGATGGAGGTTCCGCTGCCGGTGCAGCGTCGTCGGACTCTTTCTCCCACCGTTTTTTCTTCTTGGAGGGCCGGTGAACCTGAACCGCCACTTCCCCGGTGTTCCAATGAGCGGGGGTCTCTTGTCGTGGAGATGTCTCGGCAGGGATGGGTGGACAATCGACCGGCGTGGTGGGAACGACTTGCTGTGGGACCTGTCCACTCACAATCGGTGAAAAGGAAACGGGCGTCTCTGGCGCGACCGGAGCGACGAGGTCCTCTTGACGGGAAGGGGAAGCGACTGGGGGTGGTTCTACGACCGAGCTCTCCACTGCCTGCGTCTCCATCGCCTGCGGCTCATCGGTCGCCTCGAGTGCGGTTTCCGACGGAACAGTCGGACTGGGCGCCATGGTGCCGGCTGTGAATTTCCAGGCCTTGTCAAAGACGGAATTCCACGAGAACGATGTGGCCGATGGGACCTCGCCTGCGCTGGCAGCCGAAGGCTCCGTCGAGTGAGCGGGCTCCATCGGTGGAGCCTCAGTCAGTTCAGCAGCCGGTTGCGGGCATGAAGCCGCGTCGGAGACAGCCAGTGAACCTAGGATGTCGGGCGCCGCGGGTGACACATTGGATTCGAATTCTTGAGGCGGAGGTGTGGGTGCAGCCTCGGGGACCGATATCTGAATCGCCGGATCAGAAATCTGCTCCCATGGCATGGGTGCCGACAATGAAGCGGATTCAGTCTGGCCGGTCTCTAAGGGTGCAGGCTCTGCCACGTGCGCGCTGGCGGCTGGTGCTTCTGGTGGCGTTTCTTCAATCGCCGGGGACGACGACGCAACTGTCGTGTCCTCTGTTCGCAGAGAGGCCAGGACCGATTCGAGTGGAGAGAACGCCTCGGGTGTTGGAGGGGTCTCGGGCTCAGGGATCTGCACTGAGGCATCTGCCATCTGTTCCCAAGGCATGGGCGAGGAAACGCCGTGCAGCGTCTCCGAAGGCATTTCACTCGTTGCAACGCCTTGTATCGCATCATCCGAGGAAGCATCAGAAGGCACCGGCTCACTCATCTTGTAGGAGAAGGGTGCCTCATCGACAGCCGACTCCAGTACAGGTATCTCCTCGGGCGCCGACGGCGTAGGACCTTCAGGAGCGTCGGTTTCCGTTTCATCCGCCGCTGGCGATTCTTCGGCCACCTCCCATGGCATGACCTCCGGCAGAGTGTGCTCGACAGCTTGAGCCGGACCATTTGCCGGCGACATGACAGCATCGGTTGAAGGAGTGAAATCCTCCGAGGGTGGGGTGGAAGGAGTGGTCGGGGGGATGAGCAACTCACCGGTCTGTACGTCAAACAATGAAGCGAGCTGAAACGCGACGGAACTTGCGGGAGCCAGTTCGCGGATTTTTGAGTAGAGTTGTGCAGCCTTCTGTGGGTTGTCTGGGTCGGGATCGTCCCGCAAAATCTCAATGGCTTTACCTAGTTCGACAACCGCGGCCATCTCGTCGCCCTTTTCTTGATGGACCTGGGCCAGCTGTTCGAGAAAGGGAACACAGCGGGGTCCGGCGGCCAAGTACTCGCGCAACAGAGATTCGGCGAGCCAATAATCTTGTCGGCCGATCGCCTCATTGGCGAGCGATTCAAAGGCTTGCCTCGCAGTGACGAGACTGCCGAGCCGGAGGTGGAGTGTCGCAAACAAATGGCGGGCTTCGATATTCTGTGGATCGAGAGCGAGGAGTTCCTTCAGCGCAGCAGACGACCGGCCGTACTTGCCGGTGTTCATGTGGGTGATTGCTTCTTCGAGCAGCGCGGTTTTCTTGCTATACCCGACGATGCCTCGCTTATGCATCCGCGAGGGCAGTTTCTTGTCGGGTTTTTGAGAAGAGCGCTTGTCCGTTCGCACGTTCTAACCTTAGCAGATCAATGGGCACAAACCGGCTCTAATGGCTGGTTTCAGCCCGATTCCATCTTCGGCGCCAACCGACGCAAATATGTCGCGTGGGGGAAACTGCGACCAGATGTGCAATCCTGATGCCATCATGACCCATATTGTTTCTGTTCTTTCTCTTTGTTTATCACCGGTTAGAGCGAGCGAGACTTTCAGCATTTGCGACGCAACATCAAAAATGCACAGCATTACCGAGAATGGGCAACGCCCGGCACCATAACTGCCCGGAACCCCCTTTTGGTTGTGTCATTGTGGAGGCTTGTGGTACGGTTTCCCCCATGGTTTGGCTCCACCCACTACCGGGTCTGAACGGATGACACACCTTCCGTCTGCCGGCCTCCTGGCTGGCCTCAAGCGGGTCCTTCCCAGGCGCCGGCAACTAGGAAAAATCTGGGTCCTTCGGACGTGTCTGATCGCTGCGGTCGCCGGAATGCTGCTCCATTCTCCTGCGTTTTCCCAACCGAATAGCGGCGGGCGGGTCGCTTTAGATTTCAACGAGGTCGATCTTTCCGTCTTCGTTCGTTTTATCAGCGAGCTGACGGGCAAGAATTTCGTGTTGGACGATACCGTTAAAAAAGCTGGCGGGAAGATCTCGGTATTTTCTCCAACGAAGGTGACGCCGGATCAGGCGTATCATCTTTTCGTCTCTGCGCTTGAAGTGAGTCGGCTGGCGGTCGTCCCCAGGGGTCCTGTGTATCAGATCGTCCCGATGGGTGAGCTTCCGCCCGAGCGCGGCGTGTTCGTCTATAAACTGAAGCACGCCAACGCTACCGACTTGGCGGCGGTCTTGACGAACTTGGTCGCCAGATCACAGACCGTGTCACAGGTGACCCCTGGCGTCCGACCCCCGATCAGGCCGCTCACGGAGTTCGAGGCACCGGTTCAGGTATTCGCCGATAAGGCGACCAACTCCATCATTATCAGCTCGACTAAGATGGCCTATAGCAGGCTGGCCTCGGTCATCAGGGATCTCGATAGCCGGCGGAAGCAAGTCTTCGTCGAGGCGGTGATTTTGGAAGTCCAAGTCGACAGACTCAGGCAAATTGGAACGGATCCTGTTCAAGTACTTGGGGCGGCAAAAAACGGGGACGCCCAAGGAATTTACGGCTTTAATCGTGCGCCGGAAGACATTTCCACTGTGGCTCAGACCATCCTCGGCATCGCCGCGGGCGCCTCGAGCGGCGGAACGATTCCGTTGCTCAACACCGTCAATATCCGTGCGTTTTTACATCTCCTTCTGAACTTGACCGACACGAACGTTTTGTCCACACCGCATGTGTTGGCAGCCGACAATCAGAAGGCGAAGATTGTGGTGGGAGAAAACCGGCCGTTTCCGACCGGCCAGGCGCAAGGTATCACGGGCGGTACGCTCGTCACCATCGAACGGAAAGACGTCGGCGTCACCCTGGAGTTGACTCCGCAGGTCCTCGAGAACGATCTGATTCGCCTCGAAATCAAGCAGGAGATCACGGCCATTGCGGAAGCTGTGGCCCAGACGATCGGCACCGGCAATGCAACCGTTCCCGTTGGACCAACGACAACCAAACGCTCCATGGAAACGACCACCATTGCCAGGGATGGCCAAACCCTCGTCGTCGGCGGCCTCGTCCGCGATAATTTGACCATCAGCGAGAGCAAGATTCCGTTTTTAGGCGATATTCCACTGTTGGGATGGCTCTTCCGGTTCCAAAGCCGGCAGCAAGAGAAGCTTAACCTGCTCGTGTTCTTGACCCCCTCTCTTGTGAGGGATGAAGTGGACATGGTGGAGCTGAACGCACGGAAAGCTGCCGAACTCAATGCGCTTCAGCGCGAGAACCGCATCGAAGAGCCCACAAAGCTCAAGCAGGAAACGCTTGAAAAACTTCAACGGCGTGCTCCCATCCTCCCACCCGCCGAGCCACCGGTGGACAGCGAGTCCTCCGTGCCAAGCCCAGCCCTCAAGCTGGACTAAGACAAAGTTGAACCGCGAGATAGGATCGTTTTTAAGCGGCGACTACGTGACGCTAGCTGGTGGGTGTTACTTCTCTGCCCGGTGAGGCGGGGATGGATAAATCAAATTCCTGCCAACTCCTTGCACCTTGCGCATCGGCGGCCACAATCTTTACGTGATGGGTGCCTTTGAGTGAAGGCGGCACCTTCCACACCACGCGACCTGATGCCTTATCAATGACCATCCCGGCCGGACCTGTTTCGAGTTCAAAGACGACTGCGCCCCCCTCAGGATCTTTTGCTTCGACGGCATATTCGTACAGTTCCGCATTCGCCATCACGTTCGGATGACTGACAATATTCGGAGCATTGTTGCTACCAGCCAGGGGGGCCGCCCGCACCGGTTCGCCTGCGCCGTCTCCATCGTACGGGATCACTTCCACGGTCACAACCTCGTTCTCGGCTACACTGGCCGCCTCGAATATCTCTTTCGGTCCTTCCGATACTATCTTGTCATTTCGTAACCATCGAAACACAAAATGGATGTCATCCTGGTCCGCGTCTGATGCCTGCACCTTAGCCACCAGCCGACGGTGAGGAAGGTCGTGTTCGATCACGACGTTCTTGATGACAGGCGGGGTGTTCACAACCGTCACCGCTGGAGTTCGATATGACGCTCGTGCTCCCTTTTCATCGGTACCGATGATCTCGACGTGGATGACGTCGCCGCGCCGAAGGTTCGCGGGGTCAAATGCGTCGGTGGTGGCCCCATGCACGGCCACACGGTTGAGGAACCACTGGTACTCGTACGTCAATACCTCGCCTCGGCCCTCATCGACATCAATGTCAACCTCGATCGGCGAATCCCGCAACACCGGGTCTGGCACCACGGCCGCGCTCCGGATGATCGAAAGCGGAGACAAGGCGCCTGAAGGCTGAGAAGAAGCTGACGGGTTGGCAGGCCGCTCACGTGAGCATCCAGGAGAAAGAGTGCTCGATATGAGCGCGAGCAAGAAAACCGTTGAGAAGAGACGGAGGGCAGAGAAGAGACTCTTCTCTGCCCCATCCGTGGGATCCAACAGCGGCGATCTGATTACATGTTGATCCATGATGCGAAGTGTGCTCGTGGATCAATAGCCAGATTGACTTCCTGTGGGCTCAACGAGCCGCTGCTGGTGTTGATGAACAACTTGTACGGACTCGTTCCGTCCGCACCGGAACCGACATAAGGAACCGCTCCGAACGCCATGCCGGATCCCAGCGAAGTCGACTTGTTCACGTTTGCGACTCCACCTGCCCCGGCCGTTGTCCCGATGATCGGCTCAGAGTATGGGCCTCCGGTCTTGTAGAAGAGCGCGTAGAGACTGCTCGTACCCGTGGACGCGCAGATGTCATTCGTCGGCGTGAACGACGGGAAGAAGACGACGCCGCCGAAGACCGTTGGCGCGCTCAAGACTCGTTCCCCGACTCCCGGCCCTGAGGCCGGAAGGAGTTTGGTCACCCATCCGTCCTTCGTCCCCACGAGCGAAATGAGCTGGGCCATCGTCGTGACGCCGGAGATGCCGCTCACCTGGTTTGTTCCCGACGTCTGTCCGCAGTTTCCCACGCCCACGACGCAAATCGTCGCAGCGGTCACATCCAAGAGATTATTGGCCCAACAGTTGGTGGTACTCGATTGAGCGCAGGCGCCGTTGATGACCGTATCCTTCACTCCGACCACATATTGCGTTGACATGTCCGTCTTGTCGGCGGCGGCATAATATCGTCCAGTTCCAGAGAAGACCCATACCTTGGACGTATCATCGACGGCTGTGGCTGGGGCCGCTACCACCGGGCCCAGCTCAGTTAACGGGCTGCCAAAAGTGTCGAGTATTTCTGTTGCCTGTCGGTTAGGGGCTGCTGCACCTGTCCCTGCAACGCCCCACGTGTCCGGATCTGTCGCTCCGCCGAACGGAAGCGCCGAGCCCAGGGTCAGCCTGTAAATCTTTCCGTGCCAGGGCGAGGTATTGTTCATCGCTCGCCCGAAATACACGACGTCGGTCCGGTAGTCGAGGTCTCGATCCAACGATTTCATGTCGCCGACAACGCCATTGACGGTTCCGTTCCCGACAATAATCGTTTTTCACCGTGGTTGGGCCTGTGGCCATGTTGACGACGAAGACCTTCGATATTTGGCCCGCTCTGCCATCGTAGCCGGTCGGTCCTGAGCCGACGACCATGAACCATTTGGCCATGGTCTTATCGGTATGGAATCGGCCGCCGGGATTCACGCGGACTACCGTGGGCACACTCGTCGTCAATCCGAGATCGCTTCTTGAGAAGGACCACAGCAGCTTCGGCTGGACCTCCGGATTGGTAATATCCAACGCAAAATACGCGCTGTAGAAGTCATAATTGGTCCCGCTGATGTTGACCGTCATCTTTGGAGCCCCGCCCGCCGCCGTGCAGGCGTTGCAGCTTCCTCCCAGACGAAATCCACCGATCAACACTGTGCCCCATCCATTCGGATGGTCGGCATCGGGTGTAAAGATCCGCACGTCTTTGACCACGGGCGGCAAATCGACGTAGTACACGTGCTGGTAATCCTGCCTGGTCAGCCACTGCAAATACGGCAGCAGTTCATACGGAACAAAGCCCCACATCTCGTCACCGAGCGGAGCACCGCGAGCTGTTATCGGTGGGGTTCGTCGTGAACCACCCGTGCTCGACCACCCCCGCGGGCGCGCTCGCGCTCGTATCGTCGCCGGGATGGTAGTATCCGCCGTTGAACGCGTGGAGCATTCCATCATTGGCGCCGACGTAGACCATTTGCCGACGTGTGCGGTACTTGGTAAAAAACGCGGTGTAACTCGGGTCTCCCTCGATGATGTCGTAGCGATCTCGTGGCGCCGCCACGACCGTCGGAGGCGCATCGATCACGTCTCCCAGCTTCCAGAGCTTGAGGGTGTGGCTACCAGGCGGCACTTGCAGCTTCCGGTCGCGGAGACCGGTCTGATCAGCGCAGGTCGAGACCTCGCAGCCGCGAACGAAGTTAATGATCGCATTCGCGGTGTATGGAGCCGCTCCGGCACGCAGATAGGGTCCGAACGTCCCTGCATTGGCCGTCGAAAAGTCCATCTGCTCACCGGTATCGCCGATCCCATTGTGGTTGCTATCCACCCAGGTCAGTATCGTCCTCTACTGGCACTTTTCGCGGCCAGTTGCTTCCCGGCTTCCCAGATTGGCTTGATGTCGCTCAGGAGCTTGCTGCACTCGTAGCAAGTGCCAGGGGTATCCGCAATACCATTGCCATCAGTATCCTGATACTTATCGACGAGGACGATGTTCCCAGCACCAAGACGCGTCTTGATAATGAGATCCTTGGTGTAATCCTGCCTGCCGTCCTGGATCGTATCCTCACGCATGTTTCCGAACGTATCGACAAATAAGCTCTGCGTGTATCCGATCCATTTGACGTCGTTGTTGGTATCCTCCTCGAGCGTGCTCGGGTAGAAGTACGCTTGATAGAGAGCGCCTTCGCCGGTGCTCGAGGTCGCCAACACCGAAACCGCGGCACCGGACGAGCTTCTCCGGATGATGCTGGAGATCGTCGCCATCAGCTTGTCTTGGAGATCGTCAACGTTGGATGACTCGAAATAGGCGTCTGGAATGCCGTCAGGCGTCGCGGCACCCGGTATAATTGTTTTCCTTATCCCATTCTCCCGTTTGCGGGATTCCATCGCCGTTGCTGTCGTCAAAGGCCCCTACTTTTGCCGTCTGCGACAGAATGCCCCGACCATTGATGTTGCCGAACGCGAAAAACGTATAGACGGAGACGTTTTGGGTGCCCGGAAGACAGTGGCCCGTCGTCCCGATCACGGCAATGGCGGCATCGGAAGTCCCGCTGCAGGGACGCATATCGTTCGTGTGCGCCCAATAGGCGACGGAGTCCAGATACCCGCTGCCGTTGTCCGCATAATCAGTCTTGTGCTCGCCCAGAAGTTCATTGAAAGGCGTGGCTGCATTGGTATTGCATGTACTATTAATGGGCCGAGGAGGCGCCGCGCCGTCGCTGCCGGTGCAATGCACGCCGTGGTACGCGTGGGCAAGGTCTTGGAGCGACGCGGGAATGTTTTGGTCCTGCGTCGGTTCCCCGTCGGTGAAAATCACGATGAAAGTCTTGCAGCAATTGACGACCTGTGACGTAGATGCCCAGGCCGGTGTATGGTGGCTGCCGAAGAAATAGGGATCCCTGCCGCAGGCGCTGGTGATGTAGCCTGCCGGGCAAGTCTCTGAACCCGTCAAGGCCGTGTCTTCTGATCCCCCTAACGATCCGATACCGGTCGCTTTATAAGCCACTCCCTTCGAGCGAGTGTCAGAAAACGCGATCGGATAGACGTACGAAGTCGGATAGTAGGCAGAATTGATTTGCGCGATATAGCGCACGGAATCGTAGAGCGTCTCGGCGAGCGGCGTCCAGGTGTCGGGAAAGGCCTCGTCGACCGAGTCGATCATGGCCGCCGTATTGGTGTTAAAGGTCTCGACGGTCGTTCCCGAGAAATCGATCGACTGTGGAGAACCGATCGGTGTCAAGACCTTCATACCGTCATCGCTGGATCCGCCGTTAAAGACGGCCAGCCCGAATCGAGCCTTTGCGCCCACCTGTTGGATGACTCCCGTCGGCTCGCTGTACATGGCAAAGGCGATCCCCGTAATTATGGTCTCGGCGAAGCCGCCGCTATCCGGACAGCCGCCGCTGTTGTCGTCGTCGATGCACAAATCGCCGGTGCTCTGAATTTGCACATAGAGATTCGCGGGGTTCCCAGGATGAGCAGACGTCGGAATCCGCCCCTTATAGGTCAAATTGCCTGTGCCTCCGCTGTATGGAATGGCCGGCGTGGTTTCGGTGTTCGTTCCAGTATTCTGCACCTTGACCGTCGGCAGCGAGGGCGTCCCGGACGGCTTACAGGTTCCATCCGTATTGCGGACGGGTGAAGCGGTCGGGTGCCAACAATTGCCGCCCGTCATCGCCTTTTTCACCGCATCGAACCGCCGGAACGTCGCCCAATTGACGAAGTTTCCGTCCCATTCAGTAATTCCACACGTGGTGTTAAGCGCTGCCTTCGCCGTGCCGTTCTCGAACCGTTTGTCCGTACCATCCCAGACGTAGCAGCGGAGGGGATCGGCGAAGCCGTTATACCTGGTCGTGGCGTCGAAGGTCGTAACCGTGGAAGTAGCTCCGCTCGGCAGAATCCCGCAGCTCGTGGACTCGCAAGCCCTGTTCTCCATACTTCCGGAGTTATCCATGACAATGAGAATGTTTGGGACCGCCACTTCGTTGATGAACGGCGGCGTGGACGTATAGTCTGCATTGACTTGCGCCCTGGCGGCGCTAGGATTCATCGATGCTCCAAGTATCGCAAGCGTCATGATGGCAAGGGCTGAACGTAATTGTTTCATGTTGCACCCTCCCCGATTCGTCGACACATGCTTGTCGTTGTCTGTTTGTGACGTCATGGCCAAGATCCCCTCTTTGCTCCCCACTACTGGGGCCTCCTGACCACCATCATGTCGATTTCGCTGTCTTTAGTGAGATGAAACCTGGCGTCTGATCGCACATGCACTTCCGTGAGTTTCATCTCCGATCCCTTGTGATCGAGAATTTCTGCATTCATCTTGATGCGGTATTCGACCCCGCTGATCCCGATCGATGTGGAGCCAACGCTTGTCACCGTGCCTGCTTTGAACGTGGCCAACATGGCCGGCGAGATCTCCGCACCAAGGTCTCGGACATCGACCGTCGCGCCAATCATCGTGAAAAAGATCGCGGTCATGCATGCGATAAAGGCCTGTCGAGCCGTTCTCATGACGCCTCCTTCTACGAACTCCCGATCTGTTTCATGCACGTGTCACCCACGGTGCATTTGTATACAGATGTGATGGTGCTCGCCGAACCCGTTGCGACATTCGTCGCCACGCAGGTAATACGGTACACGATTTCCTTGAGATCGCCCTGACCTTCTTTTAAATGCTTATACATCCGGTCGATATCTCCTCGGACCGTATACCCCGGAATGTTCGTGAGCTGCAGATTGGGCGCCGTGGTCGCGCTATCGTTATAATTCTCCGCGATCGTATTGACAGGAGCCGGAGGAGACGGCAGCGGCTGCCCGGAGATCTCACTGAACACCGTGGCGCTATTCGAGGCAGGAATCGGTCCTGGCGGCACCGCGTTATCGAGAAATGCCGGCTGAATAAGGCCGTAATACAGCGTCTGCTGGATGATGTTGACTGCGGTGCCTTCACAGGACTCAGCCGCAGTCGATACCACTTCTTTGGTGCGAACGAAGCCGGACATCCGTGTTTCCAATCCTGAGACGGTGATCGCCGCGATTCCTAAAATGGTCATGATCAGCGCGATGATCATGACCGTCAGCAATGCCACACCGCGCTGATTTCCTTCCCGCTCACTGATCATGCTTGCATCCTTGGCTTCAATGTTCATCGCGACTACAGGTTTCTTGGCTGAATAATTTTGGTCACCACACGGCGCCGTAATTTCGAATAGGTGGTGGCGTTGTAGCCTGCGTCTACGGACGGGTTGTGATCGCTCACGATCACCGGGCCAGTTGTATTCACACCACTCACACTCACCTCGCCAAAACCTCCGTCCGTCTGCAGCTGTCTGGCTACGATGGTGACACGCACTTGCTTGATCTTGTCCGGCGTCATCGGTGACACGTTCCAGGCACTGTTCGTGACAAAATCGCTGCTCGAAGGGCCGGAGGCCGAAAGCGCCCCACCACTCTGTTGGTCCACAATCCCATCAGGCAGCCCAGGATTAGGTGCACTAGGATTACATCCGTCGCAGCCATACGAGAATTGGATGTCTTCGACGCCGTCGACAATCGCGACTCCGTTTCGCGTCAGACAGGTCGCGCTGCCAGGGCCACAGACCGCCGGCGCCGTCGAAATGGCGTAGGTGACGCACTGAAGTAAATAGACTGGAGCTCCGGAGGGAAACTTTGCTTCGTAGTTGGTGGAAAGCGTCAGGGAGGTTGCACCCACGGTCTGCACGAGTCTCGCATCGGCTCCGCTGATCGAGATCACCGAGCCCGCTGCCAGGCCTTGACTAACCATGTCGGCAACGGCGGCGGCGGACAGAGGCACCGTGTTGAACGGAACCGGGCCCGGCCCTGTCCCTCCAACATTGCCTGAGAGCACCCACGGGGCGACGACATCGTTGAGCACCGGCGCGACCATCGAAATGCCGTCCGGGCCGTTATCCGCACCGGCGGGGTTCCGATCGTTGGGCCGAAGTCCGACGGGAATGGTCATCGCGCCGCTGCTGACGCTGCAGGTTCCAATGGTTGGTGCGGCGGGATCGTTTCCCACATAGCTGTAACTGGCCAAGCGAAGGTCACGAGCCAGCAGTTCCATCGCAGACCGTGAATTCTGCTGCGTGGCAGCCACCTGACCGCTGATGATCGTGGTCTTTTGGCTGACCATGAGCAGCGCCAACGCAGCTGCGACAACGATCAATGACAACACAGCGCCAACCATCACCTCGATCATGGTGAACCCTGTGTCATCCTTGATCCGACTTGATGCTGATGAGACGATCGTCACGGTCACAATCTCCTTCTTACTCAGGAGCGATGACGGATTGCAGAGTAGTGCTCACGGTCGTTCCGAAAAAACTGTTTTTTGCCGTCACGTTCCAACTGACGACGACGACAACGTTCATGCGATTCAGCGTCGGTACACCCGTCGTGGGATCAGGATCGATCCGGGTCGCCACCACCGTCCCTCTCACGCCATTCAGGTTTGAACTGGTCATCATGGTCCGCCACTGCTGGCAATCACCGTACGTCTGCCGTTGCGTCGTGACACTTTGGGGGCAAGGCGTGCCAGCCGTGGTATTGATGTTGTTGTACTCGAGGACCTTCTGCCGATTGCTTTGAATACGTTCGATCATCTCGGTGCCGAGATTCATCGCGACCGTGCGCTCTTTCGAATCCACGTTTTGCGTCATGACCATTGTTTGCAGTCCACTGATGCCGAGCAATACTCCCGCGAGAATTCCGCCGGCGACCAACCCTTCAATCATGGTAAAGCCGCCATCTTGCACCACGATTTTGGATCCGACCACGACAGTCTCCTCCTACGCTAAGGGCACGAGGACGTGGCACACCAAAAGACTCTCCCCGAAGGGCTGACTGCGACGGAATAGGCTTGGCCCTGCGAGGGGGTCACCACGATGAGCGTGTTGGCTGCGCCTCCTCCGGAACGTCCCCCGTATGGATTGAAGCCTACTGTGGCGGCAGTGATATTGGTGACGCGCTCACTGAGTGTCACGGGTTTAAAGACGTTTCCCCCGAATGTAAGAGTGGCTTTTCCACCGGTCATTGCCGTCGTCACCGTGACTCCGGATCCGCGGCTCATCGCTGCAGTTCTCGCCATCGCATAGTTACCCGCCAGCTCGGTGGTGGCTTGACGAAGTTGCTGTCGCGCGATCCATAACGAAAACGAGGGCACAGCCAGCGCCGTGAGAATGCCGAGGATGCTGCAGGCAATGAGAATTTCCAGGAGAGTAAAGCCGCTGTCATTTTGTACGTGGTTTGAAGGCATAGTGTTATCGCTTCATTGGAAACACGGGACCCGACCGTGCGCAGAAGGGAGCAAGTGTCATGCCGATATGCGGGGCTTCAAGAAGCCCATAACGCAATGGAATGTTTGAAGGAAGTCTGCCTATGGGAGGTGAACGAAGAGCGTTTTTTGGTAATCGGCGGACAGATTTTTGTTACTGACGACCGTACACACCGCCTGGGCCAGCACCACTGCGGACCATGATGGGCCAAACGAATCGTTCATCTTTCTCTCACCTGCCTCCCCTAGTTGTGTAACCAACTACAGGTCTCAGCCGTCTATCCTGACATGGAGCGAGGTGAGCGACATTCAAGAAATCGACCGACTAACTCGACACTTGATTATTTCAGTGTTTCTCGGGAGTTTTGCACGCTCCTCACTCAGCCGCACTGTACTGTCTCTTTCGCTTCGGCCCAAAAACTAGGGGAATGCCCAGAGGCGGAAGAGTGCCCGGTTCCACTACAAGGTGAGAACATGACCACGCGCGTTCCGCTCTTCTGTCTGGTGATGGCCCTGTCCATGCTCTCCATTGCATGCATGGATCGAAAGCCAGTGCCATCCGATGGACTCACTGATCAAGCAATTGAGACGGAACATCTTCTCGCAAACGCCGAGAGAGGAACTGCCGAGGATCAATACAATCTAGGCCTGCGATACGAAAAGGGAATGGGAGTGCCGCAGAGCTATACGGAAGCCGCCCATTGGTATCGGCTCGCTGCCATGCAGGGAAATCGGGACGGACAATACAAAATTTGCGAGTTGTCTGAGCGAGGGCAAGGCGTGCCTCAGGATTACCAAGAGTCCCTACGCTGGTGTGGTCTAGCGGCTGAACAGGGTCACGGCCGGGCGATGTTCGTGATTGGTCGTCTTTATCATACAGCCCACGGGGTGCCTCATGATCTCGTGCGAGCGCATATGTGGTACAACCTGGCGACCGCACATGGGTATGACGAAGGTAAAAGATGGCGCGATCGGGTGGCCGATGAAATGAGTCCGAGTCAGGTTGCCGAGGCGCAAAAATTGGCGCGTGAATGGAATGTGAGAATGACCTCACGAAATAGTTAAGATCTCGCCCAACAGACCTATCCCGCCTTATGTCCCCAGCTTGATAGTTCCCGCGTTTCCAGCCCTTGATGTGAGTGCTCGGTTTGCCACAGCTCTTTCAAGCTGATCATATTCGTTTCGCTCCATCGCTCAATCCCTCTATCTTCTGACCAATTCTACCCGGACCATCTAGACAAAAAGACTCACTTCTGCTTCGCGATGATCTTGTATTTGATTTGTTCGTAAGTCGCTCGTGGAAGAATCTGCTTCTTCACTAACTCATCCTTGCTCCTATACGGCCGGCCCTTGATGATCTTTTCTGCGTAGGCGTCGCCAATCCCGGGCAGCGCCTTCAATTGCTCAGTAGTGGCAGTGTTGATGTCGAGCAAATCGGCCTGCTCAGCGGCATGGATGTGACCCCTCTCGCCAAGAGGTACCAAGCCTATCCAACAGGCCAGAAGAAGAAATACGACGATCGCTCTCAGAAGTGTTATTGATCGCATAATGCCCTCGCTTGTGAGTGTCCTTCGAAAATTGTGTATTGAGATTCCTATTGTAGAGAGCAAAAGAGGAATAGGCAAAGCTGAAGCGCGTCAGGTTGATAGCATTATGAGCATCATAGAGACGGTGGGTGTGTCGCGAGCAGCGATTTGTCGGCCGCTGAAACATAATGGTACGGATCATCAATCAGCTAGTCGTTTGTATTTCTTACATCCTCTCTTGGCATGACTTCTGCTCACATTGCCTGGTGTTGGTCGATCTTTCGGCATCAGGATGATGCTGAAGGACTGCAAAGGAGGCATCCATATGATGGCACGTCGTTTAGCTCTCGTCCTCGCGGGGGCATTTTCCATTGGTGTACTGACGTCGGCTCTGATGCCGGCGCCGGCACAAGCGGTATGCCGCCCGTATTGTCTAGACCTGAAAAAGCATCATGACAAGAGAGATGCCGACCGTGGCGACCGTTGGGAACGCGGTGATCGTGACAATCACGGTAAGCGTCACCACTACGGCTGGGCAAAGCACTTGTTCCACAAGAAACACAAGCACGGTCACCGTGGTCACGGCGGTCACGATGATCCGCCGGTGACGCAGCCACCTGTGACGCCGCCGCCGGTGACGCCACCACCTGTTGAACCGCCTCCTCCTCCGCCCGGTCCTACTCCGTGTATCGGCTGTTAGTGTCCAATCACTAAAGCGAGAGGAGGGAACGGCGATTGCGCCACCCTCCTCTCGTGCTCTTCTTCCAGCGACGAAATGAGTCGTCCGGCAGGGACAACTGTCCACACTCCACCTCACGCGCTGACCTATCGTCGGGTGATGAGAAGAGAATCTTGGGTGGATGACTGGTTTAGAATTTCATTGCCTCGCCTAAGGATTATCCTAGATTAGAAAATCCTCCCAAGGGCTCCAACGCTCAATAACCAGGGTTCTTCCGAGTGACCCTCAAGAAAAATACGCGTATTTTGCTCTCGGCTTGCGAACACACCATGTCTAGGCCGGACGAAATGAATCGTTATAGTTCAAGCCCGTCACAGACGGACCCCCCTCTGCTGCCTTCCTCTCTTCCAATCTGCTGATAAGACGTCGCGGTTCCGCGCGTTTCGGACGCCACTGGGGCCACCCCCAATGGGGCGTGCCGAGTTATCGCGATCCCTAGTGCAAGTAGGGTTTCTGTACGACTAAATCTCTCCGACTGTGCGAAGGGAGGCTCTCATGAATGGGAAAATGAGTCGCGCGATCGGCGTGTCAACGCTCGTCTTCATTGTGGCCGTAGCATTTGCCATCAATGTCCAATCTCAGATCGCAAAATTTACGGCCAGCGATCCCGGGGTGCGCCCTGGTTCCAATGGAGCCGGCGGAATGCTTCCGGGCCTCACGTCAGTTGAGCAACAGGCCTTCGCCATCGGTCGAGAAGTATTCGAGGAGGTTGGATCGGTACAAGGCACATTGCCCGATACAGAAGCAGGTCTTGGGCCGCGTTTCAACCTCGATAGTTGCGCCGGTTGTCATGTCCAACCAGATATTGGGGGAAGCAGTCCGGCAGTCAATCCTCAAATCGCTGTGGCCAAAAAAGCCGGAGCAACCAACGAAATACCGTCTTTCATCACTGTCGACGGACCGATACGGGAAGCGCGATTCAAATTCCTTCCAAACGGCTTACCAGATGGCGGTGTGCAAGCGCTTTTCACCATCACTGGCCGCAGCGATGCCCCAGGCTGCGTCTTGCATCAGCCGGACTTCCGCACCGCCGTGGCAACGCAGAATGTGGCTCTTCGAATACCGACTCCTACCTTTGGCGCCGGGCTCATCGAAGCCATCGACGACGATACGATCCTGGACAACCTACAAGCAAATGCTGCCACCAAACTGTCGTTAGGCATTAGGGGAAAACCGAACATGACGGGCCGACCAAACGTAAGCGGTAACGACGGAACGATCACTCGATTTGGGTGGAAAGCGCAGAACAAATCACTCGAGCTGTTCTCTGGTGAGGCCTATAACGTAGAGCAAGGAGTGACGAGTGATCTGTTTCCTCAGGAGCGCGATGAAGCTCGAGGGTGTAAATTCAATAGCACGCCTGAAAGTCCAACGCATTTCGACGCGGTCAACCCCTTGGAAGCGCCGAGCGATGTGGTAAAGTTCGCGGTCTTCATGCGACTGCTCGCACCTTCGACGCCCACCCCAGACAATGCGTCAACTGTGAGCGGTCGAAAGCTATTCGAAGATACCGGCTGTGCTCTATGCCATACCCCTACACTTCATACTGGAAAGTCTTCAGTCGCCGCCTTGCAGAGGAAAGAGGTGAATTTATTTTCTGATTTAGCCCTACACAACATGGGACCGAATCTCGCCGATGGCATTAGCCAGGGCGCTGCCGCCGGAGACGAGTTTCGAACTGCACCACTGTGGGGTCTTGGGAAACGGATTTTTTTTCTGCACGATGGACGCACAAAAGATCTGCTGGCAGCCATCCGGGCCCATGCGAGCGCGGGCGCTGGCGTTATTCCACCCTCTGAAGCGAATCAAGTCATTGAGAATTTCAATGCTTTGAATGAGATCGATAAACAAAATGTGATGAATTTCTTGCGATCGCTCTAGGCAGGATTGTGTTTCGCAGGCAGCGAGAAGGGGAAGACTTGCGGATATGCGAGGGGACACGCCCATCCCTCGTGAAGGATGCCGTGCAGCACAACTGGAGGATCGGCAAACAACCGGGGGCGGCATCGAAGCCAGCTGCCCCCGTCAGAGTATGAGATAGCCAAGAACCCCCTAGACTTACCCCAGTGTCAGCCATGTCAGGGCAGAAGTATCCTTAAAGTACGCAAGGGGGTAAAACATGGCTTCCAAAAATCCAGTAGGCGAAAAGATCAGCGTGCATGATGTACATGTTCCGAAGGACGACAGAGTCGACGTACTTCATCAATTTGGGCAATCCGCTTCTGTCTTGCGGGATCTGCTCTATGACGATAGGGCCTTAGATGAGGAAGAATTCGTGTTTATCGATAAGCATTTTCAAATCCTAAACATGGCCTATCTTCGTTGGAAGCGAAAACATAGACCGACGGATGAAGCGCATCCTTCAATATAGGTACAAACCTCCATATCGATTTCCTTCCCCTGCCGAGCCCCAAGGAACCCAATTCCCCTTTTCAGCGTCCCGCTAATAGCGCCCAGGTTGGCTACGGCTATAAGGATCACTGTTTGAAGCTGGCGGACGTTCGTCGAAACGGTATTGTTGACCAGACTGTGGCGGTCCCATATCGACGTTCTCGAAGCTGTTCGCAGGTCGTTGGCGACCGGGATAGGGGTCATCAGCACAGCCAGCGACCATGGCACCGGCCATAAGGACAACGGTCAGAGTGCATAGAATACGAATCATGCTGAACCTCCTTGATCACCCGGAGTTATTTCCACATTATTGACTTGTTACCCAAAGGCCATGACGATTGTTCTTTCATGCCTTTCGGATAATCAGTCTACCGTCCTTACCGGACAACGCATACCTAGCGGTTCCCCTGGGGGGAAACCCTCGGCCATGTTCAGGCAGGGCGAGGCCCTCTTTGAGGACTCCCACGCCTAGCCGAAGAATGGGAACGAGGTCTTATCTGTGAATCACCGACAGCCGAACAGCATACGGCACAGCATGCATGGGGATTTGGATCAACAAGGCGCGGGGGCAGTCGCATCGACAGCTTGATCGAAGCGTGGGACGACGACCGGCAGGACGGACATGAGCCATATCAGAGCGCACGGTGTCTTTATCTCCGTGGCCTTGCCTATTCTAGAACCGGTTCAAAAAGAAATCTTAATAGCCCAGCAATAGTCCGTGAATTAAAGCCAGCAGTCAGATCGTTAGAAGAGCGCTTGCGCAGACAGCATGAACGTGCTTGCATCATAATTAAAGGAGGCTTGATTAGAGCTCCTGTTTTCATAGACGTATTGGAAACCTAGCCCAACCCATTTTACGGCACGGTAATTCAGTCCCACAGCTATGTTTCGCAACTTGTCGTTTCTGGCTGGCCCGACTGGTGCAGACCCGCCGGATTCAGAGAATTCATCGTCTTCATATCCTAGATTTGCAGTCAGCTCGATCCGGTCGGTCACTGTCTGCACGGCAGAGAGGTTCACGCCTGTCGCAGTAAAGAAGAACGTGCCGGCAAACACACTCGGTTGGATTGAGCGGTATGGTTGAACGGCAAGCTTTAAAGTAGGAGTCGCAATCCACGTGAGAATCCCTGAGAGGAATGGACCCGAAGCGGAGGAGGGTGAGCCTGGTGGTCTATTATACTGACTTAGGATCGGAGGCGGTTGGTTAACCGGAGCATGAGTAAGCTGCAAAACCTGATAACCCGCAAGAAAGTCAACCGTGGTTATCCCGGTCGGCGTCCATCGTGCTCCTGCGCTCATTGTATAAATGGTACTGTCTAAATTTTGATTCTGGTCATAAGCGGTGCTGAGGACGCGGAAATTAGCGACTAGGGATGTGTTAGCAAAAAAATTCCCGAGGAGTGAGAACCCGCCGTAGTTGTAGACACCATCCCGAATGGGACCTTGATTGTTATTCAAAAAAGTCCATCGCGTAAATCCCCCGGTCACGATGGCCCCAATCTGGCCACCCTGATATTCGGCCTGTCCGGTGAATCCATTCGTCGTCCACTTGTTGACCTCCAGTGTTTGGAGATCCGCTGCCGATCCCCTTGGATCGTGTCCAAGCTTATGCTCCCCCTGCAAATCGACCTTAAGGCCCCCAGGGAAGTTGAAGTGCAGGAGACCAGACGCCGTTTGGTCCTGGACATCGTTTGTTGTGAATTTCGAATAATATTGAATGTTGGTGCGGTAATCGACCATGAAGAGATGTCGACCCGCAAAGGGCAACTGGGCCTGGATGCCCGGCGCCAGAGTCGTATAGAAGTCGCTCTTGGTGCCGCTAGGGGTGCGAAAGACGTTGTCTGTGTACATCTCGGCAACACCCATCGTAGGATGCAGCTGTACAGGCCCCGCCTCAATGCCGGGTTCAGGGTTAATCGGAGCGAACCCACCGGGGTACACAGGATAATAGCCGGTCAGCGGAAACTTCGGGATACCATAGAGTGCGCCCACGACCGCGGGATTGGCAAATTGAGAGATAAAGAGATTGCCCATTCCCCCCATTACCGGGCTAGGCGCTACTGGCTGTTGGCCCCAGCTTTTTCCTGGAACAGAGATCATGTTGACAAGGACCAATGCGCCAAGGACTAAGCGTAGACGGCTCGAACACTGCAATATCCGCACGCCACCGTTGAAAGTACAAGACAGCATCTTTCAGTTACTCAACAATATGACCCTGCAGGACATTGGTGCGGGATGGCCCTAGCAGACGATCGGTCCCTTTAAGGAATGCACCGCCGTTCTGCTACCTCTCTTTGCTTGTATCGTGCTGGGTCGGCTCAGACTGTGGTTGTCCTGACTTCCTCAGTTTATTAGCCACTCTGCTCATTTTGCACTCGACGCCGCCTCACTCTATCTCATTGTTCCAGCCCACTCCAGCCAAAGTTCGTTCTTCCTCCGCGCAGGCGCCGGCGAACAAAAAAAAACGCCGGCAGGAGGGCAAATTCCACGCCGGCGCAACATTCACGGGCACGAGCTATACGTAACGTAAACGAACAAGACCTTCAGAGATAGGTCTCAGGATCAAAAGAAGCTTCTTGGAACGACGAGGATATCTTCTGGCAAGATGATGGTTTCCAAATCGACCGGAATTGTCTGCTCCCGCCCGTTAACCTTACGGAGCACCTTCGTACGGCTCTCCGCCGCCTTGTCCGTGAAACCACCCGCCATGGTAATCACCTTATGGACAGTGAGGCCCCGCTCATAGGGATAATCTCCCGCTCGCTTCACCTCTCCGTTGACATAGATCTTCTTCAACTGCGGCACCACGATAAAGTCATCGGGCAGCACCGGTGCGTCCAACGTGGTCTCGATTGATTGAGTCTCGTCGTTGGTCACTCGATTCACTTTGATGGTTCCCCGATCCGCTTTTTCTGTCCAGCCGCCGGCCATACTGATCGCCTTGTGCACGGTCAGCCCCTTTTCATAGAGGTAGCGTCCCGGGGTCTTCACCTCGCCACTCACATACACGCGCTGCCCTTCCGCCACAACAATGATGTCATCGGGCATCACCAGACTGTCTAACCCCACGGCGATCGTTTTTTCATGCCCGTTGTCCCGACGCAGCGTCTGGAATGTCCCGCGCTCGGCCTTCTCCGTCAGACCCCCGGCCATCGCAATAGCCTGATGAACCGTCAAGCCATCCCGGTGCGGATACCCGCTAGGATTCTTCACTTCCCCGCTCACGTAAAATTTGTAGTTCCCGGCTTCAACCACAATAATGTCATCGGGCAGCACCGCCATCTCTGGCGTGGCCACCAGTGTCTCGGCGATGCCGCCAGTCAGCCGGGTCACCTTCACGGGCCCTCGCTCCGCCTTCTCGGTCCGCCCGCCGGCCACAGCTAATTGCCTTATGCACGGTCAGCCCTTCTTCATACCGATACCCCCCAGCGGTTTTCACTTCCCCGCTGACGTAGAATTTGTAGTTGCCGGCCTCGACCACAATAATGTCATCGGGCAGCACCGCCATCTCTGGCGTGGCCACCAGTGTCTCGGCGATGCCCCCAGTCAGCCGGGTCACCTTCACGGGCCCTCGCTCCGTCTTCTCGGTCCGCCCGCCGGCCATGCTCAATGCCCTATGCAAGGTCAGCCCTTCTTCATACGGATACCCCCCAGCGGTTTTCACTTCCCCGCTGACGTAGAAATTGCGGTGTTTGACAACGTACACCGTGACTTTGGGTTTTCGAACATAACCTTTAGCCAACTGGGCCGTCAGGTCTTCCTGTACCTCTCGAACCGTTTTTCCTGCGACGGAGAGGACCCCGAGCAACGGGTAGTGAATGGTCCCGTCACCGTCGATTTTGCGTTCAACATTAAGGTCGTCCTCGCCATAGACCTGTATGTGCAACACATCATTAGACCCGAGACGATAGCTTTGTAGCGAAGACGACGAAGATGCGAGGCAGGTGCCCGTGTCGAGCGATAAGAGCAACCCCAGACATACAAGCCACAAGTTTCTTAACCCTGCTGAAAGTTTCATGATGTCACCTCGGCACAAGCTTCAGTGAAGGTGTAAGTGATTTTGCGTTTTTGAGCTGGATTCCTGCGGGAAATTCAATTTTCTCTGAAAACCTGGCCGGCACGCCCTCGGAAAGAGAATCAAAACCTGGCCATGGTGTTTCATCTCAAAAGAAACTTCTGGGAACAACCAGGATATCGTCTGGCAAGACGATCGTTTCCAAATCGACTGGAATCGATTGCTCCTTCCCGTTGACCTTCCGGAGCACCTTCGTGCGGCTCTCCGCCGCCTTGTCCGTGAAGCCACCGGCCATGGTTATCACCTTATGAACGGTCAAGCCTCGCTCATACGGATAATCACCTGCTCGCTTGACCTCCCCGTTGACATAGATTTTCCTCATCTGTGGAACGACGATAAAATCATCGGGCAGCACCGGTTCGTCAAACGCAACCTCAATCGATTCTGTTACACCGTTGATCACCCGATTCACTTTGACGTTTCCCCGCTCCGCCTTCTCTGTCCAGCCGCCCGCCATACTCAATGCCTTGTGGACGGTCAGGCCTTCTTCGTACGGATACCCCCCGGCAGCTCTTACTTCCCCACTGACGTAGAAATTACGGTGCTTGACGACATACACGGTTACTTTGGGCTGTCGAATGTAACCTCTTTCCAGCCGGGTCGTCAGTTCATCCTGTAACTCTCGGGCCGTTTTCCCGGCAACCGAGAGAATCCCCAGCAGCGGATACTGAATGTTCCCGTCGCCGTCGATCTTGCGTTCCACATTGAGATCGTCCTCGCCATAAACGTGGACCTGCACCACATCATTCGATCCCAGCCGATAGCCTTGCAGCGAAGGCGACGAGGAGGCGAAACAGGTGCCCGTGTCGAGCGATAAGACTAGCCCCAGACAGATAAGCAACACGTTTCTTAGCCCTGCAGGAAGTGCCATAATGTTCCCTCGGCAACTCGACCCCTATGCTGCTCCACGTTGGTTGTTGATTGAGAAGATTCCCGGCCCACGTCACCAGGGGCCGCTCTAAAAACACTTCTGGGAACGACCAGGATATCGTCTAGCGTGGCATCACCAATCACTTTCATTTCCACGGTCAGTTGTCTTGACACCCATCATTGGCTCCAGTTGCTAACCTTGATGGCTTGCGCATCTCAAGACGTTCGCGGTTCCAGGCATGAAGAGCACATCTCGACATAACACTCCTAGCGACGCATTTCCGAAGAAATGCTCAGCCCATGCTGACCAATTCGGCATGGGTTCCAAGGATCTCGCACAAGACCTCGAGCAACGCGTCACTATATCTTCATCGGCTCCCAGGGCCCATGTTCCTCCTCATCGCTGCAATACCGAAATTCCTCCCTGTGCCTCTTTACTATAGGCCTTCCTGCTAGGTCTCAAAATGACATGAAAGCACCGGACGCAGAGCTCTTCCTCAGGCAGATCCCGAAAGAGATCGCACAATTTCGACTGCGGTGTGGGGAGCCCGTCCCAGCGTATCACGTCGACCACCTCGACTTGGAATCCTGTCTCTCTAAAAAATGCCAGCATCTCAGAATATCGAATGCGGTTCGTGTAAAAACCGGATCCGGCCATAAAAGACGATTCCCAGACGGATTCCCGAAACCTGAGATTGTTCAGGCCCCCACCCAACATATCCTGCAAATCTACCCAGTGTGAGCTGATGCCGTCCTCACGCAGAACGCGCCGGAGTTCTCGCATCGTCTCCAGAAACTCGGCTCTGCTGATGTGTTGAAGAACGGTGTGCGACCAGACAAAATCCACCGATCCATCGGGAATCGTGCGCAGTGAGTTCAGCCCTAAGGTGCCATACGACGCTCCACATATCTTCATAATGGCATCAATGGAAGTCAGGTCTTTTCCTTTGAAGACCGTTCGGCCCATGCTCCGCAAGATATGTGGCCATGGCTCGATACTGTGCGACAGGCGCCTGAGCAAAAAACCCGGCATCAACGAGATAATATGCGGACGCGCCATGGGCATGAGCCGCCATCGCTGAAAGCAGAGAATCACCCGGCCCTAGTTCCAGTCCAACGAAATTGTCTAGCTCTCTGCGTGACCGGACTGCATCGAAGTGCTCTCCGGAAGACGCCATATGCATAGGTGGGCTTATCCATCGCGCCAAGTTCGAACACGTGCAGCCGCTTCCACAAACGGTAACCCACCGGGACACGAGCCAGCACAATCTTAGTTGCGATACGTCCCCACCAAGGCAAGAAGGCACCTATCCTTGAAGTCATGTCCCATGCCTCCCATTGCCAGCCATCCGCGTGTGAGCTAGCTCACCCATCGTGAAGCTGTCCATGCCGTAATCTTCCTTCATGGAGCGGAAGCAATCTAAAATGCTCTTGAGGATCCGCAAGTTCTCGTCCGTATGGTCTCCAAAATTATGCGGGTGCCACCAAAGATGATAGATTAATCCATTTTTCGCCGCGTACCGGAGCTCGGATTGTATGCGGCTGATCCGAAGTGGTTCCAAGATTCGGAGTTTGCTCGAGAAAGGGCGGAGAAAACGACTCGAGGGGATGTTGAACGGCAACTCGCTTCCCAAGTTGTCAAGACCATAAGAATTATGACCGGCAACGGGGAGATAGGCATCTATGAGGCGCACGCCCCTTCTCAGCAACGTTTCCTCTTCTCGGCTTTTGGCCCGATAAATCCACGAACGCTCATTGCCTCGATAGGCCTTGATTCCGGCCTCCTTGCAGATTCTCAGATATTGTCCATTACATTGGTTTCTGGGGAAAACAATGCTCTCCAGCCGGAGATTCCGTTTCCCCGCGATATCGATCGCCGCGTTTAGGTCGGCTCTGAACGCATCTGCGCCTTGCCCCTTTTCCAAACAATAGTAATGCGAGAAGGTGTGGGTGCCGATCTCCTGGTGAGGAGTCGCAGCAATCAGGGCGATGAGAGAAGCGCCATAGTGAAAAGGGTCTTCATGCTCGTCCTTGCCAATTTTGTCGAGAGAGTTGTACGGCGACAAGGTAAGATCTTGATACTGTGGGCGAGTGCTCGGCACAGCTTCTATCAATTCATCGCGTGTTTCGGCAAACAGAAATCCGACAATGGCCCAAGTGCAGTGAATTCCATATTCTTGGAAAAGTTCCAATAGATCTTTAATTACGCGACGCTCTCCGAGAAGCTTTTTTCTATACTGTTCAATGGTAGACACTATCACGGACACCCCAATAGGACTCGTAGTCCAGGGAAATGACGAGAACGCCCTTTCGGGTAAGCCCGTTCATCTGACTCATAAGGAATGCAAGCAATGACAGGATCGTGAGGAAGGTCAGTTGATAGCGCCAACCGTTGTTCGCGGCTCAACCCCTTGATTCATCAAGCGCACCGCCCATCCCATTTCCCGTCGGATCAGGTGGCAGTTACTATCCTCGCTCAGGAACTTCACGTTGCTATACATTGAATGCCGATAGTCTTCCACTTCACCGCTTTCCAAGGCGGCAATGATTTGTTTGATTCCCTCTTGCAATGTCCACCGCGGGATAAAACCCATCGTTCGCGTGATCTTCGTGAAGTCCACCCGATAATTGCGAAAGTCCGTACCGGCTCCCATCTCCACAATGCCGGCCTTCGGAACCAATGACTGGATCGCTTGCGCAGCTTCTCCGAGCTGATAATTCTGTTCATTGGAACCTACGTTGAACACTTCACCGCCGACCATTTCTGCCGGTGCTTCAACCGCTTTTACCAATGCCAGAGCGGCATCATCGACGTGCACAAAGGGTCTCCATTGTCCCCCACCGAACACGGTAATCGTTCCCTCAACGAATGCTTTGGCGGTCAGCAAATTGATGACCAAATCAAATCTCGTTCGCCCCGATTGCCCATAGACCGTGCCAAAACGCAGCATGACCGGGCAGAAAGACTCGTCAGCCATTGTCCTGAGCACATTTTCCGAGGCGAGCTTGCTCTGCGCATAGAGGGAGATAGGATTCACTTCCGATCGCTCGTCGAGAATCTGATCACAGGCGCCATACACCGAACATGTGCTGGCAAAACAAAATCGTCGGATGCCGCTGCCCTTCGCAGCCTCTGCAATCATCCGTGTGGCGATCAAATTTACTTCGACGGTGAGTTCTTGATCTAGCGAGCAAGCGGGATCGCCAACGATGCCTCCTAGGTGGATGACCTCGTCCATTCCCCGCATCGCCCGAACTATCTTGTCCATGTGCCGGAAGTCAGCTTCGATAATTTCAAGATTGGGATGACCAAGAAGATTCGCAATGGGCTCTCTTCCGAACAGGAACAGATCCAAGAGACGCACATGGTAGCCGCGTTCCAAGAGCTTCGGAAGCAACGCCGAACCGATGTAGCCCGCGCCGCCAATGACCAGGACTCTCCTAGCACTTTGCGGTCGAACAGTCGGATCCCGTTTTTCAGTCTCACCAGTAACAAAGGTTTTCCATAACATGGACCACAGCCGCGCCGTAATGAGGAAGGCGCATGTGAGGATCCAGCCCACAAACCATGCCCCACGGGGGAGCCCCACAGCAATACCAAAGAAGAACGCGACAAACCCAAAGGCGAGATAGCTGACGCTGACCGCCTGACCTACAACGAGCGCCTTATATTTGCCCTGATAGAATCTGCCACGCGTATAAAATCCACTAGCACAGAACACGACCAGTGAGATGATCGTGAGAATCCCAAAGGTGCCGAAGAATATATCCACGTACTCTATCAATCCTCTGTGAGGTACCCCCTGCTCTTGCATGCCAATCTCGAAGCCGAGTCGTGCAAGCAAGGCGGCAGCCCAAGCTGCGTTGACCATCACGACGTCGGCTGCCATTCGCACACCGGCCTCCAACAAAGGACGTGAAGGACGTGCATGTTCAGTCGCTAACATCAGAATCACCTCCTGTTCGAGGAAATCACATCTCGGACCGCCCCAATGACGTCTTGGACATCTTCTTCGGTCATTCCCGGATAGAGCGGTAATGAGACGATTCGGTCGTAGAGGTACTCGGCATTCTTTAAATCACCCCTGTGGTACCCAAATCGATCTTGGTAGTGGGGATGAAGGTGCACGGGAATAAAATGGACGCTTGCGCCGATGTTGCGGGCGCGCAGTTGTTCAATGAATTGCGAACGATCAATAGCCAATCGTTCGAGGCTCAACTTAATGACATACAGGTGCCATGCGTGCTTTCGATTGGCTCGCACGAGCGGCGTGTCGATTTCAGGCATGGCCGCAAAGGCTTCATCATAGAGCCTGGCATAGTGGGCGCGCCTTTCGATGAACTCGTCAAGCCTTTTGAGCTGATGGATCCCCATGGCTGCCTGAATATCCGTCATGTTATCTTTGTATCCCGCTGCGAGCACTTCGTAATACCAGGAACCGGACCCGCTGTAGCGCTTCCAGGCATCTTTGCTCATGCCGTGGAGGCTCAAAAGTCGCATGAACTCGGCGAGCTTTGGATCAGCGGTTGTGATCATGCCGCCTTCACCGGTCGCCAGGTTCTTTGTTGCATAGAAACTGAAACACGTCACACGCTGCGCTGCATCCAAAGCATGTCCCAGCTGATCAGCCCCAATCTTCTGGTTATGGTATTCCGAACCCACCGCATGGGCAGCATCCTCAATGACTGCGAGATTGTGTTTCCGCGCAAGCTCATAGATGGGATTCAGTTCACATGCCTGTCCACTATAGTGAACCGGAATGATTGCTCGAGTGCGAGGGGTAATGGCTTGCTCAATATCCTCGGGCTTCACATTAAAGTCCTCGCCGCAATCGACGAGCACCGGTCTTGCCCCGCGGTGAACCACCACATTTGCCGTAGAGCAAAATGTCAGCGTCGGCACAATCACTTCGTCCCCTGGACCAATACCCATGGCAGTTAGTGCAACGTGAATTGCTGCCGTGCATGAGTTGACGGCGATCGCGTGCTTGGTTTCGACGTATCCAGCGAAATCTCCTTCGAATCGCTTTACCTTGGGGCCAGTTGTAATCCAGCCGGAACGCAGGGAGTCCACTACTTCATGAATCTCGTCTTCTCCGATAGAAGGCAATGCAAAGGGAAGAAATTTCTCTCGAACGGACATGCCGGATGCATTCAGTGACATGTGGTTTTACCTTTCCAAGTTAGGAGCGACTTCTAGAAGGGGATGATAATCCGCGCAGAGTCTAGGCAGACGCAAAGTTATTTCCCCATGTCCACAGCTCTACAGAAGTTGAGATGTTTGAATCAGGATCTCGTGGCGCTAACAAGCACGGGCTTTAACGATCTTTCACGAAAGGGAGGTCGGAGAGTTTATCATTACAAGCTTCCCCCACTCGGAGCCTTCTGGTCGGCAGGGACGGGAGACGTGATCGAGGTAATTGAATGAACCAGTAGACGAGCACAAATCTGCCGTATCGGTTAACTCCTCCCTTCTGTAAAGCCGCCGCAGGCTTCAGCCCGAGTGCAAGTATTGTGGAACTGTGGACAAGTCGGAGATTGACACAGGAAGTAAGCGTGTTCAGAGTCATTAGAACTTCTCCCTATACGAGAGCCAGGGCGTGGCCACCTTTACGGAGCAGAATACTCTCGTACCGATGCCACTCTACTCCCCGTCGCGATTTGGTCCCTCCGTTCTGCATTTTCACGAATCAAAGACGATCCGACGCCTGATAGGCGCTCTAATTGGAAATCATATCGCAAAACGGGCATTCGTTGTTCTGAACAGAGTTTCATGAGAGAGACCAGGCGCTCAGCAGGGATCCTATGAGTGGAGATGACCACCGCCGAGACTTTTTGAGAACGAATGACAGTAGCCAGGTCCCGACTAGCTTCCGAGTACTGGTACACCATTGAGCTTGAGTCCAGCGAGATTCGGATCATCATCCAGAAAGCCGATCGGACACAGGTCGAGACCTCGATTTTCCTGTAACTCCCTCACTATCGATTCACCCCGTCGCCCTGCTCCATAAATGAGAACATGAACATCTTTGCTCACTGTGCCCCGGCGGCGCAGATGAGCTAGAACCATGTAAGCACTGTGCCCGCCGATGACAAGGATTTCCAAAAGTATCCCATCGATGCCGAAGAAGCTCGCAACGCCTGAGGGAGTTGAACTGATCGCCGATACGACATAAGAAAGGACGACGGCAACGGCAACCGCCAAACCCAGGGGAAGAAGATCTGCAATTCCCATCGCGCGTCGGATACCTCGATAGTGACCTAAGCCTCGAAGGACACCGATCTGAATGATAAGCACAACCGGAAAGGCAACGACAAACCAACTCGTAATCCCGGATGCCCACGCACCGTCGTATTTTAAGGCGAATGCGCCCCAGTACGCGGTAGTGATTAACGCACCATCCATAAGGGCGAGGGACGACAATCGCGTCAGGATCATTCGCTCATCCCACTGTAGCAGGGCGCTGGTCTTCACTAAGGCAATTTCTTCGTAGCCCAGCTTCCGAATACCAACATATGCGCCAATGATGACCGTCAGAAGAATTGCCCCGGCATTGCGATAATCTGCAATGACCGCGATGAACGCAAGAAGCGAAAGTCCTGACGCGAGACCATACAGCATGAGTACAGCAGCGCGATGGGTCAAACCCATCGCGAGCAGGCGGTGATGAACATGATCCCGGTCCGCTACGGACATTCGCTTCATCGAGTGAATCCACCTTGTGAGACTTATGCGATCTTCTGGGCGGGATCGTAATTCCTTTCCGGCTCGGCGAAGCATTGACAGTAATGTATCCAGAATGGGCAAGCCGAACACCAGCAGCGGAATGATTACCGGCAGTGCAATGGCCGCCTTTTGAGACCCGGCCACCGATAATGTCGCCAACATATACCCAATAACCTGGCTTCCGGAATCACCCAGAAAGATCGAAGCGGGATGGAAGTTATAGCGGAGAAATCCAGCCAGAGCCCCTGCCAGTATGAGCAGCAACGCACCTTCTGATGGCGCCGCTCCGGCAATGAAAAAGATTATCGCGCTCGTTGTTGCCGCAATAATGCCCAAGCCAGCCGCCAGCCCGTCCAATCCATCGATGAGATTAAAGGCATTGGTCAGGCCGACGATCCATAAGAAGGTGAGTGGGACCGCGAATATCCCGGGATTGATGGAACCTGAACCGAAGATCGAAATCACATCGATTCGAATACCAGACCAGATGACGATACCGGCTGCAATACATTGGAACAAAAACTTCACCCACGGTGGGACAGGGTTGAGATCATCATAGACGCCGATAAGAAAGACTATGACTATCCCCCATAGTATCTCTGTAGGTTCTCCAACACCAAAGATGACTCCTCCGCTGATCAGTTGAAGCTCGTGGGCGATGAAAATCGTGAGACATACGGACAGAAAAACACTAACCCCGCCGAGGTTCGGGACCGGAAGACGATGAATTTTCCGTTCTCCAGGTTTGTCCACCGCGCCGAGACGAACGGCCACATCGCGAACGATCGGCGTCAACACCAGCGAGGACACCAAGCAATAAGAACGACAAGAAAGGAAGTTAGCAGCACTGTACTCCCACTGTGGAATCCACCTTTAAAACTTAGGCGTCGGAAAGTTCTATCAGCATTCATGATAGAGCGCGATGCTTCCCAACAGCGCTCCGCCGAAAACTCACGTTGTGCGATCTCGCGTCCGCACATTCCCATACGGCGTCGGAGGCTGGGATTTTCCAGGAGCATATTAATCGCCTCAGCTAGCGCGACTGGAGATCTCGGCGGCATAAGGAAACCGTTTTCTCCATGCCGCACAGCCTCGGAACAACCCGGGATCGAGGTGGCCACGATCGGGCGACCGCTAGCACATGCTTCTTGCAAAATTCTTGGAAGCCCTTCGTAGTATGAGGGGAGCACTACTACATGAGCGGAGGCGAGAATCTCGGGCATATTATCTCGATAACCCCACCATTCGACATTCCCCTCTTGTTGCCAAGCTAACAGTTGAGCCTCAGAGATTGTCGTCGGACTGTCAGGATCAGGGGTACCGACGAGGATGAACCGTCCTGGGACGTGTTTCTCCTTCAGCAATTTCGCAGCTTGAACGAATTCGCCCACTCCTTTGTCCCACAGCATTCGGCATGCCAGCACAACTACTGGTGTGCTTTCCTGCTCCAATGTGAAGTGAAACCTTCCGATATCTATGCCGGTGCCCCTGACCAATGCGGTTTGTTCCCGCCGCACGACTTTGGCGCCAATCAATCGATCCCGATCTGCTGCGTTCTCGAACAGCGCACGGGAATTAGGAATGCTGAGCGCGGAACGTAAAGCAGCCGTCAGTCCGATGCGCAGCAGACGAGATCGCCACTCATTTCTCATGAATGCGAATCCAAGGCCAGTGAATGTATTGACCACGGACGGAATCCCGGCTTGCCGCGCAGCCCACGAACCGTAAAGAACGGGCTTCAATGCAAAATGATGGACAATGTCGGGCTTCTCTCGTTGGTAAAGTTTAGTCAATTTCGCTAGCGCGGATAGGTCCTGCAAGGGCGGTCGAATGCCTCTCTTGAAGGGATTTGGGAGATACCGAAATCCTTCCTGTTCGATCCCCTTCCCATCAACTTCCACACGGGTGGAAACAACTACCTCTAGGCCGGCTTCCCTAGCCGCTCTGGCGTGATCTAACCGATGGACGTGAAAATACTTCTCGTCATTCAGTAGTAGGAGGGGCGCGGTTTTCTGCCGGGAATATCCCACTCCAGGAATAGCCATTGGAGTCCTTCTGGACTTGGTTGTGGGATCGTCATGTGTGAGTTGAGTTGCAGTATGCATGATTCCTCGATGTTAGGCTTCCGGCGTTAGTGAGGTATATGAGAACGAGAGGCGCATGCTCTTTCCCAGTCCTTCTCCGTCACGCGGCGAGGGACTGAGAAAGGAAACTGCAACTATAAATGCGGTTACAACCATAGCCAATCGAATCGCGTCAAATAACTTCTTCACTGCCGTTGCTCCTTCGAAAACCAGGCTGCGTGCTCTAGCCAAGCCACACTTTCGACCATGCCAAATGCGTCCCACACGGTGTTTAGGCTTTCGCGTGAATGTCAAACGCGCTCAACCTTCCTACCACGCACATACTCTACCAGGAGATTGCTGCAGTCGAGCGAACTCTTACTTGTGCTGCGCTCACTGCTAGACGTATGCACGTCCTCGCATCTCGTTAATGAAGTCCACTACGCGTAGGGCGTCGTATTCAGACACTCTACGATGCAGAGGCAGATTCACCATGTGCTGGACGACGCGCTCTGCAACCGGACATTGCCCAGGCAAATACCCCATATCCTTTAGCGGTGAACCTGAAGGATGGATGACGGAATCGAACCAACTTCCTATTTCAATGGCGCGTCGTTGCGCTTCGGCTAGTACTGCCGGCTTATTTTTCACAAGAAGTGGATAGCGCAACAACACTGGCCTACTTCCCGGCGGAATTGTCACCGGCTTGAGCCCGCTATCACGAAGTAGCCGGCTGTACCGATCTGCAAGCTGCTCGCGAGAAGCGAGATTGTCCCCGAGCTGCGATAGTTCTATCACGCCGCGCAAAGCCTGGAATTCGGACATGCGCTTTTCATATCCGGCGGGTTTCGCGCCCATTAGCTCTTCCTGTGAAGACGACGCGATGAACAACCCTGTCTTGCTAAGTACATTCAACATCCTCATCGCCATCCAGAAAAGCCGCGGCGACGAAGAACTTATGGTAAATACTCATTTGAAGACGGAGCAGGCTGACTTCCTTGAGCCCGGGTCGGGAATAGCGAGCTTGAATCGATGCCAGTTTCAGGCAAAGGCTCCGATCCGCAGAGACCGCCATTCCCCCCATACCTGTCGTGTACGGCTTTGACCATTGAGAGCTGAAGAAAGCCGCGGCACCGATTGAGCCGACGATTCTGTCTTTGTAGGTCGAGCCGAGCGCATGTGCGCAATCCTCGATGACAGGAATCCCTCCTCGGACCGCGATAGCCATGATGGCATCCATCTCTGCAGGAATTCCGTATGTGTGCTGGACTATGATTGCCTTGGTCCGGCTGGTGATTTTCTTGGCGATATCAGAAACGTCCATGGTAAACGAGGTGCCTTCAATATCGACATAGACCGGGCGTGCGCCGCGATAGAGGACGGCATTGGGCACGACCACACATGTAAAACCAGGGACGATGACCTCATCACCAGGACCGATGCCCAGAGATTCCAAGATGGCGTACAACGCGACTCGGCCCTTCCAAAAAGCGAACGCCTGAGTATCTTTTGGAAAGAGTCCGGCAAATTGACCTTCATAGGCGGACAGTGCAGAAGGAACACTGCCGGACGTTGTAGAGCCGACAGGCAGTGTCATCCCTTCTGCACCACCGACCTGGAGCATTCCCATGGTTCATGACCTCCTATGCGTAGAAATCATGTGGTGTACACCTGGATCTCATCGCGGACATCGGCTTAGGACGTTGAAAGCGGGTCAACATACTTTCCTGGAATCAGCGCCAGAATCGTTTTGAAGATAAGGGTCAGATCGAAGACTTGATGAGGATTGGAACATGTCCCACAGGAATACTCACGCGATACTTGATTGATTGAAATCCTTCGCGGCTCGATCGCCATCTCTCCCACTCGCACCTGATTGTCCGATCCTTACGATGGAGAACTTCCTTCGTACTAGGACCTGCGATGGTCGGTGGTGATATCTTCACTGTCTAGCATTGGTAAGACGCGCGATGTGTGTATGGGTCAAAAAAGGAAAAAGAGAAAATAATTCCGGCTTCTTATGTCGTTCGTGTTGCAGCCACGCCTGAAACATGAGCACATCCCACAGGTGATACTGCCAATTATGTCGGCCGGAGAGATGCTCGGCCCACATCTCACGAATTGGATTTGGATCGAAGAATCCCTGGTCGCGCAACTGTTTCTCATCTAAAAGAGATTCGGCCCATTCGCGTAACGGCCCGCAACCAGATATCGAGCGGGACGCCAAAACCCATCTTCGGTCGTTCGACCAACGCCTTCGGCACATATCGATAGAGCAGCTGGCGCAGCAGCCATTTCCCTTGGCCCTTTCGGATTTTCATGGAGAGGGGAATTTGCCAGGCAAACTCGACGACGCGATGATCCAGAAACGGCACGCGCGCCTCCAAGCTCACGCCCATGCTGGCACGATCCACTTTGACCAGAATGTCGTCTGGCAAATAGATCATCATGTCGAAGTACATCATGCGATGAGGAAAATCCGGCAGATCGGCCCACTGAGTCGGTCCGTGAATACCGTCGCTGGCTCCGAAGCCCCACTGATTAATGGGGCGGGGTTTTCCAATGGGAAACCAGACCGAGATAGAGCGCTTCCGGCCTTCGGCCATCAATAACTCGGCAAGTCGGTGAACTTTGTCTCCGGGGTTCCGGCGACTAGTAATTTCTTGGGAAGCATAGGGGCCACAGATCGGAAGATTGTCTCCCACGTGTCGGGTGAAAGCATCCTCAAGCCTTTGGCGGCCAAGCCCCTAGGTCTAGCGGCATCCAGCTCATCTTCCGCCAAATGCTCATGCCCCAAAAATAGCGATCGTACCCGCCGAATAGTTCATCCCCTCCATCGCCTGACAGGCTGACCGTTACATCCCGCCGAGCCAGTTCAGAAATCAGAAAAGTGGGAATTTGCGAAGAGTCGGAAAATGGCTCATCATACAGGACTGGCAACCGCGGAATCACCGCCATCGCTTCTTCTGGCCGCACGTAGAGTTCGGTGTGGGCCGTTCCCAAATGCTGTGCCACCGCTTTGGCATGTTCGGCTTCGTTGTAGCGCCTCGTAAAAACCGATGGTAAAGGTTTGACCGGCCTCCCGCTTTGGGCCTGCATCAGCGCCACGATCATGGATGAATCGATCCCGCCGGAAAGAAATGCCCCCAGTGGCACGTCCGCTTGCATCCGAAGTTTCACCGCATCTCGCAACAATTCATCCAGGCCGGCCACGGCCTCATCTCGATCCAGTAAAGGGTTCAGCCACGCCTCGTTCAGCGGCGGCCTGGCGGACCAATAGGGCGTGAGGTGAGGAGGAATCCCAACGTCCGGGACATCGTCACGATCGTTCCGGGGAGCACCTTATGGATGCCCTGATAGATCGAATAGGGAGCGGGAATATAATTGTGCCGCATATACAGGGCAAGCGCATCTCGATCCACCTCAATCTTGAAATCCGGATGTGCCCGCAATGCCTTTAACTCCGAGCCAAACATAAAGGTCTTGCCCATCCATCCATAATACAGCGGCTTTTCTCCGAGACGGTCACGAACCAGGTGTAGCTGTCTTTCTCCACGATCCCATAAGGCAAATGCGAACATCCGTTAAAACGTTTCACTGCCGAGACAAGACCCCATTGCGAAATGCAGGCCAACATCACCTCAGTGTCCGAGTGGCCACGAAACTCATACCCTAAGCCTTCCAATTCCTTGCGCAGCGCCCTAAAGTTGTAGATCTCTCCATTAAAGCTGATCACATATCGTCCACAGGCCGAGTGCATCGGCTGGTGGCCTTCCGGAGAAAGATCGAGGATCGATAACCGCCGATGCCCTAATGCGATTCCGGCTTCGCATCCGCCCATGCGCCGCTATCGTCCGGTCCACGATGGTGAAGGGTATCCACCATCTTCAAGACTATGTCCTGAAGCTCATGGTTTCCGAACCGATTGGATGTATCAAGAAACCCGCTAATCCCGCACATGAATATGCCTCTCAATAAATAGCCGTTTTTGGAATCGTGCTTAAAGGGGAGGTCTTGGAAGTTTTTCACTTGCGCCGGTGAAGAAGCGATGCTGCCGAACACTTCCTGCCGTTTTCCGGTCATCAGGCTCCGGTCGGGATGCTCTCCCTTGCGGGCTAAGATGACGAGCCCGGCCAGCCGACGAAACAGATGGCAACCGAGCGGTCGGATCAAAGGCAATTGAAAGATGCGGGACAAGAAACTCCATCCATGCCTGTTCAGACGAAAAATGATGTAATCATGTTCAATTAAGGAAATTACAAAATATCTCTTAAATTCGCCACAGATGGATTGCCCGGTCTCGGTAATACGTAAAGGCATCCAACCATTGGAGAAAATCGCTCGCCCATTGTGATGCGGATTTGTCTCCTTTGTGGTATCCAAACCCAATTTTTCTCAACGCGACGGCATAATAAAACCTGAGCTTCGACCGTTTTGGAAACCAGTGAATAAATGGAAGGCCGCAATGTCCTTCTCTGATCCTTTCCTTGGTCGGAAACAAGCACAAAAATGTTCCCCCGGGTTTTAAGATGCGAATGAATCTCGTAAAGGGTACTCCATCCAAATTTTCAATATGTTCAACTACCATGGTTACTGATTACCATATCGAAAAAATCATCATGAAATGGAATTACGCCGTTTTCTATTTCCCTTACGATTGTGCCGAACCATCCTTTTTTCTCGATTTCATGCCGGCCGGTGTCTCCTTCGTAGAAGATTTCGGCACCATAGATTTGGATTCCCGCTCTGTCTCCCTTCCTCAATGAGTTCGCCGCTGCCACAACCATAATCCAGAATCACCGGGCCACCTTGACGGTGAGTCGAATGTCGCTTTGCTCAAGAGATAGAGATAGTTAACATGCACACACATGTTCAAATCCTAACACCCGCGAGCATCGCAAGTTCCTGATACAGGTTCTGGTACCGCGTTACAATGTCCGGCAAATCAAAATGCTCTTTGATGCGACGGCGAGCGGCCATTCCCAACCGGGTCCGTCCTTCACGCCCAAGTTCCACTAACTCGTGCAAGGCTTTCGCCAGCTCTTTCGGGTTCTGAGGCGGCACGACCCGGCCCGTCTGCCCCACGATCAGCGCGGAATCCCCCACGTCCGTGACCGCACAGGGCACGCCACATGCCATCGCTTCCCCTATCACATTGGGAAAGCCTTCTCCAAACGATGACGAAGAAGCCGCAATATCAAGAGCGGCGGTGAGACGCGACATGTCTTTACGCCTGCCGAACAATCGGCACTGCTTCCTTATCCCCGCTTCCTCAATCCACCCTCTCAACTCCGCGTTCTCCCAGGTGATATCATCGCCGCAGAGCAGGAAATGGACGTCTGGCCGCGAGCGATGAAGTAATGCCGCAGCGCGCACAAAATTACGATGGTCCTTTTGCGGGTTAAAGCGACCGACCAACCCTATAAGAGGCGCGTCAGGCGGGATCTGCAGTTCCGCCCGAACCGACTCGCGTGCAGCCGGATCGGCCTTGAACGCATGGAGATCGAAGCCATTAGGGATCACGATCATTTTCTGGGACGCATAGCCCAGCGCTGTGTGCACCCGCTGAGAAGCTTGCGAGCAGCAGACGATTCGCGCGGGAAGCCACCTGGACACTTTGGCACATACCCTCATAGTGTGGATCGTGAATCGCCGGCTGCCGTGATTACTTAGATCGCTATGGCGAATACCCCATGCCACCGGGATGTCTCCAGCCACCTTGGCCGCCAAGGCGCCGACGAGGTCGGCATGGTACATCCACGTTTGGATTACATCAGGAGGATCCTGTCTCAGCCAGCGAGCCAGCCGAAGAAAACTCATCGGGTTAGGTACGCCGGGGCTCATGCCCAATGAGCGGAGCGGGACACCCACCGCCCGTATCTGTTCTCCGAGAGAGCCAACATCGGCCATGTTGACGACCGTGACGACAAATCTCGTTCTATCCATCCGGGAGATAAGCCGATACAGCATTCTCTCGGCGCCGTCAGCGATCAGTCCGGTGATCAAGAACAAAATAGAAATAGGTCGGTGACATTCGTCCAACGACTCTCTGCCTGGAAGATCTGGAAGGATGTTTTCTCAGAAGCGGCAGATATCATTACTGACAAGGACTCCCAAGCCCTTTATAAGAACATATATAAGAAAAAGAGACGATGATGTTCCAACCCACGACAATACAGTCGACATCTCCCTTTGCCCCGAACAAATTTGTCTATCGCAGTATTTCCTGAAATTCATTCCCATCCAGTGTTCACGATTGACCAGAATGCTGGTGAATCGCTCCATATCCCAAATAATATGGACACTAAATAGCGACATTGCAGCTCCTCCCGCTGCAGTGCCTACTTGGCATGCAGGTTGCAAGCCCAAAGTCGTCTTACATCTTCTGCCTTGGGCGGCATCGGGAAATGTGGAAGTATTACTTATAGAGCATTGTAGAGGAGACTAGTCCGGATGATGCACGAAGGACTCCGCATCGTACTCTGTATCGCTCTATTAGGAGCGAGTCTGTGGATCAGTACGGGAACCTTTGCTCAGACAATCAAGACCGATTTAAACATGTATACCGAGCCCTCTCCCCCATCGCTCCCGCAGGCCGGGGCCAAGATCGTGGACCCGGTGTTCGGGACGACCATCATGCGCCTGACAGACAGCACCGATTCAGCCACCGACTGCTGGACGATCTACTCCAATGCACCGACATTCAATGTAAACAATACGAAAGCTGCCGCCGTCTGCCTCTCCGGCTATAACCGACTCAAGGTGTGGGATTTCAACGCCACCACGTTAACGCGCAGCAATGGACGCATCCAGGCCAATCCCCCAGGAGGGTTACAGGAATACGGGGCGCAATGGAGCCGCACGACGGCCAATAAATATTTCGCCTGCGGGGGGCCGATCCTCTACGAAATCACCATCCCATCCGGTACCAGCACCACATGGACCAATACCGTGGTCCGCGACTTTTCCAGCATCATTGGCGGCGGCAATCACTGTACGCAAAACAGCGTGAGCAATAATGATGACGTCCATGCCTTTCACTACGAAGGGGGCGGGACACGCGGCTATGTCGCGTATCGGCGCAGTACCAACACCGTGCTGGTCCATCAGGTGGCCAGCGATATTAACGAAGTCGAAATCGATAAATCCGGTCGCTACCTCGTCGTACTCCGCGATAGCGGTGGGTCAGTGTGGGATTTACAGGTTGGCCCTACGCAAACCGCCATTACCAATGAAACATTCAACCACCGTGCCATGGGCAGCGGCATGGTGGCGTCCCGCTGCGGGAGTGGCAGCCGCATGTGCGCTCGGCAACTCGCCACGCCGAACACCGTGACCTATTTGGGTCCGGTCGGCTCCGATCCTTTCGGGTCGAATTATGGCGAACACTTCTCCCTAGTCGGGCCAGATCAGTGGGTATTCGTCACGCGCTATTTCGATCCCTACCGCACCGTGCTGGTGGCCCATGACCAAGAAGCCTTCCTGCTGGCCACGAACGGCAGCGCCTCGGTGCGGCGCTATGCCCATCATCATTCGCGCGTGAATGGCAGCTATGACGCCCAGCCGAAAGGCAATATCAGTATGGATGGCAGTTTGATCGCCTGGACGAGCAACTGGGGATCGGCAGGGGGACGGACGGATGTCTATATTGTCCAAACTCAACCGGCTTCAACCGATCATACGCCGCCCCAACCTCCCATTAATCTCAGGGTTCAATAAATACCGAGGACGGGGCGCGCCTACATCGAGCCAGGGACTCCGTGTCTGTTGCGAAGTGTGTCCGAACACAGCTTCTCCGCGATCAGCTTGCCTGCGAGACGATGTCCCTCCTGATTCCAGTGGCCAGTCCCTATGCCGGAGTTGGCAAAACCATGCAGAAACACCCTGTGCTCCTCCGCATAAACCTGGAACAACGGAGCCAAGTTGAGAACTGCAAAGCCTTCACGTTTTCCAAGCTCTCGAATCCGCATATCGGGATAGAACAAATGCGCTACGTTCAAACGCTTCTCAAAGGCTAGGCGCATCATCGGATCGGGGTGGACCTGAGGACTATTGCTCAAGGTCACAACCATGAAATCCGCACCCTTTGCCATAACCTCATCTCGCATCAAAACAAGAAGTCCCTCGGTGACTTTCCACGCTTCCTTCCAGGCCGAACTTCGTGGTTCAACATATATCATCGCATCCAGCCCCGCTTCTCCATAACCATCCCAGTGCATAGCGGCAAGATCTTCATCAGCTTTTTCAGTCGCGTTGACGCTTTTAATGTTGAGACTATGTGGGTGAACCTGTGCACTGCGTGCTTTGGCAATCCGTAGGACCTCGTCGAGGGTCTGAAAAATACGAGAAGAATTCCATATTCCCTTTATCCATCGTGCGATGGCTGTCTCTCGGAGACGAAAGCCCAATGACTCACGAAATGTCATGTCCGGAATAAGCTGGCCATTGATAAAAAGAAAAAAGGGTCTCCTGCTTTCTCTCTCCAGAACTTGGGAATTGTTCCGGATGTCGTTACCAGTAACAAATGCCAGCACGACAATATCAGGAGAATAGAGCAATACACGCTGGCGAAACATCAACAACTCCTGCGCCGTACCATACCCTGATACGCCGAAATTGATGACCTCTGGCTCACGACCGGCAGAAATCGGACACCCTTTGATCTCGCGCTCAACAACCGACCAAAATGCGTCCTCCATAGGTATCTGTATGGCTTCAGCATATGAGTCCCCTAGGACTGCAATCCGAAGCGTATGGGGCGGCTTTGAGAGGACATGTTCGCGGTCACGCAACCCTCGACTATTAATCTGGACATATGATTGACCTTCTCTCATGTACCAGCCTGATGCCCCCGGGCGTAACGACGCGCCCAGCTCCCCATCTATCTGAGAAAAAATTGGATAGGAAACGCCTATGGCGCGTAATCCAATTTCACCGAGCAGCATTCCGACCAGAAGTGCGACAAGAATCAAGGATATGTTGCTTCTCCACCGTCGTATCGGCATGACAGTTTCTTGCTACGTTGACGTTCGAGAAAGTTAGGCTCTGACTAATCCCCACTCGCGGTCGACTCAAACGCTTTTGACTGCAGGACATCGTTCATCGGATATGTGACTAACGCATTTGGCGGCACTCCGTATTGGCAACCAAGTTGCTGACCGATAACCGATAGACGATTCCTTGCCGAATCTGAGCGGGTCCGTATGTTCTAGGAGCCAGCAACCTTTCAATGGCCACACGTCAAAGAATGCAAGAAACTTAGGCGCGGGCCAACACTCTTGCGGCGACCGATTCTTTCTTTTCCATGATAACCGTCCTTTGGGTTCCTTCATCGCGACTCATGGCGGCCATCAAGGAGAGAACGATGAAGTTGTATCCCGTATGAAAAAGTTCGTGCGTGAAGAAGCTTAGTACCACAATAACGCAGCCAAAGACGATGGCTACCGATCTTGTCTCTCCGCGAGCGCGCCACGTCGCAGCGAATAGGAACAAGGGAAGAATCAGTACCCCAATGAGGCCATGGTCCTGCATGAACGCTAAATGCGTGTTATGCGTCTCAGTGTATGCCCCACGTGAGGACCCTGTCCCGCTCCCTATGAATGGACTTTCCGCAATCTTGTCCCAGGCTTGTTTCGCCACATATTCTCGCTCCCAGCGGGACAGATCGACGACGCCGACAGGATTGGTGAGCCACTCGATTCGTTGCAGCACGTTGATATTGAGCACGCCGGTCCTTTCCCACGTCGTAAGGAGCTGGTCCCACCGAGGCAATAAGACAAAGGTGGCCAGGAGAAGACACACAACGCTTGATGTAACAATGTGTCTCACGGAGAGCCTGCCGAGGAGTATGAGGCCGGCGACGGCGATCACCCACGTGAGAATGGCTGCGCGAGAGAAGGTTGAAAGAATCCCTATCCCCGTCAGTAGAACAAAAGGAACTCGATATCGAGGTGCTAAGAAGGTGACGCTGAGGATCATCCCCAGAACCAACGCTTCCCCCGCCATATTGGGATTGACATACAGACCGGCTGAACGGCCGATCACATGGCTAAAGGATAGGGGAACAAACACCTCATAAATATTGAGCGCCACTCCAAACAGCACCGCGACCACCAGCGTTTTTCTTGCGAATCTGGCCGAGCCCGGTTCCCGGAATATCATGAGAAAAGTGAGGAGCTGGATAATCGCTACGAAACGCCATCGCACTTCCTGCCACGCCATGTCCGACTGCGAGGACGGAACAAACCACACCACTGTCAGGAGTGCAAATCCGAAGCACCAGATTGTGACAGGCAAGTCAAACCGCTTCCCTGTTGTCATGTGCGTGATTAGTATCGGCAATGATACCAGGCACAACAACAGCATCCAGTGTTTCGGGGCTTCAAGTAGCTGCCATCCTAGATTCACATAAACGTAATTGTCGATAGCTGTGTAGAAAATGCCAACAGTAGCTACGACTACGGCCTTGTGATAATAATTTGATCCCATTGAAGTGTCCTATGCGAACGAGCCGTTCCTAAATCGGTACTGCTAGCAACAAGCTACTCCACGTTCTCGTCCTCATCCCGTCTGGATGATTGTGAACTGGAGGGCGCGGAGCCTTCAAGTGATAGGTCTGCCCACCACGACGCAATGGGCCCAGCGCCCAGCCGACCAAAGCCTTCTACGGCTGAGTGCCGATCCGATATGTGTATGTTCGTCCATTGGTCTTCGGATTCGTGTTATTAGAGGACGAGAAATATAGATCGAACGATCTTGGCTCCTGCCAATGGCTAAACCGCCCCGCCCAGTACTGCGAATCGCCGCATGCGACGAGTGTGCAGGGCCAGCTCGATACCGTTTTCAAAAATGCGTAGCACCGATCGTGTCGGAGCACTATTAGTATCCGCGGGGGTTCCAAAATCCTGGGTGACATATATAGGCAAAACCGCTTTCGAGAACGGCAGTTGCCACGTTTATGATGCCCGATGTCGTTGCGCTCACCGTGTTGGAATATGTCGAGTCTCCACTCTGTTCGTTGCACGCACGCGATAGGAATAATTGGTCGCGGGTGTCAGACCACTGTTTAGGTATGTCGTAACGTTAGCGGCGACCGTTGCTATCTGAGAAAAAGCGCCGGTCCCGGTTTTACGTTCTATCTTGAAACCACTCTCATTGCCCGAGTTATCGACCCAGGTCAGAGTGATCTGGCTACTGGACCGGACGTCGTCCCTAGGCCGCTCGGTGCCGCCGGGATGTCGGGCGGCGGCGGGGGCGGGGGCGGAGGGGGCGGCGGGGGCGGAGGAGGTGGCGGCGGAGGCGGAGGAGGTGGCGGCGGAGGAGGTGGCGGTGGAGGGGGCGGCGGAGGGGGCGGCGGAGGGGGCGGCGGCGGAGGGGGCGGCGGCGGGGGCGGCGGGGAACCTCCCGGGACACCGATCTGTATGATCTTCGCCACTGACGGCACGTTATTGCTGCCCAGGACAAACAGCATGTAATGGCCGATAGGAGCTTCGTTGGGATTTGTGGGCGCGGTGAGTTGAGCCCACCTGTGGCTGCGGTAAAACTCAACAGTAGGATCCGTTGGTTCTGGTCAAAGGCATGTGTGACTGCCGGTAAGCGAATAATCCTGACATTTTCAATGTTATCCGGCGTCCCAACGAAGAACGTTTCGAATATCGACGCTGGTAGGAGCGGAGGTAATCGTCGGCCGTGGCCCCTTGAAGAGATACGGCGGCGAATAAATTTCGGTCTGATAGGCAAAGTCCCCGCCGGCGCTGAGGACTCGCCCATCCGGCAAAAGCAGGGCGTTCGAATGGTAGAACCGCCCCACGGTCTGGCTGGCCATTGTGGTCCAGGTTTTGGTGTAGATGTTCCACATTTCCGCTGCATAGACGGGCTGCGTCGTATCGTTGAATCCATCGCCGCTGGTGCCACCGGTCACAAGGACGTTGTCGTCCGGCAACAGCGTCATGTTCATGTGTCGTCGTGGGAACGCCATGGGATTGGTATATTGCCAGGTCCCGCCATCCAGATTGATAATTTCAGCAGTATTGGTGGGTGGCTGGCCGCCGCCGGCGATCAGAATTTTGCCACGGGGTGTACATGACCGACGAGCCGTAATCCCGGATGACGGGGAAATTGAACGATGTCGACGATCGTCCAAGCGCCGGTCCCCGAGATATCGAGATAGCTCGTGGTTGGATTGGGCCCAACCACAATGGCATTCCCGAACGGGGTCCAATATACCCACGAATAATTATAGATCTTCCGAACCGCGTTCGTGAGATTGCGCCACGTCCCCATTCCCGGGTTCCCAGACTTGAGGCAATGGATTTTCCAATTGCACGCTATCGATCATGCCTGTCATCACCAGCGCTGCCCCCTGGGCAGTGGTGGTGGTGGTGGGATACCAGCGAGCGGCGTTCATGTCCGGCAGACGGGTCCAGACATTCGTAGCGGGTTGTAGATGCTGGCATACGGCAACCCGTTGAAGGGTGTCAGCAGGTTGCCGCCCGGGACGAGGATAGTCCCGTCAGCGAGGAAGGCATGGCCGGCACAGAACAAATCGTACCCGGCCTTCGCCAGACTGGTCAGCGTATTGGTGGTCGGATCCCACATGCGGGCATCGTCCCCACTAATGGTATTCCCGGGACAAAACATCACCTTCCCGCTCGGGACCACCATCATATTAATCGGGGCAATATCCCAGATCGGCCCCAGCTCCCATTGGCCGACCTAGATGGTGTTTGTGCATGCGCGGAGCCAATAAAGATGTGACAGCTCATGAAAAGAGCGGTCAACAATCTAGAGATGTCATGTCTCTTCATAGTTGATATTTCCTTGCTCTTCTCGCCATCAACGCCACTTCGAGTCCCTCATCAATCTCCCAGGCGGCATTCGAGTTCAGTTCGGTGTTAGCAAAAACACACGGCTCGAGCCCTCGTGAAATCCATGTGCATTCTTTTCATCACCACCCAAGACTAGGATTTGTCCTCTTCCATTGATACCAACCGCTTCCAACAAGACAACACCGGTAGGGACGGGCACAAGCGTATTGAGGTCTTGCGGCGCTTTGCCAGAACTCCACAGAACCGCCCGAGCTCTGAGACCACTCCCTGTATCGCCTAATCCGCTTCCTGAGCTGCCGACTACGTCGCCTTGCTCATTCAGACCCAAGGCTCGAGTGACGGTAGCGCCGGGCAGGCGGAAAGGCTTTGCATCCCTTTCGACGACGTCCACAGAAATGCCGTACACCGCCCAAGCCACGAGATATCCGACGACGCTACCGTTATTGCTAATGGCAAATGCCTCGCTGGTCATGTCCCCGGGGAGCGTACCAAGATTCTGGATACTACCGCGGCTCCACAGCACGGCACGATTCCCGAAAGGGCTCGCCGAACCGCCTACCACGAGGCCAGTATCACTGATGCCAAACGCTTTACTGCTATTTCCGCCGGGCAATGTGCCCAGATTTCGCATCGTTCCCCCATCTGGTGCCCACACTACCGCCGGCCCCTTTGGGACCGCTTGAATAGCCGACCACAGCACCAGAATTGTTGATGCCGAAGGCTTCGCTGGCCGTGTCCCCGGCCAACGTGCCTAGGTCTCTCAGCCCCCCGCTCTTCATCCAGATCACGGCATGCACCGCGCTTATAGGGCAGTTCCTGGAAGGTGGGACCTCGATTGTCCCGATGCTGTCGACGGGTTTTACGGTTGGCTGAATATTAGGACGACATTGACGATCCAAAACTGGTATTTGCCGAACCAACGACGGTGCCCGCATCGTTGATCCCGTGTGCGGTGGTGTGATCGCCGTTGGGAAGCTTTCCAATGTTCTCTTCCTGGGCTCCTTGGCTCTGCACTTGGTTCTGTCCTTGTGCACCACGCGTTGAGCGAAACGAATGGGCCGAGATAAATCCGGACCGGACAGCCGCCTGGCCGGAAAGGTTTGGACCAACCGCTTTGATGCTATCTGTAACGGTTAATTCCTGTATCGTGTAGGATTGAGCTGCCCAGGATGTTGGCGTCACAAGAAATGGCACGACAGCCACACCCAACACGATGATCCTGAAGCAACGACGAATTCTCATGGTTGGTTGCTCCTTCTACTCCTTAAAAGATGTTTAGTTTATAGCATCCCCGAGGAAGCCGCTTGCAGCGTAGGTTTTGAGACTCGTCACCCGTCAGGGTGTCGCGGATCCGCAGAGCAACGTGAGGAGCGCGCGCGCCGTCTCGACAACCAACGTCTCAGCAGACAATCGCTCCAGGATGCGCCGCCGAATTTGAGCCGGAGTGCGCGGGCTTTGATCAACCAACCTCTTATTGGTTTTGTTCAGCGCGACAGGATCCTTGGGCGGGACGACCTCACCAGTCTCCCCCACTACCCAGGCCGAATCACCAAGTTTGTACGACACAGGGCACTCCGCAGGCCATCGCCTCACCAATGACATTAGGAAATCCCTCGCCCTACGAGCTGCTGACGGCAATATCCAGGGCATTGTAAAAGCGGGCATGTCCTGGCGAATTCCTACCCAGATTAGGCGCTTTTCCAAACCTAAGCTCTTGGCAAGTGTCTGCAGGGTCGCGCGATACTCATCGGGGCCGGCTCCAACACACACAAAGCGGATATCCCGCCGTTTATTCCCCCAGTAACGTCGCGGCCTCTATAAAGATTGGGTGATCCTTCATGGGGTCCAGCCGCGCGACGAAACCGATAAGCTTTTCATTCTGGCGGTCCCCCCACTCCGATCGTATCAGTTTCGCGCCGCAAGATCCGGACGAAACCGATCCGTATCGATACCATTCTGAATCACGATCATTTTCGCCGCTGGAAATCCATGAGATAGATGGTACTCGCCACCGGCATGAGAATTGGCAATGATGGTATCGGGGAACCCGGACAACCAACAATTTAATTTGCAACTCAGTCGATTAGCCATTCGCTCTCTCGATAAGCCCATCTGGAGCATCGGATACCCCATACGATTTTTAGTGGGCGGGAATGACTTGAGCGCGAGTACAAGGTTTTGATCATAGTGATAACCATGCATAATATCCGGCTGTTCCTCCCGCAAGCCTTGGATTAAGCCTTCGAGAAAACCGATCAGATTCCGCCGCCCCCGTTTGTTTAGTGCCTGATCCGTACTTGGCTTTCGCCAGTTCCTTCTCCAATGGCCCGCCCGAATAAAAAAGGGTGATCACGACCTCGTGGCCGCATTCTCTAAGCCCCTTGGAAAGTAGGACTAGTTGTCGTTCTTCTCCTCCACTTTTCAGCAAACAAATGAGAAAAAAAATTTTCATTGGCTCGTCCCTATTCATCTTTCTTAAATATAAATTCATTGCATCCACGACCACCGTCTGTCTTAAGAGTCATAAGCATTAAAACCTGTATCTCGATAGAACTCAAAGACCTGTTCGGGTTTGGCCACCTCAAACGGATAGCCGCCGACCCAATCAACAATATCTCGCCATGGGGACATCCCACGATTGAGAAAATCGTTGCGCCACGTGTGAAATGGCCTTCCCGCATAGGCAATCGCGGATGGTGGTTGGTCCCCAAAGACGTAAGAAGGCGGGTGCTAGGACAATTTATTCTAGTCCGCTCGGCAGTTGATTGTAAAGGTTCTTCACCTTCTTACAGTTAACTGGCTCGGCCGCCCTTGATCATCGTAAATCGAGGCAGACAACAGCCCACAAGGCGAAACGGTACGCAGAGTTTTACGAGAGCGGGGCACATTGTCACGAATGTTGGAGAACACCCCATGAATACACTACGTCGAATTTCCCCAGATAATGGACGTATTTTTCATCCAACACCGACCCTTGTTCAATCGTCCAATTGGCCATCGTCCTGGAAAATACCGAGCCTTCAACTCCACCGCGCATGCAACCGATTTCGGGTCGTAATCAAAGGAGCGAACACAGTGCGCCTAACCGCCGGGCCGCTAGACTAAAAAGACCACTACCGGAGCCGATATCTAGGAATGTCTTGTCATGTAATGTTGCAATTTTCAGCATCTGCTTCAGCGATTCTTCCGCATTCTGTATGCGGATGTCATTCAGGATTTCCAGATACCGGCTCCAGTTCGCTCCGAACGCAAACCGCCGATCTTCGACCCTCAGTTGTATGACCCGTTCACTCATGTGTTCGGCTTGACCACATATACGGGTTAATACCTTGTCCCACATGTTCATGATTTTTTCGAGGCTGAACCGTTCGGTAACCTCTCACTGCATTGGCGCCAAGACGCTGACGCTCCGTTTCATCTCCCATCAAGCAATCCATGGATCTGGCTAAGGCATTCACATCATTGGCAGGAATGAGAACTGCGTTAACGCCGTTTCGCACGATGTCCCGCGGCCCGCTGGGACAGTCAGTGCTGAATCACCGGCAATTGCAAGCCATCGCCTCCAGAAGAGCATTCGGAAATCCTTCATATCGCGAGGACAAGACAAAGAGATCTGCCCGACGAAGGATCTGGGAGGGATCTTGTACTCAGCCCTGGCATAGCCACACGATCTTTAAGGCCCAACTCCCTCACCAATGCTTCTAAACATGCCGCTCCTCACCTTCTCCAAGTATCAACAAGGACCAATTTCATGCTTGCTTCGAACACGGGCGAAAGCCTGCAGCAGTAGATCAAACCCCTTCTGTCGTTTCAAGCGTCCCATAGCGGCTACTGCCGTGCTGAACCCCTAGGCACCATGAGGATCGTCTGCTCCGTATCCTTATCGGGCATGACTGGGCTAGGTATGACATAGACTCTCTCCCTCACCATGCGCTCACCCAATGACGTAACGTCATGTGGTTGCATCACGACGCGGCTGCCCGGGGTACATCAGTCGCCGCATTCTCTCCCAGACAAAGCCAGTCACAATATTGGCGGGGGTCTATTCGCTCTGACGTGATAACGGGCCTCCTCAGTCCCAAGCTGCTCGCCAGGGCCATACACATTTGTCTTTTCCACGAAGCTAATAACGACATCCGGCCGGGACCTTCGATTTCTTGACGCAGACCTCCACTCTTTGGAGGCTATTTTCCACACGCTACAACGAAGTGCACAGGAATTCCATGAGGCCCAATCCAACTCGCTTGACCCGCGGATCCAGTCCATACCAATCTGCCTCTGTGGAGCTAGGGTCATAAGCGTGACGTTCCGGCCATGCGGCACCCAATAGTTTGCCATGAGGGACATCGTCCGTTCGGCGCCTCCCGCCCCGAGTGTAGAAATAATTAGCGTGATCCGCATGAATTCGATTGTTGTGGATGTCATGCGCTCTAGCGTGCCAGCTTCAGGATATGTTTGGTTCGATTTGCCCGATATCTCCGTTAAATTGTTCGAGGAGAGACCGACGGCTTGCTTACCAGGCGCATTGCGGTGGACAGGAAATAGATCGTAGAAATGAGATACATGAGGCTGATGGCAAGGCTATACCTACTACCTGAAACCACTCCGCAAATAAATAAGTAAAGACGATGCCCACGATCAAGTTGATGATGGTTCCCAACAGCAATAGATGGCTGGCCCTAAACGAAGAGATCAACCTCACACTTAAGATACAGAGCACATAGAGCGGAACTTGCAGGAGATAAATTGCTTGGACTTGCCCTACCAGGTAAGTATCAGCTTGCGGTGAAGGCGCCTCGCTGTAAGAAGATTCTGACTATGGGTTCCGAATAATAGATGAGGACGGCAGTCAGCGGGAGCGTCACCAGGAGTATCAGTCTGGGAATAGGTTTTTAACGTATGGCGCACGCCGACCGAGTCGCCCAATGGCAACCATCCGAGAGAAATGTGGCAAAACCGCTGTGCTGACCGCAACCGAGCCGACTCCCAGGAGTAGTGTTGTGGCTTTGCTGCCGTATGCCAATACCGATACGCTTCCCGGTCCAAGCCTGGCCGCCACGGACTGAGCCACAACGTCGTGCTGCCCATCAAGAAAGGATGCCGCCACGTGGGATATATTGCCGATAGTACCTGTCTTACGCCGGGCTTTGCCATACCAGCGGGGGATCAGTGCAATACCTCGCCTCCTGAGTTCCCACCCTAAGAGGCCAGCTTCCAACGCTAATCCCATCACCGTCGCAGCGCAAGAACAAATATTCCATCCTGCTGACCGCTATCAAGCAGGACACACTGTAAGAAACGGCGTCACTATAGGAATTAACGGCCACCAATGCGAATCGCTCGCCGGCGTTCAGAATCGCGCTCCATATGTGCCGCTATTCCGCCAACAATAGTACTCGGCAATAAGAGGAAATACAGCTGCCTGGTCAGCGCCAACTTCTCGGGATGAAATCCGGACGCCAGAGACCGGCAGGATGAAAGGACCCAACAGGCCGACCTAGCCCTCGATCCTGTAGAGCCAAACGGCTCCCACCATGATGCCCGAGAATAGGCGCTGAGCAGCCACTTGCCCTTCGTGTTCACGAACCTGAACGTAGGTGGGAATTAATGCCCCGTTCAGCGCTCCCCCTATTAGCTCAGTTGCGAATTGCGGCAGGAGCAACGCCGATTAGAAACGCATCCAAGACGTCGCTTGTACCGAACCGATAGGCAATGACCAATTCCTTGGAGCCGCGACAAGCTTAACCAGAACGGTCAAACTTCCGACGGTAACCATCGCCGCGAAGATGCGACGATTGACCGATCGTTCCTGCCAGTACTCCACCACCGCCATCCCATCTGAATGGCATTATTTACCGGTTTCAGCGGCGAGATGTCCGGAACCGACCGTTCATGAAAGGACTCTCTGGGTTTGCTCACACGGATCCTGTCTGTTCCGTTCAGGCGGACAATGATTGATCTATTGCTTCGCCGTCATTGGCGCTTGTAGTAGGCTCTGGCGTAGTAGGGGACATCGATCGGACGCGCTTTTTGCATCACGCATCCGAGCAGCTTGCTCTTGGAATCGGCCAGGCGCTGAACGGTCAACCGACAGGCTTCCCGCGTTGTTTGACCGGCGCTGACCACGAGCAGCACTCCGTCCACCTGCGTGGCCAGCACGACCGAATCCGTGAAGGCCAAGACCGGAGGAGCGTCCACGATGACCTGAATACCTTCTTGACGATACCACCGGAGCAGTTCGCCCATTCGTTTCGAATGGAGCAGCTCGGAGGGGTTGGGCGCTCGTTTTCCGCGTGGGATCACGGAAAGATTGGGAATGTTCGTCGGATAGACGATATCTTCTTTACTGGCCCTTCCCTCCAGATAATCCGCCAGGCCTGGCGGTCGGCCATTATTCGTCTGAACGTCGAAGATCGAATGCGCCACGGCCTTGCGTAGGTCCGCATCAATGAGAATCACCCGGGCATGCTCTAATTGCGCCATCGCCACCACAAGGCTCACCGCGAGCGTCGTTTTTCCTTCGCTTTCGCCTGGGCTCGTAATCAGCACGGACAACGGCAATTCGTCGGGGCTCGACAGCAAAAGACTCGTGCGGATCGCACGAACGCTTTCGGTGAAGGGACTCGACGGATTCGTAGCCGATGGCAAGTGCAACGCCCCGTTTGCCACCTCCCTATTGGGCATCAGCGGCAGCATCCCCAGCAAGGAGACTTGCGGCAGATAGTGCTCCAGATCGTCGGGTCCTTTGAGACTGCGGTCCCGCCACTCGAGCACCAAGGCTAGGCCGACACCGGTCATCAATCCCAACAGGAAACCCATAATCGTATTCAGCATTTTCCTTGGCTTCACCGGAATCACGCTCGATACGGCAGGATCGGCCAGATACACATTGCTCGGCCTGATCCCCGAGGACACGTCCGTTTCTTTGGCCACCTTCAGAAAGATGTCGTATAGCTGTTGGTTGCTTTGAGTTTCCCCCTCCAATATGCCGTGTTCGATTTCGTACTGCTCCAGATTGAGCTTTTCCTGGTTGTGGCGGTGCAGCGCCTCTTTGATGGCGCGTTCACGAGCCACCGCTACATCGTACTCGCGCTTGACCGAATCGTAGATTTTCTGCACTTCGCGGCGAATGCGCTCGCTGAGATCCTGCAACTCGGCTTTCACGCGCGCCATCTTCGGATGGAGCGGGCCGTACTTGTCCGAAAGTTCTGCGACCTGCCCTGAGACTCTGATTTCCTGAGCCCGCAGCGTCTGAATCAGCGGTGAGGCCAACACTTCCGTGGACGCATCCAGATTGGACCAGTCATCCACCCCCTGTTCGTCACGCTTACGCAGAACCGATTGAACTTCATTGAAACGAGAGAAGGTCTCGGCCTTCCTCATTTCCGCCCTCAACAACTCGGAATTCAATTCGGTGAGCTTCTGGCCTGCCACGGCCTGACCCTGCTGTCCTTGCAGGAGCCCGTGCTTCGCCCGAAAGGCATACAACGCCCGCTTGGAGAGCTCCACTCTGTTGCGCAATTCGTCCAACTGGGCGGTAAACCACTTCGACGCCTTCTCTTTGGAAGACGAGTTCAACTCCTGTGTGCTCTGGATGTAGACGGTTGCCAAGGTATTGGCGGCCTCCGCGGCAAACTTGGGGTCTTTCGAATTGACAAGAATGTGGGCCAGCCGTGCCCCTCGAATCGGCATGATTTCGATCCGCTGACTGAACTGCTTCAACATCCGGTCTTCGGTCTCTTCCGGAGAGGGTGCGGGATCGTTCGCGGTGCTGATCCATCTTGCACGGAGGAATTCCGGCAGAGAGTTGGAAAGCCACTCCGCGGTCTTGGATGGTTGGGGCCGATAATCCGCTCTCTGCGGCAAATCGAGAAGCCGTGCCGTTTGCTGGAGCACTCGATGGCTTTTCATCAATTCAAAATGCGTTTGGAAATATTCAGGGGTGACATCCCAGTAATAGCTCTTGTCCCTCTCTAGGGCCCCTGGCCCCTGTTGCTCAATGACCACCGTCGCCTTGGATTGGTAGATCGGCGTCTGCATATAAGACCATGCCGCCGAGATGGTCGCGGCGCCCGTGGCGAGGACAACGATCAGCCACCGGCGCCGCCAGCAGAAGCTCAGATACTCTGCGGTGGTATTGTCGGTTCTGTCGGCACCGCTAACCTGTAATGATGCCAGGCTGTTTCTATACTGATTCATCTTTTCAGTCTCCTGCGCTCAATGAATGACTATTTGTATGGATCGGGGGTTAGAGGGCTAGGAATCTCGAAGACTCATTCGAAGACCTGCACCGCGACCATCGCCGTGCTGGCGTTGTATTTGAATTGCTCGAGTGTGGAGTCTCGGTCTTCAAACACGAAAGGTTTTTCGCGCTTTCATGCACCGAGAGCCTCAATCAACATTCGCATTTCACATCAGCAATCAAGGCAGCCCGGAGAGCTTGATAATCAAGGGACAGCTCAGCGAACTTTTCTTTTAGTCGGTGATTTTGCTGCTGTAAGGCTCGAATCTCTGCCATGCGCGTCTCTTCCTGCTGGGCAAACATGGCTTGCCAGCGGTAATAGGTCCTGATCGAAATGCCGTTGCGCTCGCAAACCTTTTTCACTCCACCGCGATCGTGACCTTCCTGCAGAATCTTCTTTCTCTCGTTCTCTGAGAATCGCATCATTCGAACCGGCCTCTTCTTCACTGCTTGTGCGGTGACAGATCGCTCGGTTAGTTCGAGAAGTGACAAATAAGACAAGAACCTCCAATCAGCCGACCCTAACTACTTCACTTGCATCAATGTGAACAGCTGCCGCCTGCTGGAGGAGTTGAACACGAAGCACGATACAATCCTGACCTGCTTTTCTTATGAATTGCCCTCGTATTCCGGTGAGCGGACCCCGCACAACTTCGACCCATGTCCCCTCATTCAGATAGTCGTGCGAATCGCAGGCGCGTTGACTGTTGGAAACGGTTTTCAACGCGTCCAGTTCTTTTTCAGGAATCGGTTCGGGTCCCTCGATTCCCACGATGTTGATGATGCCCGGAATCCGCAGAACGTCCAATCGTGAGTGCAACGCAAATCGGGCGAAACAATAACCTGAAAATAGAGGGAACTGCGTCCATGTATTGCGATCCGACCATCGCCTCAGCGTTCTTGTGAGGGGAAGAAACTGCTCGAACCCATTTCCCTCAAGACGATCTCGCACGACCTTTTCGTGCCGTGAACGAGTGCGAAGCGCGAACCAGTAAGGCAATGAAGTGTTCACCTTATGCGACATTGCCGCACTCCTTCTTGCCATAATGGTTTCAAAGTGAAAAGGTTCAAAGGAAAGATATAGCTTCGCCGTCTCAGTCCCATGTGAGTACATCGAGTGAGTACATCGAGCGCGGGGAAACTTATACAAGCGCGGAGAAACTTATACATAGGAAAGGCAAGTTCTACATCGGAGCTTTATGCTTTTTTCCCGGGTTCGGAAAGCGAACTACGTAGGAGAATCCTGCCGGTGGGAACCGGCCCAAGCACGGACCGGTAACATGTTTGGCTGCACAATGTGGGAGATAAACTGACCTTTATTAAGTTAAGAAGTCCGCGGCCAGATATAACATCAACGTAACTCTCTCGCAACGCAGGAATGACACGTTGTGCGTAGCACTCAGTACAGCAGGATCTGTGTGAAGGCATAGCGGCAATAATTGGTGAAACTAGGGTTACCATCAGGGCGAAAAATGAGGCCTGCACAATAATAATCAAGCCTGTGCGATTTCTTGGACCGTGCCCTGTAAAAGGTGGCTCCACTTGCGAATTCTGGAGGACGCACTACGTAGGAGAACGCTGTCGGTGGGAACCGGACCAAGCACGGACCAGGAGCATGCTTGGCTACACAATAAGGGAGATAAACTGGCCTTCCTAAGTGCGGCATATTCCTGAAAAGCCACATTTCAACAGGCTTTATCGCCCCCTTCTTACGTAGGGGGTCATTGTGTAGCATTCGTCCCCTGTGCAAAACTCTCGTCGTCTATTGGAGTGCATCTGCATAATTACCTAGGCCATCAGTCATACGTTATTTAATGCGGGGTATTTGTTATGACGTTAGAGCAGAGAATTCCTGTTCTTAAAGTTGCAATCGTGAGCAACAACATTTTACTGCTCCTGGGATTGCGCCGACTTTTTGAAGAACATGTCGGCATTGTGGTGGTCGGAGAGTCCTCTGGGGGCAGCTCTGCATGCAATCTCATAGCGCAGCAACGACCGGATGTGATTCTTGTGGATATTGAGTCGGATCTAAAATCTGTGGAAGCGATCAATACCCTTCGGCAAAAAGACCCGCTATGTCGGATTATCGTACTGAGCGGGTGGGATGAAATGGATCGTGCCCGTCAAGCGCTGGCTGCCGGGGCCGACGAAATCGTCATGAAATGTCAACAGCCCGGAGTGCTTTTGGCTACTGTTGAGTGTGTGGGGAAGGGTCTGGCCGTCGCGCTGAGAGCTACATCGAACCAACCCCCTATCACCAATAAAGTCGACAAGCGTAAAGCAGTGGCTGATCCAACGCGATGCACTGATGCATTGACGGACCGGGAGCGAGAAGTGATTGGCCTGCTTGGGAAAGGATTGTCGAACCGCGATATCGCCAACAGTCTGTGTATTTCGGAAACGACTGTGCGCCACCACCTTACCAGCATTTTCGACAAACTGGGCGTCTCCAATCGGCAGAAACTGCTCATCTGCGCACACCAGTATGGCCTGGTGGAACTCACAGCGTCGGCGTGAGAAGGCCCGTTCCAACCACACTTCTAGTCACTAACGACGCGGGGATGGCTCACCTGCCACTTTCAAAGGGCATCCCCCCCTCGACTTTTCAAGAGATCTCCCACCTCACATCGAGTCCTTGACGCGGATTCTGCAATCCGGTGCAACGGGGAAGCAGATGGACGGAGTCGTGTGGAACGTCAGCAAACCCAGCGATAATCACGGGGGGTTCGAAGGCATGACGGGTGGCCATATACGGCTCCCATCGCCTCGCCTAGTGATTATGCTAGATCAGGAAATCATCTTAAGGGCTCGGAGAAGCCATAACCAGGGCTTTCCCCAGTATCGCACAAAATAACTATCTATATTTTGCTTCTCGGCTTACTAACAGCCCATGTCTAGGCGGAACGAAATACATCGTTATACTTCCAGTCCATCCCAGACGGACCCCCCTCTGCTGCGTCCTCTCTTCCAAGCTGCAGATCGCACCTCGTAGTTCCTCGGTTTTCTTAAAAGCTTGAGAAGAGTGCGTCAAGCTTCACTTTAGCCTTTCGGACGCCAATGGGGTTACCCCCAATGCGGTGTCGTCAGTTATCGCGATCCCTAGTGTCTACTCGGCTTATGAGTACGAGCATGCTGAGCTCTAACACATAGAGGGGGTGCTATGAATACTCGATTAGCAGGGTTGTTTGGCACGTGCAGACGTGTTTGCTCAAGATTTGAAGAAAGTTTGCCCTTGAAAAGGGTCGTGCGCTTGCTGGAAGTTCTTATCTTCGTGTCACCAATCGTAGGTGGAAGTCTCATATTGGCGGGACCAGCTGAGAATCCAGCCCCACTCGATGCCATAACAAGTAAGCCGCCGGCAACCGCGGCAGATCCTACTGCATCATCCCCACCGCCACGCCTTACGGCGGTGGCGCCACCCGCCAATCTCAGTGACTTTGTTAAAGACGAAACAGCCCTACTGAAGCTAGGGAAGGCTCTGTTTTGGGACATGCAACTCGGCAGCGACGGCATGCAATCCTGTGCAAGTTGTCACTTTCATGCCGGAGCTGATAACAGATCGAAGAATCAGATTAGCCCGGGCCTTTTAGCATCGCCGCAAGATAAGTCATTTTCCTCATTAGTGGGAGGTGGGCCGAATTATCAACTCACCGCCGCCGATTTCCCGTTTCGGAAGCTTTCAAATCCGAACTGTCGCGTCGATGCGCCAGTGAGTTCACAGTGCCCAGCCGGGCCGAGTACGCTCCTGTCGGATACGAACGATGTCGCCTCATCCCAGGGTGTATTTTATTCCGTGCTGATCAGCACCGTTCCGGGTCAAGCAGCGGATAATGTTCAATCCATGCCCGATCAGGACGGTTTCAGTATCAATGGAATCAATATACGCCGAGTTGAGCCGCGGAATGCTCCAACGGTATTCGATGCGATTTTCAACAAACTGCAGTTTTGGGATGGTCGCGCTAAGGAAACCTTCAACGGGGTGAATATACAGGGCGCAGCCGACACAACAGCGTTTGTTTACCGGGCACCCAATGCGAACACACTCACCCAAGTTCAAATTGGGCTCAACAATTCCTCTCTTGCTTCCCTCGTTACTGGGCCGCAGTTAAGCATATTTGAAATGTCCGCCGATGGCCGTACTCACCGAGAAATCGGCAGCAAGTTCCTTCGGAAAGGAGGGGCAAAACTCATGACCCTGAGACCCCTTGCGAAACAACGGGTACATCCTGAAGACGGTGTTTTAGGGGCTGATAGCAGATCGCCGCAGCCTGGTCTGATGACACCAAGCTACGATATTCTGATCAAACAGAGCTTCAAGCCAGAATGGTGGAATTCAAACAAAATCATTCAGGTTAATTCTGATGGAACTCACACAATCTTGGGTAACCGCGCGGTCGTCCAGCCTTCGCCTACAAATCAATATGAGCTCAGGCAGTGGAACTTCTCGTTGTTTGCCGGCTTAGCCATTCAAAAGTATCTGTCTACGCTCGTGTCGGACCAAACACCGTTTGACAGATTCCAGGCGGGTGATACTAGTGCCCTCTCTCCGCAAGAGATTAGGGGCCTGACGGTGTTTGTCAATAATGTCGCCAATGGCGGAGGGAACTGCAACAGCTGCCACACGATTCCAGAATTCACCAAGGCTTCTGTAAGAAGAACTGCGGGCGTAACATCAACTGATTCTGGTAATCCACTAATTAATGCGTTCGCGAATGGCTTTCAGGCGAACTACGGTGTGAGGCCCGCTTTGGAGGATCTAGGAGGAGGAACCGACAGTACCGCAAGATTTAAAATACCTCACTTACGCAACATCGCCTTGACCGCTCCATACTTCCATAATGGTGGGATGGCAACGCTGGAGGAGGTCGTACAATTTTACAATCGTGGTCGAGATTTTAATTCATCAGCTGATCCGTTGGGCTTATCTAACGAGAAACAAGCCGATTTGGTTATCTTCATGAGAAACGGATTAACTGATCCGCGAGTCTTGCACGAGCAAGCACCCTTTGATCACCCGCAATTGTTCATTCCCAATGGACATCCTGGTAATCAAAGTGGTGTGACCAGCAGTGGTAATAGTAATGGAACTCCTACGGCGACAGATGCGCAAGTAGAAGTACCAGCCGTTGGTCGGAATGGTGTGGCCAGTCCTCCGCGCAATTTCTTGGAGTAATGGCTTCCCCCCGGCAAGAAGCAACATATTCGGGGATAGGAAAACAAGAGGCATTCATAGAAGTCTACAGGAGACCGCTGTTTAGGACTTAAACAACGGCTCAGAGGTGGGCCCGCCGTAACTGCGTCTCGAACGCGGGCGGCGAATCGCACTCTGGCAGAAAGATGTTGTGGGGATTCTCCAGGCACGAAGCCGTAGGACAGGCATGTGCACGCCTCAGGTCACTATCGCAGGTCACGCCTTAGGCGGCGCTCTTCTTGATCGCGCCAGGAAGGTCCAGCATCGTCGTCTGTAAAGCCGGCGCTGGAGGAAGCCCCGTAACCTCGAGGATCTCCAGCTCGTTAAGCGTCTCCCGCGACAATAGGGCTTCGGCGAGCGCATCGAGTTGCTTACGGTGTGCGGTCAGGAGTCGCTTGGCCTCATCGTGGCTCTCGCCGATGATCTTGAGCACCTCGGCGTCGATGGCTTTCGCCGTCTCCTCGCTGAACGGCTTCTCTCCTGGAAAACCATCCGAGCCCAGGTAGGAGTTCTCCTTGGGCGCCAGCTGAACGAGTCCAATCCGCTCGCTCATGCCCCAGCGAGTAACCATACGCCGAGCCAAGCCGGTGGCTTGCTCGATGTCGTTTTCGGCTCCGGTCGTCTTAGTGCCGTAGACGATCTCCTCGGCCGCCCGGCCTCCCAACATCCCGACGATTCTCGCGCGGAGATAGGCTTCCGGATAGTTGTAGCGATCGCTATCGGGACGCTGATAGGTCACGCCGAGGGCCTGCCCTCGCGGCACGATCGTCACCCGGTTCACCGGATCGGCGCCGGGCACCACGAGACCGAGAATGGCATGTCCACCCTCGTGGTAGGCGATGCGTTCCTTGTCGGCACGGCTCATGAGAATCGGACGCTCCGGCCCGAGCACGATCTTCTCCAGCGCGTCGAGGAAGTCCTTGTGACGGACGTCGTTCTGCTCGCGGCGAGCCGCCAGCAGCGCTGCCTCATTGACCAAGTTCTTCAGGTCGGCCCCCGAAAGGCCTGGCGTGATGGCGGCAAGGTCCGCCAGTATGGCGTCCTTCGCCAGCGGCACGGTGCGGGTGTGAACTTTAAGGATCGCCTCGCGCCCGGTCTTGTCTGGAAGATTCACGACGACCCGCCGGTCGAAACGACCCGGTCGCAGGAGCGCTTTGTCCAGGACCTCCGGCTGGTTCGTTGCCGCCAATACGATAATACCCTCCCGACTCGAGAAACCGTCCATTTCGGTCAGAATTTGATTCAAGGTCTGCTCTTGTTCGCTCGAGCCCCCGAACGCCGACCGCCCCCGCGCGCGACCGATGGAATCCAGCTCGTCGATGAAGATGATCGCAGGGGCGTGCGCCCGCGCCTCCTTGAAGAGGTCCCGCACTCTCGCCGCGCCAACGCCCACAATCATTTCCACAAATTCTGCGGCGCTCATCGAGAAAAACGGTACCCCCGCCTCTCCTGCCACCGCCTTCGCCAGCAGTGTCTTCCCTGTACCGGGCGCACCAACCAAGAGAACGCCTTTCGGAGCGGTTCCTCCCAGGCGCGTGTACTTATCGGTGTCTCTGAGAAAATCGACGATCTCAACCAGCTCGTTCTCGGCTTCATCGATGCCGGCGACATCGTCGAAGGTAACCCTCGTATCCTTCTCCCGGTCGTAGCGGCGAGCCTGGCTCTTGCCGATGCCCATAAGGCCGGCTCCAATGCCGCCGCCCTGTTGCGCCGCGCGCCGGAACAGCCAGATATAAAAGCCGATGAACAGCAGGCCCGGACCGAAACTGAAAAGGAGCGTCGCCCAGAGACTGCCGCCTGCTTGGATCGGTTTGGCGCTGATTTCGACCTGGTGATCGATCAGAAACGCTTCTAACCCCGGATCAACGAAGGAGGGCAGTGTCGTCGTGAAGATCGTCACCGTTTGGGAGGCGCCCCGAGAATCTCCACCCCCCTCCTTCGCGGTGTGAGACTCGCCGCTGGGCTGCACATCGCCCGCCTTCGGGTACGTGACCGGCGACGCAAAGCGACCCGTGATGGTCTCGCCCTGGCTGTGAATCGCCTTGACGTGGCGGTTGGCAACCTCCTCCTTGAAGAGGGTATAAGGCACTGTAACCGGCTCTTCAGGTCCCGGCATGAGCAGGCTCACCAGGATATAGTTCCCAAGCAAGATCAGCGTGAACCATAACCATGTTTTGCCTGGCGGTATCTTCACCGGCTCTTTCCCGGATCCCGGCTTGGTCTCGGTCGACCTGAGGTGCTCTGTCGGCGTGGGATTGCTCTTATCTCGTGTCTGTTGTCCCGTCAGCTTCATGGGGCACCTCTTCGGCGTTCTTCCTAGTGGCAAGTAGAAGCCATGCGATCATGAACGACACTATCATCTGCCCATTCCCATAACAAGTTCAGCATTCCCCGGACGTGGGCACTAATTTTCATGGGTGTGGAACATTCGAAGCGAACAGTCGCTTGGCGGCTTGTATCCTCGCCACAATTTTTCAGCTTTTTCTCTAATCACACTGCCAGCGAATCGCCGACTCTGTGAGGAAAGGCGGTGCCTCAAAAGCTACCTTCAAAAGAATCGTGAGCGACTTGCCGACCGGTTGTATGTGATTCAAGACTGTAGCGAAACCTGAGAGAGTCCAAGCAGGAAACATCAAGGCCTCACGAGGAAAGCTATTCTAGGAGGGTTATAAGTAGGTGCAAGATCCGAAACGGAAAAGCATGCTATTTCGTTGTGATCATTGAGTGGGAGGAAAGCGTGAAATAACAAAACTTAATGAAGGCCGTCAAATATTGAAGATTGTTCGTTCATGCACCGTGCAGCGGTTAGTTACCCTGGCATTCTCCACCCGGGTAGGTACCATGCCATTGACAGCACGAAGGCAATTAGCATGAACACGAGCCAGAAGAACCATTGCAGCTTATTGGCTCGGAAAGCTTCTTCTTCAGTAGAACGACTCTCGCGTTTCGGGCGTTCGTCACTCATTTGGATTTAGGTTCCACCAATCCGATCGTTCTCAGGTTGCGTAGTTTTGGAATGTCACCCATGTTCGAGAGAATTTTGTCTGATACGAAAGATGCACTTCGATTTTGGTGCCCTGCCATTTCCACTTCCAAATACCTAGTTTTTCGTTAACAAATGATGGCTGACCGTATGCCTGATAAAGTGCCGCTTTCACCTTTGCGAAATTGTCGCGCCCGTCAAAAAACGCATCCCCGCTGTAGAATTTGCCGTTGGCGAAGGAATACAGCTCTTCTACAACTGGGGTTTCAAATAGAGGGGATGGGGTCTTACCCGTAGCCTGAACATACCCCGTGATTCCGTCGAATGTTGGGCCAGAGTATTTCTTTAGACTCGCATTTGGAGATGAACCCCACTTGAGACCGCGGAAATTGCCCGGTGGCACCATTGTCGCCTTGGATGGCTCCGATTGTTCAGAGCGCTTGGGCATTTGACCTGGCTTGGACTGGGATTCATAGACCGCATAGGCTGCGAGTCCAACAATGGCGACCCCGAACATCACGGCATAGCCAAGCCGCTTGTTGCTGAATTGTATGTCTCTCTCGATACCAAGGGTGCTCCACCTATCGCCGGAGTCGGAAGGCGGACTGAAGATGTTCCCACAGCGAAGGCAGATGAAGTTTTCATCAAGGTTGTCTTTCCACGCTTGATACTTGATTTCATAGCCTTGGCTCATCCAGTATCGAATACCCCGCCACACCAGCAGGAAAGCAAGAACAGGAAGAGAACTTCGAGGCCCACCAGCAAGCCCAGAAAATATCGGCAGGGTACACAGACCAACGATGAAGCCAACCGTCGAAGCCCAGGGCTTACTTGGCTCTTTTAACGACCCAGCCAGAGATGTTTGCCCTTGGCCGATTGTTCCGCCGACGGTTTCCTGACCCCTCAGTACACTGAGACGCTGGATATTGTCAGAATCGCAGGATGAGCACCTAAGGTCTAACGCCATAATCCCTCTACCCCTCTCTACGTCTCTGCTGAGCAAGGGGGATGGTTCGGACAGGGTGCCCAGGATAATTATGGGCAGGGAGAGTATGCTTACTGCGTATCACGAACAGAGGAAAGAGAAGCGGCAACATCTTCACCGATCGCAACTCTGGGAAGCGGACAACTATGCAAAAGGCTGACGGCGAGCCCTTTAAAGCCATCCTGGTCACCAGCATGCGTTGTCGAAGTCATTGCGGCCTGCGTAACAAGAATTACAGCAACGACAAAGTACCAGATCCTAGTAAAGTGAACCTTTTTTACGATGCCACTAGCCGATCCAGCTTATGAGTTCTTTCTTCTTCTCGCTGTACCGCTCATGGATCAAGCCGACCCGCCTACTATCGTACCGTTCCTGAAGCATGCTGGTAATTTTTTCGTAGCTTTCTTCTGTTTGAGACAAATCAAACGCGTCCCATAGCTGTTTGACATCGCCTTTGAACCCCAGCCAGTCCACCTTTAACTGATCCACGTTCATGGTTTTCCCCTACGATATGAGAAAGCGATACCAAGCGTTAGTATATTTGATACCGTGTCGACCATTCTGTCTTTAAAACGGATAGTAGTCTGATCAATATTGCTCTTGTTATGCCGCCATCTATCAGTGAAACAGGGCCGAACCGATATGGGCCGTGAGTGGAGTTTCTCGAAAGCGGTTTGCATAGCCGGGACAGCCTCCTCTTGAACCTTCTTCGTCTGCCCCATCTTCAGCTCCCCCTCAACTCAACGAAAGACGTAAGGTGAATTCACCCATTCCGTGCCCGGGTCCGCGACTTCCTCGCCCGCCGCATCCGCTGCCGCGGTCTGCTCCAGTTCAGCTTCAGCCACGGCCACCGCGGCGTCATCCACCGTGAGCTTGATAATGGGTGATTCGTAATAGAGAGGCTTGGTTTGGCAATCTGGATCAACATCAGCTAGGTTAAATTGTGCTACGGCAGGCAATATTCTCGTCGTGAAGAATAAGAGATTCAGAACTTTTGCGACGTCCTCTTTCCCAACCAAATCATTGAAGGATGCCCCTAAACCTAGGAGGAGTCGATGCTTAATTGGCTCGCGAATCCGGAGGTGTGGATAGCGCTGGGGACTTTGACAGCGTTGGAAATTGTCCTCGGAATCGACAACATCATTTTCATTTCCGTGCTGGTCGGTAGGCTACCAGAAGCTCAGAGGACTCTTGCGAGAAGACTGGGCCTTGGTTTGGCGATGCTGGCTCGTCTGGGGTTATTGTTTTCGATCTCCTGGATCATGGGCTTAACTCAACCGTGGTTTGCTCTGCTTGGCAACCAGATTTCCGGACGCGATTTGATTTTAATAGGAGGCGGGCTGTTCCTCCTCGCTAAGGCCACGCACGAAATCCATTACAGCCTAGAGGGAATCGGAGAAAAGGATACTGCGGTACTAGGAAGCAGTCTTGGGATGGCAATGGTCCAGATCTCGCTCCTGGACATTGTCTTCTCGCTAGATTCCGTGATCACCGCGATCGGATTGGTTGAGGAGGTATCTGTCATGGCCATCGCCATTATCCTCGCGGTTGTCGTCATGCTGATTGCGGCGAAGTCCATCGGGAGCTTCGTTGATGAACATCCAACGATCAAAATTCTGGCCTTGTCGTTTCTGATCCTCGTGGGAGTCACGCTTATGGTGGAAGGGTTCGATGTGCATGTGCCAAAGGGCTATATCTATTTTGCCATGGCATTTTCAGTCGCAGTTGAGATGCTGAATATCCGTATGCGCAGAAAGCGGGCGATCCCGGTCAAACTGCATAGTAAATACTCGGCAGACTCACGGCCGACAGCGCTCTAGCGACATAGAGCCATTTTGTTTCCCTAGGGCAATTGATAGGAGACAGTGATCGCTTAACCCATTTACACTGCCCTGCAAGTCAGTCACATGTCGGGTTCGATCTTTTCCGTTCCAGTGCCCGCTCGATGCTTCGGTTCATGCGCGCTTCCAGTCAACGCTAGCTTCCGCATTACACGGGACAACGAGATGTCCAGAGGAGAGTCAAAATGATCATGGTGCTGACCCATCGGTCTGATCTTAGGGAACAATTAAATGAGGTCTTGCAGGCCAGCGGCTATTCAGTGACGATCCCCTCTCATCGAGAGGAACGGTTATCAATGCTTATCGAGTATAGACCTGTGCTCATTTTGTTGGACCTCTATGTGAGCGATCCAAGCGGAACTGAGGAGTTGAGAGAACTCCGCGATCATGGTTATCGCGGGACCATCCTCCTGTTATCGGGGTCTTCTATGATGCCGGTTCTCAAAGAGGCTTATGCGAGCGGAATTACCAGAGTCATCTCGATACCAGCGCGCGTAAAGGGTCGGTATCTGCTCGGGGAATTACAAGCCGCGGTCAGGACCTGCATGCAGGAGATGCATGCCGAGCAGCATAAAGATGCGTTTGTTGCCCGTCGAGCATATGAGCTGTATGAAGCCCGGGGCCGTCACGATGGTGGTGAGGTTCAGGATTGGCTGCAGGCGGAGCAAGAGATCCGTGCAATAGCCGATATCACCTAACTAATTCACATCATTAGGACGTATTAGAAGGCCCAGCTCTCACCATGTTGCGGGCACCCTGATTTGTGGTTTCTTGTGGGGTTAAGGCAGACCGGAGGTTGAAAGAACCGCAGATTTGACAGATGTTATCAAGCCTCAGAGTGCAGGATTTGCTGGCTCACCGTTGAGCCGACAACTGGCGGTCGATGGCTTGAGCGGCAGACAAATGACTGAGCAGGTCCGGACGGATATATCGGAGATGCTGGCGTAACGCTGGGTCGTCCATTGAGTCCTCTGTATCCTGGATGAGTCCGACCATCTGCTGATGAATGCTGATCTGTTGCTGGATATACGCTTCGTCAAAGTCACGGCCGGACTTCTTTTCGAGCAGACGCTTGGACTCTACTTGCATCTCCTCCAGCGCCGATGCCAGTGACGGTTTGTTGGGCTGTACATTGATTTTTTCGGCGAGATGCTGCCTGTCGACGATCGAAGTCCTATGTTCATGAGCGAGACGGGAGGCAAAAGAACGGACGTTTAGTGATGTTCCCTTCTCTTGCCCCAGTTCGCCGGCCTCAGCTTCGATCTGGTCGATGGTGTTCAGGACTGCCACCACGTTGCCGTGGGACATCGTGAGGGGCATGACTCGCTCAGTAAGGGCACAGCTGCACAGCAGGCCTCCTCCCAACACAATACATACACATACGGAATGGCGCACTCTCGTGGAATTCATTTCAACCTACGGTGAATGTAAGAGAACACGACAGCCGGAATGGCTCGATCAGCAGATCCCTGAATGAAAGGGGCTGCCGACCGACCTATCCCAGCGGTCGGAAATTTACCAAAGTCAGAGAATCCCTACCGGTTCGAGGCCGGTTCCTTGCTGTAAATCTGCACATATGATTTTTTGTGCTCATCCTAGTTGCCAAAAAGGCCTCGCTTCCATCGCGAGAAAGTCCTCTCCTTTCTTGAGATTTCGACCTGTGTCTAGGCCTACGCTCCAACCTCGCTCCGGTTTCGGCGAGACGGGCGTTCAGAACTTGGGTGCGTCTTGGCTCGCTTTCCGAGTCCCCTCGTCCTGTTTGCAGCTTTGTTTAGCCAGCATGCGCTGACCGGCACTACCACCCTTAGGAATTCTGGCGAGGCAGGCCTTCAGAGTGTCCGCGACACCCGCCTCCACCATGGCAGGCTCTCCCGTCAAAACAACAGGAGGGGACCCTCCCGAAGGTTGATCCGCCGCCTGCGTAGCCAGCGCAGGGAGCCCACAGATCAGCACCAACGATGTGAAGATGACGAGGCGTCTTATGAATAGATGGATGCTCATTGCTCTTCCCTCCTTGGGATGTGGGGCTCAGGGGTGAGGGAGTTCATCATAGGCCCCATGTGTGATGACCCTCCCGGGCTTCACGTCACGGATGCTCCCCGCAAAGAACTATGAACCCGGCACAACCGGCGCGCGATACCGTTCGGCAATTCGGCGAAACTGGCGGCTGCACAGGGCGGCCACGCAAGCTGTACCGAGCAGGGCCACACCGATTCCGAGTAGACTGACATGAGGTCCCATCGTATCGGCGGCCCAGCCGAATCCGGCCATGCCGGCCATCCCGGCGGCCATCGAACCGGTGCTGAACGTCGTGAACACACGCCCCATCAGCGGCGCCGGGGTCACTTCTTGAAGGACACCCCAGACAATCGGCATGAACAGGGCGGTGCTGCCGCCGATGATCAAGATTACGGCTCCGGCGATCAGCGGAGCCGTGAGCAGACTGAGGCCACACATCGCCACTCCACCTACGACCATCGAACGACAGATCAGCGTAAAGCGTCCGGCCAGATCGCCTTGGGCCAGTGAGGCCAACCAGATTGAAGTGGCCAGCATCCCGGCGCCTAAGGCGGACCAGAGCACCCCCATCTCCACAGCTCCGGCGCCCAAATTCTGTTCGGCAAACATTGGTAGCATAAAGGCGAAGGCGCCGATCCCCAGGCTATAGAGGGCGGCCGCCAACAGGAGGACCAACACCGTCTGCGTGAAACAGACGAATCGGACCCCGGCCATCAATTCCTGCCCCCAGGTACCCCGAAACGTCTGGTCATGCGGGGAGACCTCAGGAATGCGGACGCGAACCCCCATTAGACAGAGGGCTGACACGAAAAAAGTCGCCGCATCGGCATACAAGACATTTTGCGAGCCGACGAGTGCGATACCGATACCGCCGACGAGAGGGCCGACAAGGAGGCCGATGTTGGTGGTCGTCTGCAGCAAGGCATTGGCTGCAGTGAGTTGATCCCGGCGCACAATCTGGGGCACGGCCGATGACAGGGCCGGTCCGAAGATAGTGGACACCACTGCCAACAGAAAGACCGCCACATACAACCGCTCAAGCGTCAATTCATTGCACGCGTAGAGGAGCGGAATGAGCAGGACCAGCAGCGTGCGTGCCATATCGACCCCGATCATCACGGATCTCTTGTTCACGCGATCCAGGTAAACTCCGACGACAGGCCCCAGGATCAATGGAGGGATCGTTTGCAGAAGTCCGATCATGACCATTTTCATGGCCGAGCCGGTCATTTGATAGACGAACCATAATAGGGCCACCCGGTTTAAACTGTCTCCGATCTGCGAAGTCATCTGACCCCAGAACAACAGACCGAAATCGCGCGTCTTTAGCAATTGCCATCCGGGAGCGCCTTGCGGGATCAGCAGGCGATGCTCAGACATAGAACACCTGTCACGAGTGGCAACAGAGGTTGAGGAAAGGAGATGGATGCTTACTGCTTGCAGACGACGAGTACCTTTTGGAGTTCAGCCACGGAATACTCAAGCAGTTCCAGTTCTTCCTTCGAGAACCGCGAAGCGCTGGTTGTACCCAATGCTGCCAAAAGTTGGTCGCTAGTACAGAGGTAGTCCAGAACTTCTTTGCGAAAAGATAGAGAGGTAGCAACCATTGGACGACCGCCTTTCCCACAGGTGACGGCGGTCAGGCCTTCCAGGAGGCCGTCGGCAGGTGTGTGTGGAGTGGGATGGATCTTTAGAACGATGGTTTCAAGTTGCTCCAGTCATGGAACCAAGGCCCCGGCGTCAGTTAGAAGAGCCGAAGGCTAGGGATTTCGCTGATTCTCAGGTCCCTGTGCGGCCTTGTCTTGTGCCTGGTGGCCGATCCTGCTGAGAGGAGAGGTAGACACCGCACACCGTACAAACTACCTCTGCGGTGAACAAGGCGCCTTTACGTTCCAGCTCGAAAATGCAGACGTGTTTACCAGACTGAGGTTGATTGTTCGACATAGGTCGCCTCCGCCTTTCTCACAAGAGTCGGCGGTCTGGTTTGGGAACGAATCGAGCCACTCGGCAGGTCATGATTGCCTTTCTTATGCTCAGACAGACAACCCGGCGGCTGAAGACCAGCATATCGAGAAGGCAGATCGCAGGCTGATCACAATTGCTCAGTCGGTAATAAAAAGACCGGGGGATACAATGGTCGATGTACGGAGCCATTGACCCGCGATTTGGTTATTTGCAGCTCCGAAAAATCCCACGACATAACAAGGAATTAGGCGAGAAATCCATCCTATATGCGGCCATATTGGTCTGAAGGGACCCTCGCCGTAAAAGGGCTAATCAGACTGTTGGGACTGAATGTGCTTGAGTGCGATGAAGAACGAGAATCACGACGCCAGGACTGATGTTGGACCAAGTCGCATAGTGGTAGAATGTGATTGCGTTAGACCTGTAATCGTGACCAAGACCGTGACTAGTTAACTGTGATTGCTAGCCGCGTCTTCAGACTCGAGAAGAGACGTAGTTTCATAAGCGGACGCAGCCTCTTCCACCGGCTCTCGCAGCTTGAGAATGATCGCCAGGAGTACCAGAAACACGAGCGAGCCGTATAAGGCAGAGGCCATATCCCGCTGCGGATCCCAAATGTCTCCCTGATGCCCGACCATTGCCTTTTCAAAATCCGGATGGGCTATCTGTCCCACCCAGGCTTCCATAATCTCCCAGAAGGCACTGAAGCCGAGGATCGTCATCAACACCAGATAGGTCAGGAGCCAGCCTCTGACATTGCTTCGCCGGCGGAAGATTTCTATGAGCGGAAATGTGAAGAAAAAGCCAAAGCCGAAATGCACGATCCGATCGAAATGATTCCGATGGAAATCGAACCAGCGTTCAAGCCAAAATCCAAGGGGAACCTGCGGGTAGGTGTAGTGCGCCCCAATGGTGTGCAAGGAGAGCCAGACCGAAATCAAAAGATACGACAAGTTGGAGAGCGGGAATGCGCGATGCGTGATCGCCAGGGTGACTACGAACAAGATGGGAAAGACATTGGCCCCCACCCAGATTTTCGGATCAATGGGCGAAACGGATAGGAAGAGAAGACTGCTAACGTACCACACAAGTAATAGTTGGGCCACGAGCGATCCAGGCTTGAAGGACCCTTCAGCATTCGACGCTCGCATGACTCGCATAAAGTGTTTGGACCTCCCTGATCAGAATGGTCACGTTCGGCGGTAGGAAATGATTCAATTTATCATACGAACGGCACAGGAGGTAGATCTCGGTATCCTCCCTAGGCATTGGCAGCTAGCCCTTCGGCTGTTGCTGTTGGTAATATTTGTTTTGTCTGGCTGCGCCAAGAAACCGCCGCAACTGACCCTACTTAACATTCCCATCACGGACTCGGCCTTTCAAAGCTCGCTTGCCGCTTTTACGGGAGCTCCTGTCATTGGCGGCAACACGGTCGATATTCTTTTAAACGGTGATGAGACATTTCCGGCCTTGGTTGAAGCTCTTCGGTCGGCTCAGAAGACCATCACCTTCGAGGCCTTTATCTTTCACAAGGGCAAGGTGGGGGACCTCATCGTGGAGACGTTAGCCGACCGATGTCAGGCCCAGGTATACGTTGCCATTCTACTGGATGCCCACGGCGCTTCGGATCTTCCCAAGGAGTATGTCAACCGGTTGAGGAATGCCGGGTGTCACATTGTACCGGACTTCCGCCCATTGAGTGTGTGGAGGTTCGGGCGACTCGAAATGCGCGATCACCGCCGGATTGTAGTCATCGACGGGCGAATCGGCTTCACTGGCGGCTATGGCGTGGATGATGCCTGGATCGGTGACGGTCGCACCAAAGACCGATGGCGAGAAACGAATGTACGACTCGAAGGGCCGGTTGTTCAACATTTGCAAGCCGCGTTCATGGAACATTGGCGCGAGGCGACTCATGCGCTGCTGGGGGGGGAGGAATTCTTTCCCTATCGACCTCTGCCGGTGTCGGAAGCGCCGGTGCAGGTGCAAGTCGTTTGGAGTTCGCCCATCCGGGAGAATTTCTCACTGTATGATGTCTTTCTTCAATCCATTTACTCCGCTCAACGCTCAATTTTAATTTCGACTCCATATCTCTTCCCTGATGAACAGCTGACCGAGGCTTTATTACAAGCGATCCAGCGAGGGGTGGTTGTACGTGTGCTCATCCCCAGCGTGGTGGAGGGCACCGGCGTCGAATATGTCACTCAAGAATCGCATCGTGAGCGCTTTGGTCCACTGCTTGATGGCGGCGTGCAGTTGAATGAATACTCCCCGGCCCTACTTCATACCAAGATGATGATCGTCGATAAAGTGTGGGCAACCATCGGCAGTACGAATGTCGACAACCGTTCGATGGGAATCAACGACGAACTCAACGTCGTCTTTTATGACGAGAAGATTGCGAAGCGACTCGAGGATATTTTTCAGGAAGATCTCACCCACTCCCGGAAGATTTCACGCGACCAATTGCACAATCGGGGTTGGTTCGGGAGAGCTCTCGGTACCTTAACGAGTCCCTTCCATGACCACTTTTAGTGTTTGTGATAGTCAAATTCAGAGGCAGTGGAGCTGCCCTATCGTTCGGCTCCCGCGTCAGTTACTTCATGAATAAGTTTCGCAAACTGGGTTTCATCGAGTACAACGGCGAGTTGCACGTGCACAGCTCCCTCTTCAACGTCGTCCTCCACGACTAGGACCCCATACGATCTGGACCCTTCTATCTATCGCGGAGAATCCGGTGCATGCAATCGCCGGAGAAAACCTCGGTGTAGATTCCAAGCCGTGCCAAATTTCCTACACCCTGACCTGAGACGTGCTGCTGATTTTACGATAGCCGAACAGCACGACAATCGCCCCGATCACGGCCATGATAAAGCCGACCGGATCGCCTTCACCGTACCACCCAAGCATGCGACCGATGAACCCGCCGATGAGCGCTCCTACTATACCCAAGAGGATCGTCACGATCATTCCTCCAGGATCGGGGCCTGGCATGATCAGTTTCGCCACAACACCGACAATCAACCCAAATAGAATCCATCCTATAATAGACATGACGGCACCTCCTCGTTATGGGCGGCGCTGGTTACCCTAAGCTGATGGCTTCAGGTCAGCGCGTCTTTTGTTGCTGATCCCACTGCTCGGCCCACCTTATAAGGTCGTTCTTCTTCTCGGGTATCGCTCCCGGGCCAAGCTGACATACTTAGCACCTTCATTCGTTCTCCGTATCGGATAGCGGTGGCAGACGTTTGCTTATGTTTGCCTGTCATTCGCAATCGTCGTTGCTTGAGTAATTAGTATCTAGAACAGACAGGCCGTGGTCTGGTCACAACTGCTCACTAGGCTGAATCCTAGTCTTGGATGGCCACGTTCAGGAGGGAGGAGGCTCACAGCGAAGGTCACCGCCAACGAACTTGCGACGTATACATAGTTGTCCCTGGTGTCTCCGACGGGAATTGATGGCTTTTGTAGAAACCTGAATGGCTCGTGGGGCATACCCTTTAACGGCTTCGTGAACGGCGCCTGACCTGCTGTTTATGAAATTCCGAGAATCCAACCTCAGACAACCTAACCAGCAGAAAAGATTTCAGGAGGGATATACCTCGTGCGAGGAACCGACAGGAGCAAGAGCTTTGCGAATGGCCCTGTCCAGATCATCGCCAGAGATATGAGACTTAATCAAATAAGCTTGTGCTCCGTTTTTCATCGCATTTCGGCCATAGGTTGGAGTGTTGTGCGGGACAAAAAGATGACTGCCGGTTCAGGATAGTAGGCACGTGGAACCAACTGTGTGAGTGCCTGGAACCCAGACATATCAGGCAGCGTCAATTCCAAAACCACGCAATCGACCCGTTGCGACCGACAGATCGCGAGTCCTGCTGCTCCAGTCTCGGCTTCGAGGACGACATAATCAGGGGATGAAATGAGAAGGTGCTGTGCCCAGTACTGGCGGTCGTCTTTATGTGCATCGATGAGAAGAACGGTAATCGCTGACTGGACGGACGGAAGGGAGAAAAGTCCGAGACCGGACGACCGCCTTTCTCAGAAGAGTAGGTGGTCTGGCTTGGGAACGATCGAGCTACTCGGCAGGTCATGATTGCCTTTCTCATACTCAGACATACAACGGCGGCTGGAGATCAGCATATCGAAAAGGCAGATCGCAGGCTGATCACAATTGCTCAGTAGGTAATAAAAAGACCGGGAGAATGGACGGATGGCCTTGCTGATCAATGGGTTAGAAGAAAGGTTCCTGGGGTGGATGACGGGTTTCGAATTTCATCTGACCCCACCGATAATCAAGCAGATCAAACACTTCAGAATGCAGTGGAGACCTCTTGCACTAGCCAGCGACCTGCGGTTTACGAAAACGACACCAAACTCTTCTTAGTGATTTCCTGTAGTCCTGAACATGCCTCGGGGTTTCCCTGGTTGCGTCCTTGTTGCAACTATTGCATCGTGAAGCGTTTGGTCTGTGGAATTCAGCGTAATGGGGAATAGGTATAACATACCGAGTTAGGTCCAGAATGTACCCACTCTTCGCAAGAGATAATCACACATCCAGCCCGTCCCAAACCGATCCTCCCTCTCCCTAAAACCCCTCGACTTCATTAGCTGTATTCAAGCGAATGGGTCAGTGCTCGGTGGTCTTTTCTCGTGAAGGCTCCACAGGAAAGACATGTTGATCGAATGAATTTCATTCATCCAAGGATGCGATCATGATTGTTACTTTCAGGCGATTGAACTTACAGAGACTACTTATTGTTCTTGTGCTTTCTGGGTTCCTCATGTCGTGCGGTGGCGGTAACGAAAGCCCCACCTCCGGTACACCCTCCACTGCTGCACCCTCCAGCGCACCCAGCTATCCGCTTACTGCGGCTCCAGCGACGCGCCATGTGGTCGATCAGAGCGCTGAGCCGTTCCTGCTCGTCGGCGATACGGCCTGGTCGCTGTTCGTCGCACTCTCTGAGTCGGACGCAGACTTCTACCTCGAGAATCGAAAGCAGCATGGCTTTACTGCAGTGCTGGCCAATCTCATCGAACACAAGTACGCGGTCAATGCCCCTGCAAACTTCTATGGAGTCACACCCTTTACCGGACAACCCTTCACCACGCCCCGAGAAGCCTACTTCGCCCATGCAGACTACGTTTTGAAGTCGGCGGCCGAGAAAGGAATAGCCGTATTCCTGTTCCCCCTGTTCCTCGGCTATGAGTGTGGCAGTGACGGGGACGGCTGGTGTAATGAGGTAAAAACCGCGACCATCTCGGAGATGAGGGCATGGGGCGAGTATGTCGGCAGCCGGTATGCAAATTACGACAATATCGTCTGGGTGATCGGTGGGGATACGGACCCAACACCTGTAAAGTCCAAAGTGCAGGCTATGATCGATGGGATCCTGTCGAAAGACACTCGCCATCCCTTCACTGTACACAACGCGCGGGAGGTCATGGCTGTAACACCATGGTCCGAGGCCGAGTGGCTCAATATCAACAGCACCTACACGAATGGCATCGACTATGAGCACGCCGCTGCTGCCTATAGGATCTCTCCCCCTAAGCCATTTTTTCTCATCGAATCACACTATGAGAATGTCGGCGCTCCAAACACCGAGATGCTCCGAGCCCAATCCTATTGGACTCTCCTCCATGGGGGATTCGGTAACTTTTTTGGCAACTGCCCTGTCTGGGGGTTCGGCTTTACAGGCGACTACTGCCCTCCTCTGACGGACTGGCGAGCCCAACTTGACAGCCCCGGTGCCTTGAGTATGAAGCATTTTCAGGCGCTGTTTAATTCCCGGCACTGGCAGAAACTCGTTCCAGACACGGCTCAGACTGTCCTTATGGCAGGGAATGGAACGTTCGGGGACACAGACTATGCCTCAGCGGCGTGTGCCGCTGATGGGTCCTCTATCATTATTTACCTGCCATCTTCGCGTGCGATCACTGTCAATGGAACTTGCCTTACGGGAAGTACGATGATTGCCTGGTGGTATGATCCCAGCACCGGAGTGGCAACCCAGATTGGAGCGTTTCCGACCACCACTTCGCAGAATTTTTCTCCCCCGTCTAGTGGCGACTGGGTTCTAGTCGCAGACAGTGCTGCTGCATCTCTCCCTCCGCCAGGGAATAGCATCAATCTTGTCGCAGGAGGAGAGACAGCACTGAAGGGGCAAGAACTACATTAGGGTTTCGGCTTTCCATTTACCTCCTGATAGTCCTGCACAAACAGTGATAATTGTGCTCTTACATCCGACCGAATGCTGTCGAGATCATCTTGGTTAAGTGTTCGGAGCACATCGACTGTCCAAGTCTCGACACCGATCAGTCTAATTTTCGAATCTCTCTCTAAGCTCACTCCTTGAAATAGGGCGACGGTGGCAAGTACCGACCACACAGGCGCCGTCGAAAGCTTATCCGCTCGGATTCGGATCCCGAGCTCCTTAGTGCTAAGAGCAAAATCACTCATTTTGGCGACACGGATTCCTGCGTTTCGAAGTTGTTGCTCCGCATCGTTGAGGATGGTGGACCAGGAAAGCCCTGCCTTGCCCAATTCCGTGTCTACCACAACGGTAATATGGACTCCGGAGAGTCCTTTGAGAGCGGGCTTGATGAAATGCCGAGGTTCTATATCTGCGAAACTTGACGAACACAGTACCTGACTCAACGCGAGAGCTAGCAGTACAGACAGCATCTGTGCCATTGGCCACCTCCGCAAGTAAAGTTTTCCTTATGGTGAACTCCGCTTGCCTACTACTCGTAACATCCGAATAGCACATTGACACCTTTCTTAGGAGACAAGTAGTTCCGCTTGCTGCTATGCACCCGAGCCAACTCACTCTTTTCGTTGCGGATGAGTTCTAACAACCACTTAGTTCCAGGAAGGCCTGTTTTGCTCTCCAAGCGGGAACACTCCCCTCGCATCTACACTGAGAAGTCCGGATTCAAGCTCTGTATGCTCACTCCATCCTCAACTATGTTGCTTCTTTGTCCGTATAGCTTGCTTTAACCGTTGCACCATTTCAGGAGTTGGGGTCCATCGGGAAGGATCGATGCTCGGCTTTGTGAGTTCCTCCATGTAGTCGCCTTTCCCAACAACTGAGACTCCCTCCCTCGCGCCGCGCATTACCCGCTCTTTTTCGTCCTTGTTCCACAGACCTTGTTCATCGAATTGATGTCGGATGAAGCACGCACGAAGAAGCTCTTCATTCCCATCTTCATCACATTCAATGAACGTCTCGATAAATCGGAGCGCCTTTCCGGCATAGAGAGTGATCGGCTCAGTCCTATCGCAAATTCGTTCGTACTTCGTCAAATAGATCCGGTTAAGGGAGTCATCCTCACCAACAAAGAAATAACGAAGCTTGCCTGTTTTTTTAGGCATGAACTACCTTGCACGTCGCCACGTCCAGCGAGGGGCTAAGTTGACTTCCGAGGAGCGCCGAGCGAGTGCCAAAAAGGCTGCTCAGGCACGGTGGAAAAGCAAAGGTTGAAGGCACCCCACAACAGTTTCCTACCGCCAGAGATCCAGCGATCAACCCTAGGCTCACAGTTACCTCTGATGGGTGTAGCTGATTGCGGAAGTAACCAGCTGGAGGGAAATGCGCCAGGGGAATGAACTGCTCTCTGCATCTATGGAGGTATCTATGCGAATGATGTGCATGACCAATAAGTATGAAATTGTGCGGTCTCATGGCGTCCTCAGCCGATCCTCGCGTTTCATCCGGCAATGCACCCTGCGTGCATCCTCGACTTATTCTTGCAACCTCCACGAAAAATCGCTACCTCACTGGCCATTACGTGTGTGAACAGTGTGGTCAACACTTTGATCGGCCGCCGATAAAGCAGGACCCACCCCTCAAGCAGGAACCACCGTCAAGGCCGACCACTTAAGCGGCTTAGGCTTCTTTGAAGTTGCAACTGTCGCCCCTTGGCGATACTTGATCTTTAAAATGCCAAGGAGGCATACTCTCGACCATATTGCCCTTACAGATCGGACTCTAGGTGAAGAAAGGCGGTTCCTAAGTGACCCCTTCCGCGCCTCCCGAGGTGGCTTCTCTTCGGACTACGGTTCTTTTCATTGATGATAATCCAGCGGATCTGGATTTTTGGTCACATGCTCTGAGGGAATGTTCGTCAGCCTATTCGACGTTAACAGCCACAGACATTAAATCCGGCCTACAGCTCTACCAATCCCAAAAGGTGGACTGCGTGATCTTAGACTTGGACTTGTCTGGGGAGTCAGGCTTTGAAGCCCTGTTCAAGCTAGTTCCCAATCGTCACCGGCCCTCGATCCCTGTCGTTGTCCTCACTAAGCTGCCATATCCCAACCTACATGACCTGGTATTGCACAATGGTGCTTTTGCCTGTTTGCACAAACAGCAACACTCAGCAAGGGACCTCGAGAACGCCATCCAACAGGCAATGGCCTCCATCGCTGCTACACGCTAGACATTTCTTTCTATCTGCTCCTTTGCACTAAGGCTACCTTACCTCCCGAGTAGATTGCCGCATCACTTCAGGGTGATGCGGTTGCTGGTAGGTCCAATGACCGCTTGACCCAGTCGTCGATAACGCCTAAGGTAGCTTCACACCCCCTCCACCACTGTCCTGCGGCCTCCTGGAAGGCCCGACCGCCAGACACCTAATGAAAGGCGGTCCTCGATGTCTACCTCACCACTGCCCATCCGCCAAGACCTTCGTGATTTTTTCCGTGACTGCGAGCAAGTGTTAGCCACCGTTCATGCTCCAGATCATGCGCCGTTCTCGCACGATGAACTGCAGATGATCTGTTACTATGCGAACGAAGTCGCCAAGCTTGCCGATGCGCAAAGGCTTGCTGAGCACAGGAATGGGAAACCGACACTGAGCTAGGATCACGGCGCCCTCCGCAGACGGCCAACGGATCGGTGCGGGGTCGCTGTTGTACCTGTGGCCGTACGGTTCGCTTGGCGGACATGCTCGGTGCGCGATTGTCTAGAAGGTCTAACTGAGAGGCTAAACGATACAGCGCAGTCCTATTGCCCCGCGAATGGTCGACATAGAGGATGTGGGAAGACTCGACGGTTACCAACCGGACGCCGAAATAGATGCCATTCAATCGTGTTAACGTTCGGCTACCACGCTCCAGGCGCACTCAACCCCTATCGTTTTGGCTAGTTAAGCAAAATTGCTAGCCATGCTACATTTGCGAACTATGGTAGCAATGCGGACAACTACACGCGTGTTACTCGTAGACGACGAATGCTTGGTCCGCCGGATTCTCAGACAAATCCTTCGCGGCGGGTGATTAAAGAAACGTATCGCCATGTGAAAATTATCGGCTTGTCAGAGGAGCCGCTCATCCGGCGATTTAAGTCAACCTCCGCGTTTCCGGTGAAATTATGCCTCCTCACGTACGCCGCGTTCTTTTGGTCGATGATCACGTGCCGATCCGTATCACTCTACGCCGTATGCTCACCGGTTATGATGACGTTCATGTTGTGGGAGAAGCGTGCGATGGCAAGCAGGCAATAGAACTCGTCCCACTCTATCAGCCTCATGTTGTTGTGATGGACTTCTATATGCCGAGGATGAACGGCGTTGAGGCTGCCCGCCTTATCAAGAAATCCTCGGGAGAGACAGTAATTATTGGATTATGTTCGGTTCCGAATACCTATATCACCGATGAATTTCTCAAGGCAGGTGCCCTAGCCGTGATACTCAAAGACCGGATAGAGCATCTTCATTCCACGATTCAACGAGCTTTTCCCAAAAGAGCGTCATCGGATCACCTTCTCGCGTAACAACAATCCTTAGTTAAGAACCTACGATACCCTCATCACACACAATACGAACACTTGCGCCCATGGCGGACGCGAAATCAATTCTCCTTATCGAAGACAACGACACAATCCGCGGGTACTACGCCGACCATCGGGGGTCGTCTTCCCTGATCATGTCATCTGTGAAGCTGCGACTGGCCAGACCGGCCTTAGCTTGTTTCAGTCTCAGACTATTCATTGTGTAATTCTCGACCTCTCATTGCCTGATCTATCTGGTTTCGAGGTCTTAACCAAGTTCCCACCAACGACCGGCCAGAGGGTCTTGCAGACCTCCCCTGACCGGCCTATGGATTGATAGGAAACGGCTTGATGGGAGCGTGGATTAGGCCATCCTGCCAACTTCCAAGAGAAGACGTATTTCCTCTATAGGACTCTGGCAGGTTGGAGCCGTTCAGAGTGTACCCGAAGTCGGCTCGGTAGACCTATACATCGCACTGACTAGGCACTGAAGGTGGGAACAGCTTCTCGGCCAGCTCCTTGCAATAGTACTGGACAATTCTTGCCTCGTCTTCTGTCAGGGTTCGGTTGCTGATTGCCGCCGTCGCCAGAAGTTGCTCGCAAGCACTTGAGAATTTTTTTACATCCTCTGCAAGGCGCATGGTGTAGACCCTCTCTAGTGGCGTTCTGCTGTGATCGGAGGCCGCATCTTTTACCACAGAGCGAAGTAGTAGGCAAAGTGGCTCGTAGAGCAGTTGCTCACAGACAAGCTCTACGAGTTGTCGAAAAAGCGGCGGGAACCGTCGATGTTCAGTCTACTGGGTTCTAGGCGCTCCACCTATCAATCTGTTGGGACAGGCTTGTTGAATCGTAGAATAAAGATGATCGACGTGGTCTTTTATATGACTGCTAAGGCGCCGGCCTTCAGAAACGCATCCGTAATAGACCTATCCAGTGCCACACAAAGTCCAATAATTGCTATTTTCTCGCCAGTACTCCTTCATGAGGCGGGCAGCCTCAACGCCGTTCATCCTCGGCATGTAGTAATCCAACAGAACGACATGAGGCTGATAAAGAGGGACCAGTTCTATTGCCTGCTTGCCACTGTGGCGAAGAATTAGGCACTATTTTTCAAGCGAGGAAGATGTTGACTGGCTGCAAAGCATCTGATGCCTTTAGTGACAGAATGATATCGGTGCACGGAACCTCTTCAAGTATGATCTACACAGTGTCGGCAAAGTGAGTTCTTTACTCCCCCTAAAGTGCAATGCTGAAATACCTCTTTCGCGTCTAGCGCTCGTCCAGCTATTGTCAGCTAGAGGAAACCTGCATTGATCTGTAATGGAGGGTTTATGCACTGAACTACGACCTCCTCGCTTCATCGTTTGCGGCTGTTTTGGGCAGTGATATTTGGCTCTTCCCCTAGGGTATTGAGCAGGTCACTGATATCTCGCACCCTCCTACACTGCTCTTCAATGGAGCAAAAAAAGAAATGACCGCTTCTCCAGATAAGTCAGAACCGCCCATGCTGAAGATTTGTACGAGATGTCAGCTCGTGCATGACGACTGGGGAGGATGGCTCACCCAAAAAGCCTATCGTGACGCAACCGGGATTGATCCCGCTACCTGCCTTCTGACGCCTGACTACTGCCCCACTTGTTACGAGTTTTTCATCCAGAAACTCCAAGCAGCTTAATCCTGTATGGCAGAGTCCGCCCGGGCGTAATGGAATTCATTCGTGCAGCTAAAGTTTGCTTGGCTTGCGGGATCTATCTGAAGCCGAAGAGGAGGTCGTAAGGGAGTGAAATGTGATCGCACGATTCAGCTTCTTTTCGAGTCAAGCGGCGCCTTCTAGATAATCCTTCGTGATGGAGCGGCCGGTAATCGTGGCAATGACATCAGGAAGGGTATGGGCGCAATCTTTGGTGACGAAGGTTGAAAAGCCGGCGGCTTTCATGGAGGCTTTAAGAAACGTGTCATCTTGAGTAGAGACTCCAATGACATGGATCTCTGGAAGCGCGTGCTTGATTTGCTGAGTGGCCTCAACTCCACTTTTGCGAGGCATTTTCACATCCATAATGATGACGTGAGGAGCGAGTCGAAAGGCCAGCTCAATGGCTTCGTCTCCGTCTGCGGCCTCACCGACGACGGTTAAGGTTTCGTAGCCTAGAAAAAAGCTGCAGAGGGCCTCCCTAAAGGGGCCAAAATCATCGACGACAAGAATGCGAAGCAATTCAAATTCGGATCCCGAGCTCCTTAGTGCTAAACCGTTGCACCATTTCAGGAGTTGGGGTCCATCGGGAAGGATCGATGCTCGGCTTTGTGAGTTCCTCCATGTAGTCGCCTTTCCCAACAACTGAGACTCCCTCCCTCGCGCCGCGCATTACCCGCTCTTTTTCGTCCTTGTTCCACAGACCTTGTTCATCGAATTGATGTCGGATGAAGCACGCACGAAGAAGCTCTTCATTCCCATCTTCATCACATTCAATGAACGTCTCGATAAATCGGAGCGCCTTTCCGGCATAGAGAGTGATCGGCTCAGTCCTATCGCAAATTCGTTCGTACTTCGTCAAATAGATCCGGTTAAAGGAGTCATCCTCACCAACAAAGAAATAACGAAGCTTGCCTGTTTTTTTAGGCATGAACTACCTTGCACGTCGCCACGTCCAGCGAGGGGTATTCCACCGCATTTTCAAACCGCATATGCACCCAACAACGACAACCGCATAACACTTCATGTGGTACGATAATGCGATGGCAAAAAAGCAAGCAGGCCGCAAACCCGCATCTGGTAAAGGCTGGAGGACCTACCTAAGAACGCGTAAGGAGCCCCAAGAACTACCCAACACTTCAATGATTCCCTGGTTGAAGAGATCATCACCCAAGATCCGCAGACGCCGAAGAGCTAGTTAGAAACCACTGTCAATTCAGGCCACGCTCGCTGGCATGATCGGCCCGGTCGCCTACATGCCGTTCATTCCTGGCATATTAATGTCCATGACAACAACTGACGGCATCAGTTTCACTACTTGTTCCCTCTTTAGAGCCCTTTGTAGAGCTTTTTCTTAGATCACAAGTGGTGTGCTTTTGAGGCGAGGACCCTGGCTCGAGTTTCAGTCGCCATCGACAGCGATTCCTACGGACTTGCACCGACTTCCCAAAGGCCCAGTGGCACTACGGTGCGACAGCTCTAGGGCTACTTCCAGGACTCAATGGACTAAAGACTTTGTTAATTGGTCCTGCTATGGTTTCACCACTTCAGAAATCCCAGTTTCATCGCCATCACCGTCCACCATCATCTGCGCACCGTTACATATGTTTTTTTGGAGAAGGCATAAAATTAGAAGTCGTAAACTTCCAAATCGTTATGCCCTACGAGGCCGAAAAATCATCTCGACTGACGACTGGAAAGTGGAGCAGCCGATGACCAAGACCCTGGCCCGGCACCCAGTCGTCCTGTTGGATCAGCAACTCAAGAACCTGGCCAAGGAGGATTACGTGCCCTACAAAGACAATCGTCTCGAAGCACACGTTGGAAGACCAAGGTTTCCGATGCGATGCTGGAAATGTGACGGCACACTCATGCCCGAAGAAGTCGTAGATCTGCGGAAGGGGACTTCGATTCTTCAGTACGTGTGCGTCAACTGTTTCCGTCGATGGCACGCAGGTGACAAACCGAGACCGGTGATCGCTGCTTGATGCTCGCTCGTAAAGTTCGATAGGGGCTTCATCGCCCCAATTCTGCATGATCGCCGTCCTGCGTGGTCATTGGACGTTCGACAGACCATTTACACCTTTGCTGAGCATGCCAAAGACCTCCTTGTGCTGCTCCGCTCCCCACAAGGAAAGGCGCTAAGTCGGGGTGATCTTGATACCGGAGCGCTTCTTCCACAAAGGGACTGGAGCGGGGACTCCCGTCGCATCGACCTCTCTCAACAACTGACGGCGACCCTGGAGGCCTTGCAATTCGATCGACAGTTAGACGCGGCCACGCACGATCAGGACGCCGCTTCACCCTGGGTTTTCTGTGACCATCAAGGCAAGCCCTTCCATCAGAACTGGGTGCGTCTTCGATTTTTCCGGTTGTTGAAGGGCGCCGGCGTACGGCAGGTGCGCTTCCATGATCTTCGTCATACGTTTGCCTCCCTCTTGCTCCAGAACGGCGAGAATCCCGTGTATGTGAAAGAGCAGATGGGCCATTGTTCTATCCAGGTCACCGTCGATGTCTATGGGCATCTCATTCCGGGTGGGAACAAACACGCGGGTCGACCGTCTGGATGTCGGTGTCGAAGAACGGTCGTTGAGGCCCGAATCTGCAACCCCGGCGCAACCGGCCCCCGTTTTCCCGGGAGCCACCTCATCGGATCGGCTGCATTCTCCAGCAGTTACGAGGAAGGGGGCTGGGGTGGATGACGGGTTTCGAATTAGCTAGACGAGTGTGAATGGCGTGCGAATCGTGGAGTTTCCAGTGTCAACCCCTGCCAAACCATGCCACGATTTCGCACCCTACGCACCCCAGGCGCACCCTTTTTTTAGGAGTCTTTAAGACGTGCAATGACCGGTCAGTCATTGCACCTGGAAGCTAGAGGCGACCTGCGGTTTACGAATTTCCGAAAGCCTAACCTTCCCCAACCTAACCCCACAAGAAGCCACAAAAGAGGTTGCTCCAGAAGCGAGTACAGATGGGCCTGAGTTGTCCTGTCCTGGTAGCACCGTGGTAGCAGATCAGAGTCAGAAGACACCTGATAGGGAGACTTGACGGCTCAGTCCGAAGACGCTCATCAACCGTTGTCGCGGGAGACGCTTAAATTACGGGGCTTCCTCCAGCGCCGGCTTTGCAGACGGCGATGCTGGACATTCCCGGCGCGATCTAGGAGCCTAGAGTTCGGCCGGGGTTAGGAAACGACCTCACCTGCCTTATTTCTAGACCTGCTCTTATCGCAAGGAGTTTGCAAACATGCTATGCTCCCGCTCCTCTGGTCGAGCTTTTCGATCGCGAGAAAAGCCTCGCCTGAAACAACATTGAGTTTGGAATGTTTCCTGGACCCAAAGAAGATCGACGGCATATCGAACGACGGTATAAGGATAGGCGACGGCTGCGCTGCGAAAGAGAAATTGAGGCGGCCACGCGAATTACAAACGCGTTATTCGAACATCTCGCACTCGATGAATTGGTCGTCAAGGCGCTGCAGATTGCCATCGAGGTGGTTAATGCCGAATGCGGGTCAATTTTATTGGCCGACCCGCCTTCGGAACAATTGATATTTCATCATTCCATTGGCACCACTTCAGTGCCCTCTGGGACTTCGATTCCTTGGGATAAAGGCTTTGCCGGCACGGTGTTTCAATCCGGGAACCCCATCGTCACTCCTGACGCACAAAAGGATCCACGTCATCTCGAGTCGGTCGATCGATTGACCGGCTATCGCACGCGGGATCTCATCACCCTTCCCTTGAAGCGCTGGGAAGGCGACCCGATTGGCGTGCTTCAAGTGATGAACAAGCGGGAAGGTTTGCTCAATGGAGAGGACCTCGCCATTTTGACCATTGTGTCTGCGATCACGGCTTCGTCCATCGAGCGGGCTCGCCTATACCAAGAGGCGAAATTAGCAGAAGTAGTCCAGGTGCTTGGCGATATTGGCCATGACATCAAGAATCTTCTGATGCCGGTGGTCTGCGGGGCAGAATTGATGCAGGGCGACCTCCAAGAGCTGCTGCAAGACGCTCTCAGCCATAAAGACGGGCGGGCGAAAGAACGGTTCGATCGATGCCAAGATGTGGTCCAGATGGTCAACAACTCGACACGCCGAATACAAGACCGCGTGAAGGAGATTGCCGATTGCGTGAAGGGGCTCACCTCACCACCGGTGTTCGCACCATGCCGGCTCGATCGAATTGTGAAAGAAGTCATCGAGACGCTCAGCTGGTGGGCCGAACAGAAGAAAGTGGCCATCCAAACTTCTGGGCTTGACCGGGTCCCTGAAATTGTGGCTGACGATCGGCGGCTGTTCAATGCCCTATACAACCTCATTAACAACGCCATTCCTGAAGTGTCCCCGAAAGGAAGTATTACAGTCGCTGCCAAAGAAGAACCGGTGGGCGTGTCCATTCATATCACGGTATCAGACACCGGAAAAGGAATGCCGCCCGAAATCCGCGACACACTGTTTACCCCCGCGGCCAAGAGTAGTAAGCGCGGGGGCACTGGGCTTGGGACGAAGATTGTTAAGGACGTGGTGGATGCTCACAACGGGAAAATTTCGGTGGAGAGTCAACTGGATCTCGGAACAACGTTTCATATTTATTTGCCCCTTCGACCTCTGAAGTCCCTTCTTTCTTGAATATCCAGATAATCCGGTTGCCATAGACGGACCACTAAAAAGGATCCGGCCAGGCCCGACACTTGTGAATTTGTTTTGGCCTGCACAACGCTGCCAAAAGTCAACAAAGCCTCTCCTGGATGAAGCCCCCCCATAGAAATACACGTATTCATGCATTCCCCATTCGGCCCTATTGCGCGTCTTACTAGCGTTTTCTAGAATCGGCTTCGCTGCGCGGGATTAAAATATCTTGATCTTTATCCCAAGCACTCGCAGTTGGCGAACAACGTGGAATTAAGATGGTGCTGACCACGAAGCCGTTTGCAAAGTGGTTACTCCTATTCTTTGGCCTTAGCTCCACTCTCTTCATTCCCAAGACGGTCTACGGTATCAACGGCGCTCAACTGATCGGATTCTCCGCTGAGTCGACAGCGATGGCTGGATCCGGCCATGTCGCAATTGCCGATACCTCCGCCATCAACACGAATCCCGCCGCTCTATCGTTAATCGACGGAACTCGTTTCGATTTCACCGCCGGTGTACTGCAGGCATTTTTGAATCACTCGGACGTTTTTGGAAACACCAATGTTGCTGGCCAGGCGAATGCTTTCGCGTTGGGAAATCTCGGGTTTGCCACTCGGCTTCCCTCAGTGCCTGGTTTAACTATTGGTGCTGGAATATTTACCCAGGGAGGATTCGGGACAGATTTTCGAAACCTTATGACGGCCTTCGGCACTCGCGATGATGAGTCTTCTTTTCTGCGCTACTTTAAATTTGCTATGGCATTGAGCTATGAAGTTTCCGATAAGCTATCCTTTGGAATTGCACCGAGCATTGGATATTCCGATGTGTCGTTGCGCTTGTTTCCCGGCACTTCTGTGCTCCCTTCCGCTGGCCTTCCCACGGGGTTTGCGGGCTTCAACATCCGTGACCGCTGTGCGCGGAACGGTGGGCTCGGTGGCCTGGGAGACGAATGCCCTTCAGACGTCGTGTTTGGAGTGAAGGTAGGAGCCATGTACCGTGCCCTTCCATGGTTGACGGTCGGAGCGACATATACCTCCCCAGTAAGTTTTAATTACACCAACGGTCAATCGACCCTAAATTTCTCGGCATTTGGCTTGGGAAACGTGACCTATGATGCACAGGTAGCTGGCATCAAATGGCCACAGCAGGTCGATGTCTCCATGGCTGCCAAACCGACAGAGCAGTTCACGATGGCGCTGACGACCAGTTGGATCAACTGGGCCACCATTCACAACATTGATATAACTGCGACCAACCCCAGCAACCCGCTGGCTCCTTCTCAGGTGACGTTGAGCATTCCGTTTAATTGGAAAGACCAGGTTGTGGTCGCCCTGGGATTCTCTTACGCCCTTATGCAAGAACCGTCCTGGAAAGACAGCAATCGGCTAGTTGTCAGAGCGGGCTACAATTACAATAATAATCCCGTTCCAAATCAAACACTGAGCCCAATCGCTCCGCTGATTCTCGAGCACCACTTTGCGGGTGGTTTCGGGTTCCGCTTTACGGAACGATGGGCTTATGATCTGGGTGGCATTTACGGCTTGAAAAACACCGTGACGTATACGAATGCGTCACTGCCTTTCGGTCCGAACGCAACGGAATCCGTGAGTGCCTATTACATTTACAACACTATCAGTTATAGGTTCTGACGTGATCGCGAGTCCTGGACTGGTGGTTTCCAAGTTCCGCAGCTATCTCTACCAGCTCATAACGGCCAAGGATGATCCTTCACAGTCTCCGGAGTCGGGCAACTACACTGATTGGCGCGCGGGCTTTGTTTGGGAACGACTCACACTCCTGTATATCCTTGGATTGGTTGCGAATCCTGTCTTCATCGTCGCCGACGTACTCCTCTACCGAGAGCATCTCGAGACACTCTTCAACATTCGCCTCGTCTTAGAAGTTGGCCTCCTCTGTGGCTTTCTCATTGTGCGGATAAGGCCGGCAGTTATACCTCCGAGTACGCTTGTCGTGCTGTGGGTATTAATCGGCAATTTGTGCATCGTCAAAATGACCATCGTGCTCGGGGGCTTTGCGGCGCAGTACTACAACGGTCTCAATCTCGTCTTTTTAGCCGCAGCCGTCATCGTGCCTGTTTCCTGGCCCATCCATTGGCTCGCCCAAGCCGGAACGCTTGCTGCGTATTACGGGGCCAATTGGTTCTCACATACGACCACCGTTGATATCAACAGAGCCATCGAAAACTCATTCTTTCTTGTGTGGACTTGCGTGGCCATCTTGTTCTCGGTTTCGCTGTACGAACGATTGCAGCGAGCCGAGTTTCAAGCCCGAGTCTTCGAACGCCAGGCTCGACGGGAGTTGGAAGTCTCCAATCGGAAACTGCTTGAACTGGATCGCTTGAAAAGCGACTTCTTCGCCAACATCAGCCATGAAATTCGCACGCCTCTCACTCTCACGTTGGGTGCCTTTGGAACGCTGTTAAAGAGTTCACTGAGCGAAGAAGTTCATGACCTCGTCAAGGGCGGAATACGGAATGCCTCCAGGCTGCTCTTTCTTATCAATGAATTATTGGATCTAGCTAAGTTTGACAGTGGTCGAGCGACACTCAGAAAACGGTGTATCGATTTCGCTGCCTTAGTCCGAGGCGTCGTGACAAATTTCGATTCCAGTCCCACCCGCCGGATCCATCTCAAAGGTCTGACGGAACCGGTGCCAATAGAAGCTGACGCCCGACAATTGAAGAAGATTTTGTACAACTTGCTTTCTAACGCCTTCAAATTCAGCGATCCTCAGATCGGGCAAGTGTGGATCCGGCTTGTCTCCAAGGAGCACGCTATTGAGTTGGAGATTGAGGACAATGGCATTGGCATTCCCCGCGACCAATTGGCACGCATCTTCGACCGCTTCACGCAAGTTGAAGGAGGTGCGACGAGACGATACGAAGGTAGTGGAATCGGATTGGCACTGGTTAAGGAGATCGTCGCGCTCCATGACGGAACGATCGTGGTAGAAAGCGACTTAGGACGTGGCTCCATCTTCACCATGACATTTCCTCGTGGAAACATCACTCAAGACCATGGCTTTGCCGTGTCGGAAGAAGAGGACGATTACACCCTTCTTCCTCTCCAGCCGGACGAGAAACAAGAGGAAGAGACATTTAGCAGCCCCACCCCAAAGATGAATGCGCCACTGATATTGGTCGTCGATGACAATGCCGACATGCGCAGGTATGTTGAACGGATCCTGCGAAAGGACTATCGGATTGTGTTGGCAAAGGATGGCGCCGAAGGATTGGAGCAAGCTCAGCGCCATCATCCGGAATTGATCGTGACGGACGTCATGATGCCAAAAATGAGCGGGCATGACCTCTTGCAGGCTATCCGGCATGACAAAGGCCTTCAGTCCGTCCCTGTGATTTTCCTCACCGCCCGGGCGGGGACTGAGGCTCGGATCGAAAGCTTGGATGCAGGGGCCGATGATTACCTGTCCAAGCCGTTCGACGAACTTGAATTGTTGGCACGCGTCGGAAACTTGATTCGCACACGGGCGCAAGAACGGGAGCTTGTGCAGTTACAGAAGGAGAAAATCGCTAGATTCCTGCCACCCAACCTCGCTGAGATGATTATGTCCGGAGAGCATGAAGATTTTCTGAAGGGGCATCGAGAAGAGATCACAGTGTTGTTTATTGATCTGCGGGGCTTCACTGCCTTTGTCGAGAGCGCAGCACCTGAAGAAGTCATGACCGTTCTTCGTGACTATCAGACGGTTATGGGCCGCCTGATTTCTGAATATGGAGGTACGTTAGAACGGTTCGTGGGCGATGCAGTGATGATCTATTTTAATGATCCGCTCCCTTGTCCTAATCATGCACAGCAAGCGGTGAGATTGGCCCTCGCCATGCGGCAGGCGGTGGACTTATTGCGGGATGTATGGAAGACACAGGGTATACAACTCGGCGCAGGGATAGGCATCGCGACGGGCTATGCCACGATAGGTGCCATTGGATTTGAAGGACGCAAGGACTACGCCGCGATCGGGCCGGTTACCAACTTAGCTGCTCACTTGTGCAGTGAGGCACAACATGGTCAGATTCTCATTTCCGATCGAGTCGTCACGTTGGTCAAGGAACTCGTCAGCGTCGAATCGATTGGAGAAATTAAATTGAAAGGCGTTCAACGACCTGTGGCGATCGCTCAAATTATCGGAACAGCAGGGGTTTCTTCCTAAGGAAACTAGGCCCTTCATTCAACTCAAGCAGTTGCCTCGAGATCGTTTCCGTCACAGTACGATCCATCGGGTGAGCGCTAAGAAGGCGAGAATGCTGACGATTCTCGTAATGCCCCCGACAATAATGGTGGCCGCTGTTGCCGGATCGAAACCGGAGCGCTTCATCAGAAACGGTGTTACGGCCCCAACCACACTACTTACCGTCGTAGAGAAAATCATGGCCAAAAGCATGACCAACGAAAGTTTCACCGCCTCTGCATGGCCATGGAACGTGGCATAGGCATACATGCCAAGAGCGGCGGTCAGCCCGACCAGCGCACCATTAGCCGTGCCAACTACCGCTTCCTTGTTGATAAGCGTGGGCCATCGGTTGAGGCTTAACTCTCCAAGGGTGAGTCCGCGCAAAGCGACCGCCAGCGCTTGTCCTCCGGTGCTGGCCGATTGTCCAACCATCACAGGGAGAAAGGCAGCGACTGCGACGGCCTGTGTCACCGCCTCTTCGTAATACCCGATTACGCCAGCAGCGACAAAGCTGCTCAATAAATTAACCTGGAGCCAGGACTGTCGAAACGAGAGGCTGCGCCAAGGACTACTCTGCAGGCGCTCCTCTCGCACGAGTCCCACCATTTTCCCAGGCTGAGCGACAAGTTCACGTGTTTGCTCCTGAAATAGCGCATAGCCCCGCACAAGACCGATGAGATGGCCTTCGTCATCACACACAGGGTATTCCGGATAGTGCCGGATATGGACCAATGGAATGACCTCGCGTAAGAGCTGCATCGCATTTAAGGAAAAGGGACGCTCGATCATGAGATCGCGTACTATCCGCGGTGCCTCGGCTAGCAGCAATTCCCGCATCACCAGCACTCCCAGAAGGCGATTCCGCTCGTCGACTACGTAGCCGTAAGTGATAAACGCGCGCTTCACCAGATGTCTCAGTCGGTCCACCGCCTCTCCAACGGTTGTCTCAGGCGAGAAGGTTGCCACGACTGGTTCCATAAGATATCCAACAGTTCCTTCCGGGTATTGTGGATTGTGGAGCCACCGGCCTCTTGTGGCCGGCAAAACAGCCTTGAGGATTGCAGTTCGGCGTTCGGCTTCGAGCATGGGCAAAAGCGCCGCTGCATCGCCATCTGGGAGAAGAGTCAAGAGCGTCGCGATCGTCGCTATGGATTCGTGGGCGAGAAGTTGGGCTACTCCATGGATTCCTCGCGATCTGATTTCGTCCAGTAGAGCTTTGGCCCGAGCACCGTCCACTTGTTCAGGGAGTGAAGCCGCATGCTCTTTGTCCTCCATCTTCTCCTCACTTTCTCGTGGAGATATCGACATTAGAGACTCGGACAGGCAGGCAAACGAGACTTTGTCGCGAAGGGATATAGCATATTCATCGCTATTGAAAAGCCGCAGAGACCGAGAAGGAGTGCTGGGGTGGATGACGGGTTTCGAACCCGCGACCTCCGGATCCACAATCCGGCGCTCTAACCAGCTGAGCTACACCCACCATTGAAGGAGCGAGGGTACCAAGCACTTACAGGCGGAAGAGTGATCTTAGCAAAGTGAAAAGAAGGGCCGCAACTTGTCTATTCTCACCCTCTCGCATCGAACGCCGCTTGCATCTCGCTTAAAATTACGGCGGCGGCGGCGGCGGGATCAGAGGCGGCCCGGATGGGACGGCCGATCACAAGGTAGTCGGCGCCGGCCGCGATCGTCTGTGTCGGCGTCGTCGATCTCGCATGGTCGTCCACATCCTTACCGGTTGGCCGGACGCCGGGAGTCACGATGAGAAAGCGCGGTCCGACTTTCGGTCTCAGCACGCCCGGTTCCTCTCCTGAAGCCACGACGCCATCGCATCCGACCTCGGCCGCAAGCAGCGCGCGCGCCGTCACCAATTCGTGAACCGTATGCTGGATGCCCATCTCGCGTAAGTCATGACTGTCGAAATTCGTCAGCACGGTCACCGCCAGCAGCTTCAAGGTGGAGTCGCCGCGCCCCTTGACCGCAGCCGTGAGCGCTTTGCGATTGGCATGGATCGTCAGGAACTCAACACCCATAGAAGCCACGCGTTCCGTTGCCCGACGGACGGTTTCCTCGATATCGAGAAATTTAAGGTCGAGGAACACCCGCTTCCCCCGTTTGAGGAGACGCTGCACCATTTCAGGCCCAGCCGCTGTGAACAGCTCGAGGCCCACTTTGACGAAGGTGACTTGGTCTTGGACTTGATCCATCAGTCGCTCAGCTTCATTTGCCGACGGGACATCAAGAGCCAAAATCAACCGGTCGCGCGCGATCACTTTCACTGAAACGTTCCTCCCCCACCCATTAGAGTTCGCCTTGACGATCCGCAGAACCCTATGCTACAAATGCGTTCCTTTTGTACAGGAGTTTGCTATGCCAGTCATCCACAAATCTACGATTCGCCGCGCCCGCCAAGCAATAAAGCGCCAGGCCCGCAACCGTGCTGCGCTGAGCGCGGTCAAAAGCCTGGTGAAAAAGGTTCAAACCGCCATCGCCGATAAGAAGTTCGACGAGGCCAAAACCTCCTTACAAATCGCCACATCGGCGCTGAGTAAGGCGGTGACCAAGGGTGTCTTGAAGCCCAATACGGCGTCCCGCCGCATCTCAAGACTCACCCGGCACGTGAACTCGTTGGCGGCTTCCCGCTAATCGTCCGCACATTCGACAAGGGTCTCGTCCGGGACGCCGCTACACCTGACGTCTCGGGCGGTTTCCGTTCTCCTTCCTGCGGTCGGTCGCAGAGTTCAAGGACAAGTCGATCGAGCAGCATCTCCGGCCTCGCCCCGCTTCCACCCTTGAGTTTCCCGTCGGTGACGAGGATCCGTCCGAGGGCATCGCGCAAGTGTGATTCTGCAAACTGTCCGAGAAAGGGTCGGATCTGGGAGGGATCCATCCGCAACAATCTGGAAGCCTCACCTTCACGTCCTGCCTGCTTCAACAGATCTTTGACCTTCCAGAGGCGGCGGTATTGCCACGCCAGAGACCCGAGGATGCGCAATGGCGCCTCCCCGGCCTCAAGATTGCGCGCTAGAATGGCCAGCGCCGCACCGCGCCGACGACCGCCGATCGCGGCAGCCAAATCAAACACCGATGCGCCCGGCTGAGTGCCTCGTAACGCTGCGACATCGGCCCCGGACACGGCGCGACCCTCGGGGACATACGAAGCCAACTTTTCCATTTCATGCCTGACCGCATACAGCGACCCGCCACAAGCCTCCCTGAGCAGGTGCAGCGCCTCTTCGTCGAGCCGGATTCCGAGTCGGTCCGCCTCCTGCTTGAGCCAGGGCATCACCTGCGAGTCCCTGGGAGGGGCACAATCGACGACAATGGCCGTCTGTGTGAGTAGCTGTGTGAATTTCAGCCGCCCATCCAGCTTCGCCGCAGCGAACACCATCGTCGTGGACTCGTTGGGAGCTTTGAGGTAGGGGAGTAAGGCTTCGACGTGTTTCGCGGGGAGCTTATCCGCTGCTTTCACAACCACCAGACGACGCGGTGCAAACACCGCCACCTCGGATGCGCAAGCGACGATCGCGCTTCCCTCCGCCTCATCTCCGTAGAACAAATCGCTATTGAAGTCGCTGCCGTCTCCGCCAAGCACCGCCTCCTTGATGAGCGTCAGTCCGGAGTCTCTGAGCAGATCCTCCTCGCCGATTAACGCGTACAGCGGAGCAACGGCATCCTTCTTGAGCTGCGCAGCGAGCTGCGCCATGCTGATCGACTGAGGCATCGAACGTTCCTTCAGGGCTTCTGCACCGATGCGTCCGGGGCATTGGCCACGGGTTTCGTCAAGCGGCCGGATTCCAACTGCATGAGAAAGCGCGACGCGAGATCCTCAGCAATGTATCGTCCCGCTTGCTCCAACGCCCGGTTCTGCAGCACGCGATTAAATTGCAGATCCGTCGTCACAAAGAATTCCGATGCTCCCTTTGCAAGATGTGACCACACCAGACGTTTCGTCCTAGTTTCCTCGACTCTCACAGCGACGACGACTTCGGCCCGGCTTTCCAAGGTCGTGGTTTGGGTAAAACTCAGGGTCGGGAGGACCACCGAGAGGATGTCACCCGATACGACAAGATCCGCAGCATCCCCCTCGGGAACGACCTGCGCACCGCTGCCTGACGCAAACTCGTGCCGGAGGTAATTGGTGTACCGCGTCTCCAGATTGGGTTCGAATGTGGCATTCCGCAATGTGCGGATTACCACGCGTGGAGGAGGAACCGATGAAGCTTCCGAGGTGGTACCTCCGATCGTGGGACCAGGGCCTTCCACGCGAAACTGGTACCCGCAGCCGGCCGAGAGGGACAACAAGAAACACAGGAACGAGCAGAACCATTGCCTTGTGAAACTCCACTGATGATTGCCGATGTGTAAGCTCATTTCTTGGTGTCACACCACAAAATTAACCAGCTTCTTTTCCACATAGACGATCTTTTTCGGCTCTTTTCCTTGAAGCCATTCTCCGGCTTCCTGCCGGGCAAGGGCCTCAATCTCTTGGCGTCCGGCATTGGCGCCGACCTCGATCCTTCCGCGCAGTTTGCCGTTGATCTGTACGGGAATCGTCAAGCGATCGCTGACCGTCAGCGCCGGATCAAACTCCGGCCAAGGCTGCTGTGAAATGCTCGGATGATGCCCAAGTAGCGCCCACAACTCTTCCGTGATATGCGGAGCGAAGGGTGATAAGAGAAGCACAAACGGTTCGATCAAACTCCGCGGCCGTTGTTCGAGTTTTGTCATCTCATTGGTAAAGACCATCATCTGCGAAATGGCCGTGTTGAACCGGAGATGTTCGATATCCTCCGTCACTTTTTTGATGGTCTGATGAAGAATCCGTTGGTGCTCAAGACTGGGAGCCGAGGACACGATCGCGGCGGATAGCCGGCCCTCTTCATTCACCATCAGGCGCCACACTCGTTCCAGAAAGCGGGTCACCCCTTCGACCCCGCGCGTGCTCCAGGGTTTCATCGCTTCCAACGGTCCCATGAACATCTCATAGAGCCGCACTGCATCCGCGCCGAACCGGTCAATCATGTCATCGGGATTGACGACGTTGCCCCGGGACTTGGACATCTTCTGATTATCCTCCCCGAGGACGATGCCCTGATGCACGAGCTTTTTGAAGGGTTCCGGGGTGGTAACGACGCCGATGTCGTAGAGCACCTTGTGCCAGAATCGGGAATACAAGAGGTGCAGGACGGCATGCTCGCTGCCGCCGATATACAAATCAACTGGCATCCAGTACTGCTCCTTGGAAGGATCGACCAGTCGGCGGGCGTTTTTCGGGTCGATAAAACGGAGGTAGTACCAGCAGGACCCGGCCCATTGAGGCATGGTGTTCGTTTCGCGACGCGCCGGTTTGCCTGTGGTGGGGTCTGTCGTCGAGAGCCAATCCTCCAGGTTTGCCAGCGGGCTCTCGCCATTCCCTGACGGCGTGAAATTCGTGGTTTCGGGTAGCACGAGCGGCAATTGCTCCTCAGGCAATGGCTTAGGCACGCCGTCGACCCAGACGATGGGGAACGGTTCACCCCAGTAACGCTGTCGGGCGAACAGCCAGTCGCGGAGTTTGTAATTGACGGACTTCCGGCCCTTGCGGATGGTTTCGAGCCAGGCCGTGATCTTCGGAATCGCATCGACCGGTGCCAGGCCGTCGATGGAAAAACGCCCGTCTGGCGTCGTGGAGTTGATCACCGTGCCTTGCTCGGTCTCGACAAAGGCTTCCTTTTCGACATCGCCGCCCGCAATCACCTCGCGAATCGGCAAGGAATACGTTTTAGCGAACGCCCAGTCACGCGCATCGTGCGCTGGAACGGCCATGATCGCGCCGGTGCCGTAACCCAGCAGGACATAGTCGGCGATCCAGATGGGCAGCCGCTCGTCATTCACGGGATTCACGGCGTAGCCGCCTGTGAACACACCTGTCTTCTCTTTCTCCAATTCCTGCCGCTGTAGATCGCTTTTCCGCGCGGCTGCCTGGCGGTACGCCTCCACGGCCTCCCGCCGGGCAGGCGCGGTCACGGCGTCGACGAGCGGATGCTCCGGCGCTAACACCATATAGGTGGCACCGAAGAGGGTATCCGGTCGCGTGGTGAAAATTCGAATCGTCCCGTGGATTCCCGCAAGGCTAAATTCGACTTCGGCGCCGATCGACCTGCCGATCCAGTTCTTCTGCATCTCCAGTGTGCTGGTCGGCCACTGGACCAGCGACAGATCATCCAGCAACCTGTCCGCATAGGCGGTGATCTTCAGCACCCACTGGCGCATGGGCTTACGGACGACATCGAAGCCCCCGACTTCGCTTTTCCCGTCGACGATCTCCTCATTCGCGAGAACGGTCCCCAGCGCCGGGCACCAGTTCACCGGCACTTCCGCCACATACGCCAGCCCCCGTTTGAACAGTTGCAGGAAAATCCATTGTGTCCAGCGGTAGTAGTCATGGTCGGTCGTACTGAGTTCGCGCTCCCAGTCATAAGACAGCCCGACGCGCTTCATCTGCCGCTTAAATGTCGCGATGTTCTGAGCGGTCGTCATGGCGGGATGGATGCCGGTCTTCACTGCATACTGTTCAGCCGGCAACCCGAAGGCGTCCCATCCCATCGGATGAAGGACGTTAAAGCCCTTCATGCGTTTGTAGCGCGACACGATGTCTGTCGCCGTATACCCTTCCAGATGACCGACATGCAGACCCGAGCCGGAGGGATACGGGAACATGTCGAGACAGTAAAACTTGGGCTTGGTGGCATCCTCGACCGCCCGGAACGGGCGGTGTTCTTCCCAATAGGCCTGCCACTTCACCTCAATGGCGTGATGATCGTAGGTTTTGCTCATGGATGTACGCAGCGGCTTTTGATAACCAGCGAATCTAACACAGGCAGGAAAGCCCCAACAAGGATACGAGGAGTGGCCATCGGGGCAACTGTTGGCCACGCACGAGCCTCTCGCGCGTCGCTCGTCGCGGGTGAAATGTATCAAGAGCATGCCGCGTCAGGGAACGGTGGCTGAACGGAAGACGCTCAGCGCCTGCCGTTCAACAGTGCGGGCAGGTGCTCGACTGAAGCGAATTTGGAAGACTGTACAGGAGGCAACTGAGAGCTGGATTTCGCGCTATGGATAATGGTGGCGATGCCGTAGTGGCTAGCAGCAGCCAGACACGTCTCGTCGTCGTCAACATAGAGAGAGCGGCTCGGATCGAATCCAACCAACCTGCGGCACGCCGGCCAGTATTCCGGCCTCATCTTGAGGTAGCCCACTTCAAACGCATCGACGATCCGATCCACATAGCGGTCAAGACCTGTTCTGGCGGATTTGACGGCGACACCTGCCTCATGGGCGTTCGTCAGCACGATCAGACGCTTGCCTTTGGTGCGCACGGCTCTTAAGAAGTCTTCGGCACCCGGCAGAAAGCCGATCAGATGCTGCAATTCCCGGTGCATGGCGACCACATCGATGCCGACGCGGCCGCTCCAGTAATCCAAGTCGGTCCAGGCCAGCTCCCCTTCCACCGACCGGTACATTGCCATCAACCGATCACGTGACGCTTCGAAAGACAGCCCGTGCATGACCGCGTAGCGGCGGGGCAGCTCTTCTTCGAAGAAAAAGTTGTCGAAGTGGCGGTCAAGCAACGTCCCGTCCATATCGATCAGGACATCATCGATGCGATCCCAATTGAGAACGGACGAAGTACCTGGTGCGGGGTGCTGACTCATCACGCAGAGTATATCGAAGCGGCGAGCGGAACACGAGGTAGGTTGTGTTTGAGAAAAACGCTATGTTACGGTCCCAACCCACGGTTTCGATCGACATCTTATGCCCACACCATCGACGCTCCCTATCGAGTTCTCGGCCCCCTTGCCCACTGTTGCCATCATCGGCCGGCCGAATGTTGGTAAATCGACCCTCTTCAACCGCATTCTGGGAAAGAAAACGGCGATTGTCGACGACGTGCCTGGCGTCACACGAGATCGGAACTATTCGGAGGCCAATTACCGGAACCGGCAGTTTCGGCTTGTCGATACCGGAGGGCTGGAACCTTCCGCCTCGGAAGGCATGATGGCCCTGATCAAACGCCAGTCTGAACTGGCGATTGCCGAAGCCGATATCCTGGTGCTGCTGATGGACGGCCGGACTGGTGTGATGCCGCAGGACCTGGAAGTCGTCCGCCTATTGCGGGGGACAACGAAGCCCCTGTTGGTGGCCGTCAACAAGATTGATACGCCGAAGGTGGAGACGCTGGTTGCGGACTTCTATCAGCTTGGCGTGGAGCAGATGTACCCCATCTCGGCTGAGCATGGCCTCGGCGTGGCCGAACTGCTCGATGCGATGTACGCTCTCCTCCCCTCCTCCGAGGAAGCTTCGGCACCCGCCGCCATGCCCAGAATCGCGATCGTCGGCCGGCCGAATGTGGGCAAGTCTACGCTTCTTAATGCGGTGCTGGGCGAGGAACGGGCGGTCGTCAGCGACGTACCAGGGACGACCAGGGATGCTATTGACTCGCTGGTAACTTACGAAGAGCGCCGCTATCGGTTGACGGATACCGCCGGCATCCGGCGGAGAGGGAAAATCGATCGCGGGATTGAAGGCTACAGTGTGGCGCGTTCGCTGCGGGCAATCGGGCGATCGGATGTGGCCGTGCTCCTGCTCGACGCGCAGGAAGGGATCACCGAGCAAGACACCAAGATCGCCGGCATTGTGATTCGGCAGGGCCGCGCCTGCATCCTGTTGGTGAACAAATGGGATCTGCGCCAAGGCGAAGCGCAGGCGCGGCAAACGTTTGAAAAAGACCTCAAGCGGCGCTTCCCGTTCCTGGCCTGGGCACCGGTCCTGTTCGGCGCGGCGGTGAAGCCCGATTCCGTGCGGCGCCTGTTTCCCTTGATCGACCAGGTGTACGCGTCATATTCAACCCGTATCCCGACCGGACAACTCAATCAGTTCCTGCAGAATATTCTCGCCGTTCATCCCTTGCCGTCCCGTAAAGGGAAGCCCGCGCAAATCACGACCTCCGCGTTCATGACCCAAGTCGCGGTCCACCCTCCGGTCTTTGCGCTCTTCGTCGGCCATCCGGAGAATATCACCGCTGCCTATCTTCGCTTCCTTGAGAACCAAATCCGCGAGACCTACGGATTTTCGGGTACGCCCATGCGCCTTCTCGTCAGAAAAAAGTAGCCGGACCCTGTGAAGCGGCTTTCGGCTTGACTCCTCCACATCATCATGGTTAAGTCCCAGGACCGCGGGGCGGCCCCCCGCCGACATGAACAATTTTTTGCGTCCACTCATATGAATTGTCCTGCTCGAGATACGCGCTGGCGCTCTTTGCTTCGACGGTCTTGCCTGGCAACCGCCATCGCCGTCGGAATGCTTTACAGCCTCGGAGCAGCCGCGGAACCGCCCCAGGCCAGTGACCCCGCTGCGCCCGCACAAACGCCGGAGACGGAGTCTCAACCATCACCCGATGCAGAACCGGTGGAAGTTGATCCCTCCGTTACGCTGAAAGGCGCGGTCTGGCGGACCAAGTCCGGCATTGTCTTTCTCAAAACGCCAGTCGGCCTGTTGACGCTCAGCTCGAAAACCACGTTAAAAGATTTGAAAGCCTCGCACGAGGTCTCGTTCTGGGTGCACGAACGCCATCTCGTCGTTGAGATCCGCCGCCGAAACGACGGGTCGCTCGTCCACCGGTATCTTGGCGGACCGATGACGCCCGGGCCGGATTCGTCGAAAACCCTGCGCTACTGGGCCGCCGAGGGCGAACAGACCGTACACTACGGAACGCAGGAAGCGAAGCTCGGCACGTACCATGAAGGCGACCAGGTGACCGTGGAAGTCGATGAGTCCCAAACCATCATTGGCGTTCATGATTTGCAATTTGATTTACAGATCAGTCAGGCGCCGCCTTCAGGATCGCCCGCTCACGTGCTCCTCTCCGGTGCAGTGTCCAAGACAAAATCCAACTTCGTCTTCTTCAGGACCCCCGTCGGCGTCGTGATGGCCAACGCCAAGATCGGCATCCCTCCCGTGAAAGTCGGACAATCCCTGACCCTGCATATCGATGATGGCCGCGTCACGGTCGAGGTGCGCAAAGCCACCAAGCCGGCGGCCTAACGCTGGTCTGAGTTTGACAGGGTCGCCCTTCACTCCCTAGACTCGCCTGACCATGGCACGCCCCGCTCCTCGTCCTCCACAATCCCCTGAAGTGTTTGATAAGCTGTACCGAGAGCATGTCGATCTAGTGTACCGCTATGCACATCGGCTGTGCGGCGAACCTGAGGCGGCAAAGGACTTAGTTCAAGAAACGTTTTTAAATGCCTATCGAGGGCACCGACAGTTTCGCGGCGATGCCAAGATTTCCACATGGCTCTACACCATCGCCTCCCGTGCGTGCCTGCGCATGCGCCGAAAGCGCAAAGGAGCGCCTGAACGTGAGCTTTCACTCGATGAGTTTGTCCCCAATTCAGAGGGTGAGTTTCGCCTACAGATTCCGATCGACGGGTTGTCGCCCCAGCAGGCGCTCGAGAACAAGGAACTGCGCCAGGCGCTCGAACAGGCCATCAACAAACTGCCCAAGAAATACCGTATGGCGCTGGTGCTGAGAGATATGGAAGGTCTGTCTGCGGGAGAAGCAAGTGCCATCATGGGATTGAGCGAGCGAGCGGTGAAATCGAGACTTCATCGGGCGCGACTGTTCGTCAGACGCGAGTTGAGCGCGCGCGGGATGGCGCAAGACGATCGTCATTCGCACGCAGGCTGGCGACCGAGGGAGACCGGGTCATGAGCAGAAAAAAAGCGCACGAGCACGATGAACGGCGGTGCCTGGACATTCTTCGCCAATTGTCTGCCTACATCGATGACGAGCTGCCCGAAGATATTTGCGCCGAGTTTCGCCGGCATCTTGGCGCCTGTCCGAGCTGCGAAGTGTTCATCGCCTCGCTGCGCGATACCGTGAAGTTGTGCCGGCAGCATGAGCCCCCGCCGCTTTCGGCGTATGACCGTGCGCGGCTCCGGCAGGAGATTCTCCGAGCCTGGAAGCCGGAGGCGCGTGCGTGAGGCGGCAGATTGCGATCGCAGCGGGACTCGGCGTGCTGGGATCGCTCCTCAACAGCATCGGCTCTGCATCGGCTGCCATGTCTCCTTCGGACCTCGAGCAAGGACGCGTGCTTTACCAACGACATTGCGCCGACTGCCATGGAGCAGAGGGTAAAGGCGACGGCCAACAGGCCACGTCCTTGTCACCGCGACCCGGCAATCTGATTTCCGCCCAGACATCAGCGAAATCTGACCAGGAACTTCTCAAGATCATTGCGAAAGGACGATCCCGCACCGCGATGGCGGGGTGGGAGGACCGGCTGTCCCCCGAAGACCAGGTCGCTGTTCTGGCCTATATCCGCTCTCTGGTCAAATTTACCCGCTCGGCCACGCCGGGTCCCCCGCAGCCGTAATTGACCGGGGACCTGGCGCCCCTTTCGCACCGGAAAATCCGCGTGGTACAGTACCTGTCTTTATCTCTTATCTCGATTCAAGGAGTGAATTGCTCATGATCAGGCTCAATGGTATTGCACGACCTGGTTCGGTCCTCACAGGGCTTGTCGCTGCATGTCTCGTGTTCACAATTACGCCTGTCGATGCGGCGTCTTCTTCGAAGAAAAAGTCCAAAGGCCTGTCGCCGGCCGCATCCGTGGCTTTGCAGTACGCAGAAGCAATCTCAAAGGGCGACCCGATTAAGACCGCCAATCTCGACTTCGCGTGCCAGTACCGACTCCTGGTCGCCAAACAGCCACATGCGGCCTCTCCTGCACCGTCTGATGCCTCCTCTGATACGTGTGTGCAAGGACTCAAAGCGGCGCATGAACCGGCCCTGGCTCGAGTAGACGGCGGGATGGATGTGCTCTGGCCCTCCAACGGTGCTTTACCCTTTTTCCGTGATGATCTCGACCACTATCCGGCATCCGCCTTTGTGATGGATGCCATCGGCTTGTCGCCTCCCGGCAGCGGTCTTCACCTGACCGCGGTCTCGACGACGCCGTTGCCGAATGCGTCCTTCCGCGTGCGCCCGCAGGCCCCGCTAGTCTCAGTGCCGGCGACGCTGGTCATCCTCAACGTCGCCTATCAGGATCCGCTGACCGCGCCCATCACGAAAGCGCCTGGCAGTTACAAATGGACCAACACGGTGAAACCGGCACGACGGGCTGTGAAAAGCCTCAACACGCAATGGGTCGTGCTGTCCGGCCTCAAGAAACATGGATTTCCGAGCGATTCGGCGGTGGTCAACCTCTTGGTGAACGACGGGACTCCGGTCGATGGTATCCCCCAGGAAATCATCCCCTTTGTGACCGAATTCAGTAAGGCAATCACTGGCTCCGTCGTGTGGTGGGGTCCCGAAGACGCGCCCGGATTGCTGATCGCCTCTGCCGCCCGAGCCGCCGGCTTTCCGAGTTTGCGTGATCGGGTCGCCATGCTGAATCGCGTGTTGATCATCGATCCGAACCAAGCGGAAGCCTTGACGGTCCTGACCAGGGATCTCTATGCCGCGATTCTGCGCGAGGCGGTGCAGGCGCACAAGCTCAACGTGAAGGATCCGGCATTGGCGATGGCGGTCAACGAGCAGTATTGGAATGTGTATGCGCAAGGGGAACGGCTGGATCTTTCGCTGGCCATGGAGATGGGAGGGTTGGAACAGCCGACGACGGCCGATTACCTGTATCGCCTGCTTCCCGCGCTGCGCACACTGGCGCAGGTCCGCCCCCAACAGCTCGACAATCGTTTCCGGTGGGGAGTCGCGCTCCGCTGGAATCTCGATCAGGATCTTTCCATCGAAGTGCACGAGCAATTGGTCAAAGACGTGCCGTCCGAGCGCAAAACCGCCAAAGCCGAGGCCCTCTTACAGTTGGCCTGGTCGCGCATCAACAAGGTCGCCTGGAACCGCAACCTTGACGACAAAGACGTCCGTGCCGCCTATCAAGACGCCGACCAAGCCGGCACCTTTGCAGAAATTCCTCTCGACAAGTTCATCGCCGAGTATACGAAGGCGTACAGCCTGCTGTTCACTCCGAACCGGGATAATGGCGTCATTCTCCAGCGCCTCACGGAAGCCAAACGATGGTTCGGCGAGGTGCCGGGGAACAACCAGCAGATTTGGGACTTCTTCATCGGAGCGGACTCATTGAAATCCGTCCTTGACGCCGATCCGATCTTCCAACCCTTGCTGGCCTCCAGAGCACCGAACAACGGATGACGAGCACCGCTCAGCCATGGTCCGGTTGAGCCGAAATCCGCGCGATCTCAGCTTTCCCGCCGTCGAGCATGCGACGTCCGACGGGCTGCTTGCCATCGGCGGCGATCTTCAGCCTCAACGGCTGCTCGAAGCATACCGGCACGGCATCTTTCCCTGGTACAACGAAGGTCAGCCCATCCTCTGGTGGTCTCCCGATCCCCGCACCGTCCTCTTCCCGGAACATCTCCATATCTCGCGTAGCCTGAAGCGCAGCCTTCGGCCGGGCCATTTCACCGTGACGCTCGACAGATGTTTTGAGACGATCGTGCGGCATTGCGCCGGGCCGCGGCCGCAATATCCGGAAGGGGGAACGTGGATCACGCCGGCCATGTTGGAGGCCTATACCGCGCTCCATGAGGCAGGCTATGCCCACTCGGTCGAAACGTGGCAGAACGACCAGCTGGTCGGCGGTCTGTATGGCGTGGCTATCGGCAGCGCCTTCTTCGCGGAATCGATGTTCACAAAGGTGGATGACGCATCGAAAGTCGCCCTGGTGTCTCTCGTGCGTCAACTGCGTACATGGAACTTCCGCATCATCGACTGTCAGCAATCCTCGCCCCACGTGCTGCGCTTGGGTGCCGAAGAGATCCCACGCAACGTCTATATCAAGCAAGTCGCAGCCGCGGTCGCCTTGCCCGGCCGGTTGGGAGAATGGAAATTTGATGTTGGGAGCGGTTGACGCCTACCGTTTTCCCATTTTGGCGAGTTCCGCAAAATAATGCGCAAAGGCCTTCATGCCGCCCGAGGCCTGGCCCCAATCGAAATATTCGTTCGGCGCATGATAACCGTGCTCCGGCAGGCTGAGTCCGAGGAAGAGGATCGGCACCTTCCAGGCCTTTTGCATTGTCACCATGGCCCCAATCGATCCTCCTTCGCGTATAAATGCCGGCTCTTTGCCGAACGCTGCCTTCGCCGCCCGCTTCACGCATTCGACATAGGGACCTTCGAAACTGCCTTTGAACGGATGAAGCATGTTTTCGGGGTCCACTTTGACGCTGGGATTCAACTTCGAGACGTATTTCTTGAACAGCGCGAATATCTTTGCCGGCGTTTGATCAGGGACGAGCCGCATGGTGATTTTCAACTCGCCGTGGCTTGGCACCACTGTTTTAATTCCTGGTCCGTGATAGCCGCCGCTCAAGCCATGTATCTCAAACGTCGGAGCCGCCCAAATGCGCCGCATGACTTCGGCCGGATCATTCGTCCTCAATGAGTGGAAACCGTAGGCCTCTTTGAAGCGCCTAACCTGAAACCCCGACCTGAGGAAGCTTTTGATTTCCTCTTTTGTCGGCTTCACGACATCCTTGTAAAAGCCCGGTATCTTCACCTCTCCGGTTTTGGCATCGACACAGGCCTGGGCGACTTCCATGAGTTCGGCAAGGGGATTTCTCGCCGCACCGCCCGTGACACCCGAATGGGCGTCTTTGCTGCCTGTTCGCAGGTTGAGCCTGGCACCTATTAACCCTCGCAATCCATACGGCATCGCCGGCTGTCCTTTGGCGATCCAGATGGTATCCGAGACGACCACCGAATCGGGACAAGGCACCTCCGTCCGTTTCTTGAGCCCTGCAGCGAAATGCGGGCTCCCGATTTCTTCTTCGAGCTCCCAGAGAAACCGGATATTGATCGGCAAACCCTGGTCGATGGCAAAACGAGCTCCAAAAAGAGCTGAAAGGGCCGGGCCCTTGTCATCGGTGGCGCCTCGGCCATGATAGATGCCATCTTCGCATGTGAACGCAAATGGCTCCCGCTGCCATTCGGGCTCCTGGGCAGGCTGAACATCAAGATGGTTGTAAATGGTCACCGTGGGGTATTGGGCTCCGGCCATCCAGCCACCAGACACGATTGGATAGCCACCGGTCTCGACGATCCGGGATTCGGCGCCCATGTCGGCCAACACCTGCGCCGCCATGTCGGCCATGCGCCGCATGTCGTTCGCCTTCGAGGGATCCATGCTAATCGAGGGAACCTCGACCATTTGGCCCAACAGGTCTTCGAAGTGTGGGCGCCGTTCGACAACGTAGGTCTCCAGTCGGTCTTGTATGGCCATGAACCTCCTCCTGACTTGAGCTTGCGGATTATAGCGAGAGACCTCGAACGGCGAAAGATCGTTGATGGATCGTCTGACGCAATGGAGAAATGCTAGAATCCTTCCCGATGTACCGAAGAGTCATCCGCCTTCTCTTGTGGTCTGCGTGTGTGATGAGTTATGGGTTCGTCCTATGTTCGAGCGCTTCGGCAGCCGATTCCCCCACGATTCGTGAGATCCTCGATGCACCGGCGAGCTATCATCTGAAACAAGTCATGCTCTCCGGAACCGTCCGGAACGTCCAGCCGCTGGATCCGTATAGATTGCCGGCCGGTACAACCTGCTATGGCGCCTATCTCTTCTACCTCGAAGACGAGACGGCCTCGATCAACGTGGCCGTGTTCGGCATCTGCGGTTTCCCGACGGTGAAGGATCCTGACGTCGAAGACGGTGCGCGGGTGGAGCTCCTTGCGACCATCCAGGCGCCGAACCATGGCGGCTACTATCTGAGCTTTCAGGGCCTGAAAGTTGCCGGCGAGCGTGAAGGCATTGTTCAGGCCGTGGCCGATCGCATCACCCCGCTCACGGAATAGGCGATCCTCTACGCACAAGAGTTCATCATGCCGACAGACGTGAAACGCGCTCAAGCGATCCGATGGGCACTTTCCCTTCTAGTTGCTCTTCTGGGACTCAGCGGCTGCGCGAGCAGCCAGGGCCTTTCTCGTGAGTTTCTCCAAGATGAGATCCGGCAGGAAGAATCTCGTTTTATCGACACGTCGACAGCCGCCGCCGCTCCGGTGCGTTCAGACGCGCCTCAACTTGGTCTCTACTTGAAACCCACAGGCTTCCTCCACCGCGAGTTCGAATGGACAAGCCGCGACCGGGATGACGTGCTGGCCTGGTCCAAACGGGTTCCGCTCGACACAGGAGGAAAGAGCGCCGGATTCCTGACGCTGTCGTCATTGAAGGGTCACACTTTGACGGAACTCAGAGCGGCTGCGACGCGCTATGGCGTCGACTGGCTGTTGATATTTGACGGGGCTGCTGCCGTCGATCGCTACAATAATTACAAGGCCGCCTTGTGGTATTGGACCATCCTGGGCGCCTACGTGGCCGACGGCACGCAGAGCGATGCGCTCTGTCTGTTGAAAGCGACACTGTGGGACGTCAAGACAGGAGCGCGGCTGTTCGAGGAACAGACCGACGCGAAAATCGAGAAGGTGGGGCCGGCCGCCCTGGTGGAAGACAAAACCGTCCTGGAGCTCGCGAAGGCGAGGGCAATGGAAGAGTTGATGCGCCGCCTTGACACGCAGCTGAAGCGCTTGCGCGAACAAAAAGAAACGAAGTAAACGGCATTAGGGCGAATCAAAGCTCCAGAGGATGGCGAAGAACAGCAGATTTTGGGACGGAGTCAGTCCGATGGCTCCCGATGAGTTGGGACCTCCGGTAAAAAACCCGCCTTGAGGCCCGGTGGAGTTGTTGAAGCGGTACTCCAAGCGAAACCTCGTCGTCGTCCAGGCGTACTCCAGCTTGTATTCCAAGGTGGTCGTCACACCCTTGATGAATTGCTTCGCGCCGGTCATCGTGCCGTCAGGGTCATAGTAGAGTTCAGGACGGACGGCCACCGCCCAGGCCTTGACGAAGCGCCATTGGCTCAGGAGAGCGCTGCCCATCCAGAATTGCCGCTGGCCGCCTGCCTGAGCTATCGCCCGTTCGGTGCCGATGTCATACACGAGGGCCACGGTGAACGCATCGCGTTTCCACTCCAAAATGCTGTCCGAGAAAAAGCGCCAGTACTTCAAACTGGTGTCGGTTTGGTCCGGGCCGTAGTACACATTTTGAACAAATGTCCATTGCGGCGAAGCCGACCACTTGATCTGTCCTCCGTAGCTGGGAAGATTGTTTGGCTGGGAAAGAAAATTGTACCGGTTGATGACATAGAACACCGTCTTGATCGACGCGTTGATCTGATATTCCGCAGAAATTCCAGCCATGAAGTAGGGTGTATAGTCTGGAAGCAGCGATCGCGTATAGTTGAAGTTGTCTTTTGCGTAGAAGGATTCGTAGCCAATATAGCTGTTAAACAGCCCGCCCGTAAGTTTCAAACCAGTCCCGATCGGCGCCAGGTAGGAGACATTGGCCCGTGAGAAGTGGCTGAAGGTATCGGCACTATCGTAGGGGTTGCCATTCCTGAGGCTGGCATTGGGCACTTGTCCTTCAACATCGCGGCCAGTCTGAAGCGCGAACTCCATCCCCCACCGCGAGGATGTGTCCACGTCCTTCCTGACGTAAGCCATTGCCATGTTCAAGCTCAGCTCGTTCACCTTTTGTGTGGTGACCTTGCTGCGCCATATGTGATTGGCAGGATGGTTGAAATCAATCGGATAGGTGAGATCCAAATAGGCGCCGTAATGCCACAACGTCTTGGCGGGCTGTTGGTCCTGTCCGAGACCTTCCACAGCAGCCGGTGGCAACGATGTTGGCTGGGATTCTTCCGCGCTGGCCGGCATGACGCCCCCGCCCCATGCGCAAAGGATCACCGCGGCGAAGAGGAGGCGATGACCGGCCGTCATAAAGCCTTTCCGGCCTGCGCGACACGCGCAGTACGGGAATTGCTTAGATGTCATTCATGGGCAGTTGCTGCGCTTTTTTACCTCATTTTTATAGATAATGCGCTACATTTCACGAGGCATGATTCCCGAAAACCCCGGCGATCGACGGCCGCAGGTCAAGGAAGGAGCCGCGTGTCCCTGAGCCGCTCCTTCGTCTGCACCCTCACGTTGAGCGCATGGCTGTGCGCGGGCCTGATACCCGTCCCAGCCTCGGGAGGAGAGAGTTCGCCCGGCGAGCCGGCCAACGACCAGTCCGCAACCGAAACAGATGCACCGTCTCAACCGGAGCCCGCGATCCAGGAGAAACCGCTCTGGCATTATGGAGGGTTCATCGATCTCGGTTATTCGCTGGATTTCAATTTCCCCGACAATCACCTGTTCCGTAACCGCAGCACCACACCGCGGGTCAATGAACTGGATCTGAACATGGCGGCGGTCTATGTCCGGAAAGATGCGACCGAGTCGTCTCGTTGGGGGACGGAGTGGTTGGTCCAAGCCGGGGAGGACTCAAAGGCGTTCGGGTTCGCCACGAGTCAGCCCAAAGTATCCGGCTCAGACGTCTGGCGGCACTTCGGGCGCGCGAACGTGTCGTATGTCGCTCCGGTCGGCAACGGACTCACGCTTCAAGCCGGACTGTTCAACAGTTTCATCGGCTACGAGTCGCTGTATGCCAAAGACAATGGCAACTACTCGCGCGCCTGGATCGCCGACTATTCCCCCTACTTAATGTTCGGCGTCAACGCCGTCTATGCGTTCAACGATCAGTGGACCGGCGCGTTTTTCGTGATCAACGATTATTTTCACCTTGAAAATTCGAACAGTCTCCCGAGTTACGGCGGACAGATACAGTACAAGCCCGCGCCTGCCTGGACCGTCAAAGAAACGATGTATTACGGGCCAGACCAGGCTGCCACCTCGTTGGAGTTCTGGCGTTTTTTTTCCGACACCATCGCCGAATGGAAAGGCGACGAGGTGACCGTGGGGTTCGATTATCAGATCGGGACTCAGAAGAATGCCTCGGCTCCCGGAAATCCCCGTGATTTCTACACCGGTGCCACCATTGAAACTCGATGGCACATTGCCGGCCCCTGGACCGTCTCCGTAAGACCCGAGTTTTTTTGGGACCGGAACGGGCTCATGACTGGTTCGGAGCAGTTCATCAAGGCCATCACCACCACCGCGGAATACCGGCTGCCCTACCTGTGGACCAATACGATCTGTCGATTGGAATATCGGTACGACGACTCGACCGGAGCGGGAGGCGGATTTTTCAAAGGAACGAACAACCTGCTGACACCCGGGCAGCAGATGCTGATCTTCGCGCTCATCGGAACGTTCGATTCGCCGTGAAGGCCCACCTTGTTGAACCAGGCGCCACGCCGGCAGTTCGCGTCGGGATCTCGACGTGTCGAATCCCTATTCCGTCCGCAGTCGATACCCGACGCCGAGTTCGGTCACGAGAAACTTGGAATGCGCGGGATTGGACTCTAGCTTGTTGCGAAGCTGGCGCATGTACACCCGCAGGTAGTGGCTTTCCTCGACATGCAGCGGACCCCACACCTCCTTCAGCAATTGCCGGTGGGTGACGACTTTGCCTGCATGGCGGACCAGCGTCGTGAGAAGTTTGTATTCAATCTGCGTCAGATGAATCTCCTTGTCGGCCACAAACACCTGACGTCGACCGAGTTCTACGCGCACATCACCAAATGTAAAGCAGGAGGCCGTCTCCGATTCGTCAGGCCGCGCCGCATGCCGCAGGGCCGTGCGTATTCGTGCAAGCAGTTCATTGATGCCAAATGGCTTGGTTACGTAGTCGTCTGCGCCCAGGTCGAGTGCGGAGACCTTTTGCTGTTCCTGCTCTCTGGCCGAGAGCACAATGATTGGCGTTGGTGTCCAGTCGCGCACCTGGCGAATCACGTCGATGCCATCCAAGTCCGGGAGTCCGAGATCAAGCAGAATGAGATCGGGATTCCTCGATTTGATTTCGATCAGACCTCCTTGTCCTGTTGTCGCTTCGTAGATTCGGAAACCATGACCGGGGAGTGTTGTCCGAAGAAAGCGCCGGATTTCCGATTCATCCTCGATGAGAACGATCGTCGCTTCCTGTGACATAGGCGCTCGCCGCTAAGATGCGTGATGGTTGCCGGTGTGTTCGGTGGCGATAGAAGGCTGCTCTTCCGGCAGTGGGATTGCGAATCGAAACACCGCACCACCGCCGGTGCGATTCTCGGCCCAGATGCGCCCGCCATGGGCTTCGATGATGCCGCGGCAAATCGTGAGTCCGAGCCCGACTCCTCCTTCTCGCGCAGGTTTCGCGCGGTAAAACTTGTCGAAGATGCGAACTTCTTCCCCGACGGGAATGCCCTGCCCTCGATCCGCCAATTCGACGACCACTTCCTTGTTACCGGCCGATGCCGAAACCTCAATGACGCTTCCAGGAGGAGCGTACTTCGCCGCATTTTCCAGGAGGTTGATCATGACTTGCTCCATGAGCACTCCATCAATCTGCACCATCGGCAAATCCGGAGGGAACGTCGTACGAACGGTCACATTCCTCAACCGCTCTTCCATCCTGGAGAGCGCGGCTCCGACGATCTCGTCCAACGGATGCCACTCCTTCTTGAGCTGCACCGCCCCCGCCTCGATCCGCATCATGTCCAGTAAGTTCTTGAGCAGCCGATCCAATCGGTTCGCCTCGCGGTAAATCGATTGAGAGAGCTCAAGGCGATCGCTCGCGTTGAGGGGGCTCCGCTCGTCCAACAAGCTGCTGGCCGCTCCCGTAATGGTGGCCAGTGGTGTCCGCAAATCGTGAGAGACTGAACTCAAAATAGCATTCCGCATGCGTTCGGTTTCCACTCGCACGTGAGCCTGTTGCGCCTCGTCCGAGAGGCGAGTTCGTTCGATGGCCAGGGCGACTTGATTGATGAGCGATTCGAGCAAATGCAGTTGCTCGGGATCCAATAACAGCCCCGTGTCTTTCGGCCGGACCGCCACGACTCCGATCGGTCCTGTCGACCCGACTAAAGGAAGATAGAGCGCGCTGGCCCCCGGCAGCGTATCGGTTCCCGACCCTGCCCGCTCATTGTGATCAAACACCCATTGAGCGACACCGGATTCTTTGGGGTCGAGGTCGAAGAAGAGTTGTTCCCCCCGCTGTAGGCGAACGCGTTTTTCGGCATCCGCAAGGAAAATCGCCACCTGACCATCGAAGACCTCGCGAAGATGTTTCGCCGCGACTTGAGCCAACATGGCTGTGCCTCGATGCGTCGCCAAATCTCGGCTCATCGCATACAACACCGCCGTTCGCCGTTCTCGATCGCGGGCCAACTCCGCTTGTTCACGGATGCGCACGGCCAAGTTGCTGATCACCAACGCCACGATGAGCATGATGGCGAAGGTCAACACATATTGGATGTCCGAGACGGCGAACGACAGGTAGGGCGGCACGAAGAAGAAGTCGAACGTGGCCACGCTCACGACCGAGGCCAGGACCGAGGGGCCTCGTCCCAATCGAATCGCGATGACGATCACCGCCATCAGGTACATCATAATCAGATTGGCCTGACTGAAATAAGGATCCATGGCCCAGGCGACGGCCGTTGCCATGGCGACTCCCACGAGGGCATAGAGGTATTCCCGCCGATTGCTGGTTCTCTTGAGGCTGCGGCGGATGAGTGGCTGTCCTTCCCCTGCCTCTCCGGTAATGACGTAGATATCAATGTCCCCGCTTTGGTGGACCAGCTCTGACACCACGGAACCGAAGAGCCATTCCTTCCAAAGAGACCGAACCGGCTTTCCCACGATGAGTTTGGTTGCGTTGCGGCTGCGGGCGTAGTTCAGCAGCTCCTGTGCCACCCGCTCTCCCGTCAACGTGACCGTTTCCGCACCGAGTTGCTCGGCAAGGCGTAACGTCTGCACGAGCCGGTCGCGATCGGCCTGCGGCAATCGAAGATGCCGCGGAACTTGCACGTAGACAGCGATACATTTGGCATGCAGATTGGTGGCCATCTGGCGCGCCGCACGAATCAGCCGCGGCCCGCGCGGCTTCATGTTTACGCAGACCATAATCGTTTCGGCCGCCGGCCAGGTACGGACGACCGCATGGTCGCGCCGGTAAACTTCCATTTGCTGATCGACCCTCTCGGCCGTGCGGCGGAGAGCCAATTCGCGGAGGGCGATCAGATTCCCTTTGGTGAAGAAATGTTGAATGGCATGCTGAATCTGCTGCGGCACATAGACCTTTCCGTCTTTCAGCCGTTGGAGCAAATCGTCCGGCGGGAGGTCAATCAGTTCAACATCGTCCGCCCGCTCAATTGCAGAATCGGGTACCGTTTCCCGGACACGCACGCCGGTGATCTGCGCCACCACGTCATTGAGGCTTTCCAGGTGCTGTACATTGACGGTTGTGTAGACCGTAATGCCGGCCTTCAACAGCTCCTGCACGTCCTGCCAACGCTTGGTGTGCCGAAGCGCAGGCGCATTCGTGTGAGCCAGTTCGTCGATCAAGATCACCGTGGGATGGCGGGAAAGGGCGGCATCGAGGTCAAATTCGTTGAGCACGGTGCCTCGGTACTCCACCGTGCGGCGGGGCAGTACCTCAAGACCAGGAAGCAAGGCTTCAGTTTCCGCTCTCCCGTGCGTCTCGACGATGCCGATGACGATGTCCACTCCATCGCGACGCTGCTCGTGCGCCGCTTCCAGCATGGCGTAGGTTTTCCCTACTCCCGGATTGGCGCCAAAGAATATTTTGAGCTTTCCCTGAAGCTGGCGAGCTTCATCCGCCTGCACACGTTTGAGGAGCGCATCTGGATTAGGACGGATCTCGGCCATGGAGTTCTCAAACCCGCACTGAGGGGCTAGAGTGTCATTTTCCGCGAGGTTTTATGCAAACTATTCTGGCCACATTATAAGATGTGACGGCCTATGGTGTCTCTGAGAGAAGGCTCATCACTCTTTCCTCTGTATGGGGCAGCGCCCTGGAGTCGGACAGCTTAAAAATGTGTGGTTGGATCGCGAACTATAACCATTCAGGACGGTGGCATGTCGAGAGCAAGATTCAACTTCAGTACGTTTACCCGCGATTCCCCAAGCAGCGCGAATTGGCGACCTTCGATGCATTGCATGACCAACCGTTCCACTGCCCCTTCCTCCAGACCTCTTGCGCGGGCGACACGCCTCACCTGGAACGCCGCCGCGGCGATGCTGATGTGAGGGTCAAGCCCGCTTCCCGAGGCAGTCACGAGGTCCACAGGGATAGGATTGTCGTTGGCCGGCTCCGCTGCTCGTAAGGCGGCAACTTTCCCTTTGACCGCTTCGATCAAGGCCGGATTGGTAGGCCCGAGGTTCGACCCACTGGAGGCAGCCGCATTGTAGGGAAATGGCGAGGTCGCCGATGGACGGCTCCAAAAATACTTTGGTTGATCAAAGTACTGTCCAATGAGTTCGGATCCGATGACCTGTCCATTACGAACAACCAGGCTGCCGTTAGCCTGATGTGGGAAAAGCAGCTGAGCTAGACTTGTGACCGCGAGTGGATACATCAGCCCGGTGAGCACGGTCCAAATCACCAACATAGCCAGCGCAGGTCTTATGTGCTCTATCACGTGTCTCTCCCGTCTGTATACGACCTATGGATGATCAAATGTCGCAGGCGAAGCCCAGAACCGCAGGCGTACTCTCTGAGGTACGTTGAGGATTCTGGCGCGCTGAGAACGACGCCAGCGGCCTTTTTCATCATCCTGCCTCAGATCAAATGCAATGCGACCAACAGCATGTCGATCAACTTGATGCCAATAAATGGGACCACGATGCCGCCAGCGCCGTAGATCAGAAGGTGTCGTCGTAGCAACGGACCGGCGCCGATGGGACGATAGCTGATGCCTTTCAGGGCAAGCGGAATGAGCCCGATAATGATCAATGCGTTAAAAATGACCGCAGACAGGACCGCACTTTGAGGGGTCGCCAGATGCATGACGTTCAACTCGTTCAGGACCGGGTACGTCGTCGCAAACGCAGCCGGAATGATCGCAAAGTACTTCGCCACATCGTTGGCGATACTGAAGGTCGTCAATGCCCCTCTGGTCATCAGCAGCTGTTTCCCAATTTCCACGATTTCAATCAACTTCGTGGGATTGCTGTCCAGATCCACCAAGTTGCCCGCTTCCTTGGCCGCTTGCGTCCCGGTATTCATCGCCACGGCGACGTCGGCTTGTGCCAATGCCGGAGCGTCGTTGGTCCCGTCTCCCGTCATCGCGACAAGCCGTCCCTCGGCTTGGAGGTCGCGAATTAATTTCAGCTTGGCTTCCGGCGTGGCCTCGGCGAGAAAATCGTCGACGCCGGCCTCAGCCGCAACTGCGGCCGCCGTCTGCGGGTTGTCGCCGGTGATCATCACCGTCTTGATTCCCATCTGACGCAATTCACCGAACCGCTCTTTGATCCCCCCCTTGACGATGTCCTGCAGCGCAATGACTCCGAGGACTTTGCCCCCTTCTGCGACCACCAGCGGTGTGCCGCCCTGCTTGGCAATCGTCTCGACATTGAGGCGAACAAAATGGGAAAAGTGGCCCGCTTGCCTCGTCACGTATGATTCGATGGCACCGGCTGATCCCTTCCGGATTTCCCGGCTATCCATGTTGACGCCGCTCATGCGTGTCTGCGCAGTAAAGGGCATGAATGTGGCGCCCAGTTCGTGTATGTCGCGTGCACGTAATCCGTACTTTTCCTTTGCAAGCACCACAATGCTTCGGCCTTCCGGTGTTTCATCGGCCAACGACGACAGCTGGCATGCGTCCGCCAATGCCTGATCCGAGACCCCTTCGGCCGGTAGAAACATCGTCGCCTGGCGGTTGCCCAATGTAATCGTGCCGGTCTTGTCCAACAACAGCACATCCACATCGCCGGCCGCCTCGACGGCTTTTCCGGACATGGCAATGACATTGGCTTGTACCATGCGGTCCATGCCTGCTATTCCAATCGCAGAGAGCAGCGCGCCGATCGTCGTCGGGATGAGGCACACCAGAAGAGCGATCAGAACGGTGACGGTGATGGGTGAACCTTGACCAGCGGCTGCCACGCTATATAAGGAAAATGGCAGCAAGGTGACGGTCGCCAGGAGAAAGATGATCGTGAGGGCGGCCAGGAGAATATTCAGCGCAATTTCGTTCGGCGTCTTCTGACGCTTCGCTCCTTCCACCATGGCAATCATGCGGTCAAGGAAACTCTCCCCCGGACTGGCGGTCACGCAAATGACGAGCCAATCAGAAAGGACCTTCGTCCCTCCCGTGACGGCGCTGCGGTCACCGCCGCTTTCCCGTATCACCGGTGCACTTTCACCCGTGATCGCGCTCTCGTTCACGGAAGCAACTCCTTCAATGACTTCCCCGTCGGCGGGGACAATATCGTTTGCTTCAACGAGGACGACGTCGCCCTTTTTCAACTCATTCACGGACACGACGCTGAACGCGCCAGACCGGTTGAGTTTCCGACTCCAGACCGTGTGGGGCTCGCGTGCGGATTCGACTGTGCCGAGCTTCTTGGCAGTGAGTTCCTGACGAGATCGCCGTAGGGACTCCGCCTGCGCCTTGCCCCGTCCTTCCGCCATGGCCTCGGCCAAGTTGGCAAAAAGCACGGTGAACCAGAGCCACAGCGCGATAGACAGAATGAAACCGGCTGGCGCTTCGCCAAACCCAATGACCGCTTGCAGAAAAAGGAGCGTAGTCAGGACGCTGCCGACCCACACGACAAACATGACCGGATTCTTGATCTGGTGACGTGGAGCGAGCTTCCGGCAGGCATCGATGATCGCCTGTCTGATGATGATCGGCTCAAACAGAGCGTGAGTCTTGTGGGAGCCTATTTGTGTCGTCATAGACAGATTCCGCAGTACCGAACTGCACCCTCACATCAACAAATGTTCAACAATTGGTCCAAGGGCCAGTGCGGGCACGAATGTCAACGCTCCGACCATGATAATCACGCCGATCAGCAGTGCGACAAAGAGCGGTGTGTGGGTCGGCAAAGTGCCCACCCCTGGCGGGATATTCTTTTTTCTCGCCAAAGCACCGGCGAGCGCAAGTGTCGGCAGAGCCAACCAAAAGCGGGAGACCAGCATCGCGATCCCGCCGGTGATGTTGTAAAAGGGTGTGTTGGCATTGAGACCGGCAAAGGCGCTGCCGTTATTGTTTCCCTGTGAAGTGTAGGCGTAGAGGATCTCGCTGAATCCATGCGCTCCGGGATTGAGCCTGGAAGAGGTGCCGAGTTCGGTGAGCACCGCAACCGCCGTCAGCCCTAACACGATGATGGGCATGATGAGAATGAGTAGCGAGGCCATCTTCATTTCATACGGTTCAATTTTTTTCCCAAGATACTCCGGGGTTCGGCCGACCATTAATCCCGCGATGAACACGGCAATGATTGCGAACACGATCATGCCATAGAGCCCCGATCCCACCCCTCCGAACACGACCTCTCCAAACTGCATCAGAAAAAGCGGAACCAGCCCGCCCAACGGAGTGTAGGAATCAAGCATGGAATTGACGGAGCCGTTGGATGCGCCCGTAGTCGCAGCGGCCCATAGGACGGAGTTGACCACTCCAAATCTGGCTTCTTTACCTTCCATGTTCCCGCCCGGCTGCCTGCCGCTTACTGCCTGATCGACTCCGATCGCGGTTAGGGCAGGATTGCCCTCTTGCTCGGCCCACAGGGCCAGCCCAAGCATGGCGATTAAGATTATGGTCATGGCCGCAAGCAGGGCCCATCCCTGGCGCGTGTCCCCGACCATCACTCCAAAGGTGTAACAGAGCGCTGTTGGAATCAGGAGGATGGCCAGCATCTCGAGGAAATTGGAGAGCGGCGTCGGATTCTCAAACGGGTGCGCAGAATTGACATTGAAAAAGCCACCACCGTTCGTACCTAGTTGCTTGATGGCAATCTGCGAGGCGACGGGGCCAATTGCTAAGACCTGTGACTTCGTCGTTGCAGACTCGGTTTTTGGCTTCTCATGTTCATCCAATACCGGTTGCCCGCTCGTATCCATGATCGGTTTGTCGAACGTGACCGGTTGCATCATCGTGGCAGTTTCATAGGCCCCGAACGTCTGCACTACGCCTTGGGACACGAGGATAAGAGCCAATACCAGGGAGAGCGGCAACAATATGTAGAGGGTGCTCCTCGTGAGATCAGCCCAGAAGTTGCCGATGGTGTGCGCATTCCGCCGGGCGAGTCCGCGAATGAGCGCCACCAAAATGGCCATCCCGGTCGCGGCGGACACGAAATTTTGGACCGTCAAACCCAGCATTTGCGTGAGGTAACTGAGCGTCGTTTCGCCACCGTAGGATTGCCAATTGGTATTGGTCACAAAGCTCGCTGCCGTATTGAAGGCGAGGTCAGGCCCCACCATGCCGAGTGAGGAAGGGTTCAGCGGGAGGAGACCTTGAACCCGCTGGAGAAGGTAGAGCGTGAATAGCCCTGCCGCATTGAAGAACACCATGGCCATACCGTATGCCTTCCAATCCATTTCATCAGCATGATGAACCCCGCACAGGCGGTAGATGAGGTGTTCCACCGGGGAAAGGATCCGGTCCAAGCCGCAGGGCCGACCTTCGTACACGCGGGCCATGTACCGCCCTAATGGTTTTGCCAGTCCCAACAGGACAATGAAATAGAACATGATCTGGACCAGACCATTGAGGCTCATCAGAATTTCTCCGGCTTGAGCAAGGCGACGAGAAGATAGATCATCAGACCTAATGAGAGGATTCCGCCGATCACATACATGGAGTTCATGAGCAAGCCTCTAGAGGCGGTCTAACGCGAAGATCAACCATGCTGATAGAAGAAAAAATCCGATTCCCAGGCTGAGTAGGAGAAAATCCATGCATCAGGTCTCCTTGGCGGCGATCGAACGCTACCAAATGCCGCGTAAAAACGGCGTCAAAATCACTAGGACGTTTTCTCAGAGCCCAGGATCACGAGTGTCATAGCTGCTTCATCCTTTTGCCCCTTTTGCCCCTCGACGTACTCTATCCAAAGGTGCATCAAAGCCGGATTAAACCGTCAGCCCAGAACATCAAAATTCAGTAAAAATGGACGTCAGGAGTGGAACAGCAGGGGTATGACAGCGTGGAGCGTCGACAACGAGAGGTGGTATGCGGTATTAGAATGCAGGGATGGAGTCAGGTATGTCCGCTACCACGGTTCATCCGAGCGATAAATCGGTCCGTCACTTCCGACAGATTCTGCTTTGGCCCATCCAGTTAATGCCGATCCGCGAAGGCGCCCCGATTCAGAAACATTGGGAGCGGCTGCAAACTCCTGACAAAGACAATCCATGGCGCGAATTGGCGGACGAGTTCACGGGCGACCCTCATCAATTTCAAGAACGGCATTACAGCGAGTTCGTCACATTCCTCCCCTACGTCCAACGGTTCCTCTACGGAGAAGGCAAAGGGGGCGACAGGGACGTCGAGCAGGAGTCCTGCATCCGTGTATTTCGTCGCTGCGATGTCGCCAAGGTACGGGTCACGTTCCCCGGCTCCCGTACCGTCCCCGTGACCCTCAGTGTGGCGCATGTGGACCTGTATTTCTTCTATGACATCGACGTGGCGATTCTCGTCGTCGAGGTGTTTGCGGACGATCTGCCGTTGCCGCAGGCGCAGAACGCGCTGTTCCGGCTGGGCCGCTGTTATCCCACGTACTGGGAACCAGACGGGCACGGAGGCCACTGCCCCAAGCAGGTGGAATGGCTCTCATCCGAAGAGAAGGTGCTGGCCGTATCCGATTATGAGAACCGTGAGAAATACCTCTCGTTCGCTTGCCGGTATCGAGCACCGAGTCTCGCCTCTCATTGGGAATTTTTGCTCGAACCGCTCGTGCTTCACCATTCCGGGAAGAAAGGTCTCCTCCGATACCGCCAGATTGAATACCACCTAATGTCAGTGATGGCCTACCTCGTGATGGATGATCCGGGAGCGTTGACCCGCGAAGAGTTCGTGCGGCTGGGGCTCGCGACCGCACCTGGCACGCCCGAATCGCTCCCCTATTCCAAGCGTTACTTGCAGGACTTTGAAGAGCGCTATTGCTACGACCGGTACTGGAACGGAGAAGGACTGGAGCATCCGGGGACTCGCTTCATGTGCACCGGACGCGTATTCACGATGGTGGGTGATTGCGGCGAGCGCCTATTCGTGGACCGAAAAACAGACCTTGAGCAGTTCCGGCACGAATATTTCCTTTTGTTCCTGATCCCTCACTTTCACAAGGCAGCCCTGCTGATGCTCGCCGATCGTCTGGTGGATGCGACGAATAACTTGGATATCACGAAGCGAGACTCCGTGCGACGGTTCCGAGCCGTCATTCGACACACCTTGGGTGTCTTTCTGCGCTTCAGCCACCGCTATTGGTCCCATCAGGTTTCGGATCATGGGCAAGTGAAGGAGCTCTATCGAATGATCAGCGACCATCTTGGCACCGATCGCCTCTATGAGGAACTCAGGTCGGAGCTTGAAGACATGAGCCAGTATCTCGACAGCGAGGCTTTGCGCCGACAGGGTGAGACCATGGTGCGCCTCACCGTGGTGGCCACCATGGGTTTGATCGGCGTGGCGACCACTGGTTTTTGGGGTATGAACTTGTTTCTGGTGACCGATGAGCCGCCCCTGACACGGATTTTTTATTTCTTGATCATCTTGATTCTGGCCATCGGCCTCACCTTCTACACGGTGCTGAAATCCAGGCGGCTATCCGATTCCCTGGAAACCCTTGCCGATGAGCACCAGTCGGCACGAGCCAAGCTGGCGTCGTTAGCGAATGTCTGGAAAAGGAAGCGGGATCGGGAAAGACTCGATTAACATCGAGCCCCTCACTTCAACGGAGGGTCAGTACACACCACATCCGGCGGGTACCCGATTTCTGATCCGTGACCGGTTCGCCGCTGAAAAAACTCACCTGCCAGGCCACGATGTCGTCCTTGGGATCTGGCGTACTCGTCCAATAGATTTCGGACTTGATATTCGAAAAGGGATGGCCTAGTGGAAGCGACGGATCGCGCTGGGCAGGATCGATCAGGGTCTTAAGTTCTTCCACCGTGGGTCCGCGCCATCCTTTCTGTCCGCCCACGTCCTTGGCCGCACAGCGTTCATTGGAACGACTCCAGACGTCATGCTCCCGATCAGGTTCCTGCTCCCAAATCAATCCGGTTTGATTATCTTTGACGGCCGCGCCATTCATCACGAGGGTGAAACGATCACCGCTTTTCTCGGCAAGGCCGGGGCGAGGCAAGGACAACAAGGCCACGCACAAGATGCCTGCCGACCACAGACGCACCGACCTGTGCCCTTGCGTCTGCATCGTGGACCCTCCTTCCGGCGATCGCCTCATGACTGCAGAGTCTGCCGAATGCCGCTTGTCTTTTCAATAGTCCTTAAGGCATGCTCGGCGCCACTTTGCCTGGGCCATCAGTTTGCACTTAATGCAGTACAGCTGGGGAGGAAACTTATGCACGACGAAGAATACCGGAGGCGCATCGATGTGCTGGCGATTGGATTGTTTGGTCTTGCCGTGGGAGCCTTGACCCTTGGCGTCGCGCAGGTCGGTGCAATCCCTGAATCGAACAAAGTCGGCACATTGGTCATCGCGATGATGTTCGGCGGTATCGTGCAGATCCTGGCCGGCATCACAGATATCCGCTATCACGAGCAACTGGGCGGCACTGCGCTGACCATGTACGGATTTTTTTGGCTGACCGTTTGTACTGCCAAACTGGTCAGCGAGAGCACGTCGTTTCACCTCGACATGGTGCTCTACGCACCAATCGATTTCGTGTACGCAGCCTTTTCCGTCGTCATGGTATATCTGACGGCATACCGCAACACGACGCTCTGCCTTCTTCACCTCATTATCACGATGAGCTTTTCTTGCACGGTTCTCGCGCGCCTGGGACTCATAAACGAAACCCTCCCTGGTTTACTCCACATCGCCGTCGGCTCCATGGCCTTCTACCATGCCGTTGCCAGTCTGACCCAAGCCTTCACCGGTCGCCAGCTCGTGCCGCTTGGTCCGCCATTGTTGGAACGGCCGTGATCGTCATGGAAGGGGAAGCGACCGCCAGCGTAGGCCGGCTAGTGGAAGGAGAACGGAACGGGGGCGAAGGTCAGCACAAAGACAGCGAACGCTATCCACCCGACCAGCACTCTGCCCCGTCCCAGCGGGACCTGGGGATCAACGACCGGCGGATGACCGAGGCCCCAGACACCCGCCATGAACGCCCAGATGAACCACCCAGGCCATCCGACGAATCCCAGCATGATCAACAGCGGAATGACGGCAAAGGCCATCGTCCGCTGGCGGTTCCCCCACAGGGCATAGGCCACGTGCCCGCCATCGAGCTGGCCTATGGGGATGAGATTCAAGGACGTCACAAAGAGCCCGAACCAAGCGGCAAACGCGACCGGATGCAGCAGGACATCGGCTTGCGGCGGTAACGGACCGACAATCAGCCACGCCATCAATTTGAGGAGCAGCGGCTCGCCCAACTGCAAGCCGAACGTCGAGGTCCGGTCCACGACGGTCGAGAGGAAGAGCCCCACCACCAGCGCCACCAGGGCAACCGCAAAGCCGGCCAGCGGACCCGCCACCCCGATGTCGAACAGGGCACGCCGGTTCAGAATGGGCCCACGCATCCGGATGATGGCGCCGAAGGTCCCGATAAAATGAGGCGGCCCCGGGATGAACAGCGGCAGTGACGCGGGCACGCGGTGGATCTTCGAGAGGATGAAGTGGCCAAATTCGTGGGTGAGGAGGATGAAGAGCAACGTGCCTGCAAACGGAATCCCCCTTGGCAACATCTCGGGATGTTCCCACAAAAAGGCCACCGGCCCCCGGATAGTGCCGCTGTACGCTTGATAGGCGCCGGCCCACAACGTCGTGAAGACCGTCAGAGCAAACAAGAAGAGCGGCAATGTCCAACGCGAGAAGCTTGATTCCTCTTCCGCATGGCCATCAGAGAGATTGTCTGAAGGAAGAACATCGGACGGCATTTTTCCTCCGTCCGTTCCACCGGAAAGCCTGTGCTCGCCCATCGGATGGTCCATTGGGCCTGCCTACAGCGTTGCCTCTACTGAGTGTAAAAGGGGTTATGCTCCAGTTCTTCCTGCACCGTTGTCCCAGGGCCATGCCCCGGCAGCAGCAAACAGTCCGGCGGCAAGGTCATCACGTGCCGCTGCACCGACTCGAGATGAGTATGATAGAGCTGCGCCGGATTGGATCGGCCGATCGAGCCGGCGAACAACGTATCGCCGACGAACGACACCGGCCCCCATGGCATTTCCACTCGATAGCAAAAGCCACCGGCCGTATGGCCGGGAGTGGCAAGACACCGCATCTCCAACTTGCCAACGCGGATCGTCCCGCCGTGGTCGGGTCTCGCAACTTGCCGTTCGGAAGGTTTCCAATGGAGTAGCGTGAGGTCCTCAGGCCCGAGATAGACGGGTACGGGCCACCGGTGCAGGATCTGCTGTATGCCTTCGGCATGGTCCGCATGACCGTGAGTAAGACAGATGCCAAGCAGGCGCAGGCGGCGTGCCTCGAGAATTTCTAGCATCATCTCCGCATTGTAGGCCGTATCGACGAGCACTGCTTCACCGGCATCATGAACGACGTAGCCCTTCACCGCGTACCCGTTGATCTCTCCCTGCACGGTTTCGATACCGGGCTTCAGCGGAAGCGGTCGCGGAATCCACTTATTCAGCACAATTTCTTCCAGCGAGGTCAGACGGAGTCCGAGCGCGGCGGCGAGCGCCAGGAGTTCTGCCCGATCGTGCAGCTGATCCCCGCGTTCCAGCGCCGTGATGTCCGCACCAGGCAGGCCGGTCAGCCGGGCCACATCTCCAACCGAGAGTTTTAATCCAGTGCGAGCCTTCTTAATAATGTCAGAAAAATCATCTTCCAACGGCATGCTGTGCCTTCATTCCTAGGCTTACACCGTCCCCTCTCAGGCGACCGATGGATTGATTGTACAACGGGTGGCGCCGATTCGGGAGTCTGAACGCCGCAGGGGGGTCCCCACACCGGGCGGGGTGAGGACGGACAGACTCCCGAGGCGGCGACAGGTCCCGTTTCTTCAGCCCTCGGGAGCCAACTTTATTTCCTTCACTTCTCCGAAACCCGACAGCAGCTTCGGCAGAGTTTCGCCGGGGCCGACCGCCACAATCGTGAGACGGCTTGAGTGGAAATGTTTTTGGGCCGCCCTCAGGATATCCTCCTTCTTGAGCGCAATGACACGCGCGCGGAGCTGCTGGAGGAAATCCTTGGGCAGCCCGTCATACTCCAATTCAACGAAGCGACCCACGATGGCCGAAGGACTCGCGAACGCGAACACGAACGAGTTGACATAAGCCTCTTTGGCCTCAGCCAGCTCCTCATCCGTGACCAGCTCAGTCCGCATCCGCTCCATATTGGCGACGAAGCGGCTGATCACTTCCTGAGTGGAAGGCAGTTTTGTTTCTGCCCGCATCAGCCAGACCCCTTGATCATGCATACCGACGTTCAAACGGGTGCCGACGGAATAGGCCAGGCCTCTTTTTGTGCGCACGTCGTTGAACAGCCGACTGCGGAACGAGCTGCCTCCAAGAATGTCGTTGGCGATGGCCAGCGGGACGTAATCCGGGTCATCCTCTCTGATGGTCAGGTGTCCGATCCGCAGATGCGTCTGGGACGTGTCTTTGTTGACGAACCGGACGATCGACGGCCCGCCGGGATCGCGTGCGTTGGCGATTTTCAGTTCAGGAACGTCACCTTTCTTCCAGTCGGCAAACGTCGAACGCAGCAATGCGATCATCTCAGCCTGTTTGAAATCGCCCGTGACTCCCAGAATAATGCCGTTGGGATGGACGGTTCGTCGGTGAAACTCGACAAGGTCCTCTCGGCTGATACCTCTGATCGATTCGACCGTGCTCTCGCGGGCGCTGGGGTGCTCTGGCCCGTACAACTGCTTGAGAAATTCCCGTCCGACGATCGACCCCGGGCTGTCCTGACGGCGCCGGATGCCCTCGATCGTCTGGAGCTTGGCCAGTTCGACACGAGGGGGTTCGAATGCAGGCTGCCGCAAGAGCCCGGCAAAGACTTTCACCCCGCGGCCAAGATCTTTGCTCAGAACGTCCAGAGAGGCCGACCCGGACTGCCGTCCCATCGACACGTTGATATCGATCGCAAATTGCTCGAGTTCCTCGTCGATTTGCTCGGCGGTCCTGCCCCCGCCTCCGCCGGTTCGCATGACCGCGCCGGTCAGCGCAGCAAGCCCCACTTTATCCGCCGGCTCCAGCCATCCGCCCGTGCGCATTGTCGCGGACAGGTTTACCAGCGGCAGTTCATGGTCCTCCAGAAGATAGACGACCATGCCGTTGTCGAGAACGACCCGCGCAGGTTCGGGCGGCGCGAACTCGACCGGGGAAAACTTCATCATTCGAGGATCCTTGACCGCCAGATCTCCAGCCCACGCCATGACCGTCGCCGACAGCAAGGCCATGACAAGCACGGCCGCTTTCAGTCCCGGCCTTGTCCGTAATGAGGGAGCCTTCATGATCATGACCGGCCCTCCTGACTCGACACTGCGGTGGTCAACGGTTTCGCGCCCGTCTTCTTGACCAGGGTGGCGACCGTCCGGTTCGACTTCGTAAAGTATTGAGCAGCCACGCGTTGGATGTCGGCCGGGGTGACCGCGGCAATCTTGTCGCGGGACTTGAGCACATAGCGCCAGTCTCCGGCCACGGTCTGATAGAGGGCCAGCTGGGACGCCAGCCCGCTGTTCGACCGCAGGGCGCGAACCATGTCGGCATCGAGATTGTTGATGATTCGTTCCAGTTCCTTGGAGGAGACCGGTTCTTTCTTGAGCCGTTCGAGCTCGGCCAGGATGGCGGCCTCGACTTCCGCGGTCGTGTGAGGCGCGAGCGGAGTCGCGCTCAGCACGAACAGGTTGGCCGAGCGAACACCCGGATAGTTCGCATCGGAATTGACCGACGCGGCCAGCCGGGAATCCCGCACGAGCGTGCTGTACAAGCGCGAGGTCGGTCCGTCCGTCAGCAATTCATCGATGACATCGAACACATAGTCATCGGGATGGCCGAGGCCGGGCTTGTGGAAGCCGATCGCTAAAGACGGTTCGGCGTCGAATTCGACTTCGACACGCCGCTCTCCGCGCTGAGGAGGCTCGACGGTGACAATCTGGGGCGGCGGCGGTCCGGCGGGAATCTTCCCGAAGGTCTTCTCGATCAAGGTCACGACCTCCTTCGGATTAATATCCCCCACAATGCCGACGGTCGCCCTGCCGGGACCGTAGTACGTCTTGAAAAAGGCCTCGGTGGCCGCCGGCGTCAGTGAGAGAATGTCGGATTCCCAGCCGATCGTCGGCACACCATATTGATGGGCGCGAAACGCCGCGGAGGTGAACGTTTCATAGAGTGATCCGGCGGGGCTGTCGTCGTTCCGTAAGCGGCGCTCCTCCATGACGACGCCCCGTTCCTTGTAAAACTCGCGGAGCACCGGACTGGCCATGCGGTCGGATTCAATGGCCGCCCAAAGCGGCAACCGGTTGGAAGGCAAGCTGATGACATACCGGGTGAGGTCCTTCCCGGTCGAAGCATTGAGACCGACGCCGCCATGGCGTTGATAGAGGAGCGCCATTTCATTACCTGCGACATATTGAGCGGCCTGGTCTTGAAGTTCCTTGAACCGCTTCTGCAGTTCCTCGATGGCGGCTCGTTCAGCCGGCTCGACCGGCATGTCCGCGCCCCGCCGGGAAATGTCGCGCTGGCGTTGCTCGAGATCGGTTCCAACCCGATGCAGCTCGTCCAAGATCGGCTTTTCCTTCTCGTAATCCTTCGTCCCGACGGTGCTGGTGCCCTTGAATGCCATGTGCTCGTAGAGATGCGCCAGGCCGGTTTGGCCCACCTGTTCGTTCACCCCGCCAACCCCGAAGGTCATGTTGATCGAGACGACGGGAGCCTGATGCCGTTCGACCATTAAGATGGTCATGCCGTTCGCCAGCTTATGCTCGATGACGCGATCCGCGAGGCCGGACGGCGCCGCAGCGCTCATGCCGAGAGTGAAGACGAAGCTCACGATGACAGCGCTGACTGACGCCACCACCCGATGGGCAGTGAACATCTTGTGGTCCTGCGGCCGATGTCTTCCTGTGGTGTTCATTCAAAAATCTCCATCAATTCTTCCGGTCGTTCAATAAACCAATCCGGCTGGCACGCAGCCATTTTTTCCCGATTGCCCATGCCGTAACCGACGGCGCACACCCGAATGCCGGCGTTGTGGCCGCCGTTGATATCATTGGTGCTGTCACCGACCAACACCGTCCGGTCCTTCGAGACGTTCAGACGTTCCATGATGTGCAGCAACATGCCGGGTTCGGGCTTCAAGCCGAAGCCATCGTCACCGCCGACGACGACCTCAAAGTGCTGAGGGCCCAGTCCTTGGAGAATGACGTTCGTATATTCAATCGACTTGTTCGTGGCAACGGCTTTCCGCTTGTCCGCAAAATGGCCGAGCGTTTTTTCCACGCCCGGATAGAAGACGGTCCGATCCAGACAGTGGGCAAGGTAGTTCCGGCGAAAGACGCTGAGCGCCTCCTCGAAACTCACCCGGTTGTGTTCTCCGACCGCCTGCCGAAGCAGCTTCTTAACCCCATCACCGACAAACCCGAAGATTTCCTCTACCGACCGCTGCGGCAACCCCAGCTCTTCCAGCGCAAGATTGACCGAGGCGGCGATATCCCATTTCGATTCGATCAATGTGCCGTCCAAATCGAAAATCAACAAGTCGATCTGCGTCATTCCCATTCCGCCCCTCTATTTGGCCGTCCGCAACTCGCTTTGTAGCGTCGCCAGGCTCTCCCTCTTGGCCGGCTCGGTTTCCTTCACCCAGGCTTCCTTCACGAAGTTAATCATGCGCTTCTGGCCGACATGCGGAGGTAACATGGGTTCGATGATGCGCCACCGATTATTGATCGACTTGACGCGGACACGGATCTCTTCGACGGAGGTCTCAGGGAAAAACCCTGCGGTTTCCAGATACACGGACCCGATCACCTGGAACGTGACGGGGATCACCACTTCCAACCGATTGATCACTTCCCAGTCCCGGTAGTGCTCGGCGACCGAAAATTTCCGAATGACGATGACCTTCCCCCATATCGGCTCGGTGTCCCAGCCCCGATAGGGCGCCAGCGCCTCAAAGGACATCGAATCGAGCTTAGCGCCCTTTTGATCGAGCTCAAAATACTTCTTCACTATCTCAGCCGGAGAGTGGCCGGGGCCGCCCGTTTGGGCCCACGCGGCGTCTCCCTCGATGCCCACCAACAGCGCCAGCAGGGTCATGGTCGCGAGGACCGGCGAAACAGCGACGATCATGGACCTGCGCGACGGCATGATGCTCATCGATCGGGGTTGAGACGGTTCTTCACAGAGCGTGGGGGAAAAACCATCGTGACACGGCAACTCATTCTACCAAAGGCGTTCCACGAAAGCATGTCGCACCATGGGGGTCGTCGCGCGGCGTTGACCTGTTCTGAGATTGCATGCTACGGTTTTCGCCGCTCTGCCGCCGTAGACGAGCCGGCGATGTGGATGGACATGTCATGTCGTGTGATGAACTGGCTACTCGCTCTTACGACGTGCTGCATCCTCTGGGCTGTCGCATCGTCTGCCTGTCCTTCTGAGAGTCGGGCGCACGCCGTCGAGTTGCTGGCCGGAGAGCCCGAGGCTTCCGTGCCGGCACTGCCGGAACGGCAGATCTCCGGGCCGCGGACGGCGATCGAACGCACGGCGCCGGCAAAGGCCTATGCACTGCTGGAGACGCTCCAGCGGCGGAACGGAGAACCGCTGCCCGGGTACGTCGGCGGTAAGGTCTTTCAGAATCGGGAACGCCGGCTGCCGCGCGGCCGCTATAAGGAATACGACGTCAACCGAAAAGTTCCCGGCCGCTCGCGCGATGCGGAGCGGGTTGTCATCGAGCAAGACACCGGCAAGGCCTATTACACGGATGACCATTACCGCACGTTCTTTCCGTTGAATTGAACTGCCATGGGCGTTCACCCCTCACAACTGTCCCTCGCGACTCATCTTCAGTCGATCAAGCCTCCGTGGACCGTACTTCTCCTCCTCAAGGCTGGACAGCGCGCCGAGTCGGCGGCCAAGGTCCCCGACGGATTCCTCTTTAAAGTCGTGCGCGGCGGAAAGTGCCGAAGCGTCACGGGGCTTTTCGCCGAACTTGCCGAAGCCTTGGGGTTTCCGGACTACTTCGGTCACAACTGGGATGCACTCGAAGAATGTTTGGCGGATTTAGAATGGCTACCGGCGAAAGGCTACGTTCTGCTCTTCACGGACGCAGAGCTGATCCTTCCCGACGATGAAGAGGAATTCGCGACGTTTCTGGAAGTGCTGAATGACGCGGGTGAGGCCTGGGCATCCGGACAGGCAGTCAAGCGAGCCAGACCCTTTCATAGTGTCATGGCTGTATCCGAGCGCAACAAATCCAAACGCACACACTGGGGGTTGCCGCAAGCGGCCGCATCGGCTCCCCGACCAGCGCGCAGCAAACGCAGTCCTTAGTATGGAGTTGCGAATAGGTCAGGCACTGGTTACGAGCGGATTTTCTTGGTGAAATTGAGCAGGCCGGGCCACCGAAATAGCGCAAACGTTGAGGCGGCTCCAAGAAAGCCCCTAGTGCGTCTGGCCTGAATCGAGGCCTGCCAGTGTTGACGGATCTGATCGCGATGCGGAACACAAATCCCGTGTGTTTCCCGCGCATCGTCTAACGGTGCTTTTTCGCCGACGAATTCGGCTCTACCCTCTTTCCGGCACCAGGAACATACGACCTTCATTCTTTTTCCTCGAACTGTGGATAACTAACCGCCGTCATAACCCTGGTTTGATCAGTACGCAAGTGTCAGGCCGCATCCGGTGACCACGAGTCCGCGCATGAAGTCCTGCTAAAACGAAGGTTCGTTTTGCTCATAGCCCTCACAACTGTATCAATTCAGTATCAATTCGGAGAACCAGCGTATCCATTTATACACTTTTTGACCCCACGTGAGGCAATTCGCGGCAAATTCGGATGCCGAGTCTCTTTCTTGACCCCTCAATTTCCACATGATAGGGTGCCCCGCCGTTATGAAAATCACCCGCTCTATCAAGCTCTTCGAGGAAGCGCAGCAAATCATCCCAGGAGGCGTCAACAGTCCGGTCCGCGCATTCCGGTCCGTGGGTGGTCACCCCCGGTTTATTCAACGGGCCAAGGGATCGAAACTCTACGACCTGGATGGAAATACCTACATTGATTACGTGCTCTCCTGGGGACCGATGATTCTCGGTCATGCCTCGCCCCCCGTGATCGGAGCGATCAAGAAGGCTGCCGAACAGGGCACCAGTTACGGCGCCCCCACGCAACTTGAAGTCGAATTGGCTCGTACCATCCGTGCGGCAGTGCCCTCCATGGAAAAGATCCGTCTGGTCAGCTCAGGGACGGAAGCCGTGATGAGCGCAATCAGGGTCGCGCGCGGTTTTACCAAACGGGACGGTATTCTGAAATTCGAAGGCTGCTATCACGGCCACAGCGACTACCTGCTTGCGAAAGCTGGATCAGGGATGATGACACTCGGGATCCCCGATTCACTCGGGGTGCCGGCCGACTTTGCCAAACATACCTTCACCGCTCCCTACAACGACATTCGTACCGTTCAACGGCTCATGCGGGAACGGGGAAAACAGATCGCCTGCGTTATCGTGGAACCGATCGCCGGCAATATGGGAGTGGTGCCTCCCGCTCACGATTTTCTCCCCGCCCTTCGACAATTAACGCTCGAGAACGACAGCCTGCTCATCCTCGACGAAGTCATTTCCGGCTTTCGCGTCGATTACGGCGGAGCGCAGGCCCTCTACGGGATCACGCCCGATTTGACCGTATTGGGGAAAATTATCGGTGGAGGGTTGCCGGTCGGTGCGTACGGCGGGCGCGCAGAGATTATGGATCTGATCGCTCCGGCAGGGCCGGTGTATCAAGCCGGAACGCTGTCGGGCAATCCGCTGGCCGTGACGGCAGGTTTGGCCACGCTCAAGCAATTGCGCGCAAAACATCTGTACAAAAATCTTGAGGCACGCTCAGCCGCAGTCGCGGAGGGAATCGCAAAGGAAGCAAAACGGGCGGGCATCCCGATCATCCAACACAGGGTCGGCTCAATGTTGACGGCATTCTTTACATCCGATCCCGTCGTCGATTGGAACAGCGCGAAGCGTTCGGACACGAAACGCTACGGTCAGTTCTTCCACCAGATGCTGGAACAGGGTGTCTATCTGGCCCCTTCGCAGTTCGAAGCGGCATTTCTCTCCACCGCTCACACGCCGACCGACATCGAGCGCACCATCAAGGCCGCCCGTACCGCCTTCAAGGGTTTATAGTCTCGAGAAAGGGATGTATTAGGTCGGATACGGGAGTAGGCTGACTTGATACTATTTGCGGCCGATCAAAACAGTTGTCCAGCAAGGCCGCAGCGAGCGAAGGGGCGAGGCGTACATCGTCTGGTACGTTGAGCCTCTGAGCGAGGCGAGAACGAAGCTGGCAACTGTTTTCATCGACCGTTCTATTCGTCGTCCTCGTCATCTGCTTCCAGGGCTTCCTGCCTCTTCTGCTCTTCCATCGCATTGTGCAGGAGCATGCGGATAAACATCGAGTAAAGCGAGCCCTTTTCCAGCGTTCCGCCTGGAGGCACCGCAATTTTTCCTTCCTTGATCATCTTGTCCATCCAGACCTTTTGATCAGGAGCGATCAGAATCGGGAGCTCGACTAAGCCGACCCGGCCGAACATTTCCATGATGACGTCCTCCGTGAATCCGAGTGGCTATTCCAGCACGCGGTTTTCTCGAATGTCAACTTGGGACCACACACTGCTGGCACGAAGCCTGCGTGAGCGGTGAGCACGGGAGGTCTCTCGTGCGTCTTGTCATCCTCATGCTGCTGCTCGCGACGATACCGCTCGCTTTTCTTCCGGCGTATGCGCAGCGATCCAGTACTCCGTGTTCTTCCCTCCCGGTGACCCCGCCCTTTCCTTCCTTGAACGATCCGACTGGAGTCGGGGCATGCGACCTCTGCCGGCCGCTCGAAGGGCGCCGCGGAAGCGATCTTGAACGTCATCGCCGCTTCCGGGACCCGCACCTGCACCCAAACAAAAAGGCCCCCGGCATTACCAAGTCCCTGAAGCGGAGCTTCAAGAGCCAATTGCCCCATCGCAAGCTGGAGGAGCACCAAGACGGAGTGGAGCGATAGACCGGCGGGAAATGAAGTTGGTTATTTCTTTTTCTTGTCTCGAGGATTTTCCGCAAAGAGCAGCCAGGCCAGCACGGCAAATCCGATGACGACGCCGATGATGGCCAACCAGGTTCCGAGCTTGTCCATGACTTACGACCTTCCCTTTGTGCCGGAATGTATCGCGGCGACCGTCGGCTTGTCGAGGCGCTTGACCTTGCCGTTGCCGTCCGTCACCGCAAGCCTCGCTGAGCCTTCGACGATGAGACGACCACTCCGCCGTTCACGCACCACATGGGCAAAGGTGATTGAGGCAGGGCTCATCTCGGGAATGGTGGTCTCGATGTCCAGCGTCTCGCCGTAGTATGCGGGAGCACGATATTCCACTTCGGCATGGACCACAACGAACACTCTTCCCGCCTGCATCAATTCCGAAACGGAGAGCCCCCGATCTTCAAGATACTGTGTTCTTGCCCGCTCAAAGTACTTGAGGTAGTTGGCGTAATACACCACGCCGCCACAATCCGTATCCTCATAATAAATTCTGACTTCCACGTTCGATGCCCCAATCAAAAGAAGCGAGCGTTATGGCGAACCAGATTCTGCAAGAGCTGGGTCTGACAAATAGGCTGCCAGCAGGCGTCCTAGCTTGGCATGCCCTGCCGCGTTCAAGTGACTATCGATGAGGTAGTAGTCTGCGGCGTCAAGTTTCAGATCGACAAATTCTACGTTGCTCATGGTCTGGTCCTTGCCACGCGGAAAGTCCTCAAAGCCTGGTTCGTCCACGGACAAGACGACGACTCTTTTCCTGTCTATGAGCGGGCCGAATCGTTTCAAGACCGGCATCAGGTATTGGTAGTGGGGCGCAAACTGATTTTGCTTCGTCGCAGGAACGAGTAGATCTCGGAGATTCCGAATGGGCTTTTCAATCGCAAAGGAGACGGCGCGGCGGAGCGATTCAAGCATGCTGTGATCGCTCGAGCTTCGCTCTCTATTGAGCGTTTCCTGGAACAGAGCCTTGGCCTGAAGGAACTTGTCCTCTTGATCCAGGGCTGCATTCTCCATGAAATCATTTGCCGCATATTGAACGAGAATCGTATCGACATTGTCGATCAACCCTGATCGTTCCAAACGGAACAGCTCTCTCACGGTTCCATAGCTTGAGACAGCAAGGTTATAGACAGGCCTTTTCAATTCCTCCTGAAGAACATTGGCGAATGTTTCACGATCGTTGACTCCCCATCCCATGGCATAGGAATCTCCCAAGACCGCAATGCCGATCTCAGAACGCTGTTTGGGCATGCTGTTTCTGACACGGCCTTCGCTTTCAAAGTGCAAGATTGTGTCAAATTCGGCGTTCGTAAAGTGACAACTCCCCAGACGCGGAATGTAAATCAATCGATCGTCTGGTTCAATGCAGTCTTTCTGCGTTTGCCAGATTTTTCTGTACCCACGATCGTTGTAGAAATCCATTTGGAAATCTCGCAGCAATCTTGGCCGCAGCGCAATGCCCTTGGTGAGCAACAGAGAACTGACAACATAGATACCGGGAAACAGCGAGAGGTATAGGATGCCTGCAATCAGGACATACCCGCATCCCCTGATGATGGGAGACCTTGTCCTGCTCATAAGCCCAATGACAATGCGTGGCGAGAGAGCATGGGAGCGCTTGCAAGGATCCAGGCACTACAAGGTGAGAACGGGAAATTTTGGCAACGAGCCGTCTTGAATTCCCGTCAGTCTGACGACCACGTCATATAATTGCTGCACCCGCTCGCTCTTGACCGTGTCAAACCCATGACCCAGCACGGCATGGTTGGCGGCATCGAGCAACGGCTTCATTATCGGCCACTCCTTGAGGTACGTGTGGCCCATCGGATCGTCCAGTGCGGCCAACAGACGGAATTGCGCCTGCGCAGGCAGCACGTATTTGCCATCGATGTCTTGGAGGTAACAGGTGCGGCAGGTCTCTTGAAGCGCCTGCGGCAGTTGGTCCGGCTGAACGTCCCACGTCTTGATGTGGTATTGCTTGAAGAGACGGCATTGGCCAAAGCCTTCCAGCGCCCGCGCCAGCGCCCGCATGGCCGCCTCCGTATCATGCGCGACGCGAAGCCGTCGGCCCGCATGCGCCAGCAACTCAAAGGGGAGCAGTTCCTTGACGTCGGCTGGATCCAGAACGAGTTTTTCCAAGAAACCGGCATTGGCTTTAATCGCCGGAATTCCTGCTTTCAGTCCCGGCGGCCCTCCGAACAATGACGCCATCTCCATCGCCTTGACGGCGCCTTTCAGCTTCTCCCAAGCCTGACGATAGTGAAAGCGCTCCCACAGGTCATACCCCTCGGCAAGATCAGCCAAGGCGCGATAGAGCGGCTTCTGCCCACCGCTCACGCGGCTTTCAATTTGACGGAAGATGGTTGCCGCGGCCACAAATGCGCCACGGTTGAAAAGTTCGTAGCCTTGCCGCCTCACGCTTTCGGCGCCTTCATCCCACGGATTCATCGAAATCCAGAGACGTTCCCCGCCTTCGAGCGTGACAGCATCGCCTTCGCGTCCCTCCTTGGGCTCGATCAGGGACACGATGCGGGACGTGAACGGCGTCGCAGCAAGGACGAGGGCGCCGGCCATGGCTGCAGTGGCACCGGTCACATCCACGACCAGTGCTCCTGGATCGACTTCCCAGGTGCGAAGCATTGCAGGAAGTGACCGCGCGACCGTCTGGTAACAGCTAGGAAAGTGGTCCGGATCCGAGACCAGCACCCAATCCCAGCGGCGCGGCATTTGGCTGATCCGAGGCTGGACGTCTGTTTCCACGAGCGCCTTTGCCGAGTCTGGCAGGACGAAACAGAGGGCTTCCGGACGGAGCCGATTGATCGAATACACGGCTGGAGCCATCTCTCCAGTGAGCGCGACGACCAAGGCGGCGACCGGTTGATCTTGGGCCATTGCGCGCGGACTATATCACGAGGCTGGCGCAAAAGCCCGTGGGCCTTGACCATTCGGAACGCGTCCTTCTGCTTGACGGTCATGGTCAAGGCGCTTAGACTTCCGTAACATTTCGTCGCCCTACCGCACCGCGCCTGATTTTCAGAGGTTTCCACATGGTCTGGTGGTATTGGATGGTTCTGGGTCTAGCACTGCTGGGCGCTGAAATGACGACGCCCGGCGGCTTCTACATTCTATTTTTTGGCTTATCTGCCCTGCTCGTAGGTACCTTGGCCGGGCTCAAGGTCGTCAGCATGGATTGGTTGCAATGGTTGCTCTTTTCTGTGATCGCCATCGGCTCGCTGCTCATCTTCCGCGGTCCGTTGCTGGCACGGATGAGTGACGGCCGCGATGCACATGCGCATGTGGACTCGATGGTCGGCGAGGTGGTGATTCCTCTGGAGGCTTTGCCAGCCGGCGCGACCGGAAGAGCGGAACTGCGTGGCAGCACCTGGACAGCGAAAAATGTGGGTCCAACCGACTTTCGCAAGGGTCAGCGAGGGAAGGTGACAAAAGTCGACGGGTTGACGCTCTGGATTACCACCGAGTAGTCGCGCGCTCGACGGTGAGCGATAGGCCAAAACGAACTCTGTCACGGCGACACCTCGCACGCTTTTCACAGTCTATAGGTTAGTGACGATGGAGGAGGTAAGCATGTCAGCTGGTACGTTTGTCGTCCTCTTTCTTGCTCTACTGGTCCTCTACGTCATTGCCAAAACCGCCGTCGTCGTGCCGCAACAGAGTGCGTACGTCGTGGAACGTCTCGGCAAGTATTCCGATACGTTGAATGCGGGGTTTCATATTCTCCTGCCATTCGTGGATACAATCCGGTATCGACATTCACTGAAAGAAACCGCTGTCGACATCCCGGAGCAAGTCTGCATCACGCGTGATAACGTCCAGGTGGCAGTCGACGGCATTTTGTATCTCAAGGTACTCAATCCGGAACGTGCCTCCTACGGGATCAACGACTATCATTTTGCACTGTCGCAGCTGGCCCAAACGACGTTGCGCAGTGAGATTGGGAAAATCGAACTGGACCGCACCTTCGAAGAGCGAACCAACATCAACATCCAGGTCGTGAATGAATTGGACAAAGCCTCTGAATCCTGGGGCGTGAAAGTTCTGCGCTACGAAATCAAGAACATCACCCCGCCGAAGGGCGTGCTCGACGCGATGGAGAAACAGATGCGCGCGGAGCGTGAAAAACGCGCGCTGATCCTCACCTCCGAAGGCGAACGCGACGCGGTGATCAACCAAGCCGAAGGTGAGAAGCAACAGGTGATTAAGGCCTCGGAAGCCAAGAAACAGCAGCAGATCAATGAAGCCGAGGGTGCCGCTTCCGCAATCCTTGCCATCGCCCAGGCCACAGCCGAGGGATTGCGCAAGGTCGCCGAGACCATTCAAGTTCCCGGAGGCCAGGAGGCGGTTCAACTGCGGGTCGCCGAACAGTACATCACCAAATTCGGTGAGCTGGCCAAGACTAACAACACGCTCATTCTGCCGGCCAGTGTCTCTGACGTCGGATCGATGATCGCCGTGGCCATGAACGCCATTAGACAGACCACTCCAGCTGCTCCGGCCAAATCCTGACACGATGCTGGACACTGGCGGCGTTTGACAGCATGGGGGCCCTCGCCTAGAATTACCTTCCATGCGCGACTTTGTCCTCCAAGCGTTCAACGACAGCGCGACCGTCAAGCAGCAGTTCGCGCGCGACCATGCCGACCGAATCGTGGAAGTGGCGAAGCTCATTGCCAGGACTTTCCGGGAAGGTCACAAAGTCTTGTTGTTCGGCAACGGGGGCAGTGCGACGGACGCCTCGCACGTCGCCGCGGAATTCGTCGGCCGCTATAAGCGGGAACGCGCTCCCCTGCCTGCGATCGCTCTTGCGACCGATATTGCCGCGATCACCTGCATCGCCAACGACTATGGGTACGACGAGCTCTTCGCCCGACAGGTGCGCGCCCATGGCCAAAAGGGCGACGTCGCCATCGCGATCAGTACCAGCGGGAATTCTCCAAACGTCCTGAAAGGCGTGGAAGCGGCGAAGGCCTGCGGGCTCACGACCGTGGCCTGGACCGGCGGGACAGGCGGCAAGTTGGCCGCATTGGTCGACTTCGCCTTTGTGGTGCCCTCGAAGGTCACGGCGCGGATTCAGGAGAGCCATATTACGCTTGGACACGTGCTCTGCGAACTGACAGAGGAAGAGCTCCTTGGCAAAGCTTCCTGACCGGACCGGCCACTCCAATCGCACGCCTCGTTTGATTCCTCCAATCAATGTTTCCGATTTAAAGACGTATCCACTCAAGAAGCGGCACAGCAAGGTGCGCGTCTCGGATTTTGCAAAGCCTTGGCGCCGCGGAGGCAGCTTCAGTCTGTTCTATCGAGCCCTTCCCGATATTCTCGCCGTCAAAACGCTGCGTGCCGTGGCCAACGCGATCGCGCAGGCCCATCGCAAGGGCCGGCCGGTGATTGTCGGCATCGGCGCCCATGTGATCAAGGTCGGTCTCACGCCGATTCTCGTCAGTTGGATGGAGCAGGGCCTGATCACGGCGGTGGCCATGAACGGTGCAGGCATCATCCATGACTTCGAACTGGCCCTGATGGGTCATACCTCAGAGGAAGTCGACGACGAGATCGATGAAGGACGATTCGGCATGGCGGAGGAAACCGGCAGCGTTCTCAATGAAGCGATTGCGGAAGGCCATCGAAATGGACAAGGCTTGGGTGAAGCCGTAGGCCGCTACATCAACCGCTCGAAGGGACGATTTCCAAACCGTGCCACGAGCATTCTGGCCACCGGCACCAAACTCGGCATACCCGTCACGGTCCATGTCGCCGTCGGCACGGACATCATCCACATGCATCCGTCGGCCGATGGGGCGGCGATCGGCGCCACCTCGCTGTTGGATTTTCGGCGCCTGGCTGCGGTGGTCGCCCGGATGGAAGGCGGCGTGTACCTGAACATCGGGTCCGCGGTCGTCTTGCCAGAAGTGTTTCTGAAGACGGTGTCCCTCGGACGCAATCTGGGTCATCCCTTATCCCATATCACCACCGTCAACATGGATTTCCTTGCTCATTATCGCCCGCTCACCAATGTCGTCCGCCGACCGACGCAGAAAGGGGGCAAGGGCTATTCGCTCATCGGCCATCATGAAATCATGCTCCCCTTGCTTGTGGCCGCCGTCGCAGAAGAGCTGGGGTCCCGCCGCGCATGACCGCGCACAGTCATCCTCCCTTAAACTCGTTGCAACTCGCCGACATTTGGAACGATCTCAATAGACGGTACTTCGACGGCACGCTTCCTCCGATCGCGCTGGTCTGGAGCAGACGGTTGACCTCGTCCGTTGGCATGTTCGTAAGCCGGGCCGGCCCCCGTTCGTCTTGGGGCGACAGCGCGACGCCCAAGTGCCCGAAACGGGAAATCCGCTTGTCGGTTCCGCTTCTGACCCCGCTGTTGGCGCGTACCCCGTTTGGGAACAACGAACTCGTCAGCACAGTGGCGCATGAGATGATCCACCAGTGGCAATACGATATCCTCAAGCGGCGTCCGAATCATGGACCGGATTTCCTCCGCAAGATGCGGGAAATGAACCGCGACGGCGCCCTCGCCATTACGGTCTACCACGCGTTGAAGAAGGAAGTGCAGGCGCTCTCCCGGTTTGCGTGGCGCTGTGGGCGATGCGGGCGCATTTACCGGCGCCAGCGGCGGACGATCCAGCCCCGCCGCCATCATTGCGGAAGTTGCCGAGGAGCCCTTCACGAACTATCGTCTGCGGATCTCGCACGCCCGGCGCCGTCAGAAACAGCCGCCGTCAGGCCGTGCCGCCGATTGGAGTTGCCCAGACAGCTGGAGCTGGATTTTTCCTCCGCAACGCTTTAGGCTTCGCTGATTCCACCACCGCCGACAAGTCCGGTGTCCCATGCCCCGATGGCCGCGTCAGGTCCTCTTTGGTGACATCGACGCGATGTTCGCGTCTGCCGCAGTCGTCAAAGACCCGGGTCTCGCAGGCCAACCGATCGCCGTAGGCGGGCCGCCGCCGCGTGGCATCATCGCCGCAGCCAGCTATGCGGTCCGGGCTTTTGGCGTCCGCTCAGCAATGCCGACGGCCGAGGCGCTGCGGCTGTGCCCTCACCTCAGATTGATTCCTCCGGACCGGCCGCTCTACCGCCGCCTTCACGAGGACATGCGAGCCGTCACCGACCGGCTGTTTCCGGCGACCGAATGGAGCAGCATCGACGAGTTCTACGTCGATACCACAGACTTACAAACGCGCTACCCGGATCCCGCCGTCCTGGCGCACTTCGTGAAGCAATCGATCGTGGATGGAACCGGCCTCACGTGCACGGTCGCAGTGGCCACTGGCAAGACGGTTGCGAAGATCGCCGCCGATGCCTCGAAGCCAGATGGCCTTGCCGTCGTGGAGCCCCAGCAGGAAGCGGCGTTTCTCTTTCCCCAGCCGCTGCGGGCACTGCCGGGCATCGGACCGAAAACCGCGGCGAGGCTCGAGCCGTTTGGCATCACAACGATCGGCGGCCTCTTGGATCCGCAGTGGGACCGGATGCTCGTGCGGCTCTTCGGCGCTCGTCTCCCCTGGATTCGAGCGCTCGCGCAGGGACAGGACCATGAGCCGGTCGTCGCCGACCGGGAATCCAAGAGCGCAAGCCACGAGACCACGTTCGAACACGACACTGCGGACCGGGCGTTTCTGGAAGAGCTCTTGCGCGGGTTCTTGCGAGCCCTGGCGCGCGACCTCCGCCAGGAAGACTTGGCCGCTGGAGGGTGCACGGTCAAACTCAAGGATGCCCGCTTTGCCATCACGACCAGACAGCGGCGGTTTGCCCATCCACTCAATTACGATCCCGAGATGTGGCCGACGGTGCAGCAGGCGTTGCATGAGGTCATGAAGCCGCACACCGCGTATCGTCTGGCCGGCCTCGCGCTCTCTCCGCTCGTCCCGGCGCCGCCGGGTCTCTACGATCAACGCCGGAGCAAGGCGGTGCAGGCGATGGATGCGATCATCGCCCGACACGGCGCCGTCATCGGCCTCGGCGGAGTGGCCGATGATGACCATGAGTGACTCAGCATGCTCTCCAATCCGCCGTCAAGGGCGGCATTGTCTTTCTATCTGACCACGCAGTCGGTATGATGGGAGCATGTCAAAAGTCGTGACCACGGCGCAGTTGATCCCCCTGCTTGAGCAGGCGCGCCGGGACAAGCAGCGCATCGTCTTCACCAACGGGTGTTTTGACCTCATGCACATCGGTCATACGCGGTATCTACAGGCGGCCAAGGGGCTCGGCGATGTGCTTGTGGTCGGGGTCAACAGCGATGCGTCCGTCAAGAGCTTGAAGAAATCGCCCGATCGACCGATCGTGGGTGAAGCCCACCGCGCGGAAGTGCTTGCCGCGCTGGCCAGCGTCGACTACGTCGTCATTTTTCCCGAGCCGGACCCCCTCAATCTGATCACGGCGCTGCAACCGGATGTGCTTGTCAAGGGCGGTGATTGGCCGATCGATCGCATCATCGGACGCGATGTGGTGGAGCGGCGAGGAGGGACGGTCAAGACGATTCCCCTGGTTCCCGGCATGTCGACGACCGCCCTGATTCAACGGATCCGGTCTCAAGCCCACTAGCAACCGTGTCACCTGGTTCCCCATCAGTGATGATTCCCTGTTGCACACCCGTTGTCGAGGCGCTCAAGCAGCACGGCGGCCGGCCCTGTCTCGCGGGACTGCACGGTTCGACGGCGGGATTCGCCCTGACCCAGCTGATGCATCCGCAATCCGGCCAACTCGGCTCGCGACCCTGGCTGATCGTCGTCAAAAGCGATGAAGCCGCGTCGCGGCTCTTCGAGGACCTTCGGTTTTATCACGATCTCTCTGGTCTGCCCGAGACGTCTCTGGCCCTGTTCCCGCGCTGGGAAACGCTGCCCTACGAAGCCACCGCCCCACACGTCGGCCTCATCGCCCGGCGCATGAATGCACTCCATCAGATCCGAACGCTTCCGGCAGCCAAAGTGGTGACCTCAATCGATGCGCTCATGCAGCGGCTCATGCCTGTCGATACGTTCGTGCGCACGGTGCTGAACTTCAAGGTCGGCGCCGCCATCGAGCGTGAAGCCCTGACAGCCGGGCTCCTTCGGCTGGGATATCGGCGCGTGTCCGTCGTCGAAATTCCCGGCGAATTCAGCATTCGCGGGGGGATCGTCGATATTTTCTCGACCGCCTATACGGACCCGCTACGCGTCGAATTCCTCGGTGAGACGGTCGAATCGCTTCGTCTCTTCGATCCGGCCACCCAAAAGTCCACCGCGAAGATGGACCGCGCGATCGTGCTGCCGGCCCGTGAATACTTGAGGCCCGGCACGGGGCCGGATGCCCTTGCGCCAATCCAGGCGGATGCCGAATGGCGCGCGCCGGACCTCTATGGCGAGATGCAGACGCTCTTCGAGTATTTTGCGGCCGAACCGCTGCTCGCGTGGAATCAACCGGCCGCCTTGAACCTATCTTGCAGTTCCCTGTGGGAACGCATTGATGACGGCTATTTGCGGCATAGTGACAAGGATGAGACCGCTCCCTATCCGTCCCCTGAACGGCTGTTTCTCACCTGGCAGGACATCACGGATCACACGTCGGACTGGACGCAACTGGCGCTCGAGCCTTTGGCGGAAGCCGATGAATCCTGGCATCCCGTGCATGCCTTCCCGGCTCAGGTGCCGGCCAGCGCCGGGTTAGGCGCACGCGGCACGCCGTTCAGTCAGACGCTGTCCATCCTGGAACGCCTACGGGACGGCTGTAGGGTCCTACTCGTCGCGAGAAGCCGCGGTCAAGTGGATCGTCTGCTCGCGCTGTTGCGCGAGCACGATGCGCCGGCGATCGAATGGTCGGCCTCCGGCTGGTCTGCATCCACTCAGACGCGCGCTCCCTTCTTTGTACGGCACGGCGACCTCTCAGCGGGATTTCTCTCTTCGGAGTTGCGGCTGGCGGTCCTGACCGAGGAAGAACTCTTCGCCAAAGGTGCTCGTCACAAACCGCAGGCCAAAAGTAAGGCGGCGACCTTCCTGTCGTCACTTGAAGACCTCAACATCGGCGACTACGTCGTGCACGTCCAGCACGGCATCGCCAAGTATCGTGGGCTCAAGCGCCTTTCGGTCCAGGACTTCGACAGCGATTACCTGATTCTGGAATTTTACGGCGGCGACACGCTCTACGTGCCGCTGGACCGGCTCAACCAGATTCAGCGGTACAGCGGGGCCGAGAGCCACGTGCCCCGGCTGGACCGGCTGGGTGGAACGAGCTGGGCCAGGACGACGGCGCGGGTGAAGAAGGACATCGAGGAAATGGCGCAGGAATTGGTCGACCTCTACGCCAACCGCGAGCTCGCCAAGCGGCACTCCTATGGCTACGACAGCACGCTGTATCACGAGTTCGAAGCCGCCTTCGAATATGAGGAAACCGCCGATCAGCTGAAAGCCATTGACGACATCACCCACGACATGGCTTCGAGCAAGCCGATGGACCGGCTCGTCTGCGGCGACGTGGGGTACGGCAAGACCGAGGTCGCCATGCGGGCCGCGTTCAAAGCCGTGGAGGACAACCGCCAGGTGGCGGTGCTCGTTCCGACCACGCTGCTGGCGCACCAGCACTACGACAATTTCGCCGAGCGCTTTGCCCCATTTCCAACGCGGGTGGCGCTGTTGTCGCGATTCCAATCGCCGAAAGAAGCCACGGCGATTGTGAAGGAGGTCGCAACAGGCTCCATCGACGTCGTCATCGGCACCCATCGCCTGCTCCAGAAAGACGTGCAGTTCCGCAATCTCGGCCTGGTCATCATCGACGAAGAACAGTGGTTCGGCGTCAAGCACAAGGAACGCCTCAAGGAGCTGCGCACCCAGGTGGACGTCCTGACCCTGACCGCGACGCCGATTCCGCGGACGCTCCAAATGGCCATGGCCAGCGTGCGAGACCTGTCGATCATCGACACGCCGCCTGCCGGCCGGTTGTCCATCCGCACTCAAGTCGTCCGCTCGAGCGATAAGCTCCTTCGGGAGGCCATTCTCCGCGAGCTCGGTCGCGGCGGCCAGGTGTACTTTGTCCATAACAGGGTGGAGACCATGGAACGCACCGGCGCCTGGCTGCAGCAGATTGTTCCGGAAGCGCGGATCGTCATGGCGCATGGGCAGATGAATGCCAAACCGCTCGAAGCGGTCATGCTCAAGTTTTTCCACCGCGAGGCGGACGTGCTGGTCGCTTCGGCCATCATTCAATCGGGCATCGACGTGCCCAGCGCCAACACGATCATCGTGAACAGGGCCGATACGTTCGGCCTGGCGCAGCTCTATCAGCTGCGTGGACGTGTCGGGCGCAGCGGCGACCAGGCCTATGCCTACTTCCTCGTGCCGGACGAAGGCCGGCTGACCGATGACGCACAAAAGCGCCTCACGGCCATTCAGCAGTTCACCGAGCTGGGCTCGGGCTTCCGTATTGCGGCGGCCGACTTGGAAATCCGCGGCGCCGGCAATTTGCTCGGGAAGCAGCAATCAGGACATATCGCTGCGATCGGGTTGGATCTCTATATGCAAATGGTTGAACAGGCCGTGCAGCGGCTCAAGGGGCAGGTCGTTGAGGAAGAGCCCGATCCCACCCTGCGGCTGAACGTGTCGGCGTTTATTCCGGAGGACTATGTCGCCGATCCGCATCAGCGCCTCTCGTTGTACAAACGGCTCTCCTCTTCGACGCAGATCGGTGATCTGGCCCTTCTGCACGGCGAGATTCATGACCGTTTCGGACCGCCGCCCGCGCCGGTCGAGCGTTTGCTCGAAGTAATGCAGGTGCGCCTGCAGGCGAAGGTGCTGCGGTTGTCTTCGATCGAGCTCAAAACCGGGTCGGTTGTGGTGACGCTCGACCCGAAAAGTAAGGTCGCCCAGACGGCGATCCAACATCTCATGGACCGGTACAAATCCCGTATCCGGTTTCTCTCTCCGCTCGCCTTTGAACTCCAAATGCCGCATCAGGACTGGCCTTCCATCTTTCCCGAACTCACCGCAACCTTGCAAAGCCTCGGAGTCTGTGATACCAACAGCACAACGACATCGCCTTCGCTCGACTAATCCCACGAGGATTCACACTCCGATGCATCGATCAACGACGAATTTTGCCGCTGCTTCGGCCGTCCGCCAGGCCGGCCGCTTCACGCTCATTGTTGCAGGCCTCCTTGCGGCGTGGACGGGCTGTACCCCGCCGCAATCGGAAGAGCGGGTCGTGGCGTTCGTCAACGGCAAACCGATCACCCAGACCGAGTTCGACCACGAGTGGGGGGATCTTCCCGACGCCACGAAAGCCCGCTACGAGAAAGAGGGCGGGCGCCTGGTCTTCCTGAAGGAACTGGTCGACCACGAGTTACTGTTGCAGGAAGCGCGCAAACAAGGGCTCGATCAGAGCGACGCAATTCGAGACCGTGTGCGACGCTACAAAGAAAAGCTGTTGAAGGACGAGCTGCTCAAAGACCGGATGAAGACGACGGTCGAGCTCACAAAAGAAGAGCTGGACAAGTACTATGAAGAGCACGCCGGCGAGCTCTTGACTCCGCTCAAGGTGCGCGTGGCTCAAATGTTGTTGCCCAATTATCCCGCGGCCAAGGACCTCGAGACGCAGGTCAACCGCGGCGGGGATTTCGGCAAGTTCGCCCAACGCTATTCGGTCGATTACAAGACAAAGGCGAGAGGCGGCGACCTCGGCCCCTACCGGAAGGGCCTGGTCATCCCTGAAGTCGACGAGGTCATCAAGACCCTGAAGCCCGGCATGGTCAGCGCACCCATCAAGACGGAGGCCGGCTACTATCTGGTTCAGGTCACGGCGCTGGACCCTGAAATCATTCAGGCGGATCTGGCCAAGCGAGAACGGCTGCGGCAGGAACTGCTCTATCTTAAACGAAAACAATACTTCGACAGCGTGATCGCGGAAATCAAAGCCAAGGCGGTCGTCAAGCTGGCCGATGGTTCACACCCGGTCGCCGACGGTCTGACCAAGCGGTAGCAAGCGGCGGCTTCCGCATCCCTCGTTAAATCCTGTACAATCGCCGGATACGTCGCGCGATCCGCAACCCGTCGCGTCGACAGGCCATGATCATCTCGTCTCGCACATCCATGTCCGCCTTGATCGCCCTCGCCTTGCTGCTGGCCCAGGCCGCTGCCGACCCCGTTCGTCCCGCGCTCGCAGCAAAAGTCGAAGATCGGATCGTCGCGATCGTGAACTCCGATCTGATCATGTTGTCCGAGGTCAAGCGTGAGCTCGCACCCGAGCGGGAGCGGATCGAGAAGCATTACCGAGGCGACGAACTGTCCCGCCGCCTCCAAATGGCCGAAGGCATGGCATTGACCAGAATGATCGAACGCCGATTGCAGCTTCAGGAGGCGAAGGTTCGCAATGTGGACGTCGGAGATCAGGAGGTCAAACTCGCGCTCAAGCAATTGATCCAGCAGGGAGAGAAACTCGATGAGAAGGATCCGGCAAGCATGAAGAGCGTACGCGATCAGCTCACCCTGCTCAAAGTCGTCGATCGCGAGGTGCGCAGCGGCGTGATGGTCGCGGACCCGGAAATGAAGCGGTACTATCAGGAGCACGGTGACCGGTTCGCGCTTCCGGAGGAGTACACGCTGAGTCAGATTTTCCTCAAAGCCCGGACGTCCGATGATCTCGCCGATCTCAAACCGAAGGCGCGAGAGATCATGACGCAGCTCAAACAAGGTGAATCGTTCGAGGATCTCGCGCTTCAGTATTCGGACGATCCCACCGGCTCACGAGGCGGGCGATTGGGCCTGGTCCGCCAAGGAGAACTGTTGCCGGCAATCGAACGAGGCGTCAGCAATCTGGTGCCGGGGGGCATCTCGGAGGTGATCGAGAGTCCTATCGGCTTGCACATCGTCCGATTGGACGACAAGAAGCCGAAGCAGTTCCGGCCGTATGAGGAAGTCAGGCAGGAGATTCAGGCGCTGGTCTTTCAGCAGAAGAGCGAGGACATGTTTCAAGCCTGGCTGGCAGACTTGAAGAACAAGGCGTACATCGAGATCAAGTTCGACAGCGCCCCTTTAAGGCAGACCACAAGCGTTCCCGCCCTTCTCCCGTCACCGACGAGTAAGCCGTAAGGTTTCCGGTCATCCCGAGGACATCCTCAAGACGGCGCAAGGCCGCCACCCGCTCACTCGCTTTCAATTTATCGGCCTTGGTCGCCACCACCACCGGATCGTACCCGATCGCGCGAAGCCACTGAATCGTTTCCGCGTCATGGGAGCCCACCACGCGGCTCTCCACAAGCATGACGACCGTAGATACGTGTTGACGGCGCCCTAAATATTCCTCGATGAGCGGCGCCCATTGCGCCCGTTCCGCTTTCGACACCTTGGCGTAGCCATACCCGGGCAGATCGGCGAGCACAAACCGCGGCAGCTGTGGATCGTCGGTGACGATCGTAAACAGATTGATGGCACGTGTTTTTCCGGGAGTGCGGCTGACCTTCGCGAGCCCTTTGCGCTGCAACAGCGAATTGATGAGCGAGGATTTGCCCACGTTCGAGCGGCCGACGACGGCGATTTCCCGGAGAGGACCCGTCGGAAATTGTTCTGGACCGGCGCAACTTCTGATAAACTCCGCCTTCAGAATTTTCACGAGACTTGTCATACGGGTCCCGCATGCGGAAGTCAACCAAGCGACGTCGCAACCGCCTCTTCCCCGTGGTCCTCGTCTGCCTGGCGTTCCCCGCCGCGGCGTTGGGGCTGCTCTGGCTGATCACGCTCCCCGATGTGGCGGCGCTCCGCACGACCAACCCGGCCACGACCGCGTTGATGGATGCGCGCCAGGAGCAGGCGGAAGCCAACGGGATGCGCTTAAGCCGGCATTGGATTTGGATGCCGCTGTCCCGCATGTCGCCTCATCTACGCCGCGCCGTCGTCGCGGCCGAAGATGCCTCGTTTTTCACCCACGAAGGTTTCGATTGGGAAGGGATGAAGGACGCCGCACTGTACGACCTTGAACAAGGCGCCCTCAAGCGCGGCGGCAGCACGATCACGCAGCAGCTCGCGAAAAATCTCTACCTCTCTTCCGAGCGATCGGTGTTCAGAAAGGCGCAGGAAGCGCTCATTACCCGCTCGCTGGAGCAGCATCTGACGAAGGAGCGCATCCTCGAGCTGTATCTCAACGTTGCGGAATGGGGCATGGGGGTATACGGAGCCGAGGCGGCGGCACGGCATCACTTCCGAAAGTCCGCCTCCGAGTTGACCGAGGATGACGCCGCTTGGCTCGCCGCCATCCTTCCGTCGCCCCGGCGCTACGATCCGTTGCGGAAAACCACTTCGCTCGTTCGACGGTACGAGCGGGTCCTCCATCGCATGAACCAGAGCACGCGTCGCCAGACGCGGATCGACTAATCCGCCAGCCTCTTACCGGTGAAAATCTCACCGATCCACAGCACATCGCGACGCAGACCGTTCCCGCGAAAACGTTGGGCAGTCCGTTGCTGGTCATGGGAGGAGTGCGCGCTGAGTTTTGAGGTCAATCGCCGGCTGAGGTGTCGCCCACCGCACGAACATCGCGCTCGCCGAAAATCGCCGATTCGTGCGTGTAGTGTTTGAATTCGAGCAGGTTGCGGGAAGGATCTTCGAGAAAGAACGTGTGGTGCTCGATGCGGCTTCCAGGGAATCGGACGCGCGGCTGTTGGTAAAACGTCAACCCCTTCGTATTTGCTCGGTCGACAAGCGCCTGCCATGGCTCTTTGGAGAGAAACACGAGACCGAAATGACGGGGATAGATGCCTTTTTGTTCGTCCGGAGCCTGGTCCACGACATGGGCCACCAACTGATGGTCGTGGAGCCCGAACGTCACGGCATGAGTCGATTCGCGGCCGAGCGTGCAGCCCAGCCCGTCGACGTAGAACCGCTTGGCTGCTTCGATATCGTGAATCGGAAAGGCCAGATGAAACAGGATACCGCTCATCTCCAACGACCTTTGACTATAGGTTTCGCCGACCCGTCCCACCAGCCGGCCGCCATGTGCGGAGTCACATGTGCAATCGAGAACCGCCCATCCCCTGTCATCACCAATGTACCAGCCGCGCCGTCGATCCGCGAGACCAGTTGCCGGAGAATCGTTGCGGCCGCCAGCTTGGGGCTGCGCCCTCCGGCGAGCCGTTCGCAAATGGCCTTGGCAACCGCCAGACGAATGATGCTCTCGCCATGCCCCGTCATGGACACAGCCCCCGTGCGGTTGTCCGCGTAGACGCCGCAGCCGATCAGCGGCGTGTCGCCGATCCGGCCGGGCAGCATGGCATCGATCCCTCCAGTAGAGGCGCCTGCGGCCACAGTCCCCGAGCGATCCAAAGCGACTGCGCCGACCGTCCCATGGGGCTGCATTCCTGTTTTTCGCTGAGAGAAGATCCGTGTGTACGAAAGTCGGCGAGCCGCGGGAAGCTTGTGTCGTTCGAGATCGAACTGCCGGGCAAACCTAGCGGCCATTGGTCCGGCCAGCAACACATGCTCGGTCTCTTCCATCACAAGCCTTGCTGCCGTGATGGGATGGACAAAACCTTCGAGGGAGGCGACCGCGCCTGCTCGTAGACCGCCCCCTTCCATCAGAGAGGCGTCCATCCGCTGGACCCCATCCATCTGCCGTTTCGAGCCACGGCCGGCATTAAACAGCCCGGAGTCTTCAAGCACGCGGATGGTGCGCTCGACCGCGAGCAGGGCGGATCCTCCCTGCCGGAGAACGGCATGGCCCGCAGCCAGCGCCTCGGCAAGGCAGCAGGCTTGGCGCGGCGTCATTGCGCGCCGGCCTGCGCCGCCGTGAGCGAGGATCAGGAGACGGGAACGGATCAATTGAGGAGGAGATCCTTGGCCTGCTTATAGGCCGGATTCTGCATGCGGTCGAGGTCGGACCGCACAAATCCTAATCCGGTTACGCAGAGTTCAAAGTTGTCTGACAGCTTTGCGAACAGCGGCCGGTCGTCTTGCGCGGGCTGGTCCGCGATCTGGGCCACAATGCCGTAGGAGCGCTTTCCCGTTTTGACGTAGTCCACCAGAAAATCCTTGTGGTACACCAGGCCGGCTGTCTTGAGACGGCGCAGATATTCCGGAAACAACCCGGCCATGAACAGCGTAAAGTCGCCAATGTGTTGGTGAACGGCCCGTTCACGGTCCAAGGATTGCGCCTCAAGCAAGACCTCGGATTCGAACAAGAGATCCACGACCGTATCGACTTGCTGTCCTTGCCGGTTTTTGACTTTAAACAGTTGGTCGGTATGGGTGAACTCGACGAGCAGATTGGTAACGTAAGTCGTGACGTTGAGATCGGGCCAGCCGAGGTGTTCCGTGAAGGTCTTCTCGGTCAAGGCGCTGAAGAGTTGCCGCAGCGGATGTCGAGCCGGGATCGAACTTCCCATCTCTCCCTCTCACTCGATCAGATGCGCTCTGTCCTATTATAGCAGACTCCCTTCAGGAGACCGCCGAAATCGCACCTCGACTATCCAAGAGGAACGTGACCGGACCATCGTTCACGAGTTCCACCTTCATGTGAGCCGCGAAGACACCTGTTTCCACGGCGGTGCCCTGGGCCTTCAATTCGGCCGCCACCTGTTCATACCATCGCTTGGCGTCCTCGGGCGGCGCGGCGTCGTCGAAGCCAGGGCGTCGGCCGCTCTTCGTGTTGCCCAACAAGGTGAACTGAGACACCAGGAGAACCGCGCCGCCCACATCGACGAGCGAGCGGTTCATCTTTCCGGCATCGTCGGCAAAGATGCGCAGTCCGCGCAGCTTCTCGACCATGAACCGGCAGTCCGCCTCGCCGTCCCCCTTCGCCACGCCGAGCAGCACGAGCAGCCCGGGGCCGATCGTCCCCACGATGCGCCCCTCCACTTCGACGGAGGCCCGCGTCACCCGCTGAATGACCGCTTTCACCGGTCGCGGCCCGACGGGCGCAGCCGGGACAGCGAGCCTTCAAGCGCGAGCAACCTGCGTTTTGCCGGCAGCCCGCAAGAAAATCCGCCGATCGACGCGTCCTGCGCAATGACCCGGTGGCACGGCAGCACGATCGGCAAGGGATTGGCACCAACCGCTCCGCCGACGGCCCTGGCATACTGTACCCCGCCGACCCGTGAGGCAAGACCTCGGTAAGACCATAGTTGGCCATAGGGGATTGCCCGTAGCGTCTTCCATACCCGACGCTGGAATGCCGTGCCACGCGACAGATCGAGCGGGAGATCAAACGACGTGCGCCTTCCAGTCAGGTATTCAACCAACTGCTTCCTGGCCTCTCGGAGTGTGGCCGATGACGCGCGTTGTACGGGCGCCGCCTTCAGGCCCAAACCGGCTGCAGCCGCCGCCTTGGACGGTTGCGGCAGTACGATCGCAGCAAGGCCCCGTTCCGACTCCGCCACCCCCATCCAGCCCCAGCGCGACTTGAACATCAAGAGGCGATACATGCCGACTCCTAGCGGCCGGCCATCCGGCCAATTTTGTTTCGGACCATGCCCCAGACCAGATCCAATTCTTCCGAGCGAAATAAGGCGTGCACGCCCAGATATCCGCTCACACTGAGCCCGATCCCCACGGCCAACATCACGGATTTTGCAGCCCACTCCCTCTCATGCGTCCAGACCTGCGCCCCGGCCACCCACAGGCAGGCGAGTACAAGCGGGATACAGGCGACCATGACACGCCCGGCAGACCGGCGCACCGATCCCCATTCGACACCGCCAAGACGTCGGTTGAGCACAACAACGAGAATGCCGCCGTTGACCATTCCTGCGAGCGCCGTGGACAGGGCCAGACCCGAGGCGCCCAGGGGCGACATCAGCAAGAGCGAAAAGACGATGTTGGCTGCCACGGCGACTGCTGCCGCAATGGCGGGTGTCTTCGTATCTTGCAGAGAATAAAAGGCCGCCACGATGATGCGCACGCCGCCAAACGCCCAGAGGCCGACGGCATAACAGAGCACGGCCATCGCGGTTTCGACGGTATCGTGTGCTGTGAACGTGCCGTGTTCGAAAAACAAATGGACGATCGGCGTGCGCAGAAAAATCAGTCCGAGCATGGCCGGGAACATGATGAAGACGATCATCCGCAATCCGAAACCGAGCGTCGCCCTGAGCTCTTCCATTGCGCCGCGAGTCGCCTGGGCCGAGAGTGTCGGCAAGATAGCCATGGCGAGCGCAACGCCGAAGATGCCCAGCGGAAACTGGATCAGCCGCATGCCGTAAAAGAGATAGGTTGGCGCGCCGGCGATGAACGACGCCAGAATTGTGCTGATCGTCAAATTGACCTGCGTGACTGACATCCCGAGCAACGACGGGACCATCAGCTGCCCGATCCGTTTCACGCCGGGATGTCCCGGCTCAAAGCGGAAGCCAAACAGCAACCCTCGCACTTTGAGGCTCGGCAGCTGCATGAGGAACTGCGCAACCCCTCCCGCCACGACGCCGATCGCAACTCCGAGAATCGGCTCTTCGAGATGGGGTGACAGGAGCAACGCGCAGCCGATAATGCAAATATTCAGGAACAAGGCTGCATAGGCGGGGACGGCGAACGCCCGTACCGAGTTCAAAATACCCATCGCCATCGCGGCGAGACTAATGAACAGGAGATACGGGAACATCACCCGAGCCAGCAACGTCGTCAGTGCCAGCTTCTCCGGCGAAGAGTGAAAGCCCGGCGCGAGCAATTGAACCAGCCATGGTGCAGTGACGATGCCCGCGAGCGTCACCAGCGTCACGATCGTCAGCAATGTCGTGAACGCGGCGCTCGCCAGCTCCCAGGCTTCCTGCTTGGACCTGCGCGACTGGTACTCGGTGAACACTGGAATAAAGGCGCCGGACATCGAGCCCTCCGCAAACAATTCGCGCAGCAGACTGGGGATGCGGAAGGCGACGTAGAACGCATCGGCCGCGGGCGTGGCACCGAACATCCGCGCCAGCACCATGTCGCGGATGAATCCCAAAATACGGCTGGAAAAGGTGGCGATCCCGATGACGCCCGCCGCCTTCACCAGCGAGCGATTTTCGTGCTGTAGGGGGACGGGAGAAACAGCGGTGCGGTCGGGCATCGGTCGGATTCTAGCAGGATCCCTGGAAAGTCTCTATTTGTACCGCTCGACAGGCGACATCACTCTCCTTCTCCTCGTCATGGTTCGTGCAACAGGCGGTTCGAAAGCTCATTGGGATTGTCTCCAGGCTCGGCAGGACAGGCACGAGCCAGGAGCACGCCGCACCGTTCGATGCCCGCGCAGAATCCGCCGGCGATGTCGCTCTCTCTGACCTTGGTTATGACCGCCTCGACCACGTCGTTCCATTGAGCCGGAGTAATGCCTGGTCCGATTCCCGAATCCGGCAAGACATACACGTGTCGCTCGAGAAGCGAGACCATGAGCAGCACGCCCGTACGCTGCCGGGTCCGAGAGAGGCTGTGTTGCGCAAAGGCCTGTTCTGCCCTCAACTGCACTTTGCGGCGCAGACGCTCCGACGACGTGACCGCCCGAATGACCTGAGGAACCCTGCCGATCCACGAGCCGATGGCATAGGACAACAACACGGCGAGTAGCAGCCATGCCGCCTCGACGGTCTGCCATCGCCAGGAAGCCCAAAACCCCTCACCCATGAGCAGGCTCGTGAGCACGACCATCGCCAGTGCGAGTCCGACACGGTGCTGGGCATCGCGATACAGACCCGAGCGAGTCACGAGCATCGGGACGATTTCCGCGCTCGTGTGTGCTTCTGCGGCCCGTACGGCCTCGCTGATGCGGGCTTTGTCCTGCTCGCTCAAAACGAACTTACCAGTCGCCACTGGCACCTCCGCCGCCGAAATCACCGCCCCCGCCGCTGAATCCTCCGTCGGACGACCCGCCGCTCCAACCGCCTCCGCCGCTACTGTACCAGGACCAGTCGTCGGCTCTACGTCGGCTCTGCCGGCCGCCGGCTGCGCTCAGCACCAACCAGAGAAGGACGGCTGTGACACCAGCCGCCGCCACCCCCCACGCAATGCTTGCAGCCTGCGCCACCATAAACGACAGGACCGCACCGAGCAACGCGCGGGCGCGGCGGAGGCCTTGGCTCAAGATCAGACCGGCCAGGAAACCGACGATGATGCCGATCACCACATACTGCAGGGCGCTCGACTCGGGCGCCGGTCGCCGCGGTTCATCGTCCGCCGCCTGATACGTGCCGTCGATCGTCTTGAGAATCGCTTCCGTGCCTGCCCGGACGCCCCCAGGAATGTCGCCCGCCTTGAAGCGCGGCACCATCTCGTGGCGAATGATATGGGCGGACCGTAAATCGGTGAGCGTGCCTTCCAGGCCGTAACCAACCTCGATCCGGAGCTTTCGCTCTTTGAGCGCGACCAACAGCAGGACGCCGTTGTCGGTGCCCTTCCGGCCGAGCTTCCAGGTGGTGGCGACGCGATGGGAATACGCTTCAAGCGGCTCTCCTTCGAGTGAAGGAAGGATCAGTACCGCAACCTGATTGCCGGTTTTCTCCTCATGCGTCTTGAGCTGATCGCTCAGTTGCTCGGTTTCCTGACTGGACAGGACATGGGCAAGATCCACCACACGTCCCGTCAAGGGCGGGACGTCCAGTGCAGACACGAGAAGTGGATTGAGCAGAAGTCCAAACAAGACGATGAGCCGTGCCGGCCCTCGCCAGACACGGCTCATACAATGGGCGCGCATCATTGGAACTGGTTCAGTTGAACTTGACCTCCGGCGGTTTGGCGACCGCCTTCTCGTCGGCGACCGTGAAGTTCGGTTTTTCTTCCATATGGAGCATGAACTTGGCGGTCAGATTCGTGGGAAAGTACCGGACCATTTTGTTAAATTCCGCGACCCGGTCGATATAGCGCTTGCGGGCGACCGCAATACGGTTTTCCGTCCCTTCGAGCTGGCTCTGAAGATCCCGGAAGTTCTGATCGGCTTTCAGATTCGGATAATTCTCGGCAACCGCAATGAGACGGCCGAGCGCGGATGTCAGACCCGCCTGAACTTTTTGAAACTGTTCGAAGGCCACGGGATCCTTCAGCGTTTCAGGTGTGATCTGAATCGCGGTGGCCTTCGCCCTGGCTTCCACGACGCCTTCGAGCGTTTCCTTTTCGTGCGCGGCGTAGCCCTTCACTGTGGCAACGAGGTTGGGGATGAGATCAGCTCGTCGCTGGTATTGATTGATCACTTCGCTCCACGCGGCCTTGGTGTCCTCATCGAGCCCTTGCAAATCATTATAGCCGCAACCCCACAGGCTCGCGCTCATCAGGACACCCAGCACGATCATAAGACCCCTGCCCATAGCCGTCCTCCTTCTGATGAAGGTGCAAACAGGATCATGCTATCATGCGGATACACTTGAAGATAGCGGAGGTTACCGCCCATGTCGCTCGAGCGTTCGTCCCTCCAGCCAGGTGGATTTCAAGTCAGGCACCGCTCGCTGGGCATCTATCAAGGCAGCGCGATTGAACTGGCCTTCTGGCATCCTTCTTCAGCGATGCCGGAATATGGGCTCTGCCGGTTTTCCACCAAGGACAAGGCGCAAGCCTTGATCGATTTTCTCACCTCTCCAACCTGCGCCGAACCGCTCGATCCGCATGACTTGACGATCGAGCCATACGATCTCACCGAGCACGAGCGGCTGACGACGGAATATCCCCTGCCGTCCGCCTGGGAACAACCGATCTAAATACGTTGCGGAGAGGATGATGGGTGAGGCACTGAGAGGTGCCGATCGCTCAGCCTTTGGCAGGCACGGGTGCAGTGGAGGATTTCGTGATATGTTCGGCGGTTTGCGCTTGAATGAAGGCCAGCAGCCGCTTGTTGTCCTGGGCCGCGCGCAAGAACTTGAAGGCGATACCGCGCTGACTGACTGAGCGCACCATTGCAGCCACCTCGAGCGGCGGCTCGTGAGCCCCGGTCGAGATTTCCAGATAAAAAATATCGTCGACCCGCACGTGGGTCTCGCTCTTGATGATGCAGCCGCCCATCGAGAGGTCGAGGACCGTTCCCTCGCCGCGGACCTTGCCGCCGGAAAAGGAGAGAAACAGCCGCACTGGAATCCGGAGATGTTCACGACGGTCGATCGGATGGCGCGGACGGTCCAATCCGATGCGTGACGCCAAAAAGCGGCAACTGCACTGCGGACAAGAAAAGGGAGACAGCAGGAAGATCGCCGCCACCCGTTCGCTGGCCGACAGCGGTCTGGAACGGAGCACCTGCTCATGGCGGCATTGGGGACAATTCAGCAGTCGGCCCATCATTCATCGATAGTGCATGCACCGTGATCTGTCAAGAGAAGAGGCGGAACACGCGTGCCTTTGTGGGGAAGTGTCGTCAAGCCCACCGTCTGTAGGCGTCCGCTGTCTTGCGGGGTCTGTCAGTGCGATTCGTCGTGTGGATCGGCCGGCGCTTCGGTGAATGGACCCGGCTCAGCGATGGTGGCGTGGAGAAACTCCCGGTTCAGCTTGGCGATGAACCGGACGCTGATCGATTTGGGGCAAACAGCTTCACATTCATACTGGTTGCTACAGGACCCGAACCCTTCGCGGTCCATCGCGGCGACCATGGCCTTGGCGCGCTTCGTTCGTTCGGGATCGCCTTGAGGCAACAAGGCAAGGTGGGAGACCTTGGCCGCGACGAATAACGTGGCCGATGCATTCTTGCAGGCGGCCACGCAGGCGCCACACGAAATGCAGGAGGCGGCATCCATCGCAGTCTCCGCCTGATCCTTGCCGATCAGCAATACATTGCCATCCACCGCTCCTCCGGTATTGACCGAGATGTACCCTCCGGCCTGCATGATGCGGTCGAACGCGCTCCGGTCCACGACAAGGTCCTTGATGATCGGAAAGGCCTTGGCCCGCCAGGGCTCGATCGTAATTGTGGTGCCGTCCTTGAACCGGCGCATATGGAGCTGACAGGCCGTGATGCCGCGGTCCGGGCCGTGCGGGACGCCGTCAATGACGAGCGAGCAGCTGCCACAAATGCCTTCGCGGCAATCATACTCAAAGGCCACCGGTTCCTCGCCCTTGAGCGTGAGCTCGTGATTGACCACGTCCAGCATCTCGAGAAAGGACATGGCAGGACTGATGTTTTTGGCCTGATAGGTGCGCAGCCGGCCCTTGTCCGCCGGTCCCGCCTGCCGCCAGATGTTCAGCGTGAACTTCATCGTCCTAGTTCATGGTTAGTAGGTGCGCATCGCTGGTTTCACGAACTCGAACACCAGTGGCTCCTTGTGCAGCGCCGGCCGGCTGTTGGGCACATACTCCCACGCGGCCACATGGGAGAACCGGGCATCGTCCCTCACTGGTTCTCCGTGCGGCGTCTGATGCTCCTCGCGGAAATGCGCTCCGCACGATTCTTCTCGATGCAGCGCGTCATGGCAGAGCAATTCGGCAAACTCGAGAAAATCGGCGACCCGCCCGGCATATTCCAGTTCTTGATTCAGCGTCTCCCCTGAGCCGAGCACCGCCACGTCGTGCCAGAACTCCTCGCGCAGGGCTGGGATCCGCTCGAGCGCCTGTTTGAGTCCCGCTTCGTGTCGCGCCATCCCGCAGAGATCCCACATGAGGTGTCCCAACGTTCGGTGAAAGGAGGCAGCGGTTTGTCTGCCCCGCCCTCGCAGCAGACGCCCGACCCGCTCATTCACCCGCTCCTTCACGGCGCGCACATCGGGATGATCGGGACCGATCGGGCTGCTCTTGGTGGTCGCCAAGTAATGGCCGATCGTGTAGGGTAGTATGAAGTAGCCGTCGGCCAACCCTTGCATCAGCGAACTCGCGCCCAGGCGATTGGCGCCATGATCGGCAAAATTCGCCTCTCCGATCACGAAGAGGCCGGGAATCGTGCTCATCAAATTATAATCGACCCATAGCCCGCCCATCGTATAGTGGGGCGCAGGGTAGATGCGCATCGGCGTCTTATAGGCATCTTCGCCTGTGATACGCTGATACATATCGAAGAGATTGCTGTAGCGTTCCTGGACAACTTCGAGCCCTTGCTTGGCGATGGCGTCCGAGAGGTCCAAGTACACCCCATACCCGCCGGGCCCGACTCCGCAGCCTTCGTCGCAAATCTGTTTAACCGCCCGAGACGCCAAATCGCGGGGAGCCAAGTTGCCGAAGCGCGGATAGCGGCGTTCCAAGAAATAATCGCGCTCCTCTTCAGGGATTTCATCGGGCGGCCGGGTATCTCCCTTCTGCTTGGGGACCCACAAACGCCCATCATTGCGCAGCGATTCTGACATCAGCGTCAACTTCGCCTGATAGGCCTCGCTGGGTGGGATCGCTGTCGGATGGATCTGCGTGAAACAGGGATTGGCAAAGGCAGCGCCCTGCTTCCATGCCCGGTAAGTGGCCGTCACGTTGCAGCCACTGGCATTGGTCGAGAGATAGAAGATATTGCTGTAGCCTCCCGTCGCCAACACGACGGCTTGAGCCGTATGCGATCGGATCTCGCCGGTGACGAGATCGCGCACGACGATCCCCCGCGCGTGGCCGTCAACGACGATCAGATCGAGCATTTCCGTCCGAGGATGGATCCTCACCTGGCCGCGCTCGATCTGCCAGCAGAGGGCGGAATAGGCGCCGAGCAAGAGCTGCTGGCCCGTCTGACCCCGGCAGTAAAACGTGCGTGACACCTGCACGCCCCCGAACGAGCGGTTGGCCAGCTGTCCGCCATATTCACGGGCAAAAGGCACGCCAAGCGCCACGCATTGATCGATGATCTGGGTGCTGACCTGCGCGAGCCGGTAGACATTCGCTTCGCGCGAACGGAAGTCGCCGCCCTTGATCGTGTCATAAAACAGGCGCTCGGCGCTGTCGCCGTCGTCTTGATAGTTCCTCGCCGCGTTGATACCGCCCTGCGCCGCGATACTGTGCGCGCGGCGGGGGCTGTCCTGAAAGCAGAAACACTCCACTTGATAGCCGAGTTGTCCAAGGGTAGACGCCGCGCTGGCGCCCGCCAGGCCCGTTCCCACCACGATGATTCCGATCGACCGTTTGTTCGACGGACTGACCAGTTTTTCACTGAAACGGTGACGGTCCCATTTGCTATTGAGCGGCCCTGACGGGACTTTGGAATCGAGTGTGATCATGCGCGTACCAGTCCAAAGGCGATCGCCAGCACGATTGCGGCATTCCCGACGACCACCAGCATGGCGACCAGCAGGCCCGCGCCGCGAAAGAGCCGGTCGAGCATGGGATGTTCCATGCCCAAGCTCTGGAGGCTGCTGGACAGCGCGTGGCTGAGATGAAAGCCCAGCGCCACTTGGCCGACGAGATAGATCACGACCAGCACCGGATTCTGAAACGCATGGACGACGTTGCCGAAGACATCACGGTGTCCGCGGAAGTCCAGGCGGTTATGTACCGACGGATCCACCAAGCCGGCGGTCAAATGCAGCAGGTGAAAGACGATGAACAACACCAGGAGGCTGCCGGTGAGCGCCATCGTCCTGGACGCCAGCGACGCCCGGCGATACCGATGCGTCACGTAGCCGACCGGCCTGGCGCGCCGGTTCTGGATGGCTAATCGGACCGAAAGGCCGATGTGCACCGCAACGATCGCGAGCAGCGTCAGCCGCGCGCTCCACAGAGCCATCGGCATATCCCGCAAAAACGCGGCATAAGAATTCAGCGCATCCGGCCCTTGGAACACCTGTAAATTACCGAGCATGTGGAAGACCACGAAGACGGCGAACGCCAGCCCCGAGAGGGCAATGAGAACCTTGCTGCCGAGGGAGGTGAGGATGTGGCCGAAGAATCGGATCATGAGCAACGGGCGCGTCGCGCCGCTTCCTTCATATGTACTCCGCTCTCGCCAATAGCTCAAGTGTCCGACAGAAAGGCGCGGACTCATGCCGGCGAAGCGGTTGCGGCGCACCCGGCCAGGTAGCCTGTGGCCCAGGCCCACTGAAAATTGAATCCGCCGATGCGTCCATCGCAATCGAGCATCTCTCCGATCAGATACAGCTCGGGAACCAACTTCGATTCCATGGTCCGATAATTGATCTCCTCGAGGGGAATGCCGCCGGCCGTCACTTCGGCATGGTTCCACCCGCGGTCCGTCGCCACGGGGAGAGGCAGCCGGGTCAAGGCGGCGACCACCCCGTCTCGTTCGCCGCGAGGCACCTGCGCCGCAGGTGTCCGTGCCTCCGCCCCGATAGAGGTGCAGACAGCCTCCGCTAAGCGTTCCGGCACCATGCGCGCCAACGTCTTACCGAGCGACCTTCGCGGATTGGCCGCCGCCTGTGCCATGAACCAGGCCCGTGCCGCTTCCGGCGTCCAATGCGGAACCAGACTGACAGAGACGTCAGCCTGCTCTCCCTGTTCGCGGGCCAATGTCCAAAACCGGCTCGCGTCCATGACCACCGGACCACTCACGCCAAAATGGGTCCAGAGCAGGCTTCCCCTGCGGAGGTCGACGGGCTTCCCGCCCACGATCGTGGTCAGCGCCACCTCCTGCGACAGGCCGGAGAGCATCCGATGAAACATCGTCTCCTGCAGAACCAGTGGCACGAGCGCGGCAACGGTTGATGTCAGCGAATGACCGAGAGAGCAGGCCATCGCATAGCCCGAGCCATCGCTCCCCGATTTCGGAAGCGACCTGCCGCCGGTCGCAAGGATGACCGCCTTTGCGGCGATGGCCCCCTGGCTGTCGCGGACGACGAAGCCTCCGTCGGCCCGTTCGATGCCGGAGACGCGCCGGCCGGTCTGAATCTCCACGCTCAGGCCGCGACAGCGCTCGAGGAGCGCTTCGAGCACCGTCCGCGCCTTATCGGTGGTGGGAAAGAGCTTGCCGGTGGCTTCGCGCTTGAGCTCGACGCCCATGCCCGCAAACCAGTCGATGGTCCGTTCGACGGACCAGGCCGCGAGCACATTTTTGATGATGCGGCGGTTACCGAAGAAGTCGGCAGGAGTCACCGTTTCGTGTGTAACGTTGCACCGCCCGCCGCCGGACACCAGGATCTTGGCTCCCAGTGCCTTCGCGCCATCGAGGAGGACGACCCGGCGTCCTCCCTTACGTTCGCCGGAAGCGATCGCAGCGGCAAGACCGGCTGCGCCCCCTCCGACGATCACGAGATCCGCCGAGTCCATCGGGCGCACTCTACACGAGTCTGACCATGCCGGACCTGTCTCGGACGAGTCGTCACCGGCCTCAGATTTCTGTTGGCCCGTTGGCTACTTCAGATGAGGGAGACCCACCCATGCACTGGACCAGCAGACGAAGAAGTCCTTCGACTTCTGCTTGGTCGTGTAGATAGAATCCGGCGCGGGACCCGTCCACTCTGCCGACACGGACCCCCATCGTAACCACCTGCCCCAGCGAAAACACGGTCTCGTCGGTCTCCTCGTCACCGATATAGAACAAGCCGGTTCGCCCGAGATGTTTCATGAGCGCCAACGTGGCGCGGCCCTTTCCGCTTTGCCCGGGAGGCAGGACGTTGATGGCATACTTACCTTCGATCAATTGAGGGGCAGGGCTCAGTCGCCGGAGAGCGGCGAGCGCGGCCATGCTGACATCCGCCGGATTCTCGGCGCCGCGAAAATGGACAGTGAGCGAATATCGTTTGTCCTCGATCTCCGCACCGGGCGGGGTCATGGGCAGACCGCTTTGCAGCTGATGCTTCCACTTCGCGCACGTCCGTTCGGCTTCAACCAACACGCTGGGAGAGGTCAATGGACTTTCGATGCCATGATTGCCGATCAAATGAGGAACGTAGCCATTGATCCTCATCGCGACGTCGGCGAGCGCTCTCCCGGTCACAATTGCACAGGGTGCGCGCTTCGCCAGCTCACCCAGCGACTGCAACGTGGAGTCAGAGACGTTGACCGCCTGGCGATCGCGTGAGATCGGAGCGAGTGTGCCGTCAAAATCAAAGGCATACAACAGCGGCTGAGACGCGGCATCACGCAACGCGCGAAGGCCGGTGTCCGAAAGGGCATGAATCACGCCTGCCCTCCCGTCGTGGTTCTGACGTTTCGAGCACTTGTTTGTCGCTCAACACGTACTCGCTTCCGCATACGAGCAGCGTCCATGAGCATGCGTCCCGCCCAGCGAAACACATTGAACTCTTGGACGATCCCCCTCATGCTCCGCATGCGCGCGCGTTGTTCGGTCGGAGGCATGGTCAGGGCGAGATGCATCGCCGCGGCGCACTGATCGATATTGTAGGGGTTCACCACGAGCGCGTCCGGCAGCTCGCTGGCCGCACCGGTGAATTGGCTAAGAATGAGGACGCCCTGTTCATCGTCCCGGGCCGCGACGAATTCTTTGGCGACAAGATTCATCCCGTCATGAAGGCTGCTGACGACGCACAAATCCGCCCCGCGGTAATGCATCATGACGTCCTGCACATCATGATGCTGAATGAGGAGATGAATAGGCCGGTAGGTCTCAGTACCAAATCGCGCATTAATGCGGTCGGCCAGAGCCAACACTTGTTGTTTGAACTGCGCATATTCCTCGATCTTCGAGCGGCTGGGCGCGGCAATTTGGACAAACGTAAACCGCCCAATCCACTGGGGCTCCAGCTCCAAGAGTCGTTCGGCGGCCAGAAACCGTTCAAGGATGCCCTTCGTGTAGTCGAGGCGTTCGATTCCCAATGCCACGCGGTGATCGGCCGGCAGCGCATAGATCTCCCGTATCCGCCTGCGGCATTCGGCGACGGAAGGCTGGTGAGTCAACGCACGACTCGGCCACTCGATCGAGATTGGATAGGGATTGACCGCCGTGAGTTTCCCTCCGTATGAAATGGTCGAACTGTCCCAGTCGATCCTCGTCTCGAGAGACCGATCCACAGTGTTGATGAAGTTACTGCAGTGAAAGCGAGTGTGGAATCCCAGAATGCTGCTGCCCAACAGACCTTCCAAAATTTCGACATACCATGGACAAATCGCATAGCGCTCGGGATTCGGCCAGGGGATGTGCCAGAACGTGATAATGGTGGCATTCGGCAGGTGATCCCGCACCATCTTTGGGACCAACGCGAGATGGAAATCCTGGATCAGCACGACGGGATTATCGGTTTTGGCTTCCTCCACGACTGTCAACGCGAATCGTTCATTAATTTCCTTGTACTGTTGCCAATCTGTGGAACGAAATACAGGACGCACGTGGGCCAGATGGCAGAGAGGCCAGATGCCTTCGTTTGCGAACCCGTAGTAATAGCCGGCTTCTTCTTCAGGGGTGATCCAGACTCTCCGGATATCGAATGAGGGCGCATCAGGCGGCACACGGACATGGCCGCGCGCGTCCACGACGTCTCGGTCCGCGCTGCCGTTTCCATGCGCGATCCACACGCCAGAGCAGGCCCGCATGATCGGCTCCAGGGCCGTGACGACCCCACTGGCCGGTACTTGCACCTGAATAGCATCATCCTTCCAATTGTGAATGTACGGCTCGCGATTCGACACAATCAGCACCTCGTCTCCGGCCAGATGGTCGTGGAGAATGGACTTGAGGGTGACGGGCTTCCAGCTCAACTGGCTTTCGTCCCGCATGCGCTTGTCGGCCTCAAGATCGTGGATGAGCGCACGCAGATCTTTGGCGACGGGCTGCAACTCCGGGCCATGGTGCTTGTCTTTCTTTAAGGCAATGAATCCTTCGCCCCGCAGCATCGCCCGGACGCCTGTCACCCACCCGCGCCAGCTCAAGTGGGCGACCAGTACGGTGACGGAGGAGATCACCGCCCCAATGATGGCAAAGAGGTAAAACAGATACCGCTTGGTATCGCTGCTCCGGCGTTGCACCCAGCTCATGTCGTGCACCAGCATCAGGCGGCCGAGTGGACCGCTATTGCCATCGATGCCGACGGCCGATACGTGCACGGCTCCGCGCGGCAGCTGCACGAGAGCCGTTTGTCCGGTGAGCACCGTCGTGGCCCCCTCACACGTGATGGCGTCCGGATAAGTGAATGTCTTGTACAGCAGGCGATTGTTGCGGTCGCAAAATCCGATAGCAAACAGCCGTTCATCCTGGATGATCCGGTTGAAATACGCCAACAGCTTCGTCTTGGATTCGGACACCAAGAGGTCGCCGAGGGGGCCTTCGACCATGCGGCCGACCAGTTCGGCACGGATTTCAAGATCCTTCACGAACCATTTCAGCGTGAGGCTATCGACCAGGGGGATGACGGCATAGGCTAAGGCGGCAAGCACCAGAGCCAAAGGAAACAAAAAGCGCAGTGACAAGCGCATACATCACCTCTCGTTTACTTCGGCCGCAAAATGCCCTAGTGTGAGGACATGTATCCCTACTCTCTCATTGGCAATTGTCATACCTCGGCCCTCATCAATGCAACTGGGTCCGTCGAATGGATGTGCCTCCCCCGGCCGGACAGTCCGCCGGTCTTCGGACGGCTCTTGGATCCTGAAGGTGGTCATTTCTCCATCGCCAGTCCCCCATCGTCCATGGCATGCACGACCAGCCAATCGTATCTCCCTAATACCAACATCCTGTTGACGACCGTCACGCTTTCGAACGGTGACTCGTTTCAGATCACGGATTTCTGTCCCCGATTCGAGCAATACGGCCGCATGTATCGTCCTGCCGCCCTGTTCCGGCTCGTCGAGCCTCTGCAAGGCACACCGGCCATTGTGGTGAGCTGTCGTCCCGTCACCGGATGGGACAAGACCGTCGCGCCTCTGATCCGTGGCAGCAATCATCTGCGATACGACATTCGCGGCGAGTCACTGCGACTGCTCACCAATATGCCCTTGACCTATCTGTGCGAAGAAACACCGGTTGCCCTGACGCGGAATTTTTATTTCGGCCTCACCTGGGGCCTCGGCATCGAAGACGACCTCGTGAAAGTCACGCATGACTTTCTGGAACAAACGACCCGCTATTGGCGGTTGTGGGTCAAGCATTGTTCCGTTCCGTTACTGCATCAGAAAGAAGTGATCCGATCCGCACTGGCCCTGAAGCTCCACTGCTATGAGGACACAGGAGCGATTCTGGCGGCCATGACGACCAGTCTGCCCGAGCAGCTGGCCGGACCGCGGAATTGGGATTACCGCTACTGCTGGCTACGCGACGCCTACTTTACGCTCACGGCCTTCAACAGTCTTGGGCACTTCGAAGAGATGGAAGCCTTTCTGAACTTCCTCCTGAACATCGCGCTCACGCATGAGCATTCGCGAGACCGGCTCCGGCCAGTGTACACCCTGAGTCAGGGCTTGCCCCTTCCGGAGATCGAGCATACCAACTGGAAGGGGTACCAAGGCAGCGCTCCAGTCCGCAGCTACAATCAGGCGGCCGATCAGGTCCAAAACGACGCGTATGGCGAGATGATTCTCACCTTCACGCCGATCTTTTTCGACGAACGGTTCGTCGATCTCCGTACCCGAGACCTCGACGGCCTTCTCGCACATCTAGCCCAGCTCTGCGCCAGAAGCATCGGGCGGCAGGACGCGGGACTGTGGGAGATCCGAAGCGGCTGGCAAGAACATTCGTTCACCAACCTCTTGTGTTGGGCCGGTCTGGAACGCTTGGAACGGATCAAGCGGGCCGGATACCTCAAAGCGATCAAGCAGGACTTGACCGCCGACCGGCAGCGTGCCGCGGAGGCTTTGCTACGCGCCGTTCGTGAGGGTTCTGTGCGCAACGGCCCTGACGATCCCAGCCATGACGCGGCGCTCGCGCAGCTGGCGATCCTCGGGTATCCTGACCGCAAGCTCTGTGAATCCACGCTCTCGCAGATTGTTCAGGACCTGTCTCTGAAACGCGATCAGCAAAACACGGGATTTTTTTACCGCTATGTCCGCGAAGACGACTTTGGAAAGCCCGACGGCGCCTTTGTCGTATGTTCGCTGTGGATCGCCCAAGCACTAGCTCGTTTGGGGAGCGTCGATGACGCACGCGCCATCCTCGATCGCGTGGTGACGGCTGGCAACCACGTCGGCTTGTTGTCGGAACACTTCATCCCTCGTACGAATGAGCAATGCGGCAATTTTCCCCAAGCCTATTCCCACGTCGGATTGATCAACGCGGCGTTTGCGGTCAGCCCTCCGTGGAGCGACGTCCTCTAATCGGATGCTGAAAATGGCCGTCAGCCTCCTCACCCACCCCGGATGCTAATGGTCAGCGTCGGACTGATCGCTCCGCGCGGATCCTCGGGATCGAACCAGACGTTGTACTGAAGGTCTCCCGTGCGGGCGAAGCACAGGCTGATCGATTCCCCCGGCGCGATCGTGACCAGGTCATCCACCTGCCCGAATAAATCGACGATGCCCTTCTGGCACCGATGGTCCTCCAACAAGCGCTTACTCAAGAACCCGATGCGCACCGTATTCGAACGGGCGTTCGTCCATCGGACTTCTTCTCCGGGCGAGGCATACATGACGCGGGGATTGACCTGCTGAGAAATCTCGACCGTTCGTACGCTCCTGCCGGCGTCCGTCGACGGCGTATGCCCGCACGCCACCGAGAGCGCAATGGCCATGGCACAGCCCATGCTCAGACGTATCCGTGTCATCCCTGATTCCTTCCTGTTTCGTCTCCTCATCCACATACGAGGAGCTGCTCATGATTCGAGGCAAATGATGGTGTCGGTCAACGCGAAAGAAGATCAGGAGAGCGGAGGACGAAACAACGCGCCGGCGAGGATCGGCACGCACACCGACCGGTGACCGTCGTCAACGAGCACACAACCGGACCCAGCGTACCATTGCAGAGATGACGAGTGGATGGCCCAGGCCTCGAAGACCGAGGAGTCATCAATCTCGAAGGACCCGCCGGCATCCAGCAGCGGCGCCGGTACCCCGAGCATTTGGAAGAAGACGGAGAGACAGAGCAACACAAGGAGTCCGGTGCCAGCCCGTCGCACAAGCCAGCATCCCGCGCCAAGGCCACGTTGATCGCGCATCCGACTCATACGCCGCTTGTCTCCATCACACATGCGTCACCGCACGACCAACACGGAACAGCGCGCATGCTGCACAACCCTGGTGGATACGCTGCCCAAGAGGAACCGTCCAACGGCGCCCAAGCCTGTGGCGCCGCTCACAATCAGATCTGTCTCGTGGGTCTCGGCGACTTTCAGAATCTCGTCCGCCGGATTGCCGATCGTCGGCATCTGCTCGACACGATAGCCGGCTTGAAGCAATTTTCTTGAGCACTCCTCCACCAGGGCGCTTCCGGCCTGGCGCAACTCCGGGTAATTCAGAAACGGCATGGCATGCGTGACCGTGACCATCACCGGCTCTCGGTCGCGTGCGTTTGCGGTCGGCCTCATTGTCCGCAGCACGAACTGCACCGCGCGTTTTGACGCGGCGGACCCATCGACGGCGAGGACCATATGCCGGATCGTTCGCGGCGCTTCCCTCACCACCAGCACTGAGCAGGAGACATGGTGGATGGCATGGGTCGACACGCTGCCCAACATGAACCGGTCAAGGGCGTCCAAACCGCGGGAACCAACTGCCACCAACTGGACGCCCCGCTTGGCAGCTTTGACGATCGTTGCCGCGACCGGCCCACGCTCGGTCACGACGCGCCCTCTCAGCCGTAAGGACTTCATGGCGGCAGTTGCCTCTTCCTTCGCACGCTTCGCGTGGGTCAGGAATTTCGCCACCTCGGCCTTGAGATAGCGTTCGGTCCCAGCCACCACCGGCTGCAGCATGAACGGCGCTCGGAGCGTGCGCAGATCCACTATATGGACCACCTTGACGGTCGGCGGCTCGGCCAGCGGCAATCGGGCGACCCACTCCAGCGCCCATTTCCCGTATTTCGATCCGTCGGTGGCGACCAATACTTGCATCACGTCGCCCCTTTCCGGCTATCTTTGCGGACGACCGGGGCGAACCGCTGCGTGAACGCCTCAGGCGACAGATGCACGAGCGCCGCATGGCGCGCCAATCGCTCGGGATCTTTGAAATCCTCATCGTCGAGTCGAATCATGTACTGCCGCGCAATGTGATACGACTGAGAGTCCGTGTCCACCATCCTTACACGCGCGCGTCCTGTGACCGGATCGAGCATCGCCTTAAACGGAATCGGGGCAAAGCGGCCGTCTTGAATGGAAACCATGGCGGCTGTCCCGCCGTCAAGGAGATGTTGAGCGGCACAATACCCGAGATCGCGGGTGTATTCGATGTCGTAGGGAATCGGATCGGCGCAGCGCAGCTCATACCCGACGTTTTTTGAAACCACCGTGACCGAGAGCCCCAACGCTTTCAATCCTTTGGTCACCTCGCGCCTGAGCAGGTCCCCGATGTCCACTTCGGACAGACGCAAATGGCCATGTTCATCGCGCTCGACGTGATCGAGCCCACCCAGATCGTTCTGATCGACGATCTCGACCAAGCCTTCCGCCAGGACGATCACGCCATCCGTCCGTCCGCTTTCGAAGCGCTTGATCATGGTCCCGATGACGGCATCCACGAGACGCTGAAGTTTGACCGGGCGATCGGCGAATTCCTCAGGAATAATGGTGAGCGTGGCCCCAGCTGCTTTTCCAATGCCAAGCGCCAGATGCCCGGCCTTGCGTCCCATGGTGACCGTGAGATACCAGCGCGACGTGGTCTGCGCATCCACCATAAGGTTTTTGAGAATTTCCACGCCGAGATGACGCGCGGTCTGAAAGCCAAAGGTGGGAATTCCGTGGGGTAGATCCAGGTCGTTGTCGATGGTTTTCGGCACGTGCACTACTTGTAGTCGCCCCTGAGACCGCGCTTCCAACTTGAGCGCGGAAAATGCCGTATCGTCTCCCCCGATCGTGACCAGGCGGGTGACGCCGAGACTCGTCAGGGTGGACAGGACGCGATCCAGATGCTCCGGCTTCTTGGTGGGATTGGCTCGAGAGGTGCCCAAATGCGAGCCGCCCCGAAAATGGATGCGGCTGACTTCCTCGATGGAGATCGGATGCACATGCGCGGTGCTGCCTTCCATGAGCCATTTGAATCCGTCGAGAAAACCGAGCACTTCCGAACCGCCAATGATGCTGCGAATCGTGACCGCGCTGATGACGCTGTTGATGCCCGGAGCTGGTCCCCCTCCGACGAGCATGCCGACAATGGGACGTGACGCACTCACCATCGATAGACTCCTCACTCATGGACGATGTGGATTTTTTACACTAGAGGACGCAGTGTGGTACATCCTCCTGCCAGAATCAACTATCATCATGCCGGAACCTTGCAAACGGCCGTGGATTTGCTCAAATTTTTTCCCGGCTCGGGTATCACCGGAAATGAGAGGCCCTTCGTGACGATCAACATTGCTGCGCTGATTGCCATCGCACTCTCGATCGGTCCGGCCACACCTCTCATCCTGGCGCAGGACTATCCTGCTGATGTTTCCCGAGGCAAAACCATCTATGAACGTCACTGCATGACCTGTCACGGCGCCCGAGGCTACGGCGACGGACCCAACGCCTTGTTGCTCACGGTCGCGCCGGCCAACTTCCATCGTCCCGGTTCCTTTTTGAAGTCGGATGAGACCTTGTTACGGATGATCGAGCACGGCGGCGTCTTCAGCCCTATGCACTCGTGGCGGGGTCGTCTCACCGACGGAGAAATGCAGGACGTCCTGGCCTATATTCGGCTCTTGTCACAACAATAGCCCGCTCTCTGGAGTGCGGGTGAACCCGAATGTGCTGATTACTTTGAAGAGAGCGATGAGCGAGTGGCGGCTCACGCCTCTGAAGGCAGAGGAATCTTGACTGCGACCGAAGTGCCCCGGCCGGGGGAACTGTCAATGGCGATATGGCCGCGCAAGGGACGCACGCGCTCCTGCATACTGGTCAAGCCCAGGCCCTTCTTACTGTCTCCGTAGTTGAACCCGGTCCCGTCACCCGAGACCCGAAGCTCGACCTCCCGTTGGTCGCCTGACAGTTGGACGGAGACGTGCTGAGCGTTCGCGTGTTTGCGGATATTGCCAAGGCTTTCCTGCAACAAGCGGTACAGACAAATGGTGATCGGCATTGGCAAATGGGCCGGCACGGCATGTTCCTTGAAGTCCACATCGAGACTTGCGTATTCCACAAACTCTTTGATGTACGTCCGCATCGAACAGGCCAGAGAGACCGTGTCGAGGTGCCGCGGATGGAGTTCGTGGGTTAGATGACGGAAATCGTCGAGGATGTCGCCGAGTTTGTTCTTCAGCGAGCTCATACGGGGCATCAAGGACGGCATCACGGATCTCACCAGTTTCTCCATAGCGCTCGCTTCGAGAATTAACGCGGTAATGCGTTGGCAATGGTCATCGTGCAGATCGCAGGCGATGCGCCGGCGTTCCTCTTCTTGAGCGGTGAAGAGCTTTGCCATCAACTCCTGAAGCTCGATCCGGTTGGCCTCAAGCTCGAGTTGATGCTGGCGCAACGATTCCTCGACCTCCTTGCGTCTGGTGATATCTTTGAATGCAATCCTGAGCCGTTCCCGCTTGCCCTCCCCGTTCTTGACGGGAGCCGCTTGCACTGCGGCGAGGAACATCCCTCCGTCCGGCTTCCTCATCCTCAAATCACAGGAACCGGCCGCATCATCGTTCAATACGTTACGAAGGAAGAGGAGGGCTGCATCTCCGTCGCCGTCGGCGAAACATGCGTAGAGGTTTTTCATCTCGTGCGTCGAGTCGACACCCAGCAGTGCGGCGCCGGCGGGATTCACATCGTGGATTTTTCCCGTCACATCGATCGTGGCATAGCCGATCGGAATGGATTCGTACAATTCACGGTAGCGGTTCCGGCTCTCTTCTGCTTCGGCCTGCAAGCGGTGGAGTTCCTGACATTTCAGCTCCAATTCGACCTGGTGCACACGCAGTTCATGCACTAGCGACTCCACATTTTGCGGAGTCACCTTCGGCAGCGCATGTAAAGACCGCCGGTTCAGCTGTTCCGCCTTTTCACGCAACCGGGCCAGATCCGATGGTTGTAACCCCATGGGCTACTCCTGAGGTTGTCCGATGTTCTTCCTCGACGGCCTGTCCACTCTATTATTCAGGGGCGAAAGTTGCCGGAGGCGCTACTCGGCAGACCTCTAGCCACAAGCCGCTGCAGGCTCTCGTGCGACTTCTGGAGACGAGCTCCTGTGGGGCCGCCTGCGCTCACCTGTTTTCACCGGATGGCTCTGTGCCATACTTTAGGGCAGCGACGTACCTTTCGAGCGGGAGAGATGGCGCAATTCCCGATGGAACAATCGGCGGCCGGCGAGTTCAGACGTCAAGACGATGCCTTCCGTGGGTGGGTGACGGCGGACGGCCGTTCAGGCTATCCAGCCGCCGCAGGCCGGTATCATCTCTACGTGTCCTGGGCCTGTCCATGGGCGCACCGGACGATCATCGTGCGGAAGCTCAAGCAGCTGGAGCCGGTGATCGGCATGACCGTCGTCGATCCGATTCGCAATGAGCGGGGCTGGGCCTTTCGGGACGGACCGGGTCATTCGCAGGACGCGCTCAATGGCTTCCGGTTTCTCAGCGAAGCCTATCATGCGACCGATCCCACATATCGTGGGCGCGTCACCGTGCCGGTGCTGTGGGATACCGTGACCAAGCGCATCGTGTCGAATTCCGACGACGACCTCATGCGCATGTTCAATAGCGAGTTCAATCGATTCACGAAGAGCCGTCTCGATTTGTATCCGGAACCGCTCCGTCAGGAGGTCGACGAGTGGAACGGCCTTCTCTACGAGCAGGTGAACAATGGCGTGTATCGCGCAGGGTTCGCGACCTCACAGGCCGCGTACGAAAGGGCGGTGCGCCGACTGTTCGAGACGCTCGACCGGGTGGAGCAGCGCCTCGCCGACCGTCGTTATCTCTTCGGCTCAGAAGTCACCGAAACGGATTGGCGGCTCTTCGTGACGCTGGTACGGTTCGATGCCGTCTACCACGGCCATTTCAAGTGCAATCTCCGCCGCATCGTCGACTATCACCACCTGTTCGGCTACCTGAGAGATCTCTACCAGATCGACGGCATCGCCGACACGGTCAACTTCGACCATATCAAGCGGCACTATTACATCACGCACGACGACATCAATCCCACCCGGATTGTTCCTCTCGGTCCGGCGCAAGACCTCTCCGAGCCGCACGGCCGCGAATCAATGGCCTAGAGGCGTCCATTGATCCAAATGGCTCTATTGCTAAACAGTGTAGGTAAAGTTATTAATAGGGCGGCCGGTCCTTCGCGTGCCTCATGACCTAGTCAGGTTGAAGCAAAGGAAGGACATCATGCGGTTGAGTCATTGGTTCGTATTCCAGAGCGCGGTCGCCTGTCTCGCGATTGCTGCATTCTGGATCATCTCAGCGGCGGTCCCTCCTCCACAGTCGAACGTTGCCACATTCTCTGCCTGGGAACACAGATTCGATGGTCCCGATCAGCTGACGGCCGGTCAAACGACAGTCCGCTTGCGCAATCGTGGAAAAGAACCGCATCAAGTGCAATTTCTTAAGCTGGAGGAAGGCAAGACTCCCGCCGATCTGGGGACGGCTCTCAAATCAGGCACTCGCACCATTCCGTCCTGGGCCAAGCACATGGGAGGTCCGAACGGGGTGGATGCCGGCCAGGTGTCGGAAGCGACGTTGTACCTGGAGCCCGGTTCCTACGTCATCATCTGCGGCATTCCCGGCAAGAACCATCAAAGCCATGCGTCGCTCGGCATGCAAAAGGCGCTGCGTGTCCTGGACACGAAGCCAGCTCCTCCTGAGTTTGAAGGCAACTTCCATATGGCCATGTTCGAGTATGAGTTTGTCGTGGTCCAACCGCTGAGAAAGGGCCGCCATAGCTTCTACGTCATCAATCGGGGCCATCAAACTCATCAGGCGAGTATCATCCGTCTGCATGCGGATGCATCGGCGGATGATGTGCTCAAGGCGTTCGACCAGGACAACCCTTCGCGTCTGCCGGGGACACTCATCGGCGGCATGAGCGGCCTCGAGCCGGGACGCGACGGGACCTTCACGGCGGAGTTAACTCCCGGCCGCTATACCATCATGTGCTTGTTTTCCAATCCTCACATCAGTGAATCCCATGCCGCCAAAGGCATGGTGCTGAACTTCACCATCGAATAGCGAGCGAATAGACGCAGGCGCCTTTGGGTTCGCCAGAAGTCGTCGCGCCTGTGTTCCAGATCGTCACGACAAACGGCTTCCGGCCGGACGTAGAGGAGGATGGATGGCGGCTAGGGAAGCACGATGGATTGTTCTGAATAACCAATGGCCTTTAACGTACCTTCCAAGGCGTCCACCATCAGGGGCGGACCGCACAGGAAGATAGCCGTCTGAGGACCCGGAGCAGGCAGGTGCCGGCGCAAGATCTCGTCGGTGATACGTCCCGTACCCTGCGCCCAGCCGGCCGGCGGCTGCTCCAGCACGTGATGGACGTGGAAGCTCGCATGCTCGCGGACATTCGAATCCCATTCGTCGAGGAAGATGATGTCGGCCTCGGTTTTGTTGGCAAACAGCAGAAATATTTCCACATCGAGCCCCTTCGCCAGCATCCAGCGAATAATGGAGATCATCGGTGTGATGCCAGTGCCGCCGGCCACAAACCCGACACGCTTGGCCATCCCGTCCACCCAGTGGCCGCCCGCGTTCGGCCCGCTCATCAGCACGGTGTCACCGACCTCCCGATCATGCAGATACTTTGACACCAGACCATTTTCATACCGCTTCACGGTGAGATCGAAATATCCCGTCGTGCCGGGCACGGACGACGGCGTATACGGCCGCTTGACCGTTTTGTCGTTGATCGTGGCATGCACGTAGAGATGATCGCCGGGGAGCATGTCCAGCGTGGCATCCTCGGGCAACGCGAAGCAAAATGTCTTTGTGTCACGCGTGTCTCGATGCACCGCCGTCAGCTCGTAGGGCACGGGCATCTTTGTCTTGATGCGTGTGACTTCACTCGATTCCATGCCGGTATCTTACGAGGACGATCCGTTGCCCGCAACCTGATGAACGCTCACGACCCGTTTCGGGAGAATACTTGAAAATGCTGGCTCTCAACGAGGTCGAGGTTGGCGACCCGCCGGTAGCCCGCAGCTTCCATCTCGCGCAGGACATCCTCCGCTGCCGTGCCATGCCCGAGTAGACCTGAGAAGAAGCCGTGCGGATGGAAATCCAGGATCGCCACCCGCCCCGTCCGCCTTGAGGTATTGAGTCAATGACCTGAAATAGGCCACGCGATCCTTCATGTGGTGATAGGTATCGCAGCTGAACACCAGGTCCACTCGTTCAGGGAGTTTGGGATCAGAAGGGTCGGCAAGAACCGGCACCACATGTGTCATCCCTCGCGCCTGTCTCTCTTTCCGGATGATGTTCAAGCCTGTCTCGTCGATGTCGACCGCGTATACCGCTCCTTCTGCACCGACGGCCTCCGCCAGATACCACGTGAAGTATCCTCCGCCCGCACCGATGTCTGCGACACGTGACCCCGGGGCTATCGCTAGTTTCTCAATCGCTTCTTTCGGCTTCTGCCAGGCGTCCCGAGAAGGATCGTTCATATGCTGATAGGCGAGCTTGGCACATCCGGCGAGCCACAGACATCCAATGACGACGATAGCCGTGCATCATTGTACTGAAGTGGTCATGTACGAGCTCCTGAAGTGATCATGCGCCTCACAATGAGATGAGTGGAGGAGCAGGTTATGTTGCTCCGATCAGTCAAGCAAAGTGTCCATCGAATGGCAAGGGAGTGAAATGGCAAGGGAGGCTCCCAGTATCGGCAGACAGCCTGTCTATGAGATGAGGACAGACTGTCTAAGAATCTAACGTGGCTGAAATCCAATCCTTTTCCGCGAGTAAGGACGGACTGTTCACCCGTCACTTCGCGTGCGTCGAGGTTCATGAGTCTTAAGCCCGCACAAACGCTGCAGTTTCATTCATGGCAACAGGTTTGCGACGTTTGTAGCGGAAATGGACGCAGCGCCTGCGTCCGATTCCAACCAAGGAGGTACTAATGGCGAACGCGCGCCAATATACAGTGACCATGATGGCCATCGTCGGATGTCTGGGATTATCTGCTCCTGCCGGCATCGCAGCCCAGCCAGGTCAGAATCTGGAGGGATCATCCGGCCAGAATACACAGGGTTCATCCGCTCCGATTACTGACGGTTCAAAGGTGACCCTGTTGTACCAGATTACGGTTCCAGGCGACGACCAAATCGAAGTCAGAGATCTCAGTCAATTCGTCCAGGGGGAACACCAAATGCTGCCGGCACTCGAGCAGGCGGTATCCGGTATGCGGAGGGGCGATAAGACCGAGGTCAAGCTCAGTGAAGACCAGGCCTTCGGGGCATACGATTCGAAGAAGAAGACTGTCGTGCCGACCAAGGAACTCCCCAGTGGAGTCAAGACCGGCGACATCATCGAAGATCGTAGGACCGGCCAGCAGGCCACGATCACGCAAATGTCCGATACCGACGCAGTGATGGACTACAACCACCCACTGGCAGGAAAACCAATTCTCGTCACCTTGACGATTCTGGACGTCGACAATCCGCAGTAGTGCGCGGCAGGCTCATCTCCCTCTCATCATCGGCCCGCGGCGATCTCGGATCGCCGCGGGCAAGCCGATCGATGCGTTAGTGCGTCCAAATTTTCTCTGGTGTCGATTCGAAGGGATAGACATGGATCATCCATCCTCCCGCTTGTGCAACGAACTGTCCGCCGGCTTTCCGGCACTCGGATTCGTCGGCAATGGTGCCCTTGAATCCGAACTGTCTTCGGCTGATGCGGCGTCCACTGCCATCGGACGCGAGACAAATATTGACGTGGGCATGCCATCGCGCGATGCTCAACGGGATGCGCTCGTTCAGCTCATCCTCGGTCATTCCCTTCGGTGCCGTAAACATCGCCCCTTCAAGTTCATACCCATCGCCGGTTTTCTTATAGAGCAGTGAGGTGGGCCGGGCCGCGTCGAAATGCATGCGCGCCAGATGGCGGCGCTCTTTATTGGCAAAATGATAATGCCGCGGCTTGCGCTCGGGGTGCATCGGGATGAAACCCTCATCCAACGCCACGTGATAGTCCTTGTACTTATCCAACGCCTGCCGAACGGTTTGGACGATGTGGTAAGCGCGTTCAGGATCGCCAGGGCCTAGCGGTCGCAACGTCGTCCATTTCATATGCGGTCCCATATGCCGTTGATGAGGCGTCATGGCTTCCACGGCACCAAGCATGTGTTCATGGTCCCTGTCGTCAGTCACTGCCGACCGCGCGATCTCGCCAGCCGAGCATACGACCGCCCACCCTACCACGGCCCACACGCCGATCAAGAGGCGACATTTCTCCAAGCGCCAATGACAACGACTGTGCATAACTGATCCTTTCTTGTCAGCGCGCCGATGACTCACGCGACCGCATTGGAGCATCGACCGCCTGGGTGGCCAGCCCCGCGTGACGATCGGAGATGTGCTTCAACGTCCCCTCACGAGCGTTTTCGACGGTAAACCGATACTCTTTTCCGCGCAATACACGCTGAGGAACTTCCACCAGCAACCGGCCGATGTAGCGGACTTCCCCCGCCATACTGTCGAAGATCAGGTCAAGGTCTCCGCCGGTGCCTGCGATCCCCTCACTGGCAAAGCTTTTCACGAGATACCTACCAGTGCGCAACCTGGAGATGAACATCCGCTCTTCTCCCGCCTTGGCCTGGAGATGATACCGTTCGGCATAGGGAGTTTCGCCCTCAGGATCGCCGGGCTGACTTTGGACGATGTCAAATTCATAGGTCATATCGGTGGCGGCCCGGGATTTCGTGCTCTCATCTGCGAGCTTTGCCGGTTTGACGAGTACTGAGCCGATCACGACGCCCCACTCTGGTCCAAGCGGCGTCAGGCGTTCCCCGGACATGTCAAAGGACTTCGCGCAGGCCGCGAGCGATAGCGCGATCGACATCACCATCGACAGTTTGTTTCCATATGACCAGATCGACATGCTTCTCCTCAAATCAACTACCGCTTCAGAACTCCACTTTCTCGTTCTCGCTCATGGGAGATCACTCTCGGCGCTTGGAGTTGAGTGATACTGTCTGGCCAGAGTGATGCGGGATCTTTCTCAAAGAGGTTGTCTTCCGGAGGCAGGACCGCCCACGATCCTTGGAGCATTTCAAAACCGAGCTGCCCTGGAGCCCATCCCGCATAGCCGGCAAACGCCCGAAACCTGGCCGCGGGACCGGCCTGCCTGAGGAGGCGTTCCAACACGTCTGGATTCCCTCCCACATACACACTGTCGAAGACGGGTCGCATGTCCGGTTGAGGCTCCTTCAAGCGCGACAGCAGCAGCACAATGTTTGGCTGTACCGGACCGCCGGCAAAAAGTCGGTGCGTTGTCCCTTTGAGCGCCCGAACGCCGGGCAACGCCTCAGAGAGGAGCACCTCCGTGGCGCGGTTCAAAATCACGCCGAGCGTTCCCTCAGGACCATGCTCAAGGACCAGCACGACCGTTTGTCGGAAATTCGGATCATTCAGTGACGGGCTCGCCACCAAGAAGACGCCCTTCTCGACGGAGGACGGATGGAATTCTGGCCCAGCCACCGCCGTGGTTCCTTCGAACACTGTTAGCGCAATCAACAACAGCAGACCGGCCATCTTCGGCACCCGGGAAGTGACTACTAGGCGACAAGTTGCGTAAGGCTCCAGACGAGGAACAGCAGGTACACCGTTCCGAATAACAAGGGAAAGCTGACATCACGGCGAGCCCACCACCGATGGTGTTGGCGGAGCGCCCAGTTCGGCTGAAGCACCGGCGGGTTGTTGCACTTCTCAGCGAGGGCTTCGTGCCCGTCCCGGTATCGGTGAAGATCGACAAAGAGTTTCGGCTGTTTCCAGCGGGCATCGCCTTCGATACCTCGAAGACGCCATTCCCACAGGGCGGTTTGGGCCGAGAAACGGCCAAGCACGATGGCCATCTGCAATGTCATGAGCACGCCGAAGAAGCACAGGATAATGACGAGCAGTGTGAATATCAGTGTCAGGGGTTGCCGGGCGAGAAGAAACCCGATGGCCGCGACAAAAATCGAATTGGCCGTGAGGTAGTCAGACAGGAGGCTGTGGTAATCCCGGACGCCCGATGTCCATAGATCGAGGAGATGGCGATAGGTGGTCTGTGGATCGGCATCGTCCATGCTGCCTCTCCGGGACACGGGTGAGTCCGGCCATCCATGACGCGTTCGCGGTCTTATAACGAGTGGTGATATCCAAGTCAATCCATGCGGCATTCACCCCGTCAGACATGGTATGGTGAATGGGGACCGATCATGCGCCTGTTGTCTCGCATCATCGTCTTCTGCCTCCTCACCGCAGCCGCTCCGGCTTTCGCGGGCAACCAGATCTACCGTTATAAAGACGATTCCGGCACGCTCAACTTCACCACTGAATGGTACTCGATCCCAGAGAAGTATCGCAGCGAGGCCATTGCCTTGGCGCCCGAAGCCACGCCGCCCCTTCATCGGCAAGAGCCGGTGATCCGTGTCGTGACCGCCACCGCTGACTATCGAATGGGAGATCATGACACGAGAATGGATGCCACACGAATGGCCATTGAGGCCGCCAAACGGCAAGCGCTCGAGCAAGTGGCCGTGTATCTCGAGAGTGTGACCGAAGTGAAAAACCTGGACGTCACGCGCGATGAGATCCGGACGTATACCGCCGGTATTGTCAGCGTGCTCAATCAACAGACCCGCACGCGCCTCGAGGACGGCGTCGCTGTGATCCATGTTGATCTCACGGCGCAGGTCGATCAGGGTGAAGTCATCCAAGCCATCAACGCGCTTCGAGATAATGAACGCGCCGCACAGGAACTCGCCTCACTCAGAGCTGAGGCCGAACAACTCCGTCAGCAGCTCGACGCGGCCAATGTAGCCTTGGCCACGGCCAATACCGCAGAGCAGGTACATGCACTGACGCTTCAAAGGCAGCAATTGCTCAATCAGATGCAAGCCGACGACCTTGTCGCTCAAGCCTTGACGGGATATGCCTATGTGACGCCGGCAAGAGTGAAGCAGATCAATGAGTTGCTAAGCCGAGCCAGGCACCTTCATCCGTCGAACCGGCATCTGCCGTCGGTCGAACAATCCATGAACGGACGCGATGCCGCCTCGACCCCATCTGCCGTGGTTCCTTCTCCGGCACCGAGCGCACCGTCTGCCTCCAATCCGCCAGGCTCACAGTCCCCCTTGGTCGCGCCGCTGCCGCAATCACCTCTCGCCGCGCCACTGCCACCATCGCCTCTGGCGGCGCCGTTGCTCCAATCACCATTGACCATCCCGTTGCCACAATCGCCGCTGGCGACACCGCTGCCACCGTCACCACTGGCCAAGCCACTCGGCCCCTCACCGCTGGCGGCACCGCTCGCGCCGTCACCGCTGGCTGCACCGCTTCGGTAACAGGGAGCCGGGATCGCAATCGGGTGAGCAGCCTTGAGCCGGCCGAGCTGCCAGCCTTCAATCGTGAAATGCTGGCGCTCTCCGGCGAACATCAAGCCGGTCGAACCGCAAAGGCCGCGTAGCACCGATCAACGAGACCTTGTTAAGCGGATGCACAGTCGGCTGGGGGTGGTCGGCGACAGGAACCGTGCCGACACTCGCTCCGAGCTTTTCCATCCCCACCCACGTGAAAGAGGATGGGGTGCCAAGCGCGTGACTTGTACCGAAGCGCGGTACTGCACTTGCTAAGCAAGATGCGGTCGTACTCCACGACGCCGAGCGCTGTTCGACGGTCCGTTCATGCGAAGCAAAAACGGACCAAGTTGCGGGAACCGAGCAGATGCGAAGCATAGTACGGTGGGTTGAGGCACTGGAGCAGGCGGGCATCACATCCTATTTCCCATCTTTCTCAACCGCGCAAGACAACTTCAACGACTCTTCCGTGAGCAGCTTTTTCTCATCGACTCGTTTCATGAGCAGCTTGGCAGCGGTGAACAAATCATTCTGCTCGTCCTCGCCGATCCAGAATTTGGTCTTGATCTGCGTGACGCGCTCGGCCAGACCCTCCGTCTCCTCCCCCGCATACATGAGCTGTCGAAGAGCAATGTGGCGCACTTCGCAGCCGCATTGATCGCGGTCGTTGACCGGCAACCGGCCGCGCATCTCTTGATCCTGCCGGTCGACAGGAATCCCCATCCCTGTGAGCAGCGAGCGCCTGGATTCCAGCAACATGGCATCCATTGCATCCAAGGCATTGGTATCGACGAAGTAATCGATGAACGAGCGGCTGGACCGTCCTGTGTTCAGCTCGGGGTGCTCGCTGGCCGGAGTGGCATCGATGATGATGATCAGACATCCGTTGGGAAAGAGCCGCTTCAATGACTTCCCAAGAATATTGCGATTGATGTATTCGGTGAGGGCCTGGACACCCAGGTTGTCGATCGGGCCTCCGTCGTAGAGATGCACGTATTGCCGAGGGTTGATGTACCACTCAAGCGTCACGTCCTGGAACGCACCGGGAAATGCCGAGGAGGCGTTGACCGCATTGGCGACCGGGTAGAACGCTAGCGCGGAATGGAGCCGGGCAAAACGCTCGTCCGTGAACGTGAAACGGGTATGATCGTTGTGGACCGTCGAATTGAGCAGAATTTTCGGATGTGACTGAAGATCCGCAAAGGTCGCGTCATGATACAGCTCATTGTTGAACACCTGCACCATGATATCGGAACGAGTAAAGTCCGAAAGCCAATAACGGAAGATGTTGTGCGGAAGGAACCATCGCCAGATCCAACTACCCTGAAAGTCAAACCCCAACGACTTTCGGAGGGCTGGCTCGGTGAAGGCGCCCGCTTTGTCGCCCAGCCCATAGTAGACAGCCGGAAGCGTTCCGCCCGACACGCCGGAAATCACATCGACCTGTTCGAGCACCTTACGTTGTTGCAATTCAAGCATGACGGCGGAGCCAAAGTTCGCAGCGCGGCTTCCTCCCCCGGAGATGGCAAGCGCGAGAAAGCGATTGTCCTTCGTTTCGAGCTCGGTCAAGTTCCACGAGCCGGCGGTCTGGGGCACAGGCTCCTTGCTGGTCCACTCTTTGTTCCAACCAGGCCGCCAGTGGCCGGGCAACACAGCACAACCCCCGATTATCAGGAGTACAAACACGATCCAACACTGTGGGCGGAGAAGATGAAGGATCCGTCTCATGATGCGCGCTTTTCCGCCTAGATCGGCTTACCGGCCTGCGCCCGAAGCTCTGATTGAATGGCTTGGAGACTGGCAATGCCCACGAGGGCGCCTGTCGGCGTGAGCACGGCGATGCCTTCGTCGTTGGTCTTATTCAATTGTTCCAATGCCTCATAGGCCGTCGCCGTGCTTGCAATTTTTCCCACGTGCATCCCGGCCTTTCGTAGCTCGGCATAGTTGCCTTGATTGATCAATTTGGTGATGCCATAGCCATTCTGATGAAAGATCGTTTGGAACCGCTGAACCGACATCCAGCCTCGATATTGTCCTTCTTCCAAGAAGACGATGTAGCGGAATGAATCCTTCACCGTGAGCGCTTTAAGATATTCTGCGATCGCGAAGTCAAAAAAGAGTTCCTTTCCCGGCTGGCTGTCGAAGGTGAGGCTCGTAATCCGTTCGCCCTGTTGCAACCGGGGAATGATGACTCGGTACAGTGTGTCCAGCGATTCCTTGCCGACCATTCCAGGTTCCGTCGCTGCCAGGACCAACGGCTTATAGATGGATGGTGGCGGAAGGTTGTCCGCAACCGGCGTGGCTTTGGCTCGAGTCAGCAGGGCATACCGGCTGAGATCCTTGTCCAACATGGCGTCACGAATGCGCGCTTTCACCCAGGTGTACGGATCGTGTGCGGCGCTCGCCGGATGTGCAATGTCCTGATGATTGAGATCGAAGGGCGTCGGGTTCGCATCGCAGCGGCTCGCCGCATAGACGCGACTGACGACCATCATGCCTCTGGTCGGTAGCGTTTCGTACGCACAAAAGGACCTGGGGGCCGTGAGGCCCAGCATGTCACGATCGCGCAGCAGGTTTTGCCAATTGTCTTCGAGCCGTTGGAGAAAGGCGTTTAGATCGGCCGGCTGCATGTTTCCAAACTGTGGATTCATGCTGATCCACGACGCATATTCCCCCAAGTCGGCGCCTTGAGCTGGCGAGGACAGGAAAATGATGCCCTTGACTCGATCCAGTCTTTCGAGTTCTTTGCGGTTCGGCCGGTTCAACTGTGTCAACATTTCCTTGGCGACGAGGCCGCCCATGCTGTGAGCGACAATGACCACGTGTTTGTCTGGCGCGAGTAGCCCCTCGTCTTTGAGCCGCTGCAGTTCGCGGTTGGCAATTTCGGCGATTGTCGATGCCTTGGAGAATTTGGGTGAGTAATATCCGAGAAGATAGGTGCCGTACTCCTTAAAGTCAGGATCGGCCTGAATCAATTCCGGCCAATAGGCTCCCGTCGACGGATTTCTCCAGCTCTTCTCGTTACTGGCTGTGACCCCGTGGATGAAGATGAGGACCTTGTCTCTATTGGCAGGTCCGACAAACCCCGAGGGCGGCGGTGGCAGCGCCAGCTCAGGGCCGCTCTCGCAGCCACCAGCCAGTATAAAGAAACCGAGAAACAGAGACGCAATGGATGTTGTGGTGAAGATCGCTGACGGACGGGGGAAGCCTGACGGCATGAACGCCTCTCAGCCGAGGCGATTGTAAAAGGCACGGAGCACGCACGCAAGAGAGATTCCTTAAGACCGATCGAAAATACGTGCTATTTTGCGCGTGTTTCAGTCACGTATCGGTAACTGGAACCGACCGGGAGGCGCTGCGAATCGTCTCTCATTGACCACGTTTAGTACGCTGGGGGCTGCGGTCCCCATTGCAGCCCGGCCAGATCCGGATCTTCTCCTTCGGCAGTGGTGCCCCGCGAGGGTTTTTCCGCCTTACGGAGAACACGTTTGGCTTCTTTTTCCTTCCGCTGCTGTTGGAGCTTCTTTTCGCGGTCGCGTTTGGCTAGCGTTGTCTTTCCTGCTCGTGCGATGGTGTCCTCCTTCTCGAAAGGAACCAGTTGCTACTTTCGTTTGTGCCCAGGTCTATGGACGGTGGTCCTCGCGGATGGCGTCTGAATCCTTTCGCTCAATCCTTGAGTGGCTAACATCGAGACTTCGCTTCTGATGTCCTCGATCGAAGCTTGGGTTCGATCCGGCCGTGACAATCCCAATGCCTCCCAACGAATCTTGTAGGTCGGTTTGGTTTTTTTCTTTCTGCTGTTTGACTTCCAGCCATGGGACATTTTCATCGGTACTCCCTTCATAAGTTTCCTGTCGTACTTCACGCTCGCAGGGTCCAGACGAACAGGCACAAGAGCACCGCGTAAGAGCAACGTCGAAAGGGTTCGCGCAACACAAGGAATAGGAAGGTAGGGGCGCGAGGTAGCGGGATGTAGCTCGTACGGTTGCTCAGTGTATCAGCCGACGGCCTATTGGGTCAAAGTTTGGTCAAAGAGCCCTTTAACAACTTGATTAACATGGTGTTTCTGCAGACTAGGGACCTCCCTAGTTTTGAAAACTTCCGTAAAGCGCTACGTACACGGAATCCAGTCACATTGAGAGAGACGAGGAGGGCTTGTCATGCTGACATTTAAGTCGACAAAACCCTTTGAACACCATCCCTCATCGGTGTCGAAGACGACTGAAGCCGGCTTGCGATGGCGCGTACTAATCGTCAACCCTCACACGTCCATTCGTGAAATGATCCGTGTGATTCTCGACGGCTATTCGGATCTTGTCGAAGTGGTCGGGGAAGCATCGGATGGCGACCAGGCGATTGAACAGCTCAAGACGATTCCAGTCGATCTCATGCTGATGGATACCCACCTGCCCAACAGCGTTGACACTATTCGTCGGATCAAGAAGCTTCTCCCACAAGTGGTAATCCTCGGCACGTCGGCTGAGTACACGCCCTATCTGTATAACGCGATGATCGCAGCCGGTGCCGTAGCCTTCATCCGCATGGAGGACGCGGCAGATCTTCTGTTCCGCAGCATCGTGTTCGCGATGTGTACGTACGGCCCGAAGCATGTCCACATGGCCCCCGTGCAAACGACACCTCGGCGAAACACCTTCGTGTCAAATGCCATGTGAGTCAGTGACCCGACGGCCGACGCTTGAGACAGCCTCGCAACTGATCCAACACGCACCCTAATTGCTCTGTTGTTGCAACCGTGCGATCGTGGTGAGGAGCTCGGTGATCTTCCATGATCGGGAAGAAGCGGGCAGTCTGTTGGCAGCGAAGCTCGAAGCCTATCGAGACGATCCCAGCGGACTCATTTTGGCCCTGCCTCGCGGTGGAGTCGCCGTTGGCTACGACCTCAGCCTCGCGCTACGTCTGCCGCTGGATGTCTTTGTCACGAGGAAATTGGGCGCGCCGGGCAACCCTGAGTATGCGATCGGCGCGCTGAGTGAAACCGGGGCCGTATATCTCAATCCGGATGCCGTTCAGGCGTTCCACCTTTCACGTGCCGAGCTCGACGCCTTGGTCGGAGCTGCCCACGAGGAAATTTCCCGGCGCCAACGACTCTACCGGAACGGATTGCCGCTCGCCGAGGTCGCGGGACGGACCGTCATCCTCGTCGATGACGGGATGGCGACCGGGGCGACCTTCTTCGCAACGCTTGAGGCCATCTCAGAGTTGTCCCCTCGACGCCTGGTGGCCGCCATTCCCGTCGCACCCCAAGAAAACGTCTCTCCTTTGCGGAGCCGGGTCGACGACCTCGTCGTCTTGGCCACGCCTGAGCCCTTCATCGCGGTCGGCCACCATTACCATTCCTTCCCACAAATGGACGACGCCGAGGTGCTCGATTACCTGAAGGCCGCGAAACAATCGCGGGCTGCGTAGTGTCTTCCCGGTGAGAAGAGACCGACGACGTGAGTGACGCATGAAGGTGGTTGCCGGAATCGATTGGTCGGATGCGGCGTTTGCCGCCGTCGAACAGCTCGGTCTGCTCTACCGCCCCGACGAAATCACGCTGGTCCACGGTGTCGATCTCGGACTGTTCGAGTATCCCATCGTCGCGGAAGCCGCCAACCTGCAGGGCTATGACATCTTCCGTAAATCGATGTTCGAGGCCGGCTGCGAATCGCTGGAGCGGGCGGAGACGATGCTGCCCGAAGACGTTCCAAAACCCCGGCGACTCTGCGACTTCGGCAAGCCGGCACGGTTTCTGCTCGACACCGCCTCCTCCATATCGGCCGATCTCATCGTGGTCGGCACCCACGACCACTCGCGCGTCGCCGAACTCGTGCTGACCAGTGTGTCGCATCGAGTGCTATTGCATGCGACCCAGCCGACCTTGCTGGTCAAAGGCGAAGCCAAGCGGGTCCGGCGGGTGCTGATCGCCATTGAAGGCCGGACAGATGGGGCACGGATCTGTGATTGGTTGCTCCGCCATCCATTCCGGACGACGATGGAAGCGATGGTGTTGACGGCCGTGCCGATTCTCCCTGTGTTCGACGAATCGCCTGCGGCCGCCTTTGCGACCTGGCCAGAGGAAGTCGCACGTCAGGCCGAAGAGTATGCTCGATCCTGTGCAGAACATCTGCCGTCGCCGCAGTTCACGACTTCAAGCCGTGTGATAAAGGGTGACCCGGTCTCGGTGATCTCACATGTCTCAAGAGATTTCGACCTGGTCGTGGTAGGGTCGCATGGACGGGAAGGGCTGGATCGGTTTCTCCTCGGAAGCGTCTCCCATGCGATCGTGCATCATGTCGCCTGCCCCGTCCTCGTGATCCGCTGACCCTCACTCAGCTCGTTCGCAACGGCGTGAAGCTGGTCTCGACAGGTGATGAGCCAGAAGGCTGAAGCGTCTACCAATAGTCGGGTCAAGACGCGTGGGTTTCTTGAATCGTGAGGACGATTAATGATCGCTTGATGTCCAAGCGATCAGAGATGCCGAACGTTCTGACCAACACTGATCGATCTGGAGCCACGAGCAGGCGTCTGGCCTCCAACTGTTTCCAACCCCGATCCGAACCGCGAACTTGGAGCAAGGACAGCATCTCGTCCAAGAGATGATCGACCGACCTGGGGATGGCAGTATTGGCCGAATGTCCGTTCTCGTTTCGATTCAATTGCAGCAGATGCTGCTGCCCTACCTCGTTCACGTATAACGCCTTGCGGGTCGAAGAGAACACCACGATACCTGAATTCAGCTGTCCTCTTTCAGTGCGTGGGACAGCGGCCGAGGCATTGTGGTCATCATCCTGTAACATCGTCATGATTCCTTTTGGCCATGCACAACAGTTAGGCCACAATCGATCGCCTCGATCGTGCCCTAGCTGGAAGATCGGACTCGATTGAGTCGCTCTGCCTTGTTCGGAACGCAATCGCCCGTGGATCATCCTGCATGCAATTGTGGCAACAGATGTACGACAGGACGGTGTCCTCTCGCTTCGAGGAGCGGGACCCCATATATACGTGCAGTTCCCGCCAGTGACCGTGACCCATCGATTCGTCGCGTACTTGGTCGCAGAAACAGCACATCAGCAGCATTCGCTTCTCCTCGTTTCCTGTTCGCTTCTATCGCCGCTTCTTCAATCACACAACGGAACGAGCTTTGCTTCCTGTGTCTTGCGATGCCATCTCCTCCAGAATCGTTTTCTCTGCCTGAAACCAATCTTCGACATCATGACCGTCTTGACGCCCGCGCTGCTCGTACATGGAATAGGCCAATACCGCGACGCGCGCATAGATATGATCGGAAGAAGCGTGTGCTATCTCCAGACCATTGGATGATTTGCCCGTGCGGAGCTCGCGTGATCTCGCCTGCTGTTTCATAGTCTTTTTTCTCCTCTCGCTCAAAGTTCGGCCACCGCTTCCCCAACCAGTGGAATTCGATCGTACGGACGCCCCAGACACTCCAACGGAAAGGCTGGTTCCCGCCCAATCCTGCGCAACGAATCAATAATCCGTGTCGGTTTTCCCCAATCACTCCAAAGGACCCCGTGCATCTCCAGAACAGCGGCGCGGTCCGGCGCGCGCTGGAGCAGCTCCGACGCCAGATCGTAGGCGGGAATGTTGTGATAAATCTCGTCGAGAATCTGTGCTTCCTTCGACGTTCCGATCGAACGGCTGAGCCGTTCAAATCGCGGCATGAGGTCGGGAAAACACTGCCATCCCATGTGCCACAGCGTCTCCGCCTTGGCGGCGATCACAGACGTATTCCACAACGCGCCTCCGGCCAATGCCGCATCCGCCTCGGCGACACTCGGTCTCCCTACGAAGGTCTTGACAGTGCGGATTCGATACGTTTCTGAGCGGTCGATCTTTTCGCCAGGCACAATCCACCCATAGTCCAGCTCAAGCCGGTCAGGAGGCACGCCAAGGACGACGAACCGATCGGGAAGCCACTCGAGTGCGCACAGCGCCCGATGGACGGAGACCATGAACCCCGTCTCCGGACACACGAAATGATCGGAAGGATAGATCACGACCGTCGCCTGAGAATCTTTCGCTCTCAGATAGGTCAATGACAGATACATGCCGGCTGCTGAATCACGCTCTCTTGGCTGCAGCAGCACCGTCCCGGCGCCTCGCACTTCCAACTGGGACCATGCCTCTTGACCATGCTCCCGGGCCACGACAGCCAAGAGATGTTCCTGCCGGCTGAGGGCGGAAGCGCGGTCCAATGTGTGTTGGAACAATGATCGGTCTCCGACAAAGGTGCAGTATTGTTTCGGCCGGGGATATCCCAACCAGCGCTGAATGAAGTCTGTCATGCGACCGCCGTCCCCGCCGCCTACTACGATTGACCAGATTCGACCGGGTCTTGGAGATCCTTCCATCGCCACGTTCATGACTTTCCTTCCTTCTGCGATGCACGGCGGCGTTCCTGCGGTAACGCCAGAAAGGTTCGATAGGACTGCAAACAGTCTGGGCAGTACCCGTGGGTAACTCGAATCTCAGCTCGTCTGAACTGATACTTGGCCATAAATCAGTTCTGATCCTTCCAGCGTGCCTTCCCCACTTCCTTTTCCATGTCACCGTAGACGTTCTCACAGAGACAACACATAACGACCAATCTCATAACATGTACCTTCAATAGTAGGGTTGCTGCCGCCCCGTCTCTATTTATGAACCGTGTTATGACCTAGGAGGCCGAGTAGTCGTCCATGCAACTCGAGCGATTGCAGGCCAATGTGGCGCTTGACGGCGCAGATTCGGACACCACCTGAGGTGAGCTGATCGACACTTCATATCCAAAACGGGCGGGACGGCGAAGGACCAGGCTCCCCTCTCGGCTGAGCTGATCCACCACGCTGAATATCTCGCTCCAAGAAAATTCAGACAGGCGAGTGAGCAGACTCTCGAGAGTGCACGGCCCTTCCCGACTTAAATGCAATTGAATCGCAGACTGCACGGTCATGGAGCTCATTCGGCTCGTTCCTTTCTTCCTGCAACTGCAGTGGTCTCGATAGGCTACCGGCATAGCGACGCTATCCGGCAAAGGCATTGGGTGGGACTTATAGCGGAGCGCTGAGGGTCGCACTATCAGTGCGACCACGATTGTGATGTCCTCGTTCCAACGACAGGCGAAGGACTACACGAGGGATACAACGGCGAGGGGCTATCCGATGCCTTGCTGAACGGCGTAGCGCATCAGTTCGGCGTTATTCTTGAGGTGTAATTTCTCCAGAATGCGGGCGCGGTAGGTACTCACGGTGGTGGTGCCGAGATTCATGCTTTCGGCGATTTGCGAGACGGTCTTCCCTGAGGAGAGAAGACGCATGACTTCGAATTCACGGTCTGAAAGCAGTTCGTGGGGAGGCCGCTCTTCGCCTCGATGAAACAGATGCACCAGTTGTTCTCCGAGCGATGGGCTCACGTAGTTTCCGCCGGCCAGGACTTTCTTGATGGCCGTCACGAGTTCTTCAGGAGCGCTGGCCTTTGTGAGATACGCATTGGCCCCCGCTTTGAACATGCGCACGGCGTATTGATCCTCGGGATGCATGCTCAGCATGATCACCGGCAGCGACGGATGTTGACGTTTGACTTGAATGAGAGCATCGGTCCCTGTTGTTCCCGGCATGCCAATATCCAAGATGACAACGTCCCATTTCTTCTGCTTGACCAACTGGAGGAGGTCAAAGGCGTTGGCGCACTCCCCCACCGTGACGGCTCCCAGACCATCGCACAGTAAGTCCTTCAGGCCGCGTCGAAATATGGAATGGTCATCCGCGATCAGAATCTTGAGCATGCTGGTCCTCTGCAACAATCATCGACAACCGCAATCTCGAGCCTCTCACGCATCCTGACATCGTAATCGCAACGTCACGGTCGTGCCCTTCCCAGGCCAGCCGGCGATTTCGAGCCTGCCGCCGATAGCCATTGAACGCTCCTTCATGCCCAGGAGACCCAATGACGCCGCATCGTAGAGCTTTTCGGCTGGAATGCCTTGACCGTTGTCCTGTATTTCGATCAATACATCGTCGCCGCTCTCCTTCACCAGCACTCGGACAAACGTCGCCTTGGCGTGGCGTGCTACATTGACGAGGGCCTCCTGGCAAATCCGGAACGCCGCCGTGGCACGCGAGGGGCTGATCTTGATTTCATCGAACGACGCTTCGCAGAGACAGCGTATGCCGCTCCGTCGTTCAAAATCCTGGCACTGCCATTCAATGGCCGCCACCAGGCCAAGATCATCCAACACTCCGGGCCTCAGCTCCGCCGCCAGCCGTTGCACTTCGGCGATCGTGGTATCGACTTCTGCGTTCATCGCGCGGATTTTCTCCTCCATTTTTTCTCGAGGGAAGAGCGACTCTCGCATCATGGCCAGCAGTCTGGACAGGTCCATTTTCATGCAGGTCATGCGGACCCCCAGCTCATCGTGCAACTCCCTGGCAATCCGGGTTCGCTCTTGCTCCCGCACCACATCCAGCCTTTGAGAGAGTGTTCGGAGGAGTTCAAATGACCGTTGCAACTGGTTCTCCGCGCGCTTGCGTTCAGTGATGTCTTCTGAGATTCCAAGCAAGTAAAGCGGTTGGTCGTTTTCGTCGAGAATTGGAATTTTTTTCGTATGAAGGCACCGCAGGCCTTTTCCCTTGGTGAGGATGGGCTCTTCCGGGATATCAAGCACCTTGCGGCTCCTGAACACATCCCGATCAGCGCCCGTGAAGAAATCTGCCTCCTCTTTCCGAAACAACTCGTAGTCGGACTTTCCGATCAGGTTCTGGCGCGTGTTCCCAAGCAGCTCTTCTCCGGCCTTGTTGAATCGCACGAACCTCAATTCACTGGCATCCTTCACAAAAATCATGTGCGGGATATTTTCCACAATGGATTCGAGAAAGACTTCGCTCGTTCGTAATTCAACCTCCGCCCGCTTGCGCTCGACGGCGTAACGGAGCGAACGCCGCAGGAGTGAAGCCGTCATCTCTCCCTTGACCAGGTAATCCTGCGCACCACGCTGGAGCAACTGCAGGCCCAAGGTCTCGTCATCAAGGCTTGTCAGGACGACGATCGGCATGCCCGGCCTGGCCGCGTGCATTTTGGTCAGCGTGCCGATACCCTGGCTGTCCGGCAGCGAAAGGTCGAGCAGCACGACCTCAAACGCGCCCTCGTCCAGAGACTGCAAGGCGAGCGCGAGTCGTTCGACATGCACCACGTGGAACACCTCGCCGACGCTATGATTTCCCGCCAGATGCTCTCGCAGCAGCCTGACGTCGCCGGGACTATCTTCAACCATCAAGATGCGCATGGCGCCTCATCCCTGCCGGCGGACGGTTCCGTTCTTCGGCAGCATCACAATTCCCAACCAGAAATCTTCGATCGATTTGACGACGGTCATGAACTGCTCCAAATCCACCGGCTTGGTCACATAACAGTTGGCGTGCAGGTTATAGCTCTTAAACACGTCTTGTTCATCCTGCGAGGTGGTCAACACGACGACCGGAATGCGCTTCAGTTTCTCGTCAGCTTTGATTTCAGCCAGGACTTCACGGCCGTCCTTCTTCGGAAGGTTCAAGTCCAGCAGGATCAGGTGAGGGATGACAGCACCGCCGTAGGATCCCTGCTGGCGTAGGAATGCCAGAGCTTCAACCCCATCCTTGAGCACGGTCAGGTTGTTGATGACCTTCGCTTCCTTCAACGCCTCCTTCGTCAGGCGTACATCGCCTGGGTTATCTTCTACCAACAAGATCTCGACTGGTCTCATCGCTTCAGCTGCCGACATCGATGTCCTCCTTCCAGGGTGGTAGTGGTGCAGGATTCACTCGGGTTTGTTCATTCACGACACTCGCTAATTGATGCTCCTATGGCTTACGACGGCATGTCTCTGACGGGCAACGTGAACAAAAAGGTTGCGCCTTGGCCTAGCTGAGATTCCATCCAAATGCGCCCGCCGTGACGTTCCACAATCTTTTTGCAGATCGACAGACCGATGCCGGTTCCCGGATATTCGGCATTCGTATGCAAACGCTGGAAAATGACAAAGATGCGTTCGGCGTACTGCGGATCGATGCCGATGCCGTTGTCACGAACCGAGAACAGCCATTCTCGGTCGCGTTTTTCGGCGGAGATGTGGACGAGCGGAGGATCCTGTTTCCGGAACTTGATGGCATTGCTCAAGAGATTTTGGAGCAGGTGTAAGACCTGGCGTTCATCGGCCATGACGGTGGGCAGAGGATCATGGGTGAGGACCGCGCCACTTTCTTCGATTCCGCCTTTGAGGTTGTCGAGCGCATAGCCTAAGAGTGCCTCGAGAGAGGTCGGTTCAAAGTGCTGGCCCTGCGTATCGACCCGCGCAAAGGCGAGGAGATCCTGAATGAGCGCCTGCATGCGATTGGCGCCGTTCACGGCAAACGCAACAAATTCATCGGCGTCTTTGTCGAGTTTCCCTTTATAGCGCTTCGCCAACAGTTGTGTGTAACTGGCTACCATGCGCAACGGTTCCTGCAGGTCATGAGACGCGACATAAGCGAACTGCTGCAAATCTGAGTTTGAACGCGCCAACTCCGCGAGCGATTGTTCCAATTTCTGACGCGCGAGAAGCAGATCCTGGCGTTCACGCACCAGTTTCCGCGACGCGAACAGACCGAACCCGGTGAGGGGTGCGACCACTAATAGCCCGATGAGACCGACCATCCAGACCAGCTTGTTGATCGGCGCATACGCCGAGGCACGATCCAGCTGAACCAGCACCACCCATCCGAATCCGGAAAAGTCTCTGTACCCTCTGGTCCGCGCAAATCCGGTCACGACAGGACTTCCATCCTGTTCGCGCAATTCCTCCACAAAACCGTTTCTCTCAGGGCCTTCCGCAGCCCGTTTAAAGGAGACAGACTGGGCTCTAACAGAGGGCGGGACGCCGATCGGCTGACTTTTTTGGAGAAGTATGACGCCTTCACGATCGAGCAAAATCCAATCGATTGCGTCCTTTTCCTCCTGCACTTCACCTTCCTCATCGAGGATGGCTCGAAACTGCTCCAGCGGCATACGGCTGATCACAGCCCCGCGAAATTCTCCCCCTGGGTCATCAAGAGGTGCGGAAAAGATCACCTCCGGACCGGTCTCATCTGACCCGCTGGCCACCTCCAAGTGAACACGCCGCGTCTGTTTGACGGTTTCAAACGACGCCAGGGGGCGAGACCTACCAGCGGGCGAGTGGCCATTCGATTCCGTGGCCGCCGTCATGTGGCCGGCCGCATCGGTAGTGCCGATCCAGGAGTAATAGCCGTAGAGCTGTTGATATTGCCGCAATCTTCTGGTCTTCTCAGCCTCCTCACCTTCCAAGAGAGTCCGGTCGGTCGCGAACACTCTGATGTCCTCGTACCGCTCAAACAATACCCGATCGAGCGTGTGAGCACCCTTGACGGCCGTGCTTGCGAGATCACCGCCCCTGTCGTTCACGAGCAGTGCGCGCAGAAACACCAGTGCGTACAGATCCAACGCGACCGCCGTCACAAAGCAGAGAACCAACACGACGGGCACCGAGATGGAAGAAACTCCTCTTCTGTGTGCTCTTGTGGGCAGGTTGGTGTTCACGTGTTTGCCCGATTCTTGTTCGTGGGTTTACGTGGTCGAATTAGGATGGAGGTGATTGCTGGGCGCCTATCAAAAGGAATCTTGGACGAGAAGTCCTATTACGTTCGAGACTTCACGAAAAAACCGTGGTCCGGAAGCGAGCCAGGAGGAACCAGAGCGGTGGGCCGATGGACCTTGCACGACTCCGAATACCGGTGCGCAATTATTGGTACTGTTTCCGTAGTACGGGAGCGGGGAGGATAGCAAGCGGCAAAGGGGTAGTACAAGACCGAAATTCGATCGGGGGACTTGTCAGCTTACCGCCTACGGGAAATGAGCATCGAGCAGGCATGGATCTTCCCTTTTCCCCTGTTCTCATTGAATCACAGAAGCGCCAAAATGTTCCTGTGAAGCATATCGTCATCGCGGAGGAACGGCATGGTCGAGGAGCCAGTCACGATTAGGGATGACCACACGGACCTCGGCGGGTTCCTCGAGATCCCGTCCACACCCGCCGGCATCGTTCTATTTGCGCATGGGAGCGGGAGCGGTCGATTCAGCCCACGTAACCGCTTTGTGGCTCGTCAGCTTCAGCAGGGAGGGATCGCCACACTCCTGATCGATCTGTTAATGACGCATGAGGCGGAGGATCGGCGCAACGTCTTCGACATTGATCTCTTATCCGATCGTGTGATGATGGCGAGCGCCTGGCTTCGAGAAGACTCTCGTACCAAGGAACTGCCATTGGGCTACTTCGGTGCCAGCACCGGAGCGGCCGCCGCTCTCCAAGCCGCTGCACAAGCTTCTTTTGAGGTGGGAGCCATTGTGTCGCGCGGAGGGCGGCCTGACCTCGCCGAACGTTTCCTGCCTCAGGTGATCGCCCCGACCCTGCTCCTGGTCGGCAGCGAAGATCACCCCGTGATCGAGATGAATCAGCATGCCTACCCGCTTCTCAGAGGCCCAAAGCAACTGATGATCATTCCGGGTGCGACGCATTTGTTTGAAGAACCGGGGACGCTCGAGCAAGTGGCCGAGGAGGCCTTGAAATGGTTCCGTCAACATTTCGCCCACCCTGCCTGAGCGGTCGAGAGTCTGTACGGCCAACCAGTCGGGAACGGGCAAAACTCGCTAAAGTTTCCATGGCTTAGACCGCTTGAAACCAAGCCTGCGTCTCATACGGCTACTAATGGACTCGGGGTTTCACATTAGAGATTTTTAACTGACCGTTAACTCCCCGTTAATCTTCCATTGCTACATTCGCGGTCGTATGGACAAAAGAATTCATCAGGAGGTGGGGACATGACCTGTAGAAAATGCAAAGGCTTGATGATTGCGGAATCGCGACCGGAATATTCTACCGGCGGAACCGTTTTGCGGTGCATCAACTGCGGGCTGGTGCTAGACCCATTGATCGAACAAAACCGTCTTGTACGAATACGCTCGACGCCCCCCACGCTCCGTGCGGCATAAGCATGTGCCCTCGTCCGGCCGAAGTGAACGACTTGCGCTTCGCCGGATAGGACAGACGTAGATGTCGCGCTCGCGGATGATCGGGAAGTGACGCCGATGGTTCCACTGAGCCGGTGAGCTTCCCGCCCTCCAGAGCTCGACATCTGCCTCTGGCCTCATTGAGTGATATTTTTAGATGCTCCTAACAGCCCACAAACGGTTTCACGTCGTCACTCGCCAGGCACCTCAGCCGATGGATCGACCACACCGGCCCCTTGCTCGTGCACCCGGGATGCAAGCGATTGGTCAACCGCGATCTCGCCTTGCTCAGCTAATGTTGAATTCCGCCCAGAGAAAGGTGTGATCGGAGGGGTCCTTGGACCGCCGGGGCTCAACATCAACCTCAACCCGCAGACATTTTTCCGCCAGAGGGGCCGTCGCCAGGATATGGTCGATGCGCCAGCCTTTATTCGCCTCCAACGAACTCGGCGCGCGATAATCCCAAAACGTAAACTGCTGCCGCTCCGGATACATCCGCACGAAGACGTCGTGAAATCCCCACGATACCGTCGCTTCATAGGCCTTTCGCGCGGCCTCGTGATAGCACACGTGCGTGAGATGTTTTTCTGGACTATGGACGTCCATCGCCCTCGGTGCCACATTCATGTCCCCACACCAAATTGCAGGCAGCGTCGGTGAGAGGTGCTTCTCGAAGTAGGCTCGGAGCCGCTTGTACCACTCGAGCTTGTACACATATTTTGGCGAATCGATCTCGAATCCCTGCGGAATGTAGGTGTTGAGAATGGTGATCCCGCCGACCACGACGTGGAGCAGTCTCGGCTCGTCCGGTTCACCGCCGTCGTCCAACCCGGCCCGCACGGACTCCGGTTTGGTTCGAGTGAGGATGGCCACACCATTGTAGCTCTTCATCCCTCGGAAGCCGATTTCATAACCTGAGGGGATTAACGCCATGAGCGGGAACTCGCTGTCCTGCACCTTCGTTTCTTGAAGGCAGAGAATGTCCGGCTTCTGTTTGTCCAGCCACTCGATGACGATGGGAAGTCGCTTACGAAGCGAGTTGACGTTATAGGTGGCGATTTTCATCGTCTTGTTCGACGGGACCAGGCCGGCTGACTGAAGGTTGGACCCGAGGCTGTTCATGGACGGTGATCTGTCGAAAAGCCTAGGCTATCGTGCATGATGATGGGCTGAAAGTTTCCGGCGACGTCAGGGCGCCCAGCGTCGCATGAGGACCATACCCTGTCAAGAGATACGCCATCGAGAGGAGTCAGACTGACCCCAGATACCGCCGGAGGATTGCCTGTTCGATGCGGGAGCGGCCCCGGTCGGGAGCCGGAAAGCGTAACACCAGCACAATCCGGCCGGTGTCCGACAATTGAATGGTAATACGAGGCTCCGGCGAAGGAGCCTCCAGTAGATTCTGTTGCTCGAGCAGCTTCATCTGCCGGCTGGCTTCCTGCATAAACGGCGCGCATTCAGCCTTGGCCGATTCGAGCAGCCGCGTCTCGGCCACCTTCCAGTCCTTCTCGGCCGGCAGCGGAACCGTGAGCGTGTACAGACCGTACTCCTGGTTGGGATTTTCTTTGATCAGCGGATTGGTGAACAGCAGGCTATTGGGGAACACCGTTACGCGCCCGGTATACAGGTGCGACGACTGTCCCGGGCCGATCTCCAATAGTTTTGTCGCAAAAATATCATGGTCCAACACCACGCCGCGATGGCCAGCGACTTGGATCCGGTCTCCCACCGAGTACACCTTGCCGCCAACGCGCAACGCGGCTCCGCTCCAGCACAGGAGCAGTTCCTTGGTCGCTAAGACCAGCGCCGCCGCGAGAGCAACCAGGGAGACGGCAAAGGCCTGCAGCTCATGCGCCCATATGACGACCAGACCAAGCAGGAACACGAAGACCATCGAGTTGCGTACGGTCACCACCCACCGACGCTTGGCTTCCATCGTGAGCGCGGAATTTCTGGAGATGGAGCGGACGGTGAGGGTCCGAGCGATCAGGACGGAGAGCAGTAGTAGAAGGGACTTGAGGCTGTCAAGAACGATGGAGCTATCGATCTGCGGAAGCCATGTGATCATGGATGGAGCGGCCACGCTGCTCGCCTAGTCGGTATGCAAGGCATTTCGTGTGCCCGGAACGCACTCCTCTCGTTTCCAGCTTTTGAGCACTTTTTGCTCATCGAAGGTCAAGGTATAGCGGTAGCAGTACAAGGTCGGCTTGGGGCCTTCCTGCGGTCCCTTTCCGATTAACGACGCTGCCTCGTTTGCCGCATTGGTAATGCCTGACAGGTCCATCGGATTCAGGTCCTTGTCGCTGTATGGCACGCGGTAGGTCCAAATGGTGTCGCCGCCGAGCGCAGGAGTCTTGGCCGTGTGGGGCGGGCCCATCTTCTCGGAGACTTCCTCCTGCGTCAGCCGGTCCACGCCTTTTTTGAAATATCCGTCCCGCCAGGGACCGCCGCAAGCGGCCAGAAAGGCGAGGACCAACAGGAGGAACCATGCGCGGAATGCGAGCGTTCTGCGGGCAAGCTTCATGTCTTCGATTGATCGTGAAGTTGCTGCATCCGCTTGACGGAACAATACAGCGCGTAGCCCTGTGCCAGCATGCCCGTGACGAGCAATCCCAACGCCGTCTGCAGCCATCGGGATCCCTGCTCATCAAGGCCGTACATCCCCAGAATGAATCCGAGGGCGATGGACACAATGCCGACAACGCGGGCCACCATTGCGTTCATGCGCCAATTGGTGGGAGCCGGCTGATCGTCTTTCATCATGGACTACGCTACAACGAGAGACGTGGCAGGTTCAACTCCGCTTGGCGCGGATCTCGCGAGCCTGCAGATCGAGCGCGACCGCCTCGCCACTTCGGCCGAGCTTGCGCAGCACGTTGGCCAGGTCCTCGAGTGTCTTGGCCACCTCTGGATGCGACGATCCCAACGTCTTTTGCCGGATCGAGAGCGCTCGGCGATAGAAGGGCTCGGCCTTCGCGGGCTGTCCTTGCGCAACGTACAACTGTCCGAGATTCGCAGCGCTCAAGGCGACGTCGGGATGGTCGCTTCCCAATAGTTGCTCCTTGATGGCCAGCGCTCGCACCAGCAGCGGCTCGGCTTCCGCATACTGCCCGTACATGCGATGGAGGACGCCGAGATTGTTCAGGGTCGCCGCTACATCAGCGTGCGTCTCTCCATGCACGGATTGATAGATCTTCAGCGCCTGCAGATACAAGGGCTCCGCCTCAACATGCTTACCTTGTCCGGCATAGACCTGCGCCAATTGCGACAAAGTGACGGCAACCCGGAGGTCTTCACGGCCGTACCTCTCGGCCTTCTTGACCGCAACCTGGTAGATACGTTCGGCCTCGGCGTAGTTGCCCTGCTGCACCGCTTGCTGCCCAGCAGCCATGACCGATTCCCACGTTTGTTCCTGGCAAGAGAGGCTCAACAGGAGCAGGCCTGCCATCAGAACGGCAAGGGACGGCGACCCCGGCATTTTCTTTCCTGCGCTTCTCATATATATAGGGGCCACCGACAGGATACACGATGATCGAACCAGGCCGCTATCGGCACTATAAGGGGAACGACTACGAGGTCGTCGGAGAAGCACGACATTCGGAGACGGAAGAGCCATTCGTCGTCTATCGGGCGTTGTATGGTGAGAGGGGCCTGTGGATCCGGCCTCGCGCCTTGTTCCTCGACACGGTGATGATCGACGGCCGTCCCCAGCCGCGGTTCCGTCGTCTGACGGACTAGCACGAGCGATGTCTTGTGCAAAGGGCGTCGGCTACGGCAGCCAGGTCCAGCGCGAGAAGGTCGCGGCCTGGCCGATCCGCTCATGGCCGGCACCGAGCACATTCCAGATGAGCGCATTCTCGACGAGAAACCGGCGGCCGGTCCCTGAGATTCTGACCCCTCGATAGGTATCGATGAAGCCGCGTGTTCGGGCCTGTTCTAGCATCCACTCGCGTTCGGCGCGATTGACCGGCTCCGCTGTGAGCCGCGATGGCGTTTTGATCAGCTGTTCCCAGGTCATTTCCCACAGGTCCAACGCCGTCTGGTTGCCGTAGTTGAGGATGGGATCGGCTTCCGTCCCGTGCGACACCACGACCAGCGGCGACTCAAACAAGGCACGAGCTTGAAACTCCGGCTCGCCATATCGCTCGATCAGCTCCCTTCCGATCCAATGTCGATAGCTGTCGAGCACCTGCTGTATCCACTGCACCACGGCAGGATCCATCCACGGCTGTGGCGTCATGACCTTGGCCCCTGAATCCCTATGCTCGCAGCGTGGTAGCACGTCCCTGGCACGAGGGCAAGGGCAACGCCCCTGTAAATCCCATGGGCAATCTCTGTATAATGGCGCCTCTTATCCATTGATCAGGAGCAGGTATGTCGGGTCAGACCCTCTTCGATAAAATTTGGGATTCCCATGTCGTGCGCGCAGAGCCGGATGGGACAACGCTGCTGTATATCGACCGGCAACTGGTGCATGAAGTCACCTCGCCACAGGCGTTTGAAGGATTGAAGCTGGCCGGACGCCGGCCGAGGCGAGCCGGGACCACGCTGGCGGTTCCCGACCACAATGTGCCGACGACCGACCGCCGCCTGGGCATCGCGGACCCCGTGAGCGCAATCCAGATCCAAACGCTGGAGGACAACTGCCGGGACTTCGGCATTACGCTATTCAACATGAGTGATATCCGGCAAGGCATCGTGCATGTGATCGGCCCTGAACAAGGCTTCACCCTCCCCGGCACGACGATCGTCTGCGGCGACTCGCATACGTCGACGCACGGCGCCTTTGGCGCCTTGGCATTCGGGATCGGCACCAGCGAGGTTGAGCACGTGCTGGCAACCCAGTGCCTGGTGCAGAAGCGGCCCAAGACCATGGAAGTCCGGGTCGAGGGCGTCCTTTCGGACCGCTGCTCGGCGAAGGATGTGATCCTGGCCATCATCGGTACAATCGGCACGGCCGGCGGGACAGGCTACGTCATCGAATACACGGGCTCCGTTATCCGCGCACTCAGCATGGAAGGGCGCATGACGCTCTGCAACATGTCGATTGAAGGCGGGGCGCGGGCGGGCATGGTGGCTCCGGACGAGAAGACGATTGCCTATCTCAAGGGCCGTCCGCTGGCACCCACCGGCGACTCCTGGGAGCAGGCTGTGAAAGTCTGGCGGGATCTCAAGACGGACGCCAACGCCGCCTACGACGCGACCGTCGTCATCAAGGCCGAAGACATCGCACCACAAGTCAGTTGGGGCACGAGCCCGGGAATGGTGACAGGGGTGGACGGCAGGGTTCCGGATCCCAAGGTGATCGCCGACGAGAAATCGCGCCAGGCCATCGAGCGCGCCCTCGCCTATATGGGCCTCACCGCCAACATGCTCATCACCGACATCAATATCGACCGGGTGTTCATTGGGTCCTGCACGAACTCTCGGATGGAGGACTTGCGGCTCGCGGCCAGCCTGGCCAGAGGCAAGCGCATTGCGAAAACGGTGCGGGCCATGGTGGTCCCCGGCTCCGGGCTCATCAAACAACAAGCGGAAGCTGAAGGACTCGATCGAATCTTTACCGAGGCGGGATTTGAATGGCGGGAACCGGGCTGTAGTATGTGCCTTGCCATGAATGCGGACGTGCTCCAACCCGGGGAGCGCTGCGCGTCAACGAGCAATCGCAACTTCGAAGGCCGTCAGGGGGCCGGAGGCCGCACTCATCTGGTCTCTCCCGCAATGGCGGTCGCTGCGGCCGTCGAAGGCCATTTCGTCGACATCCGTCACTGGAGGTAACTGTTGCATGCAGCCGTTCACCCAACTCACCGGTCTCGTCGCGCCGCTGGACCGCGTCAATGTCGACACCGATCAAATCATTCCCAAGCAGTTTCTCAAGACCATTAAGCGAACCGGCCTCAGCGAGGGCTTGTTTTTTGACTGGAGGCGGCAGAAAGATGGTTCGCCCGATCCGTCATTCTTTTTGAACCAACCCCGTTACCAGGGGGCGACGATTCTTCTCACGCGAGACAACTTCGGCTGCGGCTCCTCGCGCGAACATGCCCCCTGGGCCCTGCTCGATCAAGGGTTCCGTTGCGTGATCGCGGCCAGTTTCGCCGACATTTTTTACAACAACTGTTTTCAAAACGGTATTCTACCCGTGGTCCTGGAGCCCCAACACGTTCAGACGATGATGAAGGACGTCTTGTCCAAGCCCGGATATCAAGCGACCGTGGACCTCGCCGAGCAGACCGTCGCGACGCCCGAGGGAACCTCCTATCGCTTCTCGATCGATCCCTTCAGGAAAGATTGCCTCTATCGAGGACTGGATTCAATCGGCCTCAGCTTGCAACATGAGCCCGCGATCGCAGCCTATGAGGCCCGCCGAAAGGTCGAGGCTCCCTGGCTGTTCTCCGATATTCGTCCCTAGGCCAAGGAGGCTGCATGAATTGGGCATCGGTCCTTTTCCCGTTATGGCTCTTTAGCCCCCGAGTCTTGCTCTTGCTGTTCTTTCTGGCGGCAGGTGCGCTGATGGTTGCGTTCAACTACAGCTACTCGGACGGCAATCGCGCTGGATATATTCAAAAGTTCTCAACGAAGGGATGGCTCTGCAAGACGCATGAGGGCGAGCTCGCCATGACGACCGTCCCGGGGACGGCGCCGGTTCTTTGGGAATTTACGATCTGGGACGATGCAGTGGCTCAACAGCTTTCCCAGGTGATGGGGAAGCGCGTCGTGCTCCACTACAAAGAGTTTCGTTACCTGCCGACCACCTGCTTCGGCGATACGCCGTACTTCGTCGATCGCGTCGAGCTCCAAGAGTAGCCGAGCGCGGAGCAATCTCGCGCGAGAGCACGTTCAACGTGCTCTCACAGCCAGCGTTTATTCCTGAACAACACCAACATCCCGACCCCTACCGCCGCCATCACGCCCAGCACGAGCGGATAGCCCCATGGCGATCTCAGCTCTGGCATGTATTCGAAGTTCATGCCGTAAATGCTCGCAATGAAGCTGAGCGGCATGAAGATGGTGGTAATGACGGTCAACACCCGCATGATCGTGTTGAGCCGGTAGCTCACACTCGACAGGTAGATGTCGAGACTCGCCGAGACCATGTCGCGAAGTATTTCGATGGTATCGACGATTTGCACCACATGATCGTAGACGTCCCGGAAAAAGAGCTTGGTTGGCTGTTGAAGGAAGGGACAGTCCGAGCGTGACAGGTTGGTCATCACATCGCGAAGGGGCCAGACTGCCCGGCGAACAAAGAGCAGCTGGCGCTTGAGGGCATGAATCTCATTGAGCGTCTCTGGTTTGGGATCATCGACCACGGCCTGTTGCACAGCCTCGATTTTTTCACCAATATGCTCCAAGACCGCAAAATATTGATCAACGATGGCGTCGACCAGTGCATACAGCAAATAATCTGCGCCGGACTGGCGCAGCCGACCCTTCCCTCCGCGGAGACGTTCCCGGACTGGCTGGAAGACATCCGTCCCATTTTCTTGAAATGAGATCACATAGTTCTTGCCGAGCACACAGCTCACCTGCTCGACCGCGATATCTTTCCGGTCCGTCAACGACAGCATTTTCATGACGAGAAAAATGTATGCCTCATAATCGTCAAGCTTGGGACGCTGGTCCGTATTCGTCACATCTTCCAGCAACAGAGGATGCAGAGAGAATTGCTTGCCCAGCATCTCGACCATTTCCACCTTGTGAACGCCGCCCACATTAATCCAGATCACCGATTCGTCGGCAGGCGGTGACAGCTGGTCGACCTGCTCCACTTGCAGCTCTTCGCATCTCGTGGTGCTGTAGCGGAAGACCGCGACGGTGACTTTTTCCGACTTCCGCTCACCGATGTGAACCAGTGTGCCAGGAGGAAGGCCGGTTTTCTTGGAACGCTTTTGAACGAGTTTCATAGGAGGCAATTGTGGTCGAACGGCTTGAGGCAGGCTTGTACGCAGGTTCGTTGAAGGGGTCAAGGGGAATCTGGAAGGAGCCGCCAGGTTGTACTTTTCCGGCACCGACAGACCTGCTACCCTGACCCTATGGAACGAGAACTTGCTCGAGTGAGCAGCGCGATCAGGGAAGCCGGCAAACGGGCGATGGACCTAGCCCGGCAGGGATTCGAGATTCAGATCAAGAAGGATCGCTCGCCGGTGACCACGGCCGATCTCGAGGTCAACCGGGTCCTCCATGAGATGCAGGAAACCTACTTCCCCGACGACGGATGGCTGTCCGAGGAGTCGCCGGACGATCCCGCCAGACTGGAAAAGGCGCGTGTGTGGATCGTCGATCCGATCGACGGCACGAAAGCGTACGTCAATAAATTGCCGGAGTATTGCATCTCTGTCGGACTGGTCGAAGCCGGGGTGCCTGTGCTTGGCGCCATTTTTAATCCGTCCACTGACGAGCTGTTTACGGCGACTGTCGGTCAGGGGCTCCGCCTGAACGGCCGACCCGTGAGTCCCGCGGCGCCGGTCGACGAGCGGTCGCAGGTGCTCGTAAGCCCGTGGGAATATCGAGGAGGCCGCTGGGCGGATTTCGATGGCCGGATCCAATGCAGGCCGATGCTATCGATCGCCTATGCCATGGCGGTGGTCGCGGTAGGTCGCGTGCAAGCCACGCTCACGATCGAGCCGGAGAATGAATGGGATTTGGTCGCCGGCGTCCTCCTCGTCCAGGAAAGCGGCGGCACGGTCGCCGATGCGGAGGGCCGCCCCTTTCTCTTCAACCAGGCCACTCCCCGGTTCCGAGGCGTGATCGCCGTCTCTGCGACGGCAGGAGCCGAATTGCGTCCGTTCCTGCAAACGCATGCTGATCGTGCCAGGCTGAAGCAGAACCGGCCATGACGTCTCGATCGACGATCGCTCTATTGGGAACAGGTCTCCTGGGCAGCGCCATCGCTGAGCGTTTGCATGCGGTCGGACATACGGTGGTTGCCTTCAACCGCACCTCTACCAAGGCACTGCCGCTTCAGACCCAAGGGATCGCAGTCGTGGGCGCTGCCGAGCTCGCCGTGCGTCAGGCCGACTGCGCACTCCTGCTGTTGACGGATACTACTGCGATCCGCTCCATGCTGTTCACTCCTGCCTGCTCGGCCGCGCTCAAGGGCAAAACGATCGTGCAAATGGGCACCATCGCCCCGAACGAAAGTTTGGAGATACAGCGCGAGGTTGAACAACAGGGAGGCGCCTACTGCGAAGCGCCGGTCCTCGGGAGTTTGGCCGAAGCGAAGGCGGGAATGCTGTTTGTCATGGTGGGCGGCACGGATGCGCAGTTCGCGACATGGTCCTCACTCTTTCGCTCGCTGGGACGCGAGCCTCGGCACATTGGTCCGGTGGGCAGCGCGGCAGCCCTCAAGCTGGCGCTGAACCACCTCATCGCGGCCGAGACGTCGGCGTTTGCCTTGAGCCTCGGATTGGTCCAACGTTCGGGGGTCGCCGTGGAAACGTTCATGGCCATTCTCCGTGAGAGCGCTCTCTATGCGCCGGCGTTCGATAAGAAGCTGCCGCGTCTCCTGAAGCGTGATTACCAGCACCCGAACTTTTCGACCCGCCATCTCCTCAAGGATGTGAGGCTGTTTTGCCAAGAGGCCGCGTCACGCGGGTTGACGACGGACGCGCTGGAAGGGTTGCCGTTGCTTCTCGAGCGCGCCATCAAACAAGGCTTGGGCGACCTGGATTATTCGGCTCTTTTCGAGCTCGTCAATCCTCCGACCCGTGGTTCCACGCTTTCCTAGCGACTTCCTCCCAACAGCGCTGTTCCTTTTCACTTATTCATTGAGGATCGACGCTGGACCCGTATACTCGGTTCTATTCAAAGGCGGCGTGAGGAACGGCGTTGGGCGCGTCCTGAAGAGCTGTTTTAGGGCGCCCGGGGCCTCCACGGCCGTCCATCATATTCGTTCTTCATTCCTTGAACCATTGGCCGATGCAGAAGACAGTAAGCAGAACGACCGACCCGCGCGCCTTCGATCTTCTGATCGATGAAAGCTTTATCCGCCAGGGCGATCTGATCAAAGCGGTGCAGGATTCCCTCCAGCAGGGCGTCGATCTGGAACAGGTGTTGCTCGAAAAGTATCGGGTGCCCAAAGCGGCGCTCGGCAGAGCGCTGAGTAAGTTTTTCGACTGCCCCTACATTCCCTTTGATGAAAAAACGATCGTCGATCCCCAACTCACAAAAGATCTGAGCCACGACTACCTGTGGAAACATTCCTGGCTGCCGTTGAAAACATACGGGAGCGTCCTGGACGTGCTCATCGACGACCCGCATGACATCGTCAGGGGACATGACATTCAGCGGGCATTTCCCGGTATGACGATCCGGTACGCGGTAAGCCTGAAGTGCGATATCAAGCGCTTCCTGCAATCGACGCTCGGAATGACCGAGACCGGATCGATTGAGGATACCCTTGGCGAGCTCGTTCATGACGCCAGAATCGAGGAATCCTCGGACGCCGACATCGACGAAATTGACGAGAACGACTCCGCCATTGTCCGACTGGCCAACCAAATTATTGCCGAGGCCTACCGGCACGAGGCGTCTGACATCCACATCGAACCGTACTCCGACCGCAAGGAAACGGCGATCCGGTTCCGCGTCGACGGGACCTGTTCAACCTACATGCGGATTCCGGCTACCTATCGCCGCGCGCTGGTGTCACGCATCAAGATCATGTCAAGCCTGGACATCGCCGAACGCCGGAAACCGCAAGACGGCAAACTTCGGTTCAAGCTGAACCGCGACAAGGAGATCGAAGTCAGGGTCGCAACGCTACCGACCGCCGGCAACAACGAAGATATCGTGATGCGACTCCTCACCGCGAAAGAACCCATGCCGCTGGAATCGATGGAATTTGCGCCGTCGACCCTTACCGCCCTCCTGGAAATTATCGAAAAGCCGCATGGCATCATTTTGTGCGTCGGCCCAACGGGATCAGGAAAAACGACGACCCTCCATGCGGTGCTGCATCGTTTAAATACGGATGCCCGAAAAATCTGGACCGCCGAGGATCCGATCGAAATCACGCAGGAAGGCCTCAGACAGGTCCAGGTGCTGCCAAAGATCGGCTTTACTTTCGCAGCGGCCATGCGGTCGTTTCTCCGCGCGGATCCGGATGTCATCATGATCGGTGAGATGCGCGACAGGGAAACTGCGGACGTCGCCGTCGAGGCGTCGCTGACGGGACATCTCGTGTTGAGTACGCTGCACACCAACAGCGCGGTCGAAACGGTGATCCGCCTCCTCGATCTGGGATGCGATCCCTTCAACTTTGCCGACGCCATGCAAGGCATCCTGGCAAAGCGTCTCTGCAAGCGGCTTTGCACCCATTGCAAAGAGCCGTATCATCCGTCCATGCAGGACTATGACAAGATCCTGCGCGAGTACGGGCCGGCCTCGTGGGAAACCATGAAACTGCCTGCCTATGATGACAAATTTCGGCTCTATCGAGGCCGCGGCTGCGACCACTGCCGTCAGACGGGGTTCAAGGGACGGGTCGCGCTGCACGAACTCTTGCAGGGAACCGATGAAATGAAGACCATGATTCAGAACCGGGCGAAAACCGCGGACATGACCAGCCTGGCAAAAAAGGAGGGCATGATTACGCTGATGCAGGACGGGATTCTCAAAGCCCTCGGCGGACTCACGACCTTCGAACAGGTGAGAGCTGTCGCGATGAAGTAGCGGCCGCGGCCGTTGCTTACCCTTCCGCTTCCAGCAGCTTGACGAACTGCCTGAGCCGTTCCCCTACATCCTGCTGCATCTTGATGAATTCCACGCCGAACCTCCTGGCGCTCGACCAGCGCACCGCGGCCAGATCCACCTTCACCGGTTCCTCTTCCTCAAGCAGCTGCACTTGCAGTTGGAGATATGCCTGGGTTTCCGCGACGGTGTCGGAGACAATGGCACACCCTTGCCGGGAAATATTGAGGATAGTGCCGGTGCCGGCCACGAGATCTCCACGAAAGGACACGGGCCGTTGCACCGCAAACCGGACGTGCTTGCGTTCTTGCATGGTCAGGGAGTGGGAGGAGTACCATTCACCGCGGAAGATTTTTTCGTCATCTGGAACGTCCCGCCCTTTTGTGTCGGTTCCAGATCGTTCTCAATTCTTGTGTACCACCAGCGGCCTTCGCCCCTCGAGAAATCCGGAGACAACTGCACGGTAAAGCCTCCCTCGCGGTCGTTGTCTTCCTGTATCCACTTCCCGTGCCAAGTATGGTCCGACAGCGAATGCGTTTCGAACCGGCCGCCCTTCCAAGGATACGTGCCGTTTCCCTGCTCGTCGAGGGTCACGGTCACGACCGCGTCCTCTTCATAATCCCACTCGCCCGCCAACACGCGGCGATCCTCCTGCGCTCCCGAAGGCATGATGAGCGGCGGCACGACTCCCTCGTGGCCTGAGGGGGTGGTGCATGCCGTGGCCGACAAGAATAGGAAGGCCGACAAGGCGAGATTCCACTTCGCGTGGCGCATAGGTCTGTTCATATCACGGGAGGATGATCCGGACAAGCTCTCAAAGCCCTTGCTCAAGAAAGGCGCGCGATGCGCCGACAGGCTTCGTGGATATCTGCATCGGTCTTCGCATAACTGAAGCGGATGTAGCGCGATCCGTCGCGTCCGGAAAAAAATGCTTCACCGGGGACTCCGGCTACGCCGGCGGTCTTGAGGACATGCATGGCGCGGTCCTTGCCGTTCTTGCCGGGCAGCCTTGTCGCATCGGCCAGCACATAATAGGCGCCTTGTGGGACCGCGGGCGGCAGTCCTGCTTGGGCCAAGGCTGCGCAGAAGCGATCGCGTTTGTGCTGGTACTCCTTCGCCAGTTGGCGATAGAACGCGTCCGGCAGTTCTTCAATGCCCGCCGCCACGCCTGCCTGCAGGGGCGTGGGTGCGCAGACGTAGAGCAGGTCGTTCATTGCGCCGATGGCTTGCGCCCACCGCGGCGCTGCCACGCTGTAGCCAATGCGCCAGCCGGTGATGCTAAAGGTTTTGGAATAGCCGCCGATAGTAATGGTCCGCTCCGCCATCCCGGGCAAGGACGCCATGCTCACGTGGCGGCGACCATCGTAGAGAAAATACTCGTAGATCTCGTCCGTAAAGACCAAGAGGTCATGCTGCAGCGCGATCTGAGCGATGCCTTCCAGTTCTTCCCTCGTGAAGACCTTTCCCGACGGATTCCCCGGTGAGTTGACAATGATGGCCTTGGTCCGAGGAGTGACGGCGCGGTCGACGGCGTCCGGAGCCAGCGTCCAGTCGGGAGCCGCAAGTGTTGCGATGACTGGAACCGCTTCGACGGCCCGCAACGCGCTCACATGATATTGATAGAAGGGTTCAAACAGGATGACCTCGTCGCCCGGATTCAGCAGGGCCAGACAAGCGGCGTGAAACGAACCGGTGGCGCCGGCGCTGACCGTAATATCGGTCTCGGGATCGGCGTGAATGTCGTTGTCCCGTGCCAGTTTGAGCGCCAGCGCCGCCCGGAGTTCGGGTAACCCGTCAAAACGAGAATACGTATTCTTCCCGCGGGCCATCGCCTCCGCTGCGGCTGCGAGCACGACAGGCGGGACAGGCGTATCGCAAACGCCCTGCGCCATGTTGAGGCCTCCCGCCGCCACGCATGCCTGGGTCATCGCCCGGATTTCGGAGTGGCCTAACTCGGCCATTCGTTGATTGGTCCGCTTAGCATCCATCAATGCACTCACGTTGAATACCCTTGTCGCAGAGCAATCCCAAGTCCGTCAAGCGGTTCGGCCCGCCCTTATTGCCGCTTCCCGCTTACCTTACGTATTTTCTGGGAAGTGATCTCTTCGCGTGCTAGAGTCACTGTTAGCCCATTCGAGGTAATGCTCATGGGGAATGCATTTAAAAATCAATCTTCTATACTAAATGTAACTCCTGGTGTATTTACCAGTGAAAAGGAATGCTGAGGGTTGATCGAATGAGTAAGACGACGCAGGATCAGAGGCCCCAGAGCCCCGAGGAAGACCCACTCTTCGAGCGGCGTGGCCGACGGCTCACGATGAATCGTCGTCTGTTCTTTTTCGGCGAGGGGGAATTCGAGGGCGAAGCCACGGTCTTGGACATTTCCACGAACGGCTGCAAGGCGACGTCCCTCACGGAAGTGAAAGTCGGCCAATCGCTGAAATTGTCGTTGTTTCTCCAGGATCAACAGTGGCCGTTACGGATTGATCATGCGGTGGTCCGATGGGTGGATGGCCAAAGCTTTGGAATGGAATTCACCGGGATCAGGCCCGCACAGCGCGAACGGCTCCGGTCTATCTTGATGAAGGTCAACCCCTAATGGCCTGACCCTCGCGCCACCGTTCGGGATGCCGAACGAATCCGACCAGAGAGAAACTTGCCGGGGGGTTCTCGGAGTGCTCGTGGCCGAGCGTGCAGCTGACGGTAGTAGCGGAGCACCTTCCTCACATACAGCCGCGTCTCTCTGATTTGTGGCACCTGGCCTCCTTTCACGCGATGCACACCAGCGTTGTACGCAGCCAGCGCGAGTGGGAGATCCCCTTGATAGAGGTTCAGCAGGTGGCGGAGCTGCCTGGCGCCGCCGTGGATGTTTTCCACGGAATCATACACATTGGCCACCCGCAAGGTCGCTGCCGTGTCGGGAGTCAGCTGCATGAGCCCGATAGCTCCCTTCTTCGAGACGACGTGTTGACGAAAATCCGACTCGGCCTTGATCACGGCGCGCAACAACGCAGGATCAAGACGGTAGCGTTTCGCGTAAAAGGTGATTGCCCGTCGAATGTCTTGCTTCGAGTAGTGCAGACGATTTTCGGAATCGGAAATCGTGGCGACCGGAGCCAGGACGACCATCAGCACGGCCATGAGGCCAATGCAGCTGCTGCGAGCCGCCCTTCGAAAGATAGGGTTGTCCCACCAGTCCATCCCTCATGAAGCGGTCAACATCCATGCCGAGATCGGTTTCATGCAAGACCGCGAAACATGTGGAGAATGTCTATCTCGACATGTGCGACTAACTGCACAGGACTGTGCAGCGAGCGTCTCCTTTTTGAGGCAGTCGGCTGAGGGATCCTCACCGCTTATGACTTGCCCCACAAGGTTTCGAGACGCTGTGCGCGGCCACAGGTGAATTTGTAGTATTTGTAACGAATGGGATTTTTCTTGTAGAAATCCTGATGATACTCCTCGGCCGGATAAAATTCCGATGCGGCTGTCAGTTGGGTGACGATCGGCGTTGAAAACCGCTTGGATTGTTCGATCGCCCGCTTCGACTCCTCCGCAGCCCGCTTCTCTTCTTCGGTCTGATAGAAAATCGCCGCCCGGTACTGATTCCCGTGATCGCAGAACTGCGCGTCGGGGGTCACAGGGTCGACGTTGCGCCAGAAGGCTTCCAGCAACTGCGTATACGTCACTTTCGCCGGGTCGTAGCGCACCTCGACCGATTCCGCATGTCCCGTCTGTCCTGCCGAGACTTGTTCGTAACTGGGATTTTTGACGGTGCCTCCCATGTATCCCGACACGACCTCAAGCACACCATCCACCTTCTCAAAGGCTTCCTCCATGCACCAAAAGCATCCACCGGCAAAATAGGCCTTGGCCATCGAGGATGTTCCGGATGTGGTCGATTGCGCCAAGGCGAAGTGTGCGGTTGCTATCGCAATGCCTGACAGTATGAGCGTCCTCGCCCATCGCAGGGCCGTCATGATTTCCTCCTTCGGCGATACTCCGTCGAGCACCTCCACATCTCTACGGTCGTTCCCTGCCGGTGGATGGCTGCAATGGTCCACTGCCCTCCCACGGTTGGGGCGCCTGCATGTCCGAGCCGTTGCCGCGCTCAAAACGTTTCAAGATGGCATTGATCGCATCTTCCGGTGTCTGCACACTGGACACGAGCCGGCCGCCCAGGTTTTTGAAAAATTTCTCTTCGGCGGGCGTCGCGCCGAGCAGCACCACTTCTTTTCCAGCCTTGAGCGCCAACGCCACTTCCGACACGGTGCCTGCCCCCCCTAAGCCGCAGGCGACGATCACCTGACTCGAAAGGACGCAGACGTTGTTTCTCGCGTTGCCCATTTCCGTGATGACCGCCACATCCACATATTTGGAAATCCTGTCTCTGGTCGTCGGCAACACTCCAACCGTCAAACTGCGAGGGACCTTCTTGGCTCCCTGACTCGCCGCATGCATGACGCCCACATCGCGGCCGCCCGTGAGCAACACCCACTCACGCCTGGCAATGAGTTCTCCGAGCACACGCGCATTTTCCACATCTTTTCTTCTGGCCTTGGCGGGCCCCATGACTCCAACGACGTAACGCATCCTATTGCCCCCGAAAGTGGGAAGATTGTAGCCGGTTTTACGCGGCGTTTGTCAAAAAAGCGCCCGTACGAGCGTATGGAGGGAGGTGATGAGGAGGGCAAAGCTTTAGAATCGAGAGGCAGCAAGCGTGACGTCGGCATGGGCCCAGGCTTTTTCGAACCGGTCAGAGACCTCGGCGGCGTCGGCATCCTTTCGCTGAACCTTCAGGCTTTGAAGCAAGCCAAACAATCCCCACCCATTTTCCGGATTCCATTTCAGGTCGGCCCGGTACTCGGCTTCGGCCTCCGGCGCACGACCGGCGAGCAGCAAGACTGGGCCGAGGTAATGGCGAACGGGAAGCGCCCAATGCGGCGGTTCAGCGCCCTGCAATGAGTCCTCGATCTTCGTCGCCTCTCGCAACGTCTTGATGGCCTCATCGTGGCGGCGGCGCTGAGCCGCGATTTGACCGGCCAGCAGGCGCTCGGCGATTTTCAAAAGGTCGCGCTCGAGCTTGTCCTGCTGATTCCTGCTTCGTCTGAACTGTTTTGTGAGCGTCAGCAGCGCCTGCCGCTCACCCTCCGCGCCCGGTACGCGTCCGGTTGCAACCAAGGCCATTCCACGGCCCAGTCGCCAGGCGCCCTCGAGAAGACGCAGACCCTTCGTAGGCGGAGGTTCCCGCAACAGGTCTTCCCAATGGCCGAAACGGATTCGAGTGAACAGTTTCGTCGTGAGATAGGCTTCTTTGCTGCGGTTCGCTTTGATTTCTTCGTCCGTAATGGTGGACACGAGCGAGGTCGCCGCCTTCAAGGCTTCTGCGCTACGTCCTTCCATCATGAGCGAAGACCACAAAAAATGGAGATTGTGGCTGTAATACCCGTCGGCATATTCGCCGGTCAAATGCGCACCGGCCAGATACCGTTCATCGGCATGGGCCGCTTCGGCATTGCGTTCAGATGACTGGTGATACATCCCGACGCGAGCGTAGATATGCGCCGGCATATGGACCAAGTGGCCTGCGCCGGGCATGAGCCCCGGTAAGCGGTCGGCACAAGCCAGCGCGCGCTGCGGTTCACGCGAAGCTTCGACGGCATGAATATAGTAATGACAGGCGCCGGGATGATCTGGCTGCCTCTCGATGACCGCCTCGAGCGTCGAGACGATTTCTTGGGTCCCGGGCTTCGGTGTCCCCTCCGCGGTCCAGAAGTCCCAAGGCCGAAGATCCATCATGGCCTCGGCGAATAGCACGCCGGCGTCCACGTCCTCGGGAAAGGTCTTCCACATCGACCGCATCGCGTCCGCGTAGGCTTTGTCCAAGGCGGCGCGCGACGCGCGAGGAGAACCAAGGTAGCGCTTCGCTAAGGCCTCGATGTAGGCGCGCTCGGCCGCAGTTGCGGTGGACAGACGGGCCCGCGCCTGCTTGATGGCCTCGACCGCCCGGCGTCCGTCGTCCTTCGACATGGGCGCATTGATGTTCGGTCCGAACGCCAATGCGATTCCCCAGTAGGGCATGGGCGCGCTTGGATCCTGTTTGGCCGCTTCCTCGAACGAGCGAATCGCTTCTTCATGATTGAAGGCATAGACCAGCCGCAACCCCTGGTCAAAATACCGTTGCGCCGGATCCGACGCGGTGCTGATCGGATGATGAAGCGTGCCAAGGTTGTCATACAGTTGCGGCTCTCCGTGAGCGATGAGGGGTGCGGCCCACCACAGGTACAGCAGGGCGCCGACCACACGCACGACAGGTCTTGTGGACCATCCTCGATCGGCACTCACCCGTTTCCTCAAAATTTTGTGACGCTAGAAAAATGAAAATCGGGAAGGAGCATTGCGGGGACCAGCATCTTGCCCGTCTCGGAGGTCACGGCTTCCACTGGCTCCGTAAAGGCGTCCACCTGTTTGAACACCCGCAATGGACTTTCGTGAAAACGGAAATTCCGCACGGCCGTGGTGATTTGGCCGTCTTCAACGAGAAAGGTGCCGTCTCGTGTCATGCCGGTCAGCGTCAAATCGGTCGGATTCACCGTGCGGATGTACCAAAAGTTGGTAACGAGGATGGCGCGTTCGCACCGCTTGATGAGTTCCTGAGTTTTAAATGCGGCGGGTCCGGATGCGGATAAACAGGGCGCCTCAAGAGTCGCGATGCGTTTGATCCTGTGTTGCTTTGCGGTGAACCGGTCATAGGCCAGCTGTCGCAACACGCCCTTTTCGATCCAGAGCGAGCCTTCACTCGGCAAACCCTCGTGCGTGAAGCCGGTGCCGAGGAGGTCGGGATGTTCGGGAAGATTTTGAAGGGTCAGCCGTTCGTCCAGAATCTGGCGTCCGAGCTGTCCTGCGAAAGGGCTCGTTCCCTTGTCATAGGATTTTGCATCCAGCGTCCAGAGCATCCAACTCCAGAGACCCGCCACCGCCGCAGGCTCCAAGATGACCCGGTAGCGCCCCGGCGCCAGCTCCTGAACGTCGCGGCTGCGCTTCGCCTTGTTGATCGCTGACAAGGTCCGGTCTTGGATTTTCAGGTGATCAATGGAACGATGAGTAGCTGCACTCCACCCGGTGGCATCCTCGGCCTGCACGGTGAGACTGAAACGCGCTTCTGTGCGTTCCTCCTGCGCAAACAAGCCGTTGCTCGCCGCGATGCCCACCGAGGCGACGGACGACGAGACGATACCGGCGGCCTGAAGATTTTCAATGCGACATTGTCCGATGGCTTCATTGGCGTATTCGAGCCGCCGAGACGGTCCTGCCGCCGCCGTCTCCGGCCGGCTCGTCAAGAGCGTCGGAAAGACCTGCGGCTCCGGCGGTGGGAGAAACTCAGGATCTTCCGGAGACACTCGGGCGATTCCTTCGGCGCGGGCGAGTGCGTCCTGGACTGCACCGGCCGTAAAATCCGTGGTGGAGGCCGAGCCGCGTCTGCGGTCGAAAGCAACGGCGATCGTCAGCGTGCCTCGTCTGGTATCGACGTTTTGGACGACGCGGCTGTTCGCGAACCGAGTCGTCCCACCGTGATGATCATGACAATTGACCACGGTATAGTCCGCCTCTGATCGTTTCAATACGAGGTCGGCGAGGAATCGAAATTCGTCCGCGCTTGTCAATTTCGGCCAGGTCTTGGCGTTGGCAGTGCTCACTTCGGCTATCCTTTGATGACCGCGACACGGCGGAACCGCGCATGGGACGCGGCATGCGTCATCCAACCGGATTGGCCCGGCTGGCCTTTGCCGCATGTGATGAAGCCGAAGCGGCAGCGATGGCGGCGGTCGGCCACGCCGTCACAGCTGTTCCAGAATTCCGGCGTGATCCCGTGGTAGATCACGTCCCGCAGCATGTGGGTGCGCTTGCCGTTCTCGATCAACCAGAAGGCATCGCCGCCGAACTGGAAGTTATAGCGCCGCTGATCGATGCTGTAGGACCCGTGGCCTTCGATGTAGATGCCCCGCTTCACGTCGGCAAGAAGATCGTCCATCGAGGCCGAGCCGGGTTCCAAGCCGATATTGGCGATGCGCACGATCGGGACGCTGCCCCAACTATCCGCCCGGTTTGAGCCCCGCGACCGGGTTTCGCCGATCTTTGCGGCGACCTCACGGTTGGTGCAATAGCCGACGAACAGGCCGTCCCGGACAATGTCCCACCGTTGACACGCCACCCCGTCGTCGTCGTATCCGGTGGCGGCGAGGGTCTCGGGTTCGGTGTTATCTGCGACGAGGTTCACATGTGGGGACCCGTACCGGAAGGTGCCGCGTTTCTCCGGAGTGAGAAAACTGGTGCCGGCATAGTTCGCTTCGTAACCCAAGGCGCGGTCTAATTCGCTGGGATGGCCACAGGATTCGTGCATGGTCAAGGAGAGATGCTCGGGATCCAGCACGAGGTCATAGAGGCCGGGCCGGACGGTCGGCGCCTTGACCTTTTCGACCGCCTGCGAGGCGATTCGGGGCGCGTGGGCCATGAAGTCCGCTGCCTCGATCAACTCATAGCCCGTGCGCAAATGTGGGGTCGAGAAGGTGCGGGACGCGAAGCGGCCATCGTACCGGGCGGTCGCAGTGAACTCGCCCTGCACGGCGCACAGGTCAAATTCGAGCCTTGTCCCCTCGGTCGACACGAACAGTTTGCGGTCGCGGCGTGCCCAGAGGCTTGCGCTGCTGCGAACGATCTCCGGTTCTCGCTGAACACAGTCCATCACCTCGCGCAGCAGCGTCGTTTTTCGATCGAGCGGCACGGTGAAGGGGTCGATCCGGCTTTGGGTCGCTACCCGGTCGCGGTGGACCGGTTCCTCCACCAATCGAGTCTTTTCGCTGGCGAGAGAGGCCGATCCTCTGGCGATGTCAACGGCCAAGTCGGCCACACGCGGTATTTCCTCAAGGGACAGCACCGAGCTGGCGGCAAACCCCCACCCTCCGTGATAGAGCACACGCACGCCGAACCCGCTGTCCTCCATATCGCGGATGGATGCGATCCGCCGGTCTTCACCGCTGATGGTTTGGCTGGTGCTCTTGAGGAAGCGGATGTCGCCGTACTCGGCGCCGGAAGCCGCCACGCGCTTTAGTGCCAGGTCGGCCATTTCGTCCACACGCGTGAAAGGCATCGTGGCTTCATCCTGCCAAAGTCCCGGAAGGCATTCAACTTGGAATTCACGCCGCCCTTCCCCTAGGATGGCCGGCATGCCGCCTGTGTCACAGACGGTGCGTCAGCGCTTGGTCGGGCTCTTGACCGGATCCCGGCTGTCCTCCTACCAGCTTGCGCAACTCCTCGGCATTCCTGAGCGGCAAGTGGAAGATCATCTCACACATGTCGTGAAAACCGTCGCGCGGGATCGAGCCCGACGCTTCATCCTGGAACCATCCTGCTGCCAGGACTGCGGCTTTGTCTTTCGCGACCGCACGAAACTCACCAGACCGGGCCGCTGCCCACGCTGCCGAGGCGAGAGCATCACCGCTCCCAGGTATGGCATTGACGCCAGTACGTAGACCCCTTCCCAGAGCTGCCCATTTCCTGCATTCTCTTGGGAGACACTCGAGAGTCGGCTACAGTGGTCGTAGAGAACTTTATCGACCATGAATTTCCAATCCTTCGGCTCTTATAACAGGTTTGCCGATCTCCGCCACGATGCGTTGTCCTCGGTCGTCGTGTTTTTGGTGGCCCTCCCGCTCTGCATCGGCATCACGATCGCCTCGGGCGCTCCCACCGGGTCCGGCATTGTCACCGGCATCGTGGCGGGCCTCGTCGTCGGATGGCTCTCCGGCTCTCCGTTGCAGGTCAGCGGCCCTGCCGCCGGTCTTACCGTGGTCGTGTATGAACTGATTCGCGACCAGGGGCTGGAAGCCTTCGCTGTCATCGTGATCGCGGCCGGCCTGATCCAAATCCTCTGGTCGTGGCTGCAGCTCGGGCAATGGTTTCGCGCCGTCTCGCCGGCGGTCATCCACGGCATGCTGGCGGGCATCGGTGCGCTCATCTTCGCCAGTCAGTTTCACATCATGATCGATGATTTGCCCAAAGGCTCAGGCCTGGAGAATATTCTTTCCCTGCCCTCCGCCGTCTGGAAAGGCCTGATCGACGACGACAGCACGCCAATGAATCATCATCTGGCCGCCCGGATCGGCGTGCTCACCATCGGCACGATGGTGTGCTGGAACCTGATCCTCCCCAAACGGTTTCATGTGATGCCGGCGGTATTGATGGGCGTCTCTGTTGCGACCGCCGTGTCCGCACTTCTCGAGATTCCGATCCAGCGCATCGAGGTGCAGGACAATCTGTTCTCCATCGTTCACATTCCCACGCTCCAAAGTCTCTCTCATTTCTTGGATACCGACATCCTCGCGGAGGCCCTGGGCCTGGCATTCATCGCCAGCGTCGAAACGCTGTTATCCGCGTCGGCGGTCGATCAGCTGCATACCGGCCCGCGTACGCGATATAACCGCGAGCTGTTTGCGCAAGGCGTGGGCAACATGCTGTGCGGATTCATCGGATCATTGCCCATGACGGGCGTCATCGTTCGCAGTTCCGCCAATGTCGAGGCAGGCGCCAAGACGAGAGCCTCGACGATTTTTCACGGTGCCTGGCTGCTCGTGTTCGTGTCCATTTTGCCGTCCGTGCTCCGCTTCATCCCGACCGCCAGCCTCGGCGCCGTGCTGGTGTATACCGGCTACAAGCTCATGAACTTCGGCGTCCTTCCGGAACTCAAGAAGCACGGCCGCGGCGAAGTGGTCATCTTCTTTGCCACCATGGGTACCATTGTCTTCGTGAATTTGCTGACAGGGGTGATTCTCGGGTTGTGCCTCGCGCTCGCCAAGTTGCTGTATACGACACAGAATCTCGAAACGTTTTTTGACCAGGATTCCGCGACGGGGAGACTCACGCTTCATCTACAAGGCATTGCCACGTTTGTGAGCCTGCCGAGACTGGCCGCAACGCTGGAAACTGCACCGCCGTTCGCGGAAATCAGCGTGGATAGCACCTCCTTACGGCATATTGACCACGCGTGCTTGAACCTCCTCCAGAACTGGCAGCTACAGCACGAAGCCAACCAGGGAAAGGTCCTGGTGGACTGGGACAAGATGCGCGGCGCCTCCTATGCGGGCAGACGGGGGCTTCGGAGCACCTCCTGGTGGCAAAAATGGCTCGAATAGTTCGCCTGGCGTCGCAGGCCGAGAACCGGCTACACTACGCCATGACCCTGAGGAATATGGCCGGCGCGGCCTTGCTGCTTTCGCTGGTTCTGGGCGGCTGCAGTGGCGACAAGGCAAAGGAACTGCTGGAGACCGCCGAATTCGAAGAGCGGCAAATGAACGTTCCGCATGCCAAGCAGCTCTACGAAGAAGTGATCCGTTTGTATCCTTCGAGTCCGCAGGCGCAATCGGCCCGCGAACGGCTCGCCAAGCTTAACGCTGGCTGACCGGCCGTTTGGGCTTCCACGGCACAAACGCATTGGTGGTTTCTTGGTATTCTCTATAGTCCTGTCCCCGCGTCTTCAGAGCCTGCCGCTCCGCCAAAGGAATCCCGGAGACATTGATGAGCGCCCATCCCATCCCAATGGGACCGATCAGCGTCAACGGCCAGCCAGGCGCGCCAACGGTCATGACGACATAGGCCCACCAGTGAAGCCACTCGAAGAAATAGTTGGGATGACGCGACCAATACCAAAACCCGTCGCGGCACACACGCTCGCGATTCCAGGGGTGGGCGCGAAAGCGTGACAGCTGCCAATCCGAAACGGCTTCACCAGAGACGGCTCCAATCCAGAGCAGCAGACCTGCCAATTCTCCGAGCCCGAAGGGCGGCCTCGGATTTTGTATGACGACCAGAAACGGCAATGAAAACGCCGTGACCGCCGCCGCTTGCAGCTGGAAATAGCCGAACATCCGCCAGCGCTCATGCGTGCCCCAGGACCGGCGCAACTCCTGATAGCGGGCGTCCTCCGCCTTACCGATCACGCGGTTGAAGAGAAGAAAGAATCCAAGCCGACCCGCGTACAGGCACACCATGAGTATCACCAGCAACTTCCGCTCCGTCTCTCCGGACGCCTCTCGGGCATACCAAAGCACGACAGCGATCAATCCTATGCAAAAACCAACGTCCGCAATCGAAGCGTTGCGCACGCGCAACTGCACGGCCCACAGGCCGAGCATGAAGACCACCATGGCTCCGTACCCAGTAAGGACCAATGAGAGCGGATCAGAGGTCATGATGGTGATAATCCCAGAGGTCGTGGTCCGGCTGCCTCCTCGCTGTGAGCCAAGACCGCAAACCCGGCAAACGGAAAGACAGCACTTGCTGAATCTTGCCGCAGGACAAGGACAGGTCCGCCGGCCGCGGCGCTCCCGGATGGTTGCGTGCCGTGCCGTGAATGAGCCGGCCGGTCAGTTCAGGAAACCATGGGACGAGGAGTTCTCCGATTTCCCAACGGGAGAGACGCTCGCTGCCGCCAAGATGATACAGGCCCGGCTTGTGCTGCTGGGCCAGCTCCCACAATGCCCGGGCGACCGCACCGGCCGGGAGCGGACAGCGGAACTCGTCGGCATACAGCGTGATGTCCTTCCCCGCCTTGGCGGTCCGGCACATGTCCTCGACGAAGCTCCGATTGCGATGTTCTGAAGTTCCTGCCGTCAGGACAATGCGCACGACGGTGTGTGCCGGATTTTGCAACACGAGGCGCTCGGCCTCAAGCTTCGTTCGTCCGTAGACATTGATGGGATTCGGCTGAGCATTCTCGTCATACCAGCCGGCTGAGCCGTCAAAGACTTCACCGCTCGACAGGAACACGAACCGGGTGTTTCGGGCGATCCGCGAAAGCAGGCTCGTGGCAGCGACGTTGATCCGTGCGGCTCCTTCCGGGTCTTGCTCACAATCCTTGGTGCGACTCAACGCCGCACAATGAATGATGAGGTCCGGATTGTATCGTTGAAAGGCGGAAGAGACTGCGGACTGGTCGGTAAGATCCAGGTCCGGCCGAGCGATCCCCTCCACCGTCCAGCCGGGCGCCCAGCGCGGAGCTGATTTCACGAGGTACTGTCCGATCAACCCCGCCGCTCCAGTGATGATCGCACGCGGTGCCATTTCAGCGCCTGTGATTGATACAAAGGCTCACTGAGAAGGGAATCATCACACCACCCAGCAAAGGGAACCCCGATCCGCTTATTGGCGTGTGAGCTTGCGATACCGAATGCGATGCGGCTGATCCGCTTCCTTGCCGAGACGCTTCTTTCGGTCGGCCTCGTAGTCGCTATAGTTGCCTTCGAACCAGACCACTTTGCTGTCGCCTTCGAACGCCAGGATGTGCGTCGCAATCCGGTCGAGAAACCACCGGTCGTGACTGCTGATCACCGCACAGCCGGCGAAATTCTCAAGCCCTTCTTCCAGTGCTCGCAGCGTATTGACGTCAAGATCGTTCGTCGGCTCATCGAGGATGATGAGGTTGGCCCCTTCCTTGAGCATGCGTGCGAGATGTACGCGGTTGCGCTCCCCACCGGACAGGTCCTTCACCTTCTTCTGCTGATCCGCGCCGGCGAAATTGAACCGGGCGCAATAGCCCCGGGCATTGACCTCAACCTTGCCGAGCTTCACCGTCTCCTGCCCCTCGGAAATCACTTCGTAGACGGTCTTGTTGCCGTCGAGGCTGCGGTCCTGATCCACATAGCCGAGCTTCACGGTTTCACCGATCCTGATTGAGCCGGAATCAGGCTTGTCTTTCCCGATGATCATTGTAAAGAGCGTGGTCTTTCCCGCGCCGTTCGGACCGATGACACCGACGATCCCGCCCTTAGGCAGGTCGAAGCTGATGCCTTCATAGAGGAGCTTATCGCCAAAACCCTTGGTCACTCCGTTGGCCTGCACGACGACATCGCCCAGACGCGGCCCCGGCGGAATGTAGATCTCCAGATCCTCGGTGCGTTGCTCCTGCTTCTGATTGACCAGCTCTTCGTAGCGGTTCAGCCTGGCTCTCCCCTTCGACTGGCGCGCCTTCGGCGACATCCGGATCCATTCCAACTCGTGCTCCAGCGTTTTCTTGCGTTTGGATTCAGCCTTTTCCTCCTGGGCCAGCCGTTCCTGCTTTTGTTCCAACCACGACGAATAGTTGCCTTGAAATGGAATGCCGTGGCCCCGGTCGAGCTCGAGGATCCAACCGGCAACGTTGTCGAGAAAGTATCGATCGTGCGTCACAGCGATCACAGTGCCTTTGTACTGCTGGAGGTGCTGCTCGAGCCACTGGACGGATTCCGCGTCCAGATGGTTCGTGGGCTCGTCGAGGAGCAGGATGTCCGGTTCCTGAATCATCAGCCGGCACAGAGCAACGCGTCGTTTCTCCCCGCCAGAAAGCGTGCCGATTTTTTGATCGGCGGGAGGACAGCGAAGCGCGTCCATCGCGATTTCCAGATGGTTCTCCAGCTCCCACCCGTTCGCCGCTTCGATCTTCTCTTGGAGCTGCGCCTGCTTATCGAGCAACTTCTCCATTTCGTCCGGTGATGATTCGCCGATCTTGTTGCTCACCGCTTCGTATTCTTTGAGCAACGCCACCAGTTCTTTCTTACCTTCTTCGACCACCTCTTTCACGGTCTTGTTGGAATCGAGCTCCGGCTCCTGCTCGAGCAAGCCGACGCTGTAGCCTTTGGAGCGAGAAATTTCACCGGTGAAATTCTGATCGACGCCCGCGATGATTTTGAGGAGACTGCTCTTGCCGGATCCGTTCAATCCGAGCACGCCGATCTTGGCTCCATAATAGAAGCCGAGATAGATTTCACGGAGGACCTGCTTCTTCGGCGGATACACTTTGCCGACGTTGACTAGAGAGAAAATGACTTGTTTGTCGTTCGTGGCCATGAGATTCGTGGCTCCTTCTTTGATCGTGTCGTGGCAAAGCTGGCACCTTACCAGACGCTTGCGCCGCCGCACAATCCTTCGACCGCCACACCAGAACGCACCTGACCGACGACCGCCTTTTGTGGTACATGAGGGGCCGTTCATGAGTACCCGGGAGAGCCACCATGTCCAGCCAGCCGAGGCGCGTCAAGATCTGGTATCAGAGTTTTGTTGATCCGGATCAGCAATCCGCGTACGGCAAGACCCTCGCGCAAGCGCTGAACCGCATGGCAGGAAAGGATGTCAGATTTGACGTGCATGGCATCGTGCCGCCAGATCTCCAACTGCATCGTCTAACAGAGTTTCGCTGTGCGCGGCAGGTCATCCGCCATGCCGTCGAGGCGCAGCGGCAAGGGTATGACGCGTTTGCGATTGGCCATTTTCAAGATGGCGGTCTCTACGAAGCGCGATCGACGGTGGACATCCCGGTGCTGGGTTTAGGTGAAGCGGCCATGCTGTATGCCTGCACGCTGGGACAGAAAATCGGGTTGGTCACCATTAATCCCGTGTTCATCCCGATGCATGAGGAGCAGATTCAGCGTTATGGCCTCTCACGCCGCGTGGTGGCCGTGAAGGCAATCGAGACGGATCCCGCACTGCTGGTGCGCGCTTTCACCGAGAGAAAGACGTTCGAAACGGTCTTGCATCAATTCCGCAAGCAAGTCGAACCGTTGGTGAAGGATGGGATCGAAGTGATCATACCGGCAGGTGGACTTCCCTCTCTGTTGTTCTCACGACTAAAGAACTTTACAGTCGGCAAGGCTCTGGTCCTGAATTGCATCGCCGTGCTGGCCAAGATGACGGAAACGGCGGTGGCATTGAACCGTTTCAACGGCACCGGCGCCAGCCGGCTGGCGACCTTTCAGAAACCGTCCGCCAAAGCCTTGCGAGAATTCTTGGACAGCTGAAACGCCGTTCCTGAATTCCGTGCTCAGGCTGTTCAGAGAGGCGGTCCAGCGAGGCCGCAGGGAGTCTGACGACTGAGAACGAGGCTCGGTGAAGAGCGCGTCTCGGCGCGCAGGGGCCGGGTGGGTGCGATGAGGCCTTTTTCAACAGATTGGCTACATACCCAGCTCTTCGGACAGCCGGAGCTCCGATTCATCCACGATTTCTTCCAGACAGCTGAAGCAGGGGAAGGGGAGGCGGTCGACCGGAAGGGCGCAGACTTCACCAACGGCCGTGTTTGGCTCAAGCGCCGGCCCACCACATTCCTTATGAATCAGCGTGAGCATGTTGGCCCTTAGACCATAGGCTCAAGAAGGAGCCGGCGCAAGTGTTCCATGTGCTCGAGACCGCTCAACCGATGGTCTCCCGAAACGAGATGGAGTTCTACGGGATAGAAAGGATCCCGACGGCGCAGGAGATCCACAAATTCACGGCTGCCTTCGGGAGAAATCACTGTGTCGCCGGACCCGTGCAAAATCGACGTTTTCAACGGCCTCATTCGATCGAAGCTCGAGGCCCAGTAGGATTCGCTTTCTTCCACCCATTTCCAGGACAGCGGCCAATCCCGGTGGAGTGGATCATCGTCCCACGGCATCCATCCGGCGCTATGCCAAGCATGCCGTCGTTCGGGCGAGATGGCCTTCGCGCGTATACCCATGATGTTGAAGGCCGGCGCGATGAGGATCAATCGCTCTACCTGATCACGTTCTTGTGCCATCAGCCACGCGATCCACCCGCCCAATGAATTTCCGACGATGGTGAGCCGGGGGAAGGGCGCGCCTTGGCGCGCTGGGGTTGGGCGGGTGAGCTCGGGAAAGGGCGCGTCTCGGCGCGCCGGGGTGGGTGGGGTGAGATCTGTTGTGCCCAGCAACATCGAGATCACGGACCGGGCATCAGCGATCCAATCCGAGAGCGTGTAGTCCGCAAATTTCCCTTCGGAATCCCCGAATCCACGAACATCATAGCAGCAAAAGCCCCATCCCTGTTCTGCGCACCATTGGGCCAGCGCCTTGCTCTTATTCCCCCAGCGCTTCGAGAGAAAGCCCGTGATGAAAAGAATCTGACGGCCGCTGCCGTCGGCTCGATCGCCTCGTATCAGTTTGCCGTCCGCCCCTGACAATTCAAACGTGTGGAGGGTCATGCCTTAGCCAGTACCTTCGTAATGAATCCGTTCAGCCGCGTCAGGATCGGTTCGGAAATCTCATGGCCCCCCTGAAAACTGTGCCACTGCACCTTCAATCCGGCTGAAGTGAGCTCATCCCGCAGCCGCTCCGCCATGACGTACGGAAGAATGGGATCCAGCGTCCCGTGGCTTTGGAAGACGGGCAGGCCCGCCCGCTTGCCAACGGAAGGCCGCCAATCCTGCTTGGCAAGAAGCGACCCGGAGAGCTGAATCAACCCCGCAAACGGGAAAGCCGTGCGCATCACAAGATCGCACGTGAGCATCGCACCCTGCGAAAATCCGCCGATGATCGTTTTTCGAGGATCTACCGGCAGCTTGCGGGGCAAGTCGGTCAGGAATGTCTCGAGCGCTTGCCGTGCTTGGAGAAGTCCACGCGGCACCTCAGAAGACAAGTCACGCACCCGTCCGGCTGCACGATCTGCTTCGAGACGCGCCATATCGATCAGCCACCAGGCGTGGGAATCACCGAAACCCATGTTGAGCGGCAAGGGCCCTTCAGGGAAGATCCACCGCGTCCCTGCCGGACCGCTCAGCACCTCCGCGAGCGGGAGCAAATCGTCTCCGGGAGCACCGTAACCGTGCAACAAGATCACGACAGGACCGTTACCGCCGCCCCGACCGTCCGTTCCCCCAGTCAATCGGATCTTCAAGCCTCCGATATGGTCTTGCCGCATGAACAATGTTATCGCACGTACAGGTATTGAAGAAGCGCCACGAGGCCGTACAGCGACGACTCGATGACCGGCTGCTGGTAAAGAGGCACGAATGCGCCTTGTTCATGGGCTTCCACTCTGTCGATAATAAATTGAACCTGCTTCATTCGGAGGTCGTGGTCTTTGCCGCTGCCCAAGACCTGCACCATCTTCCTGCTGAGGCCATCCAGCATTGCGGCCTTGGCCTGGCTCGCCGCCTGATACAGTAAATATGCGGCCAGCAACGCCAGCAGCACGTTCAATGCCCACGAGAGCAGTAAAAGAGTGGGGTAATTCCAGATGTCGAAGTAATCGTTACGCCCGGCGATCAGGATGATCAAGGCAATAAATGGATACCGGATCAGGCGATTTACTACTTCAGTCCGCTGTCCGATCAGGTCTACGACGGCCAAATGCTTGAGCTTGTCGAATTCGGCCTTCTGAGTCTCACTCAAGCCATAATCGACGAGATACTGTTCCTGCACCTGTTGAGACCAGCCGCCTGTCGACGCCGTGACCCAGCTGATCCAGCGGCGGCATAACATCACCGCGTCGAACACGGCAAGGTTGAGAAATACCACCAAGGCCGTGCTGGCCACGGTCATAATCCAGTCCACTCGGCAACTCAGCTGACCGCGGCAGGGATGAATGTACTCCTCGTCCAGGACATAGTAGCCTAAGAGCCACATCATCCCGATATACAGCATGAACAACAGAACCGTTCGCGTCATCCACTGTGCCGGTTTGCTAGCCTCGCGATACCACGACCAGGCTTGATCGACCGTCGTCGCGGTCATCGTCGCGGCCGGATGATAGACCCGCTTGAGGTTGGTCCAGAAGCTCTTCAGTGAAAAGCCCTGAAATCCAGACTCGTCTTGGAACAGAAAGGCATCCGTAATGCGGTCGCCGTTCTTGAGCAGGTCGCGCGACCCGTTTGCAAGCAACACCAGGCAGAGCACGACGACGAAGAGACGAATCAATTCGCTCGGCCAGACACTCACTCCAGCAGTCAACGAGAATGGCTCGCCTTCATCATGACCTGCAAGCAAAGCAGAAACCCCGCCTAATGCCAGAAAGGCCGAGAATGCGGCCAACACAATAAGCCCAATGGTAGACAAGAGCCGCATATTCCGCGAAACCCATAGCCACAGACGCTGATTGCTCCAGGCGATGATACTTCCAATGAACAGCGCGACGAGCAACATGACCGCAACGGCGGTGTTGTCTAACCCGATGCCTTGCTTGAGTTGGCCCATCTCTTCCGTATGATCGAGATCGGGCCGCATCGGATGAATCGTTCGCACGCCCTCCTTCTCGACCACGCTCAAGTCAACGGCGCCGTCCCTTCCCACTTCAAATAGACGCGGATGGGAGCCAGCGTCATAGAGCCGATCGTCCGGTGTCAGCGCGACGTGATAACCGGTCGTACAGGGCGCCGTTTGCTGCTGATGACCGTGCAACTCGCAGCGAACGTGGCCGACGGCTTGCAACACGGCAAAATACGCCGATGTTTGGTAACTGCTGCGAAACGGCGGGACGTCTCGCTGAAAATTTCCCTCAAGCTGTAGGCCGAAGGGTGCGGCAATCACCATGTTGCGCGTGGATTTGTATTCGCTGGGATGCAAATGGCGCGCATCCAAATCGAGGGTAAAAAAGATCGCGTGCGGAAAGGCAGGGCGCAGGGCCTTGATGATGAGGAGCGCATCGTAGGGATCGGTCCCCATGATGCCGATGGCTCTGGCACCCTCTCCCTCATCATGAATGCGCGCAACGAGCGCCTTGACATAGTCCGTTTGGCCGGTGCCTTCCGGCCGGTCTCTCGTGGCATCCTTGCCTTGGTCGGCCGCCTTGGCCGCGCGTGCTGCGCGGGCGGCATCGTCCCCAGGAATTTCTCCATCCAGGCCGCCAAGATAGCTGTAGCGGAACACATTGAGAGTGAGTGATTCATAATCGGCGGGATGTTGAATCTGCAGATCGATCGCCTGCGGCACCGTCTGACACCACTGCTTGATATCGATCGGCACCTGAATCGTCTTGAGATCCGCTTCAGAAAAAGTAGCGATTTTCGTACAGGCTGCCGCCCGGAACTCGAGGGGAAGCGCCCGCCCATAAAAGGAGTCCCATTCCCCGATCAGGATGACGGCATCCCAGCCGAGGCGAACCTGCCTTCGTTCCAATTCGGCAATCAGAGACTGGAAGCGGAGGTCGTCGCTGCCGACGTCATAGACCAACCTAATGTTCGCATCCGAAAGCCGTCGATGAAATTCGTGTTCGCAGTCTTCATAGGTCACGCAGGCTGTGCCCTTGCCGGATTCAGCCTTGAGGCCATACGCGAGCAGTCCCTTCATCGCGCTGGCCCAGGGCGAGTAGAGTTCGATCGCGCCGTCGGCGTTGGGCCAGGTCCCGACGTCCGGATGCGGAGATCCATAAAGGCGCCCGGCCTCGTCGAGAAGCCCGCGGTAGGCGGACGAACTCCGGGGCCCGATGATTTTGAAAGACACCGCCCGCTGCAAGGCGGGATCCAATCGCACGAGAGGAGGCGTGGTTGCGGTAAGCGGACACTCCTGCTTCGCCGTCTCCTGGCAGACGAGTCCTTGAGACAACGAAGTCAATGTCCCGAGAAAGCCGCTGGTCAAGGCCTCGTCCGGCAGCCACACGACCAGAATACTGTCTGCCCGTGTACCTGCCGGGCTGCACAAGCGGGTTTTTCTGAGCCGGTACCATTCATAGGGAAGCCCTCGAACGGGACTTTCCGGTTCCCAATACAGAAAGGAGAGACGGTTTTCATCCTCAGGGACATAACAGGCGGCGCCCAGCGCTGTGCCGACGGCGTACCGGTCACGGAGGCGCGATTCGGTGCTTTCGACATAAGGCCCTCCGGTCGTGGTGACGAGCAGCACAGTCAGGCGCTGTCCGCTGCGGACGCGATGCGCAATTGCATGACGCAGAGAGGCGAGCCGTTGGGCCAAGGACAATCCGCTTCCGGTCTTGGTGGGCGCTTTCTCGCGTATCGCCCGTTCAACCGCCGCAACGGGATCTTCCCAGAGGCGCGCTCGAACCAATTGCTCGCCTGTGGCCTGCTTCATCTCCAGGCCGCTGCCGACGGGCCGCGAACTGCGCAGAGGCTCCTTGACCAGCAGGATACCCGCGATGGCCAGCACAAGCGTCAGCGCACCCGCCACCGCTAATTTTGAATCACCGCGCGGTTTGGCCAAAGGGGGCTACTCCTATTCGACTAAAAAAGTGGGACCCACTGTACAACAGTGGATTAGGGGGACTGCAATAGGAAGCTACTCCTGTTTCGACCACCCCGGCGAGGAGTGCAATACAGGGGACTGTTTCGCTCAGGGGAGGACACCTCCAATAAGAGGCCTTCTAAGAGGAGCAGCTCACGCTTAAGTGCTTGCCCCAATTGGGCGGAGGAGCGGCGTAGGCGTCCATTCCAGGCTGCTCGGTATAGGGGTGTTGCAGAAGCGTAAAAAGGCGGTCCACCTCGGCAAAATCTTTTTGCTGCGCCTTTTCGATCGCGTGCTGGGCCAGGTAATTTCGGAGCACATACTTCGGGTTGACCCGGTTCATGGCGTCCTGCCGCTCCTCGTCCCGGCCCCCCTCGCTCTGCAAGCGATCGCGGTAACGCCCTGCCCACTCATCGAACCGGTCGCGGTTCAGGAAATGCTCGCGTAAATGTTCGTTCTTCATTCCCGGTTGTGACGAGAACCTGCCCATCTCGCGGAACACAATCGTGAAGTCGGCATGACTCCCCTGGAGCAGGCCTAGGAAATCGCGGATCAGTTCGTCGTCATCTCCCCGTTCTTGTGTTAGGCCGAGCTTGGCCCGCATGAGGGCTCGATACTCGCGCTCGAGCGTCGGCATGTAGGAATCGAGTGCCGCTTTCAATGCCTCTTTGTCTGCGAGTGGCAGCAACGCCTGGGCGAGACAGCTGAGATTCCACAATCCGATATACGGCTGCTGATTGAAGGCATAACGTCCGTTATGATCCGAATGATTGCAGATGAGGCCGGCATCATAGTCGTCCATGAAGCCGAACGGCCCATAGTCGAGCGTCAGGCCCAGAATCGACATGTTGTCGGTATTCATGACGCCGTGCGCCCAGCCGACCGCCTGCCAGCGCGCAATCAACTTTGCCGTGCGCTCGACCACCTCGCCAAAAAAGACCGCATATTTCTCCGTGGCCTCTCGAAGGTGAGCGTAATGACTGTCGATGACATAGTCGGCCAGAATCTTGAGATGTTCGTGTTGGCGGCGATAATAAAAGATCTCGAAGGTGCCGAATCGCACATGCGAGGGCGCCATACGCAGCAGTGTCGCACCGGTTTCGACCTGTTCGCGGTATACCTTGTCGTCGCTGCCGACGATGCACAAGGCTCGTGTGGTGGGAATGCCGAGCGCGTGCATCGCCTCACTGCACAGATATTCCCGTATCGTTGACCGCAAGACGGCGCGGCCATCGCCGTCCCGCGAAAAGGGTGTCATCCCCGCTCCTTTGAGATGCAGATCCCAGTGTTCGCCCCGTGCATTTGTGGCTTCGCCCAAAAGAATGGCGCGGCCATCTCCCAACTGAGGCACATAGACGCCGAATTGATGGCCCGAATAGAGCATGGCAAGCGGCTCCATGCCCGGCGCCAGCATGTTGCCGCCGAAGAGTGCGGCGAACTCCGGTCTCTTGGCTTCTTCAAGGTCGAGGTCGATGAGATCGGCAGCGGCGGCGTTGAGACTGACCAGATAAGGCGGCGAGGAGAATGGAGTGGGGTTCAGCTTCGCGTGGAAAGCATCCGGGAGCCGGGCATAGGTGTTGTCGAACGAGAGGGTTTCAAGATGACGATCGCCCATGGACACCAGGATGCCAGGGCTAGGGGGCCGCTTTCAACCGCGTTGGCGGCTCCTCCAGGAGGGAAGTGAACTGCTCGCTTCCGAAATCGTAGACCCAGATGTCGCCGGTCGAAATGGAATAGACCCAGCCATGGAGATCAACCTTTCCCTTTCGAAGCTGCAACGCGACAGAGGGGTGAGTGCGCAGGTGATCGAGTTGAGCCCTGACGTTTTCCTGGGTCGTTTTGATCAGGCGGTCGTTGCCTTCGAGATCGACGTAGTGTTCCCGCATCAGGCGCCTGGTGGTTTCAGCCTGTCCCACCCATTCTTTAACGGCGGGCAAGTCATGGACCTCTTCGGGATGCAGGAGCGCCTTCATGACGCCGCAATCCGTATGGCCGCAGACGATGATGTGAGGAACCTTGAGGACAGCCATCGCATATTCGATGGTCGCCGTGCTCCCGCCCTGCATCGATCCGTAGGGCGGCACCATGTTGCCGGCATTTCGCAGGATGAAGAGCTCTCCCGGCTCGGCCTGCGTCATCAGGGTCGGATCCACACGGGAATCTGAACAGGTGATGAACAGCGCGCGAGGCTCCTGCTTTTGAGAGAGCCGGGTGAAGAGGTCCTTTTTCTTCCCGAAGACCTCGCCCCGGAATTTCAGGAATCCTTTGACGAGTTTTTCCATTGCCGGTTACCGTCCGCCGTTCTGCAGTTCTCGGTCCATCGTGAACACGAACACGCGCTCGCCCAGCTGGACATCGATGTCGGTGAAGACGCCCAAGACCTTGGCTCGCGTAATCTCGCTTACCTGCTCGCAGAGCTTGTCACGCCCCTGCGCAATCAAATTCTGCCGCAGTCGCTTCACCATGTCGACACCTTCCGCAGTTTTTGCCAACTGCCGTTCGGCAGGTGTCAGGACGCCCTTGAGCCGGACCACGACCAGATCACGGACGATAGAGGCCCGGACATCGTCCGGTCCCCTGCCCATGAATTCCTGTTCGAACTTGATGATGGCGTTGCGAATCGCTGTTTCCACGGTTGGACCTTTCGCGCGGATTATAGAGTTGCAAGAGAGTTTCGAACAAGATGCCGTGAGCCCTTTGTCTCACCATTCGGTCTGCTGTGGGCCTTTCGTGCTATCCGGCAGCGGTATTGAGGCCTGAGGCCGACTCCGATATTGACGTCGTTCGCGCCATCATATTATCTATGAGGCCGTCCAGGATCGGACGGCGCTGCTGTTTTTCCAGTGGTTGTATCGGACAAACGGGACGCCGGATTTCTCCTCTAGGCCGTAGGGTGGCCGGCTGTTCGCCTGACGGCCTGCCGCAGTACAAGCCAACCGAGTCCCATCGACTCTGTCGATGGATCGATTGGCTTTTTTTGTTTCATGGAGACATGAGGCGCTGATGACCGCCGCTCTGCTTGTCCCGCTGCTTCCTCTCTTGACGGTCCTCATCGTCCTTGCCGGCCGTGAGGCTAGCAGACGCGAGCGAATGAAAATGGGCGCCTGGCCGCTCGGCGCTGCCTTCTTCGGCGCCATCTGGACTCTCTACGTGGTCGCAACGAGCGGACCGATTTCGGTCCGATTGTACGATCCCGCTGATGCGAACATACTTCCGCTACCGATCAGCTTCTATATCGATCGTCTTAGCGCCGTCATGATGGTGTTGATTTCCGCCATCGGAACCATCATCTACACCTACTCGCTCAATTACATGTATCAGGAGCCTCATGAGCGCCGGTATTTCAGCACGATCGGCGTTGCGATCTGCGTCCTGCTCTGCATGGTCTCAAGCGGAAATCTCATGATGCTGTTCGTCTTCTGGCAGATCCTGGGTTATCTGCTCTATATTCTGATCCACAACCATGGCCATGCCGGGACCCTTGAAGGTGCTTTCCGCACGTTCACCATCTTGCGTGTTGGTGACGTCGCCTTTCTCGCCGCTATCGCATTGGCTTACTCACTGTATGGCACGTTGGAATTTCCTGACATCTTCACCGCTGCCGCCCGATCGACGGCCAGTGTTGCGCTTCTACCCGGCATCGACTTCAATGGCGCCACGGCCGTCACGTTGCTTCTTCTGATCGGCGGCATGAGCAAGTCCGCACAGTTTCCTTTTCACATCTGGCTTCCGCGCTATCTGTATGCTCCGACCCCCGTGACAGCGCTCTTGCACGCCGGCATCATCAACGCCGGAGGCTTTCTCATCAACCGGCTCGCGCCGCTGTTCGGCCTCAGCTCGACGACGCTGCACATCGCATTTCTCATCGGCACACTGACCGCGGTACTCGGTGCCTCCATGATGCTGGCGCAGAACGACATCAAAAACATGCTCGGCTTTTCGACCATCGGCCAGATGGGCTACATGGTCATGGAATGCGGCTTGGGCGCTTTTTCTTTGGCCGTGTTTCATTTGATTGCGCATGGATTGTTCAAGGCCACCGTGTTCTTGAACTGCGGCAACGTCATCGGCAGAGCGCGACAGGAACCGCATTTCCCCCATATTGCCCATGACACGGGCGAGGAGGGCTACTCGCCGCTGACGTGGTTCACCGGATTTGTTACTACGCTCATGATCCCTCTGCTGATCTTGTTGGTCACGCACGGCATCCTGGATATTCCTCTGCTCGAAGCGCAAGGCACCGTGATCTTCCTCTTTTTCATCTGGGTCACCTCGTCGCAAGCCATCCTCACGTTGACGCATTTGCGCGCCGTGGCTTCGTGGAAAGTGTCGTCCGCCATGCTACTGACGCTCTTGTTCGTCGTCTTCGTATATCTGTTCGCCGTTGAGTCGTTCACCGCCTTCCTGTATCCCAACGAAGAGGATGTCGCCTCATACTTTAAGGCGGCGGAGCTGCCCAACCGGCTCTTCGACATGATGATCGGGGCGGCGACGCTCGTCATCATCCTCGGCTGGTGCTATGTCTATATGAAGGCCCATGGCCGGTCACTGCTGGTGCCGGCCTGGATCGAGAGCATCCGCATCAAGCTCTATGTGCTGTTTTTGAACCGTCTCTATGTTGATGAAGGGTTCCAGCGCCTGGAGCAAACCCGCCTGTCTGTCTTCCAACGCCTTGAGAAGCGAGCGGAGGAACGGGTGTGAGGACCGCCGTGCTTGACGAACGTCAGGACACCGTATTAATGGTAGCCCGCCGGCTTGAGTGTCTCTCAGCATTTCCAGGTTCCCGAGGGCGCGACGCATGGACCGTTGCACGATAGCAATGAGGTGTTCATGACGTTTACGCTGTTGGTCCCCCTGCTCCTGCTCGCCGCCGCCGCACTGGTGCTGATCGGCTCGAACAGGTCGCGCCAGGCGCGCGCGCGAATGGCCGCCTATCTCGTTGGCGCCGCCTGTTTGGGAGCCGTCGCGACGCTATACCAGGTCACGACCGAAGGTCCCGTTTCGTTGCGGTTTTACGATCTTTCCTCCATCGGGTCCTTCGCCATTCCGATTGGGTTTCATGTCGATCGGCTGAGCGCGGTCATGATGACCCTGATCACCGCCGTCAGCGTCATCATTTACAAGTACTCGATCGGCTACATGTATCAAGACCACCACGCCCGCCGGTATCTGGCGATGATCTGCCTCACAGATTTTGTCCTGGTCTGCATGGTCTCCAGCTCCAATCTCATGATGCTATTTCTTTTCTGGCAGGTCCTCAGCTATCTACTCTACGTACTCGCGCACAATCATGCTCACGCCGGAACGCTGGCCGGTGCGTTCAAAACCTTTACGCTGCTGCGCGTGGCGGATACGGCGTTTCTCGCCGGCATTGCGCTCGCCTATCAGCTCTATGGGACGCTTGAATTCCAAGAACTGTTCGTTCGAGCGGCCGAAACACCGATTAGCTTGCCGCTCGGGTTCGGCATGGAGGTCAGCGGAGTCACCGCCGTGACAATCCTTTTTTTCATCGGAGCGATGGGAAAGTCGGCGCAGTTCCCGATCCATCTCTGGCTGCCCGGCTCGCTCTTCGCTCCGACCCCCGTCCACGCGCTCCTGCACGCGGGCATCATCAACGCCGGAGGATTCTTGATTAATCGGCTGGCTCCGCTGTTCGCTCTGAGTTCGGCGACGCTGCACGTGGCTTTTGTGATTGGAACGCTGACCGCCATCCTCGGTGCGACGATGATGTTGGCACAAAACGACATCAAGAAGACTCTGGGATTCTCGACGATCGGTCAGATGGGCTATATGATCATGGAGTGTGGCCTGGGCGCCTTCTCACTGGCGGTGTTTCATCTGATCGCGCATGGATTGTTCAAGGCCACGGTGTTCTTGAATTGCGGTAATGTCATTCACAAGGCCCGGCAGGAGCCACATTTCCCTCATGCGGACCATCAGACAGATGAAGAGGGCTTGTCCCGCCTGACGTGGATCACCGGATCCGTCACGACGCTCCTGATCCCCCTGTTCATTCTCCTATTGACGCACGGAGTGCTGCGCATTCCATTGCTCGAGTCGCAAGGGACCGTCATCTTTCTCTTCTTCATTTGGATTACCTCGTCACAGGCCATCTTGACATTGACGAGGCTGCGGCAGGTTGCCTCCTGGAAGGTCTCGGCCGCGATGTTGGTGACCTTGCTGTTTATCGTCTTCGTCTATCTATTCGCCGTCGAATCCTTCACGGCCTTTCTCTATCCCGATCCGGAGGAGGTCGCCTCCTACTTTAAAGCCGCCGACCTTCCCGACTGGCTCTTCGATCTCATCATCCTCGCCGCCACGATCCTCATGGTCGCCAGCTGGTCCTACCTCTATCTGACTGCCCACGGCCGGACCGTCCGGATGCCAGCATGGATCGACGCCTTGCGGATACGACTCTATTTGCCCTTCATGAACCGCCTGTATGCCGACGAACTCCACCAGCTACTGGGGGACACCATCATGCGGTGGGTCCACCAATTCGATAAACGAGAACGGGGTTGGTCGCGATGATGGACGGCGCACTCCTCTCGTGGCTCTTGGCCGGGACTCCCTTATTGGGAGCTCTCGTGAACCTGTTCTTCTGGTCGAATGCCGACCATCTAAAACTCTCCTCCCTCCTCTGGTCCGCCATCAGTTTCGGATCGCTCATTGGCTTCGCCGGTTACCTCGCGATGCCGCCGGAAGGGTTACTGCCGCTGTATCTACTCCCGCTGACGGCTGTAATCTCCCTTCTCGCACAGCCGGCCCATGATGATTATCGGCAGTCCTGCACCCTGACCTTGGTGCTTCTCGGCCTGGGTTTGTCCGTCCTCACGAGCCAGCCGGTGGTTGGCAGCCTCGCCTTGGCGGTGCTGCTGGTCATCCTCGCGATTCTGCTCTACCGCCATCACAGCGCCCTCTGGCCTATGTCTTGGTGGGGGATCGGGACGTACGGCCTCGGTGCCTTCTGCGCCTTGTTGACGGTCGGCGTAGGTCCACCTGTGTCTTCCGTGGCATCTCTGGTCGCCTGCGCGGTGCTCCTGCCTCTCATGCCCTTTCACGATGGCCACCTCACGGCATTGACACGGTTGCCCGGCAGCTTGCCGGCATTCATCGTGGTTCTGCTTCCCATCGCGGGCCTCCACGGGCTTCCAAGCGTTCTTCAGACGGTTCCGGACACCGTCGCCTGGACCGTGACCTTCTTCGCCTTGCTGGGAGCTCTCTACGGCGCGATCAAGGCACTGGCACAGTCTCGCGTGCGGCTTTTGCTCGCGTATGGCAGCCTTTCGTTCTTTTCGATGCTCTGGTGGTTCGTGGCCGCGACGCGAACCGCGACACCCCGTGCGGCCCTAATGGTTGGAACAGTCGGCCTCGCAACGAGCGGACTCTTGATTGCATGGCAGGTCGTTCGCACCAGATATGGAGACGACATCGATCCGCAGGCCGTCAGCGGGTTGGCATCCGGCATGCCGCAATACGCCGTGCTGCTCTCATTATTGGCGTTGGCCGCGATGGGGCTTCCTCCATTCGGCGTCTTTGCCGGATTCATGGGGTTGCTGCTGAGTTCGCCCTTTCCCTCGACCCTCGGCCTCTTCATTACACTGCTCGCCTGGCTCACTTCGTCTTGGTACATCATGCAGATGGTCCAGCGTCTGTTGTTCGGTACTCAACGGCAGGATCTGCGCTACACGGATCTGCTCACGACGGAATTGGCGTCGCTTGTAATGGCCGTCCTGGTCCTCCTGGCGTTGGGCCTGGCGCCGACGACGCTCTTCGGGACTGATCAGACGCGCTCTCAGACCTCGGTGAAGGAATCGCTGACGTGGAACAGGTAAACCGCACGATCGACATTGAAACCAGACGGATGGAGCTGCGCGGCATGGTGAAGCTCGCCGGCGAAGTCATTGCCCAGTATTGGCCGATGCGGACCTTCGTTCACCACAATCCCCTTCATAGTCTGGAGTACCTGCCGTTCGAAGAAACCGTGCGCCGCGGGAAACAATTCATGGGCGGCAGCGGCTACCTCCCCAGTTACCAGTATCGTGAATACTACGCGGCAGGCCGCATTCGGCATGAGGACCTCGACGCCGCCCTAAAGTCGCTGGCTCGCGAAAGTCAGGTCCTCATCGGCTCACGGAAGCTGACGCATGCGGAAGTGTTGCGAGCCTGTTTGATCGAGGGCCTCTGCGATCCTGTCGTGGAGCCGCTCGATTCCGAGCTGCCGGATGACTCCGGTGACTTGATCGACAGCCTTGCGAAGAAGCTGTCCTTAGTGATGCCCCTGCGGGATTTGAGCAAGCGGATCGACGCCATTGTCCAAGGCGACGTGGCTGACTTGGGCCGGTGGCTCACACTTTCCCACTGGTGCGATGACACGCTCGGCACCCAGATGGTTGGACAGATCAACGACCAGATGATCAAATGGTGCGAAGCCTTTCTCGACGAAGGTCATGCCACCTGGGCCATGCCAGAACGCGAAAAGGGCTTTTACAGAGCCTGGAAGGAGATGGTCGCTCACGAATGGTCGCCCTGTGGGATCGCGGACAGCAAACGGAAGATCGCGCAGCTGCCTGACTACCCGGAGGACGCGCTCCTCGAACATTTAGACGCGCTCGGTGTCCCCACAAAGCTCAGACAAGATTACCTCTCGCTACAACTGACGGCTCTCCCTGGCTGGGCCGGCTTCATCAAGTGGCGTGAAGAGGAACGCGACTATCCCTGGCAACAGGCCTATCCTGTAGGGCTCGTGAAGTACCTCGCTATTCGCCTCTGGTACGCCCGCGAACTGGTGCAGCAGGCATGTCGGGACATGCTCGGCATTGGAGGTCGCTACGATGCGGTCATCGCCTTCATGCAAAATCATTCCGAGGAATATTACCTGCGGCGTCAACGCGTCTCAGGCCGTCTGCCGGCGCTCTATGCAGAGGAGATCGACCGGCTGAGTCATCAGAAGCGGAACGGATGGGGCGCGGTGCTGCAGCGGTATCGGACCGAGGTGGTTCCCCGCCAACAGGATGCCGCTAGACGAGGGATGGCCAGGCGACTCGTGACATTGGCACGGTCGTTCGATATCGATCCGATAGGCCTCACAGAAACCTCGCCAGACAGCCTCAAGCAGGTGATCGAATGGATGGAGGCGTTTCCAGAATCCGACCATGGACCGGTCTGGCTCAAGGCGTTTGAGGCAGGCTATCAAGCCCCCCTCCTGACCCAGCTGCGCCGCACGGCCGACCAGCAATCGGGAGCAGAGGGAAGTCCCCCTGCTTCGCTCCGCCCCTATTCGCAATCGGTCTATTGCATCGACGTACGATCCGAGCCGTTTCGCCGCCATCTCGAATCGACCGGTCGACATGAGACCTACGGCTTCGCGGGCTTCTTCGCCGCCTTCATTCGCTATCGGGCTTGGGGCAAGGAACATGACACCGAACAATTTCCGGTCATCATGCGGGCAAGGAACGAGGTGCGGGAAATTCCCCGGAGTTATCTGGACCATCGGGTGTCGAAACATAAGGCACGTGCCAAGTGGGTCCGGGCCGGCCACACGCTGCTGCACGATCTGAAAGAAAACGTCGTTACGCCATACGTCATGGTGGAATCGTTGGGTTGGTTCTACAGTCTTCCCATCTTTGGCAAGACGTTGGTGCCGGCGCTGTACCGGCGCTGGACCGCGTGGCTGAGGCGGCTGTTCGTCCCGTCAATCGCCACGACGCTCACCGTCGACAAGCTGGCGCCCGACGAAACCGCCGAGATGCTCGTTACGGAACAGCAGACTGTGGTTCGAAAAGCGCTGGAGGAGAAGTTCGGCCTCCGCGCATCCCGTATCACTCCTGAGCTGCTGGAGGGCCTCCGCCAACAGGCGCTGAGCGAGTCGGATGAACCGGACACGGCATTGCAGGAAGCGGCGAGCCTTGCCGGTCTTTCGGCGGACTCGGTGCGCAGTTGTGTAGATATCCTGCGACGCCAATATGACCTGAATGCTCGATCCGCATCCCGTCAGAAAGAGCGGATCACGCGGACGGGATTCACTCTCGAAGAGCAGGCGTTGACGGTGGACACCGCTCTGCGCATGATGGGATTGACCAAGAATTTCGCCCGGCTTGTCCTCTTCTGCGCGCATGGCAGCACTTCGGATAACAATCCATACGAATCGGCGCTCGACTGCGGGGCCTGCGGAGGCAACGAGGGCAAGCCGAACGCCCGCTCTCTGGCGATGATGGCCAACAATCAAAAGGTTCGTGAACGGCTTACAAAGGCGGGGATCGATATTCCCGGTGACACGCACTTCCTTGCCGGCCAGATGGACACCACCACCGACGAGGTGCATCTATTCGACCTTGAAGATGTGCCGCCGACGCATCGCGCCGATCTTGCGCGGCTTCAAGAGGATCTCAGGGCGGCCTCGGCATTGACAAGCCTGGAACGCTGCGCACGCTTTCCCGACGTCCTGCAGCCTCTCGAGGAGGCACAAGCTGAGGCCCACGTCCGGCGACGCAGCGTCGACTGGAGCCAGGTTCGCCCGGAATGGGGATTGTCAGGCAACACGGCATTTCTGATCGGGCGACGCGAACTGACGAAAGGTCTTGACCTGGGAGGCCGCGTCTTCCTCCATTCCTATGACTACCGTGAAGACCCGACAAACCGACTATTGGAAGTGCTCTTGACGGCTCCCCAAGTCGTCGGACAGTGGATCAACATGGAGCATTATTTTTCAGCCGTCGATAATGACGTGTACGGCAGTGGCAGCAAAATTTATCACAATGTCGTTGGTCGCCTCGGCATCATGTCCGGTCCTTGGAGCGATCTTCGGCTCGGTCTGGCGAGACAAACGGTCATGAACGGCCCGATGCCGTACCACGAACCCATGCGGCTCCTCACCATTATTGAAGCGCCTCGCGAGCGGATCGATAAACTGATCTCTCGGCATGAAGTGCTCCAGCACTACTATCATAATGAGTGGGTGCATCTCGTCGCCTTCGATCCTGAGGATGGAGTATGGTATCGATATCACCCGAAGGGAGTGTGGAACGCCATTCCATAAGGCGTCTGTGGATACAAGAACGATCTGAGTGGGCGTGGGAAAGGAGTGTGGAATGGGTCTGATATTGCATCCGATGAAAGAGATCCGCGTCATCGTGGCGGGCGAGCAACGGGCCTTTGTGACCGATTTGCTGGACCGCGTCAATGCCACAGGGTACACGATCGTCGGCAATGTGTCCGGCAAGGGCCATCATGGCGTGCGCGAGGCGCATTTCATGTTCAGCGAACAGGAAAGCCTCGAGATGATCATGACCGTGGTGCCCGAGGAGAAGGTCGAGCCGATCCTGGCGGGGCTGCGGCCGCTGTTTGAACGGCATTCTGGGGTGATGTTCGTTGCGGACGTCGCTGTGAGCCGCCAAGAATATTTCGCAAAAAAAGGCAAACAGGCCTGACCCTGGCGCAGCGCCGTTGCCCTTGTCATCACGACAGGAAGTTGTCTACAATGGGCGGCTTGGCGTTGGCTCAAGAGGTACTGTTGTGAAGGGGCTTCGGTTCGAACGCATCGGTCAGGGACGCTACTACAATGTGGTGTTCCATCTCGGTGGCACCTATGTGCCCGTCAGCGACGAAACCATTGAAGATCTCAAAGCGCAGAGTCTGCTTCCAGCCGAGCGGTTCCTTGATCTTCTGATCGATCGTGTCGGCTACTCGTCCTACCTGAAGGATCAGATCCGCAAAGAGTTGAAGAGTTCGGGAGACCCGGTGACGCAAATTACGGTCCTCCAGGGCGCCATCCGCGAGCTATAATTGGCTGTCTACTCCGGCTTCGTTCTCAGTCGCCCCTCCGAACTCTTCGTTCGCCGTGGCCTGCCTGAGTCATCGTTGTACCGGAGCAACGAGTCCAACCATCCCTTTTACGTATCCCACGTCCCGCCTTCTTTGTAGAGCTTGTTCATGATGTCGTTCCTTTTCTGCGGGTCCTGCTCGTACTTGATCGCTTTCGTGTAGTTCTCAATCGCCAATTGTACTTTTCCCCGGCTCGCATAGCATTTGGCCACGCCCAAATAGGCCCGCGCATTTTCGGGATCAGCGCGGAGGGCATGGTTGAAACATTCCATGGCCTCCTCACGATGGCCGCGGTCAAAGAGCATCCAGCCGAGCGCCGAATGGGCCGGCGCGAGATCCCGATTGGCCGCCACGGCCTCACGGTATTCCTTCATCGCGAGATCGGGACGGTTCTTGTCTTCATATAAGCCACCGAGCGCAAAATGCACTTCGGCGTCCCGTGGATTGAGCCGCAACGCCTCCTGATATTCCAGCAAGGCCGCTTGTAGTTTGCCCTGCTCGGCCAGCGCGCAGGCCAGGTTCGCGTGAGCGACGCCATCGTTCGGGTTCAGCTTGATGACCTCGCGGTACTGGGGGATCGCCATTTCTAACCGCCCCTGTTCCTGATAGGCGACGCCGAGGTTCGTTCTGGCCGGAGCATAGCCGGGATCCAGCCTGACCGCCTCTCGATATTCCTTGATCGCCATCTCCACATGATCAGCCCGCTCGTGAATTTGCGCCAAGAAATAGTGGGGATGGGCGGAATGCGGCGCCAGCTTGGCGGCCGTTTTATAGGACTGCATCGAAAGTTCAGATTGGCCCGACTGCGACAAGAAGAGTCCCATGACCAAATGCACCGCGGCCTGATCAGGGTGGCCGGCGACCAGTCCTTCGACCCACACTTTGACCCGGGCAATATCGTCGACCTCATGGAGCGACAGCGCATGGCTGGCCCATGCCTCGGCAAACTGTCCCTTGATCAACTGCACGACGTTCAAGATGAAATGCGAACGCGGATCGCGCGAGCCGGTCGGCTCCGGGTGTCGCGCCCAGGCGAGCGCCGCCTCGGCCGCCCGTTCCCACGCTCCACTCAGTAGCGCTGCTTCACAGGTGGTTTGGTGCTGGCTCATGGGAGAGGAGCTATCTGGTCAGCGTGTCTTCGATGTCCGGCGAGGTGGCTTGCATATGCATGCCGAGGGCGGGATACCGCTCGGTCAATTTTTGCTTCATCAGCCAGGCGATGGTCCGGTAGGACCAGTGGCCCTTCACCCCGGAGCGGAGCTTCGCGATATACTCCGCTTCGGCAAAATCCATCTTGAACAGACAGCGCACTTTGAAGCCGAACGGGATGGCATACAGCGCCGCCTCCCCGCTGACTTTCTTTAACTGGTCAATGTCGGTGCGCACCGCGTCCATGGCCTGGCGATATTCCGCGTCGAGCCCGGCCTGAACCAACGGCGGGGGCACCTCATACCCGTGAGCGGTCGTAAAGTTCTGTTGGATCTGTTGGCAGCGGCGATGGCGGTGCATGTCCCGCCAGCCTCCGATGTCCATGAGCACGTCGAACGTCAACGCGTATCCGGCGCGAAACTCCCTGGGCAATTCGTCATACGGTCCGCGGTTGCTCAAGGCCACGGCGATGGTATCCTGCTTTTGTTTCTCCGACCAGTCACGTACGACCGCAAGCAACTTTCGATACGGTGCCTGCGACACGCGGTACAGCAGCGTCGCGACCGTTTCATCCAGCGGATCGTGTGGCTCGATCAAATCGACAGGTTCTTGCACTCCCCACGTTGCCGGGGAATCCACTCCCGCCCCGCGGAGCGCTTCCTTCGCGTACCGCGCCAGATCTGTATAGACGGTGGCCTGATAGTCGTTTGCCTTCGCATGACGCGCAAGGGTCGGCGCCATAGGCTCGTTGAGTCCGCCGGTTTGGCCTGACAGCTCTCCCCACACGTTCATCGGTGGCCGTTGACAGGCATCCTTCAGATCCTCGCCGATCATGCGAAGTTCGGGAAGTTGCGAAGACAGCAGTCTCGTGATCTGCTTCTCCAGCGTGCGAATACTGACCACCTGTCCAACGTTGGTTTTACAGGCCAGAGGCAGCAGATACCGCGTCACATCGAAGGCACGGGCGTCGATGGTTCGCTGATAGTCGCCAGGCTTCATCGCATCCGGGCGCGGTTCCCGCTCTGTGAGGAACGTGACGAGCGGCTCGTGCAGGAGCCGGTAGATTTCTCCGAGACTCCGCAAAATACCGTGGTAGGTGCCCTCGGTTTCGCTTCCATGAATGGCGTCCGGCACATACCATCCGCCCGAGGCAAAATTTTGGTAGCGACTCGACTTTGCCTGGCCGTCCCACACGGGTTCATCCTCCAGCCGGATGGCGGCCAGTTCGGTGATGTCTTCGAAGCAAATGATGACGTGGCCTAAATCGGCAATCGACGCGTGGCCGTAGTCAAAATAGAATTGCTCCCAGAATTTTTCGGACGAATGCCCGTGGACCCACTTGATGCTGTGCTCGATCGAATCTGGCGAGCGACTGTACCGTGCCAGGGCATAGGCGGATTTTTCCGGTGGCATGGGCGCCACGGCGATGACACGGCGGACTGGGCGATCACTGCTCACAAATTGGCTCCCGTCATGCACACAGTGCGGAGTGGCGAACTATAGCGCCCGCGCAGCGCTCCCTGCAAGAAGAGATGGCGCGCGTTGACTTGCCCGCAAACCGGTCGTTATATTCGCGCGCACATCTCACGAACGGCTGAGCATACCAGGCGACCCGCATGATTAAAGGCATCAAGGGCGTCAAGGACATCCTTCCTGAAGAGACGCCGCGCTGGCGATTTATTGAAGAGACCGCACGACGGTGGGCGGATCGCTATGGGTTTCGGGAGATCCGCATTCCGATCTTCGAAGTCACCACTCTGTTCGCCCGCAGCATTGGAGCGGCCACGGACATCGTCGAAAAAGAAATGTACACCTTTCCGGACCGAGACGGCACTTCCCTGACGCTGAGGCCAGAGGGGACCGCAGGAACGGTTCGAGCGTTCATCGAACACAATCGCGCCGCTGATCCCTTGCCGCAGAAGTACTTTTACATCGGACCCATGTTTCGTCACGAACGGCCGCAGGCTGGCCGCCTCCGGCAGTTTCATCAGTTCGGCGTCGAATACTTCGGGACGCCGGACCCCAAGGCCGATGTCGACGTCATCGCACTGTTGTGGCGCTTTCTTTCCGATCTGGCCTTACCAGACCTCATCCTTGAAATGAACAGCCTGGGAAGCGCTGCCGACCGGGCGGCATATCTCCCCGTGCTCGTGTCCTTCCTCAAGAGCCGCATTGGAGACCTCTGTGACAATTGCCGGCGGCGCATGGAGACAAATCCCCTGCGCGTGCTCGATTGCAAAGTGCCGGGTTGTCGCGCGGCGACGGAGGACGCCCCTCAACTCGTCTCCCACTTGTCGCCGCAGGCCAAGAGCCATTTCGATGAAGTGCTTTCAACCCTCGCCGTTCTCGGCATCCCGTGGCGTCTGAATCCCCGGCTGGTCCGTGGACTCGATTATTACTGCCTGACCGCGTTCGAGATCACGTCGTCTCACCTCGGCGCGCAGAATGCCGTGGGCGCTGGCGGCCGTTACGACGGTTTGGCGGCATTATTGGGGGGACCCGTGACGCCCGCCGTCGGGTTCGCCGCAGGCCTCGAACGGATTGTCATGATGCTTCCGGACAAGAGTCTTCCGCCGTCTCTCCCATCAGTGTACGTCGCGGCCTTCGGCTCTGAGGGTAGCACGGCGGGAGTCCACCTCTTGGATGCGCTACGTCAAGCTGGTCTCTCGGTGCACAGCGATTATCGCGCGGCCACTCTTAAAGGGCACCTCCGACAAGCTGACCGGAGTGGATGTCTCTTTGCGGTGCTCCTCGGCGACGATGAGGCCAAGTCCGGATCTGCCGTGGTCCGTAACATGAGTTCAAAGGCCCAAGAGACCGTGTCGCTGCAGGACCTTCCTCGTTATTTTCTCTCGCTGATAAAGGGATTTTAGGCCCTGGTTTTTCCGATTGACTTCGCCTGAAAAACCTCGTAGTCTCGCCAACACACGCTCCGTATAACCACTTGATTCTTCAAGAAATATCCTGTTTACTGTACAGGGATTTCCAATGCCTTCACGGAAACTCGGTCTTCTCTTATCCACAGCCCCTACAGACACGACAATTGAGACGGTGGTCCGGCTTGCCGAAGCTGCCGTTCGTCAGGGCGTCGAGGTGTATTTGTATCTGATTGATGAAGGGGTGAAAGGCTTCAAAGATACCCGTTTTGGCCGTTTGCTCGATGAGGGCGTAAAGATGTCCGTCTGTGCCTATGGATGCCAACAGCATGGTGTCTCCACCCAACAGGTGGATTCGCGTGTTTCACTCTCAGGCTTAGTGGTGCTTTCCGGCATTATTGATGGCTGTGATCGTTTTTTAGCATTCACATAAGCTGTGCGTGATGAGATGTCGAAGCGTGTAGCAGTGGTCATAGCAGAAGATCCGACAAAAACGCATCGTCCAGTCGAAGCCTTACGAATTGCGCTTGGTCTCTGCGCCGGCGACCATGAAACGACGATCGTCCTGCTGGGACGAGCTCCTCTTCTACTGACCGATGACACCGAAGACGTCGTTGATGTGGATATCCTCGAAAAATACCGTCCTTCTTTGGCTCAACTCGGCATTCCGTTCGTTCTCGAATCCGGTGCAGCCACGAGTGCGCTTCTCGAGGAGTTCTCTGTGACGCAGAAGTCGGCCGAGGAGATCCGTAGTCTGCTTGAATCGTGTGACCGTACACTGGTTTTTTCATGAAGAAGACACTCTATCTCCTCAGAAAGCCAATCGATCAAATCGATCCCGCTCTGTTTCTCCCAGCGAAATCTCAGGGAGATGTCATTCTGTTGGAGGAAAGCGGCGGTCGGATGTTTCCATATACGGGAGGAGCGATCTTCTCACTCACGAATGGCGATGGTGAACATGGCCTTACGTATGACGGCCTTGTGAAAAAGATTTTCGAATGTGACCACACAGTGATGATCTAGCTGATAGGCTCTTCTCCGAAAATGTGTGGCATAGAGAAGAACAGTCGTCGTAGTAGGAATCGGAGTAGGAGGGGTGGATGGTGGGGATTGTGGGTAAGAGGCTGATACAAAAGCGTTGTTGTCTTGGACGTGTTGTGGATGAACTTGGGGATTGACTCGGAGTGTGAGGAGAGTGCACTGTGCAGAACCTTTTGAGAGACGGTTCACTGACTCATGTAAAGACGAAAAACCCCTGATGGTGTCTTAGGATTCCAGTAGTTAATGGTTTGTTATCCACAGGTGTGAATAAGCCTGTGTATGGGGAGAATACGAGGGAAATGACGGTCTCGGCAGTTTGGCAGGAAGCCTTGGCGTTTATTCAAGGCCGGGTGCCTAAACAAGTCTATGACACCTGGTTTATGCCGGTCCGTTTGGAGAGAATTGAGGATAGGACCGCGCAAATAGGCGTTCCAAATAAGTTTTTTGGTGACTGGCTCAGCCAACATTACGGACCCCTTTTAGTAGAAGCCGTCTCGACCGCCCGGGGAGGGGGAGAGACGGCAGTCTCATTCGTCGTGTTCAATCGATCGGCGCCAGCGCAGAGTGATGCGGCCGCTGTAGCGCAAGCGGTCCGGGCGGCCGGACCCGCAAAAGCCAAACGCGGCATCCAACTTAACCCAAAGTATTCATTTAGGAATTTTGTCGTTGGTGCCGGCAATCAATTTGCTCACGCTGCCTGCATGGCCGTTGCTGAACAGCCAGCCAAGGCCTATAACCCCTTATTCATCTATGGCGGTGTGGGACTCGGAAAAACCCACTTGTTGAATGCCATTGCTAATCATGTGGCGGAGCGAACCGACTTACGGATCGCCTATTTGACGACCGAGCAATTTACGAACGAGGTCATCAATTCGATCCGCTACGACAAGATGATGGATCTCCGGAAGCGCTATCGCCATATCGATATGTTGATGATCGACGACATTCAATTCTTGGCGGGCAAGGAACGGACTCAGGAGGAATTCTTCCATACGTTCAATGCGCTGTATGAAGCGCATAAACAACTCGTCCTGTCGAGCGACCGGTTCCCAAAGGACATGCCGGACATTGAAGAGCGGTTGCGCTCTCGCTTCGAATGGGGACTGATTGCAGACCTGCAGCCGCCGGACGTGGAAACCAGAATCGCGATTCTTCGCAAGAAATCCGAGGACGAAGGCGTCACGTTGCCGGAAGACGTGATTCAGTTTCTCTCCAGCACGATGAAAAGCAACATTCGAGAATTGGAAGGTTCGCTGGTGCGCCTGGGCGCTTATGCATCCTTGACCGGTCAGACGATTACGCTGGATATGGCGAAGAACGTCCTGCGCGATCTGATCGGCGACAAAAAAAAGATTGTCGCAATGGAGGATATTCAGGAGGCCGTCGCAGCCTGGTTCCATGTCAAAATCGCGGATCTCAAGTCGCGGCGCCGCAGCAAGACGTTGGTGCATCCGCGACAGATCGCCATGTACCTCTGTCGCGAGTTGACCGATGCGTCCTTTCCTGAAATCGGCCGCCTGTTCGGTGGGAAGGACCATACGACGATCATGCACGCCTGTCGGCAGATCGTGAAAATTAAAGAGGGTGACAGCGGCTTGAACCAAACGCTAGACGGGTTGAAGGAAAAGATTCTCCGGAGCTGACCGGCGGGTCGAAAGAGGGGCAACTATGAAAGTTCGCATCGGGAGGGATGAGTTGCTGACAGGGCTTCAGCGCGTGCAGGGCGTCGTGGAAAAGCGCAACACCATGCCAATTTTGTCGAACATTTTGATCGAGGCAAAACAGGAAGGCGCGGAAATCGTGGCCACCGACCTCGAGATCGGCATGCGCGGGCTCTACAAGGCGACGGTCCATAAGGCCGGCGGCATCACGGTGTCGGCGAGAAAGTTGTACGAGATCATCAAGGAGTTGCCGAGCGGCGACATCGACCTGGTCTCGAGCGAGAACAACTGGACCACAATCCAGGCCGGCAAAAGCCAGTTTAAGGTCGTCGGACTCCCCAGTAGCGATTATCCGGCGCTGCCCGCCATTGAGCGCGAAGGCCTGACACCGCTTGCAGGGGCTGGCCTCCTGGAACTGATTCGAAAAACGCTCTTTGCGGCGGGGGACAACGACGCCCGATATATCTTAAACGGTCTGCTCGTCACGCTCATCTCCACTGAAAAGAAGACGACTCTCAGACTCGTCGGGACCGACGGGCATCGCTTGGCGGTGGCCGAACAGGATCTTGGAAAGGCCGGCGCCAAAGGCGCGCCTCAGGAAATCAAAGCGATCATTCCCAAGAAGGCCGCGCACGAAATGCGTCGCCTCTTGGAAGAGGGAGGCGATGGCGAGCCGCTCATTGGGTTCACGAAAAACCTCATGATCTTCCGGAAAAGCGGCCTGCTCCTGACGTCCCGTTTGATGGAAGGCAACTACCCGAACTACCAACAGGTCATTCCGAAGGAGAGCAACAAGAAGATCGTCGTGCAGCGCACCGAACTCGAAAGCGCGTTGCGGAGGGTCTCGGTGCTGTCGAAAGATAAGGCGAATGCGGTGAAACTCTCGTGTGCGCCCGGGCGCCTCACGCTGTTTTCGAGCAATCCGGACTATGGTGAAGCCACCGAGGAGATGGCCGCGCAATACGAAGGCGAAGCGTTGAATACCGGCTTTAACGCGCGCTACATGCTTGATGTGTTCGACGTCATGGACGGGGAAAAAATCTCGTTGCAGATGGAGAGCGCGCTCAGCCCGTGCCTGATCCAAGAGGCGGAAACCCCCGGCTTCAAATGTGTTGTGATGCCCATCAAAATCTGAGAGGAATATTGAATTACGCTGCTGATGCACGCCTCGCCCTTCCCTTGCTGCGGACAACCTTCGTGAACATCCTGGTACAGCGATGAGTGTTCGGGATGTAGGAGTCTGAATGGCCACGGACGAGACCACCAAGCCTAAATCCGACAGCTACAGCGCAGACCAAATCAAGGTGCTGGAAGGGCTCGATGCGGTGCGGAAGCGGCCGGCGATGTACATCGGCAGCACGGGCGTCGATGGTCTGCATCACCTCGTCTACGAAGTCGTTGACAACAGCGTGGACGAGCACATGGCCGGCTTCGGAGAGACGATCGAGGTCACGATTCATATCGACGGGAGTGTCACGGTCGTCGATAACGGTCGCGGGATTCCAACCGGAATGCACCCGACTCAAAAGAAGTCGGCTGCCGAGGTGGCGCTGACCGTGCTGCACGCCGGGGGAAAGTTCGAGCAGGGCGCCTATACCGTGTCGGGCGGTCTGCACGGTGTCGGCATTTCCGTGGTGAATGCGCTCTCCGAGTGGCTCGAGTTGGAAATCTGGCAGGACGGCCAGGTGTTCGAGCAACGGTACGAGCGCGGCAAGCCCGGCGCTCCCCTCAAGAACACCGGCATTACCAAGCGCCGAGGGACGAAAGTCCGGTTCAAATCGGACAGCCAGGTGTTCGAAACCCTCGACTTCAGCTTCGACGTTCTGGCGCAACGCTTGCGCGAGCTGGCCTTCTTGAACAAGGGCCTGTCGATCACGTTGAAGGATGAGCGGAAAGAGCCCGCTAAAGAGCAGGTGTTTCTGTACAAGGGTGGCATCGTTTCCTTCGTTGAACATCTGAACGAAGCCAAAACCCCACTGCACAAACCCATCTACGTGAAGGTCGAACGGCCGGAGATGGTTCTCGAAGTCGCACTCCAGTACAACGACAGCTATGCCGAGAATCTCTTCTCGTTCGCCAACAACATCAACACGAGAGAAGGCGGCACGCATTTGGTCGGCTTCAAGGCCGCGCTCACTCGCACGATCAACAATTATGCGAACGCCAATGAGCTGTTGAAAAAGGACACTGAATCGCTGACCGGCGACGACGTGCGAGAAGGACTCACCGCGGTGGTGAGTGTGAAGGTCCGCAATCCGCAGTTCGAGGGACAGACCAAGGCCAAGCTCGGGAACAGCGAAGTGAAGGGCGTGGTGGAGACGGCCGTCAATGAAAAGCTTGGCGCCTATTTCGAGGAGAATCCGCCGGTTGCGCGAAAGATCATCGGCAAGGCGATCGATGCTGCGCGCGCCCGCGAGGCGGCGCGCAAGGCGAAAGACCTGATCCGCCGCAAGAGTGCCTTGGACGGCGGTTCATTGCCCGGCAAGCTCGCGGATTGCTCGGAAAAAGATCCGGCACTCAGTGAACTGTACATCGTCGAGGGTGATTCCGCCGGCGGTTCGGCCAAGCAAGGTCGGGACAGGAAATTCCAGGCCATCCTGCCGTTGAAGGGCAAAATTCTCAACGTCGAGAAAGCCCGCTTCGACAAGATGCTGACCAGCGATGAAATCAGGACGCTGATCATGGCGCTAGGGACCGGCATCGGCCGCAAGCGCGAAGAGAGCGACAAGGCGGACAAAGATACATTCGACATCGCCAAAGCGCGCTATCACAAGATCATCCTCATGACCGACGCCGACGTGGACGGCAGCCATATCCGCACGCTGCTGCTCACGTTCTTTTTCCGGCAGATGCCCGAACTGCTCGAGCGCGGCTACATCTACATCGCGCAGCCGCCGCTCTTCAAAGTGAAAAAGGCCAAGGTCGAGCGCTATCTCAAGGACGAAGGGGCGTTGAACGAATACCTCGCCGATCTCGCCGTCGAAGATGTGCATCTGTATCTGGAAGGGACTCAGGACTTTGTCACCGGACGCCGGCTGCTGCCGATCTTGAAAAAGATGATTGCGTTCGAGACGCTGCTGGCGCGCTTCAATAAGAAACCGCACGAAGCCGCCCTGATCCGGGCCTTTGTGGACGAACCAGGGCTTGACCGGGATCTACTCAAGAACCAAACTGCGCTGACCGACGCGGTGACCAACGTGAGGAAGACGCTTCGCATCGTGTACCCCAAGCTGGAACCGAGTCTCGAGATCCTTCCCGACGAAGAGCACCAATCGAACAAGGTCTTGTGCCGCCTGCAGGCCAGCGGCACCACCTTCGGTCTGGATGTGACGCACGATCTGGTCGGGTCAGCGGATTTCCGCGAGCTGCAAAAACTGTCGCCTTCCGCGATCGGCCTGGGACGCGCACCGTATAAACTCAAGGCGAAAGGCCAACAACAAGAATTGAGGTCGACCGCGGATCTCGTGAGAGCGATCCTGGACCTCGGCAAGCAGGGGCTGGCCATCCAGCGGTACAAAGGTTTGGGCGAAATGAACCCCGGTCAATTGTGGGAAACCACGATGAACCCCGAAGCGCGCACGCTGCTGCGGGTCAAACTCGAGGATGTGCCAGGGGTCGATGAGATCTTCACGATTCTCATGGGTGACGAAGTTGAGCCACGCAGAAATTTCATCCAGACCCATGCCTTGGAAGTCAAAAACCTGGACGTTTAGTAAAAACGTGCTTGTCGGATGTCCAAATGGTCATCGGGCAAGGCCGCAGCGGGTGAAGAGTCGAGGCGCACGTTTGCCGGACGTTAAGCCTCTGAGACGCGAGAACGAAGTCGGTGACCATTCCCAGCATCCGAGGAAAGAATGCCGCCTGATGAACGCCTAGGGCAGATCGCCATCGAAGACGAAATGCGGGCTTCCTACCTCGATTACGCGATGAGCGTGATCGTCGGCCGCGCACTGCCTGACGTGCGCGACGGCCTTAAACCCGTGCACCGCCGCATCCTGTTTGGCATGAACGAGATGGGGCTCGTGCACAACCGGGCTTACCGCAAATCGGCCAAAATCGTCGGCGAGATCATGGGCAATTACCATCCGCACGGCGATTCCGCCATCTACGACACCTTGGTGCGCATGGCGCAGGACTTCAACATGCGCTATGTGCTGGTCGACGGCCAAGGGAATTACGGCTCGATGGACGGCGATTCTGCGGCGGCCATGCGCTACACGGAAGCGCGCATGACGAAGCTGGCGGAAGAGATGCTGGCCGATATCGACAAGGAAACCGTCGATTTCGGGCCGAACTACGATGAGTCCCGTCAAGAACCGCTGGTGCTGCCGACCAAGGTGCCAAATCTCCTCATCAACGGCGCCGGCGGCATCGCCGTGGGCTATGCGACCAATATTCCCACCCACAACGTCGGTGAAGTCATCGATGGGCTGCTGCTGCTGCTCGAAAACCCGGACGTGACGATCGCCCAGCTGATGAAGAAAATCCCGGGACCGGACTTTCCGACCGCCGGATTTATTTACGGCATGAGCGGGATCAAGGAAGCCTATGAAACCGGCCGTGGACTGCTCTCGCTGCGCGCGAAGGTCGTCGTCGAAAGCGATGAGCGAACGGAACGCGAGCGATTGATCGTCACGGAAATCCCCTACCAGGTCAATAAGGCCAAACTCATCGAGAAGATCGCCGAATTGATTCAAGAGGACCGCATCAAGGGCATCAGCGATCTCCGCGACGAATCCTCCGACCGGGAAGGGGTCCGGGTCGTCATCGACCTCAAGCGCAACGAGATCCCGCTCGTCGTCCTCAACAACCTCTATAAGCATACCCAGCTCGAGACGACATTCGGCGTGATCATGCTGGCGCTGGTCAACAATCGCCCGGAGGTCCTCAATCTCAAACAGATTCTGCATCATTTCCTCGAGCATCGGCGGGAAGTGGTTGTCCGCCGCACCATCTATGAGCTTCGCAAGGCGGAAGAACGTGCGCATATTCTTGAGGGTCTCAAGATTGCGCTCGACAATCTGGATGCAGTGATCGCGCTGATTCGGCGCTCACAGTCTCCCGATGAAGCCCGGGCCGGGTTGATGCGGCAGTTCTCCCTGACGGACATCCAGGCAACTGCCATCCTCGACATGCGCCTTCAACGGTTGACGCAGCTCGAGCGCGCCAAACTCGTCGAGGAATATCAAGAAGTGCTGAAGCAGATTGAGTATCTCAAGTCGGTGCTGGCGAGCGAAGCGCTTGTGCGGTCGATCATCAAGGGCGAGCTGACCCAACTCCGTGAAGACTACAAGGACGACCGCAAGACGCAGATTGTGAAGGAAGAGGCTGAGATCAGTCTCGAAGATTTGATTGCCGATGAGGAAGTCGTCGTCACGATTTCCCACGCCGGATACATCAAGCGGAATGCGGCGTCCCTGTACCGCGCCCAGCGGCGCGGCGGCAAGGGCAAGATCGGCATGGGCATCAAGGACGAGGACTTCGTCGAAACGCTGTTGACGGCGTCGACACACGACACGTTGCTGTTCTTCACCGATGCCGGCAAGGTCTTTTGGCTCAAAGTACACGAGATTCCGGAGGCCAGCCGAGCTGCGAAGGGCAAGGCGCTGGTGAATCTATTGGCGCTTACCGGGAGCGAGAAGGTCACGGCGACGTTAGCGGTGAAGGATTATCCTGAGGACCGGTTTGTGGTCATGGCCACGAAGAACGGCCTCATCAAGAAGACCGAGCTCGCCGCCTACAGCAATCCGCGACAGGGCGGCATCATCGCGCTCGGGCTGGAAGACGGCGACAAACTCATCGGCGTGCAGGTCACCGATGGACAACGGGAGATACTCCTCGGTACGAAACAGGGCATCACCATCCGCTTCTCGGAACGTGACGTGCGGTCCATGGGACGGACGGCCTACGGCGTCAAAGGTATCACGCTCGAGGAAGGCAACGAAGTCATCGGGATGGAAACGATCACCCCTGATTCGACGACCGCCATTTTGACGGTGACCGAAGGGGGGTACGGCAAGCGCACACCCGTCGGCGAATACCGCGTCCAGGGCCGTGGAGGCAAGGGCATCATCAGCGTCAAAACCACCGAGCGCAACGGGTTGGCGGTCGGTTTTCTCCAGGTGCGGGATAGCGATGAAATCATGCTGATGGCGGCGCAGGGCAAAGTGCTCCGCTGCAAGGTCGGCGACATCCGAGAGATCGGCCGCAATACGCAGGGCGTGAGAATCCTCGACCTGGATGGTGACGAGGATCGTGTGGTGGCCGTCGCTCGTTTGGCGGACAGCGGGGAGCGGGAAGAGGCGGGTCCTGACGAAGGCGCCGCCGGCCAATAACCGGCCGCTCTGTCCTGCCCGTGTCTCCGATGAACGATGCAACAACACCCCAAGCTCCCTCTCCTTCCCAGAAGAAGCCTCTCGATACGGTCGTCAAACTCGCCTTGATGGTCTTTTTCGGATCGTTTGCGCTGATCTGGGGCGGAATGTACCTGAGCCGGCCGGATCGATCGATCCCTCCCTACAGCATCGGCTCTCAGGAAGGCACAGCCGTCTCCGTGCATGTCCCGGCCTGGACGAGCGATACCGAAATCGAAACGCTGATCGAGCGTTTTCGGAAGGTCGGGCGGGAGAGCAGGAACTTCGGACCGATGAAAATCAGGCCAACGACACAAGACGACCCCGCTGGACGCTATCGTCGGATCACTATTTTTATTTTCACCCACGACGCGTGGGCTGAGGCGCCGATCCTTCACAAATATTTGAGCGGCGAGGACCAAGAAGTCCGCGATGGCTTCAAGCGGGCGCTCCGGGGTTTCTATCAGCTGACGGAAACCGAGGAAGAGGGAAGGATCGGTCCGATGGTCGATGGGCCGGATTCTGCGGCTACGGCGGCGTATTCCCGGCAATTGTTCAAGGAGTCGGTGGCCCCTCATCGTTGAGTGCCGATCGTGAAAACGCTTCTGCCATGACGGATGCCAATCGCGTTCTCAGCTCAGGATCCTGCACGGCGGCGGCATGGGCATGGGCTTCGACTATCGCGGCGTCGCTCACCGGGACGCTTTGGGGCGATGGCTCCGGGACCACGGTACGAACATCCGGAATCTCCCCCACACGGAAGGCGATGTCCGTAAGCATTTCAGTCCCGGCCCGGTCATTCAGTTTCGCCAGCAGCGTGGGCTTCAAAAAGACGAGTTGCTGCAGCCAGACGGAGTTCCTGACAATGAGGTACAGTTTCTTGAATCGGACCTGGACGGGCCACGTGTGAGAACCGACGGGTTCCCCGATAATCTCACGCCATTGTTGTTGGAGCCGCAGCTCGAACAGATGGGATTGCAGCCCAAGCCGTTTCGAGAGACTCGCGAGGATGGTGCTGAACGAATCGAGCGAGCCGGAAGGACGCATGGCGAATCTTAGGCGGCGGTCCGCGTCAGGTCAAGAGGACGAGCTGCTGAGGGAATTATGACAGAGCGCACCGAGGCCTCCGAAAAGGTCGTGGCGACGAACCGTAAGGCGTTTCACGATTATTTCATTGAGGAGCGATACGAGGCCGGCATCATGCTGCAGGGCACCGAAGTCAAATCCTTGCGCGAAGGGCGGGTGAACCTGCAAGACAGTTATGCCTCTGTACGGGGAGACGAAGTCTACCTTCATCAGTGCCATATCAGTCCCTACAGTCATGGGAACATCATGAATCATGATCCCACGCGAGTCCGGAAGCTGCTGCTTCACAAGACCGAGATTCACAAGTTGCTGGGTAAGACCCAACAAAAAGGACTGACCCTCATCCCTCTCCGCATCTACTTTTCCAAGCGCGGATACGCGAAGGTCGAGCTTGGGCTCGCCAAGGGCAAGAAGCTGTACGACCGCCGAGAGACCATCAAAACCCGCGAAGCCGGGCGGGAAGTCCAACGGGCCATCAAAGAAAGAAAATAGAACGCGCGCGGTCCTGTTCCCTCATGGACCACGAACCGTCCTCGTACCCTGTCCGGTCAGGGCGCACGAGGTTGACACCGACGGCTGGAAACTTGTAGTACTGCAATGGTTTCCATAGTATTGCCATGCATGCCCAGAGCTCGAGACGACACCAGAGGACAGGCGGATCTGTCGTCGCACGGCACGTGATCGCCGCGGCCCGGCGGCAATTTTTCGTCCACGGCTTCAGAAGAGTCAGCATGGACGATCTCGCCGCCGAGCTGCGAATGAGCAAGAAGACGCTCTATGCCTGCTTCCCGAGCAAGTCGTCGCTCGTGGAGGCCGTGTTAAAAGACAAATTCAACGAGGTGGCGGCCGATCTCAGCCGGGTGGCATCGGAGCGCTCCTTCGACATGGAAGAAGCGATCCATCGGTTTCTCCAGCGCGTGCAAGCGCACACGGCCGAAATTCACCCGTCGTTCGTTCGGGACTTGGGGCGGGAAACGCCGGATTTGTTCCGGATCGTCGAACATCGCCGCCGTCGGCTAATTCGCCGTCATGTCGCCGCCCTATTCAACAAGGGACGCAAGGCGGGCCTCATTCGCAAGGACATTCCGGTGCATCTGCTCATTGAGATATTGCTCGGCGCTGTCGAGGCCATCATGATTCCGTCGAAAGTGACCGAACTCGGTCTGACACTGGAACGAGGCTACTCGACCATCATCCGGGTCATCTTAGAGGGGGCCATCGTGCGGAGGTCATCGCCATGAGGGCGCACGGCCACGCGGGCGCTCGAACATTGTTCTGCGTAACCGGCGCAGTCATGGCGTCGGCCCTGTGGATCTCCTGTCAACGCCCGCCTTCGGATCGAGTCCAAGGATATGTCGAAGGCGAGTTTGTCTACGTCGCCTCCCCCTTTGCTGGCGCACTGGAATCATTGGCCGTTCGGCGCGGAGCACAGGTGCGCGCGGGAGAGGCCTTGTTTGCCTTGGAACGAGTGTCCGAAAAGGCCGCGAGAGATGAAGCCGAGCGCCGCCTGAGTCAAGCTCACGCGAATCTCGAGGATGCCAGGAAGGGCAAACGTCCGACGGAGATTGAGTCCATCAAGGCGCAACTCAAACAAGCGCAGGCGGCCTTGCGGCTCTCGACCCGCGAGGTGGTGCGACAGGAGGGTCTGACGACGGTTCCAGGCGCAGCGGTGGAGTTGGAGGTGGACCGTGCCCGGGCGGCGCGCGATCAGGACCGACAGCGAGTGGCGCAGCTCCAAGCGGATTTGGACACGGCGTTGCTTGGCTCTCGCACGGATCAAGTTCTCGCGGCCGAGGCCGAGGTTCGGGCGCGCGAGGCGGCGCTGGCCAGGGCCGAATGGGAGCTCGGGCAAAAGCGTCAGCAGGCGCCGAAATCAGGGCTGGTGTTCGACACGCTGTATCGAGAGGGCGAATGGGTGCCGGCGGGGCGGCCGGTGGTGGTCCTCCTGCCTCCTGAAAACATCAAGGTACGGGCCTTCGTGCAGGAGAAGCGGCTTGGAACGATACATCCTGGCGATGACGCACTGGTGGCCGTCGACGGTGTCGCCAGACCATTTTCGGGGAAGGTCAGTTACATCTCGCCGCGCGCCGAATACACGCCTCCGGTGATTTATAGCCAAGAAAGCCGCGACAAACTGGTCTTTATGGTGGAACTCGTCTTTGATCCATCAGCGGCCGCGGAGCTGAATCCGGGGCAGCCGGTGGACGTATTATTCGGGTCCGCCCGATGAACGACCTGTCTGGACAGACGCTCGCCATCGACGTTCACGGGATGACGAAACGCTTCGGCGAGCGCACGGTCGTCAATCGGATCGGCCTCGAGGTCCGTCGCGGGGAGATCTACGGATTTCTCGGCCCGAATGGCAGCGGGAAGACCACCTTCATCCGGATGCTCTGCGGTCTGCTTCGTGCGGATGAAGGCAGCGGCACCTGTCTGGGGTACGACGTCATTCGGGAAAGCGAATCCATCAAAGCTGAGGTCGGCTATATGACCCAGCGGTTCAGCTTTTACGAAGATCTGAGCATCGCTGAAAATCTGGACTTCGTGGCCCGCATGTTCGCCGTGAAGAACCGGCGGGAGGCCGTCGAGCGGAGTCTCCAACGACTTGGGCTTGCTGAACGTCAGCAGCAGTTGGCCGGACAGCTGTCGGGCGGATGGAAGCAGCGGCTCGCGCTCGCGGCCTGTCTGATCCACCAACCGAAGCTTCTGCTGCTCGATGAGCCGACGGCCGGCGTGGACCCTAAGGCTCGTCGCGAATTCTGGGAACAGATCCATCAGCTTGCCGCCGAAGGGCTCACGTTTCTGATCACGACCCACTATATGGACGAGGCCGAACGATGTCACCAGGTGGCGTACATCGCCTACGGGCACTTGCTCACGCACGGTACAGTTCCGGAGGTCATCGCGCGGGCGCGTCTCACGACCTGGGCGGTGAGCGGGCCAAACCTGCATCAACTGGCGGAAGAGCTGCGGAGGCATCCCAGCGTGCGTCAAGCAGTCGCTTTCGGCAACCGCTTGCACGTCAGCAGCGACGACGCCGAAGCCCTTGAAACCGCTATCGCGCCCTTTCGCACTCCGCCCTATGAATGGCATCGGATCAACTCCGGTCTGGAAGAAGTGTTTATTCACCTCATGGATCGGGCGCCGGACAATTTTGCGTCATGAGCACGCCGCGCAGATTTTCGATGTCGCGTCTTTGGGCCATCGTGGTGAAAGAATTCATCCAGATGCGCCGGGACCGCGTGACCTTTGGCATGATGATCGGCGTCCCGTTGATCCAACTTGTGCTGTTCGGCTACGCCATCAATGCCGATCCTAAACGTCTGCCCACCGCCGTGCTCCTGGCCGACTACGGCCCGCAAGGCCGCACGTTGCTCCACGCCATTCGCAACAGCGACTACTTTGAGTTCAAGCGAGAACTGACGACCGAGCAGGAAGGCCGGGATGTACTTGCTCGGGGAGAAGTGCAATTTGTGGTGAACATTCCGCAGAATTTCACGCGTGATCTGCTACGGGGGGAACGGCCGGCGATTCTCGTGGAGGCCGACGCGACCGACCCCGCGGCCACGAGCAATGCCATCGGGTCTCTGCGGGTGCTCGTGTCGACGGCCCTCCGGCATGATCTCAAGGGGCCGCTGGGATTCCTGGCGGCGAGCGATGAGCCGATTGATCTGCGCATTCATGCGCAATACAACCCTGAAGCGAACACACAGTACAACATTGTGCCCGGTCTGATGGGCGTCGTGCTGACCATGACGATGGTGATGATCACTGGGCTGGCCATCACTCGGGAGCGGGAACGAGGCACCATGGAGAATTTATTATCGATGCCGACGCGCCCTTTTGAGGTTATGGTGGGGAAAATCATCCCCTATATCCTGGTAGGATATGTGCAGGTCGGGCTCATTCTGCTCGCAGCCCGGCTCCTGTTTCATGTGCCGATGTTGGGAAACGTTGGAGTCTTGCTAGTGGTCGCGTTCGTCTTCATCACCGCGAACCTAGCCATGGGCATCACTTTTTCCACGCTGGCGGAGAATCAGCTTCAGGCCGTACAGCTGTCTTTCTTTTTCTTTTTGCCGTCCCTGCTCCTCTCAGGCTTCATGTTTCCATTCCGCGGCATGCCCCAGTGGGCGCAGGCCCTCGGTGAGTTACTGCCGTTGACCCACTTTCTCCGTATTGTGCGAGGCATCCTGCTCAAGGGCAATGGGCTTGAGGAAGTCGGGCTCCAACTCTGGCAGATTGCCCTCTTTGCTCTCGTGGCGCTGGCGGTCGGCATCAAGCGGTACCGCCAAACGTTGGACTAGCGCCCTTGACTTTGGTTCTAACTAGAACTATCTTCCCGGTAGTGAGGCACTGACAAGGAGGTAGCCATGAAGGCGCTCTTTCAGACCGACGACGGTCCCTCATGGCGCCCAGAAACTGCTGGGATAGTTCGGCGGCTTCGGCTTTGAGGGCACCATGGGCTCCTTCACGCAAAGGATGGGACTGGAGTCGTTCGGCAGCCTGGGGCTTCTGGCTGGGTTTCTCACCAGGTTTGCGGTTGCCAGCCTGGCCGTTATCATGCTGGGAGCCATTAGAAGGCGATGAGTATCATTTATTGGTCATCGGGATTGCGGCTGCGCTCTTAATCAGAGGAGGCGGTCGATGGTCGGTTGACCGAGTCGTGGCCGAGAGAATCGAGCCGTAAGGCGATCGGCAAGGAGGACATCATGACAACGGACGTAACGACGGCGAAGGAGGTTTTGGGCATCTATCAACCCGGATCAACGCATATGGTCGGCGACGGCTTCCCCGTGCGCAACCTTTTTCCGAGCAACGATTTGGATCGATCCGTCGACCCGTTTCTCATGCTGGACTACGCCGGCCCGCAGCATTTTCCGGCGACCGACCACCCGCGGGGAGTTGGCGAACATCCCCATCGCGGATTTGAGACGGTCACCATCATGTATGACGGCGCGGTGGCCCACCGGGATTCGGCAGGCAACGCCGGCGTGATCGGTCCCGGAGACGTCCAGTGGATGACGGCCGCCTCGGGTGTCGTGCACGAGGAATTGCATGAAACCCAGTGGGCGAAACAAGGCGGCACATTTCAAGCGATTCAATTGTGGGTGAATCTTCCACAAGCGCAGAAAATGTCGGCGCCGAGGTACCAAACGCTGCTTGATGCCGACATTCCGGCCGTTGCTCTCGAGCATGGGGCGGGCCGCCTGCGGGTCATCGCAGGGACGTTTCAGGGACAGAAAGGACCGGCGCGGACGTTTACACCGGTCGAACTCTACGACCTTCAGCTGCAAGCCGGTGCGCGAGTCGAGTTGACGCTCCCTGAGGGACAGAGCACGTCGGTTTTTGTGCTTCAAGGGGGTGTTTCGGTCAACGGTGCCAAACCAGCCGGAGAAGCCGAATTGGTCGTGTTGAAGCGCCAGGGATCCCTTGTTGTCCTTGAAGCCAAACAGGACAGCCGCATCTTGATCATGAGCGGCAAGCCGATCGACGAGCCGATTGCCCGCTATGGTCCGTTTGTCATGAACACGAGGGCCGAACTGGTAAAGGCGGCGGAGGATTATCAGGCTGGGAGGATGGGACATTTGTCATGAACGGCTCGTTGACCATCGACATTTATTCTGATGTGGTCTGTCCCTGGTGTTACGTTGGGAAGCGGCGGTTGGAGCGCGCCCTTTCTCAGCTTCCGACCGTACCAAGGCAGGTCACATGGCGGCCGTTTCAGTTGAATCCTGCGATGCCTGCGGAAGGAATGGATCGGACCGCATACCTCGAAGCAAAGTTCGGCAGTCTCGATGCCTTCCGCCGTCTCGAAGAGCAGGTCACCGCGGCTGGAGTCGCCGAGCGGATCCCGTTCGCATTCGAGAAGATCATCAAGACGCCGAATACGTTCTTGGCCCATCGCCTAATCTGGTATGCGGCACAGCAGGGACGTCAGGATGCGGTCGTGGACGCTCTTTTCAGAGGATATTTTGAGCAGGGCGCCGATATCGGATTGCCCTCAGTGTTGGCCAGCCTGGCCGAGTCGGCCGGGTTAGACGCGGCCCGTTTTCTCGCGACTGATGAAGGAGCCGCCGACGTGAAAGCAGAAGAAGCAGCGGGACACCGGCTCGGCATCCGCGCCGTCCCCTACTTTGTGATGAACAACCGCTACGGCATTTCTGGCGCGCAGCCGGTCGACGTGTTTGTCGGCGCCATTGAGAAAATCCATTCGCAGCAGGCGGAAGGCCTTCTGAGCAGGAAGTAAACGATGTCCGTACAGGTGTATGGCTGCAACCATATCGTCATTGAGGTGACCGACGCCAAAAAGGCCGTCAAGTTTTACTCGGATGTCTTCGGATTGAAAATGTTGCGAGGCGGTGAAGGAGCGGCCTGGTGCAAGCTGGGCGAGCACCAATTCATGGCGATTTTTGAAGTGGAGAAATTGCAGCCCGACCGCGTGAAGCATTTTGGCCTGATGGTGCGGGATGCCGCCCAAATCGAGGAAGTGAGGCGCAAGCTCACGAAAAAGTACAAACTCAAATTGCACCCGGACTTCCGCTGCGATTTTCGTGATCCATGGGGGAACCGCATCCAAGTCGGAGACCTTTCGGACGAGTCCTTGGTCTGGCTGCTTCCCTACCAAGAAGTGCAAAAAACCGGTCTGGCCTTCGGTCGCGGCAACACGAAGCGGCGGCATGGAACAGCCACCTGATGCGGCGAGACCGCCCGAACGGAGGACGTGATGAAAGCCCAATATCTCGGCCACGTCGTGTTCTATGTCAAAGACCTGGACCAGTCACTAGGGTTTTATCGTGACCTGTTGGGATTCAAGGAAGTAGGTCGAATCTTCAATGGGGCAGCCGCCGCGTTGACCTCGGGCCGCACGCACCACGAGCTGCTGCTGATCCAAGTGGGCGATGCGCCAGGGCCACCGCCGGGACGCCGGCGAGGTCTGTACCACATCGGCATCAAGGTCGGCGACAATCTGGATGACCTGCGCCGCGCCAAGCGCGAGTTGGAAGAGGCTGGGGTGCCGATCGACGGCATGAGCGATCACACGGTCAGTCAAAGTCTGTACGTGAGTGATCCGGATGGCAATGAAGTGGAACTCTATGTCGATGCCGATGAAGCCTTGTGGAAAGCGAACCCGGCTGCCGTCTTGTCGCCGATCAAAGCGCTACGCCTCTGACTGATCCTCCCCCCTTGAGTCATCGCGGATCGATAGGCCATACTAACCGCTTATGGATCGTGACTCCTTCTCTCCCTGCGAGACTGTCGCAGAGCGCTACCAGGCTCTGCTTGAAGTAGCAGAAGCGATTTCCGCCCATCGCGATCTGCACGAATTGTTTCGCGATCTTGCCAGGCGTCTTCCCCGTGTCGTGCAGGTGAATTTTGTGTCCCTCTCGCTCCACGACCCCGCGAGAAATCGGATGCGACTGCAGACGATCCAAGCCAACGTGCCGGCCGATCTTGTCGGCGGCCATGAAGAGCCTCTCGACGAAACGCCCGCCGGTTCGGTCTGGCAATCGCAACAGCCAATCCTCGTGCCGGACCTGACGGAGGAAGCGCGCTGGCCCAATGTGACTCAGCGGATGCAGGAGGACGGCATCAACTCGTTCTGTGTCGTCCCGCTGACGACGGCCGTGCGGCAGCTGGGTGCCATGGGCTTTGCGAGCCTGCGCAAACACGCGTATGGCGTCGGCGACCTGGAGTTTCTCCAAGAGGTGGGCAAACAGGTCGCAGTGGCCGTAGACAATGTGTTGCACCATCAGGACTTGGTTCATGACCGGGATCGCTTGCGTCTCCTCCTGGAAGTCACGGAATCCATCGCGTCGCATCGGGATCTTGGGGAGTTGCTCCAGGATCTCGCCCAACGTCTGCCCTCCATCGTGCCGTTCGACTACATCAACGTCGTGCTGCACGAACCCACGCGCAACGTGATGCGGCTGTGGCTCTTGGTGGCCTCGGTCCCCAGTACCATCAGCCCCGGCTTGGAAATGCCTGTGGAGGAATCCCCCGGCGGATGGGTTTGGACGCATCAGCAGCCGCTCACCGTCAACGATCTGTCGCAGGAACACCGCTTCCCCAAGTTGATGTCCATCCTGCGTGAGAACGGCGTGAATTCGTTCTGTGCAGTCCCGCTGACGACGGCACAGCGACGGTTGGGCGCCATGGGATTCGGAAGCTTGCAGTTAAGGACCTATCAGGACGCCGATCTCCAGTTCATGCAGCAGGTGGCGAAACAGGTCGCAGTGGCGATAGATAACGCCTTCAATTCAGAAGCGGCCATAGCCTATCAGCGACAGCTCGCCCACGAGCGGGATCGGCAGCGTCTGTTGCTCGAGGTCAACAATGCCGTAATTGCTCACCTCGAATTGCGCCAACTATTGAAGGCCATCTCGGTCAGCTTGAGCCGGGTGGTGCCCCACGACTTGGCGGGCTTCGCGCTCTTTGATCACGATACGCAGCGGCTGTCGGCGCATGCGTTGGACTTTCCGCGCAACCAGGATTTTGTCGAGACCGGCGATGCCATTCCGCTCGAGGGCACGCCGGAAGGCAAAGCATTTACGTCCCGCCAGACCGTGCTGATCCGGAATCTGGACACGGCCGAATTTCCCGCCGAGATCGTCAAACGGGCCGAAGCGGCCGGCTTAAGGTCGGGATGCGCCGTCCCGCTGATTTCCCACGGAAAGGTGCTCGGCACGCTCAGCGTGGTCAGCATGCAGGAGGACGCGTTCAGCCAAGACGACGCGGAACTACTCACCCAGATCGGCGCGCAGGTGGCCATCGCGGTGGAAAACGCGCTGGCCTTCAAGCAGATCGCGCGACTCAAGGACAAGTTGACCGAGGAGAAGCTGTACCTCCAGGAGGAAATCCAGACTGAGTACAACTTTCAGGAGATTGTGGGCGACAGCCAGACACTACGGCGCGTGCTGAAGGAAGTGCAAACGGTTGCCGCCACGGCGTCGACGGTCTTGATTCTCGGTGAGACCGGCAGCGGAAAAGAGCTCATCGCTCGGGCGCTGCACAATCTCAGCGATCGACGGGAACGGACCTTCGTGAAGCTCAATTGTGCGGCCATCCCCACAGGCTTGCTGGAAAGCGAACTCTTCGGACATGAAAGGGGCGCCTTCACCGGAGCCATTGCGACCAAGATCGGACGCTTTGAAACGGCCGATCGAGGTACGCTGTTCCTCGACGAAGTGGGAGAGATCCCTCTCGAACTGCAGGTCAAATTGCTCCGGGTATTGCAGGAACAGGAGTTCGAGCGGTTGGGCAGCACGAGGACGATGCGCGTCAACGTGCGGGTTGTCGCGGCAACCAATCGCGACCTCGAGCACATGGTCGAGGAACAGAGATTTCGCAGCGATCTCTATTACCGACTGAAAGTCTTCCCCATCATGCTTCCTCCATTGCGCGAGCGGGCCGAGGACATTCCCGCACTGGTGCGGCACTTCGCTCAGAAATTTGCGCTGCGGATGAAAAAACGCATCGAGACGATTCCGGCAGAAGCCATGAAGGCACTTCAGGCCTATCCGTGGCCCGGTAATGTGCGCGAGTTGGAGAATTTCATCGAACGCGCGGTGATTTTAACGTCAGGTTCCGATCTGAGAGCCCCGCTGTCCGAGCTCAAAGTGCTGTCTCCGCCCTCGAACGGATCATTGAAGACACTCGAAGATGCGGAGCGAGAGCATATCCTCAAAGCGCTGCGCGAAGCGAAGTGGACGATCGGCGGCTCTGCTGGCGCGGCAGCCAAACTGGGCATGAAGCGCACGACGCTCCAGTCCAAGATGCAGAAGCTCGGCATCATGCGCCCACAGTGACGCCGAGGTTTCGGCAGCGCGCCGAGATCTCGGCACCAAAAGCCCTTCCGCTTCGTCTCGTCTCTCACGCCCAGTAAGCCCGCACCAACTTCTTCCTCTGCAAGATCAGCAATTTGTATCGCTAGGCAATATGTCTACGTCGGTGGAACGTGACTTGCTGAAGGCCCCATTGTCAGCAGAGTCGAGTTGAGATGCGAGACGACGGAGGACGTATGGACCGGATTAGCCCTACAACGGATCTGTTCACGCTGGTCGGCATGATGGCCACGATTGCCGGCATTTTGGTGTGCCTGTTCTTTCTCTTTACGCCGGTGACGTTTGGCGCGATGGAGACAAACGTGATGATCGAACGTTCTTCGGACTACAACCTCACAATGCGCTGGATTCAGCCGATACTGGGGCAGGCCATCGTCGAAGATGCGCTGATCCGGCAGCATTCCATTGAAGCCGGAAGCGCCGCGCAGCTCCTCGAGGGAGTGTCCAAACTGGATCCAAGCAGCGTCCAATGGGTGTTGGGACGCGTCATTGTTGAATTGAACCGATCACGATTGATCAGCGGCCTGCCGGGCCGTCCGAACGACGATCATCGAATTGGCGCGATTGCCCGTTACGCCGCTGAACAATTCCTCTGATGAGTTAAGGGAGTCCATGATGAACGAGACCATAAGCTTTCTGAGCCAACATGGTGCACTGGTACTTGCGGCGGCAGTTTTCGCCGAGCAGATCGGACTTCCCCTACCGGCGTTGCCGTTTTTGATTGCCGCAGGCGCCTTGGTTGGCACGGGGCAGATGGGGCTGGGCATGGCTGTTGTCTCAGCCATTCTCGCCGCGATGGCGGGTGATCAACTCTGGTTCGAACTCGGCCGCCGCCGAGGCCGGCTGGTGTTGAACTGGCTTTGCCGCATTTCGTTGGAGCCGACGAGCTGCGTCCGCCGGACGGAAGACTTCTTTGCACGTCATGGTGTCCGTTCGCTGATCGTCGCGAAATTCGTCCCTGGCTTCAGCACGATTGCCCCGCCGCTCGCTGGCATTGTGGGACTCTCGGTGCCGCAGTACCTCCTGTTCAATGGCCTGGGTACCCTGCTGTGGGTTGGAACAGGGATCGCTCTGGGGATGGCGTTCAGCGACCAGCTCGAGCAGGCCTTGGTCATGAGTGCCCAAATCGGTCCGACGGTCGGTCTGGCTGTGTTCACGGCGATCATCGGGTATGTCGTCTACAAGGCGGTCAATCGGTATCGTGCAGACCATCGCGTTCCACGCATGACGGTCCGCCAGCTGACCGACAAACTTGCGGCCGGAGAAACTCCGGTGATCGTGGACCTTCGTTCGTTCGCAGCGCGCCAGGAAGAGCCGGGCGTTCCCGGCGCCCTCCCGCTGGCCCTCGACGAGCTCGTCACAAGACAGCATGAACTGTCTCGCGATCGCGATGTGATCCTGTATTGCGCCTGCCCAATGGATGCATCGAGCGTCGAAGGGACGAAAAGACTCCGCAAGCTGGGATTCACACGCGTGTGGCCACTGGCCGGAGGTCTTGGGGCTTGGAACGTCGCTGCTGCTCATTCATCGACGGCCGTGCAGATGTCCGACCCTCACATTGTTCCGGCATGAAGTTCAACCGGCCCTACTTCGACAATTAACTCCAAGGAGAGAGATCAGATGGAACTGAAAATGCCCACGCCAGAACAAGCCCGTTGGGGGCTGCGTGCCATGAAAACCGTCGCCTTGGCAGACGGCGCGCTCGACGACGCGGAGCGGCAGATGCTCACGTCGGTGCAGACGATCCTGGGGACCAACTATGCGGTCGAAGATCTCACGCCCATCACGCCGGAGGAGCTGGCCTCAGGACTCTCTGACCGACAAATCAGGTATCAACTGGTCCAAGGGTTGATCGTCGTCTCGTTGATCGATGGGAAAGCCAACGAGCATGAGACCGAGACGGTTGAACAATTTGCACGGGCGTTGGAAGTGGACGCTCCCGAAGTACACGACCTCCGCTATCTACTCAATGGTGAGATGTTGCGCCTTCGTCTCGATCTGGCACGGCGGTTTTGGTTAAGGGAGAAAGTGAAGGAAATCTGGGAAAATGAAGGTGTTCGGGGACTCCTGAAATTCGCGCGCGGCATGGTAGGACGGTACGAAGATGCCGCCCTCGCTCGTCGGTATCAAGCCCTGGAGCATTATCCTGCCGGATCGTTGGGTCGGTCCTATTGGGAATACTGCCGGAAGAACGGCTTTCCCTTGCCCGGTGAAAAGGGAGGAGCGGCAGAGCAAGTCCTGTTTCACGATTGCGCGCATGTCCTATCCGGATATGGGACGACGCCCGATGAAGAAGTGCAAGTGGCCTGCTTTAGTGCGGGCTTTCAACGGCGCGACCCTTGGGCGTTCGTGTTCTTCGTGCTGCTGCAATTCCATGTCGGCATCCGCTTGACCCCCATCACAGGAGCGAGAACGGGATTTTTCGATCCGGTGAAAGCCATGATCGCCATCCGGCGTGGCGCGGCGATGACCGTCGACCTCAACAGCGGATGGGACTATTGGCCTGTCATGGGCGAGCAGGTCGAAGAGCTCAGGCGGCGGTACAACATCCTTCCTGTCGAAGCATTTCTCACCGTGCGCCCGCCGCATGAAATGGCTGGAAGCCCCGCATGACACTCACAAGGCGATGCCGATCCTTCGGCACCTGCCGATTAGGCGGCGAATCGCTATCGGCACCTCGACGCCTCTTCCTGGCCACGTCATAAATTCTCTAGGTTCCTTCGATAGTTAGGCGAACTGGTCGTGGGTGCAAGGCTAGGAACGAACGTTGCTGTTCTTCCTAATAAAGGGTGAGAGCTACGTCAGACAAGCGCGGAGGTCTTCCATGAAGCGTTGGTATCACTGGGTCGGTTCGGTTGTACTCCCGATAATGGTGATCGTGATGGGCGTGGGCCTCGCGGCTTGGAAGTACGACGCCATCCAAGAGGGCCAGGCGGCCTCGGCAAAGCAGCCTGAACCTATGGAGACGGTGACGGTCGCTCTCGCGAAGGAAATCGAGCATCGCCAGAGCACGACATCGATCGGGACGGTCCTGGCACTGCGCTCGATCACCCTAAAGAACGAACTTGCCGGCACGGTGCGCCAGGTGCGCCTCGCGCCGGGACAAATCGTCGAAGCCGGGACGGTCCTAGTGGCGCTTGATGTCTCCGTCGAAGAGGCCGAGCTGAAAGCTCAGGAGGCGCAAGCTGCCCTCGCCAAGACGGTGCTCGATCGCCGACAGAATCTGAACCACGAAATGGCCACCACACAGGAAGAAGTCGATCGGGCGCGGGCCGATCTGGACGTCGCCCGGGCGCAAATCACCCGCACCAAGGCGATCATCGCCCGCAAGACGATTCGCGCGCCATTTCGTGCGCGCGTCGGCATCGCCGACGTCCATCCAGGCCAATATCTGAACGAAGGGACCTTGTTGACGACACTTCAGGGGATCGACGATGCGGCACACGTGGACTTTACCGTGGCGCAGCAGGTCGCGGCAGATCTACGAGAAGGCGAACTGGTCGAGGTCTCCGCGGGCACGTCGGCTCCTGTCACCGCCAAGATCGTGGCGCTCGACTCGCGTATCGACCCCGCGACCAGGAATGCGGTCGTGCGGGCGCGAATCGAGGGCGCAGCCCATGCGCCCTCTCCTGGTTCTTCGGTGCGCGTGCGCGTGCCGGTAGGCACACCACGCAAGGCGGTTGCCGTGCCGGTGAGTGCGTTGCGCAAAGGCCCGCAGGGAGATCAAGTCTTCGTCATCACTCAGGACAAGGACGGCCGCGCCAGGGCGCACGTTCAGCAGGTCGAAAGCGGCGCGATGTTCGGAGACGAGATTGTCATTCATTCAGGACTGACGGCAGGTGAGCAGGTCGCGGCATCAGGATCCTTCAAGCTGCGCGAGGCGGCGCTCGTGTCCATTGCCGGCGCCGGAACCGCCGAGGACGAGCGGCGGCAGGCGATCAGTCTCCACTGAATCGATGATTAGAAGGACGGGAAAGACCATGCAGATGCGTTCATTCACCGACATCTTCATCAAACATCCGGTGCTGGCGATCGTCGTGAATCTCATGATCGTGCTGGCCGGCTGGCGGGCGCTGACGACGCTGCCCGTGCAGCAGTATCCCAAGATCGAGAGCTCGTCGGTGATCATCACCACCGTGTATTACGGCGCAAGCGCAGAGACCGTCCGCGGGTTTCTGAGCACGCCGATCGAGCGGGTCGCGTCGGCAATCGGCGGGGTCGATTACGTGGAATCCACCAGCCGTGGCGGCGTGAGCACGGTCACGGTGCATTTGAAATTGAACCACAGCAGCACGGCGGCGTTGGCCGAGGTGACAGCGCGGCTTCAACAAGTGCGCTCAGAGCTGCCGGCAGAAGCCGAGCCGCCGGTCGTCGAAGTGCAGCGCGCCGATCGGCCCTACGCCTCCTTCTATCTGAGCTTCACCTCCAGCGAGCGGACCGTCCCCGCGGTGACAGACTGGCTGCTGCGCACGCTGCAGCCGCAACTCGCGACGCTGTCGGGTGTCCAGCGGGTGACGATCGAGGGTGGCCGCCAAATCGCGATGCGCATTTGGATCGATCCCGACCGGTTGGCCTCCTTCAATCTTTCGCCAGGAGACGTGCAGGGCGCGCTCCGACGGAACAACTATTTAGCGGCGGTCGGCCGGACCAAGGGCAATCTGGTACAGGTCAATCTGCTCGCCAATACCGACCTCCGTTCCACCGAAGAGTTCGAAGACCTGATCGTTGCCGATCGCGGTGGCGCCATTGTACGGCTAAAAGACATTGCCAAGGTCGAGCGTGAGGCCGAAGAGGCGGACATGGTCGCGAAGTACAACAGCACGGAAGGCGTCTATCTGGGCGTCTGGCCAGTCCCCGGGGCGAACGAAATCGACGTGGCCAAACGGTTGCGAGATGAAATGGAGCGCATCAGGCCGACACTGCCGAAGGACATCGATATGCGGCTCGTCTGGGACGGCACGATGTTCATGCGGAATGCGCTGACCGAAATCACCAAGACCTTGTCGGAAACGATTCTGATCGTCGCGCTGGTCGTCTTTCTCTTCATGGGCTCCGTGCGCACGGCGCTCGTGCCGTTGGTGGCGATACCGGTGTCACTGATCGGAGCAGCCCTCTTTATGTTCGCGTTCGGCTTCAGCCTGAATCTCTTGACGCTGCTCGCCATTGTGTTGTCGGTCGGCTTGGTGGTCGATGATGCGATCGTGGTGGTGGAGAACGTCGAGCGGCACGTCCGGCAGGGCAAATCGCGGATCGAGGCGGCGTTGGCAGGAGCTCGCGAGCTGATCGGTCCCATTATTGCGATGACGATTACCCTGGCGACGGTCTACACGCCGATTGGATTCCAGGGTGGCTTGACCGGCTCTCTGTTTCTCGAGTTTGCCATGACGCTCGCGGTGGCCGTGGTGTTGTCGGGTGTCGTCGCCGTGACGCTCTCGCCGGTGATGAGTTCACGATTCGTCCACCCTCAGGGCAAGGAAGGCCGGATGGCCGTGCTGGTGAACCGGACGTTCGAGCTGGTCCGCCGAGGATATGCACGGCTGCTCGACGGCGCGTTGGAGATGCGCTGGGGCATCGTCGCCGCGGCCGTGCTGATCATGGTCGCCGCCTGGCCTCTCTATCTGTTCTCTCGGCAGGAACTCGCACCTGTCGAGGATCAAAGTCATATCAGTCTCTTCTTCGAAGCATCGCCCGACTCCACCGTGGCCGCCACGAACCGCCAGCATCTCCAGATCGTGGATGCCGTCAGGTCCTTTCCCGAAACCGAGTTCACCTGGTCGCTGACTACCGCATGGGGCGGCTTCGGGGGACTCGTCGCAAAGGACTGGCATGTGCGGGAGCGCTCGACCGAGCAGATGTATGGCCAGGTCTTTGGCGCTGTGTCGCAAGTGCCCGGCCTGCGCGTATTCCCCCGTCTGGACCCGCCGCTCCCCACCCCCGGTCAGTACGACGTGGAGTTGGTCTTGCAGAGCGATGTTCCGGCTGACCAGATGCTGCAAACGGTCGGCGCCGTCCTCGGCGCAGGGTGGCAGAGCGGGAAGTTTTTGTATGTGGACACCGATCTGAAAATCGATCTACCGGAAGCGCGTGTCGTCCTCGACCGCGAGCGTCTGGCCGATCTGGGGCTCGATTTGGCCGGCGTGGGCCGGGAACTCGGCACGCTCCTCGGCGGGGCCTACGTCAACCGCTTCAACTATTTCGACCGGAGCTACAAAGTGATTCCGCAGATCGGCGACAAGGACCGTGCGACCGTGGAACCGCTCCTCGACCTCAAGATCAAGACTCCAGCCGGTCAACTCGTGCCGGTCTCGACCTTCACGCACATCGAGACGAGCACCGCACCCCGCACGCTCAACCGCTTCCAGCAGCGCAACGCCGTCCGCATCTTCGGCGGCGTGAAGCCGGGCGTGACCAAGGCGGAAGGCCTCCGCGTGCTCGAAGCCGCCGCGGCAACGGCAGGAGGACCGCCGGTCGTGCTCGATTATGCCGGCGAGTCTCGGCAGATTCGTCAGGAAGGTGGTGCGCTGACGGTCACCCTCGGGTTTGCGGTCGTCCTTATCTATCTCGTGCTGGCGGCCCAGTTTCAAAGCTTTCGTGACCCCTTGATCGTGCTGCTTGGTTCCGTCCCGCTCGCGATTTCCGGCGCACTCGTGTTCAGTTTTCTCGACCTGACGACCATCAATATCTACTCGCAGGTGGGGCTGATCACGCTGGTCGGACTGATCGCCAAAAACGGAATTCTGATCGTCGAGTTCGCCAATCAGCTTCAAGCCAGCGGGCTTGCACGTGCGGTGGCAGTGCGGGAGGCAGCCCTGACCCGTTTGCGGCCGGTGCTCATGACCTCGGCGGCCACGGTCTTCGGCCATCTTCCCCTGGTGCTGGCGACGGGACCGGGCGCAGCGGCGCGAAACAGCATCGGCATGGTGCTCGTGACCGGCATGACGGTCGGGACCCTGTTCACGCTGTTCGTCGTGCCGGTGTTTTATTCGCTGATCGCCGCAGAGCATCAGCCGGACGCCTTGCGGGACGACCTGGAAGACCTCGTCGAGGATGACGAGCTGTTGGTGGCTGGCGCCAAGGCCTGAGCCACGATAACGTTGCACAAAGGAGAAGAATTCATACCATGCTGAAGATCACCACCCACAGGTCGGACGATTCGACGAGAATCACTCTCGAGGGTCGCCTGGTGGGTCCCTGGATTGGAGAACTTGAACAATGCTGGCGGGATTCGGAACAATCCGCTGCCGGCCGGCGATTAATTGTCGATCTGACCGGTGTCACGTATGTCGAACAGGAAGGCAAGGCGCTGTTGACGCGAATGTACCGGGCGGGCGCCGACCTGCTCGCCAGCGGATGCTGCATGAGGTCCATCGTGGAGGACGCGAAAAAGCAGGTCAGGTAAGGCGGAAAGGCGTCAAAGCCTTGCTTGCTAAGGAAGTCTACCGCCCACTAAGATGCGAAAATGATGACAAGGATGGATCGTATGTCGCAGTCCATTGCTCTCAGGGCAGAATCCAGACGCCATCTGGCCTGGGGGCTGCTCGGTGCGCTCGCCCTGGTGGGCCTCGCGGCGTGTAAACAAGATGCAGGCTCGGCTCCCTCACCTCAGGTACCCCAGGTAGAGGTGATCACGGCGAGCACCACGACCGTTCCTGACGAGCCGGAATTCCTTGGCCAAGCAGAAGCCTCTCGACCGGTTGAGATCCGTTCGCAAGTCACCGGCTTGATCAAAGCGGTGCTGTATCAAGAGGGGCGCGACGTCAAGAAGGGCAACCGCCTCTATCAGATCGATCCGGTCCCCTTCCAAGCCGCGGCAGCCAGCGCGAAGGCCAGGATTGCGCAAGCGGAAGCGAAGGTCGTGCAAGCCAGGCAGGACTTGGCCCGCGTCAAGCCGCTCCTGGCCGAGCAAGCGGTCAGTCAAAAGGACGTGGACGACGCCGTGGCCGAAGACCTCTCGTCCAAAGCGGCCTTGCAGGGCGCCAAGGCGGACCTCATGAAAGCTCAGTTCGATTTGGACAATACCCTAATCACCGCTCCGATCGACGGGTTGATCGAACGGACACGGTATTACGAAGGACGGCTCGTGTCGGCTCAAACCGATTTGCTCACCATGGTGCATCGGGTCGATCCCATGTACGTGGTGGTGAGTATCCCCGAGAAGTTCCTCCTTAAACGCCGACGCGACATCGAAGAGAAACGGATTGCCCATCCCGGCGTGTACCAGCTTCGAGGCGAGATGATGTTGCTGGACGGCACCACCTATCCCCACGAAGGGGTGCTGGATTTAATGGAGCCCGGCCTCCGGACGGAAACGGGGGCACGCGTCGTGCGCATCACGATTCCCAACCCGAAACGGGAGCTGCTGCCGGGACAATTCGTGAAAGTGAAATTCAAGGGGGACACCAAACCCAATGTCGTGTTGATCCCGCAACGCGCCGTGCTCCAAGGGCCGCAGGGCCCGTTCGTCTACATCGTGGGTCCCGACGAGCACGTGCAGATGCGCCCGGTTCAGGCCTCGACCTGGCAGGGCGATCAGTGGCTCATCGACGAGGGCATTCAAGCCGGCGACCGTGTCGTCGTCAACGGATTGATGAAGATCGGTCCCGGTGCCTTGGTGAAGGCCGTCCCTGCCGGAGAGGCGCCGCCGGCCACCGCGTCTCCTTCCGGGGCGCCGAAACAAGGGTGACGCGTGACCTCCCATGTCTTCATCGATCGGCCGATCATGGCCTCGGTCGTGTCCCTCGTGATTGTGGTCATGGGCCTGCTGTCCGTCCAGTTCCTGCCCATCGCACAGTTTCCTGAAATCACTCCTCCGGTCGTCCAAATCGATGCCGATTATCCGGGCGCGAGCGCGGAGGTCGTTGCGGAATCGGTGGCTCGGGCCATCGAAGTTCAGCTACCCGGCATCGACAACCTCGTGTACTTCGACAGCACGAGCAGCAACGACGGCCATGTCACCATCAAACTGACCTTTGAAATCGGCACCGACCCTGACATTGCCCAGGTCCAAACTCAGAATCGCGAAAAACTCGCGGAGCCGCAACTGCCGCCGGAAGTCATCAGGCAAGGGGTGAGCGTGAAGAAAATGTCCCCCGATCTCGTGGGGGTCATTGCCCTGAAATCCACCGATCCAAACCACGACGCCGTCTTCCTCTCGAACTACGCCATTCTGCGACTGGTCGACAACGTCCGCCGCGTGAAAGGTGTCGGCGATGCGATGGTCTTCGGCCAGCAGAACTACAGCATGCGGATCATTCTGAATCCGTTGATGATGGCGCGGTTGAGCCTGACGCCCACCGACATCGCCGCGATCATCCGAGAGCAGAACCGCGATTATCCGGCCGGTTTGATCGGCCGGGAACCAGCCATGAAAGGCACTGAGTTGACGATCCCCGTCATTACAAAGGGCCGGCTCACGGATGTGAAGGATTTTGAGGAGTTAATCGTCCGTGCACTGCCGGACGGATCCCTTGTGCGTTTGACGGACGTGGCCCGTATTGAACTCGGCGCCCAATCGTATGCGTTGGAAGGCCGGTGGAACAGCCGCCCAACCACATTCATCGTGACGTTTCTCGCGCCGGGTGCGAACGCGTTAGATACCGTCCGCGCGACTCGTGTGGTCATGGACAAGCTTGCCAAAGACTTTCCCCCGGGCGTGTCCTACGACATTCCTTATGACACCACCCGGTTTATCGAAGTGTCCATCAAGGAAGTCGTCAAAACCCTTGCGGAGGCCATGGCCCTGGTCATTCTGGTCGTCTATCTCTTCCTTCAGAGTTGGCGGACGACGATTATTCCGACGGTTGCCGTGCCGGTGTCATTGATCGGGACTTTCGCCGGTCTCTATGCGCTGGGCTTTTCGATCAATACCATTACCTTGTTTGGGATGGTCTTGGCGATTGGCATTGTCGTGGACGACGCCATCGTGGTGGTGGAAAACGTCGAACGGCACATGCGGGAGGATCGCGTCTCGGCCAAAGAGGCCGCGAAGCGCGCCATGTCCGAAGTCACCGCTCCGGTGATCGCGATCGTGCTGGTGTTGGTCTCGGTCTTCGTCCCGGTGGGCTTCATTGGTGGGATTACCGGTGCTCTGTATAAACAATTCGCCGCAACGATCGCGATCTCGGTCACGGTTTCAGGTTTCGTGGCCCTCACCTTAAGCCCTGCGCTCTGTAGCATGTTTCTCGTGCACCACGAAGGAGAGCGCGGCGGGTTCTGGAAATGGTTCGACCGTGTGTTCGGCGGCACTCAGCGAGGCTATACCAGCATCGTGGGTAAGCTCGTCGTAAGGCCCATCCGGGTCATGCTCGTGTTCGGTCTCGTCGTGCTGTTATCGGCCGGCATGTTCGTCAGCTTGCCGCGCAGTTTTCTGCCTGAGGAGGATCAAGGGTACTTTATTGTGGTGGTGCAGCTTCCGGATGGGGCGTCGAAGCAGCGCACAGACGCGGTGCTCGAGCGGATCGAAAAGGTGTTTCAGGCCAATCCGGCCGTTCATTCGACCGATGCCATGTCCGGGCAGAATTTTGTCTTCGGCACGAGAGGTCCAAATGCCGCAACGATGTTTGTGCCTCTGCATCTATGGGACAAACGCACAGAACCGCAATATCACGTCCAATCGCTGATCGGGATGGCGTATGCGGAGTTTGCCAAGATCCCAGAAGCGCTTCTCCTAGCCTTTAATGCGCCGTCCCTTCGCGGTGTGGGCACGGTCGGCGGGTTTTCAGTTCAGTTACAAGATCCGAACGGAGGAGACTTCAAGAAATTCGCGGCTGTCGCCCAACAATTTATCGAGCGAGCGAAAAAGGAGCCGGCCATCGGCCAGGTGGGAACGAACTTCCGGGTATCTGCGCCGCGTCTCTATGCGCATGTCAATCGCGAACGAGCCAAAGCCCTCGGGGTACCGATCTCCGACGCCTTTGATACCTTGCAAGCGTACTTCGGCACTTTCTATATCAACGACTTCCTAAAATTCGGTCGAATCTACCATGTACAGACCGAAGCAGATGCGGAATACCGGTCGAAGCCTCAGGATATTTCCAAGATCTATATCCGTGCGCAGAACGGACAGGGGACGAGCATGATTCCACTCGACACGATCGTCACCACGGAATATCAAAGCGGACCGGATCCCGTAAACCACTTCAATGGATATAACACGGCGCTGGTCCTTGGCTCGGCCGCACGAGGCTATAGTTCCGGGCAGGCGCTCGAGGCCTTGGAGCGGGCGGCCAATGAAGTGTTGCTCCCGCAAGGTTATGACATCGACTGGAGCAATATTTCCTTTCAAGAGCGTCGGGTTGGAAGCCAATCAAATGTTGTCTTTCTCATCGGTTTGTTGATGGTCTTCCTCGTTCTAGCGGCACAATTCGAAAGCTGGGCGGTGCCCTTCGCGGTTATCCTCGCCGTCCCGTTCGCGATCTTTGGCGCCCTGTCGGCCGTATGGTTGCGGGGCTTCTCAAACGACATCTACTTTCAAATTGGCATGGTCACACTCATCGGACTCTCGGCAAAAAACGCCATTCTTATCGTCGAATTTGCCAACACTCGGTATGAAGCCGGGATGCCGCTGATTGACGCGGCGATTGAAGCGGCCAGACTGCGTTTTCGGCCGATCATTATGACGTCGATGGCCTTCATCTTCGGCATGTTTCCCCTGGTGATTGCGACCGGGGCTGGCGCCGCGAGCCGGCAATCCATCGGCACCGGGGTGTTGGGTGGCATGCTCGCTGCCACGTTCTTGGCGATCTTTTTCGTGCCGTTGTTCTATGTGTTGATCAGGAAGCTCACGGGCCGGATCCCGGTGCCGTCGCGAGGAGTGCACGAACCCTCACGGCTTCCGAAAGGAGAAACCTGACATGCGCCCCTACGCCATCGTTGTCCTGTCCGTTCTGTTGACGTCCTGCGCCATGGGCCCCGACTATGAGCGCCCCCCCGGCGATACGGACGACCGGTTTCGCATGGCCGAAGCGGGTGCTGATGCGCCCTCCATGGCCAATCTGCCCTGGTGGGAGCTGTTGAAAGATCAGCAGCTTCAACACTTGGTCCGCACCGCCCTGGCCGAAAATAAAAATCTGCAAAAGGCCGCGGCCACTGTTGAGGAGTTTCAGGCCAGGGCCTGGGTCGCCAAATCAGACTTTCTTCCCAACATGACGGCATCCGGCAATGCACCTTCGTTCGGCCGCAAGACGGTCTTCCTTGTTCCAGGGTTTCCCAACCCCTTCAACTACTACCTCCAGGGCAATCTGTCCTGGGAAGTGGATGTGTGGGGGCGCATCAGGCGTGCCAATGAAGCGGCCCGCGCGGATCTCTTCGCGAAAGAAGAAAGCCGACGGGCGGTCGTGCTGGAACTGGTCAGTGCGGTGGCGGAAGCCTATTTCAACCTTCTCCAGTTCGACACCCAGGTGACGATCGCCAAGCGCACGCTGCAATCGTGGGAGGAATCGGTCCGCATTGCCCAGGCGCGCTTGCGCCAAGGGATGACGTCGAAACTGGATGCCGATCAGTTTGAGGCCGAGCGGGCGAATGCCGCGGCACGGACCGCCGAATTGGAGCGGCAAATGATTCAGGCGGAAAACCAGCTGAGCGTCCTACTCGGTCGAAAGCCCTTCGAGATTCCCCGCGGGAAGTCGCTCGTGGAGCAGACACTGCCTCCGACAATTCCGCCGGGCCTCCCTTCCGAACTGCTCCAGCGGCGCCCGGACATCTTGCAGGCGGATCGAACGTTGAACGCCGCGACCGCCCGGATCGGCGCGGCCAAGGCCGACCGCTTTCCTAAAATTTCGCTCACGGGGCTGATCGGTGCAGCAGATCCCCATACGGGATCGATCTTTTCCGACGTGTCGTCCTTCGGAGCGGCCGGCGCCGGGTTCACGCTTCCCCTGTTCAACGCGCAAGCGCTGGGATTCCAGCAGGACGCCGTCGAGGCGCAGGCCAAGCAAACGCTAGCGGACTACCAACAAACGGTGCTGACGGCGTTTCGCGAGGTCGAAGATGCCTTGGTGGCCGCCAGAACCGCCCGCCAACAGAACGAGGCGCAGCAACAGCAAGTCAATGCACTGCAATCCGCGCTTCGTCTCGCCGAACTCCGCTACAAAGGCGGTCTGGCGAACTATCTCGATGTGCTCGTGGCGCGGCGCAGTCTCTTCGAGGCCGAATTGGCCATGACCGGCTCGCGACGGTTGCATCTGGTGTCGGTTGTCCAACTGTACAAGGCGCTCGGCGGCGGATGGTCTCCGGAGATGGCGGAGAATCCGGAGAATCCGCGAGAAGAAGGACAGCTGACCGCATGGAAAAACCGGCGCCGGCGCAGCACCACATCGTAGACCTCATTGCACGCCGCTGGAGTCCGCGCGCCTTCGAGGAACGACCGCTGGAACCGGAGAAATTCAAGAGTCTGTTCGAGGCGGCGCGTTGGGCGCCCTCTTCGAACAATGAACAGCCGTGGCGGTTTCTTGCGGCCACCAAGGACCACCGACCCGACTACGACAGGCTGCTCGGGTGCCTCTCCGAAAGGAATCTGAAGTGGGCGTTCCGTGCGCCGGTCTTGATCCTCTCTGTTGCAAGTCTGTTTTTTGAGGACGATGGAACACCAAACCGGCATGCCTTGCATGACACCGGCATGGCCGTCGAGAACCTTGTTCTCCAAGCGACCGGCCTGGGATTGCAGGCGCATCAGATGGCCGGGTACGATGTGGAAAAGGCCCGCAGGGAATGTCAAATTCCGTCGGGCTTCGAGCCGGTGGCGATGATTGCCGTGGGATATCCGGGCGATCCAGCGATCCTTCCGGATTATTTGCAAGAACGCGAACTGAACCCTCGTGAGCGTCAGCCGATCAGTGATTTTGTCTTTTCCTCCAGCTGGAACCGACCGTCGCCTCTCGTGCGGTGAAACGGTGGGACGCTCCTCCGCCGCAATCGCGCATCTCTCGAACGTCGATCCCGTCATGAGGAATCTCCTTGAGGCGGTCGGCCCCTGTACGCTGACTCCGCGGGTCGGGTGCTCTCCGTTTGAATCGTTGGTCCGAGCCATTGCCTATCAGCAGCTTCACGACAAGGCTGCCGCGAGCATCCTCAAGCGCCTCGTCGCGCTTTTTCCCGGACGCCGCTTTCCGTGTCCGGCCGACATCCTCGCGACACATTGGCGGATCATGAGACGTGCGGGATTTTCTCGCCCCAAGATCACAGCCTTGAAGGATCTTGCCGCAAAGGCGCTCGACGGCACGGTTCCGACGAATCGGGAAATCAAACGGCTGGATGATGAAGCGATCGTCCAACGCTTGCTGGTCGTTCGGGGCATCGGCCGTTGGACGGCGGAAATGTTGTTGATTTTCCATCTGGGCCGTCCGGATGTGCTCCCGGTTGACGACTTCGGAGTGCGAAACGGGTTCCGGATCGCCTATGGCCGGCGCGCGCTGCCGACCCCCAAAGCCATGTTACGCTATGGAGAGCGCTGGAAGCCCTATCGGACAGTTGCATCCTGGTACCTGTGGCGGGCGGCGGATGGGGCCAGACGGAAAGCGGCGGCTTCGGAGCTCAACGGATAACGTATGGCGGACTCCAAAAAACGTCTCGACAGCAATGTGCCGGGCAACTTCTTTGTCGACGCGACCTGCATCAATTGCGACACCTGCCGCCAGCTGGCGTCCCGCAGCTTTCAGGAAGTCGGCGAGTTTTCCGCCGTGACAGCCCAGCCGGAGGGTGACGAGCGTCTCCATCAGGCCTACCAGGCGCTGCTCGCCTGTCCCGTGGGTTCGATCGGCACTGAGCGCAGTGACCACACCCGCTTGAAACAGGCGATGTCCAGTTTCCCTCTGCTCCTTGAAGCAGGTGTGTTTTACTGCGGCTTTAATTCTGAGAAATCGTTCGGCGCGAACAGTTATTTCATCCAGCATCCTGACGGAAACTGGCTGGTCGACTCGCCGCGTTACATCAAACACCTGACCGATGCCTTCGAGCGCATGGGAGGGCTCAGGTACATCTTCTTGACGCATGAAGACGATGTTGCCGATGCTGCCCGATACGCCGCACGATTCGGCGCCACGCGCATCATCCACCGTGCAGATGCGGAAGCGATGCCGGATGCGGAACGGATCATCGATGGGCTGGAGACCGTCGGCCTCGCTCCAGGATTCGAGCTCATCCCTGTGCCGGGCCACACCGCGGGCAGCATTGCACTGCTCTACGATCGTCGGTTTCTGTTCACCGGCGACCACCTCTGGTGGGATCCCGAGGCTCGATCGCTCGAAACACCGAGGCGGCTGGTCTGGAGATCGCGGGCGATGGTCCAGTCCATTGAGAAGCTGCTGAACTACCGCTTTGAATGGGTGCTCGCCGGGCATGGAGACCGCATTCGTCTCTCCCCTACCGAGATGACTGAGGCGTTACAGGATTTGGTCAGGCGCCGGTCCACGCATGCCGGTCGGTCGACCATCTCATTTTCTGATGGCCGGTCGTGAGATAGGGAGGCAATGGCTGATTCTCAAATCGGGAGTAATTCTGTCGGCGATGTGACGCCTGCCGGCGGCACGTTGCATCCCATCCTGCGCTGGATTGATCGAAACATCCTCTCCATCGGGCGGGAGATGCGGCTCTCGTATTTGCCGCCGCTCATGGTCTATGCGGCCTACGGGATTTCCGGTCTCACGAGCATCGTCGGCACCTTCTTCGTCAAGGACTATCTTGGCCTCTCCGCGTCGTTCCTGGCCGCCCTCGGGTTTTGGGCCGGGATTCCTTGGGCGCTCAAGATGCCCATCGGTCACACCGTGGATCTCCTGTGGAGATGGAAGAGCTGGCTGATCGGGGTCGGTGCCCTGCTGCTCGCCATCAGCTTGGGCATCATGGCGGCCTTGATTGGCCACCGTGAAGCCATGACGGCCGTCATGCCGGCGGAGGTTTGGTTCGTCCTGAGTGTCATTCTTGCACCCATCGGGTATGTCATCCAAGACGCCGTCGCCGACGCCATGACCGTTGAGGCGGTCCCGCGTGTGGATGACCGCGGCCAGCCGTTCAACGACGCGACGCGCAAACTCATGCACGCCACGATGCAGACGCTCGGACGAGTTGCCATCATCGCCGGGGGCATTCTCGTGGCACTGGTCAATGTGTTTGTCTTCAGCGGCGTCGAAGGCCGTCCGCAGACGGAAGTGGTCCGGCTGTATCAGGACATCTATCTGATGGCATTGATCGTTCCCCTCGTGTCGGTGCTCGGGGTCGGACTCGCCTGGTGGATCAAGCGCCGACATCTGTCCCGGCTCAAACGAGAAGGATTTACGGCGGAAGAGGCCAGGCGATTGGTGCAGGTGCGAGACGAGCCGGCCGAGCCGACGCGTCCGAATTGGTGGATTCTGGGTGGGAGTCTGGCCTTCGGGCTCTTCACCCTGATCGTGGGACTTGGCGGCTTTCCCTACAGCGAAGAGATTGTCTTTGCCGGCTCCATGGCGATCGTGCTCTTCCTCATGGCAAGGCTCGTGCAGGAACTGGAGCCTGATAAGCGGTTTACCTTGGTGGGTACGGCGGTGGTCGTGTTTATCTTCCGGGCGATTCCGGGAACGGGGCCCGGCACCACCTGGTGGATGATCGACGAACTGAAGTTCGACCAGCAGTTCTTGTCCGTCCTGTCTTTGATCGGCAGCACGCTGACCCTGGCCGGCATGTTTGTGTTCCGGCGCTTCATGGCCGAACGGTCCATCGCGTATGTCGTGGGATTCCTCACGCTGGTGGGAACCATTCTCTCCCTGCCGGTCGTCAGCATGTACTACGGGCTTCACGAATGGACGGCGCGCCTGACCGGCGGAGTGGTCGACGCCCGCTTTATCGCCTTGATCGATACGGCATTGGAATCTCCGCTCGGCCAGATCTCGATGATTCCGATGCTCGTGTGGATCGCCAACTCGGCGCCTGCACACCTCAAAGCCACGTTCTTTGCGGTGATGGCCTCGTTTACGAACCTTGCGCTTTCCTTGAGCCAGCTCGGCACGAAATATCTCAACGATGTGTATGTCGTCACCCGCGAGGTCAGGAATCCCACATCTGGCGCCATCGAAACCCCGGCCGACTATAGTCAGCTCGGGGATCTATTGATCGCCGAGATGCTCCTGGGATTGGCCTTGCCCTTTGCCGCGATTCTGTTCGCCCGGATCACCCGCTTCAAGAGCGCCTAACAGGAAGTTGAAGCACGGCTTGTCTCACCTGCCCGTGCGTGCCGAGGTGCGCCAACGCATCGCTCCAAGGCGCTTTCCCGGATGGCCCTTCACGCTGGCATCCCCCGGGCCCCTGCGGTATCATGACCATCTAGGAGAATAGCTGGATCGGCATGAGATAGCCTGCCTCATCTCGGCAGCTTGGCCGTTCAGCTTTTTCAACATCTGACGGAAAGGGGGCGACCGGTTTCGACGGGGATACTGATACCACCGTGGCATGTCGAGCTCTCGGGGACTCGTTAACTCCGGGAAAATGCAACTGCCAATCAAGAACTGGCACTCGCAGCTTAATCAGCTGTGACGTTCTTCCATCTGAGGCCCGCGGGGGTGGAAGGGCGCGATGCAGCGGGCTGGTCCAAGGCCGGTGCTCAGCGGCTGAGGACGAGAACTTTCTGGGCTAGCGGCCGTTCTAAGCCTGCCGATGGGCGTGGATGGCGGCGAAGTTAAATTGTCGGCTACACATGTAGATGCGGTGTGTTGACGATCTTCGGACAGGGGTTCAACTCCCCTCGCCTCCACCAAAATTATTTTTGGCATTCTGTTTCCCGGCGATGAGCCGAAAGAGCCCTGCGTAGTCCCCTGACACCTCGGCGGTCAAGTAGCGCTCGGCTGCGTCGGCGATCGGGTGTAGGGCGATCTCCCTGCCCATCAAGTCGCGCAGGATCCCCCGGAACGGGCGGCCACCCCTTGAACTAGGACGCAGGGGGACGTGAATCGTCGGCGAAAATAATTTCAGTATCGGTTCATGGGATCCGTCGTCTTTATAGCCCGTCGATGCTATGGGGCTAAGCCGTAGGTCTTAATCTTTCGGTTTTTCCCTTCGCCTTTCTCTAACACGAGCCTCGGCTTGTCAGCTTCTGCGATTGCGCGGACCTTGAAAGGCTTGAAAAGCCCGCCGAGAGTGAGCGTTGCCGAACTGTCCTCGTTAGCCCGGAGCGAAATAGCCTCCGCATATTCATCTTTCTCGGTCTTCACTGCTATTTTCAGACCGTCCGGCTCCATCCTTGTGAAGTAATCTCGATTCTCGAATAGCAGTCCAGGGAATAATCCAATACCCTCGCCGACTGAGGTCACCCCCACTCTGAACAACTCTTTCTGTTCCGCATCTTTGGGATCTGAAACCGTCAATGTCGCGTGGTTCAATGAGCCATCGCTGTCCGTATCCAGCGTCAATCGGACTACTTGTTTGTTATTGGAGACGAGAGCAAGGCCGGTGCTCGTCCGGTTGAGGCCATCGGTCAACTTGCCGAGAACGGCCAGTAACTTACCATCCGTATCGACCACTTCGATTCGTTTTGTCTTTACGGTATCTTGGACCATCGTCTGAGGAGCATCGGCCCAGAACGGCGCAGGAAGATCGGCCCAGAGGTTCTCTGACACACTGACGAGGGTCGCTCCGACGGCTAGCACGGCGACGAGCATAACAGCAATCCTCAGCCGAGCGTTTCGCCGCTCCAAGCTACGCAGACGCACTTCAAGTAATTCCATCGTCATGACGGTAATCCTCCTTTGTGACATTTTTTGGACTTTTCTCATAAAGAGATTCGCAAAAAACGTCAATCCGACAATACCCAGCTGCTTCTAAAGTGAATGCAGCTGTCCGGTTCTTGACCGTCTCCATCGCGTCCTGGTTAGATTGTTTTCGAGGCCTTAGAAGGTCGTTAGGGAACGCGAATCGATGCGCAAAATAATTTAGGTATCGGTTCGCCGCCAACACCATCGTTGACCAAGGTCGCCCCGGTCAATAGGTGGTCAAATGTCCCGGTTGCCGTGAAGCGGTAGCGGGGGGACAGGCGCACAGGATAGGTCGGTTCTATTTGAGTTCAGCCTGTCCGGATAAATAAGAAGGCCCGACTTCGGTGGGCGCGAAGTCCAGCCTTACTATGAGTTGGTGCACCCATCAGACTACAGTGCGCCTCTCAAGAGGCGTAACTTATACGACGAAGCGTGGGAAGGTTTGACTGGGAGATTCCCTAAATGCACACCACAAGCCTTTTTCGAGAAAGGCCGTCTTAGGTCCGAAGACCATATAGACTGCTTCAGAGAAGGAGAAGAGACCGGACGACGCGTGGTCTCATTGGAATGGATGCGTCGTGGCAGGGGGCCGCTGGCCGAAGGCTTGCCACGCGTCCGCTCGCCCTTGCCGCGCACACCGTCTCAGCCGTCGCGGGTCCGTCGTGACACACCGCACGAGGTGCTCCTTACTGCGTGGCGCAATGACCAAAATTCTAACTGCCTCGTGGAGGCGTGCTTGTGCCGGCGCGGCCAGTACGGACATGGTACGATTGAAGTCCAGGTTGACGTCAAAGAGGGCGCGCTTCAGTGCCGGGCTGTACTGGCGCGTCGCCCACCAGGCCAGCGTGCGAACGGGCCGGCTCACCCGCTGACTCCGGAACGACAGCGGTTTCGTCAAGACGACCACGATGTAGCGGCACCCGAGCGCCAGGAGGCGGGGCAGCGGGAGGCCGTCGCTGAGGCTCCCGTCCAGATACAACCGGTCGCCAACCTTGACGAACCGATTGTAAAGGATCGGCAGCGCACCCGTGGCGCGAAACGCTTCCCACAGGTCCACATCCTCTGATCGGTTCGTCACGTAATGCACGGAGGCGTCTTCGGCGTCGGCGAGGGCAATGTGCAACTCGGTGGACGCCTCCAGCAAGGCCGGCAGATTGAAAGGTCGCACGTGGCGGACGAGGTCGTCGATCATGTAGTCCATGTCCACGAGCTTCCTCAGGCGGAAGAAATCGATGAACTTCCGGTTGCTCAGATAGTCGATATACGTCTCGACGCCATAGCGGGCCTGCCCGGTGATGAAATGAGCGCCGTTCATGGCTCCGGCGGACGCCCCCGCGACGTGATCGAAGCAACGGGTCCAGCCCATCTCTTCGAAGGCCGCTAACACGGCCATGGAATAGACGCCCCGCATCCCGCCGCCCTGCACGACGAGCCCGAGGGGCGGCACATCACGCTCACCGGCGGCTTTCCGGCTGAGCGCCTGCCAGATCTCCTCTGCCACGTCCGCATGGCTGATCGGGCCGCTGCCATTCACCCTGCTCTCGGCCCAGGGTGCCGCCGCCGTGATTGGGATGCGTTCATCCATGAGTCAACCGAACAGTCGAGTATCAACATGGCATGCAGATGTCAACCCCGCGGCCAGCACAGCCAAGCGCGAGATTATGGGTAACCCGTCGCAGGAGCAGTCCTGCTGACTCACGGGAGTTTAGCTCGTTACCGCGTCGCGGGACCACTGGGGAACGCCTAGTGCTAACCCTCCACAGCGTCGAAACTTGGTGCCGCGTCGCAGTTAGTTGTATCGCGAACTCGCCACGTCGATTTTTTTGGCGCCGGGGGGTGGTGGTATCGCGTGTTGCGTTGGGCAGTTCCCTCGCGTACTTGATGCTAGGCGCCAAAGGCGCACCGGACTAAAAAAACCTTGGCATAAGCCAGCTTATGTAATCACGCGCTGATACCCAATCAGCGGGTCATGGGGCTTATTCCCTGTATCAGATGGACCATGGATAACGTATGTTGTTGTGAGTACATTTCAACATATGGGAGGACAGAATGGCGACAAGCACAATGAGTCAAATCAGTGCGAGGAATCAGATAAGTGGGACTGTATCCGAAATCCAGGCTGGTACGGCAATGAGCGTCGTTACCGTGCAGGCCCAAGGACAACGAATCACCTCCGCGATCACAAATCAGGCCGTACAGGAACTGGGGCTTAGGAAGAACGACCCCGTCGTGGCATTCGTCAAATCGACGGAAGCTATGCTTGTCAAAGGAGACGCTGGCGCAATCAAGATAAGCGCAAGAAACAGAGTGAGTGGACGGGTGACAGACATTCAGAAGGGAACAGCCATGGGAAGCGTCACGGTGGACGCAGGACAGTTGAAACTCACGTCGACAATCACACGGCAAGCTATCGACGAACTCCAACTTACCCAAGGGGATCAAGTGACAGCGTTCTTCAAGGCGAGCGAAGTAATGCTTCAGAAAGCATAACGTTCATCGTAATTGGTCGATCTTCGCATTTTGAAAGGCACGGTTTTGTCGAGACCGTGCCTTTCTTATTGCACACACACTGCAACATGACGATGCGGTAATGATCGGCGCGATGGGGCAAGCGATGGTGGCAAGCTGGTGTCAAAACAGCCTGACACACCATGATCCATGCTGATCTGTGCCATCACGATTCCTCGTCTTTTGCTGCTGATTGGTTCTGCTGGGTGTCCTGAGATGGGTCTTCGTCCGGACTCTTAATCAACGGGACCATGAAATGACTGATAGCGCCGTGGCTGGATCTCTCTTGTGCTCAACTCCACCTCACTCTGGCCCATTTCAGCCTATTCCACCCAAAGTTCGGTTAAGATGTCTTCAGGGTCTTGGAAGGCCGCAGGGGGACGTGAATCGTCGGCGAAAATAATTTATAACTCGGTTCGCCGCCACCATTTTTTTGAGCGGTTTGAACCTTGAAGCTTCAGGTTGCCCCAGTCGTACCGATTCCTTCACACTTCATCAGGTCTCATATAGGTGTTAAGGAGATGGGACAGCGTCACGACCCTGGATTAAGCTTTGCCGAGACTTGCTCGTACACTGTCCATCCAAGCGATTCAAGTTCCTGCCTGGCGCGCGGCGAGACATTACCGGCGATCCAGAGTTCTCGCTGGGCAATACGAGGTCGACTGGGCACATGCGTCGTCAGGGCCTGAGCGACCGACGCGACGCGCGAGGTCCAAAACAAATAATCGACGGGCAGCATCACGACGAGCGTCTTATTCTTGGTATAGAGAGCCGGTACACGCGGCAGTACCAGCAGTCGATCAACGGCGCCTATGTGCACATGATAGCCGCGCATCATTTCCACCACGTGCTGGTAGAATAAGACCAGTTCCTCAGAGTTTGCCTCCTCGGCTACGGATAAAAAGGCCTCCCGGCCATCAACACCGGTGAGTTCGTCTAGCGCGGTGGTAATGATCGTCTCGTGTCTCGGTGAATAGAGCGCGTTGAGGAAGAACTGATGGATCTCCTCCTCACTGATTCCCATCTTCAAGAATTTGTCCCGGTTCAATGCCCGTAGATCGTTCGCTGAATAGTCGCGGACTTGTTCATCGAGGTACGACGTCCAGCGCGTCGCACTAAAGGTCATCCACATAATGGCGCTGGCTGGCATAAAAATATACCCGATCTGAGGGGCCAGGTCAGCAGTGAAGGCGATCCAGGTCAATTCATTCAGTTCGTCCTGCAAGGTGGGATTGGATGAATAGGGATCTACCCCGAATTGAAAGGCTAGTTTTCGCTTCAGATAAGAAAAACCGATTGCCGATTTCGTCATGGAATCTTCCCGGTCGCTCCCCTCAAACTTGCTAAATTGTCCGGGCATGGCAAGAAACTCCAAGAGTCCACCCCCGACACTAGTCCCGACACGTCGAGGCTCTGTGAGCAGCATCTTCAACCCGCGCAGTGGGTGGAGAAGTTGGAAGCTGAGGGCATCGACGAACACCTCCGATTGGCGTACATCCTTCATCGCCGCAATGGCCTCGATTTCTACGACTCGAGTTCGAAGCATAGGCATACCGACGGCAGGAAATGTCCCGAAGTCAGAGCTCACCACAAAATGGTGCTGGGCGCCATCGTTCACCAGTTCGTCTTGGACTGAGTGGTGTGGCCCTTTGAGCCAGTCCGGTGTGAGCAGCCCCGCTGCAGAGAAGAGAGGAGGCACTTCCCATCCAAGCGGTCCTGGCGATGGGGATGGAAGGGGTTCTCGCTCTTTGGGTGCCGAACAGGCTACCAGGAGCGCACAGACAAGAGCCCACTCAAGACAGCGGGCCGAAGCGTAAACCCCTGCTCGTCGGAAAGGAACTGCCGCGTTTGAGACGTTCATGAATCTTTGCCGCACGCGTCGCGATATGACTTCATGCAGCGGCGTTTGCACAGTGGGGGCCATGGCCTCTCGAGCCTACTCGAATGCGAACACTCATTTCCAATCACTTTTCATCATTTCATTGACGGCTGTCCATCCTTCGTAATTCAAAGTGTAGTATTGGTGTCAACGATGGTTGTTCCCTCGCCTCCACCATTTTTCGACTATTGAATCAAACAATTCTCAATGGCCCAGGGATGGTCCGCGAACAAGCAAGTCGCGGGTCAATGAATGTCACTTGTGGACGGCCACGTATTCCATGACTCAAGAAAGGGTGGTACTATTTCAAGAAACCGTTTGAAAGGAGTACCACCCATGAAGGGTTCCCATTCCCATAAGCACGTCCACAGCCATGAACACAGGCATGGATCGGCTCAAACTCACCAACATGAACATGAGCACGAGCATGCCCATGCTCACGAGCATGGCACCGACACCGAACGCCATGACCATCAGCACAGTGGCGAGCACGGTGAACATCAGCACCGGCACTCAACATAGTCTTGGTCGCGAGTCAGGCTGCGAAAGCAACACCTGCAATTTCAAAGCGGAGTAAGGGTGCCAACAACGGTTGGGTCCCCTTTCTGGAAAGAAGGGAGCCATGAAGAGATCACTGATGCTGATCGCGATGCTGCTGCCCGTGCTCGAGGGCTGCCAGTCCCATACGTGGTTGATATATGCGAACCCTCCACTTAGCGATTCGAAACAGGGTCAAGAGTGTCTCTTCGATTTGTTCGGACTTGGTCGCAAGCTTGACTTGACCGGCAAAGAGGCGATGCGGCTTGGCGATATAGCAACAGTGCGGAGTGTCGAGTATCACGTGAACTCATTTCATGGGTGGGGAAGGGAGTGCGTCACAGCTCGTGGAGAATAATGGACGCAGCATTTGTATGGTAGACGTCACTTCCGTTCGGTCCAACTGGCGGTCCCGAGGCTTCAGTTGCGACATATGGACTGATCCTCCCGGCCAAATCTGGGAGGATTACACGCACACGGCCGATGAGGTCGTGATGACGATGGAGGGTGACGTCGAATTCGAAATCGACGGTAACGTGCTTCGCCCGCCAGTCGGTGAAGAGGTATTCATTCCCGCCGGCGTCGTTCACAGCGTAAGAAACCGCGGGAAGACCACCTCACGGTGGCTCTACGGATACAAGATAGGCCGCTGATCAAAACCCCCTTTTCCCTCAATGACTTTCCTTGGCCGTAGGCCGTTCCCTACGGGGAACCACCCCCCCCTGATTCACCAAGGGACGTTACTGCTCTGGATTTATTGGCATATCTTTGAGTACCCTAAAGAGCCCCACATCAGGAACTCCATTTGCAGGTGCGTTCAGCTTATGACTATGGCATGGAAGAACACGGTTGCAGGCATGATGCTGGCCGGCCTCAGCCTCACCGGCTTGGCGCTCGCGGTTGAACCGGTCGCACCCAAATCTGATTCCGGTCAGACGCAGACGCCTCAAGTACCGGCTCCCCCACAACCTCCAGCCGTCCCCAAGCAGCATGCGCAAGACGGTGAAGTGAAACCGCCCGTCAAGTCCCCGCCTTCACAGGAGGGCAGCAAGGAGCAGCCGCCCTCTGCGACACCTGGGCCGGCGAAACCGCCGGCAAAAGCGACGCATCCGTCCAACGGCAACACGCCGCCCAAGGCAGCCACGATGCCACAGCCTCCGGGAGAGATCGTCGGGAAGGACGGAGCGCCCATGGTGCTGATCCCGGTCGGAGAATTCACGATGGGCAGCGACAAAGGGGACGACGATGAGCAGCCCATCCACAAAGTCTTTCTCGATGGTTTCTATATCGATAGGTTCGAGGTTACGAATGGGCGTTTTGCGAAATTCGTCGAAGCCATCCAAAGCGAGCCACCGTGGGGGTTCGCCGATAAGGAGACTCCGGTGATTCGTCCAGATCAGCCCGTGCGCTGGGTCAACTGGATGGACGCGATCGGCTATTGCCTCTGGGCGGGAAAACGGTTGCCGACGGAGGCAGAGTGGGAAAAAGCCGCGCGCGGGTCCGACGGTCGAGTGTACCCCTGGGGCAACGATGCTCCGACCTCAGCCCACGCCGTTTTTGGTTTGAAGGAGGGGTCCGACACGGTCTCGGCGATCGGGAATCGTGACAAGGGCAAGAGTCCGTACGGAGTCCATGACCTGGCGGGAAATCTGTATGAATGGACGACAGATTGGTACGACGAAGAGTTTTATTCCAAAAATCCGGCGATCAATCCGAAAGGGCCACTCGAAGGGACGGCCAAAGTGCAGCGAGGTGGGTCTTACATCAACGGCGCCTACCGACTACGTTCTTCCTTCCGGACTAAGGGCGATCCCACCGAACACGATCCAAACGTAGGTTTCCGCTGTGCACAAGACGTCCCCAAACAGCCGTAGCCCCCATCCCTATCTCCAGAGGTCATACGCGATGGTGGCGTGTGCAGTTCAGGTCGTCAGAGGGACGGCTGCGAAAAGTGGTAGAAGCGGTTGCTCCTCGGAAGTATAGTGGGGCGCACTGCAGATCGGCACCGAACGCCTTTCCGTAAAGGATGAGCGCGATGAACCGTTATCGGGTGAAGCCTGACAGCCGGGTGCGATTGAAAGACTATGATCCCGATGACACCGGCGACTACAAGAAGAACGACGATGGGAAAACGGCTGCAAAAAAAGAGGTTGAACGGTGGGTCGCCAGACTTGGCCAACTGCAAGAACGGCTGTATGCGAATAGCAGCCGGTCGTTGTTGATCGTGCTGCAAGGCATGGATACGAGCGGAAAAGACGGCACGATCAAGCATGTGATGTCCGGGGTAAACCCGCAGGGCTGCAAAGTCGTCTCGTTCAAAGCCCCGTCTAAGGACGAACTGGCTCGTGACTTTTTGTGGCGTGTACACCGAGAGGTTCCGCCGAAAGGATTTATCGGCATTTTTAATCGATCTCATTACGAAGATGTGCTGATAACGCGCGTGCACGGCTGGGTACCCGACCGAGTGGTAAAACGCCGGTTCGACCAAATTCGAGAATTCGAGGAAATGTTGGTGGAAAACGGCACGGCCGTACTGAAATTTTTCCTGCACATCTCCAAGAAAGAACAAAAGAAGCGGCTGGAGGAGCGAATTCAAGACCCGGAGAAACGCTGGAAGTGGAATTCCGGTGACCTCGAAGAACGGAAGTTCTGGGGAAAATACATGAGGGCGTTTGAAGACGTGATATCGGTAACCAGTACCGATTGCGCCCCGTGGTACATCGTGCCGGCTAACCGAAAATGGTTCCGCAACCTGGTGGTTGCGGATCGCGTCCTCCATGCGCTCGCCGAGATGAAACTGAAGCTACCACCCCCTCTCCCCGGCGTCGATTTTTCCAAACTCCGGATTGTCTAAATCCTCAATTCTGACCCCATATCGTTTGGTACGGGATATGCGTCATGGCGACAGGCAATAAAATTCTGACCCCCATTGACACGATCATCTAATGAGCGTAGGACGGGAACTGCGGCCCTGAAGCCCCATTGAAGTGCGAGAGATCGGACAGACCGCGCGGCTGTCATCCAGGTCTCCCGTTGACTTCACCAAGAGAGGAGGGTGGACATGGACGACGCGACTCCACCTGGCTTGTCAGGCCCGCCGATGCGAGGGCGGGTTTCTCGTCGGTCGCGCTAGCCGGATCTCCGCTGGCTGTGCCGTGAAGGCACCATAGACCAACTGGATATCAGCCTGCTTCGTCGGAGCATTCGTCGCGGCGCGAGGAACATAAGCGCCTGGGATTGACGACGTCTCCCCCGACTGGAAACTCGCAGAACCTGGCCTCGGGCGGGTCTTTCGGGCCGCAACAATTCAATAGCAGTTCCGGCGTCCTAAGCGCCGACCACGGGCGACCTCCCACCATAGTGCAAGGTCGCCCGTGTCATTTTTGCGGATACTGAGAAAGGCCTGACATTCTCACCCGCCCTCCCCGGCGCGCCGAGACGCGCCTTTCACCGAGCTTCGTTTTCACATCGCTCTCTCTCGTTGCGGCCTTGCCTGGGAAGGCGCGTCCTGGACGCGGTGGGATCGGGTGGGTGAGAATATCGGCCTTTTTGAGTATCCGCTCAGCATCTCCATTTTATGAAACGGGACGCCGGAGTTTCACTATTACACCCCTATTGCCCATGTAGCGCCTTCCTTCGTCTCCAATAAAAATAAAGCGGAAGGCCGCCCACCACGGTCAGCGCTCCATAGAAGGCTTCGACCGGTCGCTGCAAGAAGCTCGAGCCCACCACCAACATGGCCCCGGAGACGAGCAGAGCCGGCAACACCGGATACCACGGACTACGGTAGGCGGGGCACGGATCCTGACTTCTCGAACGAAGAGGGAAGATGGCCGACAGGGTCAGCCCCATGAAGAATGCTAGCACCATTCCACTGTAGATGATCAATTGCTCGAAGGTGCCGCTCACGATCAGCGCTGAAGCCCAGAGCGTTTGAAAGAGAATCGCACGTGCGGGGACGCCGGTTTCGGGATGGCGGTAGGCCAGCCATGGGGTGATCGCGCCGTCTTGCGCCATGGCCCAGTAGACACGTGGGCCGGCCCAGGTCATGGCGCTGACCGCTCCGGCAATGGAAAGGCAGAGTAATGCCGCGACTAAGTGTCCGCTATCTGCTCCCCATAAGGCCGCCGCAGATTTCTCGGCGACCGGCACGATGGGTTCCTGCGCTAACTCGGCGACCGACAAGGCGGACAGATACACGAGGTTCAACAGTACATAGATGGCCGCAACGAACGCCGTACCGCCGATCATCACTCTCGGCAGCGTACGGCGAGGGTTGGCGATTTCGGTGGCAATAAACCCGGCCACGTTCCACCCGAGATAACAATAGATCACGATCACGAGCGCGACGGCGAGGGACCCCACCTTCGGAGATTCGACTACTTGCCGGTCCGACAACCAGCCCCAATGCCCAGCGCTCGCCGATAAGCCGCCCAGAATCAGGACTCCGATGGCCAGCACCTTGGTGCTCGTAATCATGCGCTGCAACCGGCCGCCGCCAGCCAGGCCTCTGCAATGGACCAGCGTCACGAGCCACAACAACGCCAGCGATAGCCCTTTGGCCCGCCAACCAGTCTCGTCCATGACGGGAAGGATTCTGAAGGCATAGGCGGAAAAACTGATGGCGGACGCGGCGACGGCCGCGCCGAAGCCGATCGTAAACGACGTCCAGCCGCTGAGAAAGGCCACCAACGGTCCATAGGCTTCGCGCAGATATACATAATCGCCTCCAGCATGTGGAAGCCGCGAGCCGAGCTCGCCGTAGACCATCGCACCGCCGATCGCAAAGAAGCCGCCCACGCTCCAGAGCAAGAGAATCAGCATCGGATCGCCGAGATCTCTCGCCAACAGCCCTGTGGTCGTGAAGATGCCGCCCCCGATGATGTTGCTGATGAGAAGGCAGCTCGCGGTAAACCAGCCGATGGTGTCGATGCGTGTGCTGAAGGGAGGCACGTCGGGCCTTTCTTTTGTCGGGCGACTCTCCTACCATATCCGCTGATGGCTGAGAAGCCGAAGAAAAAGGCTCCCGCTGCCGGGGCCAGGCGCAGACGGAAGCCGGCCGGGCAGTCCACCGGCCTGGCCGCCACGGAACTGCAAGCGGCGGCTCCCCCAGGCGAAGTGGCAGAGCTGCACCGGGCGATCGAAGAGGATGGCGGCAAGGCCCTCGCGGTGTACCGGGAACCGTATGGAGGTCATTGGCTCGTGCTTGCGGCACTGCCGATCGCCCTGGTGGAGCCGACGCCGTATCAGCGCAACCTGTCCGATACCCATGTGAGAAAACTTGAAGCGGTAATCGGAAAGCTCGGCCGGTTCCTCGATCCGATTATCTCGGTCCGTGTGCCGAAGGACCAGGCGGCAAAATATTGGACGCCGAACGGGCACCATCGTCTCTCGGCCATGCGCACCCTGGGAGCGAAAACCATAGTGTCGCTCGTGGTTCCGGAACCGGCCGCCGCCTATCAGATTCTGGCGCTCAATACTGAGAAGGCCCATAACCTCCGTGAAAAGGCCCTCGAAGTGATTCGCATGTACAAGGAGCTCATGCAATTGGACCATGCGACCGAAGAGGCGTATGCGTTGGAATTCGAGGAGCCGGCGTTGATCACGTTGGGACTCTGCTATGAAGAACGGCCGCGATTCAGCGGAGGGGCCTACCATCCCGTGCTCAAACGGGTCGAGGAATTTCTGAAGAAGCCGTTGCGGACGGCCATCGAGTCGCGGTATGAACGGGCTCGGAAGCTCTTGGGGCTGGACGATAGCATTGTCAAACAGGTCGAGATCCTCAAGGCAAAAGGGCTGACCAGTCCCTACCTTAAAAGCTTCGTCGTCGCACGAGTCAATCCGGTCCGTTTCCGGCCCAAGGATGCCCCTCCTCTCTCCTTCGACGACGCTCTGGACCGCATGATGCAGGCCGCTGCTAAATTCAATCCAGACAAGATCAAGATGGACGATCTTGCCAGATCGGGAGGCGCGCCGGACGAGTCCGAGTAGCGCTTCCCGCTTCCCGCTTCCCGCTTCCCGACTTGTTTCTCTCGTAAAACCCCCCGTACAATAATCACTCGCTGCTAACCCGGGAGGCCGCTATGGGTCTTGCTGACAACAAATGTGTCCCCTGCCGCGGCGGTGTGCCCCCGCTTCCCAATGATCGGGTACAGGCGTTATTGAAGGAACTCGGCCGCGGGTGGTCCTTGAGCCCTGAAGGCCATCTCGAACGACTGTATACCTTCAAAGACTTCGCGCAGGCCTTGGCCTTCGTCAACAAGGTGGGTGCCGTGGCCGAAGCCGAGGGCCATCATCCCGATCTCCACTTGTCGTGGGGAAAATGCAAGATTGAAATCTGGACGCATAAGATCAATGGACTAACCGAAAGCGATTTTTACCTGGCGGCAAAGGCCGACAGGGAATTTGAACCGTTTCGAGCGATGGCGAGTGGGTGATCACAGAGTGACTCACGACGCGAATTCGACAGGGCATGCGATGGACGACGCGCAGGTGGCGCTCGTCAACATGCCGTTCAGCTTCTCGAAATATCCGTCCATCCAGCTCGGCACCCTTTCGGCGTTGCTCAAATCCCAAGGTATCGCGGTCGATTGCCACCACTTGAACGTACGGTTCGCTCACAAGATCGGCGTGCCGCTGTACGAGCTCATTTGTGAGAAGCGCGCGCTCTTCGGCGAATGGCTGTTTTCCTACCTGCTGTTCCGTGACAACCCCAAGCGAGCGGAATACCCACGAGTCTTCAAGCCCGTCTTCGAACAAATCGCCCAACAGAGCGGACAGCCGATCGGCTATTTCGAGGAAATGGCCACGAAAATCGCGCCGCAGTTTCTGACGTGGGCACTGACCGCGATCGATTGGGGCCGCTATAAGCTCGTCGGGTTCACCTCCACGTTCGATCAGAACGTGGCGAGTCTCACGATGGCCAAGCTGATCAAAGATCTCTACCCCGAAGTGACCATCGTGTTCGGAGGAGCCAACTACGATGGAGAGATGGGATTGGAGTACTTTCGAGCGTTTCCCTTCATCGACCACGTGGTCGTGGGGGAAGGCGAAGTCGCGTTTCCGGAGCTCGCTCAGCAGGTGCTGGCAGGACGCTCCACTGTGTGTCCACCGGGAGTGGCGTTTCGCCAGGACGGTCAAGTCCGGCTGACGCCGACCCCCGCGCTTTTCACCGACTTTGCGCGGACCGGTCCGCCTGACTATGACGACTATTACCATTTGCTGGCTGAGTTGGGCGACACGGCCCAAGGCCTCGATCGGATTCTCTTGTACGAAGGTTCCCGCGGCTGTTGGTGGGGCGAAAAACATCATTGCACATTCTGCGGACTCAATGCCCAAAGTATGAGGTTTCGCGCCAAACCGCCCGATCAGGTCGCTCGCGAAATGACGTACCTTTCTCACCGGTACGATACGGCTCGCTTCCGACTGGTCGATAACATCATCGACATGAAATACATCGACCAGCTCTTCGGGAAGTTTGCCGCCGAGCACTGCGACCTTGACGTCTTCATCGAGACCAAGAGCAATCTTCAGAAATCCCAGATCAGGACCTTGGCGCTGGGCGGAGTGAAGTGCATGCAGCCCGGTCTCGAAAGCTTGAGCGCCACTCAGCTCAAAGCGATGGACAAAGGCGTCACGCCGATGCAGAACATCGTTTGCCTCAAATGGAGCTATTATTACCGGATTGCGGTGTCCTGGAATATTCTGTTGGGCTTTCCCGGCGAAACCAACGGCGATTATCTGCACCAAATCGACTTGATTCCGTCTTTAGTCCATTTGCAGCCGCCGGAAGCCACGGGGAAATTCTGGTTGGAACGGTTCAGCCCGTACTATGCCAGACCACACGATTACGGCGTGCGGATGACGGGCCCGGGATTGGCCTATGAATATGTGTATGATGCCCTGCAGGTGGACTTGATGAAAATCGCGTACGACTTCGAGTACGAATTAGAGAACTGGCCGATCGATCCGCATGTCTACCAAGAACTGGTGTCCTCGGTCGAGGGATGGCAGCGGCTCCATGCCTCGAATGACCGTCCGTTTCTGTATTATTCGAAGGCGTTGGGGTATGTCACGGTATACGACGGGCGGAACCCCAAGGCTCCCACGCGACGCCGGTACGATGGGCTGGCCGCCGTCCTTATTGAGATGTGCAACGAGTCACCAAAGAGTCTCGATCAGATCCGCGCAACACTCGATGAGTCCAAGACCGATCGAGAGCCACTGGAATCGGCATTGGTCGACCTGACCACCAGGCGGGTGCTATACGAAGAGCGTGGCAAGTATTTCACGCTTGCCATCCCAGAGCATCCTTACCTGTAGCAGGATGCTGAAAAAGCCGTCCTTCTCACCCGCCCACCCCGGCGCGCCGAGACGCGTCCTGCACCGAGCTGCGTCCTCAGTCGCCTGTCCGCCTCAACGTACCCACAACCGTACGCGTCGGCGTCCAAGGTCCCTGCGGCCTAACCACCGGCGTTTTTGAGCATCCCGCCGGCACACTGGTTCGCCACTCCTTTGTTTCTACATGGACAGCTTCTCGTTCACGTTCCGCATCTGCACACCGTGCACCAGTGAGGCTCCGCCCCGAATGGCACAAGCCACGTGCACGGCTTCGGTCATTTCCTCCACGTTCGACCCCTTTTCCAGCGATGCCTGTGTGTAGGCATCGATGCAATAGGGGCACTGCACCGTGTGGGCGACTGCCAATGCGATGAGCGCCTTTTCTCGCTCGGTCAACGCTCCTTCGGCAAAGACTGCGCTGTAATAACTCATGAACTTGTCCCAGAGCGCTGCATTGCCTTTGCCCATGTCTGCAAACTTGTTTAAATCATGCGGATGGTAATAGGTGTCCATACGACGCTCCCCTCGTGAATGGATAGACCGCGTTGACGAGTGATTACGCGTTGCTTGGAGGTTCCGGATCGGCTTGAGACAGGACCTGGGAAAACCGACTTCCGACAATGGCAGACACTTTCGCCATCAAATCGCTGACTTCCTGCCATTCATGCGGCAGGAGATCCTGTTTGAGTTGCGGGTGGATTGCCCATTGCGCCTCAACCTGTGAGCCGTTGCGGCTGACCAGGACGCGAAGCAACTCGACGTCCCATGAGGTTGCTTCAGCTCCGGCGGATTGAGGTTGGCCGTTGGATGAGCCTGACGGAGGTGTTGATGTGGCCATGCGTTGTACTCCCTGTAGTTCCCTCTCTCATCATATCGCAGTGTGATTCGATCTGTATATTGCCAATCTGTTGCGAGACCGCTGTACCACGGCGAGCATTAGGACCGCAGATTTTCCCCTATGACCTCGAGCATTTCGTGATGAATCCGGCCGTTGCTTGCCACGAGTTCCGGCTGATAGATCGAATGGGTATTGCCGCAGAGATCGGTGATGCGTCCTCCGGCTTCCCGCACGATCACTGCTCCTGCGGCCATGTCCCAGGGGCTGAGTTTGACCTCCCAAAATCCATCGAAGCGGCCCGCCGCGACATAACAAAGATCCAGAGCTGCGCTACCGGTGCGCCGCACGCCCTGAGCCTTGAGCGCGAAGCGCGCGAAGTGATCAAGGTTGTTGTTGGGCGTGTCGCGGATGTCATAGGCAAAGCCGGTGACGGTGAGGGCCGCCTCGAGCTGCGCGGTGTGCGAGACGGCAATTAATCCGCCGTTCAAGCGGGCTCCCCGGCCAGTTTCTGCAGTAAACAATTCCTCACGCGTGGGGTCATACACCACGCCAACGAGCAATTCGCCATCGCATTCGACCCCGATCGAAACGGCATAGAAAGGAAATCCGTGCGCAAAATTCGTGGTGCCGTCCAGAGGGTCGATGATCCAGCGGTAACGCGATGGTGTGTCCACTCCGACTCCTCGTTCTTCCGCGAGCGTGCGATGGCTCGGGAAATGCCGGCGGACATGATCGATAATGCATTCTTCCGCCGCGTGGTCAGCATCGGTAACCAAATTGATCGGGTTCTTGCGTTGAATGTGGAATCCCGACCGCGCGTAGTTCAGCAACACCTTGCCGGCGGCGGTAGAGGCCTCTACCGCAACCGAACGCAAGCGGTCAGTCGAGACCTGAGCGTCTTCAGAGTGCAGCATGCGTGATCTTAACATGGCACACGATTCGTTCATTGATGCATGCAAGCCATTTTCTTGAGTCATGCTATTGACTTGCTCTGCGAGCAAGCATATAAAGCAAGTATGCTTTCTCGGGAGAGTGTCCTTGGAAGAGCTCACCGATATTCTGGTCGGACTTGAACAGCGCATCAACGCCTACAAGAATCGACTCCACGAACACGAAAAAAAACGTCGTCGGCTCGACGACGAAATCGCCACCATCAAGAAATACTTGGAACTCGCTGAGACGCTGCATCGCGTGGAGGCGGATAAGGCGAAGCTGGCGACCCTGTCGACGCAGCTCATCACCGACGAAAAGGGCGCTCGTGCCCTTCCTGTCGATGTCACGGATCAATCACGGGAAATTCTTCTAGGACGGAGTAAATATGCCGGGAAGAGCGTTCCGGAAGCGGCCTATCAGGTGTTGCGTGAGGCGAACCGCGCCATGCATGCCAAGGAACTCGTCCAGCGTCTGGTCGAGGGCGGGCTGCACATCAAGGGCAAAACGCCGCTCACGTCTGTGGCGACTTCGCTAAAGCGGGATAAGCGCTTCCGCAAAGTTGGCCCGAACACCTTCGAGGCTCCCGAGGAGGTCTTGAGCCACGCGGTATGAGAATCGTCATTTCATCAAGAATGACTGAGTATTTCGAAGGGAGGTGAGAGTCTTGGCGACGAAGAAAGCAGCGAAGAAGAAAAAGAAGTAAGTCCCGCCTCGATTCTAGCGTCGGGGGCGAGGCCACTCGCTCCCGACGTTATCGATGTTCCCCGCACGAACGCAGAGCACACCCGTTCACCAGTACCACAACAAAAACGCCGGTATACGAGTCGATGACTAGGAAGCCTGGAGGGCAACAGCTGTTGCGGGTCTTGGAGACGAGGAAAGAGAGGGACTGAATTCGGCTTGTGAGACCGTCTGATCGGCGTTGAGCAGCACCCAGCATTCCGGATGATCGAGAATTTGCTTCACCAGACGGGTATGCAAGGCATGTCCGGATCGGTCGGCAATCAGATGTCCGATAAAGGGCAGACCCAAAAGGGAGAAGTCACCGATGAGGTCCAAGACTTTATGCCGCACGAATTCGTCGGCAAACCGCAGACCGGATTCATTCAGGATCCCGTCTTGCGAAAGAACGACCGTGTTCTCGAGGTTGCCGCCACGACCAAGTCCACGGGCCCAGAGCGCTTCAACTTCCTGCAAGAACCCGAATGTCCTTGCTTCAGCGATCTCGGTCGCAAACGCATGCGTGGAATGCTCATACGTATAGGTCTGCGTTCGGATCAACGGATGGTCATACTGGATCGTATAGGTGATTCGTGGCGTGGAAGACGGCTCGATCCGGATGCGCCGAGATCCATCGACGATTTCCAGCGGCCGGGTAATCTTCAAGAATGCTCGACGACGGTTTTGAGCATTTACACCGGCTGATTGGATTAATCGGACGAATGGGGCTGAGCTCCCATCCATCACCGGTGCTTCAGCGGCATCGATGTCCACAAAGACGTTATCGACGCTTAAGCCTGCCAGCGCGGCCAGCACGTGCTCGATCGTTTTGACTTGGAACCCGTTTCCGCTGATTGCCGTACAGAGTTCCGTCGGAACAAGATGATCAACAGACGCCGCCAACGTCGCTCCAGCATGCCCATTGCGGTTCACAAACACCACGCCGGTGTCCGTGGGCGCCGGACGAAGCGTGAGCGTCACCGGTTTTCCTGTATGTAATCCGACTCCTGTACAGCTAATCGGATTCGAGAGGGTTTGCTGTTGTCTCACCGACGGAGCCTCCAGTTACCACAGTCGTTCACAGCAACTTGGGTGCCAGCGCAATTTTATAGATAAAGTATGCATAAGATATTGAATTTAAACAAAAAGGTAACGTGATATCTCTATTCCTCATCTGTTGCGTAAATGTGACATGTGTGACTTTCAGAGGGAATCTATGTAAAGAGATGGGTAAGAAATCGTGACTCAACCCGCTCGCGAAGCTAAGAACGAGATAGAGATGTACTGCCTGTTACCCCGGACGGCGGCCCCGAGTTGCAGCCTAATGGGCGGTTGCCAGTCTGGGTTCTATGGCCGTGGATCCAGCTCGATCAGTCCCTTCCGGATCGCCAAAATCGCTGCCTGGGTGCGGTCGTAGACCTGCAACTTATGAAAGATATTCCGCACGTGATTTTTCACGGTCTTCTCGCTGAGGTCCAAACTGTTGGCGATTTCTTTGTTGGTCTTTCCGTCTGCCACGAGCCGCAACACCGTGATTTCCCGCTCGGTGAGATCGTGCTCAACCCAGCCTGGTTTCTTCCCCTTTTTTTGGGCCATGAGTGAAAACTCGGCGAGGATTTTGCTCGCGACCGACGGATGGATCAGCGACTCCCCTCGGGAGATGGCCCGGATCGCGGCAACGATCTGGGACGACTCGGAGTCCTTCAAGAGATAGCCGGTGGCGCCGGCACGCACGAGATCAAAAATATATTGCTGTTCTTCATACATCGTCAGCGCGACGATGCCGATATGGGGAAACTCCCGCTTGATCTGACGCGTGGCTTCCACACCGCCCATCCGTGGCATGCTGACGTCCATCAAAATGACGTCGGGCATCAAGGTTTTCGTTTTCTCGACCGCTTCCATACCGTCCTGCGCCTCTCCGACGACGTTGAGGTCGTCCTTAGTTTTGAGAATGGCGGCCAGCCCTTCGCGCACCACGCGGTGATCATCAGCGATTAACACTTTAATTTTCTCCATCGTCCACCCTCTCTTTTTTCCCGAGCGGCACTTCGACGACAATCCGGGTGCCTCGGCCCTTTTGTGAATCGATTTTCGCCTCGCCGCCGACGAGATTCGCTCGCTCGACGATTCCCCGCACGCCGAAGTGGTCCCATTTTTCAGGATTATGGAGGACCTGCTCCATGTTGAATCCCACGCCGTTGTCCGAGATGGTGACTGTGAGCCTCTCCAGGCCGATCGTCAATTGCACTGACACCTGGTCGGCCTTGGCGTGCTGGACGACATTGCTCAAGGCTTCCTGGACGATTCGGAACAAGAAGATCTTGGTGCGGGGAAACAGAATCTGCTCATCGCCGGTCACGGTAAAGTCGGTCTTGATGTGGTATTGCGTCTCGTACGATTTGAGATAGTTGGTGAGTCCCGGAATGAGCTCCATCTTGTCGTACTGTAGCGGACGGAGATTGAAAATAACTTGCCTGGCTTCCTGAATCGCAAGCTTGAGCTGCTCCTTGCTTTCTCGCAGGGTTGCCAAGCTGGCTTTGGGATTTTTGCGGATCAGTTGTTGGGACAGTTCAAGCTTGAAGCCGACGCCGGCGAGGCTCTGGACGAGTCCGTCGTGAATTTCGCAGGCAATCCTCGTGCGTTCCTCGGTCACGGCGGCCCCTGTTTCCTTGACGTAAAGCCGGTAGAGCGACTGATATTTATTGAGGGTCTTCTCAATCTCGGCGGTCGCCCTGATCCGCGCTTCGATCAGTTCCCACATGAATTTGGCACTGGCGCCGCCGAGGATCGTTACGCCCATGCGGTGAAAGTCCTGCAGCGACTGCCAGACCTCCACGCTGCCCGACACGTCGATGATCAGGTCGACGCGTTCCAGATTGAGCAACATGCGGTAGTCTTGGGTGACCGGAATTTTCAACCGCTTCGCGAGGGCGATGCCCGGCGCCAAATCATCGATTTCGGCCACGGCGACGATGTCGACGAGCGGGTCGTTGGCGAAGATCTCCATGAGCGCCTTGCCGCCCCGTCCGGCTCCAATGATCGCCACGTGGGTGACGCCGGATGCGCCGCCCTTTCGAGTCTGTTTCGACGGTTTGGCCTGCGAGGCCGGCATGTGCCCCTCTTTGGTCGGCTTCCTCGTGGTGGCTCGACGAACGGGGAGAGAGGAAAGACGCCTCAGCGGAGAATCAGATCGTGTCTTCACCGCTCGCGGCGCTGCTGGGCCAGGGTTCTCAACTCGTCCATGAATTGGTCGATGTCTTTGAACTCCCGGTAGACGGACGCAAAGCGCACGTATGCCACCTGATCGAGCTGATGCAATTCCTTCATCAGCTCCTCACCCACGATCCGGCTTTCAATCTCCGTCTCGCCCATCTCTTGAATGCGCTTCTCGATCCGGTCCGTCACGGTCTCAATGGTCGCCGTACTGATCGGCCGCTTCTCACAGGCCTTTTTCAACCCTGACAGAATTTTGGACCGATCAAACGTTTCCCGCCGTCCGTCTTTCTTCACCACGACCGGAAGGATTTCCTCCACACGCTCGTAGGTGGTGTAACGGCGCTTGCAGCCCAGGCATTCCCGGCGGCGGCGGATGAGCTCGCCTTCCTTCGCCATGCGCGAGTCGACCACTTTGTCTTCCAGCTCATCGCAGAAGGGACATTTCACCGGCGGTGATCCTGCCCTGTTGTGAGGTTAGTAGGAGTGAAAGATCGGGAAACGGTTGCAGAGTGCCTTCGCCTGGCTGCGGACTTCCTCTAGAACCGCCGGGTCCTGCCGGTGCTGCAGGACTCGATCCACCAGGACGACGATCTCTCGCATTTCGCCTTCCTTCATCCCGCGAGTTGAGACAATCGGCGTGCCCAACCGGATGCCGCTCGCCACGGCCGGCGGCTTTTCATCGTAGGGCACCGCGTTCTTATTGACGATAATGCCAGCCGCGTCCAGTGCTGCATCCGCTTCCTTGCCGGTGATGCCCTTGTTGGTAAGATTCACCAACATGAGGTGCGTATCCGTCCCTCCAGACACGATCTTGTATCCGCGATCCAACAAGCCCTGGGCTAAGACACGCGCGTTGGCGACGACCTGTTGCTGATAGCGCTTGAATGCCGGTGAGAGGGCTTCCTTAAAGGCAACCGCTTTGGCGGCAATCACGTGCATCAAGGGTCCGCCCTGCATGCCGGGAAACACGAACTTGTCGACGGCCTTGGCATGTTCCGCCTTGCACATCACCACACCGCCGCGAGGGCCGCGGAGGGTCTTGTGCGTCGTCGTGGTCACAAAATCTGCATAGGGGATGGGATTCGGGTGCAAGCCTGCGGCGATCAAGCCGGCGATGTGGGCAATGTCGACCATGAGGTAGGCGCCAACTGACTGTGCAATGGCTTGAAATTTTGGAAAGTCCAGCGTCCTGGCGTACGCACTGGCGCCCACCACGATCATGCGAGGGCGGCATTCTTCGGCAAGCTTGCGGACGGCGTCAAAATCGATGGTTTCCGACTGCCGATCGACTCCGTACGAGAACGCGCGAAAAATCATTCCGGAGAAATTGACTTTGCTGCCATGGGTCAAATGGCCTCCCTGCGCCAAGTCCATCCCGAGAATTGTGTCTCCGGGCTTGAGCACCGACAGGTAGGCGGCCATATTGGCTTGCGAACCGGAGTGCGGTTGAACGTTCACATGCTCGGCGCCGAAAATTTGCTTGCAGCGTTGAATCGCGAGGTCTTCGACTTGGTCCACATGCTGGCAACCGCCGTAGTACCGCTTGCCTGGGTACCCTTCCGCATACTTATTCGTCATCAAGGAACCCTGGGCGGCCAGGACGGCAGGACTGGCGAAGTTCTCGGAGGCGATCAGGAGGAGCTTGTTTCGCTGGCGCTCCTCCTCGGCATCGATGGCGGCATAGACCTCGGGATCCGTGGCTTGTAACGCATCAAGCGACCCCACTGCATCTTTCATGGACATTGAACGTGCCTCGTCCGATTGTTGATAAACCTAGGAAATTAGGCCGTTGCGGTTTCCGCGTCCTGTTTCTTGACGACACGCACCGTGACCGCGGCGGTCACCTCCCGCGGCAATTTCACGGGGACCGTGAAGGTGCCGAGCTCTTTGATGGGGTGAGGCAGCTGAATTTTCCGCCGGTCCACGGTATAGCCCTGTGCGGTCAACCCCTCGGCAATGTCCTTGACTGTGACCGACCCGAACATCTTATCGTCTTTCCCAACCTGAGCCTCCACCGTGAGTGTGACAGTGGATATCTTCTTGGCATGGGCTTCGATCTCGAGCTTTTCCTTCTTGGCCCGTTCGGCGGCGACCCGCTTGGTATGCTCGAACGATTTGATATTCCGGTCGTTGGCGACCACGGCCTTCTTACGGGGGAGCAAGAAGTTCCTTGCAAATCCATTTTTCACGTCGATGAGGTCGCCGAGGTGACCGACCCCTTCCATCGTCTCTTGCAGAATGACTTTCATACCGCTAACTCCTTCTGTTGGAAAGGAAAAGAGGATACTGGAGGGGCCGAAGAAAAGTCAATCGTGGATTGCTCTCGCGAGCGCGTTCTGAGTACCCAAACTCCGCCTCTTGGTGGCTGGACTCTCATTGGCGAGCGCCCGTATCATGACCGCACACTCTTCAATCTTTGCATCATGACGGCACGGGAACTGATCGAGCATTGGGCCACACGACTTACCGCTGAGCAGGCGCAGCTTGGCATTTCGCAGGGCGACCGGCCGCTGGCACCAGTGAGCGGACGTCTCTTGGAAGCTGTCGGAACCCTTTATCTCTACGAGTTTCGGCTCCCTCCTGATGGCGTATTGGCTATCGATATACCCGTTTCGGTCGTTCCTGACGACGAGATCGAACCGGCGGAAGGGCTGGTCTTGAGTTGTAAGGATGGCGTGGCCTTGGTGCAAACCTTCGACGCCATCGGAACCACTGTTACGAATGCGACCATCGTCCCCGACCGGGGAGGGTTTCTCTTAAGAGCGGCGGAAAGATTCGCTCACATGTTGGCGCAGCCCGACTCCTACCGGCTGGGTCCCGCCGATCGTCTGGCTCCTGTGTTCGGGACGTCGAGCTCATTTGATCAGATTGGCGGTTCCTCGGCTTCCGTCCTGACGACGCTGTGGTCGGAGGATCCGTCCGTGCGGCAACAGAAAGTGGCGGCGACTGCGATCGGGCTCATTCGGGCGAACAAGCGCATCCTGCTCGTGTGCCCAGACCATCACGCCGCAGACGAAATCAGCGGGGCCATCGCGCGAGCCATGAAGGCCGGGGGCCTCGTCTACAAAACCTGGGTGAGCCGATATGAAATGACGGTGGCCCATCAGGCGTTCGGTTTACCGATTCGCGAGCTGGGCTTCGAAACGCAGATGCATCAGTTTTATGCGAAGTCACGGGCGGACAAAGCCGCGCTCCGCCGGAAATACGAACGATTTCGGGAACTCACGCCGATTTTGGCGTACAAAGGGCATAAGCAAAAGGATCTCGATGAGGTCCGATTACTGGAATGGCGCCTATTGACGCAGTTGAGCGACCTTCAGGCGAAACAAAAAGAGGCGCAGACCACGCTGGCCGAATATGAAAACCTACCGCTCCTGCGCCGCCTCACCATGCAGGCGGTGGGGAAAAACGTGGACTCCCTGCATCAGTACCTCGCCCTCTATGAGACTCAAATCGCCGGGTTGATGAAAGAACTCGACATTGCCAAGACTCGCATCGACGAACTGGTGCCCGAAGCCGCGGTGCCCAAAGATATGCGGTCGGAATTCGAAGACTTAAAAGAGGAGATCGTGCGATTGGGGGGGACGAAAAAGATCCGCGAACTGCTTGCGGCCGAAGAAGACACCAATCGCCAGGCGTTTATTCAAAACCGGCGGCTCGTGATCACGACGGCCGACCGCGTGCTGGCAGATCCGCTCTTCAGCCGTGTGCGATTCGATGTCCTGATTGCCGACAACGCGCCATGGATTTCGGTACCAGGTCTGCTCGGAGCCGCCGGACTCGTCCGCGAGCGGATCGTGCTCACGGGTGATCAGCGGGACATTGCCACGGCCGGTCGCTGGCAGATGGACGAAATGGCGTGGAGCCAACGTTGACCAGCACGAGTTTGCCGAGAGTTGCTTGACGTGAGCGAGCGGAATTCTGGATAATCCCCTTCCCACTCTCCCAAGGGCCTGCCTCACGAAGCGAGAGCCCGAGAAGCCGAAGTGGCGGAACTGGCAGACGCACTAGATTCAGGGTCTAGCGCCCGCAAGGGTGTCCGGGTTCAAATCCCGGCTTCGGCACCATACCTTTTTCAAGCACTTGCACTCGCTTTCTCCATCTCACTCGCAGCCGTTGTGGAAGCCAATCGGTGGGCTAGTGTTAGATGAGTGTTAAGCTTATCGGCCGCAGCACTCAAATCTGGCTCCCGGAAGCTGTTATATCGCGTGAAGCACTCCATCGTTTTGTGACCGCTGATCTGCATGATGGTGAGCGGGTCAATCCCCGCCCGGCGCATATTCGTGATCGCCGTATGGCGGAAGTCATGAAAGCGGAAGCCTTCGATTCCGGCCAACTTGCAGGCGGTCGCAAATGCGCGTCGGAAGTCTGCCACAGACTGTCCTCCCCGAAGGAAAACGTGTTTCTCGTGGAGCGCCCTAGTTCTTCGTAACTCTGCAAAGGTCGCCTTGAGTTCTGGTGAGAGTGGCACGATTCGTCCTTCGTCCGTCTTCGTATCTTCAGCTGACAGCCGAATAAAGCCTTTCTTCTCATCCACCTTGTCCCAGGTCAGCTCCAGGATTTCACCTCGACGCATTGCCGTCTGATAAGCCACCAGATTGATCGAGCGCAGGTAGCTGGGAGCGTGTCGTTGTAAGGCATCGAATTGTACTGGTTCCAGAATTTCGTCTCTCACATTGTCTTCCCTCTCCTGCCTCAAATGCTGCAGTGGGTTCCTGTCCATCCGACCTCTATGCACTGCCCAGGAAAAAATATGCTTAATTCCAGCCAGCTCCCGGTTAACCGTGGCCAGTGCGACTTCCTGCCGGCGCCTCTCCAGATACGATTCTACCTTGTCAGTCGTCACTGACGCCGCTAACGTTCCGGCTCCGAATGTCGGAATGAACCGGTTTTCAATCCACGACTTCTTGCATTTGTACAGCGCTTGGCGCTGAATCTTTTTGTCAGCTAGGTACGCATCCGTCAGCGACTTGAATGTCATGAGAGCCGCCTGCTTAGTGCTGGGTATCCCAACTGTTTCAAGTTCGATCCGCTTGCTCGCCTCCAACTTTTCGGCGAGTTCTTTGCTTGGACCCGACTTCCACCGTTTCATCTTGATTCCTGCCACTGACCGAGAACCATATGGAGCCATCTTTAGAATTTTGCCATCATCAATAACTGGAAACTCCACGTACCAGTGCTTACCGCGTTTTGTGAGTCCCATCCAGTGACTCTCCTTTCTTGAAGGATTGTTCGCCGATCATTTCCGCCACGGTAACATTCAGGGCCTTGGCTAACCGCCTCAAGGTACTCAGGCGAGGGTCATACCCCCCCGCTTCGATCCGGGCGAGAGTCGCCACTGCCACGCCCGAAATTTTCTTGAGGCCTCGCAAACTCACCCCCTTTCCTTCCCGAATACCCCGTAGCAGTGTCATGGCCAAGACGTTCTCATATATGAGAACAGTGGTCAATCCCTTTTCTCCGGCATCGGCATAACCGTGTTCTTAGCAATCCATGCGTTAATCGCCGTAAGATCGAACCGGAGTAGTCGGCCCACCTTTACATGAGGGAGCCGTCGTTGGCTCACCATCGTGTACACCGTGTCCGTGGCTATGTTGAGGTAATCTGCAACGGCCTGAGTGTCTACGAGACGGCGCAAGGGGGGTTCGTCCTGGTCCATATGTATTCTTTTCACGTCAATTCCTCACCGAAGGCTCTCGCTTCGCCCGGCGAACTATTGCATTCCAATTAATTGCAGGAACTCTCCCCCCTCTTCTCCCGTGTTTTACCTTCACAATTATTTACGTAGTGCTCTGGGGTGCTACATACTCTGCATTTCCGGTAATTTGTCTTGGGGTCGGCAACAGGGAATGGCATCGCTTATCCCGCATTTCCGGTTAGTGCGACGTTACCTGTATTCACGTCATTGGTCATGACGTACGCATCAAGGGCTTCCTCAACCACCCGCCATAGCGGCCAATGCCTCATTAGAGCAACTTCACGGGCCCGATCGATCATTCCGCCGCCGAGCGTAACCTCTATGCGGCGGTACCCATTCGCCTTCATCAGGGAGCGATGGTTTTGCACACGTTCTCTATCTCTATCTACAGTCATGTAATTCCTAGGCTCCCTTGGCTCTACGCCGAGTTGCCGAGGCGGAGGTGTAGACAACCTAGTCAACTAGACAACCTTTTCCCTATGTAGTGCCCCACACTCCTCCTGTTCTCTCCCCCTTTTCGCTCCGCCTTTCTGTTCCAGCACTCTCCCTCTCTTAAAAAGGTTGTCTAGGTTGTCTAGGTTGTCCCCCTCCGCGCGGGTGTTGGCGCGCTGGGCTAGACTACCTCAACGCAAGGAGTGGTCTAGGTCGTCTTCTTCCAGACGCGGGTCTGCTTCCCATCTACTGTCTCGCGGACAGGTGAGTACCCCAACTTGCGCAAAATCCCACCAACCCGCATATCGTCCCCTCGGGTTTGCCTCCCGGACTCAAACCCGAGCGCATCCCGGAGAATCTCTGGAGTCCTCAAAGAATTAGATTGAGCAGGGGTACCCCCCTTCCAATCTGGTTGGTGAAGCCAATACTCAATCTGGTCTTCCCATGGGTCATACGTCATGTGACGAACATGGCGGGGCCTAGCTAGTTCCTCCGCCTTGCGCCACTGAATACCTTCGAGCATGGCGTGCTCCCGCGCCTCCGCCCAGAGTTGCAAACAGTCTCGTTCGATTGCGGCGATGTTCTGCCGCCCTACGATTACCGGCAGCCAACGGCGATTCCCCGTCTCATCCGCAAGGAATTCGTCTTGATTGGTGGTCCCAACGAAAAACACCCGTCGAGGGTACCGGACTTTCTTCTCCATGTACTTGGGGATGTGTTCTTCTTCTCGCTTCGTGATGAATGCCTTGATGTGCTCGATTTCCTTACCTCGCAAGCCTCGGAGTTCCGCGAGCTCAGCCACCAGAACTCCTTTAATCCTGCGGGCAAGGTCGTCGTCTTTCGCAGAGAGGGAAAGTTCCGCGTAATACCCGTCATCGGGCACAAGAGCGCGAATCGCCGAACTTTTGCCGGAACCCTGTTCGCCGATTAGCACGGGGACCATATCGGCTTGCGCCCCCGGATGTAAGATACGGCCGGCTTGGGCAGTCCAATGATAGAGCGAGACCGCCCGTGTATACGCGGTATCTTCCGTGCCGAGATAGTCAGGGTAGAACCGTTCGATCCTCTCCGTACCATCCCACTCAAGCCCGTTGAGCCATTCCTGGGCACTGTCAAACGTCTGCGTATGCGCGACGAAATGGGCAACATCACGTATCATGTCCCGTTTTATCTGAGGAAAACCCAATCGCTCCAGCCGGAGTCGAAGTTTTGTATAGTCCACGTCCGTGAGGGGGATATCTCCCAGTAACACTTCATCACGGAACGCGTCATACCGAAGACGCATGTCAGTGATATCTGGCCGTGAAAGCATCTTCACAAGATTCCCCAGAGTGACCTTGATCCCTCCGGAAGAAGTACGATCCAACTGAGGCCACTCAGGCACGTCGACAACTTCTAGCGTCAAATCCTGGAAGCCGTCCGCCAGATACGCCAGATACCCCACTGCATTGAAAAAGTCCCCGTCCGTGCGGTTCTGGCAACCCTGATGAAGACATTTATAGTGTCCCGTCTCATAGTTGCCCGTCCCAGCCAAGAGCCATGCGGAAGAGCTATCGCCAGGCACACCGGTGGAATGGCCGGAGTCCCAAGGGCATTTCACGTAGAGCCGGTCCGCTGTAAAGCCAAGGACGAGATCTTTTGATTTGAGATACTGGGCAACGGGATCCTCACCAGAATAGCCAATAAGCGGCGTTCGTGATGGGCGCGTCCGTGCATGTACTGCGTTCAGGATCGCGTTATCGATAAGAAGTGGAACCGCGTCTAACGCATTCTTCACATAACCGCTCCGGACGGGAACAGGGTCGTGAATGCCTTCCTCAAATATCGGCCTCCCCGTGTAGTGGATTTGGACTGGATTGAAAACGCAATGATCACTGGCGAGGTGAATGTTCTCTGCCCATTCGTGAAGTTCAGCGCTAGTGTACGGCTGTTCAAGCCAGAACCAGAGGTGAACCTTTAATTTATCCGCATGCTTTGGATGACCAGCGCTGTTGGATAGCTGCCAATGAAAGCTCACATCTTGAAAAAACGGCGGTAGTTCCCGAATAATGTATTCACGAATGCAGCTTACGGGCGCTATTACTGGATCCTCTGAAAGTGGCTCGAATTCGTCCACTTCGATCAAGATGAAGTGAAGCGGACGATCCTCGAAGTTACATCCCTTTCGGGTGATCTTTCCGGCCGGCTCGTTTCCAATATAGGCCCCACGGATGATGCACACGTGCAGATCTTGTTCGAGGCGGCTAAGGAGGGCCGACAATTCATTAATATCCGATACGCGCACCTCTTCTATAGCGAAGTGCTTTCCCTTGTCGTACGCCCTGATGGTCCCATCAGAGCACCAGGTTTTGACGAGATTTAGAGCGGTATGACGTAGGACAGTCACGCTACTAGTGCCGACGGCGATAGACACCCTCTGAACGGCATCGGCAACGTCAGGACTCTTCGCATGATTCATTATCGACTTCCTCCTCCGCACGGCTTTGGCCGCGTTTCCTTCTCATTGTTGCGCTCATCGCGTATGTAGTCGGCGCTCTATCCACTTGTCGATATCATCCGATAGCCATCCGACTGCTCTTGGACCAAGCGAGATTGGTGCCGGAAATTCTCCAGCCGATATTTTGGCGTAGATCGCGCTACGTGATAGCGGGACACGGTGTTGAAGGTCTTTGAGACGAAGAATCGAGATAGATTGCTTTTTACGCGCCATAATTTGAGCCTCCTTAGAAGTGTCGTGATACATCAGTTATTGAGTACCTAAGATGAAAACCTTATATGTTTATTATAAACCCAGATAGCTCCACGTTCGTCCGACAAAATTCACAATGTAATGTTTTTGCAGAGATGCGAGGACTAACGAAGGCCCGGGACCTGTCTCAGCACAGGATGGAGTGAACTTCTTACTGCTCTACACTTCCGACTCGGATGGCACTACTGGTGAGCCCATAACCATCTCATCGTCCTTAAAGAATGACCCATCGCCTCCTAAGGGTACTGCAACACAGTGGCCCTGTCCGGCATGCCGAGCAAACTCTTCCTCATCGCGGACTAGGAACACATCACGATGGCACTCTTCGCAATGGCGACGATCAGGAGAATTAGTCTCCCCAAGTCGACTCCACAATTGAGGGCAAGCGTAGCTCAACAAACAACGGATGTTAGCCTCCTCGTTCCAACTCATACGGCACCCTCACAGTGAGGTAGGTGTTTCAACGCTTATTCTGCAATACTAAGAGCACTATCTGCCATCCGACAAAGCCAATTAAACTCAGGCAATGCCCAGTGACAATGCCAGGATTGGTATATTACGCCGATACTCAATATAATACGCTTATCGTCAGCCCTGAAAAGGCTGGTGTCGACAGTTCGATTCTGTCCCTCGGCACCATCCAACCCTTCTAAATCACAAGCATTTTTTCTACTTCACCAGAACGGCCCACTTAGCCAGGTCCCTCTTTAGATCCCTCTTTAAAGTTACTTCTGAGCGTAGAGTCCTTTGATCCGCCCTTCTCCCACTCTCCACAGTTTCCCCTACAACATCTTTTGAAACAGGGTTGCTGGACAGGCGCGGCTCTGTTAGCGTGCGTGCCATGATTAGGCCGCCAAATACATGAGAAGGAGGGCTCATGACAGGAGCAAACTGGACCGCTCATGACTGGTATAAGACCTCAATGTTCTACGGTTTCGTTGCGATCCTCCTTTTCTTTTCCGCCATGTCCGGCGGAAGGATGTTTGCATACATAGGCATTCCTGCATCGGCTGAAACACAGGCCACTGTAGGAGTCGGCTGTATCTTATTGTTACTCCTCCAGCGTCTAGAAGCTGTGCTGGAAGAACTCACCGATTTCAAGCGTGATTATTGGAAAGCCCACAAAGCAGAATGAACATGTATCGAACACATAAGCCGGTTCAAACACTCATCACCGGTTACCGTCCCGTCGTCCGCGCCCGCGAAGGGCTCATGCTCGGGATGCGGCAGCCGATGGATGGGCCGATCTTTGAGAAGCTATAGGATGCACAAAACTTATGCATCCATGCCATGATCACTTTGATCGTCGACTCGGTATGTCCGATGCGACGATAGAACCGTTCAAAGGAATGGTCGACTGCGGGCCTCCACCGGATCCGGCTCGGGTGCGAGAGATTCAGCGAATCTGTGAGCAGGCGGCGAAGGAGCGCACAGGGGGAAATGAAACGGGTCTTCTTCATCGCTCTCCTGATGCTAAGTAGCGGAGCGGCCTATGCGGAGCAGCCAACGGCGCTAGATATGTCTCAATTCGCGGGCACAGTTTCCGTCGAATTTCAGCCGGTGCAAGCGGCCGGGGTCCTCGGAGGATGTACGCTGGTGTACAGGGTGGCTCAGCAAGATTTTGTGTATCGAAACGGCACCTTGATCACAATCGTGGGGAACATCGCGTACTTCACAAACAAAAACCAAGACATGATTGGACTGTCATTAAAGATCGGCACAGTCGACAGCTTCAGCAAGACAGCAAAGCCGGAGGCGCCCTTCTATGCGTATATACAGACCCCTCATGGCACGACGGCTAAAAGCAAGATGCTGAGCACCGCGTCGGACACGGCAGGAGCAAAGATTTTCGTCTATGAGCTCGATAAAGGCTCAATGGCTGTTCTCGAAGACATACTTAACGGCCAGCCCGTCACCATAGGGTTCAATCGGCATAAGGACGGTATGGACGTCCTAAGCGATTTAGATTTACACGTCGTAACATCCGCCGCAGCTTCGGACGGCTCCATTAAACGGTATCGGACAGATGATGCCATCGACAAGTTTGCTTCCTGCGTTGGTGACCTTACGACGCAAGTCCAGAAGCACAATAAATAATCGCTTTCAAGCCTGACCTGCAATGAACAAAGCGCCAAACTTTTCTGACCTCAACGCAATTGAAGAAGACCTTCTTCTCGCCAAACTCAACGCGGTACGAGCGGCCATTGTTCACGCCGGAGAGAAGGGCCGGGCCCTGGAAAACGGAGTGCATACGCTGCTTCGATCGATTCTCCCGGCGGAGTACGGACTCTCTACTGGCTTTGTGGTGTATCACACTCCCGAAGGCCCGCGACTTTCTTCTCAACTCGATATCATTATTTACGACGCGCTAAGAAGTGGTCCCCTCGTCTCGCTAGAAACCTGTGACGTCTTCCCGTTGGAAGCCGTGTACGGTTACGTCGAAGTGAAGGCGACATTAAGAAGTTCATCCGATGAAGCAAAAGAGTTAGCGGAAAACTCGATCGAGCAATGTCTGATAAACAACCGGGAATTGCGCAAGATGAAAGACAGAAAGTATCACCTGCCATTCGCCAGTAGCTGCACGGAAACATTCGTGATGCCTCGTGAGTGGGCGGCCCAGATTCCATCCATACGATCGTACGTCTTCGCCTTCGAGGCGTCGGACTCTGTGACTAAGGACCTTCCGAGGCTTGCTCAGAGAATGGCGGATTATACGAAGAGGCTTGGCAACCCCACCCACCTACACGGGCTTTTTATTGTGGGCAAAGGATTTCTTTATACGAAGCCTGTTCACGCGGGAGCGGCCGCCCCGGAAGACTACTTCCACACGGGCTACACTGAGGATCATCCCTTACTGGCTTTCAAAACATCGATGATTCATGCGCTGGCAAGATTTCCACGGCCACAACCAGATTGGGCGCCGGCCCTTGAACAGTACTTCGAGCAGCCGAAATGGAACTTTCTGAAACCGCAGAACTAGCGCGATTCGGTGAACTCCTCCCAACTTCGGCAGAAGACATCCTAAAACCGCTCCCGTCCCGTCTGATTCAAATAGCAATCGCGAGGTCCAAGGCAGTGCATCCGCGCCCGATCCTCGGGCAGCATGGGGATCATGGGATCCACGGGCTGAAGCCAGGGCGGCCGCATCGATCGTGAAGGCGCCGCCGAGGGAGGGATGTACGCTTCTTCCAATGGTGCCTCGATACTCATACTCTGCCGGGGCATCAGGCTGCCGCTCACGTCCGTGAGGGCTCGGGGGCGTTACAGCTCGGCGTCGATCGCCTGCTGGCGAAGGTAAATATTCGACAGTTCTAAATCAAGCATCCGCATTTCGGTGTCGTACTCGTCAGCGTGGGCCAAGGTGGGAAGCGTGAGCGTGAGCACCATGAAGCACAGGAGCGATCGTATCCACATAGGGCACCTCCGCAATCAGTCGCCTCCGGCCTTACCCCGTTCGCTTAAACAAATCCGCCCGTCCTTCCTTCTGACTATACGCCGGATTCTTGATTTTGATCCAGTGAGGACTCCGCGCATTGTCCTCGTATGGGCTGTCAGTTCTCTCGCCCACCCTTCCTTTTGATAGTCTGATCTCGGGATCGGCGATGCGGTGTCGGCAGGTCCAATGACCACTTGACCCAGCCTTCTAGAGCGCCTAACGTACTTCACTCACCCTACACAACTGCCGATGGCCTCTTGGAAGGCCCGACAGCCGACGTTTACCGCTCTTGTGCTCCTGGGACCCGTCGGGTACAATAAGAGAGCTCGGACTGACAAGCTTACCTCATAATCACACACTCCGCGAAAGTTGTCCTCCACATAGAGCCTCTGGACGCAAAGGCGCACTGATCGCTACCGCTTTTTAGTGATTTGGTGACCGTGCGCTTTTTGTTGCTCCGGCACGCCCTGGGTAATAGGCGCAGTCATCAGACAGAAGGCCAGCGCCCATGCCTGCTTCCTCCATTGCGGATCTCCAGCGCAACTATCTCCTGTGCCTTTTGAGGCCTGAGATTCAGCAACGGTTACTGCCCATGCTGAATCTTGCGACTGTAGAGATAGGGCAATTCCTGTTACGCGCGGCTCGACCAACCTCTACCGTGTACTTCCCGCTTTCTTTTGTTTCCTCCACTCTCAAGACCATGGAAGATGGCATAACGATGGAAGTCGCGACCATTGGCAACGAAGGCTTCGTTGGGATGGCGCGGTTTTTTGGAAGTCAAAAAGAGCCATTGGATTCCATTGCACAAATCGGTGGTGAAGCGCTCACCATGTCGGCAGAGGATTTCAACAACGTGATCGAGGACGCCACCACCGGATTGCGAAACATTCTGCTTCTGTACGTTCAGGCGGAATTCAGTCAGGTCGTGCAAAACGCGGCGTGTAACCGAGTCCATAGTATTGAACAACGGTGTGCCCGATGGATTCTTATGACCCAAGATCGAGTGCACGATGAGTCGTTTATCCTCGGGCATCATTTCATCTCGTATATGCTCGTCGTCCCTGAGGCAATCGTTACCAGCACCCTAGAGACGTTGTCGAAAGCTAAGCTTATTACCTACCTCGGTGGAAAGATTCGCGTGTTAGATCGACCGCATCTTAAAAACGTCAGTTGCGAGTGCTACGGCGACATCAAGCGCGAGTACGAGCGACTTCTACATACTCCCCTTTAGTCATGACACTGTCAGGCCCGCAGACTACCGCCGAGCGTCTCGTCGCTGATGATCTGTTTCGTGTGCAGGGCAGCATCCCACAGCATCCCCCAACATCGCGCCGAGCACTGTCCAAGCCCAAATGTCGGTGCGTATGGCAACGTGTAACGCGTCGCCGATGGGTGGCTCATCTGCTGAGCTGGTTGGGATGGTATCCATGGCAATGCACGCGCTGTCGGACCTGCTCCTATTTCCGCTGCCGCTTCTGAAACCTGATCAGTTTTGACCAGCTATGGCCGTTCTACTGGCCTAGACTTTGCCCCTGTTCTTTCAGACAAGAATAGGGAAATGGGGTTAGTGCTGCTGCCATCTGTTGGCGAGATTGTGGTCTTTCAGCACTTTAGTACTGGTCATCTACTAAACTTGAGGGGAGATTATGGCGACCAAAAAGGAAATCAGGGAAAGGCTTGCACGGCTTAGGAAAGAGATGAAAGAAATACAGAGCAGCCTGAATAATTCTCATGTATTGATAGGTGAGCGGCGTTTTAAGCGAAACCTTGCGGCGAGGGCGCCCAAACTGCGGTTAAGGCGTCTGCGTGGGAACTCGCGCCAGTCAGAGGGGGTGGGCCGCAGCCTGGGTTGACCGCGTGGCGCGCCGCCTCCGTCACGTTTAACCATCCTACCCTGCGTTTAGATGCGCTTGTCCTCGTCGGTCAAAGGCGAACTGCCGAAGCGGTTCTGCGAAAAAATCGTCTCGCACATTTCTTTGATATCGCGCTCCTTCAAAACGAAGTGGGGGAGATCCGGCAGCTGGACGCCGAACGTCTCCCGCGTCTCCTCGCGGAGCGTTTCATACTCGCGACACCAGGCCGCCAACGGGAGCAGGTGGTCTCGGATGCCTTGGCGCATTTTCTGGTGCCCGAGCTTGAAGCCTTGGGCCGCCCGCTGCTGGAGGGCCAGCCGTTCGGTCTCGCTGCGCGCTCGCGCCTGGCGATTTTCAGCTCGCGGTGCAAAATGTCACTGCCCAAAAAACGGCCCTAAACGATGAGGCGAGGAGGGCATGGAGAAATGAGGCATCTTCTAAGCAACGTCTGCCAAAACCCTCGGTAGCTCAATAGGTCCGGCCCACATGGCGTCTACACTTTGAAGATCTACCTCCGTGCTCGACGTCTTTGGATATTGGGAGGCAGGAATTAGCACCAACCAACGACGAGTCTCCCGCTCAGGCACGATTTGTACAACCGTTGGTTGACTACTCTCTTTCGCGGGACTCAGCATCCAATACCACCCAGGTCTGTTTGGCGTCTGTTGTGTCCACATCAGCATGATGGTCTCCCAGAGATTATTGCAAAATATGAAACGTTTCAGGGTCTCAAATGCCCACGAATAGAACCTGACTGGTGTGACCACCTAATGACACGTCGTCACATCCATTCGTGTCAATTTAGATATTCGGGGGATCTCGAGGCTATTACCTAGAAGAGGTAGGAAAATTATTTACCGCATCGGAATGATAGGTCATCTCATAGGGCCATTCATCCATGTTCCTAGAGAGCAAATTCTTGCGCTCGCTTCAGGGTCTGCGGCGGCATGCTCACCCCGAGACTGAAATGATGTATACAGTGACGTAGCCGTCGAGCTACTCGTGTGTCACGCCTGTGATTGTCGATGGTACGCCAGTGACAGGTCGAAGTTGGCCAGCGCCACTTGATGAGAGGTCGTCTGCTTTCATTGCACCGAGGGAGGTTATATGTCCACTTCTCACCCTGGACCGGACGCCCCGGTACTTCTGATCTGTCATCTCTGTGGTCTGGTGCATGACGAAACATGGGCAAGCGGCTGGCTCAGCGAAAAGGCCTGCCGAGACGCAACCGGGATCTATCCCATCAACTGCCGTCTGACGAATAGCTTCTGCCCCGCGTGTTACGACTACTTCGTCCAGAAAATCCAAGCAGCGTAGGGTGCCGGCGGCGGAAAGCGCGATCGCTGGTAAGCGGCTCCTTCCGTAGAATATTGGATGCATCTCCAGTTGAGGCAAACAGACGACGCTCATCCTTCGGCCATACCATTCTGAATTCCCTATCTATCTATCTATCTATCTATCTTTCCTTAAGGGAAGGCGTAGAGTCCCTTACCTCTTGTGTGACTGCTCCGAGAGAATCCTGAGCATCCCAATCGCACTCCCGTTTCCCGTAGGGATAAGAAGTGGTGACCGCAATGGATAGCGCGCAAAAGTTTCCACAGCTGCACCAAGCCATGGCTCGGATACACGTGGACTGCCTCGGCAGACGACAGGACCCGGAAGAGCTGGCTTCAGCGGCCGTGGCGATGTTCGAGAGGCTTCTCTCCGTTTTAATCCCCATCTTGGGAAGCGTGGGCTCCCTGGCACTCTTGCGCCGAAGTCTCAAACTGACAGAACACGCATTCCCCTGCTACCGAGAGGTGCGAGGCGCGGAAGAGGACGGCTTCCTTAACGCACTGGGCGCCTGTTTGCGACGAGAGCAAGAAATCGCAGAGGCGTCCATGGCTCTGTCGAAGAGCTTTGTTGAACTCTTGGCGACGTTTATTGGTGAGCCATTAACCCGGCACCTGTTGCATCTCGCGTGGCCCGACATCTTGTCTGTTCCCTCTGAGGAGACCCAGCAATGAACGAAAAGGTACCCATCGTCAGGCTCGATACCGGCGTCCCAGGACTCAATGAAGTACTGGGAGGGGGGTTGCCTGAGTATTCTTTCAACCTTCTGGCAGGGGGGCCTGGCGCCGGTAAGACCACCCTGGTGCATCAGATCGCGTTTGCCCTGGCGACTCCCGAACGTCCAGCCTTGTACGTGACGGTCCTCGGTGAGCCTTCACTCAAACTGCTGCGCTATCAGCAACAATTCACCTTTTTCGATGCGGGCAAGGTCAATTCCACTATCCGTTTTCTTTCCATTGCGAACGATGTCTTGGAAGCCGGTCTTGGCAAGGTGTTGGAGCGGATCGTTGCGGAAGTCGAGTCCGCCGATCCGAGACTGGTAATCGTGGATTCGTTCCGCTCAGTGATCCGAGCCTCTCGGGGACCTGAACCGAGCGGCGAACTGGACCTCCAGGCCTTTGTCCAGCGCCTTGCGCTGCAGCTCACGAGCTGGCAGGCGACGACCTTCCTCGTGGGTGAATACCAAGACGTCGAGAAGGATGATAATCCCATCTTCACCGTGGCCGACGGCATCCTGTGGCTCAACCAGAGTATTCAGCGAAGTTCCATCGTGCGGAATCTGCAGGTCGTGAAGATCCGTGGACAAGCGCCGTTGCCCGGCTTACACACGTTCCGCATCACCGAAAAGGGCGTGCAAGTATTTCCACGGCTGCCGATTCCAGAGGAAATTAGCGACCTCGATCGGCAGAAGATCCGTGTCTCCTCCACGCCGATCGAGCGTCTCTCGACCGGGGTGCAGGGGCTCGATGCGATGATGGAGGGGGGCATCCCGACCGGCTCCTCCCTGTTGGTGGCCGGTCCCTCAGGGTCCGGGAAGACCATCCTGTCGATGCAGTTTCTGCTCGACGGTGTCAGGCAGGGTCAGCCGGGACTCCTCGCGGTGTTCGAAAAACGCCCCTCCGACTATTTCAAGACCAATCCTCTGGGCATCGCCCAGCACCTGGAAGACGGCGGCTTGTTCCACGTCATGTATCTGCGCCCGCTGGACCTCTCCTTAGATGAAACGCTGGAAGAAGTGCGGACGATGGTCTTGGCCCATGGCGTGAAACGGGTGGTTATTGATTCCCTCTCTGGTCTGGAACTCGCGCTCGCGCCCGCCTTTCGCGAAGACTTCCGTGAAACGCTCCACCGCATGGTCGCGATGCTCACGGCTATGGGGATCACGTTGTGTTTGACGGTAGAAGTGGTGGACTCGTACATCGATCTCCGGTTCAGCCCCCATGGCACGGCGTTTTTAACCGACGGCATCATTCTGCAGCGCTATGTCGAACTGGATGGCCAATTGAAACGGGTCCTCGCGGTCGTGAAATTGCGTGGCAGTCAACATAGCAAGCAACTCAGACTCTATGAAATCACCAATGAGGGCCTCGTCATCGGCAAGGGGCTCCATGGATATGAAGGATTGATGACGGGAACCCCGAAACGACAGAAGAGCCCAGCGCCCAAGAAGGTCTAACGACCCCCGAGCAAAGAAGGATGGGAACGATGGAACACGGGGAGAAGCCGACAGACGCCCGGCGGGCGAACAGGCCTGCCGACCGACCCGCATCGCGGTTCCAACTCAAAGAGGCCAACGCGCAGCTGACGCTGGCGGCGCTCGACGCCCAGGAACAGGCCGAGGAGAGTACCGATCGCTATCGCGATCTGGTGGAAGGATTGCACGCAATCGTCTGGGAGGCGGAGGCCGATCCCTGGCAATATACCTTCCTCAGCCAACGGGCCCAGGTCATTTTCGGTTATCCGGTCGAACGGTGGCTGGCAGAGCCGAACTTCTGGATGGACTTGATCCATGCGGATGACCGTTCGACTGTCGCTACCCAGTGCTTGCTGGCTGCGAAAGAGCAGCGAGATTTTCGAGTGGAATTTCGGAGCGTGGCCGCCGACGGGCGCCTATTCTGGATGGCCATGATCGCACACTTTTGGCGGGACAGGCAGCTACGATCCCGGTACCGCGGGTTGCTGCTCGATATCAATGATACCATACGAGCGGAGGCACTTCAGACGCTGGTCACGCAGCAAACGGCGGAATTGCTGGCTGACCGGAAACAATTGGGGGCGATGGCGACCAGGTTAAATCTGACTGAACACCGGGAACGCGCGAAACTGGCGACGGTCCTACACGATCATCTCGCGCAATTGCTGGTCTTAGGCCGGTTGAAGCTGGGACAGGCCAAGCACACCAGCGGACTCATCCCCGAATGCGCCGGGCTCATCCAGCAAACGGAAGAGGTGCTCACGAAGTCGCTGGCCTACATCCGAACGTTGATTGACGATCTCAATCCGCCCGCACTGCGCGAGTCCGGTATGCTCCCGGCATTACGCTGGCTTGCCGAGCAGATGCAGCAGTACGGTCTGGCGGTTACGATCGAGGTGTCGGAATCCCCGGACCTGTCGATTCCGGAGGAGCAGAAGTTGCTGCTCTACCAATCTGTTCGTGAACTGTTGATCAATATTTCCAAACACGCTCGGACCGATCGGGCCACGGTGAGGCTTCGCTATGGAGCCGGCCATGTGTGTCTCGAAGTACGGGATGAGGGATGTGGCTGTGATCTTGCTAGTGCTGGTAGGGCCACCGCCACCACGTCGGGATTTGGTCTGTTCAGTATTCGAGAACGCATGCATACATTGAACGGCCGCTTTGACCTGGTGTCGGCTCCCGGCCAGGGCACCACGGCCACGTTGACGCTGCCGCTCGGCGTCAGCTGAATCGAAGACCACGGTGGCTTCGTCAGGACTGCGCGTCCTAATCTTTCCAGATAGACCGAACCACGGACGGGAGGGCGAAGGGGAGCAACGATGTGCCTAGTGGAGAAGCGGATGGCAGGTCGTAATGGTCTCGTACAATGTTTCTGCGGCGGCGTCTTTGGAGACAAACCCGACGGCGCCGGCCTTCTTCATGGCCTCGACCATCTGGGCGGAACTATTCACGGAAAGGCCGATGATGATGGTCGATGGATGCACCGCCTTGATTAATTTGGACGCTTCGATGCCGTCCATCTCCGGCATATTGATGTCCATCAGGATAACGGTGGGGTTGAGTGCATTGGCCATAGCCACTGCCTCCACTCCATTCGTGGCCTCTCCGACGACCGATACAGCCGGGTACCCTTCCAGAATCGCGCGTAGACCTTGACGGACCATTAGGTGGTCGTCCACCAGCAACAACCGGTGCACGCTGGCCCCATTCTGGTTCGAGAGGACTTCTTTCCGGCTTTGCATGGTTACCGCGGGCCCCGCGGGCGACCGCAGCGCCGCTCCTAACGGCAACGCGATGGTCATCGTCGCGCCTTGGTCCGGAGCACTGTCCATTCGAAACCAGCCGCCCATCGCCTCCATGCGTTCCTTGATGCTAAAGAGTCCGAAGTGCTCTGCCGACTTGGCCTCAACAAGAGACGGTGTAAAGCCTTGACCGTCGTCCCGAACCACAATACACAACTGATCGTTCGGTTCGATGGTGAGTGCCACCGTGGCATGAGACGTGTGAGCATGTTTCGCCACATTGATCAACAGTTCCCGGACGGACTGGTAAAGGAGCAACGCCTGGTCCTCCGACAGGGGAATGTGCTCCTGTGCAATGATGACCTCGACCGTCATTTGGTGCTGTTTAGGCATTTGCTCTGCCAACCATTTGAGGGTCGATGGCAAGCCCAATTCAGACAACATCGGTGGACTTAATTCAGCCATGAGTGTCCGGGTGTACGAAAGGGATTTGGTGAAGATGTCATCAAGGTCCTTCATCATATGACAGAGCGACGGATCCACTGTCTCCATCCGAGGACGTGCTTGCCCGATCTTTAATCGTCCCACCACCATCATTTGAGCCAGATAGTCGTGCAGTTCCGTGGCCAGACGCTTGCGCTCGCGTTGTTCGGTCAACGCCAGCGCCGAGGTCAGCGATTGCAATTGCCGCTGCTTCTTCCTTAATTCTTCGTTCAACTCGCGCAGGTCACTGCATCGCTGTTCAGCCTCCTCTTGCTTCTCTTGCGTCTGAAGCGCCCTCAGGGTGAGTTGTTCGTTCGCACTCCGCAGAACGTCGTCTCCACGAAGCGTCGGACGGCTAGAACTCTCGCGTTCGTCGGACATAAATCGTAATCCGGTTGTTTTCAACCAGGCCAAACTTTGTCCAATTTTATCTTACTCTTGGAAGTCTTATCGCACGGCAGATCTACACAGTCAACTATCCTAAATACCAGTGAAACCACTGCTTGTTGTCTGAGGGCTTGGGCTGTCTGAAATTCCTAAACCGCGGTTCATCTTCTAATCGTGCTCGATGTTCCTCGCGCTGTGGTGCCATGCTGGTGCCAAAACACCCTGACACACCATGAGCCAGGATGATCTGTGCCATCACGAATCCTCGCCTTTTGCTGATGATTTCTCTTGCGGATGTCCTGAGGTAGGGTTTCGACGGTACTCTTAATCAGCGGGGCGTCGTCCTCCCTCAGATGAAGCTAAACTGTAGCGGAACCAGCGTGCCGGATCGTGTTTGATAGGGTGTCCCTCTCCCTCAAATTCATCCAAATCTCGCCACCCCCTCCGCTTCCTGCGTACCATTTGCAAGAAATAGATGAGCGACCCCCGTCATGGTACCGGCTGGCAATGGGACCCATTGGAGGGGACCCAAACGGGCCTATGGGGGGGGTGCCCAACGACGATTTTCTGGTAATATGCTTTCTCCTGCCAATCTGTATCGAGTCGTGGATTGAAAATCTTAGACGAGCCGTTCAGTATTGGAAACCTCTGTCTGATTGCAGGTGTTAGACAGGTGTTAGACTACGCCACCAAGTAACTGGAAAGGCCCCGACGAGACCCGACGAAAACTGATGAGCCGATCATTCTGGAGACCACGAATAACAAGGGGATTGCCCAAGCCACCAAGGACTTGAGCAATCCCTTTAATCAGATTCAGGGTCTAGCGCCCGCAAGGGTGTCCGGGTTCAAATCCCGGCTTCGGCACCAACCACCAATCCTGTTCCTATCAACTACTTACAGCATTCAATGGCTTTTTCTAACCACCAGACAAATCTGGTCCCGTGACCGCTAGGGGTTCATTGTCAAGTAACTGTCAAGTGAGGGAGCAAATAGGAGTTAAGCCAGGGCGGTACATAATTCGCCCAAGCAATGACAAGATTGACAAGATTGTGGGCGAACTACCTGACATGCGAAAGGAAGCGGTCGTGCTCATAAAGAATGCAATCGGGCATAACCGACGGGCCTATGTGCTAGTGAACAATCGGTTGGAGGGCAACGCGCCGTTGACAGTTCAAGCTTTTACCGACCTACTGAGGGCCGAGATCTAGAAGATGCAACAAAACCAAGATTCGGACTTATCTCTCCAGAATTGGTTTTTAGTAAGTGGAGGGATGAATGGGACCAGAACGCAAATCGCACATTGAGCATATCGCTGAGGAGATGGGCTGCACGTGGTGGGATATCGTGATGGAGAACCGAGACCTGTTTCTCGATGAACACTAAAGGCCCGCCGGCGGTTTTCTACTCCGGTGTGCACCGGTCATGCTATCCAGTTTCACCATAGGACCGACGAGCGCCTGTGGATCATCCGCTACCTTACGCCGCAGATAGAAGCGTGTTCCGCAGGCAGTACACCACCACGGGTGCCACCTCAGCACCCTCATGAAAACATCTTTTAAGTTTTTGCGAGACAACCTTACGCAGGAGCGGAGGCCGCAGTTATAGCAGCTAATTGGAACGAGAAGGACCTTAGCCATGCTGAACATAATTGTAGAGTTCAACGCCATTCATAGCACCTGGAAGTATTCCTAGAGGATCGACTGAAGCATTCCTAGACGAGCGCAGATCAAGAATCCGGACTAAAGCTAGGACCTTGTTCAGCGGGCGGGTTAGATGTATGTATCACACCGACCTCAAACGGGACCAAGGTGGAATAGACATCCTGCTGTATCCGAGGTGGCCATGATTAATTGGGCAAAGAAAATGGTGGAGGAACTGCATGGCGCAGGAGCATCGCCAGAAAATCTGTCAATGACCGTCGTTGCCATCTGCATTGCGCTGCTGCTTGTTGTGTTACTGGTCAGTGCAGTGGTTTTATTTTTTTGACTCGATGCCTACGGGGTCGCGCATGAGCATCCGCTCTCCGCCACCCGGGGGGCCCGCCCTTCCGATTCCAGCCTTTTTCCCCAAAGAAGGAAACACGCCGAAAAGGACACCCAGCTAGATCGCAAGCAGGCGTTGGCAGAGCAATGTACATATATTTTGCTAAGGGCAAGCATCGACTATAAAACGCTTCTAATCATGACCTATACTGCCAGTCCTGCACTTACGTGTTACCCTTGTCGGACGAAGGATGATCGACGGATGTGCGGTATCGCTGCGCTTATCGGACTGGAAGGTCGAAGAGTCGATGCGGATGCCCTCGAACGCATGTCATTTAGTCTGCAACATCGAGGACCCGACAATACGGGAACCTATATCCGAGGCTCCGTCGGCTTCGGATTCCGAAGACTTTCAATCCTAGATCCTTCTCCGAGCGGTCATCAACCCAAGATCAGTCGCGACGGGAAAGCCATCCTGGTCTTCAATGGCATGATCTACAACTATGTCGAGCTTCGAGCCGAGCTCGCCGCACGAGGTCATACCTTCGAATCGACCGGAGATACCGAGGTCTTGCTTGCGGCGTATCGTGAATGGGGAACAGCGTGTGTCTCAAAGTTTAACGGAATGTGGGCATTTCTCATCTATGACGTCACGGAGAAAAAGATATTTGGATCCCGAGACCGGTTTGGTGAGAAACCTTTGTATTGGTATTCTACGGAAAATCTCTTTGTGTTCGCGTCGGAAATCAAGGCCATCGTGAATTCCGGATATTATCAAGCCAAAATCAATTGGGAAGTAGCAGCACGGTTCTTCATTGAAGACCGCATGGATGTTGACAATCAGACCTTTTATGCAGAGATCGAACAAGTGCCTGCAGGGTCCGCGTTCGAGCTCTATTTGGACGGCCGGCAGAAGCGGTGGTCGTACTGGTCTCTCGATGACATTGCGCCGGCTAAGGTGAAGCATCCTTGTGAAGCCTTCAAGGAACTGTTCGAGGAGTCTGTACGCCTCCGCATGCGGAGCGATGTTCCTATAGGAGTATGCTTATCTGGCGGAATGGACTCCACGTCAATTATTTGCAGCATGACGAGAGCCAAGGGAAGCTCAACACCAGTAGAAGCATTCTCGTACATGGCGGACGAATACAACGAATCTCAATACATTGCCGACACGATCAAGTTTACCGGAGCACATCTAAACGAGCTGGTTGTCACCCCCGGGCTTCTTCTAGGCAAGCTTGAGAAGGTCCTCTGGCATCACGACGAACCGATCCATAGTATGACCGCGCTTGTTGGATTCGAACTCATGAGCTTGGCCGCAAAAACAGGAGTGAAGGTCGTCCTGAACGGGCAGGGAGCAGATGAGACGATCGGTGGCTACCACTCCTATTTTCGCGTGCATTGGGACAGAATGCTGCAAAGAGGAGAGCTGTCTCGAGCGTGGAACGAGCACAAGGAGCACGGATTCCATTTGGGTTTGAACCCATACATGTTGTTTTTCAATACGATGGTATCCGTGTTGAAGATCGGGCTTTCACGTCAGCCGATTTACAGACGGGCTTCGGCTTGGAAGTACCGCACCACACTGAATTCACGGCGCTGGTTTACCTCAGAACTGCTGGCGCACCTAAAAATAGAAAAGCCGACAAAAATTCATTGTCTTGAGGACGCGCTCAAAGTGGCCGTGAGCAGGGAACCACTCCCCCTATATCTAAGGATTGAAGATCGCAATTCGATGGCGCACGGGATAGAGACGAGATTGCCATTCCTCGACCATCGTCTCGTGACTTTGGTTTTCAACCTTTCCTCAGAATGGAAAATGAAAGGCCCCTGGAACAAGTATATTTTGCGGCAATCAATGACGGGAAGTATTCCTGAGAGTGTAAGAACCCGTTATGACAAAATGGGATTTCCGGTCCCGGCAAGACGATGGATGTCGGAGGCATTCTATGGTCCATTTCAAGATCTACTGTCGAGCCGAGACATGAGAGAGTCGGGTCTCTACAACCTCACGACAATACGGAGAGACCTTGAGCAGCAACATGGCGGCGGCCAAGATCTTTCCACGCCCTTGTTCAACATCGCCCAGTTCCAACTATGGTCAAAGCAACATCTATCGGTCGCAGCCTGCCGCTGACGAACCTATCACCGGCGTGCCTCGTCATCGTGGCAGCCATGCTTTCTGTTTAGGGCATTACTTCCCAGCATCTGAACGACCGCCTTAGCTCCGCTGTACTGACATGACATACCGAACACAGCTTTGGACCATGACCGTGATATGCGCCTTGGTCACGGTCGTCTTGTTGTATTGGTTGGTTTTTTTCATGGTTACATCAAAGGATATCGAGCCAGTCTTGATAACGTTGGCTCAGCACCGCTAGATTCATTTGTACTTGTCTCCATTCCTACTTCCAAGAACACACCAGAAAATACTGTAAGTTATCGGTAGCGAGATTTGAAAACGCTTCAGCTCCCGAGACTATAGGACGCGATTTGTTCTCGCCGGTTGGAATCTCAAGCGCTTACAGAGGTGTCAGAGGCAGGTGAGGAACCGAGACGTTTGATGCCAGTTAAATATAGACCCCAGCCCCATCGCCTTACCCAAGCTTGTAGGAGTCGTTGGGGAAGAAATGAAGCAACCTTCGGTGGAAATGCGTCCACCGGTCCTAATGCGATGGCCTTCATATGAGAGGACTGCGGCGACAGAAATGCTTTCATTTCTCGTTTTGTCACTGGCCACGTATGCGGATTTCCCTCCTCCTTATCTCCATCCGTGTAACGACTTGCCAGAGCTAGAGGATCAAGAAACCGGGATTCTCCATGTAGAAACCCTTCAAGATATCGAATCAGATACCATGAATAGATCGATGCACGGTTGTACAGCATGATTCCATATTCCCCTTTGGGTCGAAGTACTCGCAAAAGTTCCGAGAGGGATTTTTGCAGGTTCGGAGAATGATGCAATACCCCCCAGGAATAGACATAATCAAAGGATGAATCATCGAACTGAAGCGTGTTGGCATCCATCTCTAGGATGGTTCCGGTCAGACCAAATATCTCAAACCGTCGCCTGGTTTGGGCGATGGCTACCGGATTGAGATCGACTGCGGTCACTTCCGCCCCGTGCTGTGCCCAATTCATGATCATCGTACCCATGCCGCATCCAATCTCTAGCACTTTCTTTCCCCTGTAACGCTCGTAAGGAAACAATGCACCCAGAAATCCATTTGACGTCGCAAATTCAGGATAATTATTGTAAAGGGTCTTGTCTAACTGCTCAAAAAATTCCCGACTGCCAAACTCTACCGTAAGCAAGTCCCCTTTCTCTGTGCGATAGACCGGCTCTCCGTGTAGTACGCCATAAGTCATCGGGTGGTGGGCCCACCAATTCCGGATCCTGCCCTTGTCTGTATCAGCCATCACTCACGCCTTGCTGTCGGCACCAAACGCAAGATCCCAGAGAGCGAGTACGGGAGCAGTCAGCAAAAACACGACTAAGAGGCCGCTTTCCAGTAGAAAACTTTTCTCCAGAAACCTTCTTAGTTTGTACCTTCGCCAAAGCCTCCGCTGGAGCTCAAACAAACGCTTGCGTCCGTTCAGAACATATACCCGAGCATTGGCATTTTTCGCTCTAAATACTTTCCGCTCGATGCCGAACCAGCCCATACCATTACCGTCCGGCCAGAGTAAAATGATTTGTTCGAACTTATCGAATGGAGGAAGAATCGCTAGATCATTCACAGGTGCCGATCCACTACTTCCAAGACTGGTATTAACTACCTCTTTCATATATTCGAAAGATCGAGGATTCGTTCGACCGTGATGAAAGCGGTTTAGTCGCAAGATAATAGACCGCAGTGCACCAGACGGCCACTTTTTCATGAGTCTTTCACTGCCGGCATACGCATCACCTCTATGAAATAGAAACAGCGTTGGTACAGGTTGCTTCCTTTCTCTTTCACCTTCCTGATTCCACACAGGCGAAACTTTTTCGATAAACCAGCATGTGCGAGGCACTTCAACTTCTTGGTTCACTGTAAAGTCCAACAGCTCTACCTTACTTCGTGCCACACATACTGCTAGAAGAGAGGACGTCCCCCTACCGAACGCCAAATCACGCGAGGTTATGCTCTCGAGGCCCAAAGGAGCAATACCCCTCTGGAGGATATGATCAGAAACAAATCCACGTATTCCTCTACGCCGACGAGGGCACGGAGTCGCTCTGACAAGACGACCACCCGACCGTCGACGAGCAAGGGCATGAAGTCATGATGTCTTCCGACGAATCGAAGGGGGAATCTTGCTCTGACTGCTGGTCGCCAGCCAGTCCTGACCTGCGGTTTACTAGTTCGCTGCCGTCAGAGATTCATGTGGTCATTTGGTAGATCGTTAATCCTGCCGTAGCAATAGCTTTGTGTACGCAAAGCACTTGTGGAAGATAGCTCGGAGACTTTGCTACCTCATGGCACCAATCTCGATCGCGCTCACCCCTCAACTACTCTTGACCTGTCTCGCCATGTGGATGGCTAACTGGTTTGGATTGTGGCGATCCTTTCTGACGCAGAAAAATGGATAAAAGAATCAGAACACCAACCGATAGAAACTCGCTCTGCCAATTCTGGAGTGACTCGAACCAAAATTGTGAGGTCATGACGTAACCGCTTGTGGTGACTGCGTACCCCCCATGAAGTGCTTGCTCCTCATTGAAGACATGTTGGCCAGATACGGCATGGAGAATGAAAGAAAGAATGAAAAGGAAGAGAAGGGCGAGCGTAAGAGAATACTCGTAGAGTTTCCGTATCCATCCATGTTGCCGTGCTGCCCATGGGCTATTGGCACGCCGTCTGGCAGCCGCAACACTGTCTTCTCCGGTACCTTTAGTATCAAGTGGCCTGGACTCTGGTGACCCTTTTTGTCGAAGCAAAACCGTGAGAATTACATACGCGCCCATCTGCAGAAACTCGCTTTCCCAGTTTTCGAAGACGGCTTCCAAGAAGTGACTGCTTTGCAGATAAGTACTATACGGTATAGCAGGCTGCTGGTGCTCCTGTTGATCGGCATTGTAAACGAGCCAACCGGCCATACTTTGCCCGGCAAGGAAAACCAGGAAGAGTCCAAACATAATGAGTAAAAGACCATTTTCGTAGAGAAACCGCCGCATGTGCATCGGCTACCTCAATGGCAGCCGTCCTAATCTGTGTACCTTGATGAAGGGGCTTGCTGGTCTGGACCGTAGAGATATTGATAAAGGTCTTTCGCCGGTTGACTGACAACGCTCTTCTTTTCTCGTGCAAATCAGAGGGCAAGACGAATTTTCATGTCATACCCTTTGATCATGCCAACATGTGATTTCTGTTAGATGCTGTCCAAGGTCAGCCGTCAGTCGCTGAAGTTTCTACTTCTCAGTGTGGCCGTCTGCTAAGCAGGCAGACGTCCAGTCAAAAGCATGATCACCACAATGAGAAGCACCAGACCCAGCAAACCGCTCGGGTAATATCCCCAACTAGCGCTATAAGGCCATGTCGGCAATGCTCCAAGAAGTAGCACGATGAGCACGATGAACAGTATGGTCGACATAAAATCCTCCCCGTAAATGTTCCCACCTAGAATGATTATTCGCAGCGTTTATGGCTAACTTATACTAGGTGTATCCCTGACATTCCCTGCCACGGAATCACTAGGCCCTCCACCCGGAGCCCCCGATTAATGCCTAGCAGTTAGGAGTATTCCTAGTCTGCAATTCGGTCTTGATTATGCAGATAATTGGAGAGCATGTCGTTCTGGAAGACGTTCCATCCTAGCCGGCTGTAGCCGCTTACATAAAGAAGCGGCGGCTGAATTGAGAAAGGGGAAAAACCATGCTTAAGTGGTCCGTTATTTTTTTCGTCATTTCCCTTATTGCTGCGGCCCTCGGATATGGGGGCATCGCCGATGACGCCGCAGGCATCGGAAAGGTGCTGTTCTTTATCTTCTTGGGGATTTGCGTCGTGACACTGATCCTGGGCATGGTCGCGGGAGAAAAATTGTTCGGACGAAGGACATGACGGTGTGTCATAGGCCTGTCTAGCTAAACGTCTGCCTTGGGACCATAGATTTTGTCACACTGAATCCTGCTATGCATAAGAGAGGGAAGGGGGTGCACCAACGAAAACCTATCCGTTATGCCGTTGTTGGATTGGGACACATCGCTCAGGTGGCAGTGTTACCCGCATTCGCCCATGCATCCTCTAACTCCCAACTTACCGCGTTGGTCTCGGGTGACCCTCAGAAGTTGAAGACGCTTAGCCAGCGCTATCGGGTTCCGTACACCTATTCATATGCGCAATATGATCAATGCTTGCGGGACGGACATATTGATGCAGTATATGTCGCCCTGCCGAACAGCATGCACTGCGATTATACGACCCGGGCTGCCAAAGCCGGCATTCATGTTCTTTGCGAAAAGCCCATGGCACTGAACGAACAGGAATGCAGACACATGGTTCGTGCTTCCGAGCGTGCGGGAACAAAATTAATGATCGCCTATCGGCTGCATTTGGAAGAGGCAAATGTCAACGCCGTGGAACTCGCCCGGTCCGGACAGCTTGGTAAACTGCGAATGTTTAATTCTACGTTTGCCATGCAGGTCCGCGAAGGGGATATACGAGTGAAACGCAAGATGGGAGGTGGTTCACTCTATGACATTGGGATATATTGTATCAACGCGGCCCGTTATCTATTTCAGAAGAATCCCAGCGCAGTAAGCGCTTTCTCCGTGAAGGGGACAGACCGTCGCTTTCGCGAAGTGGACGAAATGTCGGGTGCACTCCTGTACTTCCCCGATGGGAGGCTCGCGAGTTTCATCTGCAGTTTTGGCGCGGCCGATGTTTCCTCGTATGAGCTGATTGGCACCAAAGGGCACCTGCAACTCAACCCCGCGTACGAGTATGTGGGGCCTCTAATGCAGCGCGTTACTCTGAATGGACATACCCGGACCAAACGATTTCCTGCTGGTGATCAATTCGCCGCAGAGCTCATCTATTTTTCCGATTGTATCCGCCGTAATAAAAACCCGGAACCGTCAGGTGTAGAGGGTTCAATTGATGTGCAGATTATTCAGGCGCTCTATCGCTCATCCGCGCAGCGAAAGTTGGTCAAGCTAAACCTTCCTGCTAAACGTTCTTGGCCCACCAAACGACAAGTAATCCATCGGCCGCCCGTTCGTAAGCCCGCGCTCGTGCATACTCAATCCCCATCTTTATAGCTCGTGATCGGTGCACCCACTCACAAGTAGGGCTCGACTCCGCGCCCACCGAAGTCGGGCCTTTTATTGTCTGGCACAGCCTCCCTCGTTCCTGGCCCATTACGATGCGCCGAACCAGGGAACGGGCAACCGCTCAAAACAGCACATGAAATTCATAATTCCTTCAATGCGCCGTTGCCGCACCGAGGCGCCACATCCTAGAAGAGCCGAGACACGTCTCCAGCAGGGACCCCGGATTATTTTCTCATGTGAGCGATTGTGACCAGAACGCCACAGACCCCTTCATACACACTTGACACAACTGAATGAGGCGGATGGCAACGAAGGACACAAACGTGAATGGAATTATTCCTTTTAGTTTTGATCTTTGTCGGCCTCGCCGGAACAATTTCACTGTTTCTGCCAAAGGAGACGAGCCCACCAGACTTTCCCCTTCGCCAAATAGGATCATCCGTAGAATCAGAGGATAGTGCCTATATGCCACTTTCTACAGAACTGAGTGAGCCAAGAATCAAAGGATCAGACGAGAAGTACTGTCAGGAATGCGGGAGTCTCATCCTTGCCAAAGCAGAAATCTGCCCCAAGTGCGGCGTCCGTCAAGCCGTTATGTCACCTTCTGGCCGCAATCGCTTGACGGCGGCATTGTTCGCTTTGCTCCTCGGAGGCATTGGCGCTCATAAATTCTACCTTGGCAAAGTTGGAATGGGTATCTTCTACTTGCTGTTCTGTTGGACCTTAATTCCTCTCATTGCTTCGTTAATTGAGGGGATTATGTACCTCACGATGACGGATGCGGATTTCGCGGCGACGTACGGATAGATAGAAGGAGAAAGGATGGTTTCTTCCGGTGGTGGTTGAGGACGCCGAGGAAGCAGGCTATCACCCAGCTAATGACTGTCCCGGCGATTCAGTTAAGCGTTGACCTCGATGAAGAGATCAGCATCATTTTGCGTTTGCGACTGCGAATAGGCGCAATCATACCGGCGGCTCGATCGGGCCAGCCCAGTCACCGTGACATTGTTCAAGTGGTTCCGGGGCATTATCGCCAGGTAGCCATACCACGCTAATAGGACCCTTCCGGTCATCTAGTAACTCCACCTTTAAGACAATAGGTTCTTCATCGTTCGATTGACGATAGTAATAAAACCCTGACTTCGTCGGCTTCTCTGATGTCCATTGGCGCGGGTCAGTCTTGTTGTCGGCCATCGGAATGCCTTCTGGCGACACGCCGCCGGTCTGGTAGTGGGTCAGTTTGAAAGGTCGATATAGCACAGTCACGTGCTTAAGAGGTCATGTATAGTGACCGCATGGCTAAAAAGAAGAAATCCACCGATGTGAACGTAACGGATTTCGAGATTCTGCGAGAAGTGACGAAGGAGGAAAATAAGCCCCGCCTAGCTCGTTCCGTTATGATGGATGGGGAGTCTGGCCAGCCCGAGAGGAACCCTGCCGTAACCCTTGGACGGCTAGGAGGACTCAAGGGCGGAAAAGCAAGGGCGAAAAAGCTATCCGCCAAAAAAAGAACTGAAATCGCCCATAAAGCCGCCTAAACTCCCTCATGCAAAACGTTCAGCCATTCACGACATCAAACTGACCCACTACCCCTTTCTCTTGCCTGTCTGCGGGCTTACCGTCGATGTTACTTCAGCCACGGCGTTCTTCTTGTCCACGACTTCGGAAGCCCCCGCTTTTTCGCAATCAGTAGAAGAGCCGAAGTTAGAGATTTCGCCGATTCTCACGGTCCCTGTGCGGCCTTGTCTTGTGCCTGGTGGCCGATCCTGCTGAGAGGAGAGGTAGGCACCGCACACCGTACAAACTACCTCTGCGGTGAACATACCGCCTTTACGTTCCAACTCGAAAACGCAGACGTGTTTATAGAATTGAACACTCCGTTGTCCCATACGTAGAGGACGGAAGATAGGATTGTTCGACATAGGGCGACCGCCTTTCTCACAAGATGTCGGCGGTCGGGCCTTCCAGGAGGCCGTCGGCAGGTGTGTGTGGGAATGTGTAGTAAGAGTATGCGCCCTCGTACCTATGACTATATGTCCACTTTTGACCACTCATGTTGATCTTGGAACCTTGACAAATGCGAGCCGCTTGTTCGTGGCACTCTTCGCACAGATGGTCAATGTCGAATACGACTAAAGCGGTAGAAAAAGAGCCGCCTCCCTTTCGGTGAGCGGGCTCCTCCTCTTGGATTCAGCAATGTTAATACCCGACTGGTAGCCGACTCGCCGGTTAAGGTCCACAGGTGATTTTCATGGATTCAATGTTATTGGACATCTTGAATTTCGAAAGTTTTGGCACGCGTTGTCCGGGGGTAAAGGTAATTTCCGGCCCCGCAAAGTCTTTATTCATCCAGGCCTTCACGGTCGCATTGGTGCCCACAATCACGCTTTCAATGTCATTGCTCCAATTGCGCCCAAAGACATCTTTCAAAGTGGCGTACTCTGCGGGCCCTTGGATCTTGACATGCGGATCGTCCTCATCATATTCGTCGTCATCGAAAATCTCGATCCAACAATTCTTATCTACTACTTGAAGGTCCACTGCTGATCCTATTGAGGGTCCCATGAAGACGACGCTCAGGCTAACCAAGAAAATGGCCCACATATTACCTCCTTATATTGATGTTCATTCACTGACCTAGATGAGAGACTGGGAATTGACCTTGTTGATCCAATTGCGACCGGACTATTCGGCGGAGCAGGGGTAGTAAAAGCAATGATCTGAGATCGCTCGGCATCAATTACTCTGTCCGCCTCGTTCCATTTCCTCTCGGTGTTTCCTTTCCTCGCGGGCCATTTCCTTTTGGTGTTTCTCTTCTTCCCGCGCCATCCCTTCTTTGTGTTTGCGCTGCTCCTGCTGGAGTTTCTCTGCTTCCCCCATCAAGTCTTCGCCTTGTTTACGCTCCTGGCGCTCCCTTGCATGTTTGTCCTTCTGCGCCTCCCGTTCCATTTCATGCCGCTTTGTTTGGGCCTCCCGCTCCATTTCCATTTTCTGTTTTTCGGTTTTGATGGCGGCTTTATCCAAGGAGTCTGCGAGAGAAGGCAGTGGCGAGTCGAACAGCATGCATAGGAAAAACAGACTTGCTACCAATGGCCATCTCAATTTCATATGGGCCTCCTTAAGTGTCCTTGACTACATCCGACAGACAAATGTTCCACTCCCCGACAGATTGTCCAATCTAAGCGGCATATCCCTGCTTGCAGACTGGCGATGTTCACGTTAGTGAATGGTTGAGTGAGTCTCCGATGGCATCGAGGGTAACCTCATGATTTTGCGGCACGAGTTCTTCAGTCAGATACGACATATTGTTCTGTTGCTCCGTAAAGCTTGGGCGGGACTCTTTCCCAGAGCGGAGCAATTTGGGCTATTCATGGAAGCCCATTCCTCACTTATTATGACTTGCAGATGAGTAGACGGTTTTAAGAAGATTTACGATGCACGCGCTATGCCCAAAACACTGCTCGTGGGGAGACAACTTAATTTCTGCAGCAGCAAGGGAATGTGCTAGCAGTCCATACACCGCTGAGCACATAGAATCAGCTGAGCAGAACAACCTTCTGTAGAGTCGCGTGCCAACGGCAGTTTGATGAGAATGCAGAACGCTTTGCGGAGGCAGCCTAGGAGTTCAGACGCTCATCTGGAGTTTTTCTAAATCGGAATCTGGTGCGTGCTATTGAGAGGAATGCCGGTGGTTCGAGTCAAGAACATACTAGGGGATGATATTTATGGACGGTGGCACATTGAGAAGATTGTGGTCCAAAAAGATGGACAGCGTTATGCCATCATCCCAGATAAGAAAGCTTTTAGCACTAAGGATGAAGCCGAGTGTTATGCACACACTAGAACGCAACGCTTTGTTGAGCGAGAGCTTCGAAACAAGACAAGTGCCGCACGAGCCCTTTTAAAGTTTTTGTTTACGGCTGCTTTCCTATCAGTGATGTCGGCAGTTGCGGTTCACCGGTTTAGAAAACTTGACCCATCCGTCGAATCGACCGGCTGATGACGATTCTTCTCCCTTATGCGCTCCCTCGCCGCCTGTTCACAGATCCGCTCGATGTCCCGAAGCTGGGCGGGGTCTGAGGGGGGGCCACCACAGTACACCATGCCCTTGAACGGTTCTATCGTCGCATCCGACATCCCGAGCCTTCGATCATAGTGACTGATCAGGGCATGGATGCACCAATTGCGCGCATCCTCTAGCGTTTCGAAGATTGGTCCATCGAGCGGCTGGCGCATACCGAACATCCGTCCTTCGCGGGCGCGGACGACGGGACGGTAGCCGGTGATGAGTTTTTGAACCGGCTTGTTTGTTCGATACATGCTCATCGGCTTCATGTGTATAGTCTCCGCAATTGCTGCAGTACGCTGCGACCGTCCAGTTCAGGCATGCGGAGGTCCAACACGACAGCATCAGGAGGTTGCCGGTGACATAACATCAGCCCTGTTCCACCATTCTCTGCCAATATAACTTCATACCCTCTTTCGTCCAAGACAGCAGCTAATAGGTCCCGGTCTTCAACTATGACGAGAATCTTGGTCATATGAGCGGTTTCGAATGCTCTTTTGTCATGCGATTCCTCCTTCGAGAGAATAGCAAGCTTTGAGTGTTTGATCCAGAAAGATGGGGGAAAGATGAAGCGACCGCATCACCCTTGCGCCCAGGAGGTAGTTGCGTGGCCGACTGCAAGTCAGGTGAAGGCTGGGACACGGCTGCCGGAAAAATCAGAAAGAGCGAAAAAAGTATAACCAGGATAGGCCGCGTGTACACTAAGATCACGTCCAAGCCTGTACCCATCGAGCAGGGCAATGATGAGAAAAAGGCGCATAATCGTCAGAAAGCGATCCAGATGGACTGCCGATGAGTGGGAACGGGAATGGGGCTTCGCAATGACGAGAATAGAAAGTGTTCCTGCCCTGGTGGAAAAGCAGCCCATTTTTCAGGATTGTCTGACGGTTCTGGATGGGGCATTTGCAGATGGAAATAGATTGCGATTTGAGTTGGGCTTAGGGCTCTGATTGACCTCTGCACCGAAACAGTTAACAAAGGCGAATGCGAACAGTGGTGGAAATAGACCGAGAGACTGCTACTAGCAACAATGGGAGGAAATATGACTTGGCGAGTTTATTGTTCAGCATTGAGTATGTTCATCGCCTCGCTGATCGGACCACGCCAGAATAGAAAGAGGCGGTAAGGCTAATCGATCCCTGCCAAGGCTTTCACGTCAATTTGGAAGGCTAGGGGATTAGTTCCTCTTTGGAAAATCCCGTTGGGAAATTGAACCTTTAGAGTCTTGATCTGCCACCACGCTGCTACCACGATAGGACGACTTACGCCCATATGTACCCATCTCAGGAGCTACCTGGTTTGTGGTTTCTTGTGGGGGGTTAGGTTGTCTGAGGTTGGATTCTCGGAATTTGGTAAACCGCAGGTCGGTTCCCATGTGCAATGACTGACCGGTCATTGCACACCACGATCAATATGCAGAGTGTGTTTACTAAACCCAGAAGTTAAGCATTACGGAACTTGGCGGCAATAAAAGGCAGTAATCAGTACAGGACCTGCATTACGCATTTTGGTCGGCTCTAACGCAACCGATATGCATATGGGAGCCTTTGATCGGATGGAGCGAGATCGAAGTCGTAAGGAGTCGTATTGCTCGATATGCGGCCTATGCTTGTTTCCTGGTTTCAAGACTTGGCGTACGATGCTCCACTAGCGGCTTCGCTAACCACCGTTTATTTGATCATATCCTTGGCGTTCATAACCCTCGATGCACCCTCTCTTGAGTAACCTGGCCGAATGGTCCGACGCAGGATCTTCAAAATAGGGCCCACATTGAACTGTCTTGCCCGTTTCGGGATGATGAAGGTAGACCGGCGCACACCCACTGAGGAGAGCCAATCCCATTACCATGGCGAAGCAAACGGAAATCATGCCGATCATCGGTCACTCCGGCGGTTGGTATTTCTCTCTCCAATCAGTCCAGTTGCTAGTCTTGGCACCGATGACGGGCTCACTACGTCTGCATGATGAGAGAGACAAATCCGAGGCTGCTCAAGCCAATGCTGATGAGGAGGATCGTTTCCCAGACCGCGTCCCAGGCACTGCCCCATTCAATTCGGTGCACGGCCGCGCGACGCAATCGACACGCCGCCGCCAAACGGAATCGACTCGTCCTATGGTGAATATCCTTCCGCTTCTGAAACCAACGAGCGTTCGGAAGGATGCCGATCGTCGCTGTACCTACTGATGAGGTCATACCTTCCTCCTTTCTCAAAGGGCGTGTCGATGCTTAATGCTCGGTTCACAAGATAGTTATTCGGTTCACAACATACATATTGAGCAAAGCTCATGCCCCATACACACATGGATCTTCTTGGTTTTACTCGGGGTTGCGCATCATAATGGGGACAACTAGTCTGAGAGAGAGGGACAATGTGTCTCTGGAATCTTCCGTGAAGGGTCTTTATGTTCGATCGTTAAACGAATCGCTCAAGTGAGCCTAGTGCCGCTGTCGTCCGAACGGCGATCGATTTCGACTGCCCCAAACTCACTCCGCCCGCAATTACTGCAGTGGTAAGCCGACAAAGATTTCCGTATTAATGACCCGCTACCTAACACGATGTCCTCTCTGAGCATCGTGCCTTTACAGCGGTCGCATTGCTTCGTGAGCATTGAACTCTGTGTCTATTCAGTCTTGCAGTGCCTTCAAAACGAGTTGCAGTTTCACCTTTTCAATCATCGAAGCGGTTCCTGTCGTCCACCACCACAGGACAACTCCACATTGGCGGGCCGAACAGCTCCGCTTAACGTCAAGAGCAGGAACGCATTGCGCTTTCGGTGGTATTGATTACGGTATCGCCTCCATCGCGCTAGAAATGTCTCGGATAAAATATGAAGAGAGTCGCCCAATAGGCGAGTTCCGAGGCGTTCGGGAGAGCGGCGACTAGGTTGTGTTTGTGCAGCGGCAGGGAGGCTGTTTACGAGTAAGAGCCTTAACTCCTCAAGAGCGTCGAACAATCTTTCCACGTTGTCCGTTTCCGATCCCATAACGCCACCTCTGTCTACCTTCATACCAGCGTGAGGTACCCTTCATCAGCTTCTTTGCCGCTTTTCCAACGCGAACGCCACAGGTACAACGGGTAAAGATGAGCCGCGATCTGCCATCAAACCACCGTGGGATTGTAGGCGTAGATCGTGACGGCCACGTCATTTAGGCAAATGACTGCATGCGTGCGATGCCTAACCCATCCGGAGGACACAGAGCCTGATATTCTATTGAGGCGACCGCCGTTCAGATGTGGTATCGAGTCCACGCTCTCGGTTGTACCGTCGTGCATAAAGTTCATAAGCGATCCATGCTCTCATCGCGCTCCGTACATCAGGCGACGAACCCTCGGTTGCCTCGCAGTATAATCCGTAGAGTTGGTTCAACTCGCTGAGTGTTGTAGTGGGGGTCGTACCCTCCATTGGGGTCTTCCTTCCTGCCAACGCATCACGGCTTTGACCAGTCGCAGCTTGTTTCGACCATCGGGAAACACAATCGGATTCTTCTAATGCTGACATTACTCTCGCTGTTGACCGCCAACAGGCGGGCAATGTTAGCTCCGGCGTCCGGGTGCAACCACACTTCGCACAGTGTCACCAGGAACCTGAGAATATTAAAATGATTTGCAGGCGGGACAAAGAAATATGAGATTTCGTACCTAGAAGCACGACACCAAAATGGTTATTGCGGCTAAAACACCCGGTAGGCATCACGCTGATCGGCTCTGGTACCGAGGATCGGAGGGAAGCGAACCTTGGAGCATGCGAGCCGCTTGCTCGTGACACTCTTCGCACAGATGGTCAATGTCGAATACGACTGAGCGCCGACAGTGGTTGTCCTGTCGCTGACACTTTGCGCAACCTGTACAGTGGCAGGAATCGGCAGTTGTCATCTATCTTTCGCCGTCTGAGAAGGAATTCGTTTGAGTGAATCGACGATGGCTGGATACAGCGCGCTCAACACGTCGCTCTTATTGATGACCACGGCCGCACCAGCGATGGTCATAGCTTTTTCGTCTTCGTGGGGATCGCCCGCAGTCAACCCAATGATGGCGGTAAACGGATTGTTCATCTTGATCAATGTTGTGGCTGGTACGCCATTCAATACGGGCAGGTGAACATCCATGACCACCGCGGCAGGCTTGAGTTTCGCCGCAAGCAGCACCGCTTCCTCGCCATTGACGGCTTCCCCGACGATTCTGAGGTCGTCATACGTCTCGATCATCTCGCGCAAGAGTCTTCGAACGTGGGGATGGTCATCGACGAGGAGGATCTCGATGGGGCTAGAATGCGACGGTTCGCTGTCCTCATTGGGCATATAGTCGCTCCGACAGGCGTGTAGTTAACGCCTTTTTCACAGTGTGCGTAAACGATTCAAAGGAATTACGATCAACTACGTATCAACTAACAAGTCTGTTTCGAACTACCACTGTCGAAATGGCCTTGCGGATGGAGTGTTCGAGAAGGTCTCCGCTTCCCACCCCCTTTTGCAATGCGGCCTGTGCGCCGTTCTTGATTGCGACGTCTAACAGGAATGGATTGGGGAGCCTTGTCAGGACGATCACGGCGATCTCGGGATGATAGGCACGGGGAACGAGCTTTGCCAACACCTCAAAACCAGACATGTCCGGCAGGTCAATCTCAAGTACGACACAATCAATTGGTTGCCTTGCGCAGATGTCTAACCCAAGTCGGCCAGTAACTGCTTCGACCACATCGTAATTTGATGACGATGCATGGAGGCGCTGTGCGTAATAAACACGGTAGTGGGGATCGTCGTCGATGAGAAGAACGGTCGTGGCGTCAGATATGGCTGCTGTCCGGCTCAACCCGGACCGTAGGTTCGAATCCTACCCTCTCCGCCAATGCTTCGAAGGGTCTTTCCTTACGTTGTCGAAGTCTTCTTGTCCGTGATGTCTCGAAACACCAAGATAGCCCCCGGCGGAGCGGGATAGCCCTTTTTTTCGTACCAACGCTGGTCTTTGGGGTCGTAAAACTCGAAACTTACCTGCATGTGGTGATCGATCACCGAACGTAGTTCCCGCTCAACGAGAGTACCTTTGAACTCTGGAAACAAATCCCAAACGGATTTCCCTTTCATGTCCCGAAAGAAGTCGAGTCCTAATCGTTCATAGATAGTAGCTGCTGCCCGATTCATGGCCAAGAAGTTACCTTGACCATCGAGCTTTACGACGGCATCGTCAATACCGTCGAGTATCGTCATCAAGTCATCTGGTTGAAAAGCTCTTTGCATGCGTTTCCCTAAAGAACTTATGGATTGAAGGAAAGCCGTCAATGACTGAAGGAAGGATAAGATTAGACTATCACGCATCGAGCGCTTTTGATGTCCAGAAGAGTCTCTAGCAACAAAATCGCACGCTGCGTAGGCACTTGCCTACAAGTCGCCTTGTGCATGGCAAACAAATATGCGATTGTGCGCCCCATGGCGTCCTCTGCTGATCCTCGTGCTGTGTCCAGCGATGCACCCTGTGTGCACCCTCGACTCCTTCTTGAAACCTCTACAAAAGATCGATATCTCACAGGCCATTACGTGTGTGAAGCGTGCGGTCTGCACTTTGATCGGCCGCCGATAAAGCAAGACCCACCCCTAAAGCAGACACCACCGTCAAGGCCGACCACTTAAGCAGCTTAGGCTCTTTTGGAGATACTTGATCTTCAGAATTCAAAAGATCATACTTTCGACCCTATTGCCCTTACATATTGGACTCTAGGTGAAGAAAGGCGGTTCCTAAGTGACCCCTTCCGCGCCTCCCGAAGTGGCCTCTCTTCAGACTACGGTTCTTTTCATTGATGATAATCCAGCGGACCTGGATTTTTGGTCACATGGTCTGAGGAAATGTTCGCCCGCCTATTCGACGTTAACGGCCACAGACATCAAATCGGGCCTGCACCTGTACCAATCTCAAAAGATTGATTGTGTAATCTTAGACTTGGACTTGTCTGGGGAGTCAGGCTTTGAAGCGCTGTTCACGTTAATTCCCAATCGTCACCGGCCCTCGGTCGCTGTCGTTGTCCTCACTAAGCTGCCATATCCCAACCTACATGACTTGGTATTGCACAATGGTGCTTTTGCCTGTTTGCACAAACAGCAACACTCAGCAAGGGACCTCGATATGGCGATTCAAAACGCAATAGCCTCTATCTTGCCCGCTTGAACAAGTCTCCGCGGCCTTCCTTTTGGCTGGACGTCGGGTTCGAAGCGGAAAGACTCCGGCATCGCTTTCAAGACTCCCACCCGCCATAGAGGAAGTCTCAAAAGCTAATTGTTATTTCGTATATTTCGGTTAATCGGTGCTGCTGGACTGGGATACCGAAGGCGAGGGCAGGACCTCCTGCAGTGCCAGCCCCAGACAGAATTCCACAACTCCGCAACCCAGACCTCTCACTGCAATTCACATGAGCAAATTGGGACAGATATCGGGTTAGATTCGGCATATCCTTTGTTGTATGGATACTGAATTTGTTCGATGCAGGACGTGCGAAGGCTCACTTCGAATCGAGACAGCGATCGAAGTGCCGACCGGACTCACCGTCGAGCAATTTGTCTGCATCAACTGCGGACTGCGATGGTGTTCGGAATGTGCCAAGGCGCGACCGATGGCTGCCGCCGCTTGAGCGCACAAGGGTCGATTGTCCTAATCACTCCTTTCGTGTGCCTGCTATTTGTAAATGCACGGCCCTAAATAGTTGTATGCCGATATTTGATCTTTCAATAGACAATAAAGATGCAGCGCCCCAAGCACGCATCGGTGTGACAGATATTGCAGGTGGACATAATCGACGTCCTCCGCTCAGGGGAGAAGTGGATTCTTTTGCTAAGGTGTTCGGACCATCCACCAAAAGTCCGGGTGCGGTCTGTTCAAAACAGTTCTCTTTCCGCACGCTGATCATTACGCCTGAGCAGTTTTGACCAGCTTTGCACCCGGTGACAGTTTGGCATCGACCCACGAATGCGAGGGACTACAGCTAATGTATCCGAGGGGGACTGCTAGTGTTGGATTGACGGGTTCGCCGCTAGTATAGAGAAATATTCCCGCACAGTCTCAAACAATCACATCCGGCCACTTAAGGGGATTTTCAAATGGGATTATTTTTGCGCGCCAAAGGTACGCCTATCGACCAGCAGAGTTCACCTGGAAGACATGATAGGTACGATTAGTTGCTGCCAAGCGAGGCATAGAAATTCCACTCAGCCCGAAAATCAGAAAGAACATACTTTATGACTCTTCCTTGGTATACGGCCTTTCGGCCAAAAGAATTCTGGATTTTGCTCAAGGCCGCCGCAGCAGATTGGAGCCATGATAAAGCTCCTCGTCTGGGTGCCGCTCTAGCCTACTACACCGTCTTTTCCATCGTGCCGCTTCTCATCGTCATCATCGGGATTATTGGCCTGGTGTTTGGGCAGGAAGCGGCGCAGGGTGCCATCATCGAGCAACTCAGCAATTTGGTGGGAGAGCAGAGTGCCGCCGCTATCAAAGACATGATTGAACGAGCGGAGACCCCTTCCACGGGTCTTGTCTCCACGCTGATTGCGGTGGTCGTGCTCCTGTCCGGTGCGGCAGGCCTTTTTGGACAGCTGAAGGCCGCCCTCGACACCGTCTGGGGCGTAGAGGCGAAAGAGGGCCGCGGGATCTGGGGATTCGTCAAAGATAACTTTTTGTCCTTTGCGACCGTGTTGGGAACCGCCTTTTTGCTCCTCGTGTCGCTGCTTTTAAGCGCGGCATTAGCCGCAATGGGCAAATGGTTCGGCAACCTCTTGCCGGTGCCAGAGGTGGTTCTCCAGATCGTCAATTTCTTCTTATCGTTTGCGGTCATCACGGGCCTGTTCGCCATGATCTTCAAAATTTTGCCTGAAGCCCGCATTGCTTGGCCGGACGTCTGGATGGGAGCGGCTATCACCTCTTTGTTGTTCACCATCGGAAAATTCGCCATCGGTCTTTATCTTGGCAAAAGCCAGGTCGCCAGTGGTTTTGGTGCCGCCGGCTCTCTGGTGGTAATGCTCGTCTGGGTGTACTACTCCGCCCAAATCCTGTTGTTCGGAGCCGAATTCACGCAAGTGTATGCCAATCGATTTGGGGAACATATTCAGCCGAGTGAGAATGCGACGGTGGTCAGCCCGAAAAAAGCGACACCGGCGGATCGAGCCCCAAGTTTAAAACGAAGCGCATAAGAAGAAGGCAAGCTCATGTTACGAAGGCATCGGTGGTGGGCGATCGGGGGATTCATCGTCGGTCTTATCGTCGTGACGCTCATGCTGGCCACTGTCCTTCTCACAGGTCCTCTCAAACGTTATGCGGAAGACCAGGCAACCCAGCGACTAGCGGATTATGACGTCCGGATCGGCACCATTCACATTCATCCTTTCAGGTTGGCGCTAGAAGTAAACGATCTCGTAGTGCGCCAACGCGCACATCCTGAACCACCGCTTGCGACGATTCCCAGCCTGCTGGCGGATGCTCGTTTTTTGCCTTTATTGACGGGGACTCTGGACGTAGATTTGCGCATCGAGCGCCCTGTTCTCTCTGCCACAGGTGAACAGGTCGACAAGGTCATGCATACCGAGGATAAAGAAGAAATCAAAGAGGAGGCCGCTGCATGGCAAGACACGATACGAGGCATGATGCCGGTGCGTCTATCGCTCTCTATTTCACAAGGCGAGATCACCTACACCAGTAAGCCGTCCGTGGCTCCCATGCGTATAGAAGAATTTGAGATTGTGGCAGACAATGTGACGAACCGGCCAGCCGGCGACGACGTGTATCCTTCCGTGCTCCGGGTCAGCGGGCGACTTCCCGACCAGGCAGAGCTCGCCCTGAATGGCCGTGCGGATTTTCTGGCCAAGCCTGACCCCCGCGTCAAAGGAGAGATCCAAATCAAACATTTCTCGTTAACAAACTTGATGCCGGTATCCGGACAGTACAATGTGCAACTACAGCAAGGCGCCCTTGATGTGATTGGTCATGTGCAACACTCAGGCAATACGACCGTGATCGACATCAACCAATTTACTCTTGAGGGCGTCAAGGCCGATTATGTCCATACGGCTCAGACGAAGCAGAAGGAAGCCGCACGTGCGAAGAAAGGGGCAGAGAAGGTGAAGGAAGCCCATCAAGATCCTACGCTCGTGTTGAAAGTTGCCCACGGCAAGATACTGCACAGCGATGTCGGCTTCATCAATAAAGCGTCGTCGCCGGATTATCGGGTGTTTTTCTCCGACTTGGATCTCGATGTCGACCATTTCAGCAATCGACCGGAGGAGGGAATGGGACAGATGAAACTTACCGGGAAATTTATGGGCACCGGTCCGACGACCGTCACGGGCTCATTCCGACCCGAGAAACCGAACCCTGATTTCGACCTTCACGTGCGCATCGTCAAGACGCAAGTCCAGACGCTCAATCAACTCTTACGAGCTTACGGACAGCTCGATACGACAGGAGGCACGTTTGCCTTCTTTAGCGAAATGACAGTGAAAAACAATCACATCGACGGCTATGTCAAACCATTCTTGAAGGATGTCGAAGTATATGATCCCGAGCAAGATAAAGATAAGGCGGCGTCGCACAAAATGTACGAAGCGGTTGTCGGAGGGGTACTGGCTCTCTTCAAAAGCAGCTCGACAGGACAAGTGGCTACCGAAACCAGTGTCACAGGTCCCGTGGAGAATCCAAAGGAAGATACGTGGCAGATTATCGGAAAGCTCGTGCAAAATGCCTTCTTCAAGGCGATTCTTCCAGGCTTTGAAAAGAGCGTTGCAGGTTGAGAATCTCATCGGGGCCAATCAGTCGTCCTCTGTTGCCTTGATATAAGGCATCTTCTTTCTTGGCCGCTTCACTCCTTACCCCTGAGAGACACGATTGCGACGCTGACTCTACCGGTCGATCGCTCAGGGGAACTCGCTACACGAACCAACTCTCTAAGATGCCTTTAATGGCTTCTTAATCTTGTTAAGTTATGCTCTGAAGGGAGTTTCACATGCACCTTACTGTCAATCCCTGCTTAGACCCTTGCCGCCTTGGGTCACTATTGGGATCACTTCAACAAAGGTTAGTATCCACGACTATGTTGTTGTCTTTTTTCACCCTAACTGGGTGTGCGGGCGTTAATGTTGTGATGTTATCCACTGAAAGCTTTCCTCCCGAAACTGAACACATCCAAGCGCTCGAAGGGGAGCCCATCCGGCCTCATGTGCAAATCGCCATTTTGACCGTGGATAGTCTGTGGCTGAGCGAGAACTCAAGGCGTGAAAAAATACTTGAGAAAGCCGGCACGCTTGGAGCTGATGCCGTGATATTTGGAGCCCTTCGCTTGCGACCACAAGACCAATCCAATCGCCCCGATAACCAAGTCTCCCCTTCGCCCTCCTCGCCTCCAGACGAGAAGCCAGTCCCTGACGACCTACACTCGTCCCTTCAAGATGCCAGGAGTGATGGCGATGTCAAAATTGTCCTTGCGCGTGGCGGCCGCGGAGGAGGTCCTGGTTCAGGAGGATATCGGGGTTGGGGTGGAGGGAGACCTTGGGGACCATATTATAGGCACCGGGGCGGCTATTACGGACCTACTTGGGGCTACTACGGTCCTTACTATGGTGCGGGGGGTTATGGATTCGCTCCGGGATGGTGGGGATATGGTCCGTATTGGGGAGGAGGCTACTACAACAATCTGCCATATTCGGCCTATGGCGCTTACCCTGGTTATGGGTACGGATACGTTAATACGGTGACAGTGGGAACGGCGATTCGATACAAATAGTCCAACCAAGCCGCGGCCAGGTCACGGTTCCAATGGCCAGTCTTGTGGGGTTAGGTTGTCCGAGCTTGGGTTTGCGGAAATTCGTAAACCGCATGCTCCTTGTCTTCTGATGTGGTGCGTATCCGCCAGTCGCCAGCCCCGTGGATGGCGACTCCGGAGCACCATTTTGTTAACGGGTTGTACCACTCCCTGGTTTGCCACTCGATTGCGGTCCTGTTTTGCCTGATCCCTGGCCGGAACTCGAACTCCCCGAGCTACCGCTTCCCGTTCCTGAGCCGGAGCCAGATTCGCTTGAACTGCCGCTTCCCATTCCTGACCCGGATCCGCTCGAGCTCCCGCTTCCGGTCGATGGTCCTGGTCCAGATCCGCTTGGGCTGCCGCTTCCCATCCCCGATCCTGAGCTTCCGGAACTTCCACTCCCCATTCCCGACCCACCGCTGCCAGTGCCTCCACCGGACCCCCCACCCGATCCACCGCCAGAGCCGCCGCTTCCTCCACCCGCAGTTAGAATAATGAACGGTTGAACATCTGGTGGGTCTGCCGCTTGCCCGGCGGAGCTAGTAAGAAGGGCGAGCCCGAGAAAAGTGAGATATAGTCCGCACAAGCTGATCGTTTTCATGAATACCTCCTTGGTGTTGGAATCTTGAACTCGGGAGAGGATTGTCGAGACTCGTCTCTCCAGTCCGGCTCAGGCGAGTCTCTTATCGTTGGATGCTTCTCCGACAACGACGGGTAATTGACCGGTCCAAACCATGTCATCGCATAAAAACAGGATGAGAAATGGATCGACCTACATTCCTTAGCTAACCCGCGCGCGCCAGTCCTTCCACTCTTCGGCGTTAAGCGGCCTTCCTTAACTGTGGAGCACGTGATTTTCTCCCTGCCTTTGCTCTTGCGCTCTTTCCTTTTGCCCTACTGCCGCTTTTTCTTGCCTTTAACGCTTCCTTCCGTTCCATCGCTTGCTGAGCCAACTCTTCCCAGTTTAAATCAGCTTTTTCCGCTTCGGGGAACATCGAGCCCTCTTCCTCCTTCACATGGTGTTTGATATTTTCACCTAAGACCGTGAACTTGGCGTCATACCGATCATCACCGGGAGACATACGTTTTAATTCGTTCATCAGGGTGTGCGCGACGTGATGTTCCTCCAACGCTTCGTCCATTAAATCTTCTGCGTCAATTTCTTCACGAATTGCAGGATAGATGAGCCGTTCTTCCAACGTGGCATGTACATCGAGCTCGAGTAACGTTTCTTGAACAAGGCGCGCTCTTGTTCGCCGATCGGTGGCCTTTTCGAATTGGTCGAACAGTTCCTTCACCTTCGCGTGGTCTTTTTTCAACATTGCGAACAATGGATTCGACGTAAATATCCCCATGAGCTAGACCCTCCTTATTGCGTGTAGATGCATGTAGATTTGATTCATTATGGCTTGGCAGGAGAAGAACCGCGCCTAGGTCACCTCCTAGGATACGCAGAAGCAGCAAGGAAGACTCGCTTACTCTTGGGCCATTACTAGTTTTCTCACATGATCAGCTGTTCCATAGTACAGAAAGGTCGCCAGATCATCGATGGAGGCTCAATGGCCCGTTACTTGTTCATCGCAGTGAGCGTCGCCACCTGTTTCACCACGACTCCGCTGTGGGCCGCTCAAAAACTAGATGCCAATGAAATGGCGTTCTTACAAAAGGCAGCCCAGGGCCAGTTGGCGGTAGTTGCGCTTGGGAAGTTAGCAATCAAGAAGGCTTCTCGCAAGGAAGTGAAGGACTATGGAGCGGAGATCACTGAAGACCATCAGTATGCGAGCCAAGAACTAAAAGAGCTGTCCGCAAAGGAAGGGATCTATCTTCCTGTTGAGCTCGACGCCAAACATAAAACACAACAGCAGCGATTGTCCCATCTATCCGGCAAAGAATTCGATGAAGCATTCATTGCCTACCTCCTCAATCAGCATCGAAAAGATCTCAAGGAGTTTGAGAATGCGGCGATGTCACACAACGCAAGACTGAAGCAATGGGCGGAGACTACACTGCCGATCCTGGCAGTGCACCTCAAGAAAGCGGAAAGGGTCTCAGATGTCCTTGGACTCGACCAACCCAAATAGTACCGAGACCAGCGCTCACCATTGTTGAGGATGTGGTGTTACGAAGAGAGACATCGATCCGAGTGTTGTTGTCACACATCGTCTCCGAAGATGCCCCAAAAGGGCTACGACATGTTTCTGCGCAAACAGGATGATTGCATCAAGATCGTCATGAACCCATAGGTAAGGGCATCTTTTATCTTCTGTGACGAGATGAAAGACCAGAAACTCGAAGTGGTCATCGTGGGGGGTGGATTGGCTGGTCTATCGGCAGCAATCTATCTCGGACGCGCGCGTCGCAAACCGGTGCTCATCCATTCAGAACGTTCCATGGCCAAGTGGGAACCGGATGTCCAAAACTATCTCGGGTTTCCCGATGGTATTGATGGTAGTGAACTTCTTGACCGAGGAATAAAACAGGTAGGAAGGTTTCATGTGGAGATCGTGCACGATGAGATCCAGTCGCTGCAACTCAACGAGCACTGCTTTGAGCTGTTCGGACAAGGCCACCGATATCGGGCACGGCGCGTGCTCGTCGCCACAGGCTTAACCCATTTGCCTCCGAACATTCCTGGCGTAAAAGAGTGCTTGGGTCATAGCCTGTTTTTCTGCAAGGATTGTGATGCGTACCGGGTTCAAGGAAAAAGAATCGTGATCCTCGGCTGTAACAATGAAGCAGCCGATTATGCGCTTGCTATGTTGCTGTTTTCGCCCAGCGTGACCATTTGTACCAACGGACAGATCCCGGTATGGGATTCCAGCCATCATGGCTGGCTGATGGAATATCAGGTCACGATTCAGAAGGAATGCATCCACAGAGTTGAACATGAGGACGGACAGCTCACTGCATTGCGATTCGATAATGGTGCAAGCCTTAACATTGAGGCGGCGTTTGTGACTCGGGGCGATATTTGCCATAGCGATCTCGTAAGAAGCGTGGGAGCAGAATTAACTGCTGATGGCCAAATCGTGGTGGACCACTGTTCAAGAACGAGCGTTCCCAACCTCTATGCGGCAGGCTGTGTGACGACGGCGAACTGCCAGATGATCATCGCGGCAGGCCAAGGTGCAATTGCCGCACAGGCAATCAATCGGGACTTGTTCGAAGAAACGCTTACAGAACATCGGCTTCCTCAATGGGCGCACTCGTGAAAAACTTAATATCTGTTGGCTTATGAGAAGATGAAATACGTGTTTGTTAAAGTTACTCTCTATTTTTAGCCCTTACGGGTTTGACCTGCGGTTTATTAGTTCGCTTCCATCCTAAATCTAATAGCAGGGCAAGCGTTTCAAACTCCTGCTACCCCAAGTAACCACCACAGAATGAGGCGATTGGCTGTGAATACGCCGCGCTTGGGCACGACGTCAGGCTTACAAAGTCTCTTTGCCGTCAGGTCCACTGTGTGAGGGGGCGTTGCGAGACGGGCTCAGAGTCCCTTACGAGTACAATGCGCAGGCTCCTCACTGGGTCAAGATCAAGAATCCGGAGTACAGCCAGAAAGAGGGACGCGCTGATTTGTTTAAGCGAGCGGGATAAACACGCCCCACTTGGGGCCTTGGGTAACTAGCAGTAGAGCTCCAAGCACTAAGCGAAAAGGAAGATGCCGAGCATCAACAGCACAATTCCGCCGGCCGCGATCAACAGGGTTAGGAAGACATCACCAATGTACTGAAGGACAGTTGAAGGGTAGCTCACGCGATGCACCCAGGGTGTCATAATGCTCCTCCGTATGAGGAGTATAGTCTGTCCCATCGCTCGAACCAGTAGATATCGGTCTCTAGGGTTAAGGGCGAATGCATAGGAGCAGGTTTTAGGTCTGCTTTGCCAGCGAGGTAACTACCACTCGAAGTCGCTTTTAGACTATCGCAAATGCCGCAAAGTCCATTTTCCGCGCAGGTCCACTCCGTGGGGGGTCGTGGCCGTTGATCTGGTCCAAAGCCCCCCTAGGCGGCCTTGCTCCTACAAACTGAATTGGTAGCGGTTCTGGTGTCGGTTCGAGGATGGGGTGGGTGGCGGTTCACGTACTCAGTCGTTATGATCTTCAATCACACTTCTCGTCTGTCTCCCTCTGATCGCGATCGGTAGGTAATCAAGGACTGTTGGGCCACGAAGCAGGACGATGCAGGCAAGAGTGAATCCGGGGCGTGTCAACCGAGGACCGAGAAGTCGATCGGCTTGAAGCGGCCGTTGTTCGAACCTTCTGCGGAGCAGGCCGTCAGGCCACACACCATGTCCATTTCGGCCCGCAGGTCGATGTGGTCACCCGCCTTTGACATGGGGACTCCGACAGTCACCTTTCCTTGCGGATCGATCTTGACGTTCATAAAGATGTTGAATGTCGTCGAGATCTCGCACCCGGTAATACCGTGTTCCTTCAGCGAATGAACTAGGTTCTCGAAACAGCTCGGATGGTGACCCTTGTGCTTGTAAATGATCTCAAACATCTCTTGACTGCACGGCGTCAGCAGGAAATCGTGCAGGCCAACGGTGTCTTCGATGATGGTGAACATCGGCTTGCTGTTGTTGGCGTAAAGGATGTCGCCCGTCGTCAGGTAGACCCGGCTCGCATAGTCCAGTGAACGACCTGACGACAGCCGGCAATCGTGATCATGCTCATCGAAGGCAAACAGGTCCGATACCTGCTCTCCTAGGGGGTCGACAACCCGCAACACCTGCCCCCGCTTGACCTTGAATGAGCAGCCACTCTGTGGCGGAATACGGGTTATCGACGTAGTGGTCATGCCTCATCCTTTTTGTGTGCGTGGAATGGGCATCCCCAATTGTCTGGCACCGCCCGGCCGGAATATTGACGCGCCTCGGAGTTTTCGCCGAAGTTCGTGAGCATTGGGTTGATCGAGCCCTGGAACGCCATCTCGCGCGCCCGGATTGTCTTCTTCATGGTCTCAAACTTTCCACGCGCGCGCAAGCGCTCAAACTGTTCGTGCAAGTTGAACACCATGGTCGGATACCGGACGGTTCGTGCTAGACGCGATGACTTGGGGTGCATGCCGATGACATACATCGCTCGACCGCCGATGCTAAACGAAAACTGGTTGTTCTTTGGGTTGAAGTCGACGCTTTTGTCCCAGGTAAAGAAATCGGAATCAATAGAGTGCATGGCCTGAAGCTGATTCCACAGCAGATCCTCGAAGTGCTGTTCTGATTGGATGATGGGTCCTCGGAACATCGCGATGAAGGTGATGAAATGGTCGTCGATGATCGGAAATTCGTGGCAGAAGCCGTACAGGTCGTGGCAGACGGCACGTACGGCGCTGTCGCAGGCAAGGTCAGGGTATAATCCGAAACGATAGCTCTTTCGGCTGAACGCCGAGTGTGCGCCGATGCACGGGTAGAACTGGCCTAATATCTGCTGCCTTAATTGATCATGAGCATCGGTGAGTTCGGCGTCGACGGAAACGTCGGGTGCCAGCGGCCTAACGACCGCCGTATCCTGGAAGGCTGCATAGCTCGAGAACCGGCTTGCCACCGGATCGACCGACAAGGGGTTCCACAGGCGCTTATCGCCTCTGGCGATGTCATTCTCACTAAGGGGCGTATTTTTCGGGTTTTGTTGCATATGGAATCCCCTCAGATGTCTTGCGTCAAGAGAACTGTATTCCCTTCACGACAATCTACATTCAATTAAGAGTCCCTGCGTCGAACACTGCGCATGAGAACCACAAAAGCTTTACTCGCAGACACTCGGGCCCTCGGATAGTATCTTCAAGTCTGTGCGAAATGTGTCTGCGGTTCGATTGACGCAAAAACAGAACAGGGTGCCATCCAGTTTCGACCACAGGCGCGGAAACTGGACTTCTCGTCTGGTCAGCTTGGATAGCACACGTTCCATGTAGTATATGGCCGCGAATTGCTGCTTCGATTTTGCCCTCAGCATCGAATTCCACCAGCGCACGACTGGCCAGAACCATATCTTTGATCGTGCCATGATCTTTTCGTCTGCCAAGTAGGCGAAGAATTCGAGGCGCAGGGCCGTGCCATATGGGATCGAGGGCTCCGCGAAAATAACTACGGAACCCATTTTGGATTGGCCAAAGTGGCGTCTCGGCACACCCGCTTCTTCAGCAATTCGCCGTGGAATCGGGCGATCATATGCGGTGCCTAATCGCCAAGGGTCCATCTCGGACGACTCCGTAATCTCGACAATATCCGCTCGGCGCCGGGCCCCGATGTATGGTAACGGCAGATGGATCACGCCGACGACGAGACGCCATTCGGCCATGCCAGACCCTCCCAGATCCCCGTGCCGCAGGTCTGCATTCAGACACGGCCACTCCACTTTATCCGCTTTGGGACGCCACAGTTCTCCAAGGACGCCGGTCAGAAGCAGGCTGACCGTTGAGAGATGCTTCCGGATGTCCATCAGGTTCGCATCCTGATTGTGGTGGAGCGCACAGTAGTAGAGATATTCCTGGTCAAAGCCCTCGGCAAAAGCGCGTCGATTGAGCCGGATGTATGGGAGGCCCAGCGTGGCGCAAATCTCCCCGCCATCATCATCCGGCAGGTTCGCTTCCTCCTGATGCGCTTTGAACCGGTTACTCTTGGCGGTGGACACGGTAAACACTTTGTCGATTCCCGACGCACGGGCCAGCGTATTCACTGCCGTCGAATCATACCCCTTCGATTGGGTGGAGACGATCTGCAGCGGCCACGTCCGTGCCGCATCGCGGGCATTGGCGGCAATCTGGGCATAACGGTCTCGCAGATAGTCACGGTATTCGGCGAAAGAGGTGAACCGTGGTGGCATTCTCTTTTCTGACTCCGAGACTTTTCCCCTGGAGACATCAAGATTCCGATACATCAGACGCCGCACCATGCCTCCGGTCGTTGGAATGTCCCGCCGATAGTCGTGAATCCCGTGCAGGATCGAGTCGCAGATGGCAGGATAATCTGGACATCGAGGGTCCAGACGATCTCGTGTGGAGGCGAGCAGCAGGGGCAAGGAATTGGAGACCGTGAGGTGCTCACCATCTTCGTCATAGAACAAAGAATCGGTGGTTGTCGCAGCGCTGGGCACGAAGCGAATGGAGTCCCCAGTGAGAAGGCCGCCTGAGCCAAACACGCAATCAGTCGTCCCAAATTCGCCGAGCTGAAACGGCCCGTCCCAGACCCCCTCAATGAAGAAGTGCTCGCGCACTTCGACGCGCGGGCCGTGTACCAGGGTGACAAGGCCTTTCGTCCGATCCGCTTCGGCCACCCAGGCGAGTGGTGGAAGCAAGCCATTGGCGACCGATCGCAAGTTCCATGTCGCCTTCTCCAAAGGTTGCACTGCCGCCAACTCGGCAAAGCATTGTTCGTCGAACCCTAGGTGTCTCAAGGCTAATGCTCTTTCATGGGTAGAATCTCGACCTGTGGCTTCATGGTGACCACGACCACCCTTAGGAATATCCGGGTAACGATAGGACGAGGGCAATGACAAATCGGGACAGCATCGGGACCTCCCAAGAGTGCTACTATCCCTTATATGAGTAACGGAACCAGCGGGCTATTCTTCAGAAGTGCGGGGTGAGCAAACAGAAGGAGGGCGAAATACTACGTACATAAGGGGGGACTGCGAGTGGTTCACTGTGTATAAGTCCTCTCAGATTAAAAGAAGGACGCGCGGACCTATTCAAGAGCGGAATACCGACGATGGGAGTCGTTTTCTAAGCCTGCAAAATTTTCCGCCACCATACGATCTGTCACGAGTTTTAAAAATCCATTTCAGCTCAGGTCCACCCAGCGAGGGGTCGTTGCCGTTGATCTGGCCCAAAGCCCCCCTACCCCACCAGTTCCCCATAGTGAATTTCTTGGCGACTGTCATGTTTTTGTCATGTGGCTGCTCTATACCGCTGTATCCCAGCGTGTTACCCTGTCTCGGCCAGGTTGGATAAATTGAAGGAAATCGCAACGGTAGGATACGTGGAGACACACGAAACAAAACGCTGCGCTGCCTTCAGGGTCTAGCGCCCGCAAGGGTGTCCGGGTTCCGGCTTCGGCACCAACTATTCTTTGTCCCTAATTCCTCAGTGCTTTAGCGAACTGCGACTTGGCAGGTGTTATAGAGTGTTAATCGCAGCGAAAAGATGAATAGGTGCAGAAAAAGATCCTGCCTCGCGCCACCTATGAGCAGATCAAGTACAGGATCATCGCGAAGCAGAAGTGACCTCGTACTGGGACTTTGGAGATGAAGTATGAGACACCTATTGTCGACCTTTGGTGTATTCGTGTTCTTGATGGGCTGTGATCACATGCATATGCATTCGTATGCAGATTATCTCCAACAGGCTGTCGGACGAGAAGACCATGATGGCATTGCCAAGAAGATGGGCGCTCCCCATCGCACCATTGCCCTGGATAAGGGCGGTGATCTTTGGACATATGAATACTGTCCGAGCGGCAGTTACCTGGGCTCTGCTCAGTGTCAACAACTTAACCTTAGTCTTCGATAAGTCCGGAATGCTCTCTGAATGGTCTGACAATTAGTTTAGCCAGTCGATTCGAGGCTATGATTGATAGACTGATGCAGCGATTCTGGTGGACAAGACACTTCGACATCATGACTCGCCTTTTGCGAGCAAAAAACTGAGTTCACGAATGCCCAGTAGATGTTTGGCTTTATGTGCCCTAATAATCGTGCTCACCGGACTTCTCGGTTGCTTGTATGAGGTTTCTGAAAAGCCCTACGTTGTAGAGGTGTATCAGGAGGACGAATCGATACACAAACCTCCGGTCACTGCCGGGCAAATGCTCGCCGGAAAAAAGCTTAAAAAGGCTAAGCTAAAGGGTTCAAATTTTGTTGGAGCCATGTTAGCCGGAGCTGACTTACGCCAGGCTGATCTTGAGGATGCAGACTTCAGAGGTGCGATGCTGTTGGGGGCAAATCTGAGTGGCGCTGCCTTGGTAAATGCGAACTTTGAAGGAGCCATGCTATTGGGCGCTCAACTGGAGGAAGCACAGATTGATGGCGCCAATTTCAAAAACACCGCCTTCCTCTATCAAGATCAAATTGATGAGGCGTGTGGGAAGCCCAGAGCTCTTCCTGAAACACTGAAAGCCCCTATGGGTGGTACCTGTAAGCAGACCACGATAGACCCTAAGTGACCGGCTAGCCTGCTGTCTAAGTCTTCTTGCCTCTCCTTCTTTAGACGCAAGTATTACAAGTCGGTGACATCCAAAGAGTTCAGATCATAGGTAACCGATGACAATATGGTGCCAGCTTGTCAATGCGACCGAGCCTTACAATTTCTGCCGCCGGAGGATCGGATTGATCCGTACCGGCAGCTCATCATCTTGCGTCTTCTCTCGCAGCCCACGGCGCTTGGCCCACTCGCGGTCACAGTCCGCTTCGAGCTGTTTGTAGAGCCGGAGCGCATAGATCAGGCCGGATACGAATCCAATCACAAATGCGACCAGCACGGACACAAGATCCCATTCGCTCATGTGGGCGACTCCACATTAACCGTCTTGAGGGTCGTGAGGCAGATGCTCAGTGGCGTTGTCACGATACACCGGACACAAGAAACATGGCAATGTGTCACAATTCGCTTCTATAACCATTAGATGTGGCAGGCATGTGGTTTCATCAGATTACGCGCTGCCTTTACTTCGATGCACACGGCGTCCGTCTACAGCTATCCTTAAGCTTTTCACTTCAGAGCCACTCGCGCTCTTCGCTTTTGAGACTCTATGAAATCTTCCATCGTGTACGCCGCTGGGGTCTTGGCAGCATCTCCGCCGCCGCCGGCGTTGGTTACGTCGTGACTCTTGGATCTAGGCAGAAACTTCACTGGAGTAGATTTTTCTCAAGGTGTCTTGGATGCACCACGAAGTGTTCCAGAACCAGAAAGCCTGCTCTTGTTAGCGCAGGTCTTTTGGGCTTCGCATTGTGGCGTCACAGGTCAATCGGAACACGCCTCTTTAGATAATCTTCCAATTACCAACCGATGATCGCTGAATTTTCAAGGGGGGCAGTTACAGCGTCTCGCCTGCAGGCAGGGGTACGTGCATGTCGTCATGTTTGGAGGCAATCGCATCGACGCGGCCTGTGGGAGCATCTGAAATGGTTCGGGTGGTATCCATGGCGCTGCTCTCGATGTTGAATGCGATTATTTGTGCGTCGTTCGATTCCCTTTCGACAGTTTCGATTTTGGTGATTAACGTGAGGGAAAGTGGGCTAGGCCAAGAGGACTTCATGAGGCCAGGCCTCCCTGCCTAAACGTCGCCGGGGGGCCTTCCGCCAGCAGTTATGGCCATTTCTATTTGTTGAAACGCACGACAAGAGCACCCATAACGTCACCCTTCCTATAATCCCTCTTTGGACTGGTGGGATGAGTGTTGTGACAGGCGACGCAGGAATCCGCGATGGCAAGGTCGACGGCAAGCCCTTTGAATTGGTTACCATCTTCAAAGGTGAGCACTCCCGTGGCCGGATTGGCCATGAGTTTTTTCAGCGCCTCCTCCTCCGCTTTAGTCTTCGGGAGGTTCTCCTTGTAGATCGGTGTAAGTCCGATGAGGCTCAATTCAAAATCGTCCAATTCCCTACCGGCCGCCTTGAGAAATTGGGCCGGAAGCATGATCCCGTGATCATTCTGCGTCCAGTTCTCATCCGGTTTGACATTAGATCTGGCCGCCTGTGCGATGACCTGCTTAGCATAGACGGTCCGAAACGCTTTGGCGGTGGCGAGGATATAGCGAGCACTCGGCGGTTCAGTGGCCACCATGACGTTCTGTCCTGGCAGACAGATAGAGGGAGCTGTCCCCGCTCCTGGTGGTCGTAAACCCCAGGCCGTGGCCAAGGCATGGCACGTTAGCTGGTGGATGCCTTCCGACGAGTTGGTGAACGCTTCTGTCGACCGGGCTTTTCCACTCCAATCAATTTCACCACTTTCCGCATCCACTGCACGGATGAACAGGGAAGCCATATAGACACTCGCGGGTTGCCCGAACACCGTTGCAATTTCGCTACTCTGCGAAACGAATACATCGGCATCGATGAAAATAACTTGCTTGATTCCGGTAGATTTTGCCAGCTTGAGGACGTCGGGGTTCGCGAGGGGGAGGGACAAGGCCTTCTCGTTTGCGATCTGATTGAGCTTAACATCGTCGACCAGAATGATGCGTTGCTTTAGCAGCCAAGTCTTGAGGCTCTTAACGGCTTCCGGATAAGTCCCCCACACCACGGCTTTCGTCGAACTGTCTGGGAGTCTGACATAGGAGCCGTCAGTTTCTGCGACGAGGTGTGCGTTGTAGCTTTGGCAACTGGCTATGATCACTAGGAGGGCTGCACCGGTTAGCCCAGCGCGTGAACCTGACCCTAACTCGTGTAACATCAGTACCTCCCGTACGGGAGAATCTGTGAATAGTCAAGCCAAAGGCGGTTCATTCTCTATCACTCTACTAAGTTTTCCAATGCAGGAGATAGACTACGAAGGCGTGAATCTGTGGAAGACTAGCAGAAACTCTAGTTAATGAAACCTTCAGTCACTTTCCCGAGGAAGAACCGAAATCGACGCGGCAGCCCATCACTCATCTATTGCTGGCACACCTGTCGATGTAGAGAAGTTTTCCAAGGAGAGCGATTTTGAGTTCCACGTCCTTCACTCGTCTAAGGCAATTTTGGAAAACGGCGTCCGCCCGTAGCTATCCTTCTAGTCCTATCGATAGTGTGCCTCACAAGTTCTGCTTGTGCCTACATCAAGCCTGCTGTGGACACATCAGAGAAAAATCGAGCCGAATACGAGGCAACTGCGAAAAAACTCCGTAAGTTAGCGGAAGAAGGAGACGTGTCGGCTCAAGACAGACTCGGTCTGCTGTTCAAAGTAGGCATGGGGGTACCCCAGAAGCAGAGCTATGGGCAGGCAAAGAGGTGGTTTGAAGAGGCTGCGAAGCAGGCCCTCGCGGTGCCCGTTTACTTAACTCGTCAGGTTGTATCTCCACGGAGAAAATTACGAGGAAGATGGCCTAGCCGAGGCCGATGCTGCAGATGGAGACCATATTTTGATCCACACGAACGGCGAAGAACTGAAAGTACAGGCTCTTCAAGGTGGAGAGCCTTTTGAAGTGAATAAATGTCCCGTCAGCTGTTCCAATCCATAAGTTTGGGCTCCTCCAAATGAAGATATTGCCGAATATGTATACGCTGAGCCAATGAACATAGCCGAGGCTGACGGAATAATTTGTAGGTGATAGTGTCTTGTCACCCGTGGTGCCAAGGATTTATGCTTGGTATCCGTCAGCCACTGATGGGCCAGTGTGTATGGACGCAGGAGTTGTGGAGATGCTTCAGCATCAGAATGAGTCGGTGTCCGCATCGACGCAGTTGACCATGTTCAGTAAAGGTTTTGCTCCATGCGCCCTGATAATGGTGCTCTCCGCGCCCCTCGGTTGCTTGCATGAGGGCTCTCAAGAGCCCTACATTGTAGAAGTGTATGTGGAACAACCGATCCAAACCCCTCTGGTCACCTCCGGACAAATGCTCGCTGGCAAGCGGCTTAAAAAGACGAATCTTAAAGGCGCAAATCTTCGCTCGGCGATGTTAGCTGGAACTGACTTACGTGAGGCTGATCTGGAGGGTGCAGATTTAACAGGTGCGATGTTAGTGGGCGCAAATTTGAGTCGCGCAAAGTTGGTGAATGCAAACTTTGAAGAGGCCATGTTTTTGGGCGTTCACCTGGAGAGCGCAGACATTAATGGCGCGAATTTCAAAAACACCGCCTTCCTCACCCAAGATCAAATTGATGACGCTTATGGGACGCCGAGAGTTCTACCTGAGTGGGTGAGAGCACCGAAGGGTGTTAGTTGTGAGCAGACCACGAGTGATTCTAAATGACCGGCTAGTCTCCCGATCCTACGTAATATCCATTAGCGGCATTTGCGCATCCCTCAATTGTGCCGTACACTTTCAACGCAGATGCGCACACTCTTTGTAATTGCAACGCTCGCCTGTTTTCAGTTTGGCTGCGGTCACGGGAATTTGAATTTTACGTTAAGCGCGAAACTTGATGATGCGGTTCAACGACATGCTTCAATTGATGAACGAATAATGGAGTGGGGCGCCCCGAGCACGACAGAGACTTTGAACGATGGCCAAATAGTCTACACATGGAACCTTCCTTGGTCTGATGAGCAGTTTCTGACAGATGGGAATGCATACTCAATTCCGCACGAGTGCACTGTTGTCATTACCTCTTCAGCTGATAAAGCCATTCAGTCCTATAAGACTGATGACTGCTAGATACCTTTCACGCCACTGCGAATTTCCAACCGCAGAAACTCCCTAGGATCGGCCAGCATCAGAGGACATCCTAACGTCCTGGCCGAATCAGGCTTGGCATAGGAGTTCTCAAAGAGGCACTCCGCCTGCCTGAACATCAAATTACACATGGCCATTTCTTTACTCCACTCACTCCAGGTTGCCTGGAGGTGTACATTGTCTCCAATAGCGAGGGAAGATTTGGCCACCACTGTCCGCACTGCAAAGGCTACTGGCGTAGCGGTCCCTGGACAGTCCGCATCAGCGGACTCGAAGATTGACGGGTGCTGTGAGCGAAGTCGCGTTGGTAGAGGTCCCTTCGTATGGGCCGATGTCATAGGCAGCCCCTTGCGGGCGAGCCACGAGTCTGATGTCGTCAGTGATGGCACTAATCGTCGTGCCCGCGTCGATGGCTGGACTGCCAGGTTGGAGTTGGAAGTTTCCAGCGGCGGCATTCATAAACAGCGGATTGCTATTAATCGTGCAGCCGCTGTTGCACAGATTCGTGGAGAGCGTGGTGCCGTTCCCGCTATCATTGATATTCGTCACATTGCCATAACTGATATTGTTTCTGATGACATTATTCGTCGCGTTAGCTTCAATCCTGATGCCATCTTGCGGCCCACCATGGATGGTATTGTGTGAAATCTCGCATCCAGTGCATCCGGCGGCAACTTGCACGCCATGTCCCACGGCGCCATACACAATATTGTTATAGAACTTGCACCCGGAGCTGCATGAGGTGATGACGGCGGACGAGAATCCGCCGCTTGCCGCCAGATTATTGTTACGCAGAATGTTATGGCGGTAGATGCTGCCATTGGTATTGGCCCCGCCGCCGTTAGAGTTGGAATTATGGATGCCGTACTCCAAGGTGTTTTCAATCAGCGCGCCGTCAATGAGATTGTATGACGCTTCGCAGTAGCAGCCATAGTGATAATTGGCTGGGCTAGGAAAGTTCGTGATATTCCCAATATCGTGAATGTAGCCGCGAATGAAGGAGAAGTGATGGCCTGGCCAGTGAAAAAAGATTCCATGATGGCCCGTGTTTTTGACTTCCACATCCACAAAGCGAATGTCATGTGAGCTATTGGCCCCCACGGAAATGGCTTGATCGACCCTGCGAGCCCCATTGCTGTTGGTGCCATTCAGCACCAGACGCTCGATGCTGATAAACTGCCGCGTGCTGGGGCCTGGGATGTTGATAATCTCCACGACATCAGGATTCAGTTCGACGGTTTCTCCCGGATAGCCCGCAATGGTCACCGCATTAGTCCATGATGTCCCGGAGGCAATGGCAATGTAATTGCTATTGATGGACTGCTTATAGGTGCCCCCTCGCACATAGAGCCGATTGCCAGCGGTGACACATGGGATGGCTGAGGCAAACGTGGCCTTGGGAGTCGCGGGATTCTGGGCGGCGGTACAACTATTCGCATCGCTGCCCGTGGTGGACATAAAGAAATCGGTGGCCAGACCGACTGAAACGAATAACCCTACCGTGAGCCAGGACACTGCGAGTCCGATCACTACCTTTCTCATGGACACCCCCTAATGCGGCCCGTTCAGCCAATACTACGCGCAGTTACTTAGTGTGGATTCGTTGCCAACGAGATCCATATCGGTCTTCGCAAAAGCAGTGCCACTCCTAACTCCGCGTCCATGCGGCCCAGGATGGAGACACTGCAGGCAGAGACCAACGGAGCGGCACAGGTTTGAACGGCATTGTGGGCATAGAGGCGGGCTAGTAGGCAGCGGGATCAGGCAACCCCATGTTCCTTGAACCACGTGAGCAAACGGCTCCAGCTTCCGTCCCCCGCCGCCTCCTTGCGATAGCTCGCCCAACAGTCCGCAGGGAAAGGGACTCGTTACTGCTCTGGAAGACCTATGCTAACGATATGCCGGCGCTGAAGGCCCCCCGGGGGAACACCTGGAAGAGTGAACGCGAAGTGAGCCTGACGGAGAGCGTCCCGGGTGTCAGGCTAGGGCATGGTTACCTAAGCCTGCAGCTCGAACATGCCCAGGGCGATTGAAGAGCAATAACATGGAAACCCCAAAAAGTGATCCTCTGCAGTGCTGTGAGTGTGAAGGTATCCTCTTGCCCGACCGTGCGATTCCCCTGAAGAATGAGATTTGGTGCTGCGTTATGTCTGCATAGATTGTAAAGGCCGGGCATACGCAGTGAAGATGGGATCAGCGGTTCGCATTTATCCATAAAGCCTTATTGGTAGCCTTCTCCCCTAGCCGAGTCCACGGAGATAACCGCACCGTGCGCTCCAATAGGGCTCATGTCCGTTTCTGTCGGTCGTCCCACGCTTCGATCAAGCTGTCGACGCGACTGCCGAACGCGCATTGTTGAACCAACTCCCCGGGCATGCTGTGCCGTACGCTGTTCGGCTGTCGGCGCTTCACAGATAAGGCCTTGTTCCCATTTTCGGCGAGACGTTGGAGTCCTGATTAGGCTCCCGCCCGAAAAGCCCGGGGGTCTTCCGCCAGTGTTATTAGGGTGTTACTTTAACAGCCTAATGAGGGTGGAGAGAGACAAAGACAGGCAAAAGAGAAGCAAATAGTTCTTTCAGCGTCCGGTAAGGGGAAAGGAGGAATCGCCGCTCCTATCAAGTTGTTCAGCGACTCCCCCTAATACGTTACCTACCCCTTGCGCACTAGTTAATGAGCCTCTTACAATGCCTCACCTGTCCACCAGAGGGCTTCTTTGCACTAAATGAATAATAAAAGGTTTAGTTGGCTCTACACCGTTCCCTTTGTACTTGTAGGCATGGCTTGGCTCGCCTATCCACATTTCCTTCTTCCCATTTTTCTCGGAGACCGAACTGGGTTGAACACGCTGTTCATAGGCATGGCGTTTGCTGGTATCGTAATTTCCCTATTTGTTCATGCCCGAGGATTGGTCCAGATCAAGTCCGACCTCTCCGAACAAAAGGCGGAGGGTTATAGAGAACGTTTTGAAAGCACTTTTTTTCGATTGCTGCATCTAAGCAACGAGATAGTTCGAGGATTGCATTACAAGAGCGAACATGGAGGAGGTCACGAGCAGACTGGGAAGGACTGCATCGAGGCAATGCGGAAAGACTTCGTAAGAGTTGCACTAATGAGCGAGAACTGGGGACATTCTCCGTCCGAAAGGTACGAAATGTTTTCTTTGAAGTATGGGCCCCATGAGTTAGACCGTTATTTTAGAAATTTATATGAAATCATTAAATACGTTGATGAAGCCAAAATAGAAAAGAGAAAATTTTATACAAATATTGTCCGAGCACAACTCTCAAGTAACGAATTGTTCATGCTCTTTTACAGCGGATTAAGCCGCTTTGATCGTGAAACGTTCCTCCCGCTTCTCTGCAGGTACGAGTTCTTTGAACATCTCCCAGCAACGGAGGATGTTTTACAATCAGAAGCAGAGCAATATGGAAAGACTGCTTTCGGAAAATCCCTCGAATGGCGGGACCGTTTTACACGGTCATTGCCAGGCGACTAGTGTAAGAGGTTCCCGTTTAACGTGGCATTTACCTTTGATGCCAGGGAGTTGCGCCTGTTTATCGATTGTCCGCATCCTGAAGGGCTTGATCCGCTTGATTGTCAGAAGGTGTAGTTTGCCCCTCTTAAGTTCTATGGAGACATCTTTTAACCTTCGTGTAAATTGATTAGGCCTGATACTGGCTAATTCTTGATAGCCTCTGCCCGGTTTACGCGAGACTGTCCCCGCTCCAGATTGGAAACTTCCTTGTTGGTGAGCTGTCCGGATTGAACGCCCTGTTCGACGCGATTCTGCTGATTGATGTTTCGTTGCACATCGGCCTGCATGCGCTGAGATCAGGCCAACGAAGGATTGCCCGTCACATCGTTGTGTTTCGAATTTTGATGGTCCCGGACTCCTGATTCTGTGCCCGTTGGATGCGTGCAGCTTCTTGTGAAGAAAGTGTTCCATCCTTGAGCGCTCTTGATTCCATTTTCTCTATTACGGCTTCTCCGCTGCCTCGCGTATATAGCCCCGACTGCAACCCTCTTCGATCCGATTTTGCTGATTGAGATCACGTTGTACCTGAGTGCCCACTGTTTGGGCCATACCATATGAGGCGACCAGCATTAACCCGCCTGCGCAACTGATTGCCTACAGGACATTCATACTCCCTGCTTATAAACGGTCCACTTCGCTATCTACGGATGCCGACACTGCTCCAGGTCACGTTGCTACCCGTAAGAGTTCCTTCGGCCCATACTGGCCGCCCTGTCAGGGCTTTCTCAAAGAATGTCTTGCGTCCAATTGGCCCGTAATTCCCTACAAATCCGTTCTCTGGAATCCCTGACGTCTCGATATTCACACCAGCTAACAGGATCCGGGGATCAATCGCCGATTGCAAAGGCGCTTCTAGCACGATGGTGGTAGAGGGGCCTGTCCGCTCTAGTTCGGTCGCGACTATGCGGTTGCCATCGAGCAGTTTCCCGTGGATTTTGAGGTGGTCGCCAATCCGAATTTCCTCAAGGCGGATGACGGTGCCTCCGTTTTCAATCTGGGTTCGAGCATCAGCTTCAATCGAGAGGCCCGGCAGACCGGTTAGGGTCAGAGTAAGGGATTGAAGGTCGATCGATCCGACATTCGACTCCATTTGAAGGTTTTCTTTGAAGATGACTTGTTGAGCACCCAATACTCCGCGTGCCAGCGCTCCATGGATGAACACATGCGTGCCGAGGACGAGCTCGTTTGCCGTGCCGCCTTCGAACGCTGTCGCGGATGATACTTCGATTGGATGGTTATTGATTGTGAAGGCGCCTAACTGCGTCACGTTGGTGATGAAGCCTTCTAGTTTTGCCTCGGCGCTGTCTTCGACCGTGAGGCTCAGTGGCTTAACCTTCGTGGCCCGGAGCGTGCCCCCATAAGGCGCTTCGCTGCCCGGTTGCCACGCGTCTCCGTGTACATGGACGACCTGGTTGTTCCAATTCGCGGCGCCGCCAGCTGTGATGGCACTGACGTCTGCAGAAGAGTACTCTACCATCAGTTGTCCGATTTGGAACCGTCTACCTGCCCCATCGTGGTTCTTGATGACGCCCTGAACTTCATACTGCGGCTTGCCTGTGCGCTTCATAATCAAGGTAGCTAGAATATGGCCGTCGCTCACGACCAGTCCACTGACCTCGATTACATCAAGTTCTGGCGTGAGGTTGCGAATAGATAAGCCGGGGATACTGGCGTCGATCACCGTTTTTGGGTTCAGTGTGACCAATTGCCCAAGCACGATTAGGCTAGACCCGTCCTGGGCGACAGATTGTACGACCCCTTCCACGGCGTCTTGGAAGGTAATTGTGTTGGCCACGCGGGTCACTGCACCCTGATCCGACGATTGCGCCATTCCCTGGACCTCTACAACCATACCGGGTTTCAGGCTGTTCTCCGTGGTGCAGGGCTCGTCGTTGATACAGTAGAAGGCATTGGAATTGTCGTATTGCGTCCCAGAGACATACACGCTGCCCAGCTTGGTCACCGGTCCCGAGGAGACGCTTGAAACGGAGCCGGTTCCCCCAATACCGCCACCCGCCTGAGGGCTAGGGCCGCACGAAACAAAAGCCAAGCAAGGCAGGGTCAAGGCCAGGAATCGTTTGGCGCCCTGGAGATACATTATTCGTCCTGATCGAGCCGTTCTTCGAAATGGTACACACCCAGTCCCACCCTAAGCCGTCCCTTGCCCTTGACCGTCGGATTGACATCCCGGTCGCGATGGGAAAGCCAGCGATCCAGCGCCTCAAGCATTTCTTGGGCACGCGCCTGAGCGACTGCCTGGAATGCCTTAGCCGATTCCAACGGGACATTGTCGTACATCACCTTTCGTTGCATTCTGGGAGAGGACGGGTTTCCGTGCACATTATGGTCGATCGTCGCGATGAGGTCGGCCGTGTCCTGTCCGAGAATGGCCAACTTTTGATCCAAGCCCTTCTGCGGGACATACCCTCTCACCGCTAGCCCGATTCGACCGTCCTTTAACTGCTTCACAGCTCCCACGCGCACGAGTTCATCGAGCATGGCTCGGACAGGGATGTCCCCGCTGTAGCGTTTGACCAGCGCGCCGAAGGACTGTCGCTTCCCAATCATGCGGAGCGGAAGTGGATGACCTTTCCCATCTCCAAAATCCGGATCACGGAGCCATCCGGTAATCACACGAGCCGCGCGATTGTATTCGTCTATAAACCCTTCATCTCTCCGAGCAGGCGTGTCGAGTAGCGCTTGTACTTCCTTGCGTGTCAGCCCAGTGAGGATGGCAATGCGCGATATCGTAGCCTGCTTCTTGCCGATCCCGAATTCATCGCGCGCCGCCGCCACGTAGGTTTCTTTCGCCAATTCATAGAACGACTTGGCCGCCATCCCATTGCGAAGTAGGATGCGGACAAGCGGCGAGAGCATCTGACGGATTGCAGCAGGCAGTCCCTTGCTGGACATCCTTGGGAACGTATTCCCACGACTTAGGGATGTCAAGGATGTCTGTCTCGCCCCCTACGGTTGGGGGGAATTCTTGACACCAGTAGATTAGGGGCCGCTAACTATATGATTAAATTCGAAGCCCCCGTAGCTCGTTGGATAGTTCTAGCGTTTTCCTAAATAAGAAGGGATCACATTTCACAGGGACTTGCTTGAAGTAGTGGTGAGCTTTCAGACGTACCGGAGTACAATCTGCCAAAAGTTTTAGCTACGGCTGCGATGAATCTGCTCACCATACTTTGTAATTATTGTCGCCGGCGTTTATTGGTTTCAAGGACAGCGTGCTAGGGCGCAAGCGAAAGCACGAGCAGCGTGGCTCAATCGGGAGCTCTGTTAAATGATGCTTGGACTACTACCCGTGAGGGGCAGGCAAAGATAGACGTACCTGACCAGCAGACCATTTTCAGAGCGATCGCCGCAACGCTCGTGCAAAGCAGGAGTCAGTCTTAAGAACAAGCTGCAGTGGAAGGGGAACCTTAATTAGTCAAGAGCCCAAGGAGCATTAGGAACTCCTAGCGAAACGCGATACGAAACGCTACGTCTATTACTGAGGTATGCCGCTGCGGACAAAATTCGCAGCCACAAGCGAAATCTATCACCCAGCCAAATCGGCTCTCCCGGCCGCGCTGAGCACATCTGCTTCCTTCCTCCTAGTCCGCCCCCGCGTTGGACGTAGTAACACACCCCCCCCGTGGCTTCGCATCGGATTCGATCGTATAGCAAACAGGATGAAGACGGCGCACGCGAGGTCTATACTGATTGTTGAGAGTGTGGATCGCACGTGCAGGGAGTCATCAAGAGCGGCCTGCCTACGTTGAGCCTTATCACAGTCTTGCCATGATGCCAGGAAAATCAGGCCGATTATCTGACGCTCGAAGGCAGCCTGCACTACCGATCCGTGTCGGCGTCAGTCGTTGTCTGTTGGGGGAAGAAGTCCGTTTCGACGGAGGACACAAGCGGGATCGATTCCTGACCGATGTCCTAGGGCGGCATGTCGAGTGGGTGCCTGTCTGTCCTGAGGTTGAAGCGGGATTCGGCACTCCCCGCGAAGCCATGCGGCTGGTCGGCGATGCCGAACACACGCAGCTCATTACGGTTACGAGCGAACGGGACATGACGACACCGTTAACCGTGTTTTCGAAGCGGAGGCTTGAGACGCTCGAGCAGACGGAGCTGTCGGGATACATTTTTAAGAAGGATTCCCCGAGTTGCGGGATCGAGCGAGTCAAGCTCTTCAATGCTCACGGCATGCTGAGCCGCACCGGGGTGGGCCTGTTTGCACGAGCCTTCAAGGAACGGTTCCCGCTAGTACCCATCGAAGACGAAGGCCGGTTGTTCGACCCTGCCCTACGAGATAGCTTTATTGAAAGGATCTTTTGCTACCACCAATGGCAACTTCTCGTTCGCGGTCCGCTGACTCGCGGATCGATTGTCGCGTTTCATACCGCTCATAAGTACTTGTTGATGGCCCATAGCCGCGAGGGCTATCAGTCATTGGGTCGGTTGGTCGCCCAGGCGCACTGCCATTCGCCAAAGAGATTGGCTGCGCTTTACGGACCCCTGTTCATGACCACACTGGCAGTCAAGGCGACGAGACGCAAACACGTGGACGTCTTGCAGCATCTAATCGGGCATTTGAAAAAGCAGCTGACGCCCAAGGAGCTCGCGGAACTCCACGGCGTTCTCAGGGACTATCATCATGGGCTGGTGCCCCTCATCGTCCCGGTCACGCTCATCAAGCACCATGTGACGATGCATGAGGTCGGGTACATTCAGAACCAGGTCTATCTGAATCCGCATCCAAAAGAACTGATGTTGCGGAATTACGTGTAGCATAGACAAGGAGCGTGTCATGCGTGGCGTGGTATTGGTCGGTCACGGGGGCATTGCGAAGGATTGTCCGGCTGAACTCGTCAGCAAATTTAAACGCTTAGAGGCCCAACGGCGCGCTGCCGGCACACCTCCGTCGGCCGAAGAACGGGAACTGGACGCCACCATCCGCCAGTGGCCAAGGACGGCCGCCACTGATCCCTATCGAGCTGGGTTGGAAGCGGTCGGCGCCGCTTTGCGGCCGCTGCTGGATGGCGCTCTCTTTGCGTTAGCCTACAACGAATTCTGCGCCCCCAGTGTGGAGGAATCGATCGAAGACCTCATCAGGCAAGGCGCGACTCGCATCACCGTGGCGACCACGATGTTCACACCCGGGGGCGCCCATTCGGAGATCGAGATTCCGGAAATACTTCATGGCGTGAGAGCGAGACATCCGGAAGTCTCGATCCAATACGCGTGGCCGTTCGACACTTCCATGATTGCTCAAATCCTCAACGAGCAGGTACGACGGTTCACGTAACCCGTGGTAGATCGCTAGGGGACCGCTGGATTGTCAGTGGTGCCTTCACTCTTCGGAAGATACTTCATCCAATCCGGCAGAACCGGCTGATGAGGGATCGACAGCGCAGACGGTGGTTGCTGAGCTCGTGCGTGAGGGGTCGACTTTTGGGCTTTCATTTTGCCTTTTGCTCCGCTCTTGCCTTCGGTTCGGCCGGCTTGCTGAAGTGTGGACTCCCTGGATCGTGGGAGGGGTTTGTTCGCTACAGCTGGTGGCCGACTCTGCAACCGCTTGTGCAGGAGAGACGTGCTGTTCATAGGTGTACCCTTGTTGTCAGACGTATGCAGCGCATCGTGATTTGAGCTCGATGACATGGGACTGACCTTCGCGGTGGCTATATCCGCTTGAGCCGCCTTGTTTTCAAGCTCCTTGTGAAGGGGTTTGCTGCTTGCATTTTCATGGGAGAGCGAGCTGCTTGGCCGCCTCACGCTCGCCGCAAGTGGGCTCTCTCCCTCAAGTCGGATTGAGCTGTTTTCAACCACCAAGCGTCGAGCACGAGTGACATTGCCGATATTCATCACGGACCGTTGGATGTCGGCGGCCGACCTGGCATTCATCAACATCTGCCCGGAGCCAGCTTCGAGCCGCTCTCCGTCAGATGAGGCCTTGATCAAGGCCTTTCCATCGACCCCGGTGAAGTGATTCAGTTCGCTTTCCCCGATGGCATACCGGATGAGGCCATCGCTCATGAAATCAAACAGGATCTTCTGTTCAGCATCCGATGGTGCCGTGCTCACGGCTGCAATGACGACGGCTTCGGTTGTGACACCAGGTGTCATCAATGCAATATATCCGTGTTCGGAGACGCGGACGGTACTGGTGCTGACGGCAGCCTTGGCGTCGCGGCTGCCACGGACCCGCAACGTGGTCGCCAGGAATTCGCCCGTATCGACGAATCCAAAATCGGCGAATAACACTCGATGAGGATTGATCACAACCAGTCGGTTGTCCTTCGAGAGTTGACTCATTGTCAGCGACTGGTCGATCCCGATGACCCGGTGCAAGGCAATAGGCTGCTCCCTCGGCCCCAGTAACCGACTAATCTCGTCGACGACGAATGAGAAACTCTTCTGGTTAAGAATCGTGCGATGCTCGGATTGATCCTGAGCGGCGGCCGTTGTGGTCAGCACCCCCATAGCGAGGGTGAGTGTGATGATCCAAACCACACCTATTTGTGTAGGACATAATCGTATGGCAGGGCGTAGGGCCGGTCTGTGATCGATCCTGTCCATACTAAAAGTGTCGCAGATTTCAGGAAAAGCGCATTGCCCTGAAGAGGGGCTACGGAAGGATGGAGGAGAAAATACCAAAAACTACTAATATAATCATAGTCTTATAAAGGCAATTGGGTCTCTAGAGTCTGTCTTTCGCATCGATCAGCTATGCATAACTACTTAATGACGCCCTCCTCACAGCCGCCTCTGGGCGCCGATTGGTCTTCCTTCTCGCCGGATCGCTCACCACAACTTCCAGAACCACCAACCGATTGCGTCCCGGAGGCCCTGTTGTCAAACAAGGGCAAATTGAGCGGAGTGGTAGGCACATACAGTGATGTGACACTCCGGATTGTCCATCCCAACATTGGATGGCCGAAAGGATAGTAAAGGGGAATGAATGTTTCCGGGTTCAAGTAAACGAATGTGCTTTCCACCCCCTGCAAGAGTCCGCGGCCGCCGACGGTTGCGAAAATAGATGGTGGAGCGTTTGGGAACGGTCCGGCGGCCGGTAACGTCCCCACCGCCGGCACGTTACCAACCGTGAAGCCATTGATGTCGGCAATCGATACGAGAGAAGCCAACACGGTTCCGCCGGCGGTGTTGATGTCGTTATTTGGATTCGTCAGGACGTATGGTCCATTGCCTTGGAGATTCAAATTATCTCCCGTTAATTGACCGGCTCCACCTTGAGTCGTGGATCCTCCCGACGCAATCCCTATGTTGCCCGTACCGGCATTAACGGCCTGATTAAGCGTGAGGGCCCCGCCGGTGATGAGGGCGATATCGTTGTTGCCGCTGGTGAGGCCGCCGGAGGCCGGGATCGTACCGACTGCGGCCACAGCGCCAACGGTGAGATCATCGACGTCGGTGAGCTGGAGCGTGCCGGTGACGGTTGCGCCCACGGTGTTCACATCATTGGCATTGTTCGTGAGCGTGAAGGGCCCGCTGCCGCGGAGATTGAGTTCATTGGCGGTGATGTTGCCGGCCGCGCCTTGAGTGACGGGGCCATTGGCCTGCAAGCCCACATCGGCCGTACCGGCATTAACGGCCTGATTAAGCGTGAGGGCCCCGCCGGTGATGAGGGCGATATCGTTGTTGCCGCTGGTGAGGCCGCCGGAGGCCGGGATCGTGCCGACTGCGGCCACAGCGCCAACGGTGAGATCATCGACGTCGGTGAACTCAATGGTTCCCGTGGTGTTGGCCGCGATCGTTTCAACGTCGTTGGCACCGTGAGTCAGCGTATAGGGACCAGTTCCCTGAAGGCTCAGTCCACCGGCATTAATAGGTGCGGTCTGCGTCACTGGTCCGCCAGCGGACAAGGCCACATCCGAAACGCCGGCGTTGAGACCGGTGATGGCCGGATGGAACCCGTCGCCGCTGGCCACGATGCTGCCAATGATAAAGCCGTCACTATCGCGGAAGGCCAATCCACCTACTGCCGTCTGAGCGGCGAGTGTTGTGACATCGTTTCCGGCTTGCGCAACGTTGATGCCGGTTCCTGCGGCCAGAGCAAGTGTATCGGCCGTAATTGCTCCCCCGCTTTGAGCAATGGCGCCTGTGCTTGTGATCCGCAATGTACCGGTGCCGACGTTCACATCGGCAGCCAAGGTCGTCCCACCGGACCCGCTGACAAGACCCACAGAGCTGTTGTTCGGACTCGTGAGAGCCGCGTTTTCTACGGTCAGAGCACCGGTCCCTCCGTTGATGACCGTGAGTGGTGTCGTCAAGCTAGCCACGCCGGTGACAAAAATATCTCCAGTCTGAGCGGGACGACCGACCGTAAAGCTTCCGGCCACGATGCTGCCGAAGTTGGAGCTGTAGTACACATCGGTCGTGCGGGCGGTATCCACATCGCCGAATTCAATCGTCTTCGTCACGGTACTGGGCGCAATCGCAAAGGCGCCGGTGCCGGCATTGATGCTTGCGCCATTCGTGTTGAGCGTATCGGTAAAGAAGCTGAGGTTGCCATTGGTGGTCGCCATCGTCGTGGCGGCATTCAAGGTAATCGTCAGGGCATCCACTGTAATGCTGGCGCCGCCGACGGAGTTCGTGACCGTATTGTCGAACTGCACGGTTCCAGCCGTACTCGTGAGTGTGGTCGCTTGATTCATCGTGACGGCATCGCCATAGGTTTGATTGCCGGTCGTGGTGACGCTGCCGCCGTTCACGGCCGTGGTGCCGCCCGCATTGGTCGTGAGCGCGGTCAACGGCGTGGTGCCGCCCACCGCGCCGGCGAGCGTCGTCGTGCCGGTGCTATTGAGGGTCAGGCTCTGGGCGCCATCAATAGTGCCGTTGACGAGAATCGTGCCGGTGCCGGTCGTGATGGTCGTGGCGCCGCCCAACGTCACCGCGGCCGCGGCCGTGCCCGCGGTGAACGCACTATTGGTGGTCGTATAGGTGCCGCCCAAGCTGACCGTATTCTCCTGATAGCTCTGCGCCCCGGTCGTCGTCACACTCCCCACCGTAACGATGCCCGGCTGATCGGTCGTGACGCTGGTGAGCGGCGTGCCGCCGCCGATCGGGCCGGCCAAGGTCGTGGCGCCCGCGGTGTTCACGGTCAGGCTCTGGGCGCCGTTGACGGTGCCGTTCAGGGTGATCGCGCCCGCGCCCGTGCTGGTCAGCGTCGTATCCGCGCCGAGCGTCACCGCATCAATGTAGGTCTGCGCGCCCGTCGTCACGACCGTGCCGCCGTTGAGGGCGGTCGTCCCGCCCGCATTGGTCGTGAGTGAGGTCAACGGCGTGACGGCGCCGACCGCGCCGGCAAAGGTGGTGGTACCGGTGCTATTGGCCGTGAGATTGCCGCCGCCGTTAACGGTGCTGTTGAAAGCAATCGGGCCCGTACCGGTGCTGATCGTGAGATCGCCGCCCAAGGTGAGGCCTTGCGTCAAGGTCACCGCATCGTTGGTCGTGGTGACCGTGCGGGCGCCGGTCGCTGTGATCGCGCCTGCCCCGTTCTGCGTGATCGGGCCATCGGCATCGAGATTGGCATTGAGCGCCAGCGTGCCGGCATTGGTGAGCGTGAGGGTGCCGGTGTTGGTGGTCGTGATCGGTTGAGCGATCGTGAGCGCCCCGCCGTTGGTCGTCGTCAGCGCCACATTGCCGGCGGCGGTGATGCCCGTGACCGCGCCGACCGTGCCCACCGTGAGGCCATCGACATCGGTGAGCTGTACGCCGTTGCCCGCGCCTGCCACTTGGAACGCCACGGTATCGAAATCATTGGCCGCATTGGTCAAGGTGACGGGGCCACTGCTGGTCACGGCCAGATTGGGGGCAACCACCGTCCCGCTCTGGGTCAGGGCGCCGCCGGTCGTCACCGTCAGCGTGCTACTCACTGTGGAGGCGCCGAGATCCAAGGCATTGATGTCGTTCAACGCCACATTATTGCCGCTCACGACACTGACCGTGCTGAAGTCGTTGGCGTTGTTCAAGGTAATGTTGTTGCCGGCCCCCGCGGCCAAGGTGGTCGGGCCGGTCACGGTCAAATTGCCGCTCTCGGTAATCGCCCCATTGGTGGTGACGGTGAGGGCGCCGCTGATGGTGGAAGCGCCGAGATCCAAGGCATTGATGTCGTTCAACGCCACATTATTGCCGCTCACGACACTGACCGTGCTGAAGTCGTTGGCGTTGTTCAAGGTAATGTTGTTGCCCGCCCCGGCCGCCAAGGTGGTCGGGCCGGTCACGGTCAAATTGCCGCTCTCGGTAATGGCGCCGTTGGTGGTAACGCTCAAGGTGCCGCTGATCGTGGAAGCCCCGAGATCGAGCGCATTGATGTCGTTCAACACGACATTGTTGCCGCTCACGACGCTCACCGTGCTGAAGTCGTTGGCGTTATTCAAGGTGATGTTGTTGCCGGCGCCGGCGGCCAAGGTGGTCGTGCCGACCACGGTGAGATTGCCGCTATCGGTAATCGCGCCGTTAGTGGTAACGGAGAGCGTCCCGCTGATCGTGGAAGCCCCGAGATCGAGCGCATTGATGTCGTTCAACACGACATTGTTGCCGCTCACGACACTGACGGTGCTGAAGTCGTTGGCGGCGTGATTGAGCAGAATGTTGTTGGCCGCGCCCGCCGTAAGCGTCGTGAGGCCGGCCGCGGTGATCGGGCCGCTCTGGGTGATCGCCCCGGTGCTGGTCAAGGCGAGGGTGCCGGTGCTGGTGGTGCCGGCATTGGCACTGAGGCCGGTGGCGCCGATATTCAGCGGGCCGCTATCGGTCAGGGCCAGATTGCCGCCGAGCAGATTCACATCCTGGAACGTGTTGGCGGCATTGGGCAGGCTGATATTGCCGCGCTTGCCGGCCGTGCCGCCCAAGTCCGTGACCGTCAAGGTTTGCCCGGGATTGAAGGTGACCGGAGCACTCTGCGTGAGGTTATAGGTGTTTTGGGTCGCGCCGGTCACGGCCGGGGCGGCAGTGGTAAACCGCACGGTGCCGCCGATGCTATTGCCGGCATGGGGGAGATCAATGGCTTGGCCCAGGATCGGCGGACCGCCAAAGGTCGTGGTGGTGCCGGTCGTATTGACCGTGACGGAGCCGGACGCGGGCAACGGCAAGGTATTGAGATTGGTATCCGCGCCGAGCACAAAGGTGGAGCCCGTGCCGCCCACATAGGATTGGGTGCCGCCGATCTGGGTGGTGCCTTGTAGATCCACTGCCCCGGCCGGGGTCAAGGTGATATTGCCCGCCACCGTCAGGGTCTGGCCCGCGGGCAGCGTGATATCGCCGGCGCCCGTGGTGACGGTCAGGTTGCCGCCCACCAGCGAGTTGTTCAACGTCAACGCATTGCTATCGGTGAAGCTCACCGAGCCTAAGGTGGCCGCGGCGGAGGTATCGAAGGCGGCATTGCCGGCCACGGTCAGGGCGCCCGACTGCGTCACGGCCCCGCCGGTGGTGACATTCAGATCCCCGCTGATGGTGGAGGCGCCGAGATCCAGCGCGTTCACGTCGTTGAGCACCACAGTGTTGCCGCTCACGACACTGACCGTGCTGAAGTCGTTGGCGTTGTTTAAGGTGATGTTGTTGGCGGCCCCGGCGGTGAGGGTCGTGGTCCCCACGACGCTGAGCGCACCGCTGTCGGTAATGGCCCCGTTGGTGGTGATGCTCAAGGTGCCGCTGATGGTGGAAGCGCCGAGATCGAGCGCATTCACATCGTTGAGCGTCACGGTGTTGCCGCTCACGACGCTGACGGTGCTGAAATCGTTGGCGTTGTTCAAGGTGATGTTGTTGCCCGCCCCGGCGGCGAGGGTGGTCGGGCCAACCACGGTCAAATTGCCGCTATCGGTAATCGCACCGTTGGTGGTAACGGAGAGCGTCCCGCTGATGGTGGAAGCCCCGAGATCGAGCGCATTGATGTCGTTCAACACGACGGTGTTGCCGCTCACGACGCTGACGGTGCTGAAGTCGTTGGCGTTGTTCAAGGTGATGTTGTTGCCCGCGCCGGCGGCGAGGGTGGTCGGGCCAACCACGGTCACGTTCCCGCTATCGGTAATGGCGCCATTGGTGGTGACGCTCAAGGCGCCGTTGATGGTGGAAGCGCCGAGATCGAGCGCATTCACATCGTTGAGCGTCACAGTGTTGCCGCTCACGACGCTCACCGTGCTGAAGTCGTTGGCGTTGTTCAAGGTGATGTTGTTGCCGGCGCCGGCGGCCAAGGTGGTCGGGCCAACCACGGTCAAATTGCCGCTATCGGTAATCGCGCCATTGGTGGTGACGGAGAGCGCGCCGCTGATCGTGGAAGCCCCGAGATCGAGCGCATTGATGTCGTTCAACACGACATTGTTGCCGCTCACGACGCTCACCGTGCTGAAGTCGTTCGCGTTGTTGAGCGTGATGTTGTTGCCGGCGCCGGCGGCCAAGGTGGTCGGGCCGACCACGGTGAGATTGCCGCTATCGGTAATCGCGCCATTGGTGGTGACGGTGAGCCCGCCACTGATGGTCGAGGCGCCGAGATCCAGGGCATTCACATCGTTGAGGGTCACGGTGTTGCCGCTCACGACACTGACGGTGCTGAAGTCGTTCGCGTTGTTGAGCGTGATGGTGTTGCCCGCCCCGGCGGCGAGGGTCGTCGTGCCAACCACGGTCACGTTCCCGCTATCGGTAATCGCGCCATTGGTGGTGACGGTGAGCCCGCCGCTGATGGTGGAAGCCCCGAGATCGAGCGCATTGATGTCGTTCAATACGACGGTGTTGCCGCTGGTGATGGCGACCGTGCTGAAATCGTTGGCGTTATTCAAGGTGATGTTGTTGCCCGCCCCGGCCGCCAAGGTCGTCGTGCCGGCCACGGTGAGATTGCCGCTATCCGTAATCGCGCCATTGGTGGTGACGGTGAGCCCGCCACTGATGGTCGAGGCGCCGAGATCCAGGGCATTCACATCGTTGAGCGTCACGTTGTTGCCGCTCACGACGCTCACCGTGCTGAAGTCGTTGGCGTTGTTCAGTGTGATGTTGTTGGCCGCGCCAGCGGTGAGCGTGGTCGTGCCACCCACGATCAGGGCGCCGCTACTGGTGATCGGCCCAGCGGTCGTGAGATCGAAGGTACTGGTCGTGCGCACACCGGCGATATCCACGCCATCGCTATCGCGATAGGCAATGGCTCCGGCGGCATCGGTCGTATTGGCGGCATTGCGGGCCTGGAGCGTCACGGTGGTGACCGCATTGCCCGGATCGGTCAGCGTGATCGCGGCCCCCGCATTATTGAGCGTCGTGGCCGTGAGACTGTCGGCGACGATGGGCTGGGTCTGACTCAAGGCGCCGTCCGTGGTCAGGGTCACGCTTTGCCCGGGGGCGGTGAGCCCATTGATCGCGGGATGCAGGCCGGCGACCGCGGGCGCGGCACCAAGGACCAGATCGTCGCTATCGCGCAGGGTGATCCCGCCGGCCGCACTTTGCGCGGCCACGACATTCACATCGTTGCCCGCCTGATTGAGCGTGATGCTCGTGCCGGCCGAGGCGCCGAGGAGATCCGCCGTGAGACTGCCCCCAGTCTGCGTGATTGCGCCGGTGGTGGTGAGCCGCAGCGTCCCGGTGCCCAGGGTCACGTTCTGGCCCAGCGTGATGCCCCCGCTCCCACTGACGACGCCCAGATCCAGATTGCCCGTCACATAGGGGGCCGTCTCGAAGGTGACGGCGCCGGTCCCGGTGGTCTGCAGCGTCGTGGCGGCCGGGGCTGCGGCCACGCCCGTCACAAAGATGTCGCCCGTCTGGGTCGCCCCGCCGATCGTGAACTGGCCGGCGGTAATGTTGGTGAACGTCGAGCCGTAATAGACATCCGTCACGCGCGCCGTATCCACATCGCCGTACTCAATGGTCTTGGTCGGCGTGGAGGGGCTGATCTGGAAGGTGCCCGTGCCCGCATTGATGCTGGCGGTACCGGGCGTGAGGCCATCGACGATAAAGCTGATGTTGCCGTTACCCGTGGTCGCCACCGTGCTGCCGTTGGCCAAACTGAGGGCCGGCGTATTCACGGTGAGGGAGGCCCCGGCCAACGTATTGGTCACGTTATTGCCGAAGCTCACGCTGCTGCCGCCGCCGGTGGTCGTGAAGGTGGTGGCTTGATTCATCGTGACGGCATCGCCGTAGCTCTGGTTGCCCGTGGTCGTGACGCTGCCCCCATTGACCGCGGTCGTGCCGCCCGCATTGGTCGTGAGGCTCGTGAGCGGCGTCGTGCCGCCCACTGCCCCGCTGACGGTCGTCGTGCCCGTACTGTTCAGGGTCAGGCTCTGCGCGCCATCCACCGTGCCATTGAAGAGAATATTGCCGGCGCCGGTCGTCACCGTTGTGTTCCCACCCAGCGTGATCGCGGCGGCCGCGGTGCCGACGGTGACCGGGCTGTTGGTGGTGGTGTAGGTGCCGTTCAAGCTCACCGTATTCTCCTGATAACTCTGTGCCCCGGTCGTGGTGACGCTGCCCACCGTGACCGTGCCCGGCTGATCGGTCGTCACGCTGGTGAGCGGCGTGACGCCGCCCACGGGACCGGTCAGCGTGGTCAGGCCCGCCGTATTGACGGCGAGGCTCTGCGCGCCGTTGACGGTGGAGCCCAGCGTGATAGTGCCCGCGCCGGTACTGGTGAGCGTGGTGGCCGCCCCCAACGTGACCGCATCATTGTAGGTCTGCGCCCCCGTCGTCGTGATGGTCCCGCCGTTGAGGGCCGTCGTGCCCCCCGCGTTGGTCGTCAGGCTCGTGAGTGCATCGGTGGTCCCCACGGCGCCGCTGAAGGTCGTCGTGCCCGTGCTGTTGGCGGTCAGGCTAAACGTATTGCCCGCCGTACTGTCGACCGTGTTCCCAAACGTAATATTGCCGACCCCCGCCGTGAGCGTCGTGTCGGCACTGAGCAGCACGGCATCGTTATAGGTCTGGGCGCCCGTGGTCACCACCGTCCCGCCGTTCAGATCGGTCGTGCCGCCCGCGTTCGTGGTCAACGTCGTTAACGGTGTGGTGCCTCCAATGGGGCCCATGAGCGCCGTCAGGCCCGTGGTGTTCACGATCAGGCTCTGGGCGCCGTTGACCGTGCTGCCTAACGTGAGCGTGCCGGCGCCCGTGCTCGTGAGCGTCGTATCCGCCCCCAACGTGACCGCATCATTGTAGGTCTGCGCCCCCGTCGTCGTGACTGTTCCGCCGTTGAGGGCCGTCGTGCCCCCCGTATTGGTCGTGAGGCTCGTGAGCGGCGTGATGCCGCCCACTGGGCCCGCGAAGGTCGTGGTCCCGGTGCTATTGGCCGTGAGATTGCCGCCGCCATTGATCGTGCTATTAAAGCTAATCGGGCCTGTGCCGGTGCTGATCGTGAGATCGCCGCCAAGCGTGACGGCTTGAGTCACATTCACCGCATCATTGGTCGTGGTGACGGTCCGGGTGCCCGTGGTGGTAATCGCCCCGGCCCCATTCTGGGTGATCGCCCCATCGGCATCGAGATTGGCATTAAGCGCTAAGAGGCCCGCATTGGTCAGCGTGAGCGTGCCATTGGTGGTCGTCGTAATCGGCTGATCGATCGTGAGTGCCCCACCGTTGGTCGTCGTCAGCGTCACACTGCCCGCCGCCGTGATGCCGCTACTTACGGCCAGCGTCCCCACGGCGTTGACCGATCCCACGGTGAGATCATCGACGTCGGTGAGTTGAATGGCCCCCGTGGTAGTGGCTCCAACGGTGTTCACATCATTCGACGCATTTGTGAGCGTGAATGGGCCGGAGCCACGCAGATTCAGTTCGTTGCCTGTGATGATGCCGGCCGCGCCTTGAGTGACGGCGCCGCCGGCATCTAAGCCCACGTTGGCCGTGCCGGCCGCTAAGGCTTGATTGATGGTGAGTGCGCCACCGGTGATGAGCGCAATATCGCCATTGTTTGTGGTGATCCCGCTAAGTGCCCCCACCGTACCTACCGTGAGACTATCGATATCTGTCATCTGGATGCCATTTCCTGCACCGCTCACTTGAGCTGCGAAGGTATCAACATCGTTACTGGGGTTGGTCAGAGTGACAGGTCCGTTGCTGGTCACCGCAAGATTCGGGACCAGGATCGGCCCGCTCTGCGTCAGCGGCCCTCCGGTGGTCACGGTCAAGGTCGTACCCACTGTGGAAGGGCCAAGATCCAGAGCATTCACGTCGTTGAGGGTCACGGTGTTGCCGCTGGTGATGGCGACGGTGCTGAAGTCGTTCGCGTTGTTGAGCGTGATGTTGTTGGCGGCGCCGGCCGCGAGGGTCGTGGTGCCCGCCACGGTGAGATTGCCGCTGTCGGTAATGGCGCCGTTAGTGGTAACGGAGAGCGTCCCGCTGATCGTGGAAGCCCCGAGATCGAGCGCATTGATGTCGTTCAACACGACGGTGTTGCCGCTCACGACGCTCACCGTGCTGAAGTCGTTCGCGTTGTTGAGCGTGATGTTGTTGGCGGCGCCCGCCGCGAGGGTCGTGGTGCCCGCCACGGTGAGATTGCCGCTGTCGGTAATGGCGCCGTTAGTGGTAACGGAGAGCGTCCCGCTGATCGTGGAAGCCCCGAGATCGAGCGCATTGATGTCGTTCAACACGACATTGTTGCCGCTCACGACGCTCACCGTGCTGAAGTCGTTCGCGTTATTGAGCGTGATGGTGTTGCCGGCGCCGGCGGCCAAGGTGGTCGTGCCGACCACGGTGAGATTGCCGCTCTCGGTAATCGCCCCATTGGTGGTGACGCTCAAGGTGCCGCTGATCGTGGAAGCCCCGAGATCGAGCGCATTGATGTCGTTCAACACGACGGTGTTGCCGCTGGTGATGGCGACGGTGCTGAAGTCGTTCGCGTTGTTGAGCGTGATGTTGTTGCCGGCGCCGGCGGCCAAGGTGGTCGTGCCGACCACGGTGAGATTGCCGCTATCGGTAATGGCGCCGTTGGTGGTGACGCTCAAGGTGCCGCTGATCGTGGAAGCCCCGAGATCGAGCGCATTGATGTCGTTCAACACGACGGTGTTGCCGCTGGTGATGGCGACGGTGCTGAAGTCGTTCGCGTTATTGAGCGTGATGGTGTTGCCCGCCCCGGCACTCAGTGTGGTCGGACCCACGACGGTGAGCGCACCGCTGTCGGTGATCGCGCCATTGGTGGTGATGCTCAAGGTGCCGCTGATGGTGGAGGTGCCCAGATCCAAGGCGTTCACATCGTTGAGGGTCACGTTATTGCCGCTCACGACGCTCACCGTGCTGAAGTCGTTGGCGTTGTTCAAGGTAATGTTGTTGGCGGCCCCGGCGGCCAAGGTGGTCGGGCCGGTCACGGTCAAATTGCCGCTCTCGGTAATGGCCCCATTGGTGGTCACGGTCAAGGCGCCGCTGATGGTGGAGGCGCCGAGATCCAAGGCATTGATGTCGTTCAACGCCACATTATTGCCGCTCACGACACTGACCGTGCTGAAGTCGTTGGCGTTGTTCAAGGTAATGTTGTTGCCGGCCCCCGCGGCCAAGGTGGTCGGGCCGGTCACGGTCAAATTGCCGCTCTCGGTAATCGCCCCATTGGTGGTGACGGTGAGGGCGCCGCTGATGGTGGAAGCGCCGAGATCCAAGGCATTGATGTCGTTCAACGCCACATTATTGCCGCTCACGACACTGACCGTGCTGAAGTCGTTGGCGTTGTTCAAGGTAATGTTGTTGCCCGCCCCGGCCGCCAAGGTGGTCGGGCCGGTCACGGTCAAATTGCCGCTCTCGGTAATCGCGCCGTTGGTGGTAACGCTCAAGGTGCCGCTGATCGTGGAAGCCCCGAGATCGAGCGCATTGATGTCGTTCAACACGACATTGTTGCCGCTCACGACGCTCACCGTGCTGAAGTCGTTGGCGTTATTCAAGGTGATGTTGTTGCCGGCGCCGGCGGCCAAGGTGGTCGGGCCGACCACGGTGAGATTGCCGCTATCGGTAATCGCGCCGTTAGTGGTAACGGAGAGCGTCCCGCTGATCGTGGAAGCCCCGAGATCGAGCGCATTGATGTCGTTCAACACGACATTGTTGCCGCTCACGACACTGACGGTGCTGAAGTCGTTGGCGGCGTGATTGAGCAGAATGTTGTTGGCCGCGCCCGCCGTAAGCGTCGTGAGGCCGGCCGCGGTGATCGGGCCGCTCTGGGTGATCGCCCCGGTGCTGGTCAAGGCGAGGGTGCCCGTGCTGGTGGTGCCGGCATTGGCACTGAGGCCGGTGGCGCCGATATTCAGCGGGCCGCTATCGGTCAGGGCCAGATTGCCGCCGAGCAGATTCACATCCTGGAACGTGTTGGCGGCATTGGGCAGGCTGATATTGCCGCGCTTGCCGGCCGTGCCGCCCAAGTCCGTGACCGTCAAGGTTTGCCCGGGATTGAAGGTGACCGGAGCACTCTGCGTGAGGTTATAGGTGTTTTGGGTCGCGCCGGTCACGGCCGGGGCGGCAGTGGTAAACCGCACGGTGCCGCCGATGCTATTGCCGGCATGGGGGAGATCAATGGCTTGGCCCAGGATCGGCGGACCGCCAAAGGTCGTGGTGGTGCCGGTCGTATTGACCGTGACGGAGCCGGACGCGGGCAACGGCAAGGTATTGAGATTGGTATCCGCGCCGAGCACAAAGGTGGAGCCCGTGCCGCCCACATAGGATTGGGTGCCGCCGATCTGGGTGGTGCCTTGTAGATCCACTGCCCCGGCCGGGGTCAAGGTGATATTGCCCGCCACCGTCAGGGTCTGGCCCGCGGGCAGCGTGATATCGCCGGCGCCCGTGGTGACGGTCAGGTTGCCGCCCACCAGCGAGTTGTTCAACGTCAACGCATTGCTATCGGTGAAGCTCACCGAGCCTAAGGTGGCCGCGGCGGAGGTATCGAAGGCGGCATTGCCGGCCACGGTCAGGGCGCCCGACTGCGTCACGGCCCCGCCGGTGGTGACATTCAGATCCCCGCTGATGGTGGAGGCGCCGAGATCCAGCGCGTTCACGTCGTTGAGCACCACAGTGTTGCCGCTCACGACACTGACCGTGCTGAAGTCGTTGGCGTTGTTTAAGGTGATGTTGTTGGCGGCCCCGGCGGTGAGGGTCGTGGTCCCCACGACGCTGAGCGCACCGCTGTCGGTAATGGCCCCGTTGGTGGTGATGCTCAAGGTGCCGCTGATGGTGGAAGCGCCGAGATCGAGCGCATTCACATCGTTGAGCGTCACGGTGTTGCCGCTCACGACGCTGACCGTGCTGAAGTCGTTGGCGTTGTTCAAGGTGATGTTGTTGCCCGCCCCGGCGGCGAGGGTGGTCGGGCCAACCACGGTCAAATTGCCGCTATCGGTAATCGCACCGTTGGTGGTAACGGAGAGCGTCCCGCTGATGGTGGAAGCGCCGAGATCGAGCGCATTGATGTCGTTCAACGTCGACGGTGTTGCCGCTCACGACGCTGACGGTGCTGAAATCGTTGGCGTTGTTCAAGGTGATGTTGTTGCCCGCGCCGGCGGCGAGGGTGGTCGGGCCAACCACGGTCAAATTGCCGCTATCGGTAATCGCGCCGTTGGTGGTAACGTGAGGCGTCCCGCTGATGGTGGAAGCCCCGAGATCGAGCGCATTGATGTCGTTCAACACGACATTGTTGCCGCTCACGACGCTGACGGTGCTGAAGTCGTTGGCGTTATTCAAGGTGATGTTGTTGCCGGCGCCGGCGGCCAAGGTGGTCGGGCCAACCACGGTCAAATTGCCGCTATCGGTAATCGCGCCATTGGTGGTGACGGAGAGCGCGCCGCTGATCGTGGAAGCCCCGAGATCGAGCGCATTGATGTCGTTCAACACGACATTGTTGCCGCTCACGACGCTCACCGTGCTGAAGTCGTTCGCGTTATTAAGGTGATGTTGTTGCCGGCGCCGGCGGCCAAGGTGGTCGGGCCGACCACGGTGAGATTGCCGCTATCGGTAATCGCGCCATTGGTGGTGACGGTGAGCCCGCCACTGATGGTCGAGGCGCCGAGATCCAGGGCATTCACATCGTTGAGGGTCACGGTGTTGCCGCTCACGACACTGACGGTGCTGAAGTCGTTCGCGTTGTTGAGCGTGATGGTGTTGCCCGCCCCGGCGGCGAGGGTCGTCGTGCCAACCACGGTCACGTTCCCGCTATCGGTAATCGCGCCATTGGTGGTGACGGTGAGCCCGCCGCTGATGGTGGAAGCCCCGAGATCGAGCGCATTGATGTCGTTCAATACGACGGTGTTGCCGCTGGTGATGGCGACCGTGCTGAAATCGTTGGCGTTATTCAAGGTGATGTTGTTGCCCGCCCCGGCCGCCAAGGTCGTCGTGCCGGCCACGGTGAGATTGCCGCTATCCGTAATCGCGCCATTGGTGGTGACGGTGAGCCCGCCACTGATGGTCGAGGCGCCGAGATCCAGGGCATTCACATCGTTGAGCGTCACGTTGTTGCCGCTCACGACGCTCACCGTGCTGAAGTCGTTGGCGTTGTTCAGTGTGATGTTGTTGGCCGCGCCAGCGGTGAGCGTGGTCGTGCCACCCACGATCAGGGCGCCGCTACTGGTGATCGGCCCAGCGGTCGTGAGATCGAAGGTACTGGTCGTGCGCACACCGGCGATATCCACGCCATCGCTATCGCGATAGGCAATGGCTCCGGCGGCATCGGTCGTATTGGCGGCATTGCGGGCCTGGAGCGTCACGGTGGTGACCGCATTGCCCGGATCGGTCAGCGTGATCGCGGCCCCCGCATTATTGAGCGTCGTGGCCGTGAGACTGTCGGCGACGATGGGCTGGGTCTGACTCAAGGCGCCGTCCGTGGTCAGGGTCACGCTTTGCCCGGGGGCGGTGAGCCCATTGATCGCGGGATGCAGGCCGGCGACCGCGGGCGCGGCACCAAGGACCAGATCGTCGCTATCGCGCAGGGTGATCCCGCCGGCCGCACTTTGCGCGGCCACGACATTCACATCGTTGCCCGCCTGATTGAGCGTGATGCTCGTGCCGGCCGAGGCGCCGAGGAGATCCGCCGTGAGACTGCCCCCAGTCTGCGTGATTGCGCCGGTGGTGGTGAGCCGCAGCGTCCCGGTGCCCAGGGTCACGTTCTGGCCCAGCGTGATGCCCCCGCTCCCACTGACGACGCCCAGATCCAGATTGCCCGTCACATAGGGGGCCGTCTCGAAGGTGACGGCGCCGGTCCCGGTGGTCTGCAGCGTCGTGGCGGCCGGGGCTGCGGCCACGCCCGTCACAAAGATGTCGCCCGTCTGGGTCGCCCCGCCGATCGTGAACTGGCCGGCGGTAATGTTGGTGAACGTCGAGCCGTAATAGACATCCGTCACGCGCGCCGTATCCACATCGCCGTACTCAATGGTCTTGGTCGGCGTGGAGGGGCTGATCTGGAAGGTGCCCGTGCCCGCATTGATGCTGGCGGTACCGGGCGTGAGGCCATCGACGATAAAGCTGATGTTGCCGTTACCCGTGGTCGCCACCGTGCTGCCGTTGGCCAAACTGAGGGCCGGCGTATTCACGGTGAGGGAGGCCCCGGCCAACGTATTGGTCACGTTATTGCCGAAGCTCACGCTGCTGCCGCCGCCGGTGGTCGTGAAGGTGGTGGCTTGATTCATCGTGACGGCATCGCCGTAGCTCTGGTTGCCCGTGGTCGTGACGCTGCCCCCATTGACCGCGGTCGTGCCGCCCGCATTGGTCGTGAGGCTCGTGAGCGGCGTCGTGCCGCCCACTGCCCCGCTGACGGTCGTCGTGCCCGTACTGTTCAGGGTCAGGCTCTGCGCGCCATCCACCGTGCCATTGAAGAGAATATTGCCGGCGCCGGTCGTCACCGTTGTGTTCCCACCCAGCGTGATCGCGGCGGCCGCGGTGCCGACGGTGACCGGGCTGTTGGTGGTGGTGTAGGTGCCGTTCAAGCTCACCGTATTCTCCTGATAACTCTGTGCCCCGGTCGTGGTGACGCTGCCCACCGTGACCGTGCCCGGCTGATCGGTCGTCACGCTGGTGAGCGGCGTGACGCCGCCCACGGGACCGGTCAGCGTGGTCAGGCCCGCCGTATTGACGGCGAGGCTCTGCGCGCCGTTGACGGTGGAGCCCAGCGTGATAGTGCCCGCGCCGGTACTGGTGAGCGTGGTGGCCGCCCCCAACGTGACCGCATCATTGTAGGTCTGCGCCCCCGTCGTCGTGATGGTCCCGCCGTTGAGGGCCGTCGTGCCCCCCGCGTTGGTCGTCAGGCTCGTGAGTGCATCGGTGGTCCCCACGGCGCCGCTGAAGGTCGTCGTGCCCGTGCTGTTGGCGGTCAGGCTAAACGTATTGCCCGCCGTACTGTCGACCGTGTTCCCAAACGTAATATTGCCGACCCCCGCCGTGAGCGTCGTGTCGGCACTGAGCAGCACGGCATCGTTATAGGTCTGGGCGCCCGTGGTCACCACCGTCCCGCCGTTCAGATCGGTCGTGCCGCCCGCGTTCGTGGTCAACGTCGTTAACGGTGTGGTGCCTCCAATGGGGCCCATGAGCGCCGTCAGGCCCGTGGTGTTCACGATCAGGCTCTGGGCGCCGTTGACCGTGCTGCCTAACGTGAGCGTGCCGGCGCCCGTGCTCGTGAGCGTCGTATCCGCCCCCAACGTGACCGCATCATTGTAGGTCTGCGCCCCCGTCGTCGTGACTGTTCCGCCGTTGAGGGCCGTCGTGCCCCCCGTATTGGTCGTGAGGCTCGTGAGCGGCGTGATGCCGCCCACTGGGCCCGCGAAGGTCGTCAGGCCAATGGTGTTGACGATCAGGCTCTGCGCGCCGTTGACGATGCTGCCCAACGTGATCGCCCCCGCGCCGGTGCTCGTGAGCGTCGTATCGGCGCCCAAAGTGACTGCATCATTATAAGTTTGTGCCCCAGTGGTGGTGACGGCGCCGCCATTGAGGGCCGTCGTGCCGCCCGCATTGGTCGTGAGGCTCGTGAGCGGCGTGCCGCCGCCCACTGGACCGGCGAAGGTCGTGGTCCCGGTGCTATTGGCCGTGAGATTTCCGCCGCCGTTGACGGTGCTGTTAAACGCAATCGGGCCCGTACCGGTAGAAATCGTGAGATCGCCGCCAAGCGTGAGCCCTTGCGTCAAGGTCACGGCATCATTGGTCGTGGTGAGGGTCCGGGTGCCTGTCGTCGTGGTCGCCCCCGCCCCATTCTGGGTGATCGCTCCATCGGCATCGAGATTGGCATTAAGCGCTAAGAGGCCCGCATTGGTCAGCGTCAGCGTGCCGTTAGTGGTCGTCGTAATCGGCTGATCGATCGTGAGCGCCCCACCGTTGGTCGTCGTCAGCGTCACATTGCCCGCCGCCGTGATGCCAGTACTTGCGGCAATCGTCCCAACCGCACTGACAGAGCCAACGGTAAGGTCATCGACGTCCGTCAACTGGATTGCGCCCGTCGTATTCGCTCCAACTGCATTTACGTCATTGGATGCATTCGTAAGTGTGAAGGGCCCGGAGCCGCGCAGATTCAGTTCGTTAGCTGTGATGATGCCTGCCGCACCTTGCGTCACGGCTCCACCTGCATTCAATCCGACAGTCGCCGTCCCGGCACTCAATGCTTGATTGATGGCGAGGGCGCCTCCGGTCTGCAGGCCGATGTTTCCATTATTTGTCGTGACGCCATTAATCCCGTCCACCGTCCCAATGGTGAGGGCATTGGCATCGGTATAGCTGAAGGCATTGCCGGCGCCGGTGACATTGGCGGCGAGCGTCGTCACATCGTTGCCGGCGTTCGTTAAGGTGACGGCGCCGACACTGCTGACGGCGAGATTGGTTTCCGTGATGGGCGCGGTCTGCGTCACCGTGCCGCCAGAGATCAAGGTGGTCGTCGTGGTGTTCGCCGTATCGATGGCGGCCGAGATGGTGAGGTTGCCACTATTATTGCGGCCCACGCGCACGGTGCCGGCGGTGACGGTGTCGAGCTCGCCATCGGTCAAGCCCAGCGTACCGGCGGCATCGGCGGCGCCGAGGTTCACGAGCTGGCCGGCGGTGTTGGGTTGCAGGGTGGCGATGTTGGCGCCGGCGTTGGTGGCGCCGGTCAAGGTCATGTTGTCGGCGGTATAGGTCACGCCCCCGGTGCCGGTGACGGTGCCGGTGACGGTGAGCAGTTGGTTGACGCCACCGGCGGTCAAGGCCACCGTGCTGGTGCCGGCGTTCACATCGGGGGCGGCCGGGGTGTTGCTGACGGTCAAGGCGCCGTTGGTGGTGGCCACCGTGATGGCCCCATTGTTGGTGGCCACGCCGTTGATCCCATCGACGGTGCCAATGGTGAGGGCATTGGCATCGGTATAGCTGAAGGCATTGCCGGCGCCGGTGACATTGGCGGCGAGCGTCGTCACATCGTTGCCGGCGTTCGTTAAGGTGACGGCGCCGACACTGCTGACGGCGAGATTGGTTTCCGTGATGGGCGCGGTCTGCGTCACCGTGCCGCCAGAGATCAAGGTGGTCGTCGTGGTGTTCGCCGTATCGATGGCGGCCGAGATGGTGAGGTTGCCACTATTATTGCGGCCCACGCGCACGGTGCCGGCGGTGACGGTGTCGAGCTCGCCATCGGTCAAGCCCAGCGTACCGGCGGCATCGGCGGCGCCGAGGTTCACGAGCTGGCCGGCGGTGTTGGGTTGCAGGGTGGCGATGTTGGCGCCGGCGTTGGTGGCGCCGGTCAAGGTCATGTTGTCGGCGGTATAGGTCACGCCCCCGGTGCCGGTGACGGTGCCGGTGACGGTGAGCAGTTGGTTGACGCCACCGGCGGTCAAGGCCACCGTGCTGGTGCCGGCGTTCACATCGGGGGCGGCCGGGGTGTTGCTGACGGTCAAGGCGCCGTTGGTGGTGGCCACCGTGATGGCCCCATTGTTGGTGGCCACGCCGTTGATCCCATCGACGGTGCCAATGGTGAGGGCATTGGCATCGGTATAGCTGAAGGCATTGCCGGCGCCGGTGACATTGGCGGCGAGCGTCGTCACATCGTTGCCGGCGTTCGTTAAGGTGACGGCGCCGACACTGCTGACGGCGAGATTGGTTTCCGTGATGGGCGCGGTCTGCGTCACCGTGCCGCCAGAGATCAAGGTGGTCGTCGTGGTGTTCGCCGTATCGATGGCGGCCGAGATGGTGAGGTTGCCACTATTATTGCGGCCCACGCGCACGGTGCCGGCGGTGACGGTGTCGAGCTCGCCATCGGTCAAGCCCAGCGTACCGGCCGCATCGGCGGCGCCGAGGTTCACGAGCTGGCCGGCGGTGTTGGGTTGCAGGGTGGCGATGTTGGCGCCGGCGTTGGTGGCGCCGGTCAAGGTCATGTTGTCGGCGGTATAGGTCACGCCCCCGGTGCCGGTGACGGTGCCGGTGACGGTGAGCAGTTGGTTGACGCCACCGGCGGTCAAGGCCACCGTGCTGGTGCCGGCGTTCACATCGGGGGCGGCCGGGGTGTTGCTGACGGTCAAGGCCCCGTTGGTGGTGGCCACCGTGATGGCCCCATTGTTGGTGGCCACGCCGTTGATCCCATCGACGGTGCCAATGGTGAGGGCATTGGCATCGGTATAGCTGAAGGCATTGCCGGCGCCGGTGACATTGGCGGCGAGCGTCGTCACATCATTGCCGGCTTCGTTAAGGTGACGGCGCCGACGCTGGCTGACGGCGAGATTGGTTTCCGTGATGGGCGCGGTCTGCGTCACGTGCCGCCAGAGATCAAGGTGGTCGTCGTGGTGTTCGGCCGGATCGATGGCGGCCGAGATGGTGAGGTTGCCACTTGTGGCGGCCCACGCGCACGTGCCGGCGGTGACGGTGTCGAGCTCGCCATCGGTCAAGCCCAGCGTACCGGCGGCATCGGCGGCGCCGAGGTTCACGAGCTGGCCGGCGGTGTTGGGTTGCAGGGTGGCGATGTTGGCGCCGGCGTTGGTGGCGCCGGTCAAGGTCATGTTGTCGGCGGTATAGGTCACGCCCCCGGTGCCGGTGACGGTGCCGGTGACGGTGAGCAGTTGGTTGACGCCACCGGCGGTCAAGGCCACCGTGCTGGTGCCGGCGTTCACATCGGGGGCGGCCGGGGTGTTGCTGACGGTCAAGGCGCCGTTGGTGGTGGCCACCGTGATGGCCCCGTTGTTGGTGGCCACGCCGTTGATCCCATCGACGGTGCCAATGGTGAGGGCATTGGCATCGGTATAGCTGAAGGCATTGCCGGCGCCGGTGACATTGGCGGCGAGCGTCGTCACATCGTTGCCGGCGTTCGTTAAGGTGACGGCGCCGACACTGCTGACGGCGAGATTGGTTTCCGTGATGGGCGCGGTCTGCGTCACCGTGCCGCCAGAGATCAAGGTGGTCGTCGTGGTGTTCGCCGTATCGATGGCGGCCGAGATGGTGAGGTTGCCACTATTATTGCGGCCCACGCGCACGGTGCCGGCGGTGACGGTGTCGAGCTCGCCATCGGTCAAGCCCAGCGTACCGGCCGCATCGGCGGCGCCGAGGTTCACGAGCTGGCCGGCGGTGTTGGGTTGCAGGGTGGCGATGTTGGCGCCGGCGTTGGTGGCGCCGGTCAAGGTCATGTTGTCGGCGGTATAGGTCACGCCCCCGGTGCCGGTGACGGTGCCGGTGACGGTGAGCAGTTGGTTGACGCCACCGGCGGTCAAGGCCACCGTGCTGGTGCCGGCGTTCACATCGGGGGCGGCCGGGGTGTTGCTGACGGTCAAGGCCCCGTTGGTCGTCGCGACACTGATCGCGCCATTATTTGTCGTGACGCCGTCGATGGCTGCGATCGCGCCGATGGCTGGGATCGATCCAATGGTGACGCCCGTCGCGTCGTTATAAGTGAAGCTATTGCCCGCTCCCGTGATGTTCGCGGCGATCGTATTGACGTCGTTGGCGAGCGTCAGCGACACATTGTTCTGGGCTCGAATGCCAAGGCCATCTGCGGTGATTGTGCCTGGTCCACTCTGTGTGATCGTGCCCGCGGCAGCTTGGAGACCTAGGTTAGCCGTTCCGACATTGATCGGTTGATTAATGTCGAGGTTGCCTGCTGTAGTGCGGAGTTGGGTTGTGCCGTTGTTTGTAGTGAGGCCCGTGACAGTGTCGACAGTTCCAACGGCAAAACCGTTGGTGTCAACAAAACCGAACGTATTGCCGGCTCCGCTCACATTGCCGGCCAGGGTGGTTATGTCATTATTCTGTGTCAGGTCGACCGCACCGACGCTGCTGACTCGCAGGTTGGTCGTGGTAATGGTCGAGCCGGCGGTTTCCGTAACCGCAGCACCGGAGAGCAGCGTGAGGGTGCTCGTGCCTGCGGGCGTCATTGCAGCGGAGATCGTCATGTTGCCGCTGTTGGCGCGGCCTACGCGCAAGGTGCCGGCGGTCACGGTATCGAGCTCGGCATCGGTGAGGCCCAAGGTGCCGGCCGCATCGGCGCCGCCTAAATTGACGAGTTGGCCAGCCGTGTTTGGCTGTAGCGTAGCAATCGCGCCGGTGGCCGTGGTGGCGCCGGTCAAGCTCATGTTATCGGCCGTGTACGTGACGCCGCCGGTACCCGTGACCGTGCCGGTCACGGTGAGCAATTGATTGGCCCCGCCGGCGGTCAAGGCGACGGTGCTGGTGCCGGCGTTCACATCGGGGGCGGCCGGCGTGTTGCTCACGGTCAGTGCGCCGTTGGTCGCGGTGACGGTGATCGTCCCGTTGTTGGTGCTCACGCCGTTGATCCCATCGACGGAGCCGATGGTGAGGGCGTTGGCATCGGTATAGGAAAAGGCGTTGCCGGCGCCGGTGACATTCGCCGCGATCGTCGTCATATTGTTCGCTTCATTTAATGTCACCGCCCCAACTGCACTGATGGCAAGGTTCGTCTCGGTGATTGTGGCTCCCGCGTTCTGGCTGACGCTGCCACCTGAGATGAGGGAGAGAGTAGTTGAGCCGGCGGGCGTCATCGCGGCGGAGATCGTCATGTTGCCGCTGTTGGCGCGGCCCACGCGCAAGGTGCCTGCGGTGACGGTATCGAGTTCGGCATCGGTCAAGCCTAAGGTGCCGGCCGCATCTGCGGCGCCCAGGTTCACAAGTTGCCCGGCGGTGTTGGGCTGCAAGGTGGCAATGGCCCCCGTGGCCGTCGTAGCGCCGGTCAAGGTCATGTTGTCGGCCGTGTAGGTGACGCCGCCGGTGCCGGTGACCGCGCCGGTAACAGTCAACAGTTGATTAGCGCCGCCGGCCGTCAGAGCCACGGTGCTCGTGCCGGCATTCACATCCTGTGCGGCAGCGGTGTTGGCCACGGTCAGGGGCCCATTCGTCGCGGTCACTGTGATTGCGCCGTTTGTCGTCGTGATGCCGTTCGTGGCCGCCACCCCTCCCACTGCAGCCATGGTGCCGATTGTGAGGCCATCGCTGTCCGTGAACTGAAAGGCGTTGCCGGCTCCGGAAATGTTTCCTGCGAGAGTATCGACATCGTTGGCTTCGTTAAGCGTAATGGCCCCTTGGCTCCTCAAGGTCAAACCGGCTGCGGTGATCACATCTCCGGCATTCTGGGAAATCGTTCCAGCCGTAGCTTGGATGCCGACATTACCCGTGCCGACCGCAATGTCATCGTCTATCGTGATATTGCCGGTTGTAGCGATCAGCGCGGCATTAGCATTGTTTGTCGTGACGCCGATTACCCCATCGACGGTACCAACTGTGAAGCCGTTCGCATCAGTAAACTGCAGGGCTTGACCAGCCGTGGTCACCGTTCCAGCGAATGTCGTCACGTCGTTTGCTTGAGTAAGCGTGACCGCATTGACGGCACTCACGCGGAGATTGGTCTCTGTAATGGTGTCGCCAGCGCCTTGCGTGATGGTGCCGCCGGAAATCAGGGACAGTGTATTCGTGCCTCCAGGGGAGATTGGATTAGAAATCGTCATGTTGCCGCTATTGGCACGGCCCACGCGAACCGTGCCGGCGGTGACAGTATCGAGCTCAGCATCAGTGATGCCGAGCGTGCCGGCCGCATCGGCAGCGCCAAGGTTGACCAATTGGCCGGCATTAGTGGGTTGCAACGTGGCAATGGCGCCAGTGGCAGTCGTCGTACCGGTCAACGTCATGTTGTCGGCCGTATAGGTCACTCCGCCGGTGCCCGTGACATTCGCCGAAGCGGCGATAGTCAGCAGTTGGTTGGCTCCGCCTGTGGTTAACGCGACTGTGCTGGTACCTGCATTCACGTCGGCGGCTGCAGCAGTGTTGCTGACCGTAATGGGGCCGTTGGTTGTGGTTACCGTGATCGGTCCATTGTTCGTGCTGACGCCGTCGACGGCCGCAAACGCCACCGGCGGCGACGCCAAGGCAGCCACAGAGCCGATCGTCAGAGTATTCGCATCATTATAAGAAAACGCATTCCCTGCTCCCGTCACATTGCCGGCGACGGTCGTGACGTTGTTTGCGCCATTGAGGGCCACGGGCCCTAATGCGCGAACCCCGAGGCTGGTGGCAGTGATCGATCCCGTTTCCGTGACCGTCCCGCCGGGCGCCGTAATACGCACGGTGCCAGTCGTTGAGACCGCATTGTTGACGGCGAGGTTGCCGGCAGCCCCCCCATCCAACGTGACGGCACCACTGACGGATGACGTCGCCCCTGCCACAGTGAGCGTTCCGGAATCGGTTCCGAGATACACCGTCCCGGCGCCGAGCGCCGTCGCGGTCATGTTTGCGCCATCTGTCTCATGAACAAACACGCCACCGGTTCCCGTGCTGGCGGTAACCGTGCCGGCGGTTGTCTGAATAGGAGCAGCGGCCGTCCCGATATGTTGTGTGCCACTTGTCGATGTCGTGAGAACGACGGATCCAGACCCCGTATTCAAGACGGTTCCTGCAATCTGGTCAATGGAGGCGCCGGTGGTGATGCCGCCGGGGTTCGTCTGTGCGGTGATCGTTCCTCCGTTACCGGTCGTGATGTTGCCCAGGATGATTCCCCTGTCATTTTGACCTGGTGCAGGGTCAGGGTTGACGTTCGCGGTGATCACGACGGCAGTCGCGGTGGTGTTTGTCGTCGCAATCGAGGACCCTGCGTTCATCACGAAGTCGCCGACCGTTCCGCCGTCATTATTGATCGTCCCTGCGAACGTACCGGAACCGACATTGATGGCGCCGGCGATTGTGAGACCATCGTCACTTGTCAATGTCATGTTGCCAGTGGTGGTGGCCGAAGCGATCGTCATTCCGCCCGTTGTATCGTAGATCGTGACATTGCGCCCGTTTGTGATGTTGATGGTGTTGAAATCGTTGTTGACGTTCGCGAGAGAGATGTCGCCGGTCGCTCCGGCGTTCAGAGTCGTTGTCCCGCTCGAGACGACGGTTCCTGTCAAATTAATATTTCCTGCGCCACCGGCGTTCGTGCCGATGGTCAAATTAAGAGCGCCGCTTCCTGCATTGATGTTTCCGGCTCCTGTGATATCGCCGGTTCCTGCTGCCCTCCCCACTCCCGCGCCGGCATCGTTAGCCGTCATGGAAATCGCGCCGTTGTTTGTGGAGACGCCATTGTTGACATTGATGTCACGGCCGGCACGCATGGTGATGCCGATGCCGGCGCCCGTCATCGCGATGGGATCCGTAATAGTAATGTCATTGTCCGCTTGAAGATTGACGGTCGCGGCAGCCGGGTTGATTGTGGCCGGGGCGATCGTGCAGCCGCCCGCAACGCAATCGGGATCGGCGAATTGATCAACTTGAGCAAGTGTGGCTGTGCCACCATTGGCCACAGTGATATTCGTGGGATCAAGAAGAACCGAACCTGTTGTTCCATGCGGTGCGAGTGCATTGACTTTGCCGGTAAACTCCAACAATTCATGACCCGAGGTCTCGATCTGACCGCCATTCCCGCCTGTTTCACCGCCCTTCGCAAGGATGGTCCCCCGGAAGGCAGTCATGTGATCCGACCAAACCACCGTGTTGCCTGCGCTCGAGTTCCCGACGCCTGATGTATCAATGACGGCGTCTGTTGCGACGATCGTTTTTTCGCTCGAGGTGGCGAGGACGTTTCCGCCATTGGCGTTCTCGGCTCCGCGGGCGAGAATTGAGCCGGCGATTCCTATCATTTGGCCGCTCAAGGTCACTTCACCTTGAGCCGCGCCGGCTTCTGCAGCCGACACGTCAAGCGTTCCAGTATTGATTACGCGCCCATCGGAAGTTTTCACTTCAGCGAGATGATGTTTCCAACCGAGGACGCCGGTGTTCTGCACAGGGTCTCCGCCTTCGAGACGGATAACGCCTCCATGGTTCACCAGGCTTTTGGCACGGATAACGCCGCTTTGGTTGATGACTGATTCGAAGACATCGCCGGATGCCTTCGCCGCGAGAATCACCTTTCCGCCGTCGGCTTGGATAGTACCGCTGTTCGAGACGGCACTGGTCAGCGGTTTGCCGTCGGGCCCCATCACCTGACTAGCGACCTTGTCGCTCAACGCATAATTGATAAGGCCGTCGCCCATCAGATCGATCGTAGCCTTCTGAGCCGAGCCAAGCACCACAGCCCCGAGATTCGCGAGGATCACTCCGTCGTTCGCCACGCCCGGAGCGATTAGATAGACAAATCCGTGATCGGAGACGTGGATCGTTCCCTTGTTGATGACCGTGCTGAGTCCCTTTAATGGATCTTGAGCAAACAGATACCGGCCTGCCATGAAGTCGCTGTCTTTGATCTGGAGCGTCGACGCCAGCAGGCCTCCCACATTGATTTGTGATCCGGCGCCGAACAGGATGCCATTGGGATTGATCAGGAACAGTCGGCCGTTCGCTTGTAGTTGGCCTAAGATGACGGACGGATCGATTCCCGTCACACGGTTTAAGGCTATGGAGGAAATGGAAGGTTGGTAGAAACGGACAGCTTCGTTGGCGGCAATCGAAAAGCTATTCCAATTGAGGATGGCCTTGTCAGTCGCTTGCTGAATACCGAGACTGGTAGGGGTCGTGTGCTGGATTGTGGCTTGCCCAGCGACCACTTTGCCGTCTGCCGGCAGGGCAAGCGTAAACGTCGGGGCGCAGAGCTGTAGAATCACGAGGACCATCGCGAGTGCCGCAGCGATTCGCGACACGATCCTCGGCGCTGACCTAAAACACATGAACGGCCTTCTCCCGAAAATGGAGAATTCACTCTATCCCACAAGTCCCATCCCGCAAAGAAAAGTCGTAGTTTTTTCGTACGGCTTCCTAGTACATCCTCTTCACGCAAACCGGCCGCCATCATGTGGTCCCCGCTGAGCAGACCTCGCAGTACAAGTGTGGCAGGCGCTTACCAGCCATGCATCGCTCCGAAGAGGGGATACAAAAGCGTGAAGATGGAGGCAGCTTGACTGGGCGTACAGGCACTTGCCGGTGTCGGCGAGTTAAAAACGTGTCGAAATGGAAAAGTAGAAGGTCGGTGAGCGGTCGCCGGAAAGGGTGCCGCCAATCGGGTTGGGACCTAGCGGGAAGCCGAGATCAAGACGAACATTGGTATTGTACCGAGGCAGGAGCGTCTGTAGCCCTACGCCGGTGCCGGTCAGACTGGTTGATGGCTGCTCACCCGGCGTCGGATTTTTTAGGCTCCCGTAGCCATAGTCGATGAAGATGGTTCCCTGGGTCTGCTGTAAGGCGGCGGGCATAAGTGACGGAAAAAATGGGATGCGTGTCTCCGCGGACAGGGTAAAGCCTTGGTCAACGAATCGTTGGCCCAATGGATAGCCGCGCACCGAATCCGGTCCGCCGAGCACCATCTGTTCGATGATCACGAGTGGCGCCGTCGTTCCTTGGCCTGTTCCCTTCAATACCAATAACACATCATGGCCAAGACTTTGGATGCGCCCGGCCGCCATCGTGGCTTTTGTAAAACGGTTGTCCGCGCCCTGTCTAGAGGCTTGCGGTGAACTGTTGTCCATGCCGCCGAGGAACTCACCTAAGCCCTGAAATCCGTAAAAGGACACATACCAACGGCCCGACAAGTCGAGGCGATCCCAATTGACACCGAGCTTGAGCAGCCGGATCGCATCGTCAGCAAACGTGGTGTCGAGCAACGACAGTGTATTGTTCTTTGCCGAAAATCCAAACTCACCAAGTAGATTCTGAAAGCGGGACTTGATGAACGGATGGGTGACCGCGAGATCACCGATGGTCGTCAAGCCGCTGATTTGGAGAGACGACAATTGACCGCCGACGTCGAACTTTCCGTGAGAGCCTCCGAGCACGAGCTTGGTGCCTTGCCCGCCGAGGGGAAGACTATAGTTCCCCATTCCGAACAGCAGTTGATCCGGATGATTGCCCCAAATGGCATTGAGCGTCAGGGTGCCGCCATCCATCAGCACATTGCCGACTTCCACTCCTGCACCGAAGCGGTAACGAGAAATCGTGTTGAAGCCGTAATTGTTCACGTCCAGCATGAAATGCAGTGGCCGTTTGTCTTCCACGGTCACATGGACATCCGTGGCCCCAGCGGATTTCCCCGCCTCCAAGGTGGCAGATGTCTTCAGGGACGGATACTCATTCAAGAGGAGAAGTCCCCGCTCCAACGATTCATTTCGCGCCACGGGTTCTGCCTCAGCTTGAGCGAAGTGCCGCTTGATAAATGCAGTCGAATAATGGCGGTTCCCGTTGACGGTCACATCGCCGATCCTCCCCTCGAGCAGGGCCAACGTCACCACGCCCAACTCGATCTGTTGCTGGGGAACATAGGCTAATGCGAGAGTGTACCCCTGCTTTCGGTAATAGTCGGTGACGGATTGTGCAGCCTTTTCGAGGACGGGAAGATCGAGCACTTCGCCGACGAATGGTTGAGTGACAGTCTGCAATTGTTCATTGCCGATCACCGTGTTCCCGGAAAACACGAAGCCATTGATCACGGCCGGCGCCGGTGGTGTCGTCGATTGTGTCGAAGGCGCTGGCGACTCCGGCTTGGTCTGCGGTTCTTGTGTCGAAGGTTCAGGTGTGTCGGCTGTGCCTGCTGCGGGTGGTTCGTTGGTCGGTTGCGTTGGGGAGACGGATGATTCAGCAGGCTCGGGGATCGCCGGACCGACGACGGGAGCGGCTGGAGTTGCTGGCTCGTCGACGGCGTTCATCGGCAGTTCTTCGCCATAGGCCGTGAGCGGCACAACGCACAGCAGCAACATTGCGAGCAATCGGATGCGGCTGACATGCCGCTTCCCACACGCCGAACTGTCTTTCATTTCTGCTCCAACCAAGTCACACGCTGTCATGGTTTACGCACAAGGGGCTGGACCATGCCTAGGCAAGTGGTATAGAGTTGACCGTCCCAATTCGTCTGTCCGTCCGATATCTATGGCTCACTGGTTCTTGCGATCGCTGCAGATTGTTGCGGTGCTGTACTTCTTAGGATGCTCCAGTCCTGAACCGATACCGGTAGGTCAAGATCCAGACCCTAAACAGCCGGAACCTCCTCAAGAAGTCGAACGGACTCCTCCGCCAAAACCACCTCATAGCTACTGTCCGCCAGCGATGCGGGGTTCATGCTAGCCAAGTGCTGGTCTCCGGATGCATGGTGCGAACTCAAGATGTGCAGTCATGCTGCGACCGTATCTCTGTTTGAATATGTGGTCAACGAAATTGGATTTTCTCGCACGTAGTTCTACTCAAACTGCCACTGATGCGCAGGAAGTGAACACTGAGATGATGTCGACAGCAAAGGAACTGGCTCGCGCGTTTCATGAAACACGCTCCTTCAAATGGGATCAGCAAAAAGGATTTACCCTGGCGTCCGGCCACGTCAGCCCGTTTTATGTGGATTGCCGCGCGTTGATGGCCCACCCGTCCGCCCGACGTCTGGTCGGTCAACTTGCTCATAGCGCACTGAGGGAAATGGAGATCGATTGTCTCGGCGGGTTGGAGATCGGCGCCATTTCCATTGCGACGACGATCGCGGATTTCGCCTATGCGGCTGATCCCAAGCGGGAATGGCGAACCTTTGTCGTGCGTAAGCAGGCGAAGGATCACGGCCTAGGGAAGCAGATCGAAGGCGCCATCCGTTCGGGGGACCGCGCCTTGATCGTCGACGATGTCCTGACGAGCGGAGGTTCCTTGCTTAAAGCTGTTGCGTCAGCGAGGGAAGCGGGACTTGCGGTGACCCATGCGCTCGTGATCGTGGATCGAAGAGAACAGGAAGGGCGGGCAAAAGTCGAGCAGGAGGGCGTGAAGGTGATCAGCTTGCTGACGATCGATGATTTGACCGCCGCACAACAGCGTGCTGATTAACAGTGATATTACTTGCAGCGAAACTCGATGCCCCAGCGCCGTTCGCGCACGACCTCCTGTCCCCCTTCGATGCCTCCCACCACGCGCGACCGGCCCTTCGCCTCCCCTTCGCGGACGATCACATAGCTCCCGCCGCAGGTGTCTTTGATCAGGCTCAGCGCGTCCTTCCGAAACGATGACAGCATGTAACCTTGCTCCCCCTTGAAGGGATATGTTACGACACCTCCGTCCTCGTTGCGTTGCACCAGCTTGGCGCCCTCGGCGCATCCAGACAGAAGCAGGATGAGGGCGCACATGAGGCTTGACCAATTCTTCATGCGGCTCCTATGATAATCGCAACACCCTCTTCATCTCGCGAAAAGACTGTCCTCAGGAGGTCTACCATGACTCGCCGACTTACCATCTCATTGCTCGGACTATTGCTGATCGCCGGGCTCACGACCGTGGTCTCCGCTCACCATTCATATCTCTTGTCCGTCCAGCAATTGCGTGCTGGCCTCAACAAAGCGCCGTCGATGGCGGAAAAGGGTTTTGTGCTCATCGATGTCCGTTCGCCTGAAGAACATGCAGCGGGCTTCATCCCCGGCACTGATCTGAACATCGACTTCCGCGAAATCAAAACGCGCCACCGGGAAATCGGCGTCCCCTTGGATGAGCACATCGTGGTCTATTGCCAGTCCGGCCATCGAAGCAACATTGCGGCTGAAACGTTGGCGGATCTCGGCTATACCCACGTTTACAATGTCCGCGGCAGTATGAATGCCTGGGTCGAGGCCGGCTTTCCGGTGAGCCGCTAAGGGCACCTTCGGTCCAATCAGAACGCCATTTGTGCGCTGGGGTCTGCACTCCTTCAGGGGCTGCTCACGGACGTGACGTGGCCCCGCGCGGGCTGATGCCGATCACCGCCGGCAGGCCGATATGACCCGTCGGTCCGCTGTTCAGAAACGCCATCCAAGAATGGGTTCCTGCGGTTTTTTCCACTGCTTTTTGCAGTGCGGGGCCGATCGATACATCAGACGACGACCCTCCATCCATCGCCATCGCCTGTCGGATCTGGGGATAGGCCTCATGCAGACATCGCCCGATCGCATGCAGGGAAACGGGGTCGGTCGTCTTCATGAGGAGAATGTGCCCGTTCTTCAGTTCGCCAACGATGGTCTGCTGTGATTGCTTGCCGCTCGGGTTGACTCGGACTTTTCCGGTGCGGTCCAAGAGCATCAGCGATTGTGCCGCTTCCCCATAGGGAGGCCGCTGCTCATTGAATGGATCGATTGAGAGATCCAGGATCCCGGCCCTTGCTGTGCCTGCCTCGGTTGGTTCGGCAACAAACAGTCCCATCCAAGACGCATGGCGTTTGCCTCCCAGCGGCTTTCCCTGTGCGTACAGCAGTCCCAAATACGAAAAGTTTTCGCGAAAGAGCCCGGCATTGAAGACCATGTCATGGCCGGTTCGTCTCTGCCATTCGTGAATATCGGGCGGTTCTTCAAACGGCTCATTGCGGAAATAGTGCACGGAGATCCGGTATCGGAGCGGATCGATCTCTGAGACAACCAGCGGAGGCACATCGCTGCAGACAGAAGACGGGTTCCAGACCCCGATGGCCAGCCCTTCGGCGGGATGATCCCAATCAATGGCTTGCGCCGATGCGGGATAGGAGGGCGAGAGGAAAGGAATAAGTCCGGTAAAGATCGCGAGGGCACTCGCCCAGAGCCGAGAGCGACGTCGTTTCATCGTGTTCAATAAAAGTATAGGGAGCCGTGGGGCCAGCGTCAAACCAGGCCGCTGAATTGGAAATCAGTGCGCATGTTTAATGCGAGGCCCGTTTCGCGGCTGTTTGCGGAAGCGCAGTCGAAGGAGCATCAAGAATCTTTCTCACCGTGCGGGCCAAAAGCTCCGGCGTGAATGGCTTCTGAAGAAATCCGCTGGTGCCTCGCTCATCACCGGCCAGAATGCCGACATCGTCCGTGAAGCCGGACATAAAAAGGATCCGCAATTCTGGCTTGATCGTCATCAGATGCTGCGCCAGCTCTCGACCACCCATTCCCGGCATCACCATATCGGTCAACAACAGGTCCAGCCGATCCAGCTCCTGCGACGCAAGCAGGCACGCCTCCAAACCCTGCTTCGCCTCGACCACCCGGTATCCAAGCTTTCGCAGAGCGTCCCGGAGCAAAATGCGCACGCTGGCGTCGTCCTCGACCAACAGAATGGTCTCGCTCCCTCCAACCGGCTGAGCTGAGACCTTGGGGGACGACGCCGGATGCGCGTCGGCGGAGACCCTGGGAAAGAAGATGTCGAATCTCGTGCCATGGCTCACGCGACTCGTCACGTCGATGGCGCCGCCGGATTGGGTGACGATGCCGTAGACGGTTGAAAGGCCGAGACCGCTCCCCTTCCCTTCCTCTTTGGTCGTGAAGAACGGTTCAAATATGTGGGCCTGAGTCTCGCGATCCATCCCGCTTCCGGTATCGGCAACCGACAGTTTGACATACGGTCCCGGCGGCAGCGGATCGACGTGATACAGCGGGCTCTTCGCCAACTGGACCTGAGCGGTCTCGATCGTCAACGTTCCGCCGTTGGGCATGGCATCGCGGGCGTTCAGTACCAGGTTCATGAGCACTTGTTCCAGCTGTGCCTGGTCGGCCCGGACTTGGCTATTCCCAGGATCGAGCGTGATGACAAGACGAATGTCTGCGCCGATCAATCGCTGCAGCATCCCTTCCAGGTTGGCGACGACATTGTTGAGGCTCAAGTGCTTCGGTTCGAGCGGCTGCTTGCGGCTGAACGCCAGTAGTTGGTGGACCAGCATGGCAGCGCGCTCGCCGGCCTTCTGGGTCTCCTCGATCTTGGTGTACAGGGGATGCTCGCGGCCCAGTTCCGTCGCGAGAACGTGGCTGTATCCCATGATCACCGTCAGGAGGTTGTTGAAGTCATGGGCGATGCCTCCGGCGAGCCGACCGACCGCCTCCATCTTCTGCGCCTGCCGGAACTGCCGTTCGCTCTGGACCAACGCCTCCTCGGCCCTCTTGCGCTCGCGACGTTCATCCCGTTCGCGAAGCGCGCGCTGCACTGAGGGGACGAGTCGGCCCAATCGCTGCTTCAAGACGTAGTCTGTCGCCCCGTGGTGCATCGCATCGATGGCCAATTCCTCGCCGATCGTGGCGGAGACAAAGAGAAACGGGATGTCCGGCGCTTGCTGGCGGGCCAGCAAGAGTGCCGTCATGCCGTCGAAGCCTGGGATGGAATAATCCGCGAGAATGAGATCGAAGGCGCCCGTTTCAATCGCGGCGAGAAAATCGTTGCGCGTATCGACTCGCCGGGCGGTGAACTCGAGTCCTGCCTCCGACAGAGTGGCGGAAACGAGATCGGCGTCGACAGGGTCATCTTCCAGAAGGAGCAGACGGAGCGGGGTTTTCACAGATCCTCTCGGGCAGGCTTCCTTGGCGTCAGGAGTTGGCGCGTGCAGCGGACTTAACTCCCCTCAGGCGGCGGCTCGTTGAGCACTCCCCAGAATACGCCGAGTTCTTTCACCGCCGAGATGAACTGCTGAAACTCCACAGGCTTGACGACGTAGGCATTGGCGCCGAGCGCGTAGCTCTGGGCTAGGTCGCGTTCTTCACGTGACGACGTCAGCATGACGACGGGAATCGGTTTGAGATTCGCATCATTTTTGATCGTTCGCAAGACCTCGATGCCGTCGACTTTCGGCATCTTGAGATCCAGGAACACCACGACGGGGTTGCCGCATTCACGGCTCTTGTAGGCTCCGCGACAGTAGAGGTAATCCAACACTTCTGCTCCATCATGACAGACGACCACTTTGTCCGCAATGTGATGCTCTTCCATCGCGGCCAGCGCCAGTTCCGCATCGCGCGGATTGTCTTCCGCCAAGAGGATAGGTTTCACGGTCGTCATGAGGACATCCTTTTCAAGGGCAGCGACACATAAAACGTCGCACCTTGATCAATGGCTCCCTCGGCCCATGTCCGGCCGCCGTGACGGTGAATGATCCGACGTACGTTCGCAAGGCCGATGCCGGTCCCTTCGAATTCATCGTTCCGATGAAGGCGCTGAAACACACCGAACAGCTTGTTCACGTACTGCATGTCGAAGCCCACGCCGTTGTCGCGGACAAACACCGTCACCTCTCCGGCGCTGTCCCGGGACGCGCCGATCTCGATGCGCGGCTTCGGCCGGGTCACGGTGAACTTCACGGCGTTGCTGAGCAGATTCATGAACACCTGCCGCAACATGGCCGGATCACCCGGCACCTCCGGCAACGAGCCAATTGTCCAGGAGATCGTGTTGCCTTGCAAGTCAAGACGCAAATCATGAATCACGGTTTTGATGAGCTGATTGAGACTGACCGTGCTGTGAAGCATCTCCTGGCGTCCCATGCGCGAGAACACAAGGAGATCGTCGATCAATTGCCCCATCTGCTTCGCCGAGTCGGAAATGGTCTCGAGGTAGCGCCGGGCCTTGTCATTTAGGGCCTCGCCGGCGGTCTTCGAGAGGAGGGCCGCGTAGCCGTCGATATGGCGTAGCGGCGCCCGCAGGTCGTGTGAGACCGAATAACTGAACGCCTCCAATTCCTTGTTGGCCGCCTGCAGGAGTTCACCCTGGCGCCGCAATTCGGCCGCGACCCGACGACGATTGGTGATGTCGTGATGGATCAGAAAGTACACCGAGCCCAGCAGGACGAACTGCAGCAGCGCGCCCAGCGCGAGCAGCGCAATCGTACTGCGGGTCATCCCGGCGGACTGCAACACTCTCGTTCGGGTGGATTGCTGCTCGGAGCTCTCAAGATCCGCAATCAGGCGATGGATGTCGTCAAGCTCGCGCTTCGCGACGCCAGGAAGCGCCAGGTGCCGCACGGCTTCGGCGCCGTGCGTCGCCCGCTGGCTGATGGCTTCGGTCTCAATGTCCATCTGCTGCCTGATGAGCTGCTCCAGTTGCGTGATGCGCTCCTGTTGTCCGGAAAGACCGGACAACGCCTGGAGGTAGCGGGAAAACTCCGGCATTTGTTCTACGAGGCCACGATAGGCTTTCAGATAGGATTCGTCGCCCGTGACGAGGTAGCGGCGATGGCCGCTTTCCGCCGCAATCAGTGCCTCTTCGATGGACCCGAGCAGCTGGACGAGTTCATGGCTCGAGGTGTCGAGTCGGCTGTTCTTCACGACAACAGCCGTGTTCCGATAGGACATGACACTGATCACGACGATGCCCAGAAAGACCAGCCCGAAGCCGGCCAGGACCCGCTGTTCGATCGACCACTGGCTGATCCAGAACGCGAACCGATTCGCGCTTCCCGACGCGACGCGCAGCCAGGCCGAGGCTCGTGGAGGCGATATGGGTTCGTGACCTGGAGGCGTCGCCGGCGGCCCCGTTGTCGGACGGTCCTGTGTTGCGGATTCCATGACAGTCTTGGCGTTACGCCGAAATAGTATGAAAACCTAACAAACTCTACTCTGGCCCATTTGTGCCTGCAAGCAATATTTCAGATGAACCTGTCGGTGAGCGATCAGTGGCCGGCCGCGATCGCGGCGGCCGTTCCGGACAGGGCGGTTGAGCCGCCAAGGTTGGCAAACATCATGGTGGCGGCGACGACCCAATCGGCGGCGGGTTGTGGATAGATGCCGATAAACAAGGTGCCGGCCAGACCCACATAAATCACGGCCTTCATGGGACCGGAGACGCGGATGGGCGACGGATCATGCGGCTCGATGATGTACATCTTCTTCACAACGATCAAGTAATAGTACATCGAGATAACGATATTGATGAGGCCGACGGTGATAAGCGTGTACAAGCCTTCTTTGATCGCCGCCACGAAGATGTAGAGTTTCCCGATGAACCCAGCCAGCGGGGGAACTCCTGTCAGGGACAGCAGAAAGATCAACATGGAAAACGCGAGAAACGGGGACCGTCGGCCGAGGCCACTGTAATCATCGATTTCTTCGCTGCCAATCGCCTGACCGACCGCGATGATGACCGCGAACGCCCCGAGGTTCGCGAACAGATACGTCAGCAGGTAGAACAAGATGGCGTCGTTGCCCATTTTGGTCCCCGCCGCCAGCCCGATGAGGATGTTGCCGATTTGCGCGATGCCGGAGTAGGCAAGCAACCGCTTCATGTTCCTTTGCGCGATCGCCACGATGTTGCCGTAGGTCATCGACAAGATCGAGGCTCCGATCATGAGGAACACCCAAGTCGGCTTGAACGTACCGAGAGCCACGAAGAACATCCGCAAGAGGATGGCGAAGGCCGCGCCCTTAGGCGCAATCGAGAGAAACGCTGTCACAGGCGTCGGCGAGCCATGATAGGTGTCGGGAATCCAGGAGTGGAACGGCACAGCGCCGATCTTGAATCCCAGCGCCCCGAAGATGAGTAGAAATCCGATGATCAGGCCGGGGGTCGGCTGGAGGGATTTCATGTCCGAGAAGACCAGTTGGCCCGTCTCCCCATAGACGAGACTGATGCCGTAGGCCAGGAGGCCTGCGGCGAACACCCCCAGAATGAAGAATTTCAGCCCAGCCTCGTTGCTCGCGACGTCTTCGCGCAGATACGAAACCAGCACATAGAAGCCGAAAGTCGAGAATTCGAGGGTAATGAAGACGGAGAGCAGATCATTGGCCGAAGCCATGAACATCATGCCAAGCGCCGACATCACGACGAGGAAATAGTATTCACCGCGGAAAAACGTAAACCGATGAATGAACTCGATCGACGCCAGGATGACCAAAATCGTGGCCGCCACGATAAAAATTTTGAAGAACAGCGCCATCCGGTCGACGACGAACATGTTCGAGAACAGCGCCCCTGAAATGCCGGCGAAATCAAACCAGCCGAGGCATCCTAGAGTGCCAAGGAGGCCGGCGACGCTGAGGTACGCCAGGTTTTCCTTCGGCAGGCGCGGAAACGAAAAGTCGATGATCAAGATGATGCAGAGCCAGAAGGTCAGGAAGATCTCGGGCAGCAACAGCAGAAGGTCTGAGGAGGACAGCGTCAGCGAGAAGGTCATTCAGGCCTCCGTGCCGCGCGGGACGTGACGCGGGACGCATCCGCGGCCGAGGAGACCAGATCCGGCGACGCCGGATCACCCGCCGACACCGGGTGCACCAACGTGATCTTGGCGACGAGCGGATCTACGCCGGAGCGGACGACATTGTACATGTGCATCGGAGAGAGGCCGAAGCCGATGCTGACAAGGATCATGATCAGCAGCGGAAGCCGGTCGACCACCGCGACCGCGTCGTGCGAGTGACTGTACTTTTGGTCCATCGGACCATAGAACAGTCCCCGCATCATGCGGAACAAGTAGGCTAGGGTGATGACGATGCCGATCACCGCTACGATGACTTGAAACGGATACTTGTTCCAGGCGCCGACTATGATCATGACCTCGGCGATGAAGTTCACCGTGCCGGGCATGCCCACCGACGCCATGCAGGCGATGACGAAGCACCCCGCAATGAACGGCATGCGGTTCGCGAGTCCGCCCAGCGACGGAATGTCTCGTGTGTGCGTCTGATCATAGACCCATCCCGCCATGGCGAAGAGCATTCCCGTGGCCATCGCGTGCGCAAACATATAAATCACCGCTCCGCTCAGCCCAATGTAATTCAGCGCCGCCATGCCGAGAAAGACATAGCCCATGTGGCTCGAGCTGGAGTAGCCGATCACGTACTTCGTATCCTTGGCATAGAACGCGACGAATCCGCCGTAGATGATGCTGAAGATGCAGAGCACGGCCGCGATCGGCATCAGTTCGCGGGTCGTATCCGGCAGAATTTCGAAGGCGACCCGGATGATCGAAAAGTGTCCGAGCTTCATCAGCACGCCGGCATGCAGCATGCTGGTGGCGGCGGGCGCCGCCGCATGGCCGACGGGCGACCACGAATGCAACGGCCAGAGCGGGGCAATCGAGGCGAAGCCGAAGAAGATGAGCACCCAAATGATCCGGTCCAGCGTCGTCCCGAGCACCGGAATGTTCATCAACTTAGCATGTTCGCGCAACTGCAAGATATCGAATGTGTTGAGTCCCGAATAGCGGTAGATCAATAAGATACCCATGAGGGCCACGACCGCCCATGCCGACAGGAACAGCACGAGCTTCATCGCCGCGTATTCCTTGCTGTTGGCGGCAAAATTAAAGATAAAGCCAACGGAGTCTCGCTGCTTCAGGCCTTCCTGGTCGGTCATCTCGAGATACTTCTTCGTATGGCTCCCCCACATGCCCAGCAGCAGATACATGGGGATGACGGACATTTCATAGAAGAAGTACAGGAAGAACAGATCGAGCGACATGAAGACGCCGATGGTGGCGGCGGCCAGGATCAGCAGCCATATATAAAACTCCTTGGTCCGGTCCTTGATGTGCCAGGACACGAAGATGCCGGCGAACAAGAGGATCGATGATGCCAGCACCAGCGGAGTCCCGATGCCATCCACCCCCAAATGCAGGGCTATGCCGAGCTGCCTCGACCACTCAAACTTTTGAATGAACTGGAATCCGCCCTTGACCGGATCGTAGGCGTAAAACAGGTATAGCGAGGCGACCAGCGAAATGCCGGCTGAGACCGCGGCGATGCCTCTGACGAGCAAGGGCTGACGGTTCGAAGCGAAAATGAGTGCGATCGCACCGGCAAATGGTGCAAAAAGGATATAGAGCAGGATGTAATCGCTCATAGAGAATCCCCGGCGAGTGATCCGGACCGAGCGGCAAGAGGCTCATGGTCCGCCGGCCGTTTTGCACTCATCTCTCGTCCCCGCTCTTTGAGAACGGCGACCCTTCCATGATCGATCCGGTCGACCAGAGCCTGCACCGATCCGTTCATCATGCGTAGGAACGGAGCGGGATACAGCCCGATCCAGAGGATCATGATCGATAAGGAGAGCGCGATGACGGTTTCGCGGGGATGCAGGTCCCCGATCGATTCCCGGACGGCTTTGCCCACCGGTCCCAGGATGGCGCGTTCGTAGTACCAGAGAAAATACGCCGCACCGAAGATGACGCCCGTGACGGCAATGGCTCCATAGACCCAATGCGCGTTGAACGCGCCCAAGAGGACCAAAAACTCGCCGACGAACCCGTTCGTGCCCGGGAGACCGATGGAGGCCAATCCGATCAACAGGAAGAACGCCGCGAGCAACGGCGTGTGTTTGGCCATTCCACCGAATGCCGTCAGCTCCGTGGTCTGCTGTCTGCTCTGGAGGAAGCCCGCGATGAAGAACAGTCCGGCGGTGCTGAAGCCGAGATTGATCATCGTGAGAAGGCTGCCCTGAAGGCCCTGGTAGTTCAGCGCGAACAGGCCGATTACGATGAAACCCAGGTGGCTGATGCTGCTGTAGGCCAGGAGACGCCGGAAGTCCGGCTGAATCAGCGCCATGATCGCGCCGTACACGATCGCCGCCAGCCCGAGGCCCATCATGACGGAAACCACGGTCGCACTCTTCGAGGCTTCGGGCAGCAGCGGAATGCTGAAGCGCATGAAGCCGAAGGTCCCGAGTTTAATGCCGGCAAGCACGACGGCCATCCCGATGGGGCCTTCGAGGAGGGCGTCCGGTAGCCAGGTATGAAAGGGGAATACCGGCGCCTTGAACGCGAACCCCATGAACATGAGCCAGAAAATCAGCATCTGCTGATGCAGCGGAACCGGGACAGCCAGGAGTTCCAGCAGATCGAAGGAATACGGCTGGTCCATGTGATGGAGTGAGGCATAGTCATGGTAATTGATGTCCAGAAGCGCGATGCCCACCAGCAAGAACACGCTGCCGAGCAGCGTATAGAGCACATATTTCAATGCGGCATAATGCCGTTCCGCACCACCGCCCCAGAGCTTGATCAAAAAGTAGCTGGGAATCAGCATGAGTTCCCAGAACACGAAAAAGAGAATCAAATCTAGCGAGATGAAGACCCCCATGGTCGTGGTTTCCAGCGCCAACAGGGCCATCATGTATAGCTTGATCGAATAGCGAATGGTGTCCCAGGAGTAAATGACCACCAAAACGGTCAGAAAAGCGGTGAGCCCGACGAACAGCACGCTGATGCCGTCCACTGCCAGGTGGTAACTGATGCCCAATGCCGGGATCCATGGGACGTGCTCGACGAACTGCATGGCGGGGGAGCCGGGGACAAATCGCATCAGAACGAAAATCGCCAACGCCAACTCGACCAGCGCGATGGTCAACGCCGAAGTGCGGACCATGTCCTCGTCGTCGAAGAGCCACAGCACGGCGGCGCCGACGAGCGGAAAAAAGAGCAGGCACGTGAGGATCGGAAACGTCGAGTCCAGCTGTTCTAACATGGTGTCGTCGTTCTACCGCTGCACAATCAGTTGAATCACCACCGCAAGCAAAAATAGTCCGGCCACGATGATCGCCGCGTAGTGGTGCACCATCCCGCTCTGCAATTGACGCCACTGCTTGGCCATCAGATGGTTGCCATACCCGACGACGTTGATGCCGCCGTAAATCACATGCTTTTCCACCCAGGTGGAGCCGGCTGCGCCCAATTCGGCCATATGCCCGACTGCGCGGACGATACCGTCGAGGACGACGCGATCGAACCAGTCGAGCGCCAGTCCCAGTTTCTTGGTCGGCTCGACGATGAGGAGATCGAACAGTTCGTCGATGTAATATTTGTTCATGAGCGTCTTATACAGGACCCCCGCCTTCGTTGCCCATCGGTCCGGGGCGGTCGGATTCACGCTGTACAGATAATGGGCCAAGGCCCAGCCGAAGAGGGCGATGCCGCTGGCGATCATCATGAGGGAGAGGACCAGGCCGGTACTGACCTCATGTTCGCCGCTGGCGCCGGCCGCCGGAGCCAAGAAATCGTGCAGCCAGCCGTGGTCCGGCGGAAAGCCGATGAATCCGCCGGCGAGCGACAGCAGACCAAGGACCATCAACGGACCGATCATGACCATCGGGGATTCATGGACATGTTCCTCGGTGTGGTGGTCCATGCGGGACTTGCCGTAGAACGTCAAATAAGTCAGGCGAAACATGTAGAAAGAGGTCAGAAGAGCGCCGATGGCGGCCATGCCGTAGAGCACGTAGTGATGATGGGTAAAGGCATGGGCCATGATCTCGTCTTTGCTCCAAAATCCCGCGAAGGGCGGGATCCCGGCGATGGCGATCGTGCCGATGAAGAACAGCTTATGGGTCCAGGGAATCTTGTGGCTGAGGCCGCCCATTTTCCTGATGTCTTGCTCACCGGACAAGGCATGGATGACCGAGCCGGCCGACAGAAACAACAGGGCTTTAAAGAACGCATGGGTCATCAAATGGAATATCGCAGCCGTATAGGCGCCGATGCCGGCGCCGAGGAACATATAGCCGAGTTGGCTGACCGTCGAATAGGCCAGCACCCGCTTGATGTCGTTTTGCACGAGACCGATCGTCGCGGCAAAGAGCGCCGTGACGCCGCCGATCACGCCGACGACGCCCAAGGCGACGGGCGAGAGATCGAAAATGAGATGGTTGCGCACAATCATGTAGACGCCGGCCGTGACCATCGTGGCGGCATGGATGAGCGCGCTGACGGGCGTGGGGCCTTCCATCGCATCCGGCAGCCACGTATAGAGCGGAATCTGCGCCGATTTGCCGACGGCCCCGACCAGGAGGCATAACGAGATGGCGGTGGCCATCTCGGGCGACAAGTGGCCGACCTGGGCGAAAACTTTCGTATAGTCGAGTGTCTTGAAATTAATAAAGACCAGGAAGATCGCCAGCAGGAACCCGGCGTCGCCGATGCGATTGACGACAAAGGCCTTCGTCGCTGCCTTGGCCGCCGACACCTTGTCATAGTAGTAGCCGATCAAGAGATAGGAGCAGAGGCCGACACCTTCCCAGCCAATGAAGAGCACCGCGTAGTTGTTGCCCATCACCAACAGCAGCATCGAGACCATGAAGAGGTTCATGTACGTGAAGAAGCGCGTGAATCCCTCTTCACCGTGCATGTAGCCGACCGAATACACGTGGATGAGGAAGCCTACTCCCGTCACCACGAGGAGCATGACGCAGGTGAGCGGATCCACGAGGAAGGCCATGTTGATCGTGAGGTCCCCGCCGAAAATCCACGGGTAGGCGACGACTTCGCGCGCCGTTCCACTGTGCAGGACGTCGCTAAACACGCCGATGGTGCAGAGGAACGAGAGGCCAACCGATCCCCACGCCAGACGGTGAGCCCACTCGTGCGACCAGAGATAGCGGCCGAAGACGCCGTTGGCGATGACGGCCAGCAGCGGGAAGACGGGAATCAGCTTGATCAGGAGATCAGTCATGTCAGCCTGCGGCACCTCCTCACCATTTCAACAGATTCATCTCGTCGACATTCGTGGAAATTTTCCCACGGAAGACGACGATGATAATGGCGAGTCCCACGGCGGCCTCTCCCGCCGCGATGGCGATGACGAACAGCGCAACCAGCTGGCCGGCCATGGACTCGAGATAATGGGAAAAGGCGACGAGGTTGATGTTCGCCGCATTCAACATGATCTCCACCGCCATCAGCACGATGATGAAATTCCGCCTGATCAGCACGCCGAGCAAACCGGTAATGAAGAGCACGGCGCTGACCGCAACGTACGCGCTTAGAGGGATCATAGGTCTTGCGATGGATGACGGCTTACCGCTGACGCGTGGGTGATTCGCCGCCGCTGCGACGCATCACTTGTCACAGGTCACCATTCGCTCGTCCGCCGATCGGTTTCGGTGTTTTCGCCAACACGATTGCCCCGATGATGGCGCCCAGGAGGAAAATCCCGACGATTTCGAACTGCAACAGATAATCACTGAACATTTTCATGCCGATCGCGTAGGTGTCGCCCTGTTGCAGCACGGCGCTGGTCGGTGCATTACCCTTCGTGCCGGCATACGGAGATTTGAAGAGCAACGCCAGGACGTAGAGCGAACCCAGCACGGTGGGAACCACAAAGTACAGATACGTACTGTGAAAGTAGCGCTCCTCGGTTTTGAGATTCAACAGCATCAGCACGAACAGGTAGAGCACGAGAATGGCGCCGGCATACACCACGACTTGGACGGCCCACAGAAATTCGGCGTTGAGCAGAACAAACAGGCCGGACACGTGCAGCAACAGGGCCAAGAGCGCCAGGCCGCAATGCACCGGATTTCTCAAGGCGACGGTGAGTACGGCAGCGGCCATACTCATCAGGGCAAAATAGGCAAAGAACACGACCATCATAGCGGGTTCAGCTCAGATGTTTGGGCGTTGCTTGGGTCGGTTTCACGACCGATTGCGGGAAATAGTAGCGGTACTCACGGCTCTCCTCGAGGTTCTTTTCCTGGTTGTGCGCGTACAAATATTTCTTGGCGTCGTCAAGGTGTCGCTCCCCGATATCATATAGGCGTTTCTTATCGAACATGAGCGTCCGCTTGTCGTGCGTCGAAAACTCGTACATCTTCGTCATGGCCAGGGCGTTCACGGGGCAGGCCTCGACGCAATAGCCGCAAAACACGCATTTGGTGATATCGATGTAGAACTCGGTGGCATAGCGCTGAAGGGGCCGGTCCGGGTCTTCCGCGCTGATCACCTTGATGCAACGAGAAGGACAGGCGGCTTCGCAGAGATCGCACCCAACGCATCGCTCGCGGCCGTCGTCATAGCACAGGAGGCCCAGGGCGCCGCGGTGAGTATCGGGGATGGCACGTTGCTCCCGCGGGTACTGGAACGTGATGGGCTTATGGAACATGTGCTTGAACGTCACTTTCATGGCGTCCCAGATCTCGTAGAAGAGGGCAGCGTGAAGGAATTTTCTTGTGAGCGTTCGGACAGTCATACGGGCTGTGCTACACCTTTTCGATCGTCACGCCTGTTCGCTTGAAGGACGGCACACCGGTGATCGCGTCCACGTGGACCGACATGAGATCTTTCACGGGCGGTTCGTTGAAGTGTTCTGGGAAAAAGCACGTCTGAGGTGCCACGCTCTGGTCGACTTGCACGCCTATTTGCAGCGAGCCCCGATCAGAAGTGAGCTTGACCATGGCGCCGTCCTGCAAGCCCAGACGCTCCATGTCCGCCGCGTTCATGCGAATCCGGCCGGTATTGGGAGCGATCTTGATCAATCCGGGTGCGAGCGTGGACAGTTTCCCGGAGTGATACAGCAGTTGTCCCATCAGCAGCGTAAACGGCCTGGTGCTCTCGGACCGGGCCGCCTTATAGCGCACCGCCGCCGAAGCCGTATACCCGTTCGACAGGTAGTGGTCCGCTGTGGGAGCAATTTTTTTCGGCTGCCCCAGATTGTAGTAACCAGGGAGCAGCTTCATGATTTCGGACTGGATATCGTTGGCCGATTCATATTCCCACTGGCAGCCCATGCCGTTGGCCAGGGCGGTCAGGATCTGCCAATCGGGCACGCTTTCCCCGATGGCATCCATCCCTTGCCGAACGCGAAGCACGCGCCCCTCAAGATTGGTAAAGGTGCCGTCCTTTTCCGCGAAGGTCGTGGCAGGCAGCACGACGTGCGCCATCTGTCCCGTTTCCGTGAGGAACGGGTCTTGGACGACCAACAACTCCAGCCGATCCAATGCGGCCCGCACTTCCATGGAAGCCGGCAGCGTGGCCAACGGGTTCTCCCCGACGACATAGAGTGCGCGAATTTGTCCTTCGCGGCAGTGCTTGAGAATTTCTGTCAAATGTGCGCCGCTTCCCGCCGTGGGCAGCGTCGCGTCCCAGGCCTTCGCCAGCTTGTCGCGCATAGTCTGATCGTCGAAGGCGGCCAGGCCGGGCAGGTACTCCGGGGCCACGCCCATGTCCACCGCACCTTGCTCGTTGGGTTCTTCGGTTACGGTGTTGACGCCGCAGCCGGGTCGTCCGAGCTTGCCGGTGATCCAGGCCAGGTCGACTAACTTCAAGACGTTCTGGTAGCCGTCCGGCTGCCGCACGATGCCTTCGGCGCAGAGAATTATCGACCGTGAAGATTCCGCAAAGATCGACGCCGCCTCTTTGAACTGCTCGGCTGTCAGGCCGGTCTTGGCCGCTACCTGTCCAAGAGAAATCGAGCCAATGGCGGATTTGAGTGCGGCAAAGGCTTGCGGATGTTTTTTCACGCTCTCCTCGTCGACCAGATCCAGGTCAACCGTCGCCTTGACGAGGCCGTCGATGACCAGCCCCTCTGTTCCTGGCTTGATCACGTACGGGTGCGACGCGAGTTTGCCGAGATTGGTGATCGCAGAATCGAAGACCATCACCTGCGCTTTATAGACGCGAATGGCCTCCTTGATCCGGACGGAGGTGAGCGGATTGGTCTCGGTCAGATTCGAGCCGATGACGAGGACCGCTTTCGCTTTGGTCAGATCTTCCCAATCGTTCGATGTGCGGCCGATTCCGAGCGCCAGCTTGGAGGCCTGCACGAAGTTCATGTGCCCGTAGCGGGCGCTGCTGTCCAGATTGTTTGTCCTGAACGCCACCCGCATGAGCTTTTGGAACAGATAGAGCTCTTCATTGGTGCAGCGTGCCGTGATCAGGCCGGCGATGGCGTCGGGGCCGTGCTTCTTGCGAATGTCCGCGAACCGATCGACGACCGCATGCATGGCCTCCAGCCACGGGACCTCCACGAGTTGGTTGCCCTTGCGCAACAACGGCCTCTTCAAGCGGGTCGGTGAATCGATGTATTCGAACCCGAACCGTCCCTTGACGCAGAGTCCTCCGTGGCCTTTGGCCGTGTCGGCTCGATCGCCCCATTTGTTCTTCCAGGACAGCGGTGATGTCACGCGGATGACTTCCGTGTCTTTGGTCTCGACGTACATTTGACAGCCGTCCCCGCAATAGTTGCAGGTGGTCGTCGTCTTTTTCATCTGCCAGGGCTTGTAGAGATATTTTGAGAATTTGTTCGTGATCGCCCCCACCGGACAGACGGCCAGGCAATCTCCGCAAAACTCGCAAGCGAGCGGAAGGTCGCCCTTCGCCACGACCTGGTTGAAGCCGCCCTTCTTCATAAACTGTAGGGCGTCGATCATCAGCACGTCCTTGCACACGTTGATGCATTCGGCGCAGGCGATACAACGGTTCATATTGAAATCCAGCACGAGGCTTCGCGTATCCTCGGGGATGAATTTCTGCTTGGCATTGGCCAGATTGGTCACACCGTGCTGGAAGGCCATGTCCTGCAGCTCGCAATGGCCATCGGCGTCGCAGACCGGACAGTCCAACGGATGGACGGAGAGATGCTTCTCCACGGCTTTCTTCCGGGCTTGGAAGAGGTCATCGCCTTCCGTGCGGATGACCATTCCGGCCGTGGCCTTGGCCGTGCACGACCGCACCGGCGCCTTCTTGCCCTCCTGCATGACGAGGCACATGCCACAGGAGCCGAACGGATCGAACGTGTAGTGGTAACACATCGCCGGAATGATCTTGCCCGTACTGGAGATCACGTCGTACAGCGACACGCCGTCCTTGGCTGTGACGGTTTTCCCGTCGATGTTCAACTCAATCGTCGCGGCTTCGACATCCGGATTTGTTGCGGGTTTCAATCCCATAGATCCTCAAACACTGCGTTCCATGACGTGCTTGTTTACCGGTCGCATTCTCCCATCACGATGTCATAGGTGCCGAACAAGGTAATGGCGTCAGCGATCATGTACCCTCTCGACATGTGATCGAAAGCCCCCATATGAATAAACGAAGGCGCTCGGATCTTGAGCCGATACGGCTTCCCGCCGCCGGTGCTGACGATGTAGAAGCCGAGCTCGCCCTTGTGCGCCTCGGTGCCGCAGTAGATTTCTCCCGGCGGAGCATTGAAGCCCTGTGAAAAGAGCTTGAACTGCTGAATCATGGAGTCGAGATTCGTGAAGACGCGCTCCTTCGGAGGCAGCGTCACGCTGGGCACGTCGGCCATGATCGAGCCGTCCTGAATCTGTTCGAGGCACTGCTTGATGATCTTGACGCTTTCGTAGAGCTCCATGACGCGGATCCAGTACCGGTCGTACGTATCCCCATTCTTCCCGAGCGGAACACTGAATTCGCACTTCGAATAGGCCGAGTACGGTTCCGCCTTCCGTAAGTCGTAGTCCACTCCTGAACCGCGAAGCGTCGGTCCGCTCAGTCCGAAACTGACGGCGTCCTCGGCGGAGATCACAGCCACGCCTTTGGTACGGGCGAGCCAGATGCGGTTTTTTTCGAGGAACACGACGTACTCGTCGATCTTCGGTGGAAAATAGTCCAGAAATTGTTTGAGCTTGGCAAACAATGAAGGCGTGAAATCGCGCTCCACTCCCCCGATGCGATACCAGCTCGTCGTCAGCCGCGCGCCGCACAATTCGTCAAACCAGTCGAGAAGAATTTCCCGATCCCGAAAGCAATAGAAAAACACCGTCATCGCGCCGATGTCGAGCGCCTGGGTCCCCAGCCAAAACTGGTGACCGATGATCCGCTGCACTTCGGCGACGATGGTGCGCAGGTATTCGGCGCGATCCGGAACCGTGATGTTCATGAGTTTTTCAACTGCACGGCAGTAGGCGAAGTTGTTGTACATGGCACACACGTAGTCGAGCCGGTCCGTGTGCGGAATGAACTGATGGTAGGTGCCGTCCTCGGCGAGCTTTTCGACTCCGCGGTGCAAGAAACCCATGACGGGCGTCGATTTGACGAGACGCTCGCCTTCCAGTTCCAGAATCACCTTCAACACGCCGTGCGTGCTCGGATGCTGCGGCCCCATGTTGAGCAGCAGCTCCTCTGTCCGCAACGTGGGGAGCGTTTCGCTCTCTGGATGGGTCGGATCGACTTTGTAAACGGTGGTTCTTTGATCTTCGAATGCCATCGTGGTTGTGCTTATCTCGTTTCGTCCAAAAACTCAAACGTGTCGCGCCAGCCCTTCCCGCGGACCGGAAAATCTTTCCGCAAGGGATATCCTTCCGTGTAGTCGTCCGGCATCAGGATGCGGCGAAGATCAGGATGGCGGCGGAAACGAATTCCCATCATATCGTAGACCTCGCGCTCCATGAAGTCCGCGCCTTTCCACAGATCGGTGAGGGAATCTACGATGCAGTCTGATTCCGGCACCCTGGTCTTCAGCCGGATGCGGTGCCGCTTCCTGATCGAATAAAACTCATAGACGACTTCGAACCGCTCTTCGTCGTCGGGCCAGTCAACCGAGCTGACATGCACGATATAGTCGAAATCCATGGCCGGGTCGTCGCGCAAAAATTGGGCGACCTCGTGCAATTTGTCCCTGGTGACGGTGATCGCCAGATCGCCGCGCCACTCGACGGAATGAACAAAACCCACTGTGAAATGCTCGCGAAGGCGTTCGGACAACTGCTGAAGCGACATGGGATCCTCAGGCTTTTAGGCCCGCCTTCACCTGTTCCGGCTGCTTGACGAACACACGTTTTTGCATGATGCGCTCTTGCAGTTTGAGAACACCGTCGAACAAGGCTTCTGGAGTCGGGGGACAGCCAGGCACGTAGATATCCACCGGGACGAAGCGGTCGACGCCCTGCACCACGCTGTAACTGTCGTAGATGTTTCCCGAGGTCGCGCACGAACCCATCGCGATGACGTATTTCGGTTCGGGCATCTGGTCGTAAATCTTTCGGATGACGGGTGCCATCCGGCGGCACACCGTTCCCGCGACGATCATCAGATCCGACTGCCTGGGAGACGCGCGGAACACCCCGGCGCCGTAGCGGTCCATGTCGTAGCGTGACGAGACGGCGGCAATCATTTCGATGGCGCAACAGGCTAGCCCGAACGTCATGGGCCAGAGTGAGCCCTTGCGCGCCCAATTCACGGCTTTCTCTACCGTCGTGGTGATGACGTCCGGCGCGCTGTCTTTGTCATGACGTCCCAAATGAATCAGTCCCATTCCAATGCTCCCTTGCGCCAAGCATAGACATAGGCGACGACGAACAACGCGATGAAAATCATCATTTCGACCAGGCCGATGATGCTGACCTTATTGATGTCGTTGAACACCACGGCCCAGGGATAGAGAAAAATGACTTCGATATCAAAGATCACGAACAGCATGGCGAAAATATAGTAGCGAACCGGAAACGGCATCCGGGCATCAGAAAAGGGCTCGGATCCGCACTCGTAGGCGGATAGTTTCTCGGGTTCCGGATACTTCGGTTGGACCAGATAGCTCAACAAGAGCGTCACGACCCCGAAGGCCAGGGCGACGAAGATAAACAAGAGAACCGGAAAATACTTAGTCAGATACTCCAGAAGTAACTCAAGACCGCTCATGGAGGTCACCTTTCAACACCTTGAGTTGCAAAGGAGAAAGGGATCTTAGACGGGGGGTTATCGTGATAGCAAGCGCACAAAGGACCTACCCTCAAGACCCGGAAGTCCTACCCTGACCCGGTTTCGGCCGACCGGCCGTCGAATCCATGAGGGCTGCGTCCATTCGGAGGTGGGAAGGAACGGTCTGATCCTTCCGTTCCCACTCCGGAAGCAGCGGGGAAAAGGCCTTGGCCTTCTTCCGCCTGTGAATTTGGGTCTCTAATCGAGGACGAGAAGAGCGTTCCGGCGGTTTCTGCGGCATAAAGCCTCTGTTTAGTTCACCTGGCCCGGCTCGGCTAAAACACTCGAGCACCTTAGCAAAGGTCCCCACCCCGGTCAACGGGGACAAGACCGCAATATTCTTGACTCTATGGGATGATTTGCTATGGTTTTTTGAGCAGACTATGCCTTAACCAGAAGGACACGCCATGACCATTCATCCACAGAAAGCCCTCACAGGCTGCGCGCTGTTCGCGATCATCGCCACGATGGGACTGTTGTCGGCGTGGGCCGATGATCTCGACAGTATCCGTTACGGCGAGGCAGCCAGGACCTACGCCGCGGGTTCCATCCAGCAGTTTACTCCGCAGGACGGTGTGGTGAATGTCATCACCGGCGACAATCAGACCATCGGAAACCGTATGCGGCTCGGACAGAACGATACGCTCTACCTCAAGTTGAAAAATCCTGCAGAGGCGGCGATCGGCGATCTCTTCACCGTCTACAAGCGAACCCGAAAGGTTTTTCATCCCGCAACCGGGCAGTACTTGGGGTATCTGATTACCCGGCTCGCCATCGTACAGGTGGTTCAAGTGGATGACGTATTGACCACGGCTCGCGTTGTGCGGGCATTCGGGGCGGCGGCTCCCGGTGATCCCATCGCCAAGTTCTCACTGCCGAGTTCCGGCGAAGCGGCCGCCGTGCCTGCTTCGGGCGACATCAACGGCATGGTCGTCGAATTGCAAGCTGATTTGGAGATGACCCTAGTGGCACAACGGAACATCGTCTATCTCGACCGCGGGTGGGAAGATGGGCTCAAGGCTGGAGACCGCCTGGAGCTGACTCGTTACGGAGGGGGGCTGCCGCCTCGCCAGGTCGGGGAGGTGAAGGTGTTGTCAACCGAGGGCCGCAGCGCCACTGCACTCGTCACGAAATCGATTTCCCGCATTCTCAAGGGCGACCAATTCCGTACGAAGTATCAGGCGGATCTTGTTCCTCCGGCAGAGCCGGTCACGCCGGCCGCGCCGTCCATGAACAGTCCCGCGGAGCCTTCGACAGGTAAGCGAGCGGTTCAGAATGCAGCGCGCGAAACGCGGTACACTTTGGACGATCTCATGAAGCAGCTGCAGTATGAATCCGGCGAAGCTAGGATCAAGCCGGAAGGCTATCAAACGCTGGACCAGTTGGTCGAACTCTTGAAAGGATCGCAGGCCGATCAACTGATCCGCGTCGAGGGGCATGCGGACAATATGGAAATCGGTCCCTCCCTGAAGTCGCAGTACCCGACAAATTGGGATCTTTCCAAAGCGCGCGCCACCGGCGTTCTGCGCTATCTCGTCGAAAAAGGCGGCATCGACTCTGCACGAATCTCGTCTATCGGCTACGGCGCGACTAAGCCGTTGATGAGCAATGCGACGGAAGCCGGACGTTCAAGAAACCGCCGCGTCGACGTTGTCCTCTATGCTCCCAACGCCGCACCGGCTGATCCCGCGCCTCCGACGGCGCCTGCCGAAGCCGCCGCTGATGACGGCTATCGTGTGTCCGGTCTCGGATCGCAGGGCCAGGTGTCGGCCGCTTCTTCGGTCGACAAGACCGTTCCCACGGAGGCGGACAATGCCGAAAAACCAGTTCCTACTCCTCCGGTCGTTTCCGATACACCTGCTGAAAACACCCAGGCTGTGCCGGCCGCGCCGGACAAAACAGCGCAACCCTGATTGCTGCTCTCCGCTGGGACATGCTCCGTTGTGAGCATGTCCCAGCGTGCGCGAGCTTGCTGGTTTCCCCTCCTGACTGCTGCTGCTACAATGCCGCATGATCGGTGAGCCGCGGACCATCACATCACAGGAACCAGACGCTCCGCTCTTCGCGGAGATCATTGTCCCCCGCCACTTCGCCGGCCCATTTACCTATCGAATTCCCACTGATTTACGAGCGGTGTTGCGGGTCGGTCACCTAGTGTTCGTGCCGTTCGGACGGTCCCTGGTTCAAGGTGCGGTTGTTGCGCTCAGTCCTCACCATCCTCCGGCAGTGCCGCTCGAACGGCTCAAACTCATTCGCGCACTGGTCACGGCTGATCGGGCCGTTGAAATTCCTCCTCCCCTGCTGCTGCTGGCGAAGACCGTGGCTGAAACCTATGTGGCACCCTGGGGACAATGCCTCAGGCTGGTGCTGCCGCCCAAATCGACCAGGCTTGACTCGAGCCACATGATTTTGACCAAGGAAGGTCAAGAAGCTCTGACCAAACAGGATTCGATTCCCCCTGCGTTCGTGCCACTTCTGAAGCGTCTCAAACGTCGGCCGCTCGGCATTTCGCTCTCTCGCCTTTGTCATGGCAAGGACCGGACTCATGAGGAGGTCTTGGCGTCGATCCTCGATCGAGGCTGGGCACACAAAGTGCGCGGTCGCACGGCGACCGAGACTCCTGCTCTGTTCGGTTTCCACGCTGACGAGCGTTCTCAGGATTGGGGCACGTCGCGAAACGTCGAATGGGAGGCGTGCGTCCTGCGTGCGGTGGAGGGCCGTACGTCCGCCCGTCTGTTGGTAGAGGCTGATCCCACAGAACGCCTCGCCTTGCTTCGTGCTGCCGTGATCAGGACGGTGGAACTGGGGCGGAAGGTGCTCGTGATCACGGGTGAAACCTCCCGCGCGGAATCACTCGCAGCCGCGCTGGCTCACCCGGCCACGGTGACCGCCGCGCTTCACAGCATGATGCCTGATGAGAAGAGGTCTGAAATCTGGGGGCGGATTCGTCAGAACCATGTTACCGTCGTGGTTGGCACGAGAGCCGCCGTGTTCCTTCCGCTTGATCCCATCGGCCTGATCTGGATTGACCGCGACGAGGATTCCGCGCTCAAAGAACCGATGGAGCCGAGATATCATGCGCGGGATGTTGCGTGGATGAGAGCCCAGAAGGAGGAGGCGCTTCTCGTATTGGGTTCGGCCCATCTCTCTCTCGAGGCGACCGGCCTGGAAGCGCCGAAGCACCTACTCAAAGCGCCCGTTCGATCGGACATCTCGCCGCAGGTCGAGGTCGTGGATCTTCAACGCGAGGATCGTCGACTGCTCTTAAGCGTCCGGCTGCACGAGGCCATGCGCGAAACCATGGCGCGTCAGGCAGGAATCCTGTTATTTCTCAACCGGAAAGCCTATGCGGGTGCGCTCGTCTGTCGAGACTGCGGCCAGGTTCCCCGCTGTCCCTCCTGTGACGTGGCGTTCGCGTTTTCGCGACAGAAGAACGTGCTGTTTTGTCATTACTGTGGTGCCACGCATGCGATTCTAGACCTGTGCTCCACATGCGGGAGTGCCCGGCTGCAGCCTGTCGGGGAAGGGACCGAACGTCTGGAAGAAGAAGTAAAACGACGGTTTCCCTCTGCACGGGTGTTGCGAGTCGACGGAGAGACCATGCGAAGGCCGAAGGAAGCCGATCGCATCCGGACACGCATTCGTCGGCGGGAGTGGGATGTGCTCATTGGCACCCAATTACTGTTGAGAGATGATCTGGTGCCGCCGCTGGGTCTCGCGGGCGCCGTGCAGGCGGATGCGGGGCTGAGCCTTCCCGACTTTCGAGCGGCTGAACGCACGTTCCATTTGCTGCAGGACGCCGCGGGTCTGGTGCAGCCGATGTCGGCGGGCGGTCGGCTGATCATTCAAACGTACCTGCCGTCGCACCATGTGATCGAGGCGGTGGCGCGACAGGATGATGCGATCTTCAGAGCAGAGGAATTGCTACACCGGACGGCGCTTGGATTTCCCCCGGCCGTTCGCGTGATCGTCCTTCACGTTTCCGGGGCACTCGAACCGACCGTCGCACACGCGGCCCAAGCCTGGGCGGACGCAATCAGCCGTGAGGCGAAGCCCACGCCTGAAGGCGAGCATCTCACTATCCTGGGACCCGTTCGGTCGCCTGTGCCCCGGGTGCGCGGACGTTACCGCCGGCAGATCCTGATCAAGTCCCGACCGGACTTCAACGCCGTCCAGACCATCCGATCAACACTAGCCGATCTTGAATCGCTCTATGCCCGTCGAACAGTGAAGTTCGACGTCGACGTGGATCCGATTGAGATGTGGTGACCGTTACCGCTTCTTTGACGCGTGAGCGCTGCCATTGGCCTTGGGGTGCGGCGTAGAGGAGTTCTCCTGTCGCGCCGTGCCCGGTCCTTCCTTTGCCCGTTTGAACAGGCCATAGGATAAAGCGAGCCAGAAGCAGGCCGAAAAAAGCCCCATGAGTGTGGCGGAGAGGATGGCGCCCATCTCGGCCTCGGATGGTTCGCCGCCAGCCGAACGAATTTGCAGCATAGTCACAACGGGCCAGGCAAAGCATTCGAGGCCAAGCAACTGCAACGACCAGGCCCAGATAAGCGTGAGGGTCGTGCCACGCCACCATAAGAACGCCGCCGCGACGATCGCAACTCCTGCCGCGCTGTACGGGGACAGCCCGTTCCAGGCCAGCCATGCGCCCACGGCGATGACAAGGCTGCCCAATGCGGCATTGAAGTACAGAGTCCAGGAGGGCATCACGATAGGGTGTGTTTGGGGCTGCGCTGCCACGGGGTGATCCCCGGCCACGCGTGGACGCCCTTGCTACACGGTGCGCTTGACGAAGAATGCAGCCGCTTGAGCCCGACGGGAAATATGGAGCTTCTGGAACATGTTGGCCAGGTAATTTTTGACAGTCTTATCGCTCAACTTGAGCGTCGAGGCAATCTCTTTGTTGGTCAAGCCGTCGGCCACTAATGCCAGCACCCGTTCTTCTTGTGGTGAGAGTGACGAGGGGCGCGCAGGGCCTTCAGCAGCCGGGACAGTCTTGATCCATTCAAGGGCCCGCTTGGTCACGGCGGGGTCCAGGATGGAGCGGCCGGTGGACACGGTCCTGATTGCGCGAATGAGCGCAGCCGAATCGATTTCCTTCAACACGTACCCGTACGCCCCGGCCAACACGGCCGCGAGTACCGAGTCGTCATCCGTGTAGGACGTCAGGAAGATGACCCGCGCCGTCGGTTGTTCAGACAGGATTTCGCGGCATGCTTCAACACCGGACCCGTCAGGCAGGCGGACGTCCATCAAGATGACGTCCGGCCGAAGGCGCTTGGCCTCCGCGGCTGCCTGCGCTTTGCTGTCGGCCTCCCCGACGACCGTGATGCCTTGATTGTTGTGCAGGACCGTGCGCAGGCCGACTCGAACAACTTCATGATCGTCGACCAAGAGCAGCCTGATCGAAGAAGGCTTGGTCGGCGGAACACTGCGACGCCGCACAGACGTTGCGCCAGCAAGGGGCATCGTTGCTCCGTGGGTCATGGGTTCTCGATTGGTGCCGAAGGCGGGATTGTATTAGGGGGAATCGCTGAACGCCTTGACAGGAGCGGCGATTCCCTCTTTCCGCTTACTGTATGCCCAAGAGCCATTTGCTTCTCTTCGGCTGTCTTTGTCTCTATACATCCCCGTCTGGCCGCAAAAGTAACACCCTAATAACACCTGACACAAGACCCCCCGGCCCTGTTCAGGCAGGCGGGGGTTCTAATGAGGACTCCCACGCCTAGCCTGATATGGTCGGCATCTTCGAGTTGAGGCTGGCGTTTTTCGCCAGGTCTATTATGCCCTCAGTTTCTGCGCGTTGGAGCCCTCAGGTCCCATCTTCTCAATTGCTATAATCGATTGGGAGAAGAGGAATCTTGCCCGATCGTCGAGCGGCGTATCCGTTTTTCAGCTCCGATATGAGGCTTTATTGCTGCGACATAAGTCGCTGTGACGATACGAGCCCCGTCAAAACTTAGATGATCTTCATCAATGTAAAGTAATTGCCCCTCCTTAACAACGACACATCGCCCTTTAACATCCGCATTACACAATGAAGTATGTGGAAAGATGCGTACTAAGTTTGGACTCGTAATACGATCAAGCGCATCGGATACTCTTTTGTTTGAACTTTTGTAAATGTCATAACTCGTGGTAAGCACCGTTGGTGGTTGTTCTCCTCTACGAATAGTCTTAAAGAAAGCATCGGGAACATTGAAGCCAACCTCTGGAATCTGGTAAACAAGAACAACTTTGGCGGGAAATACAGCCGCAGCCACCTTCTCGATCGACTCCACATAAGCATTAATGACAGAAGCGAATCTTTGCTCTTCGTTCGCGAACTTCGATGAAGTAGAGTATCTCGATGTAAACGTGTCAACACCACCTTCACCGTTATCGAAGGGAGTCCCTTCGGCATAAACCCGCCATCTCGCACTGAGCACCACAGCGTCAAACCTTTCTCTTTTCAAAAACTCGAAAACGTGATTATTGAAATCCGAGCAATCAGATGAATTATTACTGGCGAGAATCAACCCAAGAATAGGAGGGCACGCCGCATGACCAGCGTGATATACGCGCGCTATCGGCAATGCCTCGGAAAGAGTCAGAGATGTAGTGTCAACGTGACTGTCACCCCAGACCAGGATTTTAAAATCACCAGTTCCGTACCAGCATTGATCGCTGGGAAGATTAAGAGACTCAACGCTATCGATACGACAAATCTGTCGCATTCTATTCTCGTTGGTTTGTGCCGCTAATCCTCGAGCGAAATTCTCTTTGTCGAACCTTAAAAAGTTTCCTTTATCGAAGTGGCCTATGAATCCAATGCTGATGAAGAACAAACCCCCGATGGTACCGAGCAAAAAGACTTGCTTTCGTCCAAATCGTTGTTTGTGTCTAAAAGGCGTCTCAACGTAATGCCAGGTGAAATAGGCAAGGGTTATAGCGCCGACTACCAAACCTCCTAATAAGAGCTTACTAGGCGCACCCTCAACCCTGTGTTTAACAAAAGCTAGCAATGGTTGATGCCATAGGTATGCGCTGTAGCTTATTAAGCCAATACCAACAAGAATCTTATTTCCAAGTAACTTGCCAGCGAGAGTACTTTTGGTAGCGCATACAATGACAAGTGCTGTGCCTACTGTTGGCGCCAATGTATATAAACTGGGGGAGGGTGTGTGCTTATCAAAGGAGAATATGGCGTATATGATCAGTAGCAAACCTACGATACCACCAATCTCACTTACTCCTTTGGCTGGACTTGGGTTTACGTGAATTGAAGCATAAAAAGCCACAAACACGCCGACAAGAAGTTCCCAACCTCGTGTAGGTAATAGATAAAATGCTGCCTCTGCGTCATAAAATGAAAACCATTGTGCTGCCGCTATACTTGCAGCAAAAACGATAGCGAGCAGTGTCAAAGTCAAACGCTTACCGAATCGCCAAGTCAGCATTAGGAAAATTGGAAAGAACAGATAATATTGTTCTTCAACCGCTAGACTCCAGGTGTGTAGTAACGGCTTCATATCTACGCCGCGGTCAAAGTAGCCGCTTGTTTGCCAAAACAGTACGTTGGACGCAAAAACTGATACGGCAACTAGGCTCTGCGAGAAACTCCTCAAATGTTGAGGTAACAACCAAAGCCAAGCAAATGGCAAGCAAACAATCATAACGACAAACAACGCAGGAAGAATGCGTCGTGCTCTTCGCTCATAAAAGTTGATTATTGAAAATTGACCAGCTTGCTTTTCAGCAAGAATGATTGTCGTAATCAGATAGCCGCTGATTACAAAGAAGACATCAACGCCAACGAATCCGCCGCAAAAGGTCTGAAAGCCGGCGTGGAAAAGTATGACTGGCAGGACGGCTAGAGCCCTGAGTCCATCAATCTCGCGTCTGTACTCCATCAGTCCAAGATTAGCCGCTTTTAGGGAGGATAAAGCGTCACAAAATATGGTAGGGCGCAATACTACGTTTGGAGAGACGGCATATCAATACCTCATAAGAGGTAAATCTTCGATTGCCTTGTTAAAGCAACAAAGCCTTAGGTATTATACCTCACTGTGTGATGATTGCATAGGCAGATTAGCAGACAACTCTTCACTCATACGTGTATTCCTGAAATGTGGTGGGTATTTGAGATGAACCTTAGTTCGCGTACTCCATATTGAGATAGGTACAAATTGATTTGCAATACCAACTCACTCACACGTCAGCCATGATCAGTCACTATGATCGACGCCTTGGCATGTCGGATGCGACGATTGAACCCTTTAAGGGAGTGGTGGGATGTAATAACACCACGCGAACGGGTCCCTTATTTGGGCCAGGATTTAGCCGGCTACGGGGGGAAATTCAATCGCGTTAGCTCAAGCTGGTCCTACGCACATCTTATGCGCCACAAAATTTTGACGGTGTGAAAGAGGACCCTTATCAAACGAGTCTCAAATAACAGGTGGTGTGCGTTTGGCCTCCTTGGGTGAACGACGTGCAGTTGAAGGGTTGACGGGACGGCTGCGGTTGATATTGCAGTAATGCCAGCGGAGACCTATGAGTGGAGAATTCTACCGACGGAGTTGGAACAAGCCGGGCGTTGGCTTTATTACTGTCAGTATGCTCACTCATGGCTTTCCTCCTTCTTAATTAGTGTGCCTCTGAATGCAAGGTCACGCCGAAAAACAAACTGCCGGTATCACCTGGAGAAAAGAGCGCGGTTACGCGCAGCTCCCCTTGCTTATCCCCCAACCCTCCATCAACTGAATCAACGATCAACTCATCGGTTTTGCGATTCAATAAGATCAATCGCGCCTCCATATAGGAGGACTCTTTGAGCGCCCCAGGCGTCATCGCTAGGTCATACTGTGCCGTAAACGTGACCTCTCCTGATTCCCCAGCCAGCACATCGCCGAATCGTGTGACATTCGCCTCCAGCACTCCAAGACCAGTGAGAACATGAGTCACGCGGGCATTAGTCGCATCAATCGCATTCGTCGCGGTGCCGGTATGCGGAAGGGAGACCGTGATCTCTCGATCTTCCCACGGTACGCGAATAGCGGTGTAGTCATCCTTGCCATCAGGCCCTTCCACCGTCGCCACTTGCGTTTGCCCACCATCTGCCGGAGCTGGCGCAGTAAACGTGGCGCTGACTCCGCTTATGGTCAGACCGGATAAAAACACATGCCCCTCCGGTGGTGGAGGAGGAGTAGTAGGCGTCGGCTCCGGGGCTCGCTCTTTAGGCGGGATAGGTTGATTAGTCTGTGCTGGGGGGACATTGGAATTGTCATTTCCACCACCTGCGCAACTAGCCAGCGTTAGGAGAATGAAGCTCATCGTAAGGCCGATGAGGACCCAAAGGATGTTTTGTGGCCGTGTGCATACCATTGTCCACCCCCTTCTCCCGAAACGTATCAATCCAATCGGCATAGCCCTGAATAATGTTGGCGAGGTAGGTCGCTTCGACCACATTTTACGTACTGCAGCCTCAGTGAGAGGCTCCCCGTATTGTCCGGTGAACACGTAATCACCGCTCTTTCCTTTGTGAAGGGCACGTATAAACTCTTACTAGAAAAGTTACTAGTGTGGTGATTCCTTACGTGATTCTCTTTGCTCTCGCGCATGCGCTAAATACTTCGCAATGATAACCTGTATGGCGATATAATCGAGTCGAAAGATGGGAAAAAAGTGCGGTCTTGGTCAGAGCAATTCAACCTTCCCATTTCCCTCCAAATTAAGAGGGACGGGGTTCGGGATACGGTTACCATTACAAAGTGATGAATCTCAGGCGTATCCCGATTTGGGCAGCCTTGACATCTGTTCAGCAGACATGGTAGAATCAGCAGAATTGCTTAGTTAGTAACTTTTCGGGCCTCCCGCAATCTGCGGCTTCCCCGGTTAAAAACCGTGGACGCCGTTGTGCAAAACCCTGTAAACCGCAGCCAAGTCGTCGATGTAGCCCCAATTTGTGGCCTCTGGGCCATGAAGCGGGGCTTTTGTGTTTTTTCTCTCACCCAACCAAGGAGCAATTCACATGGAGCCGCTTGTTGATGTCACTACTGCTAGTAGGACTCTCAACGTGTCAAAAACCAAGTTGTATCGACTGCCATTGAGTACGCCTGGCGTTTACTGCGTTGGCAAGAGTAAGCGGTTCAATCTGGTGGAATTGCTGCAATGGGCGAAGGGGCCTCATGGAAACGATGGAATCGCCAGTGCGACAGAGGTGGGCACATGACGGCGGCTGGCTTCATTGGTTTACTGCAATGTGTGCGATCTAGTGGACGCGGGAAATACATGGCCCGATGCCCTGTTCATACAGACAAAAGTCCTTCCTTATCCATTGCCGAAGGGAACGACCGAATCCTCGTTCATTGTCATGCGCAGTGCGAGACAAAGGACGTAGTCGCGGCTCTGGGGCTGACTATGGCCGATCTGTTCATAGATAGTCGGGTCCCACCGCGACAATGCTCACTGCCTCGACCTCCGAAAACCGATCTTAATGGCGTGGCGTTTCGGTTTGAACTCGCTGCACTGGATCGACGGCTCCGGGCTGACCGCGTTCTGAATGCCGTAGCCCGTTTCACCATCGACAAGCTGAGCGAGAAGCAGCTTGACCGGCTAATGAATGCCATTGGGCGCGCCTACAGTGACCAGGACCGCGCAGACTTTCTCGAAACCGTCGCGGATGACCTCAGAGTGAGAGCATTTCAGGAAAGGACGGTCCACCATGCAGCATAGTCTTGAGGATGTGGAACAACTGGCTACAGTACCGTTACTAAGCGGAACCACTAGATCACCCCTCGAACGCTTTGGATACCTGCTTGAAGGGCCGGACACGACATTACCCCCTCGATTGCCCCAGGACTATCGAAACGGGATGTTCAGTGTTGGAGTCATGATCGATGGCCGCCCCTATGCCATTTGTGCAAACCGAGAAATTCTGTCAGCGGAACAGTTTGGCGCAGTGAATTACGGCTTGACGAATGTCCGCTTCTCAAAAGATGGCATCAAGCGATTCCTACGCTGTGATGCGATCAACGGCCCTGATCTTATGCAACGACTGGAAGCATTCATTCGACGGTTCGTTGTCATGGGTGATGACCATCCGGCTTTGCTAGCTCTCTGGTTGGCGGGAACCTACTGCTACTCGATCTTTGAGTACTTCCCGTACCTGGTCCTTCGTTCCCCCGAGAAGCGCTGCGGGAAAAGTCGAACACTCGATCTAATAGCCCTCCTGGGCTTTAACGCTCACTAGCCAACGGCGTCGCCAACGGAAGCGCAGATTTTCAGGGAGCCGCGCGAAGATGGCGGGGTCCAAATTTACGATGAACTGGAAGGCATGACCGGCGACAAAGAACGATGGAGTGCCGTGACCGCCGTTTTCAATGCTGGATTTCATAAAGGGGGCGTCGTGACACGGTACAAGAAAGCCAATCAGGGACAGCAAAAGGAGGTGTTCGAGACATATGTCCCTCGAGCCATTGCATCGATATCTGCTCTCGAAACGACCTTAGAGGATCGAAGCATCATGGTGATGATGCAGCGGCTTCTCCATGGACAAACGACTGAACGTTTCAGCCTTCGACGGCTCAATCACGAAGCCCAGATTCTCCGAGATGATCTGTATATTTTCGCGTTAACGACGGCTGCGACCATCGCAGAACTGTACGACGAAGCCGAATTTTCTGGCCTGTCCGCCCTCGATTATCGGGCTGTCGATCTGTGGGAGCCGCTACTCTCGATTGGGGCGGTAATTGATGCGAGCGAGAACGCCGGCACACTGACAAACAGAATGATCTGTCTGGCCGAGCGCCTTGGCGGCGAGCGTGCTTCACGTTCAGCCGACGATACCATCCCCGGGATTATCGAAGTATTGAACGAATGTCTCTTGCTTGGAACGGAAGCCAGAGTGACCACCCATGATCTCGCGGAAAAGGTGCGCGTCCGGTTGGCGTGGGAGTCTCTGACCCCCAAGGCGCTATCAAGCCGACTTCACCCTCTAGGACTGAAATCGACACGATTTCGGGAAGTGGGGAAAGATAACCGCCGAGGATATGTCTTTAACCGTGAACAGATCGATGATCTGGTAAGGCGTTATATCCCGGAAACATCCGTCACAAGTGGAACATGAGGCAAGGAAAGCCAGAGAGCGTGAAACAATCTCAATGCGTTATAGCGTGTTCCGCTTGTTCCATGTGTTCCAGATGTAGGGGGTATAACCCATGATGGACCGGAATCTTTCACATCGCGCCAAACAGATTCTTGCCAGACTGAAGCAGGAGCCGACCACTCGTTTGATAGAAGAGTCGGTTACGTTTAGCGATATCGTGATCGAACCAGCCTCACCGACGGCGCGGGAAATCTATTGGGAGCAAGCCGACGGTCGCATTGTCGGCGGCGTGAAGCCAGAATTCCTCGCAATCGTCGGTACCAGCCCAACGGCTTCATTCTGGATCGTAACGGAATATCAAGGGTTACCCCGCTGGATAAGGTCTGACAGGTTGCGGTCGCGCCAGGCGTTTGAGAAACATGGTGCGGTGGGTGAAAGGGAAATCATGGTTGAAGAACACGACAGTCTGGACAGTGGCACGTCTAGGACATAAGGAGAAGCGCGAATGTCACATAAGGAAAAGACGGTGTGGGACGCGGCTGAAGTCCTCCCCTCAGTTGAAACAGCAACGAAACAGAGTCCTCACCTTAAGCGGTATAACTTTGATGTGCTGAAAGCCTATCGGTTGAGAGTATTAAACAAGCTGTCATATCAGGAGATCCCTGAGCAGTTAGGAGCTCCGAAGTCCTCTGTTTACCGTGCATTGAGCGAACTGGTCGCCTTAACGCATGACCCTGAGCGCGTAGAGCAATTTGAAGAGATCCGGCCTGCACTGCTTAGTGTCGTTGAAGAGCGATTGATTGCCTCTTTGGTAGACGAGGAAGCGATACAAAAGGCGAGTTTGAACAATCGAGCCTATGCCTTTTCGCAAGTGGCTATGCAGGGCCGGCTGTCGAGAGGACAGTCCACAGAAAACATTGGAATTTTAGCTAAGATCATCATGGATGCCGAGAATGAGTTAGGCAAACCCGTGAAAGTGAAGCAGTCCAAGGACCATTCACCACATGGCGAGGGGTGTAATTCAAACGGATAAGAATTCTTTTTTTAATCCCAAATTTACCCGCCCGCAGGGGGAACAAGGAGCGGCTTGAACGTGGCTAGAGCACCAATAACGTGTCGTTGCGGGGAAAGTTGATAGTGGAAGCTGAATCCCAGCTTGGGGTGGAGAGTAAAAAACGGAGACCCTGCGATGAAACAGGCTGACCACGACTCCATAGCCCCCCGGCTCTTCGATATCCAGCAAGTCGCCACTTACACGGGCTTGTCTGTGCATACGCTCTACACGATGGTCTCTCAACGCCGCATTCCCTTCGTGAAGATTGGCCGGTTAACCAAGTTCGACCGGGGCGAAATCGACAAATGGATTAACTCGCATTCTGTAAAGGTTCGCCGTTCGCTTTCCATACAATCACCCTTGACTGTTGATAGCTAAAAGACTACCATGATCCCATGCAGACACAATTGAAGATATGGCGAGAGAAGCGGGGTTTGACCGTCCGCAAGCTTGGCGCACTGTCCGGTGTGCATTATGTGTCCATCGTGAAGATGGAGACTGGCCGGCTGGACCCGCAGCTCTCTACCCTGCTGAAGCTGTGTCGAGCGCTAGGAGTCACTCTTAACCAACTGGTGGGCCAACCACAGAAGGGAGGGCGTCATCATGGGTCTGACACGAAGGGGTAAGTGTGCCAGAAGATGTTCGAATGGAGCGAAGGGGCTGAAATGTGCGTGTCCGAAGACCTGGACCTATTACGTCGAGTTTTTCGTGGTGGACGACGGCGAGCGGCTCTCGCTCGTTTACCGTATGCCTGGGGCAAAGCTGAAGCGCTGGAAGGTCGGCTGTGGGAACAAGACGATTGCCCGTCAGCATGAAGCCGTGATCAAGGGGAAGCTCCTTGCCGGGGCCATGATGAGTGAACGCCTGGCCAGCAACGTGAGCACGTTCGGGCAATGGGCGGAGGAATACCTCCAGATTGAAGAAGTGAGGCGGCTACGATCGTACAAAGAACGGTGTCAGCGGATTGAGGAAGTGCTTGTCCCCTTCTTTGGGAGAAACACCTTGCTTCCAAGTTTGACCGCAAAGCATGTGGAGGCGTTTAGGCAGGAACGAGGCCAAGCCCGGGCAGTGGCGACCGTGAATGTCGACCACAATATCCTGAAACACATGCTCAAGCAGGCCATGAAGCGAGACCTTATCACACGCAATGTCGCTTCATTAGTGGCCGCCCCGAAGCCCAAGAACGCCAGAAACCGAGTCTTGGAACCAGAGGAATGGGAACGGCTCTACGGTGCTGCACCGGGCTGGTTCAAGCCAGTACTCCTGACCGGCTATCACACAGGGATGCGACTGGAAGAGATTCTCACCTTGACGTGGGATTGGGTCGACGTGGAACGCGGTCGAGTCTACCTGCCTGGCCATTTGACCAAAACCGGCCAGGAACGCACGGTACCGATTACCCCGACCCCTGCGCGGGAACTACAGCGGTTGAGGTCGCAGGATGGCGTTATGCGCATCCAGGGGCTTGTATTTACCAGGGATGGACAGAAACTGAATCACACGTACCGAGAGGTTCAGCTGCTCTGCCAAGAACAGGGGATTAAGGATTTTGTCTTTCATGATCTGCGACACTGCGCCGTTACCAACCTGGCGGATGCCGGAGTCGATACCGAAACGATCATGAAGATTGTGGGGCATTCCTCAGTCGAGATGTTCCTCCGGTATCGCGCGGTGAATGCCGAGCGGTTGGACTCAGCCATGGCTCGGCTCGACGCTGCCATTAACACCCCCGTAACACCTGCCAAATCGCAGTTCGCTAACGCACTGACGAATTAAGAGGAAAGAAGAATTGGTGCCGAAGGCGGGACTTGAACCCGCACGGCTTGCGCCACACGCCCCTCAAACGTGCGTGTCTGCCATTCCACCACTTCGGCCTCAGGCCCGCTGAAAAGGCCCTTCAACTTCGTTCTCGGTCGCCTGCTTCACTGCGACGTAACAACCGCGCCCGTCTCGTTCGCAGGGCTCTCTGCGGCCTCGTTCAAGGGCATCTTGAACGGGCCCCGGAGTTTCGACTAGTCCTGTTCTACGAGGGAACGGCATTATAGAAGTAGGCCAAAATCCTTGTCAATCAACGGTCTGTTCTGTAAGATTGGCCGTCGATTGCTCGCCGATTAATTCAATACCATGCACGGCTATCACGACTTACATCCCTCTCTCATCCGGGCCGCCACAACCGTCTCTCCGGCCTCGCTCGCCGCACTGTTCGACGTCGACAACACGCTCATCCCGGGAGAGGCCTGCGAGGTGCGATTCTTCCGTTATCTGTGGCGAAGAGGGTTGGTCGGCTGGCGCGAATTGCGGCGAAGCCTCGTCTGGCTGGTCCGACAGGGACCATCCGTCTCGATACATCCCCTGCGCGAGCGCAAGGTGTACTTGGAAGAAAAGGATCCGTCCCTGATCGAGGCCTGCGCCCGTGAGTTTTTTCACGACGAAATGTTGCGGGCAGTGTCCCGCCAAGGCCGAGAGCGGCTGGAGGCGCATCGGCAATCAGGTCATCAGCTCATTCTGATCTCCGGAGCACCGGACTTCCTGATTACACCGCTTGCTGCCGCATTGAACGTCCCTACGCTGTTTGCGGCGCGGTTGGAGCGTCTCGGCGGCCGCTATACCGGCGCGGTCGTTCCTCCCCTCCCCTACGGGACCGGAAAGCGGCAGCTCATCGTGTCGCATGCTCAGGAAAAAGGTCTCGAGCTGGCGAGCTCGTTTGCCTACGGCGACAGCCCGGGCGACACGGAAATCCTCACGCTCGTAGGATACCCGGTGGTCGTTAATCCGATCCGTGGCATGCGGCGCATTGCACGCGGTCGAGGTTGGCCGGTTGTGGATTGGACCTAACATGCGCGTTACAGAGATTTTTTATAGCATCCAAGGCGAATCGAGCTTTGTCGGGCAGCCCTGCGTCTTCATACGGCTGACCGGCTGTCCGCTGCGCTGCACCTGGTGCGATACGGAATATGCCTTCTATGGAGGAAGTGAACAGTCCATTGAATACATTCTCGGGAAGGTCGAGTCCTATGGTTGCCGGCTCGTGGAAATCACAGGCGGCGAACCGCTCGCGCAATCGGAAGCCTTTCCACTGATCACCAAGCTCTGTGAGCGAGGGTATGATGTCTTGATCGAAACCAGCGGTGCCATCGATACCGCCACCGTCGATACGCGGGCCCATGTGATTCTCGATGTGAAATGCCCCGGCAGCGGCATGTCGGACAGGATGCACTGGCCGAATCTGGATCGGTTGACCATGAAGGACGAAGCCAAGTTCGTGCTGGCAGAGCGGGCCGACTATGAATGGGCGCGTCAGGTGCTCGAACAGCACGAGTTGGCGACCCGCTGCACCGTCCTCATGAGCCCCGTCTTCGGCTCGCTGGATCCGCGGCAGTTGGCGGAATGGGTGTTGGCGGACCGGCTGCCCGTTCGACTGCAGCTGCAGCTCCATAAGTTGATTTGGGCACCCGACATGCGTGGGGTATAAAGGATAACGGCGTGAAGAGGCTCTGAGAATCTGACAAATACACAGGGCATGGAACAAAGAGAGAAAGGGAACGGCGAATGATGATGATGCAGATCGACACGAAAGTGGGTCTTGCTGAGACGGAAGCGGCAGAACTGCTCGTAGTCACGCATTGTGAAGGAGAGCCTCTGAGCAGGCCGGACGCGTCCGGTCTCGACAAAGTCCTCGGGGGCTCCTTGCGTGACTTGCTGCAGTCACGGGAGTTTGAGGGGAGAGCCGGAGAAGCTCTGGTCTATCACACGCATGGCAAGGTGCCTGCCAAACGTCTCCTGTTGGTCGGGTTAGGAAAGAAGCACCAGCTGACCTTGGACGGGATTCGCCAAGCGCTGGGGCATGCGGTGAAACGAGTGCGCCAAAGCAAAGTCGATTCATTTGCCGCCGTGGTGCCCGCGGTGACTCCCAAAGGGCAGACTCCGCTCGAGGTGGCACAGGCAATGACGGAAGGCGCGATTCTTGGGAATTATCAATTCACCGCCTATCGGAGCGACAACGGCACGCCGACCAATGTTGAACGGATGACCATCCTGACCCAGCAGAAAGCTCAGCTGCGGCCTTTGTCGGAAGGCATTCGTCGCGGCCTGGCAACGGCGGAAGCCGCCGTGCTCGTGCGCGACCTCTGCAACCATCCGTCGAACGTGATGACGCCGACTCGCATCGCGAACGAAGCCAAGAAAGTTGCGAAGGAGGAAGCGCTGACTCTGAAGATTCTCGAACAAAAAGATATGGAGCAGCTGGGCATGGGCGCCCTCTTGGGCGTCGCCCGCGGCAGCCATGAAGCGCCCAAGTTCATTATTCTGGAATACAACGGAGCGAAGAAAAAAGACGAGCGCCCGGTGGTCTTTATCGGGAAAACGATCACATTCGACACCGGAGGGATCTCGCTCAAGCCCGCCGAGAACATGGAACACATGAAGGCGGACATGACCGGCGGCGCCGAAGTCCTTGCCGCGGTCAGAGCGGCTGCTCGCCTTCGGTTACCTATGCGTCTGGTCAGCATCCTGCCGGTGGCGGAAAATATGCCGGGAGGACGTGCGATGAAACCGGGGGACATTGTGAAGACGCTGTCGGGGAAAACGGTAGAAGTACAGAATACGGACGCGGAAGGCCGGTTGATCCTCGCCGATGCCCTTGCCTACGCCCAACGCTACAATCCCGCTGCGCTGCTCGACATTGCAACGCTCACCGGCGCCTGTGTGGTTGCACTCGGCCAGTTTGCCATTGGCATGTTCGGCACCGACGACAAATTGAAGGCGCAAGTGCAGAAGTCCGGCCAAAAATCCGGCGAGCGGGTGTGGGAAATGCCTCTCTGGGAAGAGTATTTCGAGCAACTGCGCAGCGACGTCGCCGACATGCGCAACATCGGCGGACGCGGCGGCGGCATGATCACGGCAGCTCTATTTTTGAGCAAGTTCGCCGGCGACGGTCCGTGGGTGCACATCGACATTGCCAGCACCGATTGGAGCGAGCGGGAACGGGCCTATATTCCAAAAGGGCCGACCGGCATCGGTACCAGGCTGTTGGTCCAATACCTCATCGATCGGAGCCTGTGACGTGGCGCGTCTCGAACTGACGTCACGCGAGAAGATCGGGCAGCTCTTCATGGTCGGCTTCCTGGGTACGAACGTGACCCCGGATCTGGCCGCTTTCCTCAAGGATTACAAGCCGGGCGGCGTCATTCTCTTCTCGAGGAATCTAGAATCGGTCGAGCAGATTGTCCAGCTGACGAACGACCTCCAGCAATGCAGTTCGAAATCACCCTTGTTGATTTCGATCGATCAGGAAGGTGGTCGGGTCTCGCGCCTGCCCAAGGGCTTTACCATTTTCCCTCCCGGCGAACTCATCGGCCAATGCCATTCCGGCGAGCTGGCCTATGCGGCTGCCGCGACGATTGCCAAAGAGCTGAGAGCCGTCGGCATCAATATGAACATGGCGCCGGTGTTGGACGTCAACAGCAATCCCGACAATCCCGTCATCGGCGACCGGGCCTTCGGCTCCTCGGCCGACACCGTGATCGAAATGGGATTGGTCACCGCTGCCGGGCTTCAAGATTCCAGGGTTGTGGCCTGCGGCAAACATTTCCCAGGCCATGGCGACACGAACGCCGACTCGCACAAAGAGCTGCCGGTGGTTGAGGCGCCCCGAGAGCGGTTGGAAGTCGTTGAGTTTCCTCCGTTCCGCCGTGCCGCCACGGCAGGCATTGCGGCGCTGATGACGGCCCATGTCCTCTACAAGTCGCTGGATGACCAGCTTCCCGCAACCCTCTCTCCCAACGTCATCACACACCTCCTACGCAAACAGATGGGCTACGACGGGGTTGTGCTCACGGACGATCTCGAGATGCACGCGATCGTCGACCATTATGGACCTGGGGAGGCAGCGGTGCGGGCGTTTCTGGCGGGTTGTGACATGCTCTTGATCTGCAAAGAGCGCGACCGAGAGATTGCCGCGTTCGAGGCAATGGAGAAGGCCGTTGCGTCAGGGACGATCGACACGTCGCGGCTGGATCAGTCAGTGGCACGCATCCAGCGGATCAAGCAGCGCTATCTCCTGCCGTATCGGCCGGCGGTGATCTCCGACGCGAAGGTGATCGCCGGGTGCCGGACGCACCAAGCGCTGTTGCAGAGCATCCGGCAGGCGAATCTCCGCATGGAGAGGAAATCCACAGCGAAGGTCGTCTAGCCGTCAACCCGAACAGCGAGTCGGTGCTCATGGGTCTCAAAAAAGGCGATGTCATCGACGAACGCAAACAGCATCCCGAGTCCTGCGGGCTCGTCCTCAAAGTCATGGGCGGCGGCGAAGGGTTCGAGAAAATCATCTGCTGTGACCATGAATTGACCGAGACGGATCTTGTCCCCTCGCTGATCACGTCAAAAGGGCGAAAGCGCGGCCAGCTTCCTGCGGCCATGATTCTCGACGAAAAGAAACTGTACCCGGACTCATGCGGCCTGCGGGTCATGATCATGGACGGCGGGGCTGGCTTCAAAGAGATTCGATGCTGCGGCCATTCGTTGACGCTCAGTTCTAAGCGAGAGCTGCGCTATGACCAAATGAGAGGATCGGAGCCGCCGCCGAACGCGCCGGAAGGGAATGCATAGTCCATCTCACGGAGGTGCCCATGCAGGACCGTAAGGAAGTGATGAAGCGCTGGTGCGGCGTGATGGAGTGGCTCGACCGGCTCGGTTATCTGACGGCAGGCTTCAGTCTACTCGTGCTCGGCATGCTCATCTTCGCCCATGCCTGGTACGTCTTCATGACGAAGGCGGGTGTCGCCGGGCTTCTGCCTTCCGGCTTGAAGCTCTTGAACGACCTGCTGCTCGTAATCATTTTGCTCGAGCTGTTCAGAACCGTCATCCGGTTCCTGCAGACTGAAGTGCTCGACTTGGAACCCTACCTGGCGGTTGGCATCATCGCCTGCACCAGGCGGGTGCTCACCGCCAGTGCGGAGCTCTCCCACCAGCTCAACATGACTGAAACTCAGTTTTATCAATACCTCATGGACGTCGGCTTGAACGTGACGGTCATCATGGTCCTGGTGGTGGGCGTCTTCCTCGTACGCAAACGTCCGGCTCAATCGTTGGCCGTGTCTTCCTAGTACGACTCCGCGGTAGCCAGACAGGCCGCCTTCTTGCCTCCCCCTGCCGGTTGTGGCATCATGCCCCTCCCTGGAGAGGCCATGGCGTCATTACTGGAATACGTCGGGTCCGTGCATATTTACCTCGGCCCGTACCGGGGAAATCCTATTGCCCTGTATCTGAAACGATCCGATAGCTCCTGCCAGATCGGCCCGAAAGTCTACCCCTGGAATGTGGTGGTAGGGATCGGCGAGTCGCCCAACAAGGCAGCGGCGGACTTCGAGGAGAAATGGAAAGCCAAGGGGCTTTCAGCCGACATGTATTCGGGTCCATCCTGGGAAGGCGGCATCAAACCCGAGAAACCTGCGCCTCCCAAACCACCTGCCGCTCCCAAGCCGGCCGCTCCGGCCGGCGCTGCGGCACCCAGCGCACCCTCGAATGCCAAACCAGCGTCCGCTTCGGCCCCAACAGCAGCCGCTCCTTCCCAGCAAGCGACGGACGAATCCAATTCATAGGACGGTCACGGAAACGTTCTCGTCGCCTCCTCGGCCTCAGAGATATGTGAGTGGGAGAGGGAGCTCAGGATTGAGAGGCAGGCTTAATGGCTTGCGCTGACAATTTGCTGTGCTTCAAGCCGTAGGCCAGGTAGATGACGATACCGATGATGGTCCAGACGCCGAAGCGGAGCCACGTCAGCTGAGGAAGTTGCCACATCAGCCCGAGACAGGCCATTGTTCCCAGAATCGGGACGAGCGGCATGAATGGCACACGAAACGGCCGAGGTTGGTCCGGCCTCGTGTAGCGCAGCACGATCACGCCAATACAGACCAACACAAAGGCGAAGAAGGTGCCGATGTTAGTCATGTCGGCGGCCTCTCCGATGGGAATGAATGCCGACAGGATCGCCACGGCGATGCCGGTCAAGATCGTGGCGCGGTGCGGTGTGCCGAACCGGGGATGGACCTTCGAGAGCCAGGTGCCTAAGAGTTGATCCCGCGACATAGCGAAGAACACGCGAATCTGGCCGAGCATCATGACGACCAGCACGCTCGTGATGCCGGCGACCGCTCCGATCGCAATCACCGCCGCTCCCCATTTAAATCCCACCAGCCTCAGCGCTTCAGCCACCGGCGCGTGAATGTCGATCTGCGACGACGGAATCAATCCGGTGAGCACGGCGGCCACCGCGATATAGAGGAAGGTGCAGACGCTCAACGACGCGATAATGCCGATCGGGACATCGCGGGTGGGGTTCTTGGCCTCCTCGGCGGCGGTCGATACAGCGTCAAAGCCAATATAGGCAAAGAACACGATGGCTGCCGCTGCGCCGACTCCCGCGAACCCCTGCGGCATGAATGGCGTCCAATTGGCGGGATCAATGGACGTACTGCCGATCGCGATGAAAAACAGGATCACGGCAAGCTTGATCAGAACAACCACACCGGTCGCCCTCGCGCTTTCTTTGATACCGACGACGAGGATGATGGTCACGAGAAGTACAATCAGCGCCGCGGGAATGTTGGCTATACCTCCCTCCGGGCCTCCTGGAGCCCTAGTCGCCCAGACCGGTAGGTCGATGCCTGCCAACTGCAACAGATTGTTGAAATAGCCGGACCAGCCGATCGCCACTGCCACACAGGCGACTCCATACTCGAGAATCAGATTCCAGCCGGTCAGCCAGGCCAGTAGCTCTCCAAGCGTGGCATAGGAAAAGGTATATGCGCTGCCGGCGACCGGGATCATTGCCGACATTTCTGCGTAGCAGAGGGCGGCGAGCGCACAGGTCAATCCCGACAAGATGAATGACAGGACGATGCCGGGACCCGCGCCGGGCCGATGGGCATCACCGACAATGGCCGTTCCGATCAACACAAAGATTCCGGTTCCAATGATGGCGCCGATACCGAGGCACGTCAGATCCCAGGCCGTCAGGGATTTCTTGAGCCGGTGGGTCGGGAGGTCGGCGTCGGCAAGAATCTGTTCGATCGGCTTGATTCGAAACAGATGAGTGATCACCGAGCCTCGAACGTCGGCGGGTGGGGCCAGGGATGGCCGGCTGAGGACATCGTCACGGTCCATATTGTTTCAAGTATAGCAGGCGGGTGGAGGTATGCATTGAACGCGGGCGACATCAGCGTCCTCGGCGCCTGGCTGCTTCGAGGAAGGCCTCGAACAGCCGGCGATGGCGATGGTGACGGTCGAAGAGAAATTCCGGGTGCCATTGGATGCCGAGCAGGAACCGCTGGGCGGAGGATTCAATGGCTTCGATGATGCCGTCCGGGGCCCGTGCACTGGCCTGGAGCGACGGGGCGACATCCTTGACCGATTGATGATGGGAGCTGTTGACGCGCATGGTCCCGGTCTTGACGATCCGATGCAGAAGGCTTTTCTGAGTGATCTTGACCGGATGACTGAGCTGCGTCGCTGGAGCCGATTGGCGGTGTTGAAGCGGATGAGGCCGCTGCGATCCGATGTCTTGATACAGGCTGCCGCCGAATGCCACGTTGAGCGCCTGCATCCCTCCGCAGATGCCCAACAGGGGCAGATCAGCCGTTCTGGCCAACTGCGCCATCTCGAGCTCGAAGGTGGCGCGGCGCTGGCTCATCACGCGAAACTTGTACCGCTGGCGTTCGCCGTAGAGCTCCGGCGCGAGATCTGGACCGCTGCCGGTCAGCAGGAGGCCATCAATAGAGGTCAGCAGACGGCGACGAGCAGCCAGATCCGCGACCAGCGGAAGCACGATAGGGATACCACCCAGGTCTTCGATCGCACGGATATAACGTGCGCGCAGAAAGTAGGTGGGTTCTCGCCCGCCCCATTCTTTTCGGTCACCGGCGTTGAAGTCTGGTGTCACGCCGATGAGCGGTTTCATCGTTCAGCGAACGGGTTCCATGGGCGCAGGCTCCAGGGGGGCGATGGCCGTAGCCGAGGTATCAGTTTCAGGGACGCCGAGAAAACGAATGGGCCTATCTCCACGCAGGTGTTCGGGCGTGATGATGTACGTGCCGTACATGCTGGTCGTCCAGATACTCTTCGCGGCGGTCTCGTTCCCACCGGAGAACGCATAGGCCAAACCACCGACGACGCCTCCGCCAATCGCAAAGGCCGCCTTCAAGGGAAGATACAGCAACGTCGATAAGCCGGCTGCGGCGCCCATGCCCGCGCTGGATGCGCTTCCGCCTTCCGTGCTGTCGCTCGAGGCGGGCGCGACGGGCTCCTGGCTCCAAGCCGAGGGCACCGTCAGCACGGTGCAGAGAGCGACCACAAGACTGATGGCGACGAGTCGGGATGCAGCTGCAAAACCCGTCGATGTGAGCAGGTGTAATTTCACGGAGGGTCCTCCTTCTACAAAGTGAGCCGGGCCGTACCCGCTGAAATCCTGCACGGCATACCGGACGCCGCGCGATGTGGCGTTATAACAAATTCGACCGTGCTTGCAAACCCCCTACCACGAACCGGGATGGGACATTTAACAGCGTGGATTATGTGGGAGAAGATCCAGTTCTGACGCGACATGGGAGAAGATGAAGTCCTGCTTTTTCAGGGCAATTCCGTTTAATTCGGCAACGAATGTGTCGGCGGTGAGACATTGATTCTGCTGAGTGATGCCGGATTGCAACAACAGATCCAGCTTGCACCATGCGAGGGCTTGAACCAGCAGTTCCTGTGCCCGATCATTATAAGAGGCACACTCTTCCGCGGGAACCACGGTGAGGGCCGTTTCCAACCATTGCGAGAAGCCGACGGCACCGCTGAGTTGGTCGACCTGTGTCTGGCTCAATTCCACCGCCACCTGGATCCCGCCCTTCCAGCTGCGCTTTTTCACGTTATAGACCGTCGAGTAAGTGAAGGGTTTCCCCTGCACCTGTTGCGGGCCGACGAACAGTGTCACACGGAACTGCGACAGATCGGATGCAGAGTCTATCGTCATGGGAGGCATTGTACCACGTATGCGGTGTCTTGCCGCCTGCGGTTCGTTGACCACCGGGAACGGCGACGATAAGATGCCGTTCATGCACAGCACGGCACACGAAACGAGAGTGCTCGAGATCCAACGGGTTCTGCGCGAGCACACGCTCGACGGCTGGCTGTTTTACGATTTCCGAGGCAGCGATCCTCTCGCATACCGCGTGCTCCTGCTCGACCCGCAAATACATGTGACCAGGCGCTGGTATTATTGGATTCCCGCTCAAGCGTCTCCCCAAAAATTGCTGCATCGTATTGAGCCTCATGTGCTGGATCTGCTCCCGGGCCATTCGAACGCCTACGTCTCCTGGGACCAACAACGGGAACTTCTGGGACGCCTCTTGACTGGGAGCCGTCGCATCGCCATGCAGTACTCCCCGATGAACGCCGTGCCGTATGTCTCCCGTGTGGATGCCGGCACCATGGAATTGGTAAGGAGCTTTGGAGTGGAAGTGATGAGCTCGGGGGATCTGATCCAGCTGTTCGAAGCGCGCTGGACCGATCGGCAGTTGGACTCGCATCAATATGCCGCCGCAGCGCTGAGACGCATCGTCGATGAGGCGTTCGATCGCGTCCGCGAAGCTGTCGGCAAGGGTCAGGGTTTGACGGAGTACGGATTGCAACAATTCATTCTGTCCCGCATCAGTGACGCCGGCATGATCACATCCAGTGCTCCGATCGCCGCCGTGAACGAACACAGCGCGGATCCGCACTACGCTCCGGCGGCGACTGGTTCTTCGACCATCACACGGGATGATTTGGTGCTGATTGATCTCTGGGCGAAACAGGCCGCCGCCGGTTCGGTGTATGCCGACATCACCTGGACTGCCTATGCCGGTGCGACAGTGCCCGAGAAGCATCGAACGGTGTTCGGCATCGTCAGGCAGGGTCGTGAGGCCGCCCTCGAGTTCGTACGCGCCCAAATGCAAGCGGGGCAGCGTCCCTTCGGTTACGAAGTCGATGCAGCCTGCCGCGGCGTGATCGAGGCGGCCGGCTACGGTGCTCAGTTCGTCCATCGGACCGGCCATTCGATCGGCGAGGAGGTCCACGGCAACGGAGCCAATATCGACGGACTTGAAACACAAGACTCCAGACGTCTCATGCCTCGTACGTGCTTTTCGATCGAACCCGGCATCTATCTCCCGGGAGAGTTCGGCATTCGAAGCGAGCTGGATGTCTTCCTGACGGAGCGCGACGCGCTCGTGTTCGGGTTACCACTTCAGAGCGAACTCGGGCCTTTGCTCTAGTCCTCCGGGGCCATCCATTCCTTGACAGTTCCGTGAACAGGCCTATAGAGTGACTGCTGGCCTTGACTGCCAGGCAGACGACTGAAAAGGCTTTTCCGACAAAGGAATTAGACCATGTTCGGGACAATGGGCATTTCAGAACTGATCATCATTCTCGTCATCGTGCTCATTATCTTCGGTGCGGGGAAATTGCCTCAGATAGGGGAAGGAGTCGGCAAGGCACTGAAGGGATTCAAGAAAGAAGTGCACGACATTCCTCCTCCTGAGGCTCCACAGCCAGAGGCGTCGCTCCCACTGCCCGCCTCGGTACAACACGCCAGTGTGGCTCCGGCCGCCGCTCTGCCGACTGCTCCTCCGGCCGCTCCGACACCGACGTCGCCCTATACCCCCGGGCCGGAAATGACCCCGGGGACGACGGCCGCTTCGCTGCATAACATGGGTCCTCAGGCGCCTCAGCCTCCACGCCCACGAACGTCTCCAGCCGCGAGTGCCGCCGGACAGGCGCCGCCGACCATGGAAGAGCGGGCGGCGGCTCCGACGCCGATGATGCGGGGCCAATATCCTCCTCTCCCTCCAGGCGCGCAATCGAAGCCTCAAGCGAAACGGCCATCGGCCATTGTGAACAAGGATGCCGTGGCGCGCGTTCAGGCGCAGCAGGCGGCGTTGAAGTCCAAGTCCGCGCAGTCCGGTGGCGGGGTCTCACCGGCCGATATGCAACACCTGGGAGAGGGACTCGGAGACGCGCTGCGTACGTTCAAGCAGGCAGTGGCAGACGTGCGGAACTCGGTCGATCCTGAAATGCGTACCATCCAGGCTGAAATGGATGCGGCGCAGAAAGAGATTCAACAATCGATCGAAGCGGCCCGCGAAATGCCCGCCGTCCAGGAAGATCCACCGAAGCCGGCCTAGAGATGCCAAAGTGGGGCCAGCGCTTCCTGTCGACATCTCTTTCTCTCTCCATTCTCATCGCCTGCACCGCGCAACTTAGCTGTCTACAAGACTCGAAAGCACCTTCCGTCGAGCGCGCGGTCGTGGTCTTACTCACGCTGCTACAGGATGAACAGCCTGACACCCGCAGGACGGCGGTAGAATCGCTGGGAAAAATCGGCGATCGATCAGCGCTGCCAGCCGTCTTACCGTTGTTGACCGACCCTGTGCCGGCAGTCCGCGCGGCAACTGCCCAGGCGTTAGGCCGTGTGGCGACACCTGACGACGGAGCCGTGATTGTCGGGCTCGCGCGCTTGCTCAACGACTCCGACGACAGAGTTCGGCATGCCGCGGCGCTCGCCATCGGCGAGATCGAACCATCACCCCTTCAACTCGCGCCGGTGGCCCATTTGCTTCGGGCATCCGACGTTCAAATCAGGCGTGCTGCCGTTCGTGCTCTCATATCGCTGGATACCGGGCAGGTGATCGAGTGGCTGCTGCCACTCCTGGACGATCCTGATGCAGAGGTCCGACAGGGAGCCGTCTCGGCTTTGGGGCTCTCAGGCGACGCGCGAGTCACGGCGGCGCTTTCGAAGCGCCTTGTCCATGATCCGTCCCCTGCCGTCCGGACGGAAGCCGCGTATCACCTGGGTGAGTTGAGCGGGCAGGACACGCGTCCGCTGTTATGGACGGCGCTCGAGAAGGAAACGGATCAGGTGGTTCGTCGATGGATGGAGGCTGAGCTCAAGGCGTTACGCGCGAACGATTGAGCGCGGAAACCAGTTCAACGAGGTCGTGGCGAGACTTTTCCTCGATTTCGGTAAATTGAATTCCCATCCCGGGAAAGAGGAGAAAGCGTTCGGGCTTATTTCGAGTCCAGGCCACTTTAGCTTTGGCTTTGTGCTTTTCCCACGGCCGATCCGGAAGTGCGAACTCAACGGCGAGTTCGGTGCCCGGCGCCAAGGGCTGGCTGCTCTCGATGAAGAGTCCACCGCCGCCGATTCCGCCCGTCAGGCTGTCAAACTGCTTGCCCTCCGGCGTCGTATATTTGACTTTTACCGCCAATGGGGCGCGCGCATGCGCCCGTGCATGTGCGAAGCGGACATCATCGTCAGCATTGACGATGCGCTCGATGACATCGCCCCACGACACCGCCCCAAGTACCGCTCCGTTGCCATTGTGAAGTGAAATGATTTCGCGGTCCGGGTCAATCTCCAGGTTTTTCCCGTGATGTCCCGGAGTGGTGGTTACTGGAAATTTCATGCGGTTCTGCTCACTAAGCACACGGTGCGACGCGCGATTCGGCTCATGCGGCCGAGCGGCCGACTTCCTGTAAGGATTTCACCAATTCGAGCACTCGATTACGGATGTCAGGTGCGATATCGGTGAAGCGGACGCCCATTCCAGGACTGAACGTGTACTGATCCGCTTTCGGACAAACCCAGGCCACGACGCCTTTCGCGGCCAGCCATTCGTTGCTATGCTCGGGCAGCGAAAATTCCAACGACAGTTTGGTGCCGACCGGCAGGGGTGATTGGCTTTCAATGAAGAGCCCGCCGCCACCGATGCCGCCCGCCCGGCTTTCGAATTGCTGGCCCTCCGGGGTCTTGTATTTCACCCGGAATGCCAAGCTGACGCGCGGTTCAGTTCTGGCTTCTCGCGAAGCAGGGGGTTTCCGATAGGCGAGAATCTGATCAATGACGAAATCCCATGACAGGTTTCCCATCGCCTCACCGTTGATGCCGATGAGGGTGATGATCTCCCGCGTGGCATCCAACTCAATCGTCTTGCCTTTGTGGCGCAGGCTTGAAACCACGGGATATTTCACACGTCCTCCCAGCTCACCCTGGCAAGTATAGCGCAGTGTTTCACCTTGTCGAGAAAAAGCCGAGAGTTATCCGGCACCTGCCAAGCGGCGCCATGCGCCCCAACGTGCCTCATGCCACCGGCCGGCTGTGCAGCCACTCGTGATCGTGCCGCTAAAACAGAATCGGCCCGGGGCTGATGCCGGGCCGGTTCCGAGAAAGCGCGAGATATGTCCAGTGTTTATGCGGTCTTAATGTCTTTGTCCTGCTCGAAGATACGGATGGGAGGATGCTTGCCAAGAATGGCATCCTCGGTGATGAAGACTTCTTTGATCTGCTTTTGCGAGGGCGCGTCATACATGACATCCAGCATGACTTCTTCCAATATCGCCCGCAGACCCCGGGCACCGGTCTTCTGGATGAACGCCTTGCGGGCCACCGCTCCGAGTGCTCCTTCGGTGAATTTGAGCTTCACCTTTTCGAACGAGAGGAGCTTTTCATACTGTTTGGTCAGGGCATTTCTCGGCTCAGTCAAAATCCTGATCAAGGCGCGTTCGTCGAGTTCGTCCAGCGTGGCGACGACCGGCAGCCGGCCGATGAATTCCGGAATGAGGCCATATTTCAGAAAATCCTCCGGCTGCACGCGCTCGAACAATTCGCCGAGCCGCACGTCGGCCCGTCCTCGTATTTCCGCGCCGAACCCCATCGCCTTTCGATTCAACCGCTGTTCGATGATCTGTTCCAGCCCGACGAATGCTCCGCCGCAGATGAAAAGAATGTTGCTTGTGTTGACCTGAATGAACTCCTGGTGCGGGTGTTTGCGCCCACCCTGTGGAGGGACGTTGGCGACGGTACCTTCGATGAGTTTGAGCAGCGCCTGCTGCACCCCTTCGCCGGACACGTCGCGGGTAATCGACGGACTGTCACTCTTGCGGCTGATTTTATCAATCTCGTCAATGTAGACGATGCCGCGCTCGGCACGTTCCACATCATAATCCGACGCCTGGAGCAGCTTGAGGATGATGTTTTCCACATCCTCTCCGACGTACCCGGCTTCGGTGAGCGTCGTCGCATCGGCGAGGGTGAAGGGTACGTCCAGATACTTGGCCAGCGTTTGGGCAAGCAACGTCTTTCCGGTGCCGGTCGGGCCCACCATGAGGATGTTGCCCTTCTGGAGTTCCACGTCGTCGACGTCTTTTTCCTTCGCAGAGATGCGCTTATAGTGGTTGTGGACTGCCACCGACAGAATTTTCTTGGCCCGCTCCTGTCCGACGACGTACTGATCGAGGTGATGCTTGATGTCCGAAGGTTTCTTGAGCTTGGAAGATATTTCTTCCTTCGCCTCCTCCCAATCTTCGGCAATGATGTCGTTGCACAGATTGACACATTCGTCGCAAATGTAGACCGTCGGTCCTGCGATGAGTTTGCGGACTTCGTCGCGGCTTTTCCCGCAGAACGAACAGCGAAGGTGACGATCCATCTTTTCCTGCTTGGCCATGCGTCCTCCCGGTATTACTTGTCCTTGGCCCCGTCCTTGTCCGACGCCACCTTCAACGATTTGGGCGCCCGTGTGATCACTTCGTCGATCAGGCCGTACCGCTTCGCTTCCTCCCCCGACATGAAGTAGTCACGCTCTGTATCGTGCGCGATCTTTTCGATGGGCTGCCCCGTATGCTTGGCCATGATTTCATTGAGCCGTTCGCGGATCTTGAGAATTTCTCTCGCATGAATGTCGATCTCGGTCGCCTGTCCCTGGAATCCCCCCAGCGGTTGGTGAATCATGACGCGCGCATTGGGAAGCGCAAACCGCTTCCCTTTCGTTCCAGCCGTCAATAAGAGTGCTCCCATGCTGGCGGCTTGGCCCAGGCAGATCGTATTGATGGGCGGCTTCACGTACTGCATCGTGTCATAGATGCCCAGTCCGGCCGTGACGCTGCCGCCAGGAGAGTTGACATAGAGATTGATGTCCTTCTCAGGATCCTCAGCCTCCAAGAACAGCAGCTGTGCGATGACGAGGTTGGCAAACACATCGTCGATCGGCGCCCCCAGGAAAATGATGCGATCCTTCAGGAGCCGTGAATAGATGTCATAGGCCCGCTCGCCTCGATTGGTTTGCTCAACGACAATGGGAACTAACATGCAGGTGTTTTCCTTTCCTGAAGTGACACAAGACCCGAGGTCGGGCCTGGAGCGCTACTTTTGAATCATGGCGTTCCGATAAACGAAATCCAGGGACTTCTCCGCCAAGATGCGCGCCCGTAATTCCTCAATCGAATCCTGTCCGCCAGCCTGGATCATTTTCACCAATTCCGGCTGCCCGATCTTCAACTCTGAAGCCAGGCGGTGAATTTCATTGTCCAGGTCTTCCTGGCTCACCGTCAGTTGTTCTTTCTCTGCGACCGTCTCGAGGATGAGGCCGACCTTGACGCGACGGGCGGCTTCCTCGCGGTTCTCCTGGCGCAATGTGGCGAGGTCGGACGTTTCAAGCGCCGAGGCGCCTTCGCCCCCTCGACGCTGGCGCTGTTGGAGGTATTGACGGATGATCGCTTCCAGCTCTCGTTCGACCAGCGTTTCCGGAAGATCAAAATGATGTGTTTCAACCAGACGCTTGATGATGGTGTCTTTATACCCCTCTTCGATCTCCCGCTTGAGCGCCTTTTCCATTTCCGTGCGCAACCGGTCTTGTAACTCCGCGAGGGAGGCATACGCCCCGCAATCCTTCGCGAATTCATCATCCAAGGCCGGCAGTGTCTTGATCTTGACGGCGTTCACCGTGACCTTGAACAGTACAGTTTTGCCGGCCACGCGTACATCGGGATGGCTTGGAGGATAGGGTTGAGAAATTTCGACCGTGTCGCCTTCGGCCCGGCCGAGGACGTGTTGATCGACTTCGAGACCCAACACCGACGCCTTCGAGCCAACCTTGTGGAGATGGCCCGTCTTCTTGCTGCCCTCCAGCGGCTGTCCGTCGAGGAAGCCTTCCACGGAGAGGATCACGAAATCTCCCTCTGCCGCTTTGTGGCCGGAAGGCGGCGCCTCGAGCCTTGCATGTTGCTCGCGCAGGACGTTCATGCCCTTTGCCAGCTGTTCTTCGGTCACGGTGCGTGTATCGGGCTTCAGAGAAATGGGATTCGGCGCTTTGTAGTCCCGCAGCTCGATCTTGGGCTTGATTTCGACTGTGGCGGTGAACGTAAAGGGGGCGTCTCGTTTGATCTTTACGCGTTCGAGAGGGGGAATTTCAACCAAGACGGGTGAGATGCCCGCTTGACGGACGGCACGGTCGTAATAGTCCGGGACGAGACTGCGAACGACATCCTCTTCCACGGCTTTGGCATAGCGTTGCTCGAGCAGGGCCTGCGGCGCTTTACCAGGCCGGAACCCCGGCACCCGGACCTGCCGGTTGAGCTCCTTATAGGCCTGTACGAAACGCTGCGCCACCTCCTCAACCGGCACCTCGATCTTGAGAGCCCGCTTCATTGGGCCGAGCTCGGTCACTTCCATTTTCATCTGACGCGTGATTTCCTTTTGGGTTACCGACACAACTCGTTGCCCACTGTCGGATGATAAGGGGTGGTGCGAGAGGGGGGACTTGAACCCCCACGGTTGCCCACGAGATCCTAAGTCTCGCGCGTCTGCCAGTTCCGCCACTCTCGCACGGCGGGGAGCACTGCAATGGGTTCCAGTCGAGTCAGCAAACAGACGCAACTACACGGCGATGCTGCTATTTTGTACCGTTGGATGCGCCCAACTGTCAACCCATACTCCTGCGGGGAGGACCGGAGATTTGCTGTCACATAATTGTCCGATTCGCGAAGACCAATCGATTCACCGGACCGGCGGCAAGGCATTGAAAAGTAGCCTCGAATCCTGGTGGCCGGTATAATGTAGCACATCATGACACCGGCGTTGTCTTGCCAGTGTAACGGTAGGGGTGCACTATGCGCATCGGCTTCCTGCTCTCCATCCTGGCGTTGATCGGTTCGGCCGCATTTTCTTCTCCCGCCGAAGCCTATCGTGACTACTTAACTTCCGAGCAAAAAGCACAGCTCGAGAAGATTCAGACGGTCCTTGTCGAGGTGATCGCTCTGACCGACAAAGGCCCCGTCGACGCCGCCCCCCTGGCGGATGTCGCGTCACGTCGGTTGTCTGAATTGGGGTATACCGTCGTCCGGGACGCCGCCAAGCCTCACGATGCGACCTTCAAGCTCAAATGCGAGCAGCGCAAGACATGGGAAGGGACTACCGCTGCCGGCGGTGATGCAGATCTCCCCGACGCTCCCTCTCGTCTCTGGAAAGGGCCAGCCTGTCAGCTCACGTATCTCTTGGGTGAGACAAAGATCAAGTGGCAAAAGGAGGTCCGGACCGATTTCGAAGATGCAGCCGCGGCAGCGCTGTCCGCGAATGCTGGAGACCCCGGCGCGTATGCGATGACCAAATTGCGGGAAAAGCTCGAGCAGTATGATTTCCCCGTCTTGCTGGCCGCTGAATGGGGGCATCCTGATCGATTGCTGAAACTGTTGGATGCCGCCGATACACCGCAGGTGCGCAAGATCAAAATCATCTCGTTGCTGGGTGAAATGCAAGCAGATGAAGCGCTGCCGAAGCTGAAGGCGATGCTCAAAGACAAGAACCTTTCCAAAGAGGCGGCCGTGGCGTTGGGCAGCATGGGCAAAGATGGAATTCCGATTCTTGTCGATATTCTGAAACATTCAAAACAGCCGGAGCTTCAGGCCGCCGCCGCCAAGGGATTGGGAGATTTGGGGAACACACACAACGACTCGTCGGTCGTGCCTCCGCTTCTCGAGATGTTGGATGCGCCGGGCGTCGACATTACGGTTCAAACGGAAATCGCGTGGGCGCTGGGGAGAGTGCCTGACCGGCGATCAGTCCAACCCCTATTTGATCTCGACAAGAAGCTCCAAAAAATCCGGAAGGACCCTCCCGATCCCCAGATCAAGAAGCTCAAAGAAGCGGTGTTCTGGGCCATCAAGCAAGTCTATACGGAAGACCAATACAGTTAGAACGCAGTGGGTGTTCCGCGCGGTCCTCCCTTTGCCGCCTGCATCGCCCCTGGTGTCGTTTAATTTGAAGGAATCCGTGAAGATACGTATGCACGCTTGAGACACGGCGGAAATTGTGAAATCATGGGGCCGCAAACAGCTCTCAAGATTTTCACCTAAGAGGAGACAGGCACTATGCCACAGATGTCACGCAGGCGCTTCTTGCAGTGGACGGCAATGACCGGCGGAAGTCTGGCGCTTGGAAGCCTGGTCGGCCGTGGACCGCTCATCGATTTCGGCGTTCGGGTGGCCCATGCAGATGAACCCATTAAAATCGGCATCCTTGATCCATTATCCAGCCCCTACAAGACCTCGTCCATTCACGACGTTCATGGGGCCAACGTTGCGGTCGATTTGTTCAATAAGAAAGGTGGTGTGCTGGGGCGGCCTGTGGCCATTCTAGAAGCCGATGACGCTTCGAACCCGGACCAAGCCGTCAAAGTAGCCACAAAGTTCATCAAGGAAGACCGCGTCGATGCGCTCATGGGGACGTTCAACGGCGACTGCGCCCTCGCCGTGAGTGCGTTGGCGGCAAAGGAAAACAAGCTCTTCATGGTGACGGGCGCTCACATCCCGGAACTGACCGGTGCCGCGTGCAATGCGCACACGTTCGTGTTCATGCCCAATGCCCGCATGCTGGCCTATGCGGTCGTCCCGCATCTCGCGAAGGCCCACGGTTCGCGCTGGCATATGATCACCGCATCCACCATCGATGGAAAATCCTGCGCCCAGGCGCTCGTCGACGCTGCGCAAGCGCAGAAAGTCGACATTGTCGGTGAGACGGTGACTCCGTTCGGGGCGATGGATTTTGTGCCGGCACTCAGTGAGGCCAAAGCAAAACAGGCCACGGCGATCATTTTGAATCTCTACGGCTGGGATCTCGTCAACGCGCTCAAGGGCTATGCAAAACTGGAGATGGCGAAGGAAAAGATCGGCGTCGGGGGACTCATCGGCGGAGAGCAAATCGGCCGTCCACTCGGCTACGCCAATAACGCCGGAATCTGGGGACTGATCTGGGATCCCAAGATCAATACAGACAGTTCGAGGCGTTTCATCCAGGGCGTTATCGACAAGTACAACCATACGCCCACGTCACGCTGTTATCTCGGGTATGCCGCGATGACCCAGATTCTTGAAGCCATGCAGCGTGCCGGCAGCACGGAGACCGCCGCATTGATCAAGGCTCTCGAAGGCCATGAGTTTGACGGCCTGAAAGAGGGTAAGTCCGTCTTCCGGGCTTCGGACCACCAACACGTCCAGGATGTGCTCGTAGGGGAAGCCTACGGGAAAGAACTGGGGTTAGGTCACTACAAGATCCTTTCGACCGTCGCAGGCTCGGCCAATGCCGGTGCTGCCGAACAACAGCTCTGCAAGCACTGATTGTCCAAGGAGCCAGGCGCGCGTGTCGCCCCAGCCTCCGGGACTGAATCGCTTACCTCGTGACCAGTACTTCGACCCGTCGGTTTTTGGTCCGCCCGGCATCGGTGGTGTTCGGCATCACGGGCCGAGTCTCTGAGTAACCGTGCGTTGTGACGGCGCTCAACCCGCCGGTCGGGATCTTCTGACCGCTACAACCGGCGACGGTACCGACCGCAATCAGAGCAAGCACGATTCGGGCGAGACGCTCCCACATAACTTCTCCTTACGGTGTTGGTAAAGCTGGAGCCGATCAGTCATTTTCAGACTGCTGACGTGCAATGCGCACACTTCGTCGCCTTGATCGGAATGGTGGATAGGCATAAGGGACAGTCTTTGGTGGTCGGAGCAGAAGGGGCGGCCGGCGTCTTGAGCCGGTTCACTTGCCTCACGAGCATGAAGATCACGAACGCGATGATGATGAAATCCAACACGGTCTGCAGAAACACACCGTAGTTGACGGTGGGAGCTCCGGCCGCCTTGGCCGCTGCGAGCGAGGGCTGAGGAGTCCCCGACAGATTGAGAAACAGGCTTGAAAAATCGACCTTGCCCAAGAGCAGGCCGAGAGGCGGCATCAGGACATCGCTCACCAGCGATGTGATGATCTTGCCAAATGCCCCCCCGATGATCACTCCGATAGCCATGTCGAGGACATTGCCCTTCATCGCGAACTCTTTAAACTCTTTCAACATACGTCCTCCTTTGGGAAGAAGAGTGAACGGCAGTCGTTTAGCGTTTCCTCGTGGTATCGAACGCGTATCCGAGCGTGATGAGATAGAGATTGTCGGTGTCGCCGGTGCCCGGCGCCGGACGGCTGTTGTAGCGGGTCGTGATCTGGAAGCTGCTGACGAGCCCTTTCCAGAGCTTAAACCGGACTCCGTTGTCCATCGTCATAAACACATCGGACATATTTTGGAGAGAGGGAAACAATTCACTGAAGTGATAGATGGTAATGCCTTCATCGAAAAACGGCCAATTCCACTTGACCGAGATACGAGCCCGGACACTCGACGTATCTCCTGTGGTGGTGAAATCTTCATTGAAATACGCCAACCCGGCTTCCGTGTAGAGCGTCATGTCCTTCCAAATACCCGGGTAGTCTTCCCGGTCGACCCACTGATAACCGGGGCCGCTGGCGAGCGCGGTTCTCAATTTGAGATCCTGGAATCGATCGTTTTCAAAGTAGGCCGACGTGAACCAGAACAGTCGCTTCGTGATGAAGAAGTCCAGCTTAATGGTGGCTTTAGCGTTCCTGGTGAGGAGCGCGCCTGAGTCGTCGCCGTACACATACCGAACGTTCATGGTGAGCCGCAGCAGATCGCCCCGAGCGACCAGTTCGCCGATCAGACTGGCATTGCGCAAGTGGCTGTTGCCCGTCGTTTGCGAATAGCCGCCGGTGAGGTTCCCGACGTAGATCACCGACGGCTGAATCAGGGGATTAACGGACTTGACGTCGCTCATCGGCACTTCCATCGTGCCCTTGAGGGGCTCGGCGTGAATGACCAGCATTCCATCGGGGCCGGCCGTTGCGGTCCCGTTCAGCACCGTGCCCTCTTTCAAGTGAAAAGGAATCGGATGGGTGACCGCGAGCTTGGCCACATTGTCCCATTTGAGTTTGATCAGGTTGTCCGGGTTGGCCGGGTTCTTCAAGAAGAGGATCCCGCCGTCCATCTCCAGGACTTCCCCATAGATGACGCTTCCGTCCCTCAACGTCACCGTGTCGATCGGCGCGGCAGCGGCAGGCGCTTCCTCTGCTGCGTGCGCGGTGAGTCCCGTCAGGAACATGAAGACCATCAGCAGAATCCAACAACGCGTCCGCATCGACCTCCCTCCATCCAGGACCAGGCCACGATATCCGGGCGTTGAGTTCAGCAGGATTCAAAAAATAGCTTAGTTGTATAACCGAATGCCTGCGGCTTGGCAATCGCGAAGTCTGTCCATGCAGGATGTGGAGGTTGAAGCATACAGTGTGGAGCGACCGCGCCTCATCAAGTGAGAAGCGTGCTAGCGTCCGAGCAATCCCTTCAGCAGATTTTCACCTTCCTTCTTGAGATCGGACGGTGTGGTTGTGCCTTGGAGTAGTCCTTCGACCGCGCTCTTCGCTTTTTCCTGCACCTGTTCTTGGATCTTTCCAGTGAACGCTTTGGTATCCAAGGCATAAGAAGGATTCTGCACTGTCCCGGTGATGAGAAGCGGAACTCGAAGCCGTCCATCTTTCATCGCCATCTTGGCCAAAGACGATACCCCGGCAATTTTCTGGCTCATCGCCTGGGTGTGATTCAGATTCACAGCGAGATTCAAGCGTTGATCGAACCCTACCGTTCCATTGCCCGTCGCCTGAAAATCGTGGCTGTCCGCCAGTAGCCGGTGGATGTTGACGATGCCTTGCTTGATCATGAAATCGGTTTCGAGCGTCGAAAAGGCTGTGGCTTTCGCCTGATCGAGCGAGACGCCCGCGACTTTCAACAGCGCGACGGCTTCTTCCGTGAGGTTCACTCCTTCGAGTTTGCCCTCTTTGACTTCGACATGACCAGGTCCCTCCAGCGCTTTTGTCAGATCGGGCATCGAAAAGCCGCGACCGGCGACCGCGAGGTCGGCTGCCGCGGTTCCGCTCATCGAGAGCTTGCTGTCCGGACTCAGCACCTCGAGTACAGGCTTGAGTTGCAGGCCTCGGATCAACACCTTCCCGTTGAAAGGTGGTGAAGCCGAGCCCAGCGCCATGCCTCCCTGGGCTTTCGCGTCCCCGTTGAAAAGTTGAAAGGAAAGGTTGGAGAGCCGAGCGTCCTGTCCTTTGAGATCGGCGTTGACTTCAAAATTCTTCAGCTCAACCGGCTTCTTCAAGCCTGTGTCGACAGGGAGGTCAACCGTATTGATCGACGGCGATGTCATCATCACCTTGGCGTGACCCGCCAGCAACGTGCCTTTCACATCCAGCGCCGAGCCGCCCGTGTGGATCTTGAGGCCGAGATCTGAAACATCCGCCAGTTCCATAGCGGAGACTCCCTGCCTCAGCGGATAGGGCGCGTGAGCGACGACATGCAGGTCCCTGATCTCCACTGGCTTGGTCAACGGCAGAGCGACCGGCAGATCGGCGGAACTGATCGATGGAGCGGAAAGGGTCGCTTCCAATTTTCCCCCAAGCAATGCGCCGCTTACGCGAAGCGCAGTTTTGCCGATTCCCACCGTGAAATCGTATCCCTGGATCTCAAGCGTTTGTGTCAACGGTCCGAAGCGCCCATCGAGCGTGACAGGAACCCCATGCGGCTGGACCGTCGCATTGAGATGTACGGTGGGCGTCTCGCCGAGATGGACCGAGGTCAGGTGAAAGGCGAGATCTTGGATCTGATATTCCGCCTTGGCGGCGGCTGAGAGATCATGGTAGATCAGCGTCCCCCCGTCGATCGAAACGCGATCGACAGCGAGAAGAGCAAGGGCTTGCAGCGGATCGCCCTGTTGCGGCTGAGGCTTCTCTGGCACGGCGGGAGCCGCCGTCCGTGGTCCCAGCGTAGAAAGGTTTGTGATCCCATCCTTGTTCTTGATCACAGTAATCAGCGGATTGCGCAACGTAATTTCTTCGATCTCGACCTGTTTGCTGAGCAGCGGCAGCAACTTCACACCGACGTCGAGCGAACTCAAGGAAGCAAAGGGAGTTGCGCTGAAGGACGGATCGTCCATGACCGTGAATCCGACGACTCGGGCACCGATGCGCGGCCAGATTGTCAGCCGGATACTCTGCAGTTCGATTTTCCGGTTCAGCGCGTCTTCGATGAGCGGTTTGTATTGATCTTGATAAGAGGCGAGATCGACGAGAAACGGAAGCGCGAGCAGACCGGCGATGACAAAGACGATAACGATGAACAGACCGATGAGAATTTTTTTCATGGTCGCCTCCTCGCGCAGTATAAGTAAGCACATCAGACCGGTCAAACGCGCCTTGCCGCTCTTGGAAGCGCATGCTAAGATTCGCCCTTCGATGCTCGCGGAGAGGTGCGAGAGTGGACGAATCGACATGCTTGGAAAGCATGCGTCTCGGCAACGGGACCGTGGGTTCGAATCCCACCCTCTCCGCCAAACCGAGTCCGCTCGCTCTGGATTCACGGTTATTGATGAACGGCGATAGGGAAACACCTGACTGCCTCTCCGTCTCAGAATGTCTGTTAGGATAAGGGGCTGGGCCCTGTGCAACAGAACCCTGTGAACCCCGCCAGGTCCGGAAGGAAGCAACGGTAAGCAGAACGTTTTGGGTGCCGCAGGATCACCTGGCCCCGCTTCTCAGAATGCTCAACCAGACTCCCAACATCACGCTCGGTCCATCGCCCTAGGAACCGATAAAGAATATGGATTACCAAGTCTCCGCGAGAAAATACCGGCCGGGCACATTCGACGATGTGATCGGCCAGCCCCATGTCGTCCAAACGCTGGTCAACGCAATTACGACCAAGCGCATCGCCCAAGCGTATCTGTTTTCGGGGACGCGGGGCGTAGGAAAAACGACGGTGGCGCGCATCCTCGCCAAGGCGCTGAACTGCGAGCAGGGCCCGACCGGCATGCCCTGCGGGATCTGCGTCAATTGCACGGAGATCGCGCAAGGCCATTCCGTGGATGTCATTGAAATCGACGGCGCATCGAATACGAGCGTGGATGACGTCCGCGAGATCCGAGAAAACGTCAAGTTCACCCCCTTTAAGGGGGCCTACCGCGTCTACATCATCGACGAAGTCCATATGTTGTCGAATTCCGCCTTTAATGCGTTGCTCAAAACGCTTGAAGAGCCGCCCTCCCATGTCGTGTTCATCTTTGCGACGACCGAGATCCACAAAATTCCGGCGACGATCCTTTCCCGCTGCCAGCATTATAATTTCCGCCGAATCGCGAAAACGGAGATCATCGCCCGTCTGCGCCACGTGGCCGAACAGGATGGCATCGAACTCGAAGAGCGGAGTCTCGCCGCATTGGCTCGGGCCAGCGAAGGCAGTATGCGGGACGGTCTGAGTTTGCTCGACCAAGCAGTGGCCTTTGGCGGCAAGTCAATCGTCCATGCCGACCTCGAAACTCTGCTGGGCGCGGTGCCACAGGAGCTGCTACGGTCACTCATCCAGGCCATTATCTCGCAGGACAGTGCTGCGGCCCTTCGCGCCCTGTCTCAGCTGATCGAAGGAGGACACGACCTGCGTGCCTACTGTGCCGACGTGGTCGAATACCTGCGCAACCTGCTGGTGGTTTCGGTCACTCCATCACAAGAGTGGTCTGTCCTCATCGAAGCCTCCGCTGACGACTTGGCGCAGCTTGCGGCCGACAAGGGTTCGCTCACTCCGGAGCACATCCAGCAGCTGTTCGCGCTCTTCACCCAGGCCGAAGACGCGCTGAGATTCAGCGCGCATCCCCGATTTGTCCTGGAAACGGCAGCAGTCAAGGCTACGCGGCTGCTCAGGAAGGAGGAGGTCGCTCTTGAACAGCCGGCCCGCGCGGCTTCTTCGGGTCCGACTCAGCCGGCTGCTGTCCGATCTGAAAAGACGCCGACGTCGCGTCCGGCGGGCGCCCCGACACCGCCCCGTTCTACCGCGCCTCCTATGGCTATACCAACGCCCAGGCCTGCGCCCGCTGGAGCTGCCGCCAACACGATCCAACCGCCGTGCTCGGAATCGGCGAAGCGTCCCGCGGGAGCTCAGACGACTGAAGCCCGACCGCCGCAGGCTGTGACCTTGGATTGGGAGCGGTTGCAAGAAGAGGTCGGCCACAGCTTTCCCAACATCGCCCCGTTTCTTGAAATGGGACGGTTGGTCGCTATCGAGGGCAACGCCGTGACGATCGGCTTTGGCAAGCAGGCGACCGTCGCGCGGGCCATGCTCGAGAAGGCCGACAATATTCAGTCGCTGACCTCCTTGTGTGAACGGATGAGCGGGCAGCCGGTCCGGGTCCGCGTCGTCGAGTTGACGGACACGGATCCGCCTGGTCCCACGATGGCGCAGATTAGGGCGGCAAAAGAACAGGAACAGAAGCTCGTACTCTTGGAGCGGGCGAAAGCGCATCCGGTGGTCAAGCAGGCGCTGGAAATCTTCGGAGCGGAACTCGCCGATGTCAGGACGATCTCGAATCGACAAGAGGTGCAGGAATGAAAAATCCATTGGGCAACATGGCCAACCTCATGAAGCAGGCGCAGGCCATGCAAGCGCAGATGGCCAAGCTCCAGGAGGAAGCGGCCACCAAAACCGTGACAGGAACAGCGGGCGGCGGAATGGTCAGCGTCACGGCCAACGGCGGCATGGAGATCGTGAGCGTCGTGATCAATCCGGAGGCCGTCAAAAGTGGAGACGTCGACATGTTGCAGGACCTCGTGCTGGCAGCATCGAACGACGCGTTGAAGAAGGCGAGACAGATGATGGCCGACCAAATGAAATCAGTGACCGGCGGCATGAACATTCCCGGCCTCTTTTGACAGCGTCGCGATGGCTGTTGATCAACAAGGCTTGCTGGCACGTCTGGTGAGAGAACTTGTCCGGTTGCCGGGCATCGGGCAAAAGACGGCACAGCGCTTGGCCTTTCATCTGCTCAAGGCCGAACGGGAAGAGGCCTTACGGCTGGCCGATGCCATCCGCGCCGTTAAAGACGGTCTCTCGTTTTGCCGTCAATGCCGGAATATCGCTGAGGCGGAATTGTGCGAATACTGCTTGGACCCGAAGCGCGATCAGACCAGAATCCTGGTCGTGGAGGAGCCCAGTACGCTGTACGCCGTCGAACGGGCCGGCGCCTACCGGGGACTCTATCATGTCTTGCTCGGCGCCCTGTCTCCTCTCGATGGGATCGGCCCGTCGGACATCCGCGCCGAAGAACTGATCGATCGCGTGAAACTCGGCGGTGTCCAAGAGGTCATTCTCGCGACCAATCCCACCATCGAGGGTGAAGCCACCGCCATCTATCTGACCAATCAATTAAAGCCGCTGGGCGTACGGGTTTCCAGGATCGCCTACGGCATTCCGGTCGGCATGGACATCGAGTATGCCGACGAAGTCACGCTGCTGAAGTCCATTGAGGGCCGACGCGATTTATAAGCCTGCAGTCCCCTTTCCCATTGACCATATTTCAAAACCCCTGTTATAGTCTTCCGTTCATTTTTCCTCTTACAGGTGATGAATGAAAACACGGAACTCACCCAAGCGGACGACGCGCAGGACATCTGTTGCAGCCAAGCGAGCCCGCAAACCGGCAGCTGGTGGGAAATACAGCGCCATCAGGCGGGAGTTGGAAAAACAGCGTCAAGCCATTCTGGATGAGACCGGCGAAGGCCTTACGAAGCGCGAGCGGCCGGAGGCGTTTCCGGACGTCAGTGATCAGGCTTCCGCCGAAGTGGACCAGAATTTTTCCATGCGGATCAAAGAACGGGAGCAGAAACTGCTCAAGAAGATCGATGAGGCGCTGGACCGGTTGAACAAGAACATCTACGGCATCTGCGAACGCTGCGAAGAAGAGATCCCTTACCAACGTTTGAAGGCCCGCCCCGTGACCACGCTCTGTATCGCCTGCAAGACTCTCCAGGAGCAGGAAGAAAAAATCCGCAGGTAGTTTCTATTTCTGAGGTCTGAGCTTTTTGACTCGTTGCTGCACGAGGGCAATGCGGTCCGCTTCCTCCGGTATGCCCTCCACAAGAGCAAGATACGTTTCGTATTCCGAAAGCGCGCGCTTTGGATTGGTCGGTTCGATGGCCTCGGCGAAATTGAAGCGGGCAATGGCGTAATTCGGTCGAAGGCTGACGGCCTTTTCAAATGACGCCAAGGCTCCCGCCTTGTCGCCCAATTTCAGCTGGGTTGAGCCGAGACTGTTGAGAATCTCCGGCGTATTGGGCCTGATCGCCAGCGACTGGAGCATTTCCACCTTGGCCTTCTCGTACTGGCCTAATCCGAAGAAGGACTGCCCAAGCTTGTGGTGCGCTTCCGCAAGCCATACTTTGTTGGTGAATCCGCTCTCGATGGATTTGCGATAGGCATCGGCCGAGATCTCGTATTGCTGGGCGCCGCAATATGAGAGTTGCGCCGTTTGACCGCGGGCGAACTGTTGCAGCGAAGGGAACGGCTCTTTGTCCTCGGCACCTTGACTGTCCACCTGCTGTCCCGGTTGGTTCCCGCTCGGCTGCCGCAAACGGTTCAAGAACTCCCGGCGATACGGTGAAAACAATCTGACGTACGGATCGATGGTGACAGAGGCTTGGAGCAAGGTCGGGTGCTCGCGGGCGCTGATGACAAGATATTGCGTCGTGGTTTTTTCGTCGCCGGTTTCATACAGCGAACTGGAATCCATGTTGGACTTCCCAGAGAAGTTTGCGACGGTCAAGTAGAACTCCAGTGTGGGCTTCAGGAGCGTGAGCGTATGGCGGAGAACCGAATACGGCGCCAGATCGAGACCTGAAGAAAACGTGAACAGCGTTCCCACGAGAGTGCCGTCCTCATCGAAAAAATAGGATTCATCCCCATGGGACGCGCTGCGGTCCGCCGGGACCATGAGCTCCTGGCCCGATCCCCAAGCTTTGGTCGCGAGCGTGGATTGGGGGTGCTGTTGAAGAAACGCCGGCTTACGCTGACAGAGGGTACCGGGTTTGAGCAGGACCAAGTCCGTCTCCGAGGGCGGGAGATTCTGCTGGCGGGGATTGGGGGTCTCGCACCCTGCCAGCAAGATGCCAATGATGGTGATGAACGCGCTCAGTGCGGACGAAAGCGCTCGGTGTCGAGGTGCGGCCATGTGGATGTGCAGCAGAATACCGAAAGAGGGAGGCGGTTTACCAGGCCTGAGACAACAACGCCCGCGTTCGCAGGGACGAACGCGGGCGTGTCGGAAGACGACCTGTGCTCGATCAATAGCGCGTAGAGTGCCGACGCTGGCCATCCAGCATCGCGTCTTCGCTGGTATACCCGAAGAGATAAGGCATGCTGCCGGTGACGGAGTACACTGGTCGATTGAAGCCGTAGTCGAGCACCTGTCCCACGGGATGCAAGAGAAATCCCAACCAGCGCCAAGGATTGTCATTTAAGGGCGAGCCGGCGACGACGTCGGTGTACACGAGGGCCGTGCTGTCCATCACGCTATAGATGCTGGCGGGGGCCACATAACCGATATCCCCGTCCGTCGTTTGCTGATGGCCGGCACAACCGACCAGGCCGGCGATCAGGAGGAGACCAACCGCAATCAGTTTTGTTTTCATACCTCTTACCTCGCGTCCTGACTCGAATGGCGATAAGCGATGAATGCTGACTGAGGAAAGTGTAGCCGAGGGGCGGGGTTCTGTCCAGAAAACGCCGGGTTTCCACCACTGGGGGTCCTGTGGCCGCCAAGGTGAGGAATTTCCTGAGATTTTGAGGGGATGGTGGGCGATACAGGTATCGAACCTGTGGCCTCTTCCGTGTGAAGGAAGCGCTCTACCACTGAGCTAATCGCCCATCGGCGGGAGTCTAACATGGGGCTTTGACGAGGTTCAATGCGCGCAGTGCCTGAGAGGTTGTGCGCCGAGTCAGTGCTCGCCTTGACATCCCCGAAAGACGATTTCTACAATGCCTTTTCTTCACCTCAGCTCTCTCTCGGAGTCCCTCACAGATGCGCGAAGACATCACGATTATCGGCGGTGGTTTGGCCGGTTCGGAAGCTGCCTGGCAGGCGGCCAACCGGGGAGCCAAAGTGACGCTCTATGAAATGCGTCCGAAGGAAGCGACCCCCGCGCACAAGACGGGCGGGTTGGCCGAACTTGTCTGCTCGAATTCATTGGGCTCCACCGATCCACTGAATGCCGCGGGCATTCTGAAAGCAGAGATGCGGCACCAGGGGTCGCTCATCATCAGGATTGCCGATGAAGTACGGGTGCCGGCCGGATCGGCGCTCGCAGTCGACCGCGAGCAGTTCTCCATGAAAATTACCCAGGCGCTCGAGGGGCATCCCAATGTCCGCATTCTTCGAGAGGAGCTCACGGCCATTCCGACCGACTGCGTCTGTATCGTGGCGACCGGCCCCCTGACCTCCGACAAACTCTCGCAGGCCATCGCGCGGCTGACGCAATCGAATCACCTGTATTTTTATGACGCGATTTCGCCGATCGTCGATGCCGAGTCTATCAACACGGAGGTGGCCTTTCGGGCGTCACGGTATGACAAGGGCGGCGACGATTATCTCAACTGCCCGATGGATGAGCCGACGTATCACCACTTCTATGAGGCCCTGCTGGCGGCGGAAAAGGTCCAGCCCAAATCGTTTGAACAGATTCCTTATTTTGAAGCGTGCCTGCCGATCGAGGTGATGGCCGAGCGCGGCAAGCAGACCATGCAGTTCGGTCCGTTGAAGCCTGTGGGCCTGGAGACTCCGGACGGCACCCGGCCGTATGCCGTCGTGCAACTCCGAACGGAAAACGCCCACCGCTCCTGCTATAACATGGTGGGATTTCAGACCCGCTTGACGTATGGTGAGCAGAAGCGTGTCTTCCGGATGATCCCCGGCTTGGAGCAGGCGGAATTCCTCCGCTACGGCAGCCTGCACCGCAATACGTTCATCAACTCGCCCCACCTCTTACGGAACACCCTGCAGTTCAAAGACCGCAGCACGCTGTTCTTCGCCGGCCAATTGGTCGGTGTGGAAGGCTATACGGATTCAGCGGCGATGGGCGGTCTTGCCGGCATCAACGCGGTCCGCGGGCTTCGAGGTCTGCCGTTGGTTACCCCTCCTCCAACGACTGCTCACGGCTGCCTCGTGTCCTACATCACCGGCACAGATCCGCGGCACTTTCAGCCGATGAACATGAATTTCGGACTTTTCCCGCCCCTCTCTGTGACAGTCAGAGATAAGGAGCGAAAGCGACAGCTCATTTCGCAGCGAGCGCTTGAGGACCATGCCGCATGGATGAGCCGATCAGGGCTTTCATAGGGTTTCTTCGGACCGAACAACGGGCTTCACCGGAAACCCTCCGCAATTACGCGTCAGACCTGCGGCAGCTACACAAGTTTCTCCTCTCACGTAGGCTGGTGTCCTCTCCAATCGATCCCAATTCGCTCTCCTCGGACGCCGTCCGGGCATATCTCCAGTGGCTTGATCAGAAAGGCGGCAAACCGTCCTCCTTGGCGCGAAAGCTTGCCGCAGTGAGAAGTTTCTACCGCTACCTGTCGCGGCGCGGCATGGTGAGCCGCAATCCGGTCGATGGGATGCGCACGCCCAAACAACCCAAATTGCTCCCCCGTGTCCTGACGAAAGATGATGCGGATGCCCTGATGACCTTTCCGGCGGGACAGACGGTCTGGTCGTTAAGGGATCGCGCGTTGCTCGAAACGCTCTATTCCACTGGGGCGCGCGTGAGCGAGCTGGTGGCGCTCGACATCGGGGACGTCCGCGAGCCGGAAGGGTTGGTCCGTTTGCAGGGAAAGGGGCGGAAGGAGCGGATTGTGCCCATCGGCGAGGTGGCGTTGGACGCGATCCGACGTTACCGCGTGAGTCTTCCGCGGCAATCTTCCGGTGTCCCGCCTCGGGCGTTGTTTTGCAACCAGCGAGGAGGGCGGCTGACCAGCCGGAGTGTGGCTCGCATCGTGACCAGATATTCGAGCCGGCTCGCGGGTGGAGCGGTCAGCCCTCACACGCTGCGTCATTCATTTGCCACGCATCTGCTCGACGAGGGTGCCGACCTTCGGAGCATCCAGGAGATGTTGGGACATGCGTCGCTCAGCACGACGCAACGGTACACGCACGTGGCCACCGATCAGTTGTTGGCCGTGTATGATCGAGCCCATCCGAGGGCGGGCCGGGCGACCGACGGTCGGCCCGCCAAGGGGGAGAAGCGGTGACAGCGCTGCTCTCTGCGAATTTCACTGGGCCTCACGTGCCCCATCGTGGTATGGTCGCGCCTGTCAATGGGGTGAGCGACCGCCTGGGGAGCCGACGATGAACAAGCTCATTCGGAAAGCCAACGTGCTCATCGAGGCTTTGCCGTATATCCGCACATTCCGCGGCAAGACGATCGTGATCAAGTACGGCGGCAACGCGATGACCGAGTCTTCGTTGAAGGAGCGGTTCGCGCAGGACATCGTCCTGTTGAAGTACGTCGGCCTCAATCCCGTCATCATCCATGGAGGGGGCCCGCAGATCGACGAGATGCTCGACCGCCTCGGCATCGAATCGAAATTTTTGTACGGCGTGCGCGTCACGAACGAAGCGACCATGGAGATTGTTGAGATGGTGCTGGCGGGCAAAATCAACATGGAGATCACGGATCTTATCAACCGCCACGGCGGGAGCGCCGTCGGTCTCAGCGGAAAAGACGGAGGGTTGATCCTGTCGAAGCCCTTGACGGTGCGGGCGTGGGCGGAAAGTCTGGAACGGGATCTCGACGAAGATGACGCCGAGAGTGATTTCGGTTTCGTAGGAGATATCGAGAAGGTCGATCCCAGCCTATTGTTTAAGCTGCAGGGCGACCACTATATTCCGGTCATCGCTCCTATCGGCACCGACCGGGAGGGCAACACCTACAATATCAACGCTGACCTCGTGGCCGGAGCGATCGCCGGAGCTTTGCACGCGGAAAAGCTTGTCATGATGACGGATATCAAGGGCATCCGCGATGCCAAGGGACGCCATCTGTCCACCGTCTCGCGCAAGGACGTCCAACGGATGGTCAAGAAAGGCACGATCACCGAGGGCATGCTGCCAAAAGTACACGCGTGTCTGGATGCCCTGGAACAGGGAGTGGGCAAGGCCCACATTATCGACGGTCGAATACCGCATGCCATTCTCCTCGAGGTATTCACGCGCAAAGGCATCGGTACCGAAATTACGGCGTAGCACCGCGACCTTCCCTTGGCCAACCGTCGGACCAGCATTCTCCGCCATCTCCGGTCCTTGGTCGGAGAACGCCACCCGCAGACCGCTCCCCACGCACTCAATCAGGCTGCCGAGTATCTGGCGGCACGGTTTGCCGAATACGGATGGACGACGAGCGGGCAACCGTTTCGAGCCCTGGGTAAATCCTACTTCAATATTCTCGGCATCAAATCGCCGCCGGGACGGCCGGGCAAGGGCGCGCAGCCCCCGCTGCTGATCGGCGCACATTACGACACTGTCGTGGGCTCACCTGGAGCTGACGATAATGCCAGCGCGTTGGCCGTCTTGCTTGAAGCGGCCGATCGGCTGAGGCATCTGGTGGTGGCACGGCCGGTCTGGCTCGCGGCGTTTTGCCTCGAAGAACATGGACTGCTGGGCAGCCAGGCCTTCATTTCCGGACTCAAACAGACCGGTCAGCTGTTGGACGGCGCGATCGTGCTCGAATGCGTTGGATATACCAGCCGGGACGCCGGCTCCCAGCGCACGCCACCCGGGGTCCCCATTGCTATTCCGACGGTCGGGAATTTTCTCGGCATTGTGGGCAACGAGGCTTCACGGGATCTCGTTGCCGCGGTTGAGCGCAATGCCCGCAGAGTCGCGCCGACCACGCCCATCCTTGCCTTGGCGGTCCCCGCGCGCGGCGAAAGCCTGCCGGACGTGCGTCGGAGCGATCACGCGGCGTTCTGGGACGAGGGCTATCGGGCCGTCATGCTGACCGACACGGCAAATTTCCGCAATCCCCATTATCATCAGCCCAGCGACACCCTGGACACCTTGGACTTGGATTTTCTCGAGGGAGTCAGTGAGATCGTCGTCGGCTGCATTGAAGACCTGGCCGGGTTGACCCGGCGATGAGACGGTCAAGACGAATCAGTACCGCCACGCGCCGCGTGATCGCCGCAGTGTTTGAGCGCCTCGATTATCGGCGGCTCGCCAGTATCTACTGCTATGAAGGCGGAGATGTTTTCTGGAGGACGAAACGAGAGCCCTGTCGCCGTCTCGGCATGCGCATGGGAGAAGTCTTGCTCACGCGGCTTGCTGCGGGCGGTCGCAGTCTGTACGTCGGGGCGGGCGTCGCAGAGTTGCCGGTGTTACTCGTCGAGTCGCTCGAGTTGCATCGAACCGTGCTGTCTTGCAATCTGCGCACCTCCGAAGTCGCCACGCTGAATCGGGCCTGTCGCGGGCTTCCTCCACGATTTCATGCGATGGATGCCGGGACTGTTCGCGGGTCCTTTGATCATCTGTGGATCGTGAGCGTCTTGAACGATCCTGAGCGGTTTCCGCATCTCGCGGAGCTGTCGTATGGCCGCGCTGTTCCGTTGACCTTCGATCCTGGCGTCTTTGTGAGGGAACGACGCATCGTACGGTCGCTCGTCAATCGCTGCATGTCCAAACTTCGCTTGCCGGCAGTCGTGACGACCTCCGTGGAGGAGGTCAACTGGATCGCGGACTGGTGCCACAGGAAGGCCATTCCCTACCTGGTCGAACGGCAGCAGTTTCAAACGGCGTTGGTGGGAGATCCTATTTGTGTGCTCAGGGTCGGTGCAAGACGGAGGGCAAAGGCGTAGCGAACGGGATCAGGGGTGAAAACCAGTTCTGGGGCTGTGCGAATCATCCATGTATTGGCTTGCGTACTTCACATAGTTGGCGGAAGATTCTCGAATCCATGACAACTCCTTTTCGGTGACCGGACGACGAACCTTCGCCGGCGAGCCGAGCACGAGGCTCCTCGGGGGAACGATGGTACGTTCAGTGACCAGTGCGCCGGCACCGACCACCGACTCCTCGCCGATCACGGCGCCGTCCATGATGATGGTGCCCATGCCGATCAGCACGCGGTCTTTGATGGTGCAGCCGTGCAGCACCACGTGGTGGCCGATCGTGACGTCGCTGCCGATGATCAAGGGATGGGTATCGTGCGTCACATGCAACATGCAGAGATCCTGGACATTGGTCCGGTCGCCAAGGCGGATGTAATGCACATCCCCCCGAATCACGGCGTGAAACCAAACGCTGCACTGCTCGCCCATGACGACGTCACCGATCACGATCCCGGTGTCCTCGATAAAGCAGGACCTTGGAATGGTGGGTCTGATCCCTTGAAACGTCCTAATCATCGTCCGCACGATAGGGGAATCGGCCTCTTGCCTGCAAGGGGGCTCGTTGACAGTCTTTTGGGGCCTCTCGTAGACTGACTGACTTATGAGTCAAGCGCTTATTAAACTGGGCCGCCAGAAAAAGGCTGCCTCGCCGTCTGGGTCCGGGAAAAAGACGACGGTGGGCTTCGTCAATCTCGGTTGCACGAAGAATCAGGTCGATTCCGAAATCATGTTGGGCACGCTTGCTGCCGACGGATTCGAGCTGACCGGCAATCCGAAACAGGCCGAGGTCGTCATTATCAATACTTGCGGGTTCATTGAAGAGGCCAAGCAGGAGTCCATCAACACGATCCTGGACCACGCGAAGCTCAAGCAATCGGGTGCCTGCCGGGTGCTGATTGCCGCCGGCTGCCTGGCACAGCGCTACCAAGGCGATTTGCTCAAAGAGCTTCCCGAACTCGACGGTGTCGTCGGCACAGGCGAGTTCGGGAAGATTGCCGTCATCTGCCGCGACCTCCTCGCGCCAAAGTCCCGGCGTCAACAGTTATGGATCAGTCAGCCTCCCTACCTGTACGATGAGATGGCGCCTCGCCTTCGTCTCGGGACACCGCATAGTGCCTATGTGAAGATTGCCGAGGGATGTAACCGCAACTGCGCCTTCTGCGCCATCCCCCTGATGCGCGGCAAGCAACGAAGCCGGCCGGTCGAGTCCATTGTGGCGGAAGTGCGGCAATTGGCCGGAGAAGGCGTCAAAGAGATCAATCTCATCTCGCAGGACACTGTGAATTACGGCGTCGATCTCGGCCTCCGTCAGGGCCTCGTGTCTTTGCTGAGGGAACTTGTGAAGGTGAACGGCCCGCGCTGGATTAGGCCCTTTTATCTGTATCCGCAGCAAGTGACGGACGAGCTTCTGGACCTTTACGCGGGGGAAGAGCGGATTGCGAAGTACATCGATATGCCGCTTCAGCACATCAACAGCCTCATGCTCAAGCGCATGCACCGCTTGGGCGACCGGCGTACCATCGAAACGCTGGTGGAGCGTATCAGGTCCCGGATTCCCGGCGTGATATTCCGTACCGCATTCATTGTGGGGTTTCCCGGTGAAACCGATGAAGCGTTCGAGGAATTGAAACGCTACGTGGAGCAGGCGGAGTTCGATCGCGTTGCGGCATTTTTGTACTCGGACGAGGAAGGCACTCCGGCCACCGAGCTCAACGAAAAGATCGACCGTTCCCTGATGGAGGAGCGTCGCAATGAGCTGCTGGCCGTTCAGGAGACGATCGCTGCGGCAAAAAATGTCGAACGCATCGGCTCGACGCTCGAGGTGATGGTGGACGGGCCTGCTGAGGAGGACGGTCACTGGCTGGAGGGCCGGCACGAGGGACTGGCACCCGAGATCGACGGGGTGGTTTACATCAACGGCTCAGACAGCCCGAGCGTTCCTAGCCCTGGGGCCTGTGTGAAGGTCCGGATTACCGACGCGACGACATATGATCTGACTGGGCATCTCCTGGGAGAAGCTTCAGCATCCGGCCTCCAAACGCCCGGCGGGCGAGTCCCGCGAGGGGGCTATCGTTAGACAACCCCCTCGCGACACTGCAGCTTAGACCTTGGCGCTCAAGAATAACGATGCACCACGGCGGTTGATCAAAATCAGCACGTTCTCTCCTTTCTTCACTCCCGACGAGACTTTTTCGAACTCTTTCACCGATTTTACCGGCTGCCGATTGATCTCCCGGATCACGTCTCCGGGAATCAACCCGGCTTTGTCGGCGCCGCTATCCGGTTCGACGCTCGTGACCACGACGCCCTGAGCCTTCCCCTTGAGTCCCAGCTCTTTCGCGGTGTCACGGTCGAGGTCCTGGACAGCTACTCCCGCAAACGCGTACTCCTTCTCATCGCCTTCGGCCTTGGCAATCTTCGGGTCACCAGGCTGTTCGGCGATCGTGACGTTTAGATCCTTCTCATGGCCGTCGCGCAGGACCTTCATCGGCACCTTGGAACCGACGATGGTTTTGGTCACCAAGCGCTGTAGCGCGACCGCATCCTCCACCGGAGACGCTTGATAGGATACGATGACGTCGCCCTGTTGCAGCCCGGCGTGATCGGCCGGGCTGTCTTCCTTCACGTCAGTGACCAAGGCGCCCTTCCCGTTGGTTACACCGAAGGACTTCGCGAGATCCTGATTGAGGTCCTGGATGCCGATGCCCAGATATCCACGGACGACTTTGCCATGCTTCACCAAACTGTCGTAGATCGGCTGGCCCATGCTGGTCGGCACGGCGAAGCCGACGCCCTGATAGCCGCCGTTTTGCGAAAAGATCGCGGTGTTGATCCCGACGAGCTCGCCCTTGGTGTTCACCAAGGCGCCGCCGGAGTTGCCGGGATTGATGGCGGCATCGGTCTGAATGAAATCCTCGTACTGGGTGATGCCCATGCGTCCACGGCCCAGCGCGCTGACGATGCCGAGCGTCACCGTTGAATTCAAGCCGAACGGATTGCCGACCGCGAGGACATATTCCCCGACCTGCAGCTTTGAGGCGTCTCCCCAGGGGACGGTGGGAAGATTCTTCCCGTCGATCTTGACCACGGCCAAATCGGTTTTCGGATCCGTGCCCACGATCTTCCCTTGAAATTCCCGTTTGTCGGGGAGCGTGACCGTCACTTCACGAGCGCCGTCGATCACGTGATTGTTGGTGAGCACATGACCGTCCGGCGACACGATGACGCCGGAGCCTTGCCCGCCTCCGTGAAATCCACGCGGGCCGCGCGGCTCCATCGGACCTTGGGGGCCACGGAATTTCGGTCCGAGCGGACCATTAGGCCCTCCGAAGAACTCTTCCATGCGGTCCCGCAATTCGCTTTCACCGCCCCTGCCAGAAATCTTTTCGCCGATGACCGTCGTGATGTTGACGACGGCTGGAGTCACCGCTTTCGCGACATCCGTGAAGCCGTTCGCCGGAAGCGTCCCTACGGGCGCGGAAACCGTCGCAGTCGCTGCCGTCGACTCTGTGGCGGGAAATGGAGCGAAGGATTGACTGCCGACAAAGAAAACTGTGACCAGCACGGCCATACTGGTCGTGATGCCGAGCGTTTTCCGAACCAACTGACTCATACGACCTCCTTGTTGATGGAGAATGGGACTTGCCGACGGTTCTCGTCTGAAAAATCCATACTCGAGGACGGTAACACCCGGCAATGAGAGATCGATTAGGAAGGTATTAGAAGTCGCTAAGAGGATGGCGGAGCCAACGGCAGCAGGACGGTAAAGGTCGAACCCTTATTCGGCTCGCTCTGTACCTCGATGCGGCCATGGTGGGAGTCTGCAATCCAAGCGCAGATGGCGAGGCCCAATCCCGTGCCTTTCTTCGTATGGGTCCTCGCGTCGTCGGTGCGGTAGAACCGGTCGAAGATGTGTTGTTGCTCTTCGCGCGAAATGCCGATGCCCTGATCCGCAATGATGAACTTGGCCTGATTGCCTTGCGTGATCAGGGAAATGTCCACCGTTCCGCTGGGATGTGAATATTTGACGGCGTTATCCACGAGGTTCAAAAATAGCTCGCGCAAGCGCAATTCGTCGCCCAACACAACGGCCGGCATGACGAGTCCCAGCACGACTTGGACATTGCGTTCCTGGCCGAGTAGGGACGCCTGCCGGTGGATGTCTTCCAGCAGTGACTCGAGTTTTACCGGCAGGCGCTCTGTCTTGACCTCCCCCATGTCCGCGCGGGACAAAAAGAGCAATTCGTCGACGATGCGGGTCATGCGGTCGATTTCCTCCAGGTTGCTCTCGAGAACCACCGTATAGTCCCGCGCTTCGCGGGGCCGCCGCAGGGCCAGCTCGGTCTCGCCCTTCATGACGGTCAGCGGTGTGCGCAACTCGTGCGAAGCGTCGCTGCTGAACTGACGAATCTGCCGGAATGAGGTTTCGAGCCTGGCGATCATGTTGTTGAACGTGCCGGCGAGTCGTCCGATTTCATCGGCGGAGGTTGGCACGTTTAGCCGCTGCGTGAGATCTCCAGCCGCGATCCGCTGGGCAGCAAGCGTAATGGCATCGACGGGGCGGAGCGCGCGGCCGGCGAGAAACCAACCTCCGGCCAGCGACACAGCCAGCGCGAGCGGCATGGTCACCAGGAGCACCAGCAGCAGTCGATTCAAGGTCTGGTCGACCGACTCCATCGACGTGCCGACCTGGATGATGTAGAGCAGGTTGCCGCGATAAATGATCGGGACTGAGATCAGCCGGAGCGGAGGTTCCTTGGGATACTTGGCCGATTCATAAATCGTCTGTCCGCTGAACGCCACCTCAAGGGCACGGCGGCTGAGCGGCAATTCGTGCTGTTTGACGTTGGGGGAGCGGATGGTAATGGTCCCGGACGGACTGAAGATCTGGAAGAACTTGTCGATGCGCGCCAATTCAGGGAATTGCGACATGAGCTCTTCTTCGTCGATCAGCGGAAGGAACCCGCGTTCTTCGAGCGAGCGCACGGCAGCGGCGGCGGTTTCTTCGAGCGATTGATCGAGCGCGTCTCGAAGGCTTCGAGCTGTGACAAAGTACAGGACGGTCGAGAAGGCCACCAGAATCAAGGCGAGGGCGCTGCCGTACCAGAGACTGAGTCGAAGGCGCAGCGGCATCAGTCGTCTCCTGTGCAGGCCATCGCCTAGTCGGCCTTCAGCATGTACCCACTGCCACGAATGGTATGGATCAGCTTTTTGGTGCGCCCGCGGTCGACCTTGTTGCGGAGGTAGTTGACGTAGACGTCGATGACGTTCGTGAAGGTGTCAAAATCCTGGTTCCACACGTGCTCGGAGATCATAGGGCGAGTAAGGACGCGGCCCGTATGGCGCATGAGATATTCCAGCAGCGCGTACTCCTTCAAGGTCAACTCAATGCGCTGTCCTCCACGCGTCACCTCACGCGTGGCCGGATTCAGCACGAGGTCGTCGATCTGTAAGATGCCGGGGCTGTCGGTGGCTCCCCGGCGCAGGAGCGCCCGCACGCGGGCCAAGAGCTCATCGATGGCAAACGGCTTGGTGAGATAGTCATCGGCGCCGGCGTCGAGGCCTTTGACGCGCTGATCGACCTGGGATTGCGCGGTCAAAATGAGGATCGGCGTCTGGATGCGTTCGCGGCGGATGCCTTTGACGATGTCGAGCCCCGACAGCGACGGGAGCATGAGATCCACGATGATCGAGTCATAATTGGTCGTCAGCGCCATCTCCAGACCCTTGGCCCCGTCTTCGCACAAGTCGACCGCGTAACTTTCCTCTTCAAGCGCGCGCTTGATGAAGCAACCGACTTTGGTTTCATCTTCGATGACGAGGATGCGCATGACGGCCAATAGAGAATTATGGATTATAGCAAACCTGCTGCCGGCCATTTCCAGTGGACGAACGGAGCGGCCGGACCCGGGGGCGATCTGGGGGATACCTGGAGCATCTACCCCCCCAATGGGGATGCCGACCGACCGACATCTCCGCTTGGAGAAGTGGGGTTGGGCATGATAATCTTCCAATTATACGTGCATCGACGCCGAATCAGAGCCTATCACCTCTCATGGCGACTCCTGATTTTTTGAATCCGACCGATACGTTTGTGCAACGTCATCTTGGACCGACTGATGCTGACGTCAGGGAGATGCTGGCGCTGCTCGGCCTGAACTCGTTGCAGGCGCTGACCGATGCGACAGTGCCTCGCGACATCCAACTCGGCCGCCCGTTGGATCTCCCGCTGCAGCGCGGCGAACAGGCGGTGCTTCGGGAACTGCGCGGGTTTGCCTCGGAAAATCGGGTCTACCGCTCGTACCTCGGAATGGGCTATTACGACTGCATGACGCCCGGCGTCATTCAGCGGAACATCCTCGAAAACCCTGGCTGGTATACCCAATATACCCCTTACCAGGCCGAGATCGCGCAAGGACGGCTCGAGGCCTTGGTCAATTTCCAGACCATGGTCGCGGACCTGACGGGACTGCCGCTTGCCAATGCGTCGCTGCTCGACGAGGCCACCGCCGCAGCCGAGGCCATGGCCATGTGCCTTGCCATCTCACGCGGAGCCGGCCAGGATCGCAAAGAGTTTTTCGTCTCGCAGGACTGTCATCCTCAGACGATCGCCGTCCTACAGACCCGGGCGGAGCCGCTGGACATCACGCTGCATGTCGGAAACACGAGATCGATCAATTTTGACAATCCCCGACTTAGCGGGCTGCTGCTGCAATATCCGACCACCGACGGCTATGTGGGCAACTATCAGGCCCTAGTCGAACAGGCACACAAAGCCGGGATGCTGGTCGTCGTGGCGACGGACCTGCTGGCGCTGACCCTACTGCGGCCGCCCGGAGAGTTCGGCGCGGACATCGCCGTCGGCTCCAGCCAACGATTCGGCGTGCCGATGGGCTTCGGCGGCCCGCATGCCGCCTTTTTGTCGGTCAAGGAAGAATATAAACGCCAGATGCCTGGGCGCATCGTCGGAGTGTCAAAAGATCGAAGCGGACAAATCGCCTATCGGTTGTCGTTGCAGACGCGGGAACAGCACATCAGACGCGAAAAGGCGACGAGCAACATCTGCACTGCTCAAGTACTCCTGGCGATCATCGCGGGGATGTATGCGGTCTATCACGGGCCTGAGGGCTTGCGGCGGATTGCCGAACGCGTTCATGGCCTTGCGGTCCTGCTGACCAAAGGTCTGCGACAACTGGGCTTCGACATCGGTAGCCAGGAATTTTTCGATACCATCCGGGTGCGAGTGACCCAGACGCAATGCGAACAAATCCTTGTTCGGGCGGATGAGCAAGGGTTGAATCTTCGACGGTATGACGACGATTCGCTGGGCATCTCCCTGGATGAAACGACCGAAACGGAGGACGTGCAGCGACTGATGGAAGTTTTCGTCGGGCATTCGCGCCTGCCGTTCACCATGCAGGAGTCGGCGCAGACCGTCGATACGGCTTTTCCAGCGAATCTGGCGCGGACGACTCCCTACCTCACGCACGAGGTGTTCAACCGCTACCATGCCGAGCATGAAATCCTCCGGTATCTTCATCGACTTCAAGCGCGCGATCTCTCGCTGACCCATTCCATGATTCCCCTCGGGTCCTGCACGATGAAGCTCAATGCGACCGCGGAAATGTTGCCGGTGACCTGGCCCGAGTTTGCCCGCCTGCACCCGTTCGCGCCGGCTGAGCAGAGTAAGGGATATCAGGAGCTGTTTCGCCAGTTGGAAACACGGTTGGCCGAGATCACGGGTTTTTCCGCTGTGTCGTTGCAGCCCAACGCGGGATCGCAAGGCGAGTATGCCGGCTTGATGGTCATCAGGGCGTACCACCGGAGCCAGGGCGAGTTTCATCGCGATGTGTGCCTCATTCCTGTTTCGGCTCATGGGACCAACCCCGCCAGCGCGGCAATGGTCGGCATGACCGTTGTCGCGGTGGCTTGTGACAAGCAGGGCAACGTGGATTTGCAGGATCTAGAAGCCAAGGCCGCTGAGCATCGGATGCGGTTAGCCTCACTCATGTTGACCTATCCGTCCACACACGGCGTGTTTGAAGCCGACGTCAAGCGCATCTGCCAGATCGTTCATACCCATGGCGGACAGGTTTATATGGACGGAGCCAACATGAATGCACAGGTCGGCCTGTGCCGGCCCGGCGACATCGGCGCGGACGTCTGCCATCTCAATCTACACAAGACCTTCTGCATTCCGCATGGGGGCGGTGGTCCTGGCATGGGACCGATCGCCGTTGCCCGGCACCTGGCTGCCTTTCTCCCTGGTCATCCTGTCACTGGGATCGGCGGGACGGAGTCCATCGGCCCGGTATCGGCCGCGCCCTTTGGAAGCCCGAGCATCCTGACGATTCCGTGGGTGTATATCGCGCTCATGGGGCGTGACGGCCTCATCAAGGCGACGCAGGTTGCGATCTTGAATGCCAATTACATGGCGAAGCGGTTGGAGAAACACTATCCGATTCTCTACACGGGAAAGACAGGATACGTGGCACACGAGTTTATCCTCGATCTGCGTCAATTCAAGGAGACGGCGGGTGTCGAGGCGATGGATATCGCCAAGCGCCTGATGGACTACGGCTTCCATGCGCCTACGGTGTCGTTCCCCGTGGCCGGCACATTGATGATTGAGCCGACAGAAAGCGAATCGAAAGCCGAGTTGGACCGGTTTTGCAACGCAATGATCCTTATCCGGGCGGAAATCCAGGAGATCATCGACGGACGTCAGCCCCGCGCCAACAATGTGCTGAAAAACGCTCCCCATACGGCCCAGATCGTCGCTGCTTCCGAATGGGATCGTCCGTACAGCCGGGAACAGGCCGTTTATCCTGCGCCTTGGGTCAAGGAGCACAAGTTCTGGCCGCATGTCGCCCGGATCGACGAAGCGTACGGAGATCGAAATCTGATCTGCACCTGCCCTCCTGTGGAACACTACTCGACCTAGCCCGTCTCTTGCCGCGCATCGTTCCCGGCGGTAGAGTACGAATCACGCCATGGAGTTGTATGCATGCACGTGATCGATCGCCGAGGGTTTCTTGTCCGCTCCGGCCTCGCATTAAGCGCTGCGCTTCTGTCATCTGAGAGCTTCCCGCTCTCGAGAGCCTCTTCTCTTGAGCCGGCAAATCCTCCAGAGTGGCAGGCGGTGCGCGATCAATTTCTCCTCTCGCGCGATCTGATCCACCTCGCAGGCTTTTTTCTCGCCTCCCACCCGACGCCGGTACGTGAGGCCATCGAACGACACCGGGCGGGATTGGACGCCGATCCGATCGGCTATTGGTTCGCCCATGAAAAAAAACAGGAGGCCGCCGTGCTTCATGCTGCGGCAGCCTACCTTGCGGTCGATCCCACTGAGATTGCCTTGACAGACAGCACGACCATGGGATTGGGGCTGCTCTACGGAGGCCTGGCCCTCAACCGACACCACGAAATCTTGACGACGACCCACGACCACTATTCGACGGAAACCTCACTGCGGCTCAGGGCCGAACGCACGGGCGCCACGCTGCGTCGTATCCCGCTGTATGAAGATCTGCGCAGAGTCACTCAAGAGAGTCTGGTGGAGACGCTCGTCAAGGCAGTACGACCTCGGACAAAGATCGTGGCGGTCACCTGGGTGCATTCCAGCACGGGACTGAAGCTCCCCATTGCCGAAATGGCTCGGGCCATGCAGCGACTCAATGCGTCGAGAGCCGAGAAGGACCGGATCATCTTGTGCGTCGATGGAGTTCACGCCCTGGGGATGGAGGATTTCCGTCTAAGCGAAGTGGGCTGCGATTTTCTGATCGCCGGGACGCACAAATGGATGTTCGGTCCGAGGGGAACGGGGTTGGTATGGGGACATCCTCGAGCCTGGCCGCTCGCCAAGGCCATCATTCCGACCTTCGATTCAGACGCGTACGACATGTGGATGAAAGTCATCCCGCCGCGGCCGCTCCCTCCCGCCGTCTACATGACTCCGGGAGGTTTCCATTCCTTTGAACACCGGTGGGCGCTGGATCAAGCCTTCCAATTTCACCAGGCTTTGGGGAAGTCCCGCGTGACAAGGAGGATTCAGGATTTGAACGATCAGCTCAAGCAAGGACTGGCGGCCATGCGCCGGATTACGCTCCACACCCCTTTGTCGCACGATCTGTCTGCCGGCATCGTATGTTTTGAAGTCGCGGGTATGTCACCGGACCAGGTCGTTACCGAGTTGCGTCGCAAGGGCATCGTGGCCAGCGTGACGCCATATGCCACGCAGTACGCGCGAGTGGCGCCGGGTCTCCTGAACTCAGAAGCCGAGATCGAGACCGTCCTCAATGAGATCCGCGTACTGGCGGGCAACTCCTCCTAAGATACTGTATCGTAAGGATTTTTCGCGATGGCGCGGCCCCCTTCTTTCGGGGCATTGTGGGTGGGACTCGTCTTCAGCCATAAGGTGTGTGTCACAGTCTCACCAAGAAAGGGCTGCTCGCATGTCCCAGATCCTCAACATGAGCCAGCACACCACCGACGAGGAACTCCACCGGCTCACCACGATGCTGCTCTTTCACCTTGTCGAGCGTTGCGGAGGCCAGGTGCAGTTCAAGCTGGAGGATGCCCAGCGTGTGCGCGCTAGTCTCGCGACTAAAATGGTGCAGATGCAGGTTGGCGACGAAGTTCGGCTCCGCATTATCGACCGTCTGCCGGAACTGCGCTAGCTCCTCGTCCAATTTCACTTGTTCACGGCTTGCACGGTGAAGGTGTTGACGGCACGGCCACGCTTGTCCGTGTCGATGCGTCTGTGAAACAATGTCTCTTGGACACGGTATTGCGCCGCATGCTGCAGCTTTCATCCCACATTACGATTCCTGATACAGAAATCGAAATCCACGCCGTCCGAGCTCAAGGCGCAGGCGGCCAACATGTCAACAAGGTCTCATCGGCTGTTCACTTGCGGTTCGACATCGCCGCCTCGTCCTTGCCGGCGCCGTACAAGGAACGGCTGCTCAAGCTGCGCGACCACCGCATCTCTGAAGCGGGAGTCCTGACGATCAAGGCACAGCAATCCCGGAGCCAGGACCAGAATCGTGATGACGCCATTGCACGGCTGCGCACGCTCATTCAGAGCGTGGCGGTTCCTCGAAAACCGCGCAGGCCTACAGTTCCTACGAGAGGTTCGCGGACGCGGAGACTGGAATCGAAAAAGAAGGCGGGTCGATTGAAGGCGTTGAGGCGATCGATCGAATAACTGTGGCAGGGCCTCGATCCGGTTGCTGATTTTCGGAGCGGCGCCGAAGAGACGTGGTCGTGTCTACTCCACCGAAGCGAGCGATCCCAGGATATTGTATCCGCCATCGACGTAAATCACTTCGCCCGTAATTCCCCGTCCAAGCGGACTAACCAGGAACAGCGCCGTGTCGCCGACTTCTCCCTGCTCCGTGGCCCGGCGTAGCGGGGCAAATTCTTTATGATGATCGACCATTTTGCTGATGCCCGAGACGCCGCGGGCGGCCAGGGTCTTGATGGGACCCGCCGAAATCGCGTTCACGCGGATGTTCCGAGGCCCCAGATCATGGGCGAGATAGCGAACGGTGGCTTCGAGCGCGGCCTTTGCGACACCCATGACGTTGTAGTGGGGCACGACTCGTTCCGCGCCAAGATACGTCAGCGTCACGACGGATCCGCCCTCCGTCATCAGCGGCAGGGCCGCGCGCGTCAGCGCGACGAGCGAATAGGCGCTGACATCGAGCGCTGTGGCGAAACCGTTGCGTGTCGTGTTGACAAACTGTCCCGTGAGTTCTTCACGCGGCGCAAAGGCAATGGAATGAATCAGGAAATCGAGCTTGCCGGCTTCCTTTCCGACGTGGTTCATCAACGAATCGATCTGGGCATCATCTCCTGCATCGCAGGGGAACGCTTTGGAGCCTGGGAGGGTGGCGACTAATTCTTCGACGTTCTCTTTGAGGCGGTCGTTCTGATAGTTGAAAAAGAGCTGTGCTCCCTGGCCGGCGGCGGATTGAGCGATGGCCCAGGCGATACTGTGCTTGTTGGCCACGCCAACGATCAATCCTTTTTTCCCACTCAGCAACATACATGGCTCCGCGGTTGACGAGGAGATACGTTCCTCTGTGGCCAATCACCCAGTGACGAGCGACTTTCTGGCGCGATGAAGATAGCACGATTGGCCAGGCTGTTCCAGGAGAGAGATGACGACGAGTGACGGGGGCGCCTACCGAGCGGCAATCACGAAATGCTGTTTTCAGTGCGGACGGATTCGACTTCCGGAGGGAACTGAAAATGCTCTCGGTTTTGCGGCGAATCGAACAGTTCATGCACGACGATTGTTCTGGCTGGATCGGTGCGTGTGTTTGCGCAGCATGATAAACGCGCTGAGCATTTGATCGTACGAATAATGTGCATTTCGCCCACTCGGGTTCGGGAGCAAAAACACCGGTGCGCCGGCCAACCGAGCCTTGGTAGGCCCAAGATTGAGCAGCGTTAATCCACACAGGTGAGGGAACAGCATCCGATAGATGGTCACTCCCAGGAACGCGACGGTTCGAGGTCGGTAGCGACGGATTTTTCGCTCGAGCGCACCAAGTCCTGCCAGGTACTCTGCGGGACTCAATTCACCAATGCCGACACTGCTTCGTCCGATGATATTGGTCAGCCCAAGCCGCCACTCGGGGAGCCGCCAATCCTCCCTATAGGTGAGCGGCTCATCGATCAGGCCAGAATCGAAGAGGAGTTTCCAAAAGCGGTTCGAAGCGCCCGCAAAATGGTGTCCCACGGCGGCTGATCGAGCCCCTGGGTTGATGCCCACAAACACGATAGACGCCCCTGGCCGCAGGTGGTCTAGGAGCTGCCCTGGCTGAGCCGGTGAGGTGGCCATTTGCGTCACAGCGTTTGGAGCTGAGGCAGTTTAGCCGAGGCCGGCTATTCTGCCACAGTATTTCCGGTGGATCGATGAGGCGACCGGGTGGCTATCAAGGCAACAAGTCGTTGATTTATTTCAAGACTAGTTACGAAAACCACTGGGCACCAAGCTTGCTGAGACCCCAGTAGTGCCCACGGAAGGGCACACTTTACCAATCACGGGAGGTGACAAGTTATGAAGCGCATGTTGTTGGCAATTATGGCAGTGGCGGTGGCGATTTCCTTCAGCGCTCCTTCGTTCGCCGGTGAGGAGAAGAAGGACAAGAAAGATGAGAAGAAGGGCGGTCACGTCCTCGTGTACGGCGATGAGAAGAAGGACAAGAAGGACGAGAAGAAGGGTGGCCAGATGGACACCTTCGGCGACGAGAAGAAGGATAAGAAGGACGAGAAGAAGGGTAAGTAATCCCCTTAAGGCGAGGCTAGCTAGCTTGAGGAGCCTTCCGCCAAAAGCGGACGGCTCCTTAAGTACTCAGGTCATCTTCCACGACTCACCAACTGTAATCCCACAATTGTTTTCGCATCTCGGATCGTTCCGGCTTCAATCATCTTGATTGCCTCCTCAAGCGAGATTTCCAGGACCTCGAGAATTTCGTCACGATCCAACTGTTGCCGACCCGCTGTCAGACCGGTCGCTTTGTAGATATGGATGACCTCGTCCGTAAAGCCTGGGGCAGTCAGAATGCTCGTGAGACGCTCCAGACGCCCCGCGATGTAGCCGATTTCCTCCTCGAGCTCCCGCGCCGCGCAGTGCAGCGGATCTTCACCTCGGTCAAGTTTTCCTGCCGGGATCTCATAGATGAATCCCCCAGCCGCATGGCGCAGCTGTTTGATCAACACGACCATCCCGTTGTCCTTGAGAGGGACCACAGCGGCGGCGCCCGGATGACGAACGATTTCCAGATCGATTGTGACGCCGTTTGGCAGTGTGACGGTATCGATGTTGAGCGTGAGGACCTTTCCCGTAAAGATGTTCTTGCTCTTGCTCATGTGCATTGGGGCTCACCGCCGCCCATTCGTGTACCTACCCGGTTTCAATGATGCGCCGTCTTCGCCTTTCGGTAAAAGGGCGGCTTTACGGTGACAGCTGGGAGAATTTTCCCGCGAATGTCGACTGAGCACGCCGTGTCGGGTTTGGCGAATGCCGTCGGTACGTATCCTAATCCGATTCCCTTCTGAAGGAGAGGCGAAAGATTTCCACTGGTGACTTCTCCAATAGGTTGGGACGATGCAGGATCAAGAATGCGGAAGCCGTGACGAGGCACCGATTTCTGCAGCAACTCGAATGCCACTAATCGACGAGATGGGCCCTGTTGCGTTTGCCGTTGTAGCGGCGAACGCCCCAGAAAGTCTCCTTTCTCGAAGTTCACCGCCCACGCGGCTCCTGCCTCAATCGGCGTCGTCTCTTCGCCGATGTCGTTCCCGTACAACAAATACGCCATTTCCAGACGTAATAGATCCCGCGCGCCAAGCCCCGCTGGTTTGAGACCTTTTTCGGCTCCTTCCCGCAACAAGCATTTCCAGAAATCTACCGCTTGGCTTGCCGGCACATTCAGTTCGTAACCGAGCTCTCCACTGTAACCCGTTCTGGCCACGAAGCACCGCATGCCGGCGACTCGAATGTCGCGGCAGTGGTGCATTTTCAGTTCGGCGATCCCTTCGGCTCCGGCGGCCACGAGGATGTCGCGTGACGCTGGTCCCTGGATCGCGATCTGGGCGAGCGCGGCGGTACGGTCCTCGATCTGGCACCGGTCGTCCGCCGTTCGATGCTCCAACAGCCAGGCCAGGATCTTCTCGCGGTTGGAGGCGTTGACGCACAGCAAATACTCGGTGTCCCCGGTGCGGTAGACGAAGATATCGTCCTTGATGCCGCCGTTCTCGTTACACACCATCGAGTAATGAGCCTGTCCGGGTGCCAGGGCCGAAACGTTGTTCGTGGTCATCCGCTGAAGAAAGGCCCGACTCGTTTGGCCAGAGACGGTAATGCGCGCCATGTGACTGACATCGAAAAGCCCGGCGGCCGACCGCACAGCGTGATATTCGTCGATCACGCTCGCGTACTGTATGGGCATCTCCCATCCGGCGAAATCGACGAGCTTCGCTCCATCCACACGATGCTGTTCGATCAGCGGAGTGTGTTTCATGACGTAGAAACAGTGGAGAGGTCAGACGCCGAGGAGTTCCACTTCAAAAATGAGAGTGGCATTCGGTGGAATCGCGCCGCCGGCGCCCCGGGCCCCATACCCGAGATTGGAGGGGATGATCAGTTTACGCTTGCCTCCCACCTTCATGCCTTGCACGCCTTCATCCCATCCCTTGATCACACGCCCCGCGCCCAGCGGAAAGGAAAAGGGCTGACCCCGATCGATGGAGCTGTCGAACTTCTTCCCGTTTTCCAACCAGCCGGTGTAATGCACCGTGACAGTCTGGCCGGCTTGAGCGGTGGCATCGGTCCCGACCTTGAGATCAATGTACTGCAACCCAGACGACGTCGTGACCTCTTTGCCCTCAGGTCCTGCTTGTTCAGATGGCATGAGTACTCCTTGTCCGCATGGTCTTGGTGCTTAATTCTCATCCGGCCGTGAGAAAAGGGCGACGCTTGCCGTATAGCCGTGAAGAAAGTTTTTCCCACCTACCGGACCGATCTCCCCTTGTGCGAAGAACCCCGCAACCGGAATCGGTCCCACGCGTTCCTGCACAACCCTGCTGTCGTGATGGGTTTGCCCGAAGAGGCCTTCGCCTCGCCCGCAGCAGCTGAACAGCAGCGCGCCTAACGGCGGCTTTCGGTGCTTTGAGCGATCAGCGGCGAGAAGCACGTGAAGATCGTCGCTCGCGGATTTGGCGTCACGAAGCTGAAACTGAACCGTTTGGCCCTCTTGTACGAGATCCCCGATGGCGATTGCCCCGGCTTGTTGATCTGCTCCCACAAGGTTGCGCACCAAGAAATCGCCGCGCTCAAAACGGCTGCGATGCTCATCGATGGCGATGCCGATGTGCAATGCACGATGAGCATCCCGCCGAGTGGTTCCTTCCAGCGATTCGAACACTTCCTGCAGACGAGTCAATGCAGGTTTACCCCCAAGTTCGAACACCATGTTCTGCTCCGCCCGGGTGACCACATACCGCTCTCCAATCGGACAACAACCCTGCGAGATCACGGTCCTGATGGCGATGGGTCCCGAGAGTTGCACTCCGACCACTCCTCCGTCGAAGACCTCGCCATTCTTCAGGAGCCGATTGTCTCCGGGGCCACGACCACCTCCCGCCAACCCTCCGACTGCTTGCGCGTTCGGGTAGCGTTCGGCTATGACGGAGAGGACATCGTGAATGGGCGTTGTGAAAGGGTCGGCCAGAAGGATGAAGGTGCTCGATTCTGCGCTCGGCTCCGGCCATCCCGGCATATGGATTTGATCGTGAATCTCCGAAAAGGCCAACCGCAGCGGAGTCAGGCGGACCTGCGGGAGGCACGCGACCCAGAGCGTCAATGCCGGGGACGTTTCCAATTCCTCCGCATCGGCGATCACCCCTTCCCCCGAACAGCCGAGGCAGACGTCTATGGACAATTCTTCGCGGATCATCCGCGCGATGAGATCGACTTTCTGGGCATGATGGGGGGAGAAAAACACAAAGGCCAGGTGAATCGCTCCCTGACCGATTTGCATCCGTACCGCATCGGCGAGATCGCGAACGGCTGCTTCTGTATCGGTTTTCCTGGACAGGGTCGACGCGAACCGGAGGCCGGTCGTGGTTTGGCTTTGAATCTCTTGCGTCACCATGGATCTGAACCTACACGCCGGGATTCATCCGCTCAGCTCGATCTTTCGCAAGCTTCTTATAGTAGCGCCACATGTAAGAGTGATAGTCATCTAACTGGGCAAGCAAGTAATGCAGCTCCGTGGGATCTTCCGTCTCGAGCGCCCGCACCATCCTGGTCTTTAGAAACTCGCCGAAGGCATCGGTTTTTTCAACGGCCGTCAACAACCGAAGGCCGCCACCGATTTGATATTCGTTCATTCCGTCCTCCCCATCGAGACGCGGCGTGAGAATAGCCAGCGGACCAACGAAAATGCAAGCGCTTCACGTCGACCTCTCAAGGCGTGCGCGACGCGAGAAGGTCGCGGAGCCGTGTAAGCGAAATGGCTTCAACCCTGTGGCCATCGCGTCCAACGATCGTCGTGGCCATGGTCAACGCATTCACGATCGCTTCCTCTGTGGTTTCGACCGTCGCGGCGATGAGAGGATTCATGTGTGTATCCGCGAGGTGGGTCAGAGGATAGGTCGGTTGTTCGGGATAGTGTGGTATGACGTTTGCCGTAGAGAAGGCGAGAATGAAGTCGCCGCTTCCGTGACGAGCTGTTGACCCGGTCCGGGCCAGCCCTAACGCGGCTCGCTTGGCGAGCCTGTTGAGCTGCCTCGCATCGAGCGGCGCATCAGTGGCCACGATGATGATAATTGAACCTTCGCTCTGGCCTGGCTCCGCCGTCGTCGTCGCGGCAGGCGAGGCGTCGTATAACCGGCCGACCGGTACGCCTGCGACGATCAACTCCGGCTTCCGGCCATGATTGGCGTTGACGAGTACCCCGACCGTATAACCGCCCTCCGGATCAGGAAGCTTTCGCGAGGCGCTCCCGATCCCTCCCTTGAATCCAAACGACACCATGCCCGTGCCTGCTCCGACCGTCCCTTCTTTCACCGGACCGCTTGTAGCGCCGTTAAGCGCCTCGACGACGTCGGTTTCCGAGACGTGCCGTCCCTGAATATCGTTGAGGCGGCCGTCGTCGCATTCTGCGACAACCGGAGTTAAAGTGTCGTCGGTGATGCCAATCCCCGGATATTGCCCGATCATCCAAGTCATCACGCCATTGGCCACGCGTGGCACGTTCAACGTGTTGGTGAGCGCGATCGGATACTCCAAAAACCCCGCCTCGCTTACCCAGGCCAGTCCGGTCATCTCGCCCGTGCCATTCAGGACGAATGAGCCCGCCGGGACCTTCTTGTGCCAGACGTCATCCCGAGGAATGACGACGGTGACGCCTGTCCGAACCGGGCCAACACCTGGCTTCAACGGCCCATCGCCAGAGATTAGAGTCGTGTGCCCGACTTTGACGCCCGCGACGTCCGTAATCGCGTTGAGAGGACCCGTGGCATAGGTGCCAATGACGATACCGAGATCGCGCACCCGCATGCGGGAGTCTTGAGGGTCGCTCGCATGGGCCTTGATGCTGCAGGACGCCAGCAGACAACACAGCGCCAGCGTCAAAGCATGTCGGAAAACTGGTCGAAGTGAGATCATATGTCGATGCTGCGGTAGAGCGGGATTATAGCGGGACAAGCCGGAGGCGGCAATTCCAGGCAATGCAAGTTCTGCTTCTGAGCGGCGATCTTATCCTAGTCCCAGGGCCAAAAGTTAAAACGTGAGGAGCTTTTGTGAAAAGCAAACGATGTCTCTTGAACGACAAGGTGAGAATCACAGGCGACATCAAACACGTCAGTCCCAGACCCTCCTCCACTGAGAACCAGGTCCGGAGTATAGTATGGGATAAAAAATCGAAGGCCCCAGCCAAAATTAATCCGAAAATATCTGGTATCGCTGAAGTGATACCGGGCCACCAGACGATTCTTTAGGTTGAGAATCTCATCTGGCGAACCGAGCTCTTTTGCGACCTCGGACAGATAGGTTTTCCCCTCATGAATAAATGCGACTTCGTCCTTCGTAATGGGTTGATTGAGAGTCAGGCGCTGCCATATGACCGGCCCACAGCTTGAGAGACTTGCAACGAGAAGGCAGAGTGCGAAAGGACGGACCAGAAACCGCATTGGGGCTTTATCCTTTTGGCCAGACGTTACTCACCGAACGGCCAAAATTGCATTTCAGGAACCGGTTTCTTCTTGCCCACAACAATGTCCTCTACAATTCCATTTTTATCGAAAAACACAAAAACGTCCTCGCTTATGACATTCGTTCGCGAAAAAAAGAGAAGGAGACCAGATTTCATATCGAAATGATAGTATTGGAAAATCTCATGATCATTCACCTCCACGATTCTTTCAGGCGCTCCCAGTAAGGTCGCAACCTCTGCTCGTGTCGTCGTTCCCTTTTTAATTGAGGAGAGGTCCAGAGGCTTAACCTCCTCTCCGTAGGTGCCTCGCACGAAGGCACAACCTCCGGTAAGGATGACGACTGCCACAAGGAGTAGCAGCGGTCGAACACACTTCATGGAACCTCCTTTTTGTGCGCCTGAGATGGGCGCTCTTTAGGCAGGACGAAATCATCCTCGTACACCCTGTACGCTGATCGAGCCAAGCCCACACGCTGGTAAACGGTTTCAGCAGAATGATTGTCTTGCTTCACGTAAAGCCGAATACCGCACACCTTCGGGTCGGCTTTTGCTTGTGAGGCAACTGCGTCGTGCATCCGGCGAAAGACGCCTCGACGCCGCCAGTTAGGGTCGACATAGACGCTTTGAATCCACCAAAAGACGCCGTTTCGCCAGTCGCTCCATTCGTACGTAATCATCAATTGCCCGACGAGCACAGGCCGCTGGGCTATCTGCACCTCCGCGACCATGAAAAAGCCGAGAGAGGGCGTGCTCAGTAACGACTGTGTGCCTTCCCGAAGCCTCGCCTGATCGAGTTGCCGCTGTTCTGTTTCCAAGGCCATGGCGGCACTGAACGCGACGATGGAATCCACATCATCCCTGCCGGCTTGTCGGACGGTCAGCTGGGGCAGTACATCCATTATGCTACGCCGTAGCTTTTGGAGCTGCGAGCCAACCCTCTGCGGGCTTGTAGAATCCGGCAGAGAACTCCATTTTCATGGCATCTTCAGGAAGCAGATTGAGGGGGCGGACCTGCAGATGCGGAACGAAGGCCAGATACCCGGTGAACGGATGAATAGCGGTCGGAACGAAAATCATCAATAACGTCGTGGCAGGATCGATCTGCACCGCCCGCGGCGCGGGCCCCATCACGAACCCCAAGGCCCAAACTCCATCGCGGGGAAAGGGGAATGCGATGACCGTGCTCCGGCCGAAACGCGATCGAAACTGAAACAGGTCGGTCATACCCTTGATCGTGAGATAGATGCTGCGAACGAGCGGTATCTGGGTGATCCATTGTTCAATCGAGGCAATGATGCGACTCCCCAGCAGGTGTGTACCGAACGCGCCGGCTGCCAGGACCAGAAGGACGAAAAGCAAAACCCCGATGAATGGCGTGGCGATGACGCCGACCTGGCCAAGCACGTCCGCAATGGCGCGATTGACAGCCGATAGGAGCGCCGACAGGATGAGAAATGTCGCCCATGTGGGCAAGAGCACCAACAGGCCGGTCAAAAAATAGCGTGAAACTGTCCTCATGGTCTTCGGCGGTGAACGCGCTTAGCTTAGCCGTAGTGTAACAGAAATACCCGCCAAGTGGATGTGCGAACACGGTCTTGATCTCAGAACAATGGTGTTTTATCCTGTCTCGGTTTCAGGTCGTCGATGTGAGGGCTTCATGGCAGAGCAGCCGAGCGGTAAACGTCCTGTGCAAGTGGACAAGGACCTACTGGCCATCCTGTGTTGTCCCGATACAAAACTCGACGTCAGCCTGGCGGATGAGGCGCTGATCAATAAGATGAACGATGCCGTCAGCCGCGGTGTGTTGAAGAATAAGGCACAAAAGCCGGTGACCGAGTTGCTGGACGGCGGCTTGATCAGAGCCGACCGAAAAATTCTGTACCCGATCCGTGAAGATATCCCCGTGATGCTGATCGAAGAGGGCATTCCTCTCGACCAGATCCTCTAGCCCCAGCTTCCTGATACCTGGGTCGCAGGACTGTACGGACGCTCTAGGGATGTAGCATCCCGCCGCGTTCCTGTTCGGTCTTGGATCCCGTCGAGGTTCCACATTCCTGGCAGAGGTATTCGTACAGGTTGCCTGTCGGAAGCACCAGCAGCAACCGTTCTCGCGTGGGCGTAGCCACCCGACAGCGAGGGCAGTAGAGCAGTGAGGCCTGCAGCGATCCAAATTGATCTTGTGGTTCCGTGGTGCGCGGCCTTGCCGGTTTCCCCGTCAGGCCACGAGGCCATCCTGGACCGCTCGGTTTTCCTGGAGGAAACGGCATATCAATGAATTGTAGGGAAGCGACTTCGCACGGTCAATGCGTGCGCCTTACCAGGAGCTGCGGGATGAAGGCTGTTGTTCCCGTGTCTTGGACGACCGGAGGAAACGCCAGAGCCCTCGTCCTCCTTGGACGACGGCATACACGGCCAATCCGCTCAACAGGCCGTAAAATCCGGCCGTGCTCCACGGCCACAAGTTGGGAGCGTGCAACATGACACCGAGGGCCACATGACCCCCGACGCCCAAACACAGAGCAAAAATGATCCACTCGCGCATCACGTGAATCAACTCGGCCTGCAACCGGACGGGAAGGAATGAGCGCTGCCGAAGGAGGGAGAACTAGGCGGCAGAGGTTTTGGCCGATTCGATTTCCGTCGCGGTAATCAGACTGGACAGGTAATCCGCCACAAAGTTCAATGCCTCTTCACGACCGTCAGCGCGGCGCCCCTTTTCACGACGCTGCACCGATAATTCGTGATCCAGGTCCGATTTGACCTCTGTCAGGACACGCTGCAGCGATGACGGGGTCAGATTGGCGTCCATGTCCTCAAGTTCCTGACATCGATCCAAAACCCAATTGAGGCCCTCGATCCGACCGGCATAGTGCTCCTGCTCTGCTGTATCGATACGTGCCATGGTCGTGGCGAAGGTCTGGGCTTCATAGACCAAATTATAAAAGCTGGTAACAGCGCGCTGAAGAGTCGAATTCATAGAACTCCTTTATATTCAGAACGATAGGCGAGTATCCAATTATACATGAGAATTGGGATGCGACAAAGGGAAATTTCGGGGCCTCATGTAAAAAGGAGAGAGTGGAACTCATTCATAAACCCATAATAGAGTGGGGCAAAATCCTTCAAGCTGTCCGGACTGGTTTCCTTCAACCGCTTGAAGAAAAAGACCTGTGTCCGCGGATCGAGCTGTTCCAGCAGGTGGCTGAGCTGGGCCATTGTATAGCTGCCCGAAGGCACGCTGAGAATATAGTGAACGAGGCGCTCGACGAATTGCTGCGCCACATATTCACTCGTCAAGTACCCTTCGGGAAGTTTCCCCACGGCCAGGAACTCGTCGAACGGTATCGCCTGTGCCGCAAATGGAATTGACTGGTCTTGACCGGAGGTCACGCTGCCCGCACCTCATGGAAAGCCGTGAAACATTGGACAACTCTACTGGACCCCCCCTACCCCGTCAAGCGCGCAGAAGCAGCATGGGCCCTGAGGCAAAAGACCGGTAAAAACAGAAGGGGCAGGGTCCCTTCGGGAACCCTGCCCCTCCGTGAAGCGATCCTAGCTGCGTATTACAGCCAGTTCACGCGCTCGGCCGGCCGCACATAGATCGGCTCTTCGACCTGGATACGCGCCACTTCCTTACCCGACTTGTTGAAGCCCAGCACGGTGTCGTTGTACATCTCGAACCGCTTCCCGTGGATCTGGGTTTCGAACACTTTCGGGCCCGGAATGACATCGTACCGGAAGACGATCTGCTGGCTGGCTCTCCACAGCTGGAGGACCGCCAACAGTTCGCGGCTGGGCACGAGGTACTTCTCGATCGCATTGTCGACGCCCGGGCCAAACATCTGCCGGGCATAGCCGCGCGGGCTGTGCCGAGGCGGAATGTAGAAGCCGTTGGGCTCGGTACCCCACTGCGGATACAGGGGCAGCGCCACCTGCTCCACCCGAATGGTGTAGTACAGGGGGTGCCACCGATCCTCCGCCCACAGGCCGTCCTCGCCGATGCGCACCAGGCTCTGCATGCGGATCTTCCCCACGCAGGCCGCCATACAGCGCGTTTCCATCGGCTCGCCGCCCGTCAGCGGATCCTTGCCCTCGATCCGCGGATAGCACGCAATGCACTTCTCCGACACCCGGGTCGTGCCCCGGTACATCGGCTTCTTGAACGGACATTGCTCCACACACTTCTTGTACCCGCGGCAGCGGTTCTGGTCGATCAGCACGATGCCGTCTTCCGGCCGCTTGTAGATCGCCTTGCGCGGACAGGCCGCGAGGCAGCCCGGGTACGTACAGTGGTTGCAGATCCGCTGCAGGTAGAAGAAGAACGTCTCATGCTCCGGCAGGCTGCTGCCGGTGAGGCGCCACGGTTCATCCCGCGAGAAGCCGGACTTATCGATGCCCTCCACCAGGGAGCGCATCGAGGTCGCGGTGTCCTCGTAGATGTTGACGAACCGCCATTCCTGGTCCGTCGGGATATAGCCGATCGCCGCCTGGCCCACCTTGGCGCCGGCGTCGAAAATGGTCATCCCTTCGAACACCCCGTAGGGCGCATGGTGCTTGCGGCCGACCCGCACGTTCCACACCTGCCCGCCCGGGTTCACCTGCTCGACCAACTGCGTGATCTTCACGTCGTAGAACTGCGGATACCCGCCGTAGGGCTTGGTCTCCACGTTGTTCCACCACATGTACTCCTGCCCCTTCGAGAAGAGCCAGGTCGACTTGTCAGCCATGCTGCAGGTCTGACAGGCCAAGCACCGATTGATGTTGAACACAAAGGCAAACTGCCACTTCGGATGCCGCTCCTCGTAGGGATACAGCATCTTCCGTCCCAGTTGCCAGTTATAGACTTCTGGCATTGTGAATCCTCCTTCTGGTCATGATCAAATGGTGAATAAGACTCTCATTGGTGACATCTTGGTCAAGTTGCATGACTCTGGCCTTACACCTTGATCTTGATGTGTTCGCCTTTGAGCCACTTGATCATGAACTCGTTCTCCTGACCCGGAGTGAAGCCGGTCCGGACCGGTTCCCATGGACCGCGAGCGCCGATGCCGCCGTCTTCCGCCTTGGTGATGCGGATCAAGCATTCTTTCGGCGTCGTATTGACCGCATGGTGGTCGATCGCGTAGCCCCACTTGAACTTCCAGGCAATCGCGTGCTTGCCGGGGAGCGAGTCGGTTTGGTGCATCGGCATCAGCCACGACCGGGTAAAGGACTGTTGGGCCCCGTACCGGAAGTTGGATTGATAACCGGTGTCCACCGCGATGGCCCGTCCGTCCGGCCGGGTCTCGTGGCCTTTCACCGATTTCGCCGTGGACACGTACGGGGCGTGCTTCGCCATCGTCACGTGGTACGGATACGCCGGGTTGTACTTACAACGGATCATCAACCGGGCGACCTTGTAGAACGGATCCGAGGGCTTCCAGCCGCGATACGGCCGGTCCACCGGGTTGCCGTCCACATAGATGTAGTCGCCGTCGTTGATGCCGCGGTCCTTGGCGGCCTGCGGATTGATGTGCAACTGGTGCTCGCCGACGCCCGGTGTCCGTTTGTCCATCCGATACGGATCGCCGAAGTTCGACTCGTAAATCTGCACCCAGTCGTTCACCGACCACTGGCTGTGCACCCGGTGCCGCGTCTTCGGGGTGACGCAGTAGAACTGGTACCCCTTCTCCCACAACGGGTTCTGGTTCCGCTTGATCTCGCCCCATGGTAGCTTGATGTTGCGGACGTGCTTGTCGTCGTGGTGCTGCGCCGTGATGGGAATCCCGTAGTCGTCCGGTCGGACGTACGGGTTGCTCGTCATGATCGCGTTCGGCAGGTAAGGCGTCGCCTCCGGCCCTTCGCGATGCACGACGAAGTTCTCTCCGTATTCGATCGCTTCCGGCTCGATCCGGTAGGTCTCGATCCGGCCGCACCGCGTCCATTGTGGCTTGGACTCGTTGGTTTCTTCCCAGAGTGGATGGCGCGGATAGGTGCGTCCCATGACCATCCAGCCCTTCTCCGACTTCAACATGACGTCCGCGCTGTAGCCGTAGCAGGTCGCGCTGGCATCCAGCGCACGCTGTACGTATACGTCGACGCGGTTCATGTAGACGAAGTGGAAGACCTGGCGGATACGGACATCGCCTGTCATTTCCGTCAACTTCACCGCGACGGCTCCGAACGTGTCGGCGTCGTTGCGTGTGTCGTACAACGGACGGATCCCGCCCTTCCAAATCTGCACCCAGGGATTCGACACCGTCGCCGTCATTTCCGGATAGGTGAATTCCATCCAGGAATTGCAGGCAAAGGCGATGTCGGCATGGTTCACGTCCGAGGTCATCTCGATGTCTTGCGTCACGATCATCTCGATGTTCGGATCCACGTTGCGCACCATGTCATAGTGGTGCTTGGCGTTGTTCAAAATGTTCACGTTGGTCACCCAGCGGACTTTGCTGGGGCTCGGCATGTGGGTTTTGCCCGTGAACACCTTGCGGCCGTACTTCGGCGTGTTGACGATGAGGGCCGTGTCCCCGTGGTTCCAGTATCCCACTTCCTCGCCGTAGTAGTAGCTCTTCGTCTTGATTTCTTTTCCGTGCGCATTCGGATCGAGGGTCTGATTGAACGGATCCTCGCCCGTGTGCACGGCCAAGCCTGCGCCGGACCAGGGCGTGGCATTCCAGATGCCCGCCTTGTAGTTGCCCGACCAGGTGTGACAGCCGGTGCCGAACTTCCCGATGTTCCCAGTAAGGGTTGATATCAGCGCGGCGGCTCGTCCCATTTCCGTCATATGGAAATAGTGGCAGACGCCTTCGCCGTTGTGCATCGCCGCGGGCTTGATCGTGCCCGAATCCCGGCCGTACCGCACGATGAGGTCCTTCGGCGCGCGCGTGATCTGCGCCACGGTGTCCAGATCGTAGTCCTGCAGGTGCACGAGGTACATCTGATAGATCGGCGAAACGTCGACTTCGCGGCCATTCAACAGCTTGACCCGGAAGGTCCCCGTCAAGGCTGGATCAATGCCGGACTGGACAAAGTGGTAGCCCACTTGTTCCCGATGCAGCGGCACCGCCTGCTTCTTGTTGAGGTCCCACACCATCATGCCGCCCAGGCGTTCAATCTGGTCCGGCTTGAGGGCTTGAATGCGACCCGAGTAGCTCTTGGAGAAATCCGGGAACTTGAAATCGGCGATCACATCGCGCGGGTCCAGATACTGCAAGGTATCCGTGCGGACGAGCAGCGGCATGTCGGTAAACTGCTTGATGTAATCGATGTCCTGCAAATTCTCATCGAGGATGAGTTTGCAGCTGCCCAAGAACAACGCCGCATCGGTTTGCGGCCGGACCGGAATCCAGTAGTCCGCCCGATAGGCCGTGGGGTTGTACTCCGGCGTAATCACGACGATGCGGGCGCCGCGCTCGATCGACTCGAGCTTCCAGTGCGCCTCCGGCATCTTGTTCTCGACGAAGTTCTTGCCCCAGCTGGTGTTCAGCTTGGAGAAGCGCATGTCGGAGAGGTCGACGTCGCAGTTCTGAGTGCCGTTCCACCACGGATGCGACGGGTCCTGGTCGCCGTGCCAGGTATAGTTCGAATAGTACTTGCCGCCCTGTGCCCGATCCGCATCCACCTTGCGAATCCACGAATCGAGAAGGGGTAATACTCCACCGTTAAACCGCGTGTTCATCATCTTGCCGATGATGCCCAGGACCGGCATACCGGCGCGATGCTTGAAGCAGCGCACCCCGGCGCCCTTCATCATCTCGATCATTTCCGGCGCATAGCCCTGTTCCCGCAACCGCCGGGCTCCGGCTTCCCCGCTGTAGCGGGTCGCGATCAGAATGCAGCCTTTGGCCGCATAGGTCGCCGCCGTATCCCAAGACACCCGCATCATGTCGTCCAGGAAACGGGCGTCGAATTTGTATTTGCGCTTCACATCCGGGGTCAGTTCCGGACCTCCGGCATCCATCCACTCCTTCCAACCTTTGCGCATCAACGGTCCCTTCAAGCGATAGGGGCCGTACACGCGGCGATGGAAGGTGAACCCCTTCAAGCACATGCGCGGGTTATGCGCGAACGTCCCGCGGTTGCCGTAGAGGTCTTCGTACGTCTGGTGATCGTAGTTCTGCTCGACGCGCATGACGACGCCGTTACGGACGAAGGCCCGCACGCGGCAGCCGTGCGTGTCGTTGGGAGAACAACACCACGTAAACGAGGAATCATACCGGTACTGATCGTGATAGACCCGCTCCCACGACCGGTCTGGATATTCGCCGAGGGGGTTGCCCACCTCGATGACCGGCTGCAGAGCCGTCAACGCCAGGACCTTATCGGCCACCGCTACTGCGGCAACCGTCCCGGCCGTGACCTTTAAAAACTGTCTGCGTGACAGAAACATTGGTGACACCTCCTAAGTTGAGGCTCTCAGAGAGCCCACATTCCTAACGCGACACACAACGGATGTTTCCCACCCCCCTTCATCTCAAGAGCTGGTGCTGAGAGTTCGTCGAAAATGAGCGAGCGGCCAGCATCTAACTGCGGCTGCAGGATCGATTTTCTAGAAATTTCCAGCATCATGGGGCTATAGGATTGGCAAAATACACGCCATACTCAGCGCGGGTGGGATAGCGATGGAAGACAGTTAAATTGTTGATAACAAAGGTTAAAGTTACTGTTTGACGGTCTGACGAATTATCGGGTTTCGTTACCTATGGGTATTGGCTGTATCGCCCAACTGAGTGCCAAGCTCAGAAATATAAAAAACCGCTGAACAAACATCAGCTTATGAATATTTTGCCCGTGTTACCATTTCGTAGCACGCTTCTCGATACGTAACGAGTTCCACCCTCTCGTCCCGAGCTGTTCATTGCTTGACAGCCCGGAGGCTCATGAGTAGAATCCGACCTCTTTCCCCACCATCCTTGAGCGGGAATAGCTCAGTGGTAGAGCATCGCCTTGCCAAGGCGAGGGTCGAGGGTTCAAATCCCTTTTCCCGCTCCAGACCTAGCTTGCTCGTGCCGGCGGCTCATCGGCGAAGTCCTCTTCCTTGCGCTGCCGGACAAACACCTCCAGTGTGATTCCCCTCGTGAGTCGCGAGGCTATGGGCCCTCCTCTGCAAGAATCCAGAAGTCTCGAAATGGTGTGAACGTGCGACCAGGAATGGCGTGCTTAAAGAAGCGGAAACTGGAAGGCTATTCGCGTGTGCGCGCGAGCCGTTTCAGCACGGCAAGGTCTTTGACACCTTGCATGAGTTCTTCGCTCGACACTGAGCCGACGCCGAAACGCGCTCGGCAATAAAGCGTTGTCAGTCTGACGACGATGGATTCAGCGGCTATCCATCGCTCGCTCACGAGCCTCGACACCTCCGTGGGGGTTGTCGACGGTGTGATGCGTATCCCCCGCCGCGCAGACAATGCCAGCATCTTCTTGTATACGTGAACGATCTGCTGTTGTGTTCGTGCCGCGGGACGCGGTGTTGCGCGGCCGTACGGCCATCGGTCCGAGATCAAGAGAATCAGACTGGTGACGCCGATCGCCAAGACCAGCATCAACGTCCACAATATGTTCCGATGAAGTGTCTGCACTCGCTCCGCCCAGGTTTGCATAAACTGAGCGGATGCCGAGCCGACTGCGGAAGTCCACTGACCGAGCGCGTCACGGGCGGAATCACTGCCGTCCCGTAAACTGTGGATGATGGCCAATTGATCACGCCCGCTGTATCGGATGAACACACGATCCCAATGGAGGCGTAGGGATTCCCCAAATCGTTGGAATGCGACCCAGAAGGAGGGAGCCAAGACCAGAGGGTTTGAAGGCGTTGGATCCATCGTAATCCACCCTGATTGCGGGTAATACATTTCCACCCACGCATGGGCGTCACGTTGCCGGACGGTGTAGTAGTTTCCGAACTCGTTCCATTCCGTTACCAAGAATCCTGTCACCAAACGCGACGGGATGCCGATGCTTCTGAGCATGAGGACCATCGCCGTCGCATAATGTTCACAATACCCGGTCTTCCTGGTAAACAGAAACTCGTCAATCGGAGGGCCGGAGCTCGTCGTGCCCACCTCAAGGCTATAGGCATAATTCGACAACAGATGTTGCAGCACCGCTGTGGCCTTCTCGTACGGCGAGGCGGCTCCTCGCGCCACACTGTGGGCTAATTCCGCAATTCGATCAGAGTGAGTAGGGATCTGGAGATACCGGTCGCGGATGGCGGGGGGATACTCCAGAGCCGCGCCGGATTGTTCACTCGGCAGAATCCGGTGTTCGCGCGACACGACGGAATAGCGCATCCGCGATGTTGAGGAATACGGCAGGTGAAGCCCAGTCATGCTGTCGACCTGGACGCCTGGGAATTCACCGCTCAGCGATTCGGCGAAAGGAGCGGCAAACAGCACCGACGTATCCAAGGCCTCAAGCAAAATGTCCTGACGCAGCGGTTCGGAGAGACTGGAGAGGCTTCGTTTGCCTGCCGAGCGAACCACAAATATGCCGTCGGCCACGAGTCCGAGGCTTCGGCGTTGCCGGCTGCCAGCACTCCACGATCGGCCGTTGTACTGATCGTAGGCAAGGCCGCGCAAGTAGAATCGCTCTCTGCTGCTAGCCGTCTGATCCGGCAACTCTATTCGCATCACGATCTGCGGGTCCTCTTTCACGGAGCCGATCATGCCGAGATCGACTCGTTCCGAAAATCCCGTCGTCCGCAAGCCTTCTCCTCGGGGCTTTTGCAGGATGCCGATGCTGATGCGGGGGAGCAGAAAGAAAATCAGGAGCGTCAACGCAAACGTCGAGAGGGCGATGCCGTTCGTCAACCAGAAAAACCTCTCCGTGATCCGCAGAGATGCGGGAAGAGCGGCAGGTGGGCTGCTGGCTGAAAGAGGGGTTACAGCAGTTCTGCCGGTCAGATGGTACAGCAGTAAGCTCCAGACCGCCGCCAAGACATACAACACGAAGACCGACACGTACCAGAGGTCGGTGGTCAAAGCTGCCGAGGCCAGCACCGCCATGAGAGAGATCGCATAAAGATGGCGGTAGTCACGGCGATCCTGCAGGGTGATGAGTTTGACGTTAAGGAGGATGACGAGGAAGTGGATGCCGGCTGGAAGCAGTTCCTGGGAGATGGTCGTGAGGTCCACGAGAAAGAGTCCGAACGCGCCAATCAACAGCGCATTCCAGACGACTGGTGCGGCGGGTGGAGCGATGCCACGGCGGCCGGCCGGCCAACCAGCCGACCAACCGGCCGACTGCAGGACAGCGTAGATCAGCGCCGTCAGGGTCATACCCGTCAACCAGAGCGGAATACTGCGCGCGAACAGCAGCCCCAAAAATCCTGTGGCTGCCAAGAGTACGGCACTGCCTCTGAGGGCCTGCTCAAAAATCATGCGTCAGGGCCTCGATGTGCGATGCGTGCAACATGCGGTCGACCGCCATGGGCGGAGACAGCGCAGGATCGGACCACGGCATGACGGCGACGGTGTAGCCACGCTCGGCGTCATGCCCAAGGTCCCACAGTGGATCGACGGAGGGCTGCTCACTGGATCCGGGAGACCGACGCTCGCAGAGGGCGAGCAGCCGGAGCATGGCCACGAGATGGTCCGATCCGGAACCCAGTCCCGAATCCGCTGCATCGACGATCAGACGCAAGGGATAGGACTTTTGCGAGAGTTGCCAGAGGAGCGAGGCGACGAGCGTCACGCTCTGCTCAAAGAGTGCCTCGTGATCGTCCGGTGCCAACGTTGAAAGTGCAATGGTGACGCGTCGCTGGTCCTCGGCTTCGGTTTCACGAACGATCAGGTTGGAGGTGCGCGCGGTGGTCATCCAGTGGATGGCACGGGAGTCATCTCCAGGACGGTACAAACGTAAATTATACAGCTGCATCCCATGTCCACGGCGCGGAAGCGACAACCCCTGGCCTTCGCTGACGAGTTCGTCGACAAATCGGAGCGACAGCGGCCTGATCGAAGGGCTGACCGGAATTTCCGCCGGAACGCGATAGAGCGCCCGCTTGAGAAACAATCCGAAGGGGAACAACGTCTCCGCTCTGATGCCTTCGAGTTTCAGCCGTCCGCGGGTGGTGGCCAGGATCGGGTAAGAAAGCAGTACCGAGCGCTGGGCCTGCAAATGGTCCACGAACAGCCCGCGGTCGATATCCTGTCCGCCTACGACGTCAAAAAGGCGAAGGGAAAAGCTCGGCAGCCATGGGCTACGATTGGTCACCGAGAGGGTCACCATCGTCGGCTGGTTGGCCATGATGAGATCCGGCACATGTCGGTGGAAGTCGAGTCGGCGCAAACACTGCTCGGACAGGACACCGGAGATCACCACGACGCTCAGCATCATCGCCAGCAGCAGATAGAAGAGATTGTTGCCGGTGTTCACGGCTGCCACGCCGATACCGATCGTGAACAATAAGAAGCGGGTGCCTTCAGACGTCAGTCGGAGCGACCGGCGGGTGGCCAAAAAGCGGAGTTGGGACCTGAGACGGGCGGCGCGCAAGTGCCTGAAGCGGTTCATCGCAGGCCTGACCATGGCCGTGGATTCAAACAGGAACGGGAATTGTGTCGACGATGTCGAGGACGACGCGCTCGGCTTGTTCAAAGCTCTGCATCCGCATGCCTTGCGCCCGGCTGAGCATCACCCGGTGCGACAGGATGATGGGCGCCAGTTCCTTCACGTCGTCCGGCAGGCAGAAATCGCGGCCGCGCACTAGCGCCAAAGCTTTGGCCGCATTGTTGAGGGCCAGGGCCCCTCTCGTGCTGACGCCGAGAGACAAGAGTTCACTCTGTCTTGTGGCATGAACGAGGGCCAGCAGGTATTCACCGACACTGTCATCCATATGCACGTGCTCGATCCCACGTTGAAGTTCCAGCACGTCCTGAGTGGAAAGCACCGGAGCCAGAATATCGGCCGGATGCAGCGCGTACGGACGATTGAGCACCTTCAATTCCTCTTCCACTGATGGATAGCCGATGCGCAAGCGCATCAAGAATCGGTCGAGTTGAGATTCCGGAAGCGGAAAGGTGCCGTGATACTCAGCAGGGTTTTGCGTCGCAATCACCATGAACGGCTGCTTCAGCGAATGGGTTTGATTGTCCACCGAAATCTGCGCCTCACTCATCGCTTCCAACAGGCTGCTTTGTGTTTTAGGGGTCGTCCGATTGATCTCGTCGGCGAGGACGATGTTGGCGAAAATCGGACCAGGCACGAATTCAAACGCCTGTTGTTGGCGGTTGAAGATCGAGACGCCGACGATATCGGAGGGCAACAAATCGCTCGTGAATTGAATGCGCTTGAACGAACAGTCGAGCGAACGGGCCAGGCTATGCGCGAGTGTTGTCTTGCCCACACCCGGGACGTCTTCGAGCAGCAAGTGTCCTCGGGCCAGGAGGCACACGACCGCCATCTCGATGACGTGAGATTTTCCCTTAATCACGCGGGCAATATTGTCCTGGATGGCTTGAAGAGGGCGCGGTACGTTCATCGGGGATTATCGGCTCTGGTGGCGACGAAATGGATAGTGGTGTGACACCGCTGAAGTCTAACAAAGGGTGGAATGGCGGTCAATTTTTCTGCCGATTCCAGCACACGATCGGCGCGTCGAACACCCGAGACGCCCTCAGATCATGGTTCGGGGACGGCGATGACCATCCAAGGAGGTGTTTCTTCCACCATGTCGCCAAACCGTCTGGCAGTACTGCTTGCCGGCATGTTGGGAAAGACCGCTCCGCGGCGGATCATGACCGAACGAAACCTGTAGCCGTCTCGCAGGCGCGTGGCGGGCAAGGCATGAGGAAAGTTGGTGCGCATCGGCGCGCACGTCGAGAGATCCAGCACTTCTCCGATCGGGAGGGCCGAAAGTCGTTTGTAGACATCACCAAAAATGGTGGGCAGGTTGTCGGATGTGAACGGCTCATTTTTCGGCCGGTATCGCTCCCCTTCGAGAAGCTGTGCCAGCACTTCCCAGAACACCTGACTGTCAACGGCGCCCAACACGCCCACGTGACTGGAACGCGCCAACAGGTCCAGGAGAGCCAGCGGGCCGCGTATCTCAAACTTCCAAGGCGGAAAGAGCAGCGTGTGGTCACGATGCTGTACTTCGAGGGCGGATTCCTTGCCATATCGGATGTGGCGGAACGCCCCCTTCGAGCGGTTCAGCTCCTCTTCAATGACTTCGGGGGACAGCCGCGTCGGCTCGTAGGCGAATGTTGGAGTCGCGGGCGCCCAGCAGGTGGAGATGGTATAGCGGGTGGCGAGCCTGCCGTTGCGTGCCAGGCTCTCGAATTCACACATGTCTTGGTCTGGCAAAAATTGAAACGACAGGTCCGGTCGCGAACGAAGGCGTTGAACCAGTGCCGGTGACGGATGGAGGGGACCGCCGAGCTTCGATTGAGGGTGCAGCCGATCGATGCAATGCAGGATCAGTGTTCGGTTGTGTTGTTGGATCTTCGGTGCATAGAGATCCGCCAGCTCTGCGGCGAATGAGAGATCGCCGGCACCGAGGTCAAGAAGCGAAGGCACATTTGACGTCAACAACAGCTCAAAAGGCGTCGGGTGATCGCTGAGAAACGCCGACACGGTTTCGCTGTCTATCGAGGGAACCTGCCAGCGGGAAGTTCGTAGTTCTACCAGATCGAAGTACACGCACAAGGCTCGAAGCGCCTTGCTCGGCGGCAGACCGGTGATGGTCCTAAGGCTAGGGCCGGACAAATCCTGGATGCGTTGGGCCTTGCCATGATTCAGCGCAACGAGGAGTGAATCCTGGAGCGCCGGCGATAGGTTGGAGGCGCGGACACGTTCAATCAGACGCTGAAGCGTGATGGCCAACTGCGAGACCTCGAGGAGGCGGCGGGAACGCTCCCACTCCTGGTCTCGTTGTTGGAGGTGTCTGGTGATCTGCGAACGAAATTCTTCAAGGAACTGGTCTTGAGAGGTCATTCAAGGCGTCGAAGCGACAATCGGCAGTCTTACGATGGTCGAGCGTTGGCCAGCATAACGACCCCATCGCCACCGGTCAAGATTGGTTGTCTTGTCGGGCCGAGACGCGTGTGTTAGGAACAAAGACAGATTATTGGAACGGCGATGATGCGGCGACTACCACAACCTCTTGCACCGGTCCTTTTGCCCTGTGCGTTCCTGATCTCAGCCGCCTGCGCCGGAATAGAGACCTCTGCCTCGTCCGGTCCTGTCATGGAGGCGGTGAGCAGTTTCCGATCCGGGCAGATCATCGATACGGCGAATGAACAATCGATTTCTATTGAAGAACTCATGCGCCGCCTGCTTCCGCAGGAGGTTGTCTACGTGGGTGAAGAGCACCATAACCGCTTTCACGTCGAGACAGCCCTGTCGCTCTTGAATCGTCTTTCTCGGGCAGGCCGTCGTCCAGTCGTCGCCATGGAAATGTTCGGTTGGGAGAGTCAGCCCTTGCTGGACCGCTATATCCAAGGCAACGACCTGACCCGGCAGGATTTTCTCAGTCAGATCGGATGGACTCAGAACTGGGGAGGCCCATACGAGACCTATGAGCCGTTAGTCAACTTTTCGAAAACGGAACATCTGCGCTTGGTGGCGCTTAATCCTCCGAAACCGCTCGTGAGACTCGTGGCAAAAAGGGGTCTCGCACAGGCGCGCCGCGAGGAGGATTGGACCCGCTGGAACATGCAGGAGGAAACGATCGTCGATGATCCCTCTTACCGTCAGAAAATTGTCGAGCAGTTGCGTGCGTGTCATGGCGGAGGCTCCGATGACATGTATCAGACGATGTACGAAGCGTCGATGGTTCGCGATGAAGGCATGGCGAAGACCATCGTGAGCCTGGTGGAATCCCTGCGTGGTTCCGCGGATCCTGCAGCAGGACCTGTCGTCAGCTACACGGGGGGAGGACACGTTCAATACAACCTGCCGGTTCCTCAACGAGTCGCCCGGCGCCTATCCGGCACGATTCGACAGGTCAGCATCTATATGACCTCCTACGATGAGGGACGTCGAGAGGAGCTGCGGGAGATGCTCACGAGCAGGATCGCCGATTATATCTGGCTCACATCGGTCAGCGAGGGGGGGATGCCTCGACGCTGCCGCTGACGTCCGCCAACCGTGCGGTGAAGATTGCTACTCTTCTTGACACTTTCGGCGCGGCGTTTCACACTAGGGTACAATTTAAGGTGTGAAGCTAGACGAGAATTCGCCTAGCGAATGGAGCATCGTCGCATGCGGAACAAGATTCCTTGTTCGGCGGAACGCTTAAGCCTTCTGGATCCCCATATGATCCAAGGGGTCGTCGACCGGAATGCCTTCCACTTGGGAAGTCAGTACTTGTCGGAAAACCGCGTACGCATCGTCGAGGCGGATGAAGCCCAGATCTCTTCGGCGGTCATCGGCAATTCGGGCCTCTACGAGCAGACCATCCGACTGAAGGACGGTCACCTGGTCTCCAAGTGCAGCTGTTCTTTGCCGGAAGAGCCCATGTGCCGGCATTGCATTGCGGTACTCTTGGAATACCATCGCTGGGTCCAGCCTCGTGCCAAGAAGGTCAAACCGTCTCCGCCCGTTACCGCCGAGACACCGAACGCGAATTCCACCATGTTGTCGAGTGTCTCCGCCGACTTGCGATTGAGCGAGGTTCTGGCGTTTATCGAATGGTTGCAGCCGGCGATGAAGGCCTTGGAGAAGGGGCACGCGCTGCCGGATGCATCGCGGTTGAGCGGTGACCTTGCGGCCTGGACACAGATCATTCGCGATTTGGACGAGCGCCGTCGCGAAAGCGAAGAAATTCAGCTGACCCTCGAGTCGGAACAACGCGACCGCGAGGCGTATGTCCAGCGCATGACTCAGCAGCTTCAGGCGTCCATGACAGAGGTCAAGGCAGCCCAAACGCAATTGCAACAGCTACAGCAGGAAGTCATGGGCTATCAGGACCTGTTCACCAAGGTGGCGGAAATCGCTTCGGAAGTGGGTGGCTACGACAGCCAGATCAAGACCATTGCCGGTGAGCTCATCTCCAAGGGCACACAGCTGGATAAGCTTGCTACGTCCTTCAGGGAAGTCGCCGCCGCCCTCAAGACCATCACCAAATTAAGCCCCGCCTCCTAGGTCTTTCCTTTCCACACGTTCTTGGTTCCGACCGTCGTTCCGTCTCTTGCCCCTTGCGTCCGATCCGACGATTTCAGTAGAATGCGGCCTCGTTTTTGTCCACCGTTTCGAGGAGGGTTTCACATGAGCAAGATGCTTGGACAGGTCAGTGCAGTCGCGGGGACGCTCTTGATCGGCGCTTCAGTTGCGTTCGCCAATGAGCCGAAGGGTGGGGCACCGGACTACAGCGGTATCAGCAGCATGTATTACGCCCTCATCGGTATCGTGCTCGCCTACGGCGTCTACGATACGTTCTTCAAGAAAAGCTGACCGGCACTCTTTCGTTGTCGGTCGTCCCCGGGCTCCAGGCTCCGCCGGTAAGCTCGGGGTGTTCCTCTGCAATATCCGCCGGTCCTCACGTCATTTCCTTCCGTTGAGCAGCGGCTTCACAGTTTCCAGCACCTTGTCGGTGATGATGCGGTAGCCCTCGCTTGTAGGATGAATGCCGTCGGCTTGGTTAAGCGACGCCGACCCTGCCACGCCATCGAGAAAAAACGGAATCAGCATCAAGCGGTACTGCTTGGCGAGGGCCGGATAGATTGCCTCGAAACCTTTCGTATACTCTGTACCATAGTTCGGCGGGAGCTTCATTCCCGCGAGAATTACCGTGACCGACGCATCTTGACACCGCCTGATGATCCGCTCGAGGTTCGCTTTGGTCTCATCGAGGTTGAGCCCGCGAAGCCCGTCGTTTCCGCCCAACTCGAGGATCACGAGATCTGGGCGGCTTTTGAGCACCCAATCCACCCGTCGCAGGCCGCCCGCTGTCGTGTCTCCGCTCACCCCTGCGTTGATCACCCGATAGCGGAGGCCCTGCTCGTCCAATCGACGCTGTAACCGTGCCGGGTACGCCTCTTCCGCTGCAACGCCCAACCCCGCAGTGAGACTGTCGCCGAACGCCACGATCCGTGGCCTATCATCATCGGAAACGGCTGCCGATGAATGGCCGATGACCCACGCGATGAGCCACAGCGTCAGAAACAGCGGCTTGGCGAAGGCGTTGAGAAGTTCTCTGGTTGGCATCGGACTTCAGTATAATACCATCTGATCCTCAACCGATGTGTTCAAGGAGCGCTTCTCATGATTGAGGTGCAACATCTATCCATGCGTCTGACCGCCGCCGGCCGACCAGTCACTATTCTCGACGACGTGACGCTGGAAATTCCCTCGAAACAAACGGTGGCCGTCATGGGTCCATCGGGGAGCGGAAAGTCGACCTTGTTGGGATTGATGGCCGGCCTCGACCGTCCGACGGCGGGGGCGATCACGCTGGACGGCACCGAGATCACCTCGTTGTCCGAAAGCCGAATGGCCAAGTTCCGGCGCGCGAAGATCGGCTATATCTTTCAGTCCTTCCATCTGATTCCCACGCTGACTGCTTTGGAAAATGTACTCGTCCCGTTGGAACTGTCTGGGAACGCTGCTGCGAGAGACCAAGCGATCGAATTGTTGCAGACCGTGGGGTTGGGCAACCGAATCGATCACTACCCGGTCCAGCTCTCCGGAGGTGAACAGCAACGGGTCGCCGTGGCACGAGCCTTTGCCTGCCGGCCCCCAATCCTATTGGCCGACGAACCGACGGGGAACCTGGATTCACAGACCGGACACCACATCATGGATCTTGTACTGGCCCTTCATCGTGATTACGGGACCACCTTGGTGCTGGTCACGCATGACCGTGCCATCGCGAGCTTGATGCATCGGGTGATCGCTCTACGGGATGGGCGCATCGAGTCCGACGAAATCCTTCCCCGGACCGGACCTGGCGAGAACGCGTTGTGAGCCCCTTCATGTTCCGCATGGCCTGGCGTGAAACTCGGGGGGCCTGGCGCCACTTTCTGTATTTTTTTGTCTGCATCGCGATTGGGGTCAGCGCGCTGGTCGGCGTGTCGCTCTTTGCCGCTCATGTGGAGCATGCCGTATCCAGACAGGCCAAGGGCTTGCTCGGAGGCGATCTTGAGATCCGCTCTTCCCATCCCTTGAGCGCCGAAAGCCGGACGGTCCTCGACACACTCGACCAGCGAAGCGTTACGCGCACGCATATCAGCGAGTTGGTGGCCATGGCCGCCCGCACCGCAGGGGAGGCCACGACCGCTCAAGCGACACAGATTGTGGAACTCAAGGCGGTGGAGGCTGGGTATCCCTTGTACGGGGCTTTGAAGACCGAGCCCTTACAACCTTTGGATCGACTGCTGCATCCGGATCGGTCACAGTGTGAGACGCTTCCCTGCCATGGCGCGGTGGTACAGGAAGCGCTGCTGCTTCGCATGGGACTTGCCATCGGGGATCGCTTCAAGATCGGGAAGGCGGAATTTCTGATCACGGGCCTGGTCCGCACCGAACCCGATCGAATGGCCAATGCCTTCAGTCTGGGTCCACGTGTCATCATCTCAGCGGCGGGCCTGAAATCGTCGGCACTGGTGCAGCCGGGCAGCCGGATCCGTGAACGGGAACTGCTCCAGCTGCCTCCTCAAATGCCGCTCGAGCCCTTGCGCGCGGAACTACGCGGCCGTTTGGTTGCCGATCACGTGCGTGTCTCCGGCTATCGCGACGCTCAACCTCAGCTCAAGCAGTTTCTCGAACAGTTGTCCCGTTATCTAGGCCTCGTCGGCTTGACGGCCTTGTTCATCGGCGGCCTCGGCGTGGCCATGTCGATCCATGCCTTCATGCAGGAAAAATTGAAAACCATCGCCATCCTGAAAACTCTCGGTGCCGATTCGTCCGTGCTGATTGGGGCCTATGTGCTGCAGGCGCTGGGGCTGGGGTTGATCGGGAGCGGGGCCGGGATGCTGCTCGGCATCCTGCTCCAGCGCGTGCTTCCGCCGTTACTGGCTGGGGCGTTCGTGAGCGATCTGCTTGATCAAGTCGGCGCATCCACGGAACTTTCGGCGGTTTCGATCGGCCCGCTTCTCAAAGGCGGCGCATTGGGATTGCTCACCACGCTGCTCTTCTCGCTCTGGCCTCTGTTGCGAGTTCGGGACGTCGCTCCCTCGGCGATTTTCCGGCGCGAGGTGGATCAGGAGACAGGCGGTGCTTCGTCCAGGTCCTCCTGGAGAGCCAAAATAGGCTTGCAGGACCGGTTCGGTATGACCGCCGCCGGCGCGCTCATCTTCGGACTTGCAGCCTTGTCCGTCTGGCAGGCCGGTTCATGGCGGGTTGGCGGCTGGTACATCGGAGGCGTGGCCATCGCCATCCTCACGTTGCTCGGCTGCGCACGGCTGCTGGTAGCAGGTCTGCGCCTGATCCCCAAACCTCCCTCTCTCACACTGCGCTACGCGATCGGCAATGTGCTGCGGCCCGGCGGACATACAGCGGGGATACTCGTGGCGATAGGGCTGAGCGTGATGGTCATTGTCACGGTCTACTTGGTCGAGCGTGCGTTGCTTCGACAGGTCGGCGAGACTCGGCCGGTGGATGCGCCGACATTCTTCTTCATCGATCTGCAGCCGGACCAAACAGCAGGTTTTGCCAAGCTGATCGCCGAGCGAACGGCCGGGCGCAGGCCGGAGATGACCCCGCTCGTGCGGTCTCGACTCCATGCCGTAAACGGCGAAGAAGTGAAAGTCGACGAGGAACGGGACCAAGAGGAGCGGCGCGAAGAGGGCAAGGAAGAACGGCGAAAGCAGTGGTATTTCTCGCGGGAGTACGTGCTGACGTTTCTGGAGCAGCTGCCGAAAGGGAACGAGATTATTCGCGGCGCGTGGTGGCAGGCGGGACAGCGCTTTGCCGCGCCGCAGGTGTCGATCGAAGAAGAGGCGGCACATGCCTTGGGACTGGACGTGGGGTCCCGGCTCGAACTAGATATCCAAGGGGCCACGATCAGCGCCGAGGTGTCGAGCATCCGCAAAGTGGATTGGGGGAACTTTTCCACCAACTTTTACATGATACTGTCGCCGGGATCGCTTGACGGGGCCCCGGTCACGTATGTGGCGACAATCCGCGTCGACCCTGACCAGGAAATTCCGCTGCAGGAGGCTGTGGTCGAGGCCTTTCCGAACGTCAGTGCGATCCACGTCGGTGACGTTCTCCGCAACTTTGCAAACGTCCTGGATCGCCTCGCCTTGGCCATTCGAGCCGTCGCGCTCTTCTGCGTCGTGACGGGCGGACTGGTGATGGCGGCGGCGCTGGCGGCAACCAGATATCGGCGGCTTTATGAATCGGTCATTCTTAAGGCGGTGGGCGCCACTCGCGGCCTGATCGCGAGGACATTTGCTGCCGAGTATGCGCTGCTCGGGTGCATCGGCGGAGTGCTAGCGGTGGGATTGTCGAGCGCGCTGTCGTGGCTGCTGTTGACCCACGTCTTTGATTTGACGTGGAGTCTGCATCCGATGGTGCTGTTGATTGGACTGAGTTGCACCGTGCTGCTGACATTAGTCGTTGGCTTGCTCAGCACGTTTCGGATCCTCGGCCAGAGGCCGCTGGCGATCCTGCGGCATGAATGAAAGACGCGACCGAGTTAGTTAGCAGTGACGCGGAACACCTTGCCTGTCTGCGTCGTGAGGTTCTGTGTAATGAGGTACAGCTCACCACGGGCGTCTTCACCAAAACTGGTTATTTGCTCTCCTGAAGGAGGACTGAGCAACGGCCAAGTGTTCTGCGTACCAAGTTGACCATTTTGCAAGAGAAAACTTCTGACAAATCCCGCGCAAAAATCGGCATAAAAATAGGTACCGACCACGGCGGCATTGGATGTTCCTCGATAGACGTACCCGCCGATGATCGAGCAGGCCCCCGTGTCGGGGTCGTGCGCGTAATCGAGGATGGGAAGTGTCAGGCCTGACGTATTGCACCCGCTCGGGGGATTGAAACAAAGAAACCCTTCCATGATCTTCCACCCGAAGTTGAGTCCACTACCGGCACTCGGAGCCAGTACGGCATCGACTTCTTCACGCTGGCTCTGCCCGACGTCGCCGATGTAGAGGTTGCCGGTTGTACGGTCGAAGGAAAAACGAAAGGGGTTGCGCAGGCCATAGCTCCACACCTCCGGAGCTCCGCCGCTGGTCGCAAATGGATTGCTCGTGATGAAGGTGCAGGCATTTCCGTTCTCCGGATCGAGTCGAAGGATTTTCCCCAAGAGCGACGTGGTAGTCTGGGCATTGTTCGGTGGGTCACCGACTCCTCCGCCGTCTCCGGTCGCGGCGTAGAGACAGCGGTCCGGTCCGAATGCGAGCATCCCGCCATTATGATTGTCGTTCGCGGGATCTCGAGTAATGGTTTTGAGGATCCTATCGGAACCAGGATTCGCAACATCAGAATTGGCAGCGCTTGCCAAGTAGCGCGCGATGACGATATTGCCGTTGGTGTCGGTGTAGTAAATATAGAAACGGCGGTTGTTAATTGGAGGGCCAAAATCGGGGTCAAAGGCCATCCCGAGCAGGCCGCGTTCTGTCCCGATCGAGGGGTTCGTGATGAGGGCACGCACGTCGAGAAACGGAATGGACCTAGGAGCGCCGCTCAGCGCATCCAAAATGCGGATGAGCCCTCCCTGTTCGACGATAAAGAGGCGATTCAAATCGTTTGGGGCTGCCGTGAGAAACAACGGTAAAGCAAGAACAGCCGAAGCCGCCACCGGCTGAAGGCGCAAGCTATTGGACGGGGCTGGAGGAGGAGCCATGCCTCCTCCTCCTCCTCCTCCTCCGCCAGTGTCGTTGCCGCTACAGGCAACATGGAACAGCGCGAATAGGCCGATGCAGGCTGAAACCAATGTGCGGGACGTCCACCACGACATGGTACCAGCCTACTATGAGACATGCCCCCACTCAATCCAGAAAATGTACAACCTGACGCCCTTTCTCTAACGGCCTTTTTGCAAATATTCAGTGAGACTTCTACCGTAACGCTCTCCGAAGGAAACGCCGATCCGGAGCTGTTCGAGATACTGGTCCAAAGTTTTCCCTCCGAGATCGATTTTCCGAGCGTCGAAGAACTGCCTGACGTCTCGTTCGAGTTCGGGTTTGCAGAGCCCCGTGATGCCGCCGCACATGCGCCGGAGTCCTTGCTTGGGAAACCGCCGATCCAACACGTCCCAGTTGGTCTTCACGAAGCGCCAACCAAGTTCACGACCATACACGTTGTTCATGACCGCGCTGACCATGAAGGGTGCATCCTGAATACGAATTTCACCGTCGAGGGTCTTGGCAAGCGTCCGGTCGAGCAGGGTCGGCTGCCGAAACATTGCCAAGGCAAACAGGTAGCGGCGCTCTTCTTGCGGCGTGGCAGCCGTTTTGAACCGCTCGGTGAACTCGTCGTAACGGGCCGCATCTCCGGTAAAGGCGAGGATGGACACGAGGGCGGGAAGAAGATTCGGATCGACCGCTGCTGAGTCCTTGCGAGCGGTGGCGTAGAATTCTGCCGCACGGGCCTGCGTCTCCGCATCGTTACCCAGCCGCCCCAATGCGCCGATCAGTTCACTCCTGAGTTGTCTGGTCAGCTCGCTTTCATCCGGCTGCGGCGTCCATCCCACCGACGCGATCGCGGGACCGACCCTTGACCGTACAAATGCCTCCAGCAGAGGTCGATGAGACGGATCGATGATGCGGTTGAGGAATGCCAGGGAATCGATCAGCACGGCCCAGACATTCTTATCTCGTTCCCCTGTGAAGCGGCCGGTCAAGTCCAGGTACGCGGGCAGCGGCATCAAGCCGGCGACTGTGGACGCCCAGGCGTCGTTGACCAGATTGAATCGTTCTATGGGAGCGAGTGTTTCCAGGCTCTCAAGCAGTCGTTGCAAGAGGCGAGGGCCATAGTGGACTCGGTAAAATCCGTGCCCCCCTTCATTCACGACCACGAATTGGGTCCCGGCAGGACAGGCAACACGCTCGTCAGGCCGAGTGAGCAGCAGCCGGCGAGTGTCCGTCTTGTCTCCCGTCTGGATCCGAAGCTGGACGGGCACCTGCCAGAAACCGGCCACAGGGTTGGGAAGATAGGTAAAACGCTGCTGCGTCAAGACGAGTTCCATACGTTCGGTCAATTCCGCCGTCAACACCGGATAGCCAGGCTGGAAGATCCAGCCGTCCATCAGTTCAGGCACCCCTTGCCGCGCGGCCTTTCCGAGAGAGATCCAGAGATCCTTGGTATCAGCGTTGCCGTAGGCATGCGCCAGCAGATATTCCCGGACGCCGTCGCGAAACACCGTAGGACCGATGTGCTGCTCGAGCATGCGAAGGACGGAGGCGCCTTTCTCGTAGGTCAGGACGTCGAACATGGCCTCGGCATCCTTCGGCGCCTGCACGGCGTATTCAATCGGTCGCGTACTGTTCAATCCGTCGACCGACAAGGCCGCCGCCCGCGAAACCCCGAATGTATCCCAGCGCTTCCATTCGGGTTTCCAGGCATCGACCGCGAGCATTTCCATGAACGTCGCAAAGGCTTCGTTGAGCCACAGCCCATTCCACCACGACATCGTCACCAGATCGCCGAACCACATGTGCGCGTTCTCATGCGAAACAACGTCGGCCACCCGCTCCAGTTCCCCATGCGTCGCGCTGCGCGGATCGACCAGCAAGGCGGTTTCACGGAAGGTGATGGCACCCAGGTTTTCCATGGCCCCCGAGGCGAAATCCGGGATGGCCAGAAGATCGAGCTTGTCGCCGGGATAGGGAATGCCGTAGTAGCGCTCGAAAAACTGCAAGGACGCGGACGCAATGTCCTGTCCAAATCCGGTGAGGTGTTTCTTGCCGGGGACCGTCCATAACCGGAGCGTCGTCATTCCGACCGAGGTCGGAGCACTGGCTTCTATCCTCCCGACCACAAACGCGACCAGATAAGTGGACATCTTCATGGTATCGGCGAACCGGACCACTTTCTTTTCGCGCTCCTGCGTTTCCGACAGGACAGCGCTGTTGGAGACCGCACTGAGCGCGGGATCGATGACGAGCGTGGTCGAAAACACCGCCTTGAAATCCGGTTCATCCCAACAGGGGAATGCCCGCCGTGCATCGGTGGCTTCGAACTGCGTTGCCACGAGCGTCTGCGTAGACCCGTTCCGATCCTTGTAGGTGCTCCGGTAGAACCCTCGAAGCTTGTCATTGAGCGTACCGCGAAATTCGATATGCAGCCGCCATTGGCCAGGGGCCAATGGTTGAGCGACCGCCAGCCTGCATCGCTGCAACGGTTCGTCAAGGTCAATAGAAGCCGTCTGCCTTCCGCCGGCTACGTCTTCGACGACGGCGTTCTCGATGGCCAATTCGAGCGAGTTGAAGACAATGACATCGGTCGGTCGAACCACCGTGACCGCGATGGTGGCATGGCCGTGAAAGGTCGCGCCGGGCAAGTCGGGCTCAAGCCGCAGTTCGTATCGGACGGGAAGGACATGTCGCGGCAGGCGAAAGGGATCGTCGGGAGTCGGAGAAAGCTGATTCATGTGTTCACCATCGACTGTTTCTGTGGCGGCGTGGACCGTGGCATGAAGGGAGCGTAGTGTGATCAGTGGAGCGGCCAAGAGGAGTCCCAGACTCTTGGCAAGCCGGCGGAGCGTCTCACGTCTCTCGATCGACCATTCATGTCCGTTTGACGTTGTGGGTCTCGGTTCCATGCGGCGTTCCCACGATCAAGACGTCGGTACGATCCACGAACAAACCGGTCTCGACGACGCCGGGAATGTAATTGAGGGCGACCTCCAAATCTTGCGGCCGGTCAATGGTTGCGAGATGCACATCAACGATGAGGTTGCCCGATTCCGTGCGGAACGGCGCGCCGCTGCGCTCGCGGAGCACGACCCGACTTTGGGTGAGCACCTCGATCTGCCTTGCGGTGTTGCCCCAACCGAACGGCACGACTTCAATCGGCAGCGGAAAGGCGCCTCCGAGCACCGACACACGCTTCGTGTGATCGACCATTACCACGAATTGCCTGGCCGAAGCGGCTACGATCTTTTCTTTCAAGAGGGCACCGCCACCGCCCTTGATGAGGTTGAACGAGGGATCCACCTGATCGGCGCCGTCGAAGGCGACATCAAGCTTCCAGCGAGGCTCGTGTTCAATCAAGGTGATCCCGTAGCGTGCGGCGAGAGACGCTGTTTCCTGAGAAGTGGACACCCCCTGTATCTTCAGCCCGGCCTTGACCTTCTCGCCCAACGCCATGACCAGGTGCTTGGCCGTGGAACCTGTGCCCAAGCCGACGACCATCCCATCCTTCACATAATCGACTGCTGCGAGCGCTGCTGCCTTCTTGAAGCTCTCGAGATCTGAGCCGCTCATGGTTGCGCGAGGCGTGCCGCCATCGTAGCTGCGCCAAGGAGGCCGGTATGTTGGTTCATGACGACGTGAACGGGAATCTGGGTCATCAATCGTTTGTAGCGACCTTTGTTGGTGAAGGCTTTCATGAACGTACCGTCCTTCAGCTTGGGCAGCAGCTTTGGCGCGATGCCTCCACCGAGGTAGACGCCGTTGATCGCCATGGCCTTCAACGCCAGATTCCCGGCTTCTGCTCCATAGATAGAGGCAAACAGATCCAGCGCCTGTTTCGCGATTTCCGCCTGGCCCTTAAGCCCCGCCTCCGCGATTTCCGCGGACGGATCGCCGGCCTTGATTTTTTCCGCCAGCCAGGTCGGTTCATTCTTCTTCGCATCACGAAGATATTCGTAAATGGCTAACAGGCCTGGCCCGGAGAGCACCCGTTCGTAGCTGACATGCAAGTACTGACTTCGGATATAGCGAAGCAGGTCGATTTCCTGATCGCTGTTCGGTGCAAAATCCGTATGGCCGCCTTCCGTCGGCATGGGCCGGTACCGGCTGCCATCCCAGAAGAGAATCGACTCACCGAGGCCGGTGCCTGCGGCAATCAGCACAATGGCCTGCTTGTGTGACGGCCGCGTCCCCGCGTTCAGTGTCACCAATTCGTCAGGGCGCAGCAGGAGAATCCCGTAAGCCATGGCTTCCAGATCATTGAGCAACTGGACATGCTGGATATCGAATTGCTTGGACAGTGCCGGTCCGTCCACCACCCAGGGGAGATTCGTCGTCCGGGAGTGGTTTTGGAAGACGGGGCCGGCCACGCCGAAGCAGGCGGCTTCCAGGCGGGGAGGTACGTCCGGTGTCGTGGGAACTGATGAGGGTTTTTCTACGTTGGTCTGTTCAAGCTGGTCGATCGTGAGAGGAGCTTTCGGAGGGGCAAGAAATTCGGTGAGCATCTCATCGAGCGATGCATAATCGGCACTGTGAAACGTTTCAAGCCGTAGCGGATCGATGCGTTCCCCTGTCCAGTCATAGAGGGCGAGATGCGTCTTTGTGCCACCGATATCTCCAGCGAGGATCATGCGGGTCTCTTGTGTGTGTGGTGTCCGGTCAACCTGGCAGCAGCGGGACGATCCAGCAGCCAGATCAACCGGCCTCGGTCCGGTCGGACAAGGGCGGCAGGCAACTGACGGTCGGCATCCTGCCGCGATTCAAGAATGGCTTTGACAATATCGGCTTTACCGTCGCCGTTGGCCAGGAACAGTACCACAGTCGCTTGATTGATCACACCTAGGGTCAGCGTTAGTCGCTTGGCCGGGCCGGAAGGCGCATGTCCCACCGTCACCCACCGTCGACGTTCCCCAAGGGCATCCGTTCCCGGAAACAGGGAGGCCGTGTGGCCGTCGTTTCCGATCCCCAGCATCACGAGATCAAGCCGCGGCCACCCCCCTGGGTCGGCATTGGTCACCGCACGAAGCACGCCCTCATACTCCCTTGCAGCAACATCCGGATTCGGATGCTCTCCTCTCATGCGGTGGATACGATCCTCAGAGATGTTGAGCGGACGAAAGAGCGCCGCTTCAGCGAGATGGTAATTGCTGTCCGGATGGTCAGGAGGCACGCAACGCTCATCGCTGAAGAAGAAGTGCGTGCTCGACCACTCCTGCGGCGCGGGGGAGGATTGGGAAGCCAATCGGCGGTACACCTGCTCGGGAGTCCGGCCCCCGGACAATGCGACAAGGAATCGGCCTCGCTCGTGGACCGCCTGCTGTTGCAGGCCCAGTGTCAAGGCGGCGGCCTGTGTGGTCCACTGCGCGATATCGTTCAGGACATGCACTTCGGGGCCGGCCGACATCGGATGAACCTCTTGTTCGTGTGATGGTCGATAACGGTTCGTGAAGACAGCGGGGGGCCGGCGGATACTCAGGCCGAACGTTCGCCTCACTATATATTAGGTAGCGGTCTGATAAAACGCAAACCATGCTACTTCGGCGGAGAGGAAGTCCGCCGAACGAGAACGGGCATCCCTTCAGTGACGGTCCATGCGAGCGATTTGGCGTGATGAGGCGTGAGGGTTAAATGAAGCACGGGATGCGTTGGCAATTCTTTCCCTGTGGCAAGTCGACGTGTCCAATCCCTGACCCAGACCCACCATTCGCGAGCAGTGAAGCGCAGCCAGCGCCAAAAGTCGTCTGAGACGGACGGATGAACTGCCAAGGAAAAAGAGGGAGCAAACGTCAGCGTGAAGTCGGTCGGCATGTCATCGAGGGAAACCGGCGGTTGTTCTGCCCCCGCGGCCGGCGCGATTTTACGTCGCGTGACCGGCGGCCGTGCCTGTACACGAAACGCCGTTGAAGCCTCGGCAAGCCGGAGACCGGACCACTGCTGAATGGGAAGCCGATGCAGCTCCGCACCTCGGCCCTTGATCACCAGCGCGCGGTCGACGAGATCCACGATGATGTATGTTTGAGGGCGTGCGGCGAGCTTGACTTCTTCCGCAAGAATCCTGGTCGCTTCTTGGAGGGCGTCAGGATCGGTGATGTCTACTGCGAGAACGTTCTCAGTTTCGGCTGCCCAGGCGGGCGGAATGAAGATGAACGGAGAAACCAGGAGAACGAGAAGCCGGGCGAGGCTGGCGGAGCGTCTCAGCATCCGTCAGAAGATCATGATGGGCGTTCCGACCCTCGCCAGTTGATAGACACTTTTCAGGTCGTCATCATTCAGCCGAATGCAGCCATGGGTGACATTCTTACCCAGCAATCTCGTGTAGAGAGTGCCATGGATAAAGTAGCCTTTACCGAATCCAAGCGCATACTCTCCCAGCACCCCCGATTCGATGCGATCGGCGGCACTCTTAGGAATTGCCATCCCTTCCTCAATGAAGGCCCAATCCGGCTTGACCCAGACCGGATTGATCAGCTTGGACTGCACGGTGAATTCGCCCCGCGGCGTGTCGAAGATCCACTGGCCTCTGGCCTCGCCCGGCTTGTCGAGGATCGTGCCGCTTCCCGTCGACGCCAGCGCATCAAGCATGACCTGATCCCGCCGTTTGAGGTACAGATGGTTTCTCGCGGTATCGACAACGATGTACGGCTGACCCGGCATCAGCTGACTGAGCTGTTTGGAGAGCGACCGATAGCGAGCTTGCAGGGCATGAAGCGTTGCCTGGTCCTGCTCGACCGCTTGTACGAGGAAGGTATCCGTCGAAGTCGAGGGCAAGCTGCTGGCCAGCAGGAGCAACACAAGGCCGATTGCGCAGGAGCATACAGTAACAATGATGCGTTGCATCCGCCCGCTCACACTTCGTTCCGGCGCGTAGACAGATTGACCAGCGCGCGCTCCACCGAATTGTGTTCCAGCAGCGCCCCGACGATCGTCACCGGGGTGCCATTGTCGACTCGTTCAAAGAGCGCCGCCATTTGCGGATTCTCAAGCATGACGCATCCCAACGTTTGCGCCATCAACTCGTTGTCCACTCCGTGAATTTCGATTTGACCTCCGATGTCACGGAAGGCGGGAATCTTGCCTTTTTTGCGATCGTTCAGAAACCGCCGCTGATCTTCCTGGTTCGGATAATCCAGCAGCAGGGCCCGATAGAATTGTGTCTGCCCGCGTCCTCGCTTGCCGGCGATGCGATAGCGCCCTTCCGGCGTGGCGCCGTCGCCTTGGTAACGCTTTTCCTTGATACCGTTAAAGCCGAGCCGGACGGGATACGATAACAGCTTCTGTCCGCTGCGGTAGAGGGTCAAAGACCGCTCCGCTTTGCTAATGACGATCGCCGACGTCCGATGCTTCTTCGACCACTCAATGGTTTCACGCGCCATCCGCTGCCACTGAGCAATCCGATCAGGGCTTGCATACCGCCCCAACTCCCGCTGAAGCAACGCCGATTGTGCGGTCAGGTGGTGGGACGCACGGTCAGAGGCCTGTAAAGATTGCTCGTAGCGTCCCTGTTCGTAAAACGCACGAGCTTGCTTCAGCAGCAAGTCGGTTTCCACCGGTTTTTCCGCTAGGATGAGCCGGCTGTCTATGGCACTGACTTGTGTCGCGATCGCCCGTGCCCGCTCCTCAACGTCCGTCAACTGTCGAGCGGCTGCGCGGCGGTCCGCTTCCTGCTGTTCGGTGAGACGCGCAACGGTTTTGGCGCCCTCGGCCTGCAGATCACGAAGCGCCTGTTCGAGGTCATTCGCCTCCCACGGCCAACGAATGGTGTCTTCTTCGGCTTCCACCCGGTTGCGAAGCGTGAGCCATTGGTGAACAAAGGCGGAATATTCGCTTGGAGCCACTTCGCCAGCCCGCAACTGCAGCAGATCCTGGTCGAGCGATTCAATGGCTTCGACCATTTCTGGGGGCACGGTCTCGACGCATGCGGCGAGGGAGCCGCTGAGCGTCAAGGCTCCGGCGCACCACAAAGACGCAGCGACGTATGGGATCCTGTGAAACATACGAAGAGCCGAAGCTATTTCTTTTTTGCCATTGTTTTACCCTTGCCGATCTTGGCCAGGGCAGTTTGGATTTCGTGTGAAACGGCTTCCCCTTTGTCCTGGATGGCTTTGGCTTTGGTCTGTGCTGCAAGGTAATCCGCCTTGTCGAGCAGCACTTGCACGTCGTTTAGTGATGCCTTGAGCGCTTGCGCGTCCGTCTTGATTGATTCAAGCGCGGCGCGATCCTTCCCAGCCGGAGCCTTCGCCACGAGCTCGAGGGTCGACGCGACGGTGGCTTGTGCGGCCTGGTACGCTTGTGCTGCAGCAAACTTCGCTTCCTCCATTTTCTTGGCGGCGTCCGCCTTGATACGTTCGGCCTCGGCCTTCGTCGTCGCGGCCAGCTGTTCGGCCTTGCCGTAATCACGAAACAAAGCAAATTTTCTGTCCTGCTCCGCGACTTCCGTCTTCATCGCTGCCAACAGTCCTTCCACCTTGGCATAGTCGTTGGCCACGTAGGTGGCCGCGCCGTTTTGCTGAGCATCTTTGACCGCCTGTTCGGCGGCATTGATTTGATCGGCCGGAGGTTGGGCACATCCGCCCATCAAAAGGGACATCCCGAGGATCGACACCAGAACATAGCGGATCTTCATTTCATGCTCCTCCTGAAGTTGCTGGACGGTTCAATCCGCATAGCGCTGTGGGTCCAATGAGCGCAGGTGAGGCCGAACCGGTTATGATGTCGCAAAGGCAGTGCCAGAGGGGGCTTCGGAGCACCCGGTTCAGAACTGTTGATTCCGTAATGGGTTATGTCGATGCCCACACATTTACGGGTATCAAAGTCTGAGGCAGTCTAGTCCATTTTGCGGAAAAGGTCCACAAAACCGCCTCAATACTGAACGACAGATCAGAGAGTTTGTGGATCAGTTCATTAACGAGGAGCCGGGATCGGTTGGCAGTCATGTGCACGCGCCGTTTGGTTTGACAGGTCGCGGACGCGCCCCTATAATGCGACGTTCATTTGAGATTCTGCTCGAAAGGGTGACCAGTATGTCGTTTACGTTTCAACAGCCGTCGAACCTCAAAAAGAAGCGAGAACACGGTTTCCGCAAACGCATGAGCACAAAAAACGGCCGCAAAGTCTTGGCCCGCCGTCGAGCCAAGGGCCGCGCGCGTTTGACGGTCTAAATACTCGCGCTGCACGGGCTTCCGCCCCCCTTGTCTTCCTCAAGCAGGGACGTTTTCCAAGAGCACCACGGAGCGGTCCGTCCCCACCCGGAACGCAGGAGTCGGGCGGACGGGTTCGGCGCGGCCGTTAATGAGCCGGACGATGTCGCTAGGCGTAGGTGATCGGTCCTTCTTTCTGCGGGCGAGCCGCGACATCGAACATGTGAAGCAGCATGGCCGTCGGTTGTCGACCGACTGCTTTAATTTATTGATTTGCAAGACTGAGGCACAGACGAGTCGAGTGGGCATTGTCGTCGGCAAACGGTTTGGCATTGCTGTCCGCCGGAATCGTGCGAAACGTCTCTTCCGCGAGTTGTCGCGGCAGGTCCGGGGTGAGTTGGCTGCTGACCACGCGCTGCTCGTGTTTCCGAAGCGGGAAGCCCTCACCCTTCCGTTCGAAAAACTGAAACACCTGTGGCGATCGACTCTGCGGCGTCAAGGAGTCCTCAATACCCCGGAGAAATCGTGATGAGAATGATCTGCGTGGCACTCATTACGGCCTATCGGTTCTTGATCTCTCCTTGGCTTGGGCCGGCCTGTCGGTTCGAGCCGACATGCTCTGAGTACGCGTGCCAGGCGATCGACCGCTTCGGCGTCGTCAAGGGGGGCGGTCTGACAATCTGGCGTTTACTAAGATGTCATCCGTTTCATCGGGGAGGATACGATCCCTTAATCGGTGAGACGCGGAGGCAGGGGGCCAAGAATCTGTGATGGAAAAGCGCGTCGTTATTTTTCTCGTCCTGTCCCTGGCAGTGATCCTCGGCTATGACTTGCTCTTGAAGCAGTTGGGACTCCTGCCGCCCCCCGAAACAGTGCAAGAGCCGCCCGCCGAGACGACCCGTGCGACGACCGGCGGGTCCGATGTTTCTCCAGCCGTTCGCGCAGGAGACCGTCCCGTCTCCTCGGTAAAGCCCGAGGAGGCGTCCCGCCAGCCTTCCTCTTCGGATCACGCCCAACCTCACGAGCGAACCGTCATGATCGAGACGGATCTGGTTCGGGTGGGGTTGGATGCCCGTGGCGGCGTGATTTCCAGTTGGGAACTCAAGCGTCATCACACCGCCCCTCCGGATGAAAAGCCCGTTCAACTCGTCCATCAGGGTGCAAAGTTTAAGGGGCCCCTTTCGGTCAGCACATCCGACGCGGCCGCTGACAAAGTGCTTCGAGAGGGCCTCTATGCGATTGAAACGGATTTTACGAGTCTCGATAGCGCCCATCCCGTCGGTCACGCGACCCTGCGATTCCAGGATACGGCTTCCGGACTCACGGTGCTTAAGCACCTGACCTTTCACCAAGGAAGCTACCTGGTAGACGTGGGTCTTACCGTCGAGGGCCTGACGGGCGCGTACGACGTAGTCCTGGGCACCAACTTCGGGATCGTAGAGTGGGGCGAGGGGTTTATCGGCTTGATCGGTTCAGCCTCTCTCGTGGACGGAAAAGTCGAAAAGGAAACGCCGGATAACGAACTGGAGCGCAGAGGGGCGGTCCAATGGGTGGCCCTTCAGGACAAGTATTTCCTTTCGGTATTAATGCCCCAGGGTGCCAGCGCGGCATTGGCCAAAAAGGAAGGCGAAAAAGGCGAAAAACTGGTGTCCGCCGGAGTGCGAATGCCGCCTCCTGCTGGCGGAGTGACGACGACGTTGCAACTGTACGCGGGCCCGAAGGAATACGACACGCTGCGCTCGTTGAACGTGGGCCTTGAGGAAACCATCGATTTTGGATGGTTCATTTTCGGCAGCTGGAGCGTCGTCAAAGCCGTCGCCAAGCCGATCTTCTATGTGCTGCGCTTTATCAATGAGTACACGCATAACTATGGCGTCACGATCATCCTCTTGACGATGGGCATCAAGCTGCTCTTCGTGCCCCTGCAGTTCAAGAGCTATAAATCCATGAAGCAGATGCAAATGATCCAGCCCAGGGTGCTGGCGGTGCAGGAGAAGTACAAAGACGACCGCGACAAATTGAACAAGGAGCTCATTAAGCTGTATCGTGACCATAAGGTGAACCCGGTGGGCGGCTGCTTACCAATGGTCCTGCAAATGCCGGTGTTCGTGGCGCTGTTCAACATTCTCTATATGACCATTGACCTTCGGCAGGCTCCCTTTTTCGGCTGGATAACCGATCTGTCGGTCCAGGATCCCTACTATGTGCTCCCAATCATCATGGGAGCGACGATGGTGATTCAGCAGAAGATCACCCCGACCACCATGGACCCGACACAAGCGAAAGTGATGTTGGTATTGCCGGTGTTCATGACGTTTCTCTTCATTAATTTTCCTGCCGGTCTCGTGCTGTATTGGCTGACCAACAATATGCTGACCATTGGGCAACAGGTGCTGACCGACCGGTTGTATGCCAACCGGCCGTTCATTAGCGATCCCGCCAAGTGAGAGATGGCGCTCATGATGAGCGGAGCGCTTGAGGACACCATCTGTGCGATCGCCACGTCGGCCGGTGAAGGCGGGATCGGCATTGTGCGGCTCAGCGGTGCGCGAGCGCTGGCCATCGCTGAAGGGATCGTGCAGCTGCGGTCCGGTCGCCCGCTGGCCTCAATAGTCTCTCATACGCTCCACCTCGCCGATGTGCGCCTTCCGTCGTCATTTGACAAGCCTCCTGCCGAGACATGCGCGGTTGCTCCATCTTGTGAGGGCAACGTCTTCGATGAGGCGCTCGTGGTGTATATGAAAGGTCCGCGGTCGTTCACGGGCGAAGACACCGTCGAAATCCAGTCTCATGGTGGATGGCTCATCCTCTCCCTGGTCTGTCGCGCGTGCCTCGCGGCAGGCGCCAGAATGGCCGCTCCCGGCGAGTTCACCAAACGGGCTTTTCTCAACGGCCGACTCGATTTGTCGCAGGCTGAGGCGGTGCTTGATACGATTCGCGCCAAGTCTGCCGCAAGCCTCACGGCGGCCCAGCGGCAACTGCGCGGTGAGTTGGCGCGTGAGGTGGATGCGGCACGGGACGCCTTGTTGCGCCTGCTGGCGCAGCTCGAAGCCGGGATAGATTTTGTCGGGGAAGAGATCGAGATTCTCGGCAGGCAGGAACTGCTGCGGACGGTTCAGAACGTCGCTGCGCGCATACGGCGCTTGGGCGCCACCGCCCGGGAGGGGCGATGGCTGCGGGAGGGCGCCCGCGTCGTCATTACGGGGCGCCCCAACGTCGGAAAATCCAGCCTGCTCAATCGGCTGCTCAAAGAGGAACGGGCGATTGTGACTGCGGTGCCGGGGACGACCAGAGACATCATTGAGGAATCGATTAGTCTTGATGGTGTCGTCATTCACCTGGTGGACACGGCCGGCATCCGGGCTACGGACGACGAACTGGAGCGAGAGGGTATCAGGCGGTCACGATCGGCCCAGAAAGATGCGGATCTACAGGTTATCGTGATTGATGGCTCGACTCCTCTGAGCGAGGATGACCGCGGGCTCATCGAGCAAGCTGCGCCCGGCAAACATGTGGTCGTCATCAACAAGGCCGATCTTCCAATGCGGGTAGGCCCTTCAGACATGAAACCAGGAACAGTGGGCTTGCCGTTGTCGGCCAAAACCGGGGATGGGGTCGAGGCACTGCGTGCGGCAATTCGATCGCAATTGGTTGGAGGGGGCGCTGAGACCACGGACGGAGTCATCGTCACGAACGTGCGGCATCAAGCCGCCCTTGATCAGGCTCATGGGTCGCTGGTCCAGGCCGAAGAATCGATCAGAGCGGGGATGGCGAATGAACTCGTCGCCGTCGACCTTCGGGCCGCTGCCGATGCCCTCGGTGAGATCACCGGGGCCATTACAACGGATGAAGTCTTGGAACAGATCTTTTCGACGTTTTGTATCGGGAAGTAGGGAATCACACCGTGTCGCAAGCGTTTGACGTTATCGTCGTCGGCGGGGGGCATGCGGGCTGCGAAGCAGCGTTGGCGGCCGCCCGGATGGGCGCAACGACGCTCCTCTTGACGATGGATCCTGCCCGTGTCGCACAGATGTCTTGCAATCCGGCGATCGGCGGTATTGCCAAAGGTCATCTGGTCAAGGAGATCGATGCCCTAGGCGGAGAAATGGCCGTCAACACCGATCGGGCCGGCATTCAATTCCGTTTTATCAACACGAGCAAGGGACCTGCGGTTCGCGCCCTGCGGGCGCAGTGCGACAAGGCGTTGTATCGGCAGGTGATGCGGGAAACGTTGGAGCGTCAGACCGGACTCACGATGGGCGAAGGTACGGTCGATCGCCTGCTCGTGACAGGGGGAACGATCGGCGGAGTGGTCACCGACGGGGGCCAGTCCATTGCGGCCAGGGCCGTGATCCTGACATCAGGCACTTTCCTTAAGGGTTTAATCCACATCGGCCTCAATCATTTTCCTGCCGGCCGCGCCGGAGAAGTGTCGGCTGAACATTTGTCGGACTGCATGAGAGAGTTGGGATTTGAAGTCGGACGGTTGAAAACGGGCACTCCACCTCGGTTGGATCGAGACACGATCGATTTCTCCGTGATGACGCCACAGCCGGGCGACGACCCACCACCGCCCTTTTCCTATCGCACGGACCGGATCCACACCCCGCAGCGGGACTGCCATTTGACCTATACGAATGAGAAGACGCATGACATCATCCGAAACAATCTTGACCGATCGCCGCTGTACAGCGGGGTGATCGAATCCGTAGGTCCTCGCTATTGTCCTTCGATCGAGGACAAAGTTGTTCGCTTCGCCGAGAAGTCACGGCATCAGATTTTTGTGGAGCCGGAAGGCCTGGAGACGCCGGAGTATTACCCGAACGGGATTTCAACGAGTCTGCCCGTCGATGTCCAAGCGGCCATTCTACAAACGATACCTGGTCTGGAACAGGCTCGCATGCTGAAGCCCGGTTATGCCATTGAGTACGACTATTTTCCTCCTCGGCAATTACACCCGACATTGGAAACCAAGCTCGTGGAAGGGCTCTACCATGCAGGGCAGATCAACGGGACATCCGGCTACGAGGAAGCGGCAGCCCAGGGTCTGATGGCAGGCATCAATGCGGTCCTCAAGTTGCGGAACAAGCCGCCACTGATTCTCGATCGCTCGGAAGCCTACATTGGCGTGCTCATCGATGATCTCATCACCAAAGATGCTCGAGAACCCTATCGAATGTTTACCTCCCGAGCTGAATATCGACTTCTGTTGCGCCATGGCAATGCAGATCTGCGGTTGACCGAAACCGCACGTCAGATTGGATTGATACCTGACAACGTCTACACGAAGTTTTGTCTAAAGCGCCGTCAAATTGACGATGAGATCCAGAGACTCGAAGGCATGAGGCCGCGCCTCACCGAGGAAGTGCGCCGGCGCCTGACCGCGGCAAACATCGACGACATTGCAGGTCCTTGCTCGACTGCGCACCTCTTGAGACGGCAGGGTGTGACGTACGAGGCTTTGATGGACTGCCTGGAGCTAGACAGATCTCAAGACAATGAAATTATTGAAGAAGTTGAAATCCAAATTAAGTATTCTGGGTACATCAAACGCCAGCTGCAACAAGTTAATCGCTTCAAGCAGCTCGAAGCTCGGGGCATTCCCGCCGAATTTTCCTACGACCATGTGAGGGGATTCTCGAATGAAGTCCGTGAAAAGCTGAGAAGGGTCCGACCTGCCTCCGTGGGTCAGGCTTCAAGGATTTCCGGCGTTACTCCTGCAGCCATCTCTGTGTTGCTCGTCGCCCTCGAAAAGCACAGAAGGAAGTCCCCAGCAGCCGAAGCGGTTCCAGCCGCAGTTGAGTCTGAATCGGTTCCGGGATAATCAGCCCTTGACCTCTTTTATCATTTCACGTAATTGTTCCACGTGGAACATGAGCGTGCCCTGCGCGAGTTCCTTGTTACTTCCACCAATGGGATCGGGATCAGTCTCACCGGACGGCAGACCGGGGAATTTCTCGTTTATCTGTCCCAGTTGCTTGCGTGGAACAAAACGATCAATCTCACGAGCATCACGGATCCATTCGAAATCATCAGCAAGCACTTCGTGGATTCGCTGACAGCGTTGAAGGCATACAAATTTCCACCCCACAGCCTCGTGGTGGATGTCGGAAGTGGGGCTGGGTTTCCAGGAATCCCTGTAAAGATCGTTCAGAGTGACCTCCGCTTGCTATTGATCGAACCATCACAGAAGAAGTGTTCGTTTCTCCACTCCATTGTCGGGGCACTGAAGCTGGAACAGGTGTCCATATATCCGGGAGAGCTGAAACAATATGCAGCCCAAAAACCGCATGTTCTCGCGGATGTGATTGTGCTGCGCGCCCTGCGATTCGATGAGATTGTAGAGCCAGCGGCGTTTATCTTGAAGCCGACAGGACACATCTTACTGTTTCGGACCGCGAGGGTAGACGATTGGCCTTCGCAGGCATTCCGAGTGGAATCCAACCATGATTTTGTACTGCCCAGGAATCACGGTAGCCGCGTGGTGACGGTGTTGGCTAAGGCACCTTCCGTCTAACGGTAGCGATGTTCCACGTGGAACATTTCCTCTTAAGGAGTTCCATAATCTCATGGCCATGATCGTCGCTGTCGCAAACCAGAAGGGGGGAGTGGGTAAGACCACGACAGCGGTGAATCTCGCCGCCGGTCTTGCGTTGCAGGGTAAACGTGTGTTGCTGGTGGACATGGATCCGCAGGGAAATGCCACGAGTGGGTTGGGCATTGACCCCAGATCCCTCGGAAAGACAGTGTATAACTGCTTGATTAATTTCGTAAACTTTGATGAAGCGGTTCAAAAGACAGAAGTGAGCGGATTATCCCTGCTGCCTGCGAACTCCGATTTGGCCGGCGCGGAAATCGAATTGGTAAACATCGAAGAGCGGGAAAAGGTTTCACGCAATTTTATCAAGGGATTAGAATCTCTTTTTGATGTCATTTTCATTGACTGCCCCCCGGCACTTGGCATTTTGACTGTCAATGCGTTAGTGGCTGCCCGATCAGTCCTCATTCCTGTGCAATGTGAATACTATGCGATGGAAGGTTTGAGCCGCCTCATTGGAAGCATCGAGCGGATACAGCAATCGTTCAATCCTAGCCTTACGATCGAAGGCATCGTGTTGACAATGTACGACGTCAGGAATACTTTGGCGCGCCAAGTTGCCGATCAAGTGCGTGGGCACTTCAAAGAACTGGTTTACCAGACGACGATCCCGCGGAACGTGACGCTTGCGGAAGCGCCAAGTTATGGTCGGCCGGTCCTTCTATACAACATGGCCTCGGCCGGAGCGCAGGCCTATCTCTCTCTAGCAAAGGAGTTCCTCAGTCATGGAGAAAAGAGCTCTGGGTAGAGGACTCGACGCGTTATTGCCGACGACAAAGCCGGCGCCGATGCCGGAGTTGCCGGAGGTTCAGCATCTGCGCATCGAAGCCATAGTTCCGAATCGATATCAGCCCCGGCAAACATTTTCGCCTCAGGAATTGGCGGAACTGGCCGCATCCTTAAAGCAAAGCGGATTACTACAACCGGTGCTGGTGAGGCGCAAAGGCGATGGCATATATGAGTTGATCTCGGGAGAACGTCGCTGGCGAGCGGCTAGAGAGGCCGGGATGGAGACCATTCAAGCCGTCGTCAGGAACTGTAGTGATGAAGAATCAATCCTACTCGCACTTGTGGAGAATCTTCAACGCGAAGACCTCAATCCGATGGAAATGGCCCGCGCGTATCAGCGCATGATGAACGAATTTGGACTCACGCAGGACATAATTGCGCAACGCGTCGGGTGCGAGCGGTCTTCCATTGCGAATATGGTCCGTCTTCTTCATCTTCCGATCGAGGTCCAGCAATTGATCGAAAGCGATCAGTTATCCGCCGGCCATGCGAAAGTCATTTTGGGGCTAGCAAGTGCCACTGAACAGCTACGCGTAGCGCACCTAGTCGTCGCTCGAAATCTCTCCGTGCGTGAGACAGAAAAACTTATTGCCTCCAGCCTAATCGTCAGAAAACGCAGCACAAAAGAGCTGCGTCGATCTCCGCTGCTGGATGTGGAAGAGCGTTTACAAAAACGCCTCGGAACGAAAGTTTCTGTGCTCACCGGCAAACGCGGGGGCAAGGTGATCATCCATTATTTTTCGCCCGCCGAGCTCGACGGTATTCTCGAGCAACTGCTTCAGTAGTTCTCCTCTAAGTACCTCGTTCGTCGCTCGTGAAATAAACGGCATATTTGTTGCTAAAACGTGCAACCAGTGGCAGTGTTTGTTCGTACGACTAGACTCTCGTGCGAACAGTCGCAGTCATCACAAGACATCTGGGAGGGTTGCTCATGTGGGGGGAGAAGCAGGACACAAAACGGGCCAGTGAAGGGACAACGGAAGAAGGAGCCCCGTCTGCAGCGCCGACCCCCGACGGCGCCGATGACATTATCGCCTTCGTCGGAAAGGGAGTGGAGTTTAAAGGCGTGATCTCCTACAGCGGCACCGTAAGGATTGATGGGTTCCTCGACGGCGAAATCCATACCGATGGAGTCCTCCTGATTGGAGATGAGGCCGTGATTCAAGCGAAGGTGACCGCGGGAACCATCGTGTGCAAGGGCAAAATCACGGGTGACATTGCCGCCAAGGACCGGGTGAAATTACGGGCTCCCGCCGTGTTCAACGGAAGCATGAAGACGCCGATGCTCTCGATCGAAGACGGTGTCTTGTTCAACGGCGGTCTGGAGATGACTCACGGGGTCCGTGAAGGAGCGACGCTGCATCCTGTCGCCATGACGCCATCGGCTGGGGTCAAATTGGCTGGATAAATACTCAGGTGTTAATACGTAACTAGCGGAGGGGGGACACACCATGTGGGCACGGAAGGAACAGCACGAACAGTCGACGGAGCCCGATTTCGAAAATTTTACGCTGCTCGCGAAGGATGTCGATTTCAAAGGCGTGGTCAACTTTGACGGGACTGTGCGAGTTGACGGCCGCGTTGAAGGAGAGATCCACACCACCGGCACGTTGATCGTTGGAGAGCACGCAATTATCAAGGGCATCGTTTCCGCCGGTGTGCTCATGAACAGCGGGAAAATCAACGGCACCATCACCGCCGTCGAAAAGATTCAGATCCTGAAACCCGGAGTCCTGGTCGGCGATATTCGAACGCCGTCGATCGCGATCGAAGAGGGATCGCACTTCCATGGTATGTGTGACATGGGTGTTCGCGCGTGGTCTGAGCAAACACCCGTTTCGCTGGCATCCTAGCCTCCCCAACGCCTGGCCATCCTGAGTGACTACCCTCTGGCCCTTTCCACCTCCCGCCAGTACAATACCCGCCTATGAAGAAGCCTACGGTCCTGCTCGGCATGAGCGGCGGTGTGGACAGTTCTGTGGCGGCAGCCCTCCTCGTCCGCGAGGGCTACGATGTCCGCGGCGTCACGCTTCAAGTGTGGGAACATGAGGACGAGGAAGTCGCCGCCTCTAAAAAGTGGCAAGAGCGCGGCTGCTGCAAGATTGGTATTGCCAAATATGTGGCGCAGCGTCTGAAGATTCCTTATGAAGTCGTCGATCAGCGTCGCCTCTTTCGGGAGGCCGTGATCGATGATTTTCTCCGGGGCTATGCCGACGGGACCACGCCGAATCCCTGCATACGCTGCAACGAACGTGTCAAACTCCGAGGGCTTGTCGCCCTTGCTGATCAGTGGGGAATCCCCTGCGTAGCGACCGGCCATTACGTGCAGATTCACGAATCGCAGGGAGCGTTCGTTCTCCGCCGCTCAGCCGACGAGAAAAAGGATCAGAGCTATTTTTTGTATCGCATCCGGCCCGACTGGCTGCCGCGGCTGCGCTTTCCCGTCGGCGCGATGCAGAAGGCCCAGGTATGGGCGGAGGCGGAGGTGCTTGGACTGCCGGTGGACGAACTGAAAGAAAGCCAGGAAATCTGTTTTGTGAGTCACGGCGATTACCGGACCTTTCTCGAATCGGAAATGCCCTCGGCGAAGAATCCCGGCTTGTTCGTCGACGAGCAGGGACGAGAGATAGGCCGGCACGACGGCATTGCCTTTTACACGCCCGGTCAACGGCGCGGACTCGGCATCGCCGCCGGTCAGCGGCTGTATGTGCAGCGTGTGCAGCCGTCGACCAACACGGTCGTGCTCGGTCCAGAAGAGGGCCTGCTCAGTTCCTCTTGCCTCGTGAAAGACCTCAATCTCTTCGACGGCAGCCTGCTCAGCACGACCACCGAGCTCGCGGTGAAAGTGCGGTATGCCACTCCAGCCACGCCGGCCAGGGTTGAACCCCTCGACGACGACACATTGCTTGTTCATTTCTACTTACCACAACGCGCGCTCAGTCCCGGGCAGTCCGCGGTGCTGTACCGCGGTGACCACGTGGTTGGCGGTGGTATCATCCAACCCGCCTAAGACCGCCGCTTCCGCCCGTCTGTATTGACACTTCCCACCACCCAATGCTACGTTTGCGCGCCGATTTTCGTGCGCCCGCACGGAAGCATCTCGTTTGCCCTAAATTTCCTATGAGTGGATCAGAACAGTGATAAAGACGGCAGTTGCGCGACGTTACGCTCAAGCGCTCTTCGAGCTTCTCGATCAATCGAACATCGAAGCGACGCGGGGTACCCTCAACGGCCTGGCTCAGGCTATCAAGGACTCGTCGTCCCTTCGGCATGTCATCGCTTCGCCGGCGTTCGGCGTTGAAGATAAGATCGCCGTGCTGACCGGGCTTGCCGGCCGTTTTACAGGTCCGCCGGCCGTGAAGGCGTTTCTCGGGCAACTGGTCAAGAAAAACCGTGTCAGATTTCTACCCGACATTGCCGACGCGTTCGCTAGGCTGGTCGACCGGTCCAAAGGCACACAGCAAGTGACCGTGTCGTCAGCCGGGACCTTGCCGGCAGCCGAACAAGATCGCATCAAAACACGCCTGCGCGAGACGTTGAAGCGAGAGGTCGATGTCACTTTCCGGACCGATGCGGCCCACCTCGCCGGCTTGGAAATCCATATTGGCAGTATGGTCGTGGATAGCACCGTCCGCGGGCGTTTGAACGCCATGCAGGCGCTGCTGACGCGTGAGTGAGGCCACAGACCATTCGAGCAGGATATGAAGGTCAGGCACGCGAGCCCCACACGGCACGTGCTCTCACGATCCTGAGAAGCTAAGGAGTCGCCATGCAGATCAAGGCTGAAGAAATTAGCTCGATCATCAAAGAGAAGATCAAAGGCTTCGACAAGCAGGTCGATGTCAAGGAAACCGGCTCGGTGATCCAGGTTGGAGACGGCATTGCCAAGGTCTATGGACTCGATGGCGCCATGGCCGGCGAAATGCTCGAATTTCCGGGTGGCCTCTACGGCATCGCGCTCAACCTCGATGAGGACAACGTGGGCGTCGTGTTGATGGGCGACGACGTTGGAATCAAGGAAGGCGATCCGGTCAAGCGCACCGGTCGCATTGCCGAAATTCCCGTCGGCGAGGCGCTCGTGGGCCGGGTCGTAAATGCGATCGGACAGCCGATCGATGGGAAGGGGCCCATCAAGTCGCAACTCTCTTCGCGCATTGAGGTCGTTGCTCCCGGCGTCATTACCCGGCAATCGGTCCGTGAACCGCTGCAGACCGGTATCAAGGCGATCGACGGCATGATTCCGATCGGCCGCGGCCAGCGGGAATTGATCATCGGCGATCGGCAAACAGGCAAGACGGCCATCGCCGTCGATACGATCATCAATCAAAAAGGCCTCGGCGTCTTCTGTATCTATGTGGCGGTCGGGCAAAAACGCTCGACGGTCGCGCGTGTGGTCAAGACCCTTGAAGAGCACCATGCCATGGACTACAGCATGGTCGTGGCGGCAACGGCCAGCGATGCCGCTCCGATGCAGTTCTTGGCTCCCTTCGCCGGTGCGGCAATCGGCGAGTATTTCCGGGATAACGGTAAACATGCCTTGATCGTCTATGACGATCTCTCCAAGCATGCGGTCGCCTACCGGCAGCTCTCGTTGCTCCTGCGGCGGCCGCCCGGCCGGGAAGCCTATCCCGGAGACGTGTTTTATCTGCACTCCCGGTTGCTCGAACGCGCCGCGAAACTCAGCGACAAGCTCGGCGGCGGCAGCTTGACAGCCCTCCCGATCATTGAAACGCAGGCAGGCGACGTGTCGGCGTACATTCCGACAAACGTCATTTCGATCACCGATGGTCAGATCTATCTCGGCAGCGATCTCTTCTATTCAGGCATTCGCCCGGCGATCAATGTCGGCCTGTCCGTATCGCGCGTTGGTGGATCCGCTCAAATCAAGACGATGAAGCAGGTGGCCGGCACGCTGCGCCTCGATCTCGCACAATACCGTGAGATGGCGGCCTTCTCGCAGTTCGGCAGCGAATTGGACAAGGCGACGCAGAAGCAGCTCGCGCGCGGCGTGCGCATGGTCGAGTTGCTGAAGCAGGGTCAGTACAAGCCGATGCCGGTGGCCGATCAGGTGCTGTCCATTTTTGCGGGAGTCAACGGCTTCCTGGACGACGTTCCCGTGGACCAGGTCCAGCAATTCGAGGCGGACTTTCTCCGGTATGTCCAGCAGCATCACCCGGATCTGAAGAAGGAGCTCGTGAGCATCTCGAAAATCGACGACAAGGTCAGAGACCGGATCAATGAGATTATTACGGCGTTCAAGCAGAAGATGGGCTACGGGACCAAATAGCCGGAAGCGCTCGACCGATGCCAAGCCTGCAATCCCTCAGACGGAAGATCGCTGCCTTCAAGAATACGCAGAAGATCACGAAGGCGATGAAAATGGTGGCGGCGGCCAAGCTCAAGCGGTCACAGGACCGTATCCTGGCTGCCCGACCGTATGCGCACAAAATGCGCGGCGTACTCGGCAACTTGAGTCAGCGCGTCAACCGCTTCGTCCATCCGCTGTTGCAAAAGCGCGAGGGGCGAAAGATCGAAGTCTTGGTCGTGACGAGCGACCGCGGCCTCTGCGGCGGCTTTAACGGCAACATCGTCCGACGAACTTCGGAATTTCTCCGGCAATGTGAGGGGCGCGGGCTCCACGTCGCTCTCAGCATCGTCGGCCGGAAGGGCCGCGACTATTTTCGACGCCGGTCCTGGGCGATCAGGCAGGAATGGACCGGGGTGTTCGACAAATTGAGTTTTGAGCACGCCATCGATATCGGCGGTGATCTCACGGACAATTTTGTGAAGGGCACCTTCGATGAGCTTTACGTGGTGTACAACGAATTCAAGTCCGCCATTCAGCAACGCGTGATCGTCGAAAAGCTCTTTCCGGTGGATGTCCAGACCGGATTCGGCGTGATGGAAGCAGAGGGCACGACAGGCGGAAGTTACCTCTACGAGCCTGAGGAATCGGAGCTGCTGAATGCCCTGGTTCCCAAGCATTTTCAAGTGCAGGCCTACCGCATGCTGCTGGAATCTGCGGCGGCTGAACACGGGGCGCGGATGGCCGCGATGGACGGGGCCACGCGCAATGCCGGCCAGCTGATCAAGAAAGTCACGCTGTATTACAACAAGACGAGGCAGGCGGCTATTACCAAGGAACTGATGGACATCGTCGGCGGTGCCGAAGCGTTGAAATGATTTGCGCAGGTCTGCAGCTCGGACGCCACAGGCTCGAACCAAACGAGTAGAGTGAAAACGGAAGGAGTCTCACAGTGAGCACTGGTAAAGTCATTCAAGTGATCGGCCCGGTGGTGGATGTCGAGTTTCCCCCAGGCCAGTTGCCGAATATCCTTAACGCCCTCAAGGTTAACCAAGAAGAAAACAAGGCCGCCGGTAAGCCTGCTGTGCGGTTGACGCTCGAAGTCGCCTCGCATCTTGGTGAAAACCGCGTGCGTGGCATCGCCATGTCCTCCACGGACGGTTTGACGCGCGGCATGGACGTGCAGGACACCGGCGCAGCGATCTCCGTCCCGGTCGGTCGTGAAACGCTCGGTCGTCTCCTCAACGTGCTCGGTGAGCCGATCGACGAAAAAGGGCCGGTGAAAGCGAAAAAGACCTACGCCATCCATCGGCCGGCCCCGAAGCTCGAAGATCAGGATACCAAGACCGAGGTCCTCGAAACCGGTATCAAGGTCGTGGATCTGCTCGAACCCTACAGCAAGGGCGGTAAGGTCGGTCTCTTCGGCGGAGCCGGTGTCGGCAAGACCGTCATCATCATGGAGTTGATTAACAACATCGCCCTGCACCACGGCGGATTCTCTGTGTTTGCGGGCGTGGGTGAGCGGACGCGCGAAGGGAACGACCTGTGGCATGAGATGCAGGAATCGAAAGTCATCGATCCGGACGACTTCACGAAGTCCAAGGCTGCGCTCGTCTTTGGTCAGATGAACGAGCCGCCCGGCGCCCGGCTGCGGGTCGGCCTCACGGGCCTCACCGTCGCCGAATATTTCCGCGATGAGGAAAACCAGGACGTCTTGCTCTTCATTGACAACATCTTTCGGTTTACCCAAGCCGGCTCCGAAGTGTCGGCCCTTCTGGGACGCATGCCTTCCGCCGTGGGGTATCAGCCGAACCTGTCGACGGAGATGGGCGCACTTCAAGAACGGATCACCTCGACGAAGCGCGGTTCGATTACGTCGGTTCAGGCCATTTATGTACCGGCCGACGACCTCACCGACCCCGCGCCTGCGACTGCCTTCGCGCACTTGGATGCCACGACCGTCTTGTCGCGGCAACTGGCGGAGTTGGGCATCTATCCGGCGGTCGACCCGCTCGATTCCACATCCCGCATCCTCGATCCCCAGGTCATCGGGGAAGAGCATTACAAGGTCGCGCGCGGCGTGCAGTCCGTCTTGCAACGCTATAAGGATCTGCAGGACATTATTGCCATTCTAGGAATGGACGAGTTGTCGGAGGACGACAAGATGTCCGTGGCGCGCGCCCGGAAGATTCAGCGCTTCCTCTCCCAGCCATTCCATGTCGCCGAGGCTTTTACCGGGGCTCCTGGAAAGTATGTCAAGCTGAAGGACACGGTTCGCAGCTTCAAGGAGATTCTGGACGGCAAGTATGACCATCTGCCGGAACAGGCGTTTTACATGGTCGGACCGATCGAGGAAGTCGTCGCGAAAGCGGAAAAAATGGGCATCAAGGTTTAAACCCGACCGGGGAGTCAAACGCGAAATGCCTGGGAAAATCTTATTGGAAGTCGTGACGCCGGAGAAGCAGCTCCTGAGTCAGGAAGTGGATGAAGTCATCGCCCCGGGCTCCGAGGGTGAGTTCGGCGTATTGCCCGGTCATTGCCACTTCCTTTCCACCTTGCGCATCGGCGAGCTCCGCTACCGCGTCGGCGACCGCACGAATCACATGGCCATCCTCTGGGGCTATGCCGAAGTCACTCCCAATAAAGTCACCGTCATGGCCGAAGTCGCTGAAAAGGCCGAAGACATTGACGTCGAGCGCGCACAAGCCGCCGTGGCCAAGGCCGAGCAGCGGCTAAAGGCCGGCGGTTTGCCGTCTGATGTCAAAGAAGCAGAAATCAGCCTAGAGAAAGCCCGCCTCCGCATGAAGCTCGCGCAGCGCGCCCACAAATCCTAGCGTTCGCCATACGCCCAGCTCCGACAGTTTGACCGTCAGACGGCCGGCCGGTATTCTCTTCGCTCCATCTGCGATCGGAGGCGGATCCTTGGTCCTGTGCTGCCTGCTCATGGCTGTCATGCTGTTGCCGAATATCGCTCCAGCCGCACCGCCGTCGGGCCTCCCGGTCTCCGCTCGAACCTTGAGCGGCGATGAGCTGGTGAGGATCGGTGAAATCCATGACGTGCAGAACCATTTTCCGGAAGCACTCACCTATTATGACCAGGCCCTTGCATCCTTTCGCGCACAGAAGCAGCGCAAGGGCCAAGCCGTCGCCCTGACGAAGATCGCGTCGATTTTCGAGCGGCAAGGCAGAAGGCAAGAGGCCGCCGTCCAGGTTCGTCACGCGTTGACGCTGTTTTCCAAAACCCCTGACTCTCCGGTTCACGCCGAGGCCTTGTTCCTGTCCGGAAGAATCTCCCTCTGGTTGGGTGATCGCGAGGAGGCTGCAGGGCTGTTTGAGCGGGCGAAGGAGCGATACCGCCGTTCACAGAATGTTCAGGCTCTCGGAGCGGTGAGGATTCAATCGGGTCTGTTGATAGTCAGCGATGGGTCGCCGGACCGTGGTCTCGTGGAACTCCAGCAGGTGCTCGATGATGCACGCTCAAGGCGAGACCAGGATCAGACCCTCGCGGCATTGGTGGCACTTGGTGACGCCGACTGGATCCTGGATCGGACCGAGGCCGCATGGGCCCATTATCAGCAATCAGTCGTGCTCCTCGAGCAACGGCCTGAAGTCGCCATCGAGGCGAGACTGCGCATTCGTCTGGCCGCCCTGAGCGGCGCGACAAGGCGCGAGGAACAAGGCATCGAGTCCGCAAAACGCGCGGTCACTCTCTATCAATCCCTGCGTGACGTTTCTGGCGAGGCCGCGGCATGGGCGTTACTGGCATCGCTCCATCAGGCGATCGGACAGGCTCCTGAAGGCGAAGAGGCGCTCCGCCACGCGCTCGCCATCTACCGGCAGCAAGCAATGGTGGTGCACCCCGTTCGTTCAACTGCACCACCGGCTACCGCTCCAATGGGATCTCGATGACCAGTCCTCCCATGACGTCATGCATTGAAAAATCTGTTTTGGGGCTGTGGGGATGGCTGTTGTGGCAGGCCACGCAGGTGGTGCTGACTGCCCGGTCGGCGTAGATCGCCTGGAAGTATGACTGCTCGCCGCGCTTCAGGGTTCCGGTCACCGAGCGTTCCGGATGATCCCGCAGCATTTCCAGTCCTCGCTTCTCCGTTGGGCTGTCAGGAGCGTTCTTGGGATTGATCGGCCAGAGACTGATCAGCCGATAACGGATTTTAGAACCGGTTGTCGCAGCCAACTCGCTCGATTCGATCAGAAACTGGGCCGGGAGAGGCAGGACGTCTTTCTTGGCGCGCCAGTCTTCGGCAGCCTTGGTACCCCCGCTCTTTTGCAGACGCTCGACGACATGGATCGTATAAAACGTCCGGTCGGCCTCTATCACGGAGTGCAAATAGTCGGCAACCATTTCCGGCGGTATACCCGGAGGATCCACTGCACGAGAAGCGGCCGCGAACAGGAGGCAACCGGCAGCGAGCATCGCGGTTCCGACGGAGACGATCCTGATCATTGTGATCTCCTTTCAGTGAGGACGGCCTCAATCGTAAGCATAGCTCTCCGGCCACCGAGAGGCAAATTGCGGCTTCCGTCATTGCATTTTCCCACACCACTTTAGTAGCGTGTGCCGCACATGATTACGGAATTCGTGGTGACCGCCGGAGAGCAGCCCAAGCGGCTGGATGTGTTTCTTGTCAACCGTGAACGGGACATGTCCCGCTCACGGTTGCAACGGCTCATCGAACTCGGACGCATTCGCATCAATGACCAAGTCGTCAGGCCCAGCCAGAAGATCAAGCCGGGCGACAAGATTACGATGGATGTCCCGAAGCCGGAACCTCTCGCGCTGCAGGGCGAGGCAATTCCGCTGGAAGTACTTTTTGAAGACGAGCACCTGCTGGTCCTCAACAAACCGTCGGGCATCGTCGTGCATCCTGCACCGGGAAACTGGACAGGAACGCTGGTCAACGCGCTGTTGCATCACTTTCAAACATCCGGAGGAACCGTCTCGACGATTGGTGGTAAGGAGCGGCCAGGGCTCGTCCATCGATTGGACAAAGACACATCGGGTGTAATGGTCATTGCCAAGACGGATGTCGCTCACCGGCATCTGGCGGCGCAATTCAAACAACACACCATTACTCGCGTATACGAAGCGCTTGTCTGGGGAGTTCCAAAGAAAGGCCACGGGCTCATTGAACTGGCGATTGGCCGCGATTCCAAAGAACGCAAAAAGTTCTCGGCCCGTACGGCTCGACCGAAAGACTCGGTGACCGAGTACAAGGTCGATCGCCGATTCGGCAAGACTGTGGCACATGTGCTTCTCTATCCGAGGACCGGACGTACGCATCAGCTCCGGGTTCATTTGGCCTCACTTGGCCATCCCATTTTAGGCGACCCCACCTATGGCGGTCGGAGAGTCTGCAACTTAAACGGTGTGGAGGTTCCCCGCGTGATGCTCCATGCGAGAACCTTGGGGTTTCATCATCCGTCGACTGGCGAATTGCAGCAGTATGATCGGCCCTCCCCGCCTGATATGGACCTGGTCATGAAGGAGCTTGACGACCGAATCTTGACAGGGCTCGCCACGGTCGATTAGGACGATTCTATGCAAATCGGCGATGTGTTAGATGTTGTCGGCGGTCTGACGTCGCAGTTGAAGATCTATGCCGCGAAATTGCCGGCAATCGTGCACCTGAGCGTCGTACCGACCGGCATTAAGCCGAAACCGGAGGCGGTTGAAGACTATGAGGTGATAGTCTCCCGCTTCAGGAATCAAAGTGCGGGGACGGCCTACAAGAGTTTGAATGAGGCCTTCGTCGAATCGCTCGAGGCGTTTGAAGTCGGCAAGCTCCTGGGCTCCGTGCAGCCCTTGCTCGCCGTCCTCGATCATCTGGAACGGATGCAGCGGGACCAGGAAATTACTGCCGATCAGGCTGATACTCGGCGGATTGCTGAGTATCGTGCAGGACTGCACAAAATTCTACCGGGGAACAAACCGGAGTTGGATGGAGCCGGACGAGGACTTTGAACCCTTCTTAATGCCCCATCTTAGGACCGGTGGCGTTCTCACCCTCAGAGACTAACTTAAACCTCACCGCGGACCCGCAGTGCGGGCATTTTGCGCGCACCGTGTCCTCATCGAGCGATTCGTACTCGCTGGGCTTCAGCCACATGAGTTGGAAGCACTTGGGGCAGCTACGGACTTGCGTTGCCATTTATTTCCTCGTAGACTAGGTCCCGCAGGATGTCGCATCCGGCCGCCATGGTCTACGACGGCTGGACAGAAAGGGCTGAGACAGCAGCTCATCAAGGTATCCACCGGGAGCCTACTCTAGTACAAGATGCCCGCCACCCTCAAGACTGCCGTTACGTTTTCCGAAAAAAAGGAATTGGAAGCTTCGCAGCTCTTGAAGCTGTTTCACCAAGCGCCCTGGGCAAAGGAACGCACACTTGATGATGCGAAGGAGATGCTGCGCCATACCGACGTGGCGTTATGCGCCTGGGATGGTGACCAATTGATCGGCTTTGGGCGGGTGCTGACGGACTTCACGTATCGGGCCACGATCTGGGATGTCATCGTGGACAAGGCCTATCAAAAACAAGGGCTGGGAACGGAAATCGTGCAACGCATCTTGAACCATCCTCGCCTCAAACGAGTTGAACTGTTTTGGCTCTGCACAAGGCGGCCGGGGTTTTACGCGAAGTTAGGTTTCAGTGCCAAGGAACAGACCGGCATGGTATGGACACGATCCAGGCAGGCACGGCAGGAGTGAGGCATTCTCCGTCAACGGCTGCGCGCAGAGTAACTCACTCCGCGCACAGCGCCACTACACCTTAAAAGAACAACTTCACGCCGAACAAGAATCCAAACGAAGACGCGTTCCAGTCATTGACCCGCACATTGGCGATAGTCGCGTGGCCGTCGTTCCGCTTGTAGGCCATTTCCCCGTTTAGCGCAAATCGGTTTGTGATCATCCAGTCGGCTCCCCATCCGAGGCGCCAGGCAAAGGTATTACTCGGAGAAATTCTTGCGATGTTGCGGTCTTCACCAAAGCTGTTCACGTTCACGCCGAAGCTCATGTTGACATAGGGGACAATCGGGCCGATCCGGACTGGACGCAGTTCGACGGTAGGCAGAACTGACACGGTATCTTGATGTCCGAGAGACACCGAGGGCCCCTCCGTGCTGATGCTATGCCGCTCCCATTCAAGCATCATCCCAATCAATAGCCAGTTATTGAGACTGTACATGGCCTGGAAATTGACCAGTGATCCGACATCCGTAGAGGTGCCAGGCGTCAATTGCTGCGTCAATGGTGCGAAGCCTGCTCTCATGCCGAGGTAGACCTTGCCCGGCTCAGTGCCGCCATCTTTCATTGCCGGTTCTTCCGCACGAACCTGAGTGGCCCCGAGACCGACCAGCAGCGCAGCGACCAACAGGAGATTCCCCGTCCAACTACGACCCGTAACAAAATGCATAAACCACCCCTCCTATTATGGAATTTGAACTAGGTACTCTCTTATCTCTCGACAGCGCCATAAAATCAATACTGTTTTCCCCTTGTCGGCTCTCACCCTGTTTTGGGAGGATGGAGGCAGTTTGTCCATGCTGAGACCGCAAATGAGTGACGTGGATCTGGAGGTCAATTGGCTAGAAGCGGCTGCCGGGACCGTTTGGGCGAGAGAATAATCGAGATGAAAAACACCAGCGTCGAAAGCAGGACGATCGCAGGCCCGGAAGGAATGTCCCAGAGGGCAGAGAGCAGCACGCCAGCGACCGAGCAGGCAATCCCGATGATCAGCGAATACCACGTCAACGTCGAAAGGCTATGGGTTAGCTGGTAGGCGGTCGACGCCGGGATGAGGACCATGGCAAATACCAAAATAGCTCCAACAGTCTTGAGGGACACCACCACGGTCAATGCCACCAAGGTCAGTAGGAGGAAAAACATCCGCCGGGCCGGCACGCCGGAAGCCTCGGCCATCTCTTGATCGAATGCGATAAAATACAGTTCCTTCGAAAACAGTAAAATACTTCCCACCACGACGATGCTTAATCCACCAATGGTTCGAAGCTCTTCTGGAGTTACCGACAACACGTTGCCGAACAGGTATCCGTAGACCTCGGCATTGTAGGTCTTCATCAGACCGATGAAGAGGATCGCGAGCGCCATCGTGGCGGTGTAGAGAATCCCGATGGACACGTCGAGCTTCATCGTGCCTTTTTCCTCCACCCACCCGCTGATCCAGACCGTCACGAGGCCAAACAAGATGGCAAGCAGCAACGGCGGCCACCCCATCAAATAGGCCAACGCCACACCCGCGAATGCCGCATGCGCAGTGCCAGCCCCAACGAACGCGAGCCCGCGCAAGACGACGAACACACCGATCAGCGAGCACAAGCCTCCGACCATCGCGGCGGCCAGCAGCGAGCGTTGCATGAAGTCGTATGTGAGAAGGTCCAGCACGACGTTCTTCGCTAATGATGGTGGTAGTCTTCGACGATGATGAGGTCTTTGTCGGTGATGACGAGGTCCTTGCCGTAGACTTCTTGAAGGATATCCGCTTTAAGCACGTCAGTTGGCGGCCCCGCCGCATAGAGACGGGTTTTCAGGAGAATCAAGCGATCCACTCGCGCACGAATCATGTTGATGTCATGGGTGACGAGAAGGACCGTCAAGCCCAACTCCTGATGAAGATGTTCGATCAACTCGAGTACATTGTGTTGTGTCGTGATGTCTAGGCCCGTGGTCGGTTCGTCCAGCAGCAACACCTGTGGTTGCTGGGCAAGAGCGCGCGCAATGAAGACGCGCTGCTGCTGTCCGCCGGATAAGTGGCCCAACGCCGTATCCTTGTGTCCCTCCATCCCGACATGCGCGAGTGCCTCAATGGCAATCCTTCGATCGGCGGTCCCGGGGCGTCTGAATAATCCCATGGCCCCATAGCGGCCCATCATGACCGTCTCGAGCACCGTCACCGGAAAATTGCGATCCACAACGCCTTTTTGCGGAAGATAACCGATCTTGGCGCGGTGGTGGCAACGCAGTTCCTCGCACGCGCAGTCAAAAATATGGAGGTGTCCTCCGAGCGGAGGCATTAGCCCGAGGACCGCCTTGCAGAGCGTGGTCTTGCCCGATCCGTTGGGACCGATGACTCCCACGAATTCTCCGGCGTCGATCGTCAATGTCAGATCTTTAAGTGCGATCACCCCGGGGAAACCGAACGAGGCGTGATCGAAGCGAATGATCGGTTGTGTTGATGCGGACACGAGAGAGGGCATCCTTTCGGCCGACAGGAAACGCGCTGGTTCGGTGTTACGCGGCCTCCAAGGCGTTGGCCAATTGGAGCACATTATAACGGAGCATGTCGAGATAGGTGTCGGTCCGGGGCAGGCCTCCCGGAAGCGTGGTCAACACGACGACACGTGCGCCAGTTTCCCTTGCGAGCAGCTCGGGCAGCCTCTGACTGAGCTGGATTTCCGAGACCACGGCTTTGACCCTCTCCTTTTTGATCGTCGTGATCAAACGTTGAAGCTGGATTGCTGATGGCTCGCTGGCCGATTGGGTTTGAATGGTTCCGACAATGACAAAGCCGAATCGTCTTGCAAAATACGGCCAGGCCGGATGGTGGGCGATGAAGCGCCTGTCGCCCAATTTGCTGAGGCGATCGGCCAATTCGGCACGGAGCTGATCTAGGCGCTTGAGGAATGTGGCCTGATTCTGAAGAAATTCCTGTGCGTGGCCGGGGTTGGCTTTAACGAGGACCTCGGTGACCTGGCGCATCATCGTCACGGCGTTTTCGGGATCCAGCCAGACGTGAGGATTGCCGCGTGGATGTGCGCCCACGTCCTCATGGCCAGCCTCCCCTTCTTGGTCATCCGGTATCAGGTCGATACCTTTCGACGTGGTGATAACGGTGAGGGACGGACGTCCGGCACTTTTCACGAGATTGGCCACCCACACTTCAAGTCCCAGACCGACCTCAAAGAGCAGCTGGGCATTTCTGACGGCGACCAGGTCGCTTGGCTTCGGAGAATAGGTGTGTTCGTTCTCGTAGCCTTTCAACAGCGAAGTCACGCGAACATGGGGCCCTCCCACCTGCTCGACCAAATCTTTTAAGACAGGAATCGTCACGACCACGTTCAGCGGTTCGGTGGCTGCTGAGACCACCGGCGAATCCCAGGGGAACCAGCCACTTGAGAGGATGAAACAGCACAGAATGACCAATCGGACAAACGGCATGGGCCGCGACCGTACCATCGAGGTTTCTTTCCTGTCAACGCAATGAGCCTGCGAATGACTCTGCGCGTGTTGCAGCGCCGCTTGACCCCACGGTGCAGTTGCATTAGCGTAGCGGTCCCACGGCTCAGACTCTCAGCAAAGGAAGCAGGATGAAAATTGTCGGCTTGATGTCCGGAACATCCGGAGATGGTGTGGATGCCGCGCTGGTCGAAGTGTCCGGTCGCGGGCAGACGCTCAAGGCGCGGGCCCTTGCCGCCCAGACTCTCTCCTATCCGCGATCCCTTCAACAGCGGATTGTCACCGCGTCCATCTCGGGGACGGTTGCAGACATCTGTCATCTGAACGCGTTGCTCGGTGAATGGTTCGCCAACGCGGCGTTAAACGTAATTCGCCAAGCGAAACTGCGTCCCGCGGACATTGCGGTGATCGGCTCGCACGGCCAGACAGTGCATCATCTTCCGAAAGGGATTCAGGCGCCGGGAGTAGGAGCCGTCCGCTCGACGCTCCAGATTGCCGAACCAGCAGTGATTGCCGAGCGAACCGGTATTACGACGATTGCCAACTTCCGGCCTCGCGACATCGCCGCAGGTGGACAAGGAGCTCCTCTCACGCCTGCGGCGCATGCCTTGCTCTTGAAACATCCCCGGCGTGCCAGGTTGATCGTGAATCTCGGTGGGATCAGCAACGTGACCTACGTCCCTCGTGGCGGGATATGGGAGGGCGTGCTGGCTTTTGACACGGGGCCGGCGAATATGGTGTTGGACAGTCTCGTCAATCGAGCCACCAACGGACGCCTCAGCATGGATCGCGACGGAAAATTGGCCCTGAAAGGTCGGGTCGACGCTCGCTTGCTGGGAAAGCTCTTGGCGCATCCCTTCCTCTCCCGGCGTCCGCCGAAATCAACGGGGCGGGAGGAATTTGGCCCTTCACTCATTGATGAGCTCCTGGTCGTTCAACAACAACTGGGATTGTCGATGGAGGACCTCTTGGCCACCTGCAGCATGTGGACGGCGAAGGCGGTTGGGACTGCACGGCGATGGGTCAAGGGGCCGATCGAGGAGATCGTCGTCGGCGGCGGGGGGGTGCGCAATCGGGCGATCATGGACAATATGGCTGCCGTGTTCTCGCCCGTTCCGGTCACAACCTTTGATGCTTTGGGTTGGGAGAGCAAAGCCTTCGAGGCAGTGGCCTTTGCGCTTTTGGCCTATCAAACAATGATGGGACAGTCTGGCAACATTCCCGCCGTGACAGGGGCTACGCACCCCGTGCTACTGGGAGCGATCGTACCCGCCGGTCCACGTTGGGCGAAGAAGTTCCGCACATGAACGATGGCTCTTTCGATTCCTGGTTCATTACACTCATCGTGGCGGTGCCGGCGTTGCTGTTGTGGCGAATTCTCTCCGGCCGCGCTCGAGGAAGTGTGCGATCGGGACCGTTTATTCTTCCGTTGGGAGTGGTCCTTCGGTCGCAACCGCTGCTGGGCGAAAGGCAGTTGCTCCTATATAATCTGATTCGCCTGGCCGTGGAAGACCGGTATTTGGTGTTCGCGCAGGTACCGCTATGGAGTTTCTTGGCGGTCGAGGCGAAAGGGGAGTCGCGGGTAGAGGTGTTGCGACATCTCGCGCTCAAGCGCGCGGACGTGGTGTTGGTTCATCCGGGCTCGCGCATGGTTGAACAGGTCGTGCAATTCGAAGCGGGGGAACCGGCGTCGGATCCAACCGGTGCACTTCCGGGCCGGGAAGTTCAGCGCATCCTCCATGCGGCTGGCATTCGAGTGACGACCCTCAATGTGCAGCCGGCCTATACCGTTCAGGAACTTGAGCGGATGCTGGGGATGAGCGATCCTGAATGAAAAGAGAGGGAGGCGGTCTTCACTCGGTAGGAATTGGCGAGGACTCGGGCTTTTCAGCCTCGATCTTTTCAGCCTCGATCTCCAACGCCTTTCGGGCCACCTCGGCTTCCGGGCTGTCCGGGTATTGATCCACGACCCGCTCAAACATCATGCGCGCCTTTTCCTGATCCTTTAGCTTGGTGTACGTTTGTCCAATCTTCAGCGTCGAAGCCGACAGCTTGGGGCTGAGCGGATAATACGAGACGACGTTGTAAAAGGCCTTCAATGCCTCCTTATACCGTCCCATGCGATATTGGCATTCCCCAACCCAGTACTGTGCATTCGCCGCGAGGGAGGTTTGACCGTGGAGCTCCAAGAAGAGGCGGAATCCGGCGAGCGCCGCTTCATAGTCGCGGTGCTTGAATTCTTCCATTACCCGGTCGTACAGATGTCGAGAGGTGTCCTGAACTTGCGATGGAGCGCCCCAGAGGGTCGAGGGGCTACCCGTTGTCGCGAGGATCACAGAAAAGACTGCTATGGGCACGAGTTTGCTGGTGTGCATCGGACCGCCTCCGTTGCTGCTGGCTCTTGCCACCACCCCAGAGTTCGCAATCCACGTGCCACAGGCGATCCGCTTTTTGCCTCAGAAAACCGGCAGAAAAACGAGTATTTGGTGGCCAGACCCAACGCGGCTCCCTTGGCGCCCGGATCAGAATTGTACGCCGGCCGGTCAGCTGTTCGCTTGACAAACCGAAACGGCTCGTTCCAGTTCGACTGCACAACGAGCTTTCGAGAGCCGTGAGAAGATGACTTCAGAATCAGAAGCGATCGCGCAAGATCCTCCGCCGAATCCGCTCGGCGGAAAGACGTTGATCGTAGATTGGCAGGATCCCGCGCTCTATCCTCGGCCGAGTGCGGCATTGAAAGAGGCCGGAGAGCTCGATCAGGTCTTTGTCCGAGCCGGCATCTATGAGGACAAAGTCTTTCTGGCCGATCGCCCGATCCTCCTGATCGGGGCAAGCCGTGATGCGGTCCAGATCTTTTCCCGTCGCGGAGGCCCTCTCTATCTTCAGCGCGTTCCGAGCGGCCGAATTTCCGGGCTGACCTTTCGCTATGTCGGCAGCGATCAACATTCGGCCATGAACATCCTCGACTCTTCCTGCACTGTCACGCAATGCCGGGCCACAGACGGCATCTTATCCGGAGTCGTCATGTATGGACCAGAATGCCGGGGCGCCTTCATCGACAACGAGGTTTGCGGCAATCGTGAATCAGGCATCTTTGTGTTCGCCGGTGCCCAGCCCCGGCTGGCGGACAACGTCTGCCGGGAAAACCATCATTTTGGAATTGCCGTGCGCGATCCTGGAAGCCATCCCGAGCTGGTCCGCAATCGATGCACCGACAATTGGCTGAGCGGAATGCTGCTGTTTCATCATGCCGAAGCACTATTGTTGGATAATGTCTGTGTAGACAACCGGCACTGGGGCATCGTGATGACGCCGGAGGCGAAGCTGTCGCCGGCTCGTGAGGCCCTCGTGCAAACCAATGTCCTAGCGCCGAACCCTCGAGGCGCCCTGCATGTGACTGAGGCTCCCCTTTCTGAAATTGGAAGATAGCCAGGAGCAGGCCAGGGTTTAACGCGGTGGTAGAAGGCTCAGGAGGCGGAATATGTCGCAGCGTGGTTGTAGCCTGAAGCTTCGTGGAAGGCAAAGCCGCTGCCGCCTTGCTGCTTCGCACGATACATAGCGGAGTCGGCATGTTTTAACAGCTCGTCGATGCTGTGATCGTCATGCGGGTACACGGTAATCCCGATGCTGATTCCCACAGAGACGTCGTGTCCCTTCAAACGAAAGACCGAGGAAATCGACTCGGTGATCCGCTTCGCCACGACCATGATACTTTGTTCTGAGGAGACGCCCTCGAGGACAATCGTGAATTCGTCCCCGCCCATGCGCGCGACCGTATCGACCTCGCGCACGCAGGCTTTCAACCGCTCAGCGACGGATTTCAGCAACTCGTCGCCGATGTCGTGTCCAAGCGTGTCATTGACGGCCTTGAACCGGTCCAGATCAAGCAGCATCAGCCCTAGCGGCTGCTGAAGCCGTTTGCTTCTGGCCATGGCCTGGATCAAGCGATCCCTGAAGAGCGTACGATTGACCAACCCGGTGAGATGATCGTACTGGGCAAGGTATGTGAGGCGTTCCTCGGAGCGCTTACGTTCGATGGCATAGCGCACGGAACGGGCGAGCAGTTCGGGGTGGCCCTGGCCTTTGACCAGATAATCCTGAGCGCCCTGTTGCACGGCCTGAAGTGCCAGCGTCTGATCGCTTACGCCGCTGAGCACGACGACGGGAATGGAAGGGTTGGTTGCATGGACCTGCCGGACCGTCGGCAAACCGAACGCATCTGGAAGGGAGAGATCCAGAAGGATGGCGTCGAAACGGCCTTTGTCGATGTGCGCCAGACCGTCCGAGAGCGTTCTGGCATGCGTCACCTTGAATTCTTCGACGCTCCATTCCGCCAGTAGGTCCTGGGTCAGCCGAGCATCGATGTCGTTGTCTTCGATCAGCAGTACCGTGATCATGCGAAAAATCCAAAAAAAGCGACGCGTGCCGGCAAAAGAAGACACCCCAGCCAGGCCGAGCCGTTCCGGAATTGATTATATCGAAGGGATGTTGGGCGAGAAGCAAAAAGTGGGAATCAGTCAGAGGGGGACAATACCATACCCCACCCGCTTACCGCGGCAGAGCACAGGGTACTATTTTGCACGCCAGGTCCATGCTGACAGCGCATCGGACAAGGGCGGGCTACGCCCGGACGGGCAGTTCGACGTCTAGCTAACGTGCAACGCTTCGGCGCGACGACGAACCTCTTCGGCCTTCTTGGCCTGTCCGAGATTGTCGTAGAGCGATGCAATGTTGGCGTGCAGATGCGTCAGCAACTGTCCGAGTTGTGCTTCCTGAGCGATGACGTTCGCTTCCAGGGCGATCTTTTTCTCTTCACTCCTGCGGAAACGCTCTTCAAGCCGTTGGACGAGCTGGATCCATCCTTTCACCTTCCCAGAATCCAGTTCCGGACTGGTCGGGAGCGCTTCGCCGCGTTCAAGAGACTTTTCGGTCTGGTTCATCCAATTAATGAAGACGAGAAAGTCACCCAGAGTGATTTTCAGGGCGGATGAGGCGCCCTCTTCCTCAATGACGAGATCTTCCATGGCGACTCCTTTGAACAATGAGGTCGATGAATGTTGAGGACGGTGGATGCTCTTGGTCAATTCGCAACTGTCACCGGACATCAGCCTGGCTCCACGCAGGCCGGCTCCTTTCAAGCGTCATTGCAGGGTGGCGATCGGTGAGCGGATACACGTGCAGGTATTTCATCACGCGCGGCGGTTATGGTTGAAAAGTAATACTGCGTTCGCGGTTCGATTGTCAACAAATTCAACCGTGGACATGTGTAAATTCTTGCTCGTCGCAGGATTCGGTGAGGACAAGGCGCGATTAGTGGTTCTCAGCTGTGAGGAGTGCGGGGCGGCACATTCAAATAGATGCCGTAGGGATGGCCTTCCGGTCCGATCGCCGCTTCGCAAGCGTAGCCGGGTTCGAAAGGCCAGAGCAGCGACCGGCCGAATGTCGTGCCACGGACATGCACGTAACGAAAGGTCACGCCCAGCCGATTGGCCTCTTCTTGCATCGTCGCGAGGCAGCCTTCATAAGAATAGGAGCGGCGGCCGAGGACAATCTGTTCGCCCGTACGGGTGTGAAACATCGTAAAGGGCTCGGCGCAGCCGGCGGCAAGCAGGCACAGGATACACATAAGCACGCGGTTCATAACAAGGAGTCTCCGGAATGGACCAACTATCGGAAGTGTAGCATTCGCGCGTGGTGTAGTCGAGTCGCTGCTTTGAGGCCGCGATGACGTCTGATCAAGCGTCCAAGGCGGACCTGATCTACGCCTGGCATCCGAATGAATTCGACGCCAAAGCGACGTCCTTTCCGCCAACGGATCTTTGCCAGTTCGACGCAAAGCGAGGGGCCGTTGTCCGGCATCAGGACTTTCATCTCGAGGTAAGTCCCCGGTTCTACCCTCCGGTTGCTCACAATCGCGCAGCCAGGCACGGATACATTGTGGACCGTGCCCTCTCCCACGAAGGAGTCACCGGCAAAAATGACGGGAAATTCGGTGATGACGCGTTCGCTATAGCGGATTTTCATAGCGGGCACTCTCCTGTGACCCGTGACAGGTCGACCCTGTGCGGTCACAGCCGGAATAGAGACGGCAAATTGCGACTCGAAGGAACAATATAGGGAATCTCCCCCCCCTGCCAGCCCTACAAAAGTTGGGAGGTGTCTTGAAATGCAAGTTATTGATATAAATAAATAAATATACCGAAACGCCGCGCAGGAAAACGGCATGGAAACTGCGGATAGCCTAGTGAGAGAGCGCACGCTCCCAACCTGTTCGCGAAGCCGGTATCCGTAAGACTTCGGCATGTGGGAGGAAACAGATGATGAAAAACAGGCGACCACAAAGGCGAAGCAATCATTCCCTCACCCAGGTGCTGATCGTCACCGCCGGACTTGTGCTTATGGTTTCTGCCCCGTGCACGCTCGCCGAACACCCAACTCATTCGCTGAACGTGTCTGTGTCTGCTCAGATTGAAGTCATTTCAGAACCCGTGGTTGAAAGCGGATCAACTGGCCCATCACGAGCCGCGTCAGCGACCGAATTGGAGCGTGCCGTGAGAGCTGCGGCCCAGCAGCATCACCTGCACCCAGCCTTATTGTTCGCGGTGATGAAGGCTGAGTCATCGTTCAATCCCATTGTGGTCTCAAAGGCAGGTGCTGTGGGTCTCATGCAGCTCGTCCCCGAAACGGCGATGCGTCATGGCGTTCAGAATCTGTATGACACCAATGAAAACGTGGCGGGTGGCGCGAGACATCTGCGCTATCTTCTCGACCGATTCCACGGCAACACGCGGTTGGCACTGGCGGCCTATAATGCAGGCGAGCGCAAGGTGGATCGTTATAAACAGATTCCGCCCTATAAGGAAACGCGACATTATGTGCAAAAAGTCTTAAGCTACTATCGGGACTATCGGAAGGAAGCCCGCCTTGTTCCGCTTCGTGAACGACAGGAAGGCTATACGATACGGACCTTATGACGGCAGTTGAAGGCGAGAGTGAGAAGCCGAGCCTGCAGGATTATGCGATAGGCTTTTCTGCGATATACTCCAAATATTTCCAGAGTTCCTTGGCATCGTTTTCCCCAAAGACAAGTGGAGTGTTGTTCGCCACCCCGGCGAAATGCACCTTGACGGTCATTTCGTCCTGCCACGTCTGCACCTCGGCATAGCTCACACTGTCCAGGTTGAGCGTTCTCTTTCCGATGCGGACATAGTTCATAAAGACCCCTGTGAGGATGTAGAGCGAACTATAGCACTGGTGCAAACTTCGTCAACGAGTTCCCCCATTTTTGACAGTGTTCGCAGGATCGTGCAGTCTCTTCTGCTCGTATTTATCTCACCGGATCTTAAATCAGTTGTGGTTTTGGGTCCCACACAAAAACCAGGGGTTTCCCTAGGCCATGGACAAGTGTGTCAGACATATACTGGCGCCGCTTTTCCCCCACATCTTGATACTCATGAGCCAACTCTCGGTGTTGATTGTCGAGGATGAGGCGATCCTGGCGGTTCACCTGGCCAGCAAGGTCAAGCTGCTCGGTTATCGCGTCGCTGGTCCAGTGTCAACGGGAGAAGAGGCGCTCGCTTTGGCCCAGGTGGAGCGTCCGGACATAGCGCTCCTCGATATCAGACTCGCCGGCCACATGGATGGGATTCAGACCGCCACCCGCCTGAAGCAATGGCGGGACATTCCTGTCATTTTCCTCACTGCGCATTCAGATCAGGAAACTCTCAAGCGGGCCAGCGCGGTCGGACCCTTCGGATATATTCTCAAACCGTTCGAAGAGCGGGACCTGGCCACGCAATTGGAGGTCACGCTGTATAAGCACCAGGCCGAGGCGTCGTTGCGACAAAGCGAAGAGCGCTACCGGGCCTTCATTCAGAACAGCTCGGAAGGCATCTGGCGCATGGAATTCGACCCACCGCTGGATACCTCGCTGCCGGTCGAGATTCAAGTCAAGCAGCTGTACTGCTCTGCCCGTCTTCTCGAATGCAATGATGCGATGGGGCGCATGTACGGGTTTTCCAGTGCGGAGGGCTTGATCGGAAAGACATTGGATTTCATGCTGCCGGTCTCCGATCCCTCCGCCCGAGAGTTTCTCGCTTCCATCATTAGGGCCGGCTATCGGGCCACCAATATCGAATCCGCCGAGCGCAATGTCTTTGGTGAAACGGTCTATTTTCTCAACAACATGGTGGGCATTGTCGAGAACGGCTTGCTCATACGGATGTGGGGCACACGGCAGAACATCACGGACCGTAAGTGTGCTGAAGAAGCCATCCGTGAAAGTGAAGCGCGGACTCGCATTGCCCAGCAGGCGGGCCGCTGGGGCGTATTCGAATACAACTACAAGACAGGGAAGAACTATTGGTCCGTAGAGCTCGAAGCCCTCTATGGTCTCGACCCCGGAACTTTTGAAGGGACGTATGAAGGATGGCTGCGGCGGGTTCATCCCCACGACCGTTCCGAGGCGGAAAGGGCCCTGGAACACGCGTTGGCTACAGATGAGTATGCACATGATTTTCGGGTCGTCTGGGAAGACGGCAGCGTGCACTGGTTGTTCGCGAGAGCGAAAATCTTCCGAGACACCGCCGGCGTTCCCGAGAGAATTCTGGGTGTCAACGTCGACATCACCGAGCGAAAGCAAGCGGAAGAGGCCTTGCGGCATAGCGAAGAGCAGCTGGAGCTGGTCAGCAATACGGTTCCAGCCCTGATTTCCTACATCAGCAAGGACCGAAGATACATCACTTGTAACGACGCGTACACCACATGGTTTGGACTGTCACGAGAGGACATTATCGACAAGACGATCAAGGAAGTCGTGGGCGAGGAAGCCTGGGGCGCCATGGCGCCGTATGTGGAGGCAGCGTTGCAGGGACAGGCGGTCGACTATCAGACCGAAGCCAAGTATCGCCACGGCCGCACGCGATGGATCCATGTGGTATATACGCCGCATCGGGACGTCAATGGGCAGATCGCCGGTTTCATCGTGATGGTCACCGATATCACCGCGCAAAAACGCGCCGAAGCCGCCTTGCGCGAAAGCGAAATGCGATTTCGGATGATTGCGGACAGCGCACCTGTTTTGATTTGGATGACCGGCATGCGCGGATGTGAATTCGTCAACCAGGCCTATATGGAATTCCTTGGCGTCCGCGATCAGAGCGAGGTGGCGAATTACGACTGGGCGCATTACGTCCATGAGGAAGATCGGAAACAGTATGTAACCTTGTATCTCGAGGCGCTGCGGGACCGTGGGCTCTTTGACGCTCAATTCCGGTTTCGGCGTTCCGACGGCCAGTATCGATGGATGCGGTCGGTCGCCAGACCGCGCCTGACCGATAATGGGGAATTAATGGGGTACGTCGGTGCCAGCATCGACATCACCGATACCCGTGAAGCCCAGGAGCAGCTTCAACGATGGAGTCAGGAGCTTGAACAGGCCGTGCGTGTGAAAACTAGCGAATTGCTGGAGTCACAAGAACGCCTTCGGGCGCTGGCGACGGAAGTGGGTCTGGCAGAGCAGCGTGAACGAAAGCGCATCGCCACCGAACTGCACGATCACCTGCAGCAAATGCTGGTGTTTTGCAAACTCAAGCTCGGACAGGGTAAGCCTCTGGCAGCGGTGATTCCTGGCTGTTCGGAGCTGATCAAGCAGGTCGATGATGTTCTCACCGAGGCCCTCACCTATTCGAGAACCTTAGTCGCAGAGTTGTGTCCTCCTGTCCTGCGCGAGTTCGGCCTGGCGGCAGCGCTCAAATGGTTGGGAGAGCATATGACCCAGCGTCAATTGCGCGTGTCGGTCGACGTCGGTCAGGACCACATGTCGGTTCCGGAAGAACAGGCGGTTCTCGTCTTCCAATCCGTCCGCGAGTTGTTGATCAACGTCGCCAAGCACGCAGGTACCAAACATGCCAGCGTGCATCTCAGGCGCGAGGAGCCCGGCATCCGCCTCGAGGTCCGCGACACAGGAGCGGGCTTCGACTTGTCCGTGGTGCAGCCGAACGACGGCGGCCAGCCGCTAAAATTCGGGCTCTTTTCGATCCGCGAGCGCATGAAAGCGTTTGGCGGGAGGCTGGAGCTGGTCACGGCGCCTGGAAAGGGAACGACTGCCCTCCTTGTGCTCCCCTTACAGGAAGTCGCCGAGCCACTGGCTACGGGGCTGCTCCATGATGGCGTGACTTCAGCCAGGGCGGCCTTACGCGAGCAGTCGATGAGCGATCTGATGCCCTCTGTTCAGAAAGCTCTCACAGTGCTTCTCGTCGACGATCATGCCATGATGCGACAAGGCCTGCGGTCCGTCTTGGAAGGGCACGCCGACATTCAGATCGTCGGTGAAGCCTCGGATGGCCATGAAGCCGTGGCTATGGCGGACACACTTCGGCCGGCTGTGGTCATCATGGATATCAACATGCCCCGCCTCAACGGCATCGAAGCGACTGCCCGGATCAAGGCTCAATACCCCGACATCAGGGTGATTGGCCTCTCGGTGAACGCGGGACCCAACAATAAAGAAGCGATGCTGAAGGCCGGAGCCGACATGCTCCTGACTAAGGAAGCAGCCGTCGAAGAGCTGTATCGCGGCATTCAGAGGATCGTTCCACATCTGTAGGTTCCCCAAGTCCAGCTGCTGAAACAGCTGCACGCTTCGTATGGAGAGGGGTTACCGTGGCTCAGGTGCGCACGTGTCGAGGACGGACACGAGTGCGCGTGGCTTGCTAGTCCTGCATCTCTGACGGGGAAGAGAGACCTGATGAACTGGGAGATGAAAGATAGAGCGGGTCGTCAGAGGAGCGGGGGTTGATGCTCCGAAACCTGCGAAGGGCAGCCTGCACGGCTAGAATCAGGAAGTGTTTCTCGTTTGATGTGTAGGGTATCTGAAGAGATACGGTCTCAGGCAAAGGCATCCAAAAAATCTCCTACTCTCTAACCCTCAACTGGGTGCGGAGTTTACGACGTTTATCTGAGAAGGATCACTCGGAGACATCCTAGATTTGCATGACTAGAAGGAGTTTCGCAACACCCGAGGCGCATCTCCTTACATCACCTTGACCGGCGGGTCCCCGATGTACAGTTCCTGTTCCGGTGTCAGCTTGGACACTTCCTCGGAGCACATACTCCTGAGTTCACTGTTGTTATCATAGGCACTTACAGCGAAGTAGTAGTGGGTAGAAGGTTCAAGGCCAGCAACGGTGACAAAGGGATCGCTTACATCGACGGCATTCTCATAATTGCAGGATCCGAACTCACCGCTCGAATTCTTACCGTAGTGCACAGTATATGTAACCCCCGGGTGATCATGACCTGGGTCCCACGATAATGAAGCAGTTCCTCCCGTAGAGCCGTCACCTCCGCAGCCGACGAGCAAGGTGATAAGAGGTCCGAAGATAAAGAACAGTACAAAAGGGTGGACCCTCATCATAAACCCCCTAAAAAATTGAAGGTAAAAGCGGCGGCGTCGACGATACTAGAGTGCGATGAGCAACTAGCAGTAACCCCAGTTCCGCTCGATTTTCACCCTTGTATTAAGCAACTGCTGTGCCAGTTCCTATGCTAAGGCTTTCAAGGATTTACCCGTGTCGAAGTACAAACAAGGTCAGTTGTGTGAAGGATTGGGCAGTCAGCGAGGCGAAACGAATACCATCATCAGCGCTTTCTAGAAGCGCGACAAAGCGGCAAGCCGAAAACGAAGACAGCTAGCCCCAATTCTCGGAGAATTGAGGCTAGAGTTTAGGCGGTGATTTGAGTGCTGCTGGTTTCGGTTAGGGGGGGCATTGGGTGTTGGCTGGAGGCCGTTCGCGAAAGGAATTTTCGGGAAACCTCATTTAGGTAATATTCAAGTAAGCTGCGCTCATCCTCAGTCAAAACTAACTCTGTCGAAAGTAAGCGCTCACATCCGTTAATCCAGTCGCATACTTCCTCACCTATGTGATATTTCACAATTCACCCCCCCTTCACATCACTGTTCTTGTTGTTCAGTCGCGAAAACTAACGGCAAAAGAATGGAAAATTTGTTAAGAGAACCGGTTCCTGTAGACAGTGTTTGCATCCGGAAATGACCACTTAATCTCGTAAGCAACTGGCATAAGTAAATGCTCTTTTCACCCACCGGTAAAGCACCCTATGGGGTTAAGATGTATTACGTAGATTGAAGACGCAAAAAGTGAAGAATCTTACGTCCTGAATGGCGCTGAGTGCGGCCAAGGGGCTTGTAACGAGATAGATTCGAGCGGGCGTTGGTTGCGGGGAGCCGCTACAGTGATTGGTTAACACCGTCGATCCGCATCGCCGTGAAGTGATCCGGCAATCTACTAGGAGGAAATGTAGCCTTAGTGCAAAGGAGCAAATTGAAAGAAATGTCGATAAGACTCAAGCCTGCTGACCCCACAGATCCTGATAGCCTTATTTCTCCAGGTTGGCCAGAACCTACTTCTCCCCCTTCCGCGGTACTTGCCTGTTTGATTATTCAAGTAAGATACTGGCGCATCTTTCCTTAATTTATTTATGCACCGCCTTCTTACACAACATCAACTTCGTTTTGAAAGGTGGTGAAACATGCACCATGTCCGCCGAGAAATAGCCCTCTACACTCGTGCATGCGATCGTTTACTGTCAAAGGAGGGAACGTTGACGGAAGATGAGCGCAGCCTTGTGGAATTTTACGTTAACGAACTGTCGCGGGAATTACTTCCGGATAAGTCGACGGTGGGATTACGACACATCGAAACTGCACCAGTCAAACCGCTGGATTAGGGTCTACCCAGGTGCAGGGACCTGGAGCTGTTTGGATCAATCTTCAGGGATCAGGCCGCTTTCTTATTGAGGTTTGATAAGATTAGAGTATCTTAGAAAACAGCAATGAAAACATTGCCAAATCTTAGACGGAGCCCGCTTTCCGAAAGAAAGCGGGCTCTTTTTTATTGGTTCAGTTAGGATTTACTTTTTCCGCGGTCCTTAATTAATAGCGGCTCGTACATAGCGACGTTCCGTGTGGACGCAGCGTCCACACGGAACGCGTCGGAACTAATAGGAGTTGGAGGCACCCTCTCCCATCAGAGGTGTCCTCCAGCTCCTTTTTTTGGCACCGAGAGCGCCGGAAGGCTGCCGAAACTGTGATTTTACCTACGAGGATGCACTCATGGCGATTCGTCGCGTACCCCGCAGGCGGGCGAAGCATCTGAGCGGGAAAAGGAAAACGCTGATCGCCAGCTTGCCGGGGCCCTTACGTGAAGAATATTTAAATTATGCGCCTACGAAGCAGGTGTCAATTAGCAGAGAAGTGGCTATGGGAGCCATTTTGCAGCTTGCCGTGCTCAGGCAGACAAGTGCGCACGGCTTTGACCAAAGGGGTTGATACAATGTTTTGGGCTGCAGAAAAACTGATCACCTAGCTCGACGCCATTCATGCCGCTCGACGCGATTCATGCCGCTCAGGCTGATCATCTCCACACTCAAGGTGTTCTCCCTCTGAACACTCGATATGTTGTTGCGCTTCTTTTTTTAGCGGTTCTTCGGTATTTCTCCACATCCAGCCTCGTAGGTTGTCAAATAAATCCCTGAACATCGTGTGCAAATCCCGCCACAACGCACGGCACAAATCTCTGTTCGTTGGCTGTCGCCTTACATAGTCATCATACATGGCAGCACCCTCCGTTGTTTTGTGAGGATTCATTGCCTGAAAAGGCAACAAGCTCTGAGAATGCGGTACGTTTTATTACAAGGCTGATAAGCTAGATCGTGGAATCACAAGAAAGCAGTGGGAGGATCTACTTGCGAGGGGCTTGCTGTGAAGCGACGATGCTTTTGGAATGGCAAGAGCTACCTGCTAATAGTTGAATAATGAGTGCACTATAGAAATCTGCACCACATGAGTCACCTCGTGAGTTCCCTAGGTCATGCTTCTGAGTGCAGTATTGCTGTACAGTTGTCTAATAGAGGTACTTCGCCTTTCTCCCGCTCAATGGGGAGGACTTGACGAAACTGCCATGGCTGACAAGAAAGGAAAAACTAAAACAGATCCTGCCGTCGCGGTCAAACCCATGTCCTCTATGTCGACCATTCGCGCGGCAATGGGACGGCCCCCTATCGAAAACCTACTATCGGATGGAGTGCCGTTGACTGAGGATGAGCGCAACCTGCTCGAATACTACGTCAACGATGTGGTGCGCGAACTCCTCGCAGACAAGTCTATTGTCAGCAATCCTCCGCAGAGAGCTCAGACAGTGGTCGTCTAACTACAGCCGGTCTACGGCCTTCCCGAGGCCGCTGTGCGGCCTTGTCTTGTGCCTAGTGGTCGATCCTGCTGAGCTGCTAGTGCGGCTGCTTCAGTTGATTGATCAGGAGATCTAGATGGTCTCGATAGCGGTCGGCGATAGTGTGGAATTCGATCCCGATGCCTTCAGCCCCAGACCACCGAACCTTGGCGTCATGAATAACGATGGGACTGTCCTCTCCAGGAGGGAACAGAAAGAGAGCGATATTCATGCCTGGAACGACCTGAACCGTGTTTTCAATCCGACAACCAGTTCGGGAAAGATCTACCGATCGAATGGTATCCGGCCACGATTTGTCATAGGCAAAGAGGGCTCCCGACAGGGAGACGGGAAATCTCTGATGGCTGCGCTCGATCATGACTCTCGGGAACAGGTCATGCAGCGGCGAACGTGTACATCCAGTACGCAAGGACTTCGGCAGCTTGATGCGTCGTGAGATCGGGGAATGCATGGCGCAGTTTCAGCCGAATTTCGAACATATTTGTCACGCCGCTCTTGCGCAGTTTGCTCAGGAACATGAGGCACGCCAGGAGCCGCTCCTCTGTTAGAAAGTCCGGCTTGCTGCTCTTCGCCATATCACACTCGCTTACAATCGCAGCGCTTATCATCAATGCCAGCTCTGCGACATCTGCTAGCATAGTATAGTCTTTGCTAGTGAGCAGGTAAAGGAGTTGTGTCGGCCGGAGTTGTTGCGATATTATCGCCGGCCCATGGCTACTAAGCCTAAGGTTCTGTATCTACGCAATGTCCCAGATGATCTCGTGCACAAATTAAAAGCTGCCGCTGCCTTGAGCGGAGGGCGAAGCATTCAGAAATACGTCGTCCAACTTCTGGTTGATCACGTGGCGGACTTGGAACGAAAAGGCCATCTCCCGAAAGGAAAGGCATGATGGAAGCCAAAGACGGCATATCCGACAATGCTAACAAGCAGAACGACGAGCTTCAGCGTGTACGGATTCATCTCCAAAGTGAGGACGGACTATTGGTGGGGACGCTTATGCGGGAAGCGGTGACGGCCTGTTCAAGCAAGCTTTTTGAATCGGCTCATAAGAGGTAGCAAGGTCATTGCTCGCAGGGCTGGAACTGTACCTCGCTCAACGTGCCATTCGTATCCTCACGAAAGACAGACACATTGCTGATTTTGGCATTGTCGATCAGACAGTGAATATCACCTGACTTAAATTTCACGACATAGGGAAACTGGCTGTTCTTTGTATTCTTGCAAATCTGCTCGATCTCTCTGATCCGACTGGCTGGCGGCTCGGGAGCACAGCCGACCATTCCCTTGAATGGATAGATCTTGGCGTCGGACATCCCAAGCCTGCGGCGTTGTGCGTAATAAACACGGTAGTGGGGATCGTCGTCGATGAGAAGAATGTAGTGGCGTCAGACATGACAACCACACTTTTCCGGCAAGTGTTCCCCAACCTCTGTCGCCCATTCAACAGCCCCAGCCCTTCGATGACTGAGACTGGATCTATGAAGTTAAGCACAATGGCTTTCGCGCCGGCAGCATCTAGCATGGGCTATGCCAAGAAAGTGGTAAAAAAGAGCCCGCCTCCCTTTCGGTGAGCGGGCTCCTCCTCTTGGATTCAGCAATGTTAATACCCGACTGGTAGCCGACTCGCCGGTTAAGGTCCACAGGTGATTTTCATGGATTCAATGTTATTGGACATCTTGAATTTCGAAAGTTTTGGCACGCGTTGTCCGGGGGTAAAGGTAATTTCCGGCCCCGCAAAGTCTTTATTCATCCAGGCCTTCACGGTCGCATTGGTGCCCACAATCACGCTTTCAATGTCATTGCTCCAATTGCGCCCAAAGACATCTTTCAAAGTGGCGTACTCTGCGGGCCCTTGGATCTTGACATGCGGATCGTCCTCATCATATTCGTCGTCATCGAAAATCTCGATCCAACAATTCTTATCTACTACTTGAAGGTCCACTGCTGATCCTATTGAGGGTCCCATGAAGACGACGCTCAGGCTAACCAAGAAAATGGCCCACATATTACCTCCTTATATTGATGTTCATTCACTGACCTAGATGAGAGACTGGGAATTGACCTTGTTGATCCAATTGCGACCGGACTATTCGGCGGAGCAGGGGTAGTAAAAGCAATGATCTGAGATCGCTCGGCATCAATTACTCTGTCCGCCTCGTTCCATTTCCTCTCGGTGTTTCCTTTCCTCGCGGGCCATTTCCTTTTGGTGTTTCTCTTCTTCCCGCGCCATCCCTTCTTTGTGTTTGCGCTGCTCCTGCTGGAGTTTCTCTGCTTCCCCCATCAAGTCTTCGCCTTGTTTACGCTCCTGGCGCTCCCTTGCATGTTTGTCCTTCTGCGCCTCCCGTTCCATTTCATGCCGCTTTGTTTGGGCCTCCCGCTCCATTTCCATTTTCTGTTTTTCGGTTTTGATGGCGGCTTTATCCAAGGAGTCTGCGAGAGAAGGCAGTGGCGAGTCGAACAGCATGCATAGGAAAAACAGACTTGCTACCAATGGCCATCTCAATTTCATATGGGCCTCCTTAAGTGTCCTTGACTACATCCGACAATACGGTGAGGTGGCCGTGATTAGGCAGCGCGGCGAATAAAGTGTATGTGCTAGGTGCAAGAGGCGCACCGAATCAATTGCTCGTTATTTGGCTCATCTTTTGAGAACTTCGCACCCCTTTGTAGACAACTTGTTCTCATTAACTGGACAACCTGCACGCACCATACCGCTAGGGACTAACAAAAAGAGTGAACTCACGGGGACAGAGGAATTTCGACTTGCGCGGAATTGGTCTGTGGATGATCAACTTTGGTTAGCACTTCATTGCAGTAGTGCTTGATCAGCAACCGCTCATCTTCGGTGAGTGGTCGATACATCGCAATGCCCGCAATGAGAAGCTCACAAGCGCTGGTAAACTTCTGTACCTCGTTTGAGAGCGGCATGAAATGTACCTTCGAAATTCGGGATGGTGAGAAGGCTTATCTTGCGCCTGTCCAGAGTTCGCGTTAGGAGCCTCGCAGCGATTTGACTGAGCCTATAGCCTTGTGGATGGCATGATGCAAAATCTCAGTAGAGGTATGTTGTTTGACTAACCATGCCTGGGCACCATTCTGCTTCGTCAGCTCAGACCAAAGTGGATGAACCAGACACGTGAGCATGATGACGGCAATGTTTGGGCGCTCCCGATCAGGAACTAATTCTATGAGGGTAAAAAAGCCGCATAGCGGCATATCGAAATCTAAGAGAACACAATCCACTTTTTGATTTTGCAAAATCTTGCGACCGTCATCAGCATCGGGCGCTTCCAACACCAAATAATTAAAAGAAGGACCTCTGAGAGCATTGGACCAATGTTTACGGTCGTGATAATTGTCATCGATAATAAGCACTGTCGTGCGAGTCGGTGGTGTGGATTCGGCGAAATCCACGGTTGGCTCTCCAATCGCGTCGGCTTCCTGCAAATGAGGACTGCAGAAAGCAAGAGGCGCACCGAACCAATTGGGTGCATTATCGTTTACGAACGTTGTAGACACTTGGCCGGGCTCCGCTGATGGTTTCCCCGGCAGGAACGAAGGTAGACGCGACAGCAACCTATTTCACTGGGGGTCACGATAGGGTAAGCGGTCAAGGTAAGAACGCAATGGTAAGGAAAACTTGTCGTTGATCAGATCATTTGTCCGGCGAGCCGAGTGATTCTTCTTTATGGTCAAAGCACCATTGTCCAGAACCGATAGCTCGTGGATAATCTCCTCGTGTGCACAGTCAAGGGGGCGTAGCCCTGGCCATGAAGTAGAGCGGAGTGGATTTCACCATACGGCTATGGCCATGTGGGCCCTAACCCTCTCTTGAAAAGGTTGGTTGCGGGGAAGCGATTAGGTCATTATTTAACCCCGCCGATCCGGGTTGCCCTGAAGTAAAGCGGGGAGGCGATTCTACCGGTATTTTCGACGCCGTTACGCATTGCACTGAGGTAAATCGGAGCGTGTAAGAAATGGCAGGGAACTCAAGCTTGGACGTGGTTTCTCTTCCTGCATACCTCGCAGGTGGCTCCGGAACGGCCTAATACATTTTGCACACTCCTGCCCTGTCTAGGGATAGACAAAGCTGAATGGCGGTGTGAACTCGGTAGCCAGGTCAGCGATTGGATCGGCGATCACCATAGTAGATCTCCGATCAGTGGGGTGGCAGCCGTCCTTTGGGTTAAGAGAATTATAGGAGGAGGCAGCCGTTACAGGACCAGGGGCAGTGTTTGCCCGTTGCTGATATACCACATTATTCATAACGCTAATATATGGAAACATGGGAGCGAGTGGGTCCTCACCCTTCTCAGGTTTCGCCATGCTCATCAGCAACTCCGACACTCCGGGTTGCCCGGGCCGTGCCTTCGCGGGCGCCGCCGTTGAAGCCGGTGTTGACACGATTTCGATGTACGCTTGCCCGCTGCAATTCACCTCGGTGAAATATAGAGGAGCATGGTGCCGAAAAGAGTCTCGCGTGACTTGTAGGACAATCGAAGATCCCGCGATATTTAGTGCAACGTTCGGATTGGTGACCCCCGAATCGGTTCCAAGCACTGGCCCTACAAGTTTGTAGGTGGAATCCAAAACCCTAGCCCCCACAGGATAAGGGTTCGATCCCGCATAGGTGTTACCAGCAAGGACCATGACGCCGACCAGCGACAACATCCCGACTTTATTAACCCAAGCGTGCCTCATACTGTCCTCCTGCCTCATTCTGAGTTCGTGTCCTATTTCCTTATTCTTAGGGGTTGAAATTGTGAACCTGTCTTTCGTCTGCAAATACTGTGGGTTCCCCTAGTTTGTTCTCTTTGTGCAGCATTTGAAGAGGTCAGGTCGATCAGAACAATGGGGCGCCAAGGAGCCGCATATTGCCTAAACTATGAAGGGCTGATGCAGCTGGCGATCGGGGGAAGTTAAATAATGTTGAGGGGAAGCGATTTAGTCACTATTTAACTACGAAAACGCTGCGGATTCCCCTTCTTTGATGGCAGTCAAACACAACTCGGCACGATAGTTCTGCCACAGTTTAGCTACAATGAGGCAGGGTGCAGAGAGCGTGCGCCCCCTGCATCCTTAAGGAAATCTCACTCGGGCTGTACAGGATTTCACTGCGCACACACCATGCCGTCGCTACAGCCAAACCAAGTTTTGGCGCAAACTGATCACTTATTGGTAAGACTCCGCCAGGACCGCCAGGAGTGAATTTTACAAGAGTAGTTTCAAAAGTTGAGGGACTAGTTTCCTGAGTACCGAGCGTAAAGAATGCTGTGCTGGCGGTCACGTTGCTGCCGAATGGCTGACCAGGAGGGAGACTCAATGTTCCTGGCGTAGCATTGGTATCCGCCAAACTGTGGAGCTCGGGCGAGTGAAGTACTTGTCTCTCAGTTATACTTGCATCCGTAGGCAATTGGCTGCAGTTTTTCTCAATTAGGTACACTTCCTACACACCTCTTCTGCCTCTTACCTCCTCTTCTGCCTCTCCTCTCTGCCTCTTCTTACCTCCTCCTCTGTCTCTTCTTACCTACACACGCCAAAATGAATGGTTTTCTTGCTTTTTCTTCTTGACGAACGAAGGCACGTCAATTGCCTCTCGCGTCGTTTAACGAAACACCCGACAAGAGTCTTTGCTGTTTAGAACCGCTCTCCAAACGGCCCGCTTACAGGAGAGCGCAATTACAACAGGAGTCTGCCTATGACCTGCGTGAAAGTCATCGTTGCGGTGTCTATTGCCGTGTTGTGGGCTCTTACGGCCGAGGCGTTGACGCTGTCATGGAACGCAAACACCGAATCTGAATTGGCGGGCTATCGCGTCTATCAATGCACCACGTCATCCTGTAACAAGTCCAGCGGCACTCTGTTTGCCACGCTAGGGAAAGTGACCAGCTACAATATCGGTACGCCCTCGGTCACGCAATACTACTTCATCACGGCGTATGATTTGCTCGGAAACGAGTCAGGCAGCAGTAACGTGGTGTCGTCAAGTCCTTCTGGACCTCCAATTCCCCCGGCTGCAACGCCGGTCACTCTTACAGTGGTCGGAACACCGTCGATCGGACCATGGGGAGTCGCTGCTACTGTCAAGGATTCGCGAGATTTGATGGCGAAGGTGTACTTAGATGGTGGCCTGCACCATACCGAAAACACCGCCCCATGGAGTTTCCCAGGGGACAACAATGTTTCGGTTCTACCGAACCGGTTTGGCAGAGGCTCCCACACGGTAGAGTTCGCGTTCTACTTGCAGGACACCTCGACCGAGGTCGGACGAGCCAGCGTGACAGTGCAGGAAGGGACCACGTCTACGTCATCTCCACCACCCGTGGGCACGATCACTGTGAGTGTCTTGGGGAATCCGGCTTCCGGTTCGTGGGGAGTCTCGGCGACCACCTCCGATTTACGAGATCTCATGGCGAAAGTATACTTGGACAGTACCCTCCACCATACTGAAAATACCGTCCCGTGGAGCTTCCCCGAGGACAACGGCCTCTCCGTCATTCCTAATCGTTTCGGAACCGGTTCGCACAGAGTAGAGTTTGTGTTCTACTTGCAGAATACCTCGACCGAGGTTGGTCGCGGCAGCGTGACGGTGCAGGAAGGCACGACCTCATCGTCTGGATCAACGCCAGTGAATGTGACGGTGGTAGGCAATCCGGCCACGGGACCTTGGGGAGTCTCGGCATCCATAAATGACTCGCGGGATCTCATGGCGGAGGTGTTCTTGGACAGTAACCTCCACCATGCTGAAAATACCGCGCCCCATGGAGCTTCCCCGGGGACAACAATGTTTCGGTTCTACCGAACCGGTTTGGCAGAGGCTTGCACACGGTAGAGTTTGTCTTCTATTTACAGAATACGGCGACTGAAGTAGGGCGAGGCAGTGTCACCGTCCAAGAGGGGTAATTCTCTCCGAGGTTATGACTTGGAGCGGATACGCCTATGCGTGAGCGGTCACGCATACTCTGCAGTGACTGTGCGGGGATGATTTTTCTGTTTCGTAAGCACATTCGGGAAGGCAGGTAACGGCAGAACCCTGCAAATTATTCGCCACTCTGCAACCGGTACGCAGCCACCCCCGGCCATGTTCAGGCAGGGCGGCTGGCCTCATGAGGACTCCCACGCCTAGCCAGATAGTTCGCCGCCTCTCCAGAATTATCGGGAAGAACGTGTCGGTAGTGGCGTCGCTAATTCACCGTCAGGCGGCCAATCTCTTCGAAGGCATTTCGACCGGTTTCCTCCGGAATTTCCGTCGGAGCCAATTCATACTGTTACGAATGCTATTGCGGCACAAGATCCAGCGTTGGAGCTTGAGTTTTCCGGGAAAATCGGCAATTACAACACCGAGCAGTATGGGAAACAGACCTGATGCCGGCGTCAGAAACATGATGACACCAAGAATCACCAGAGCGATGGAGAGAACATTTTTCAGAATGCGTAGGGGGATACGGACCATTACAGGCTTCCGATCCAACCAATTGTAGCGTTTGGGATGGGAAAAGTAGTCAACCGGCATCTTCACGATAAGCCACGGGATAACAATAGCGAGAACGAGAAGCCCAACGCCTGATGCGGTCGAAACCCATGCAAACATTTCTTTGGAGATCCACTGTCCCATGCTAGAGATCACTCTACGCTTGATTCTCTGAATCAGAAACAGGGAAAGAGCCCAGGCATGGCTGTTCAGGGAAGCCAGTTTCTTCCTCTACTCATCATCCTCAAGGTAGTAACAAAAATGCGATGCGGATCAGGCAGGTACGAACGACTGGCATGACATGAACACAACCAGAAGCAATGGATCGCATCGGGGAGACGTGTCCGTTACGGCGTAGTGGGGCTGGGGCACATTGCACAGGTAGCGGTATTACCAGCCTTTGCGCATGCAACCAACTCGGAACTACGACATTGATTTCTGATGACGAAACCAAACTGCGAGAGCTTAGCAGGCGCTGTTACAGGCAAATCCAATTGAAGTCAGCACCTTCGCGGTAAAAGGAACGGATCGGCGTTTTCGTGAAGTCGATGAAATGTCAGGTGCCCTACTGCTTTTCCCCGAGGGACGACTCGGGAGTTTCGTCTGCAGTTTCGGCGCCACAGATGTCAGTTCCTACGAGGTCATAGGAACGAAAGGACGCTTACAGGTAGATCCTGGATTTGAATACGTCGGCCCGCTGGTTCATCGTCTCACGCTGAATGGGGAAACCAAGATTACGCACTTTCCTGCAAGTGATCAGTTCGCGGCAGAGTTGGTCTACTTTTCGGATTGTATTCGACGGTACAGAGAACCGGAATCTTCCGGCGTGGAAGGGTTAATTGATGTCCAGATTGTTCAGGCTCTTTATCGTTCCTCAGCCCAACGAAAGCCGATTGGTCTTCGACTTCCGGCCAAGAGTCGATGACCAACAAAACGGCAAGGCATTACCCGGTCTCCGGTTCGCAAGTCCCAACTCGTACATACGAAATCTCCATCTCTATAAGTCGACGATTCCTGGGAGAAACCCTTACGCCCTCTATAGCATTTACAGTTCCAGTTGGAGTTGGTTTTCACTTCTACAAGATGGCCTAGTGGAATGCCCCCTCCTCTTCTCGATTTCTCTAGTAACTGTCTCTCGTTTAAAATTTTGCTAGCTAAAAAATGGGTGTGGGCGCCGACGACGGCTGGATCACCTGCCTTCCACTTTCACCGCTCCCTTCGTCGTGTTACGGCTGCTCACGCCGTTGAGCCCGCCGTCAGGCCAATAATGGCGGCGAATGGATCTATCGAATAACCTAACAGCTGCTAGTGCGGCTGCTTCAGTTGATTGATCAGGAGATCTAGATGGTCTCGATAGCGGTCGGCGACAGTGTGGAATTCGATCCCGATGCCTTCAGCCCCAGACCACCGAACCTTGGCGTCATGAATAACGATGGGACTGTCCTCTCCAGGAGGGAACAGAAAGAGAGCGATATTCATGCCTGGAACGACCTGAACCGTGTTTTCAATCCGACAACCAGTTCGGGAAAGATCTACCGATCGAATGGTATCCGGCCACGATTTGTCATAGGCAAAGAGGGCTCCCGACAGGGAGACGGGAAATCTCTGATGGCTGCGCTCGATCATGACTCTCGGGAACAGGTCATGCAGCGGCGAACGTGTACATCCAGTACGCAAGGACTTCGGCAGCTTGATGCGTCGTGAGATCGGGGAATGCATGGCGCAGTTTCAGCCGAATTTCGAACATATTTGTCACGCCGCTCTTGCGCAGTTTGCTCAGGAACATGAGGCACGCCAGGAGCCGCTCCTCTGTTAGAAAGTCCGGCTTGCTGCTCTTCGCCATATCACACTCGCTTACAATCGCAGCGCTTATCATCAATGCCAGCTCTGCGACATCTGCTAGCATAGTATAGTCTTTGCTAGTGAGCAGGTAAAGGAGTTGTGTCGGCCGGAGTTGTTGCGATATTATCGCCGGCCCATGGCTACTAAGCCTAAGGTTCTGTATCTACGCAATGTCCCAGATGATCTCGTGCACAAATTAAAAGCTGCCGCTGCCTTGAGCGGAGGGCGAAGCATTCAGAAATACGTCGTCCAACTTCTGGTTGATCACGTGGCGGACTTGGAACGAAAAGGCCATCTCCCGAAAGGAAAGGCATGATGGAAGCCAAAGACGGCATATCCGACAATGCTAACAAGCAGAACGACGAGCTTCAGCGTGTACGGATTCATCTCCAAAGTGAGGACGGACTATTGGTGGGGACGCTCAACGTGCCCATTCGTATCCTCACGAACCCCCACAAATCGTGGTAGTTATAAGCAGGAAACCTAGACTGTTTGGACCAACTTTAGGGATCTTCCCAGCGGCTTTCTTTCTTATTGAGGCTTGATAGGATGAGAGTATCTTAGAAAACGGCAATGGAAACTTTGCCAAATCCAAGAGCGGAGCCCGCTTTCCGAAAGGGAGGCGGGCTCTTTTATTGGCACAATTCGTTCTAGCGAGAGCGCCCGGCTGGAATTGAACCTGCGACCTGCGGGTTTATTTGCTCAAAGAACACGGACAGAACACGGACATTCTGGCTATCTTCAGGAATCGGCCGACTGGTAAGGAGTTGCTAAGTCTTTGATAGGGTTGGTTGCGGGGAGAGGATTTGAACCTCTGACCTTTGGGTTATGAGCCCAACGAGCTACCAGGCTGCTCCACCCCGCGCGCGGATACTAACAAAGCATTTCTCTGCAAGTCAAACCACGCCCGTTGCTTTCGTCTCGCGTGGGTGCTAAAGCGGTGGAATGCGCATCGTCTTCATGGGGACGCCCGAATTCGCCGTTCCTTCGCTGGAGGCTCTGCTCAAATCGGACGACCGTGTCGTCGGCATTGTGACCCAACCGGATCGTCCCAGGGGCCGCGGGCAACGTCTTTCCCCGTCGCCGGTCAAGGTCATCGCACAACGCGAGCAGATCCCGGTGTTGCAACCAGCAAAAATGAAAGATCCATCGTTTATGGCCGAGCTTTCCGGATGGAATCCGGACGTGATTGCGGTCGCAGCGTTCGGTCGCATTCTGCCGCTCGCCATCCTCTCGCTCCCCCCTCGCGGTTGCATTAACGTGCACGGCTCGCTCTTGCCGAAATATCGGGGAGCCGGCCCGATCCAATGGGCTCTCATCAACGGAGAAACCGAAACCGGTATCACCACGATGCTGATGGACGAAGGAATGGATACCGGAGCCATACTTCTGCAGGCCACCATGGCCATTGGGTCGGACGATACCGCCGGGAGTCTGTCGTCCCGGCTGGCGGATCTTGGCGGACGCTTGCTTGTGGAAACGCTTGTTCAGTCCAAGACGGGCAAGCTGACACCTCGCTTGCAGGACCATGGCCAGGCGACGTTGGCGCCTCTGTTGAAAAAGGAAGACGGCGCGGTCAACTGGATGATGTCCGCCACATCGATCGTCAATCGTATACGCGGTCTCACGCCTTGGCCGGGGGCCTATACCTTTTTAAAGACGGATCGTTGGACGATTTCTCGAAGCATCGCTCTCGACGAAGCAACGACTCTCGCTCCCGGCCAGATCACCGCCCTCACGAAAGATGCCATTCACGTGGCGACCGGAAAAGGGGTTCTGGCGATCCGTGAACTCCAACCGGCCAATGGTCGTCGAATGCCGGCGGGGCAGTACCTGGCCGGCCATCCGCTTGAGGCCGGCATGCAGTTGAGCTAGTCGGAAGCGTCCTAGCGCATCTCACGCCTTGTCCGGCAATGCCTGCTCGCAAACCCAACACAAGCAGCCGGCCTCCTGTTGAGCCGAACTCGCCGTCTCCCTCCCGGACGATGGCACTTTCGGTGCTCATCGAATCCCAGCACTCCGACGAAAGTCTTGAGGCTCTGATGGATCGCGCTCTGACGCGAACGGCATTGGAAGGACGTGACAGAGCATTGGCGGTGGAAATTGCCTATGGCGTGTTGCGCCGGTTGGGCACGATTGATTGGCGGCTTTGCCCCGTCCTCAACAAACCGCTGGCCCGTCTGCCCGTGGTCGTGCAGATGTTATTGAGGATCGGAGCCTATCAGCTTCTCTTTCTAGATCGCGTTCCTCCCTCCGCGGCGGTATCGGAATCGGTGAACCTGGCTAAGGCGCAAACTCGGAAGCTGAAGCGAGACTGGAGTGGACTCGTGAATGCCGTGTTGCGCGGGCTGATACGCCAGCCGAGCCCACCCTGGCCTTCCATCCATGAGCATGCCTCCGAAGCGCTTGCCGTCCGATATTCGGTTCCCGAATGGCTGAGCCGCCGCTGGATCGAACGTTGGGGGATCGATCGTGCACAGACGGCCTGTGAGCAGGTCAGCGTGATTCCTCCGCTGACCCTGCGTATCAACCAGCTGCAAGTGAGCCGGAATGAATTTCTCAGCCGGTTGCATGAGGCAGGCCTCAAGGCAAAACCGACGCGAATGAGCCCGGTGGGAGTGACCCTCGAAGAAGGAGTGTCTATTCCGTCACTCCCCGGTTTTGATGCAGGTCAGTTCTATGTAGAAGATGAAGCGGCCCAATTGATCCCTCCTCTCCTCGATGTCCGTCCGGGTGACCTGGTCCTGGACGCCTGCGCGGCACCAGGAGGGAAAACCACGCACCTGGCTGAATTAATGAAAGACACGGGCCGTATCTACGCGATGGACCGAAGCGAGGGGCGACTGAAACTGCTTGACGCCAACCGCCGACGATTACGCCACACCAGCCTTCTCCCCATCGTCGGCGACGTTCGCGACCTCTCATGGCGGAAAGCGATCCCGAGTGGCGAGGAACGTCGGGACGGCCTCGTGCGGTTCGACCGCATTCTCGTCGATGCGCCCTGCAGCGGATTCGGCGTCTTGCGTCGGCATCCGGAAGCGAAGTGGCGGAAGAGCAGCGAACAGTTCGAACGTCATCACGAGCTGCAGCTTCAGATCCTTGAGTCGGCGGCTCTGTGCTTGCGGCCCGGCGGGGTGCTGGTCTATAGTACGTGCTCGACCGAAACGGAAGAAAACGAAGGCGTCATCGATCAATTCTTGCGGTCCCATGCGGAGTTCCGGCGCGAATCGGTGGCGCCTTGGCTTCCCGAGGGGGGACAGAACTTCTTGACCGAGCGCGGGGACCTCTCCACGATGGGAAACCGGGATTCGATGGACGCGTTCTACGCGGCCCGTCTAAAGAACGTCTGCTTATGACGAGAACAACCCTCATTGCTCCCTCGATTCTCTCCGCCGATTTTGCACGTTTGGCCGAGGAAGTGGCCGCGGTCGAACGGGGCGGTGCCGATTTGTTGCACGTCGACGTGATGGACGGCCATTTTGTACCGAATCTGACGGTCGGCCCGCCGATCGTCGAATCGCTGAAGAAGGTGACCAAGCTTCCTCTCGACGTTCACCTGATGATTACAAACGCCGATGTCTTCGTCGATGAGTTCGCCACCGCCGGCGCCGGCTATTTGACCGTGCACGTCGAAGCCTGTCTCCACCTGCACCGGACGGTGCAGGCCATCAAGGAACGGGGGGTCAAGGCGGGGGTGACGCTGAACCCTGCAACCTCCCTGCACACGATTGAAGAGATTCTCCCTGACGTAGATCTCCTGCTCATCATGACCGTGAACCCGGGATTCGGCGGGCAGACATTCATCGAGTCCTGCCTTCGGAAGGTCGCCACCGCTCGTCAGATGATCGACCGAAGCGGCAGCCGAGCGCTTCTGGAAGTGGACGGCGGCGTCAAGGTAGACAATGCGGCGCGCATTCTGGCAGCGGGAGCAGATGTGCTCGTCGCAGGGTCCGCAATATTCTGTGGCACGGACTACGCTGTCACGATCGCTGCGCTGCGGGCGGCAGGACAGCCGGCTTCCGCCCACCGATAGGTCTTCGGGTGGACATCTCCTCCCTCATCGACAGTCTGCATCCTCTCGAAATCAAGGTACTCACGGCCTTCGGGTCGAGCCATCCGGGGGCAGCGCTTACGACCGAGCAACTGGCCGCCGCGACGGGCCTGGAGCCGTCACAGCTCAGCATGGCCATTGAGTGGCTGCTCGCCAAATCATTGCTCGCAATCGACAAGGAAACCTTCACTCCCGTCGTCTCGATGACGGCGGTGGGAGAGCGATATCATGCCAAGCAGTCGCCGATTGAGGAGGTTCTTGCTGCTGCGAGAAGTGCGGCGGGAACAGGACAGCGGTTGACGATCCAAGATTTGCAGTTACAGGACGGGCTCGACCCCTCCGATGTCAGCAAGGTCGTGGGACGGCTGAAAAAAGAAGGAGCGCTGTTGATTGTTCAGGGCGGCTGCATTGAGTCGACCGGCCGTCCCAGTCCCACCGCCGAGCGTCTCAGGATGTTGCTTGAACAGCTCCACGGAGAATCCCGTGAGCTGGAAACCTTTTCCGAGAGCGACCGGCAAATCATCATGGATTATTCCGTCAAGCGGGGCAATGCTAATGAACCGTTTCGAGTCGATGAACGCGTGGCCAGATCCTTCAAGGTAGCCTCCGGAGGCATGACGGCCATGGAGCACCTGGCCAAAGAGGGTGTGGCGGAAGAAGTCTCTCAGCTCAGTCCCGAGTTGCTGAAGGACGGGGGCTGGCGAACCAAGCGGTTCCGAAAATACACCATCAACCTCCGTGCGCCGCGGATCGCTATCGGGAAGAAGCATCCGTACCGCGAATTTCTGGATACGGTGAAGACCAAGCTGGTGAGTATGGGCTTCCAGGAGATGCGTGGGTCCCTGGTGGAGACGGAATTCTGGAACATGGATGCCCTGTTTATGCCGCAGTTCCATCCGGCGCGCGACATCCATGACGTCTATTTCGTCAAGCAACCGACCCACGCCACGCACATTGCCGAGCCGTTTCTCACGAGGGTGGCCAGCGCCCATCGCAACGGAGGGGCGACGGGGTCGACCGGCTGGCAGTACGCCTTCGATGTCGAGCGGGCCAAACGGCTCGTGTTGCGCAGTCAGGGCACGGCCGTGTCCGCCAGGACACTGGCATCAGGGCCGGCCGTGCCCGGAAAATATTTTTCGATCGCCAGATGTTTTCGCTACGACCAGGTCGACGCCACGCACGCCACAGACTTTTTTCAGGTGGAAGGCATCGTTCTCGGCGAGGACATCAACTTCCGGACTCTGCTGGGGCTCCTGAATCTTTTTGCTCGTGAAGTGGCGCAGGCCAAGGAAGTGAAGTTTTTGCCGGCCTATTTTCCGTTTACAGAACCATCGGTGGAACTGCACGTGCGCCATCCGCGGCTCGGATGGATGGAATTGGGGGGCGCCGGGCTTTTCCGATCGGAAGTCACACTGCCCTTGGGGGTGAGCGTGCCTGTGATTGCCTGGGGCCTCGGCCTTGACCGTATGGCGATGGTGGCCTTGGGGATCCATGACATCCGGGAACTGTTCACCGATAATCTCGACATGATCCGTACGACAAGAGGCCTGTTTTAACCAATGCCGACAATTTCCATTTTTAAAAAGGATTTTGAATCGCTCCTTGGCGCGGATCCGCAAAACAAGCGACCGGTGTCAATTGAGCGTCTCGAGGATTGGCTCATGTTGGTGAAGGGTGAACTGAAGGAGCACGTCGCGGAAACGGGCGAATTGCGCATCGAACTGCAAGACAGCAACCGTCCCGACCTCTGGAGTTGTGAAGGGATCGCACGGCAAATCCGCATCAAACAAGAAGGGAAGTTGAAACCCTATCCGTTTTTATCGAAGAAGTCGAAAATTACCCGACGTGTGGTCGTCGCACCAGGACTGGCACAGGTGCGGCCCTTTGTCGCAGCTTGCACGGCCAGAGGCTACCGGGTGACCGATGAAGGCTTGGCTCAGCTCATTCAATCGCAGGAGAAACTGGCGGATATTTATGGGCATAAACGCAGGACCGTCTCCATCGGTTTATATCAGCTCAACAACATTCACTTTCCTGTGACGTATGAATTGGTTGAGCGCGACGCGGCACGGTTCACCCCTTTGGGGATGGAGACCGTCATGACGCTGTCCGAAATTCTGATGATTCATCCCAAGGGCTTGGAGCACGGCCACATTCTCGCAGGCCATGAGCATGTACCGATTCTCAGGGATGCCAAACAACAGGTGTTGTCGTTTCCGCCGATCATCAACAGCCGCGAAATCGGGGAGGTACGGCCAGGAGACGACGAATTGTTCATAGAGGTCACGGGGACGGATCTTTCAATGGTGGTGTTGACCCTCAATATTTTTGCCGCGAATCTGGCCGACCGCGGCGCCACCATCGAGCCCATCGAAGTGGTATATCCCCAAAAGACCCCGCTAGGGAAACGCGTCGTGACGCCCCAGGACCTTGGCCGATCACGAACAATTTCCCTCGATACGATCGAGCAGGCGCTTGGCCAAAAGCTTGGTGCGCAGGCGGTCAAAGAGGCGCTGCAAGTGTACGGCTATGAGGTTACGTCACAGACCGGTTCGGTTAAGGCGAAGCTGCCTCCCTACCGACAGGATGTGATGCATGCCATGGACGTGGTGGAAGATGTGGCCATGAGCCGAGGCTACGCAGAATTTTCTCCCGTCATGCCGGCGCAATTCACCGTGGGAGGCCTTTCGAAGATCGAACAAACTGCCGATCGAGCCAGAAACTTCATGGTGGGCATGGGATTTCAGGAGATCATCTCTAACATCTTGGGGGCGCCCGAGCAGTATTGCGATTGGATGCGTTTGTCTGGCACTCCGTGGGGCAAGAGGGTGGAAGTCGACAATGTCATGACCTTGAGTTTTTCCTGCCTACGCCAATGGATGCTGCCGTCGCTGTTGCGGGTAGAAGCTGCCTCGAGCCGAGCGTTCTACCCGCATCGGTTGTTCGAGGCGGGGGATGTGGCGATTCCTGATCCCAGTCACGAACTCGGTTCGCGGACAGAAACTGTCCTCGGCGCCATGATCGCACATGCGACCGCGCACTTTTCAGAGATCCATTCCTGTCTCGATGTCTTGTTCTATCATTTGGGGAAGGAATATGCCCTCGAGCCGGTGCCGCATCCGGCGTTTCTGGAAGGCCGGGCTGGAAAGATCGTGCTCTCTGGTAAAACGATGGGCGTGATCGGGGAACTGCATCCCGAAGTCCTCGAGCGCTGGCAGATCGGCGTTCCGGTCGTTGCCTTCGACGTCAACCTGTCGCAGCTGATCGACCATCAGTAAGCCGGAGAACGACCCGTCGTCGCCCTCCGCTCACTTGGGTGCCAGGAAGCAGAACGCTTGGCAGGTCTCGTGATCTACGCGGTTGCGGGGGTGAGGTGCTGCTTAGCGAGCCCGACCAGTTGCTCGAATCCCGCGGTATCCTTGATCGCCATGTCGGACAGTACCTTGCGGTCCAACAAGATGTTGGCCTTCTTCAGCGCATTAATGAAGCGGGCATACGTGAGCCCATGGGCTCTGGTTGCCGCGCTGATTCGCGCGATCCACAGCGCCCTGAAGTCCCGCTTTCGGTTTTTGCGTCCCGTATAGGCGTACTGCTGTCCCTTGTCCACCGATTCCGTCGCCGAACGAAATAGCCGGCTTTTTGCGCCATACTGCCCTTTTGCCAGCTTCAGTCGTTTTTTTCGTCTCGCTCGTGTTTTCGGCCCACCTTTTGCGCGTGGCATGACTTCATTCTCCCTTGTTGAATCCCATGACCGTTACTCTATTGATACGGCAGCAAACGCTCGAGCGCCGCGACCTTCGTCTTGTCCACGACCACTGAGCCGCTCAGCCGCCGCTTCCGCTCGCGATTCTTGCTCGTCAAGATATGCCGCTTGCCGGCTTTCTTGCGCATAAATTTCCCCGTCCCGGTTCTATGAAACCGTTTACTGGCTCCACTGTGCGATTTCATCTTCATAGCTCGCATCCTTTTCGGTTAAGTGTCCAGACAGCAGTTTATTTGGGAGCGACAATCATGATCAGGCTGCGCCCTTCCATGCGCGGGGCATATTCGATCGTGCCGGTCTCCGTCAATTCGGCGATCACCGAGTTCATGACCGCCCGGCCCATTTCCTGATTGGCCATTTCGCGTCCGCGGTAGGTCAGCACGACCTTCGTTTTGTTGCCTTCTTCCAAAAACCCCTTGATCTGCCGGATCTTGATCTCGAGATCGTGCTTGTCCGTCCGTGGACGCAATTTGATTTCCTTGACCTGGGTCGATTTTTGGTGCCGCCGGCTCTGATGATCCTTTTTGCTCAGCTCGTACTTGTACTTGCCGTAATCCATGATGCGGCAGACCGGCGGCACCGACGTCGGCGCGACTTCCACCAGATCAAATCCGCCTTCTTGCGCCTGCTTGAACGCTTCCGGCGTCGGAAGGATGCCGAGCTGCTCGCCTTCCGGCCCGATCACTCTGACTTCACGCACTCGAATCTCGCGGTTCACCCGCAGTTTGGGAACGATAGGCCACCTCTCATGATGTAGGTGAAAGTTGCTGCCGCTGCACTTCAGCCTTGAGCAGATCCAATACACCGGCGACGGTCATGGTGCCGAGGTTGGCGCCGCTGCGTCCTCTAACGGACAGCGTGCCGGCCTGCACCTCCCGGTCGCCGACGACGAACATAAACGGGACCTTCGCCTTTTCCGCTTCGCGGATCTTGAGCCCGATCTTCTCATTGCGGAGATCGGCTTCGACGCGGAAGCCTGCTGCCTTCATCTGCGCCACAACCTGGGTCACGAATTCGTGCTGGTGGTCGGTGATCGCAATGACCACGGCCTGCACGGGGGCCAACCAGACGGGAAACGCCCCGCCATAATGCTCGATGAGAATGCCGAAGAACCGCTCGATCGACCCCATCAAGGCCCGGTGGATCATGATGGGCCGGTGGCTCTTCCCGTCCTCTCCGATGTAGTGCATGTCGAAGCGTTCGGGATTGTTGAAGTCGATCTGGACCGTTGAACATTGCCAGGAACGGCCCAAGGCATCCTTGATCTTGATGTCGATTTTTGGACCGTAGAACGCACCTCCGCCGGGATCAAGGTGGAACGAAATGTTGCGGCTTTTGAGCGCCGCCTCTAGTGCGCTTGTCGCCAGCGTCCAGTGCTCTTCGGCCCCCACCGACTCCTTTGGTCTGGTCGAGAGAAACACCTCGAATTCATTGAACCCGAACGTGCGCAGAATGAAAAACGTAAAATCCAGCACGCGACTGACTTCGGTTTCGATTTGATCGGGCCGACAAAACAAATGGGCGTCGTCCTGCGTGAACCCGCGCACGCGCAATAGTCCGTGAAGCACTCCTGTCCGCTCGTAGCGATAGACCGTACCCAGCTCACCGTAGCGGATCGGCAGGTCGCGGTAGCTCCGCAGATGCGACTTGTAAATCATGATGTGATAGGGGCAGTTCATCGGCTTGAGCTGGTATTCGCTGCCCTCCACTTTCATCGGCGCGAACATGTTCTCGCGGTAATAGTCGACATGCCCGCTGGTCTTCCACAAATCCAGCCGGGCGACATGCGGAGAATAGACCAGCTCGTATCCGTCCTTCAGGTGCTGCTCCCGCCAAAAGTTTTCGATCAGTAGCCGAATGGCGGCGCCTTTCGGATGCCAGAGGACTAGGCCGGGTCCGATCTCGTCCTGGACGGAGATGAGGTCCAATTCCTTCCCGACCTTGCGATGATCACGACGTTTGATTTCCTCCAGCCGGGCCAGGTGGGCAGTGAGTTCCGCCTCGCTCGGAAACGACGTGCCGTAAATCCTTTGGAGCATCGCATTGCGTTCATCTCCGCGCCAATAGGCGCCCGCTGTCGTCAGCAACTTGAAGGCTCCTACATGGCCGGTTGAAGGCAGGTGCGGCCCCCGGCAAAGATCGACGAAATCTCCCTGCGTATACACGGAAATCGGCTCCCCATCCGGAAAGCTTTGGATGAGTTCTACCTTGTAGAGCTCGCCTCGGGACTTGAAGAACTCCACCGCCTCCTGCTTGGTCATTTCACGACGTTGGACCGAGAGGTTTCGGGCGGCAATCTCCCGTGCGCGCTGCTCAATTTTGTCGAGGTCTTCTGGCGTGAACGGCCGGTCATAGGCGAAGTCATAGTAGAAGCTGTCTTCCAGGGCGGGTCCGATGGTCAACTGGGCGGTGGGGAAGAGTTCTTTCACGGCCTGAGCCATGATATGTGTGCTGCTGTGCCGGTAGACTTCCCGGCCCTCGGCGGTGTCGAAGCGAAGCGGTTCCAGCGTCGCGTCGTCTGTCAACGGAGCGGAAAGATCAGTCGATCTTCCGTTGACCGAGGCGGCCAAAACATCGGGCCCGATGGTCACACCGCCGGCGGTGAGCGCCTGAGCCACGGTATGACCCGGAGGGACCTCGATGCTTTTCCCGTTCTTGAGGATGACTTTCGGCACAAACGTCTCTCTATCTTTTCGGCGGACACACGGACAGCGCCTTCTAAGAAGCTCGGATCAGACCGGAGACCCCAGAAGGCGGGAAAAGTCCTGCATCTCAACAGGATGCAAAAATGGAAAAGGCACCCCGACCGCGGTCACGGTTCGGATGCCCTCGGCAAGATGGTAGGCGCGGACGGTCTTGAACCGTCGACCTCTACCGTGTCAAGGTAGCGCTCTCCCCCTGAGCTACGCGCCTATCGTCCGAGCGCGCATGCTAATATAGCCCCGCCCAAGGTGTCAAGAAATGCAAAGAGAAGGGAGCGCACCCGTAAGTGAGCACGCTGCCTTCTCTTTTTTCGAAAAACCCCGGCTCGTCAGGCTCGATGCCGGATGCTTAGCGGACCGCCGACTTCAGGACCTTTCCTGCGGAGAATTTCGGTACCTTGGCCGCCGGAATCTTAAGGCTCTCGCCGGTCCGGGGGTTTCTACCCATCCGTGCCTTGCGCTTCGAAATGGTGAAGGTGCCGAAGTTCACGAGGGACACACGCTGTCCCTTCTTCAAGGATGAGGTGACCGCACCGGTAAAGGCATGCAGGGCATTCCCCGCAGCCACCTTCGTGATGCCGGCGGATGCGGCCATCTTCGCAATCAATTCTTCTTTGGTCATCGTTCCCTCCTCGCTTTAGGTTAAAAAACCGCCTCGCCCCCTTGCTGCCTTGCAGGCTTTCACGCCTGCGTGTATTGAGTTGGTGAACCGCTAGCCCTCACGGACCCGTCCGCCACGCTTCACTGGAATGTGCAGATCGTGGATTTTCTTTCTCAGCGTATTTCGGTTCAAGCCGAGCAACTCAGCCGCCTGAATCTGATTACCTTTGGTTTCCTGCAGAGCCTTCGTAATGAGTGGTCGTTCAATGGCAGAAATCAGCATAGGGTGAAGATTGCGTCCGGATCCATTCCGCATACCTTTGACAAAATCTCCCATTTTCCATTCCACGTAGTCTTCGAGACTCAAAGGCGCTGCCGCACCGGCGGTGGTCTTCGCGCGCGCAATAGACTGCATAAATTTGGAAGCGCGTCTCAGCACGGGTTTAGATCCAGTAATGAGGAGCGTTCTGGAGGGATCGACGTGATGAGGTAGGCCGATCGACCCGTTCTGCATGCCAGGCTTCGATTCCACAATGATTGCGTCAAAGGAACGCCTCGCGGCCTCTCGCGGCAATGTTGCCGCATCTTTGGCCGTCGTCATGCTCGCGTCTTTGAACGCTTGTCTGAACTGTGTTTGAATCTCTGAATCGCCGCTGAGCAGCAGAATACTGAAGACCGAAGAAGAGAGCGTCATGAAAGCATCACCCAGCAGAAGAGGGCCGGATTATTGCCCAGAGCCATTTTGATGTCAACGAAGAAATTTCCGCCGCTGAAGATTTTTGCACGCGATGAGTTAGGTCATGTTCGATGCCATCAGTTCGTGACGCTGACTCCTCCATTCGATGATGCCGCCGCGTTCACTGCATGCAATCCATCAGACTTCATCGTGAGAGGCCGACGCATGCCGTGATCAAGACGAATGTGTCACGCCGACCATGCTGGTGAGCTGGTGATTAATTGCGTCATGCTCACCTCGCTCACCATTGAGTGCACGATATTTTCTGGCCCTTTGTTTGAACGGATTAGGGATTGAGCGGATAGGGAGGGTGATAGAGGTTAGGACCCTTGACACAGGAGGAATCGAACATGTATAAATAACATTTCATAATTCCGACCGGAATAGTGTGGTATGAGGGTATCTCTTCGATCTACTTATGGAATCATGGCTGCCGTGGATCTCGCCATGCAGGGAGGGGCTGCACCTATTCAGGCTAAGTCCATCGCCAGACGACAAGGAATACCGGCGAGATTCCTCGAGCAAGTGCTCCATGCCATGAAGAAAGCCGGCTTGGTGTCCAGCCAACGAGGGGCCCAAGGCGGATACGTTCTTTCGAAGAAACCATCTGATGTCTCGGTGGCGGAGATTCTGGAGGCGCTGGAGGGGCCTGTTCTTCGCATGACCGAGATGAACGGGGGAGCCCACCGCACGACTCCGTCGGGGACCTTACTGACCAAAGTCTGGGACCGTGTCCATGAGGCCGAGCGTCATGTGCTCGAGGGCATCACTGTCGAAGAATTAGCCGGGGAGCAGCGTCAAATCGAACAACAACGAAGTCCGATGTATCACATTTGAGGTTTGCTATATGAGCCAGCTCACTACCAGCCGTACCCACATCCAGACACAGCCAATTCCTCCGGGCATTCTCGAGGAGATCGAAACCTTTGAGCAAGAGGCCAAGCGCATGTTGTCCGGAGAGATTGTCGGCGATCTCTTTAAACCCTTCCGTCTTCAGTATGGCATTTACGGTCAGCGCCAGACGGGCGTACAGATGGTGCGGATTAAAATTCCATTCGGCGGGATTACGGCCAACCAGTTGCGACGCATTGCCGAGCTTTCAGAGCGGTATACCACCGGCGTTGGTCATGTGACGACCAGACAAGACATCCAACTCCATTTCGCCGAATTGAAGGATGTCCCAGCCATCATGCGAGGACTGGCCGAAGTAGGTCTGACGACACGTGAAGCCTGCGCCAACACCGTCCGGAACGTCACGGGGTGCCATTTGGCTGGCGTGTGTCAGGGAGAGGTGTTCGACATTACACCATATGCCAAGACGGTGGCCTATCATCTATTGCGGAATCCCCTCAATCAAAGCCTGCCGCGCAAATTCAAGATCGCATTTTCCGGTTGCCGGCAGGACTGCGCACTCACGCCGATTCACGATATCGGGTTGCTGGCGGTGAAATCGGCGGACGGCACACTCGGTTTCCGCATGGTCGCAGGGGGAGGCCTGGGTTCTGCTCCCCGCATCGCGCAGGTCTTGCGGGAGTTCACGCCGATCGATGAATTGATTCCGAGCATCGAAGCCGTGATTAAAGTCTTCGACCAACTGGGCAACCGGAAAAACCGCAATAAGGCCCGCATGAAGTTCGTCATCGAAAAGCTGGGTTTTGCGGAATTCAAGCGTCGCTGGGAAGAAACCTATGTGTCCATGGGAAATGCTAGGCCGAACTCGCAGGCGATCAAGTTGTTGGAGCACAACGATGAACCTCTGCCGTTGATTATGCCGGCATCGAGCGGCATGAAGCCAACCACCACCAACGGCTCATTCAATGGGCACGGGCAGGAAACGCCGTTCGCGATGTGGAAGCGAACCAACGTTGTCCCTCAAAAGCAAGCCGGCTATGCCACGGCGGCCGTGAAGCTCTTCATGGGGGATGTGACCGCCGGCCAAATGCTGCACCTCGCCGATCTGGCGGATCGGTATTCAAACGGCAATCTCCGAACCACCATCAATCAGAACATGGTCATCCGATGGGTTCCCGAAGCCCGCCTTGAGGAGCTCTATCAAGATCTGGTGTCGCAAGGTCTGTCCGATCCGGGTGCTGAACTGGTCGAGGACATTATTGCCTGCCCGGGGACAGATACCTGCGGCCTTGGCATCACGTCGTCCAAAGGACTCGCCAGGGCGCTCGCGGAAGTGTTCCCGGCCGGCCGTGTCCCGGATGATCTGAAGGACGTCAGCGTAAAGATCAGCGGCTGCCACAATTCTTGTGCACAGCACCACATTGCGACGATCGGCCTCCACGGCGTCGGTAAACGAATCGGGGAACATACGGCGCCCTTCTATGAGTTGCATTTGGGTGGCAACGTCAACGGCACGGCCAAGATCGGGCAGATGACGGTGAAGCTGCCGGCAAAAGCCGTGTCGGCCGCCATCACGCACTTGATCAACGTCTATCGCCGTGACCGGAAATCTGGAGAGGGATTGCCGGCATTCATCGATCGAGTCGGCAAGATCGCGCTGAAGGATGAGCTGATCCCCTATACGTTGGTTCCGGCTTTTGCCGACGATCCGACCTTCTACTACGACTGGGAAGCGGATGAGGAGTTTGTCCTCGAGGATCTCGGACCTGGCGAATGCGCCGGAGGTGCGCTTGAAATGATCGAAAACGGCATCTTGGAAGCCGACCAGGAATTGTATCAGGCCAAATTGTTGACGGATAATCACCAGTATGCCGTATCCGTGAACAAGTCCTACCGCGCCGTCCTCGCCGCCGCTAAAGCCTTATTGGTGACGGAAGGCCTCGAGCCTTCCAGCGACGCGCAAACGTTCACGGAATTCGATCGCCGTATTGCTCAGACAGGTGTGGTGCCGGCGATCTACCGAGATTTGAGCAAGCAGGTCGGTGATCTCGGGCCGAAGGATACGAGTGCGGAATTCGCCCGCTCGAAAATGTCGTTTGCAAAAGGCTTCGTCGATGCCTGCCGGGCCGCGACCGACCAGATTGGGAAGGATCTCAAGCTTGCTGCGGTGAAAGAGGACGTACCAGCGACGCCGGCGGCCATGGAATCCAAGCCGGCCGTCACCGTGCCAACCGGGGCCCCAGTCTATGACCTCCGTGGGGTGGCGTGCCCGCTCAACTACGTGAAGACCAAATTGAAACTTGAAATGATGGATGCGGGTGAAAAGCTGGAAGTCTGGCTGGATGCCGGCGAGCCGATCAAGAATGTGCCGATGAGCCTCAAGAATGATGGCCATGTGGTCCATCTGCAAGAGGCGTTGGAACCGGAAGCTGCGCATTACCGGATCCTGGTCGAAAAAGTGGAGTAAACAGGCATGGGTGAGGTGTCCGAGTGCCGCGAAGAGTAGAGAACGAATGACGCAATCAATCGGCGACATTCAGGCATGGAGCGAATCGCTTGAGAGCAGCCAGCCACAGGAGATCCTGGCCGCAGCGGTCGAGCGCTATCGCCCCCGAATCATCCTCGCGTGCAGTTTCGGAGCGGAAGATGTCGTGCTTCTGGATATGCTGCACCGGATAGACTCTTCGGTTGGATTATTCTATCTCGACACGGATTTTCTCTTTCGAGAGACGTATGCGACACGTGACCGCATCATCGAGCGGTATGAGTTGAAGCCCGCCCAAGTGCACGAGGTGAAATCGCTGCTGACACCGGAACAGCAGGCGGAGCAGCATGGCGAGGCCCTGTGGGTCAGCGATCCGGATCGCTGCTGCCAACTGCGCAAAGTCGAGCCGCTCAGACGTATCCTCGATGGGTATGATGCGTGGATCACGGGCATCAGACGGGAGCAGGCGCCAACCAGAGCCACCGCCAAGCCGATCGAGTGGGACAACACCTTTGAGCTGGTGAAAGTGAATCCGCTCGTCCGGTGGACTTGGGCCGACGTATGGACGTACATCAAGGTCTATGAAGTGCCGTACAACCCGCTGCACGATCAAAACTACCCTAGCATCGGCTGTACTCACTGCACCAAGCCTGTCATGCCGGGCGATGATCCTCGGTCCGGGCGGTGGCAAGGGCGTGAGAAAACCGAATGCGGGCTTCACAAGGCACCATAATGGGCATGCAGGAATTCATCGCCAAAATCGCCAAAGGACCCAAGGCCTCCAAAGATCTCACCTGGGATGAGGCCAAGCGGGCGATGCGGGCGTTGATCGAAGGTGAGGCGACGGCGACTCAAGTGGGAGCATTTCTCGTCGCGATGCGATTCAAGATGGAGTCCGTGACCGAACTCGCTTCGTTCACCGCCGCGGCGAGGTCCTACGTCGCGCCCTTGCCCATCCCACCGGACGTGGGGGTTGTCGATCTGCCCTCGTATGCCGGCAAGCAGGATACCTTTCACGCCTTGACCGGAGCTGCCATCCTCGCCGCTGCTGCGGGCGGAGCCGTCCTCATGCACGGATATGACGGCATTCCCGGCCGTCCGGGAAACGCTGCCGTCATCAAAACCCTCGGTATTCCGATTGATCTCGAAGCCAAGGCGGTTGCGAGCATGGCGGCCAAGCATGGATTCGCATACTTGGACATTGCGCTTTATCATCCTCCCCTCTACCGGTTTCTGGAAATGAGGCAGGAACTCGGCGTCCGCAGTGTGTTTCATCCGATCGCCAGGCTGCTGAACCCGGCTCGCGCGTCCTCGCAGGTGGTCGGCCTCACGCACCCGCCCCATTTCGAGAAAACCGCCGAAGCGATTCGAATGTTGGGCCTGCCGAGAGCGCTTGTTGTCAGGGGCGTCGAGGGCGATCCAGAATTGTCGATTGCCATGATAACCAAGGTATTAGAACTTCGCGATGAGCGTATTACACCATTGACCCTGGCTCCGAAGGATGCCGGACTGTCGATGGGGACGTCGCGTGAGATGGCGGGCTATCCGCCGGAGCAGCGCGAGAAAGAGGCTGATCTCCTTCGACGCATCCTTCATAACCAGGTGGCCGGCGGACAACGCGACTGGGTGCTGCTGAATGCCGGACTGTTGCTCTATGCCGGCGGCAGAGGTGCGTCATTGGCGGAGTGCACGTCCTTAGCCCGTCGTGCACTTGAAGACGGGAGCGGAGCAAGAAAACTGGAAGCGCTCACTCAGACGCCGGTAGCAGTCGCCCACAACTGTTAAGCCGATTATCGGGAGCCTTTTGTGAAACATCTTCGTCAGCTTGAAGACCAAAGCGTGTACATCCTCAGGGAGGCCTATAAGCATTTCGACAATCTTGCCATGCTCTGGTCCATGGGCAAAGATTCGACCGTGCTGCTCTGGCTCGCGCGCAAGGCATTTTTTGGCCATGTGCCGTTTCCACTGCTCCATGTGGACACGAGCTACAAGATCCCGGCGATGATCGAATATCGCGATCGTCTTGCTCGGGAATGGCATCTCAATCTGGTGGTGGGGCAAAACAAAGAAGCGCTTGCCGCGGGAATGAACCACACGCTGGGACGCGTCACCTGCTGCACCGCGCTTAAGACCAATGGACTCAAGCAGTTGCTCGAGCAGAAAGGCTACACGGGCGTCATTTTGGGTGTCCGGGCCGATGAAGAAGGCACGAGGGCAAAGGAGCGGTATTTTTCTCCTCGCGACAAGCACGGGGACTGGGATTTTCGTGACCAGCCGCCCGAACTGTGGGACCAATTCAAGACGACGTTTCCTCCGGGCACCCATATCCGGATCCATCCGTTACTGGATTGGACCGAGATCAACATCTGGGAATACATCAAGCTCGAGAATATTCCCTTTATCGACCTCTATCTGAACAAGGGGGACGGGACCCGCTATCGCAGCCTGGGCTGCGCTCCCTGTACGATGCCGATCAAGTCGACAGCCAGCACGGTCGACGACATCATTGAAGAGTTGCGTCACACCACCGTGGCCGAGCGGTCTGGTCGCGCACAGGACGAAGGACGAGGCATGGAGCTGTTGCGAAAAGATGGATACATGTAGCGGCGGGATGAGTACGGCGAGATCTTCCGAACATCTCAATATTGTGATTGTCGGTCACGTCGATCACGGGAAGTCCACCTTGCTCGGACGGCTCTATGCCGACACGGGCTCGCTGCCGGACGGCAAGCTGGAAAAGGTCCAGGCCATTTGCCGCCAGCAGGGCAAGGAGTTCGAATACGCGTTCTTGTTCGATGCCTTTCTCGAAGAACAGGAACAAGGCATCACCATTGACACCGCACGGACGTTCTTCAACTGGAAGGGCCGCCAGTACATCATCATCGATGCGCCCGGCCACAAGGAGTTTCTCAAGAACATGATCTCCGGTGCGGCACGGGCGGAGGCGGCGTTGCTCCTGATCGATGCGCTCGAGGGCGTCAAAGAACAGTCGAAAAAGCACGGCTATCTGCTCTCCCTTCTTGGTGTTCGCCAGTTCGCGGTCGTCGTGAACAAGATGGATCTGGTCGGGTACCGTCAGGATGTCTTCGAGGGCATCGAGAAAGAATATCGGGAATTTCTCGGGCAGTTCGGCGCAAATCCGGAACGGATTATCCCGGTGAGTGCAAAACTGGGCGACAACATCGCCAATCGCAGCCAGGCGATGGCGTGGTATCAGGGCCCCACGGTGCTCGATACCCTCAGCATGTTCAACAAGGAGATGGTGCGTTCCGAGCAGCCGCTTCGTTTCCCTGTTCAAGACGTCTATAAGTTCGATGCCAGGCGCATTCTTGCGGGACGCATCACGGCGGGACGGCTCAAAATCGGTGACCACCTTGTGTTCTCTCCCTCCAATAAACGCGCGAATATCCGGACGATCGAGGCCTTCAATATCGAACCGGTGCCGACATCCGCAGTGGCGGGCCAATCCGTCGGGATTATGCTCGATGAGCAGATATTTGTTGAGCGTGGGGAGATTGCCACTCACCAGGAACAGCTGCCGCTCGTTTCGACTGCGTTTAAGGCGAATCTGTTCTGGCTCGGAAGACGGCAGTTGGAGGAAGGCAGCAGGTACCTGCTCCGCGTCGCTACGAAGGAGGTGGAGTGTGAAGTGGCGGTGATCCATCGGATCATCGATACGATGGATTTAAGTCAGCAACAGGGCAGCAAGACGGTCAGCCGCAACCAAGTCGCGGAACTGACGCTCCGTGCGAAGGCTCCTATCGCGTTCGACCTCTCTTCTTCGTTCGAAGCCACCGGCCGCTTTGTCCTGGTGGACGAATACGATATCGCCGGCGGCGGCATCGTGACGGAAATGATCCGTGACGACCAGGAAATCTTGCGGGAGGAGGCGCGTCGCCGCGATTTTGCCTGGGTCAAGGGCGAAGTCGGGATCGAGGAACGGGCGCAGCAATATGGCCATCGGTCCGCCATCGTGCTCATTACGGGCGGGCGGCATACCGGCAAGTCGTTTCTGGCGAAGAGGCTGGAAGCGAGGCTGGTCGCCGACGGACGCCATGCCTATCTGTTGGACGGCGAAAATCTGCGGAGAGGATTGGACGCCGATCTGGCAGAAGGCCAGCGCGGCCAGACCATGGAGATGGCGCGGCGCTATGGTGAAGTGGCGCGATTGCTCTCCGATACGGGCCTGATCGTCGTATCGACCACAAATCCCTTCGGCCTGGCCTATGCCGAAGCGGCGCAGGCCATTAAAACGCTGGTGCATCCTACGCCGGTGATCTCGATCCATATGAGCAAGCTTCCCGAAGAGCCGCCGGCCAATGCCGACATCGTCTTTTCCGGTCCAGCCGACTTCGATGCGGCGACCAAACGCATCCTGGAGGAACTGAAGCGTCGGGGCGTCCTCGCGCAAGCGATCGGGGCGAAGCCCACGTTCCAGTACTCCATCTAACAGGATTTGAACCCGCTGTGTTTGACTGGCTTAAAACCGCTGTGTTACCGTACCAACCTTATAGTTTCCTCCCTTGGAAGACGTCACAATGGCCATTGAGAAGGATCTGAAATCTATCCTCGGCAAACTCAAGTATTCCGACGACGCCAAGGTCGTGGCGCAAATTACCGAACAGATGAAGCAGGTCCAGGCCCGTATGGCTGGCATCAAGCACAAGCTGGTCGTCATGAGCGGCAAAGGCGGGGTCGGGAAAAGTATGACGACCGTCAACCTCGCTCTCGCCCTGGCGCGTCAACATGCGCGTGTTGGTCTCCTGGATGTGGACCTCAATGGCCCCTGCGTTCCCCGCATGCTGGGCCTGCATGGCCGTTCCTTGACGATGACACCTGAAGGCGCAGTGCCTCCGGTCGGACCTCTCGGCGTCAAAGTCGCTTCGATGGACTTCTTTTTGGGTGCGGCCTCGCCGGTCCGTTGGAAGGGTCCAATGGACGTCAGTCCGGTGTGGTTGGGCTTGATGGAAATGAACGTGATCCGGGAGTTTCTTGCGGATGTCGTGTGGGGCGAGTTGGACTATCTGCTGGCTGACCTGCCACCGGGTGCGGCCGCCGACAAGCCCCCGGTCATCGCCGGTTTTATCCCCGATTTGGCGGGCGCGATCGTTGTGACGACGCCTTCCGAAGTCGCCTCCGATGTCGTGCAAAAATCTGTGACCTACGCCAGAGACATGGGCATTAAGGTGTTCGGCATCGTGGAAAATATGAGCGAGTATCGATGTCCCTCCTGCGGCGAGCAGAACGAATTGTTTGAAGGCAACACCGACGCCATGTGCGAAGCGCTGGACCTTCCCTTGTTGGGCCGGATTCCTTTCGACCGCAAACTCGCTCGGACCTTCGACAAAGGCGAACCGTTGCTGGATGAGACCTACCCCACTATTCAGCGGTATCAAGACATTGCGGGCCGGATCAGGACCCTGTTGGATTACAAGAGAGTCTTGGCGGAAAAATTGTGAGCGGAGAGGAGCTGCCATGAAATTTGTGTGTCTCAACTGCGAAACCTACATGAACTTCGAGAAGGTGGAAAAACCCGGCGAAGGATCGCTCGGGGTCTTCTTCGGCTGCCCCTCCTGCGGCGCCAAGTTCTCGATGGTCACCAACCCCGGTGAGACGCAGATGGTCAGTTCGCTTGGTGTACAGTTAGGCGGAAGGACGGCGCAGGCGCAGCCCTTTGAGATGACGCGCGGCACACTCAAAGAGGAAGCGCAGGAAGGTTCCGGACAAATGGCTGCGTACTTGAATGAAAAAATTCAGGGCGGACAGCCGGTAGCTGCGACTGCCGCTCCGGGGAAGACGGGGGAAAAATCGGGCGGGGGATGTCCGTTCTCTGCGATGGTTGCTGAAATGGGTCTGACCTCGAGCGGGAAGCCTGCCAACGGCGGCCCGGGCAAGTCCGAGTTCACTTGGAGTCCTGATGCAAAGGACAAGCTCGAACGGCTCCCTGCCTTTGTGAAGCCGATGGTGCAAAGCAGCGTTGAAGCCTTCGCGCGTAAACAGGGGTATCAGACGATCACGTTACAGGTCATGGACGACTCGAAAAATGACTCACCGAACGGTATGGCTTGGACGCCCGAAGCGCAGCAGCGCCTCGACAACATTCCCGACTTCATCCGTCCGATGGCCCGTAAGGAGATTGAGCGACTCGCGAAGGAACGAGGCGTCGTCACCATCACGGCTCAAGTGATGGACGATGCCAAGGACAAATTTATGAAGTTCATGTAGCGTGAGATTGCTGATTCCCCCGAGAGACCAAAGGCCCATCTGGTCGGACTGGATGGGCCTTTCCATTGCCACAACCTAGAATGCCCATGCGACGCAGCTCCTCCCTGACAATCCTAGTGTGCCGCATGACGCTTCTGACACTGTTGACCGTGGCTCCCGCACTGGCCCAACATTCCGTTCCGTTTCCCCATGACTCACCGCACGCTGAAGCCCATGACCGGCACGACCTTGAAGCTCAGGCGGAAGTCTGGGAAGGTTCGGCGATAGGTATTGCCTACTCGGAACGTAACCATCACGTGGCCGGTTTCATGGTCTTGTTGATGGGGATAGCCGAGTTAAGCCATGTTTTGCGCCTGTCCTCCCTGAGATGGGCCAGGCTCCTCCTGCCGTCGATTTTGGTAGTCGCCGGCTTCCTCATCATCGTTTGGAGCGATCACGAAGCCTGGCCCATCGGCTCGCTCACGCTTATTGAAACATTCGCTGGTGGAGACTACGAGATTTTGCAGCATAAGATGTACGGGATTCTGGCCTTTGGGGTGGGAAGCGTCGAGCTGTTCCGCCGGCTAGGACGAATCGGGCACAAAGCGTGGGCATCACCGCTTCCGCTTATGGCTATCGTGGGAGGCCTGATGCTTTTCGGCCATTCACATGGGTTTCACCCTTCTGCACAGAAAATCGCCATGCATCACGCCATCATGGGCACGATGGCCGTCACGGCAGGTTCGACCAAGCTCGTCTCCACATGGGTCATGCCGGCCGAACGGTCCGGCTCCACAAACTGGGAATGGGTATGGGTTTCCCTCATTCTCCTTATTGGCGCGCAGCTGCTCCTGTATTCTGAGTGAGCCCTCTCCTTCCCGCCTGTCGCCGTAATTGACACCCTTCCAAACGCTATGTTACCTGTACAACCTCACACGATCTCACCTCTCGAAACACCGGCCGTGGCAATACGGCTGAACGGAGTGGACCATGGGCGGACATAGCCACTGGGCGACTATCAAGCGCCATAAAGGGGCTCAAGACGCGAAACGGGGAAAGATTTTTACCCGGATTATTCGCGAAGTGACCATAGCCGCTCGTACGGGAGGTGACCCCGACGGGAATCCCCGGTTGAGGCTGGCCATTGCCAAGGCCAAGGAAGCGAACATGCCCGGTGACACCTTGAAGAAGGCAATTCAGCGAGGTACGGGAGAGTTGCCCGGGGTGACGTATGAAGAGTTCTCCCTCGAGGGCTACGGGCCGGGTGGAACCGCCTTGTTGATCGAAATCACCAGTGACAACCGCAACCGCACCGTCGCCGAAATCCGCAGTGTCCTAACGAAAAATCACGGCAATATGGCCGAAGCCGGGGCTGTCTCCTGGCAGTTCCATAAAAAGGGACTGCTCGCGATCGACAGGTCCAAGAGCGATGAAGACACGCTGTTGTCGCTGGCACTCGATGCGGGTGCCGAAGACGTGAAAGTCGGAGAAAAGTCTTTTGAGGTGGTGACCAACCCGCAGGACTTCGACGCGGTCAAGAAAGCGCTCGCCGATGCGAAGATCGATACGTCCCTCGCAGAGATCACCTTCATTCCGCAGAACACGATCAAGCTCGAAGAAAAAGGCGCTGAGCAGATGTTGAGACTCATGGAAGTCCTTGACGAGCACGATGACGTGCAGAAGGTGCATGCGAATTTCGACATCCCGGACGACGTGATGGAAAAGGTCGCGGCCACCGCCGCGGGATAGGCTTCCACCATCGACGCATGATCGCCCTCCTGACAGGCCGATTGGCCTTCAAGGCGCCGACGCATCTGGCTCTTGATGTTCAAGGGGTCGGATACGAAGTTTTTATTCCCCTCAGCACCTACTACAACCTCCCGAACGTCCAGGACAGCCTGTCGTTGAGCATCCATACCCATGTTCGTGAAGACGCCATCCAATTGTTCGGTTTCAGCACACCGCAAGAAAAGGATGCGTTTGTTCTGTTACTGAGCGTCTCCGGCATCGGACCCAAGTCGGCGCTGGGAATTTTGTCCGCGCTCCCTGTTTCCGATCTCGTTTCGGCCATCCAATCAGGGGATGTCGAAAAACTGGAGACGGTCCCAGGAATAGGCAAAAAATCGGCGGGCCGCCTTGTCCTTGAACTCAAAGATAAATTGACGAAGCTGCATCCGGGGCTCATGCCTCCCGACGCTCAGCTGCTCAGAGGCCGGGACGAACCGTTCGACGACGCGCTTTCTGCCCTGACGAACTTGGGCTACCGTGCATCCGATGCCAAAGAGGCCTTAAAGGCCGCTCAACAGTCGCGGTCCGGACCCTTGACGCTCCAGGAACTCATTCGTGAAAGCTTAAAAAAACTGGCAAGGGGTTGACCATGCACGCGAACAGACGAACCGTCCTATGGAAGAGGTCCTGTCTCGGATTCGCTTTGGTCGGCGTTCTTTGTGGGTCTCCTGCGGTTGTCTCGTCGGCCGATGAGGCGCCCGTAGAGCCGAAGAGCATCCGCAAGACCTGTGGGAAATGTCCCGATGGCTATGCCACAACCGGCATGACGCAATCGCCTGAGAATTGCAAAGAAGGCGACGCGACGCTCGTCCAGTGTGTCCCGCTCGGGGCGAACATGCTGGCGGTCTGCGGGTCCTGCCCCGAGGGATACCGCGAGATCGGAAGCTCGTCCGTGCCAGCTCGTTGCGGAAGCCAAGATGGAGGACGGCTATCGCAGTGTCAATTGGAGCGGATGGAGCTCAATCTTCCCGATCCGACTCAAGGTGGAAAAGTCTGTCCGCCGGATTGCGGCGGTATGCCGGCTCCGGGCCAAGGCGCCTTGCCGCCGCCGCCGAAACACGTTCCACCGCCGGCGAAACCGTGACGAAATGCGCCAGGAGACCTGAACCGTCATGTCCCAACGAGTCGTTAATGCGCAGTTGACGGACGATGAACGCAGCATGGAGCAGACGCTCCGCCCGCAGACCCTCGACGAGTACATCGGGCAAGCGCGCATGAAGGATTCCCTGCGGATCTGCATCGAAGCGGCGAAACAGCGGCGAGAGCCGCTCGACCATGCGATTTTCTATGGTCCGCCAGGGCTCGGGAAGACGACCATTGCCCATATCATTGCGCGTGAAATGGGGGGGACGTTGTGCTCGACTTCCGGGCTGGTCCTCGCGCACGCGGGCGATCTTGCGGCGATCCTGACGAATCTCCAAGAGCATGACGTCCTCTTCATCGATGAAATTCACCGATTGCCTGCTTCGGTAGAGGAAGCGTTGTATCCGGCAATGGAAGACTTCCAGCTGGATCTGGTTGTCGGCCAAGGACCCGCGGCGCGGACGGTCAAGCTTGACCTGCCCCGTTTCACGCTGGTGGGCGCCACAACGAAAGCCGGAGCCTTGACCTCGCCGCTGCGGGACCGATTCGGCCTCGTGCATCGGCTGGAATTCTATTCTCCGGCAGAACTGGAAATTATCGTGGTGCGCTCAGCCGGGTTACTGGGGATTGCCATCGATCGGCCCGGAGCTGAGGAGATCGCACGTCGTGCCCGAGGGACGCCTCGGATCGTCAACCGGCTCATCAAGCGGGTTCGTGACTATGCGCAAGTAAAGGCAGAAGGTCGGATCACCCGAGTTGTAGCCCAAGAGGCCCTGACGTGGCTGGGCGTGGATGCCGCTGGCTTTGACGAGATGGACCGGAACATCCTCTTAACGATCATCGATAAGTTTGGCGGTGGTCCAGTGGGCGTCGAGTCGTTGGCCGCCGCGGTTCAAGAGGATCGAAGCACGCTCGAGGACGTGTACGAGCCGTATCTGATACAGGCGGGCTTCCTCGACCGGACGGGTCGCGGCCGCCAGGTCACAAAGGCTGCCTTGGACCATTTCAGGCGGCCGTCCAATCTCCTGTATTAACCCCACCTGCCGCGCCCGGCCGACCAGTACAAGGCTGCGGTCCATTTTCTACCCGCAAAGTGCACGCAAGTTCCTGAAAGTCTTGGGCTCTCCTTGCATTCCGTAAAGCGGTTCCTGTATCATTCGTTGCTTACTCGCACCCGTCCTGCTTCTGGACGCTCGTCCAACTCATGGGGCAGGGGTGGAGGGGGTCCCATTCATGCCCGGTGACCTTTCCGATTACCGGAAAGAAATCGACCGCATCGATGACGAGATTTTGCGTCTCCTCAACGAGCGCTCAAAAAGTGTCGTCGAGATCGGCAAGCTGAAAAAACAGCAGGATGCCGGTGCGAATCTCCATACCCCTGCCAGGGAAGCGGCCATCATCGAGCGCCTCATTGCGGAAAACACCGGTCCATTTCCTTCCGACGCCATCCGGCCCGTATACCGGGAGATCATGTCTGCATCTCTCTCCTTGGAGGGTCCACAGAAGGTGGCCTACCTCGGGCCTCGGGCGACCTTCACGCACATGGCCTGTACCCAGAAGTTCGGGGCATCGGCCCAGTATGTCCCGGTCAACAGCATTAAGGATGTCTTCAGCGAGGTGGAGCGGGGAAGGGCGAACTTCGGAGTCGTCCCCATCGAAAACACGACCGAAGGCGTCGTCAACCACACCCTCGACATGTTCATCGACTCGAACCTCTTGATTTACGGAGAAGTGCTTCAGGAAGTGTCGCACCATTTGATGTCGAAGTCCGGTGCCGCAGAAGAGATCAAAAAGATTTGCTCTCATCCCCACGCGATCGCCCAGTGCCGCAATTGGTTGGAGACCAACATGCCTCACCTCCCGGTCTCTGAAGTCGCCAGCACGGCCCGTGCAGCCGAGATGTGCCTCGACGACCCGTCCATCGCCGCGATCGCCTCTGAGTTGGCCGCGCAGTTATACGGCTTGAAGGTCGTCAAGTCACGGATCGAGGACAATCTCAACAACTTCACGCGGTTCCTCGTCTTGTCGCAGAAGCCTCCGCAACGCACCGGCAAAGACAAGACGTCACTCATGTTATCGATTAAGGACAAGGTCGGTGCGCTATACGATTTGTTGCGCCCCTTCGCCTCCCACGGGTTGAGCATGACCAAGATCGAGTCGCGCCCCTCCAGACGCAAGGCGTGGGAGTACATCTTTTTTGTGGACGTCGAAGGCCATATTGAAGAGGAACGAGTCAAAAAGGCCGTCGAGGAAATCACCGGGCGCTGTCTCTTCATGAAAGTGCTCGGCTCCTATCCGGCCCACAATTAATCCCATGACGCTTCACGTTCATCCCGATATTGCCGCCTTGAGCCCTTATGTGCCGGGGAAACCGGTGGAGGAGCTGCAGCGTGAGTTGGGCCTCACACGCGTAATCAAGCTGGCGTCGAATGAAAACCCATTGGGCCCGTCGCCGAAAGCCATGGCCGTGATCAATGAAGGGGTCGGGACACTGCATCGGTACCCGGACGGCGGAGCCTTCCGGCTGCGGCAGGCAATTGCCGACCGTTGGAAGGTGTCTGCGGAGCAGGTCATTCTTGGCAATGGCTCCGACGAAATCCTCGGCCTCCTGGCCCGCACATTTCTGTCGCCTGGGGACGAAGCGGTCATGGCCGATCAGACGTTCGTCATTTACAAGATGGAAGTCATGGCCGCGCATGGGAAGGCCGTGCTCGTCCCTCTGGTACAGTGGCGCCATGATGTCATGGCGATGGCCGCTGCCATTACGGAGCGGACGCGGCTCCTGTTTCTCTGTAATCCCAACAACCCGACGGGCACCATGGTGTCGGCCGATGAGGTGACCAGGCTGCTCGCGAGGGTTCCGGAGCATGTCGTGATCGTCTTCGACGAGGCCTACTTCGAATATGTGCGCAGTTCGGAATTCCCGGATTCCATGGCCTATGTGAAACGAGGACGAAATGCCATTGTCTTGAGAACGTTTTCAAAAATTTATGGGTTGGCCGGTTTGCGCATCGGTTATGGGGTGACCACTCCTGAAATCGCGAACTTCTTGAACCGCGTCAGGCCGCCATTCAACGCCAACAGCTTGGCCCAGCGCGCAGCATTGGCGGCGTTGGACGACGATGAGCACGTGGCGAACAGCCGTGCAGTGAATCAGACGGGGATGGACCAGGTCGTCAACGGATTACGGACGCTTGGGTTGGCGCCGATCGCAAGCGAAACCAATTTTGTGTATTTTGACGTGGGGCGCGATGGCCGTCGCGTCTTTGACGCGCTCTTGCGGCTGGGCGTCATCGTTCGTCATATCGAAGGGCGCATGATCCGCGTGACGATCGGACAGGCAGAAGAAAATACGACGTTCCTTGCGGCACTCGGGCAGGTGTTACAGGCGGGCTGACCAAAACGAGGACATCATGATCATCGTGTTGAGGCCGGATGCATCCGAGCGGGAAGTCGATCACATCGTGGATCGGCTTCGGGAACTGGGATTGAAATCGCAGCTCTCGACAGGACAGGAACGGACGATCATCGGCGTCATCGGAGACGACCGCATCCTTCAAAACCAGCCGCTCACGGCGTTGCCTGGAGTGGAGAGCGTCCTGCCCATTTTGGCTCCCTGGAAGTTGGTCAGCCGGGAATTCAAGAAGGAAGGGACCATCATCGACGTGGGGGGGGTGAAGATCGGCGCCAACCGACTGGCGATCATGGCCGGCCCCTGCGCCGTGGAACGGTTGGAGCTGACCGTCGGCATTGCGCATGAGGTGAAGGCCGCCGGAGCCAGTATCCTGCGCGGTGGCGCCTATAAGCCGCGCACGTCGCCATATTCGTTCCAAGGGTTGGGCCGCGAGGGTTTGGATTATCTGGCCGAGGCCAGGAAACAGACGGGCCTGCCAGTCGTCAGCGAAATCCTCGACACTCGCGATATCGAGCTCTTTCTCGAGAAGGCCGACATCATCCAAATCGGTGCCCGCAACATGCAGAATTTTGAACTGTTGAAGGAGGTCGGTGCCTACGACAAGCCGGTGCTGTTGAAGCGGGGGCTTTCAGCCACGATTAAGGAATTTCTCTTGTCCGCCGAATACATCATGTCCCGTGGAAACCGCAACGTCATGCTCTGTGAACGCGGTATCCGGACCTTTGAAACGCAATACCGTAACACCCTGGATCTTGCCGCAATCCCGACGTTGAAGGAGTTGTCACATCTGCCCGTGATCGTGGATCCCAGCCATGCCACCGGAAAGTGGAATCTGGTCGCGCCGATGTCCAAGGCGGCAGTGGCGGCGGGCGCCGATGGGATCCTCATTGAAGTCCATTCGAATCCCGAGTGCGCGCTGTGCGACGGGGAGGAGTCGATCAAGCCGACCAAGTTCAAAGAACTGATGCACGATATGCGCAAGATTGCCCACGCGGTCGGAAGAGAAGTGTAATGAAATTGCATTTCAACCAGGCGGTCATTATCGGGGTCGGGTTGATCGGTAGTTCCCTGGGCATGATTCTGCGCCGTAAACAATTGGCCTCCAGCGTCGTGGGAGTGGGGCGGCGCATTGAAAATCTGAGGACAGCGGTTACCGTCGGAGCGATCGATCGGTACGTCGTGGATTCGAAAGAGGCGGTGAAAGAGGCGGACCTCGTCATTCTCGCGACGCCGGTCGATACGTATGAACGCCATCTGAAGGAGTGGGCCTCCTGTTTGCGCCCCGGCGCCATCGTCACCGACGTCGGCAGCGTCAAAGGGGAGTTGGTTGTACGGTCGGAACGCCAGATGCCGGCCGGCGTGCATTTCGTCGGTGGGCATCCGATCGCCGGAAAGGAAAAGACGGGTGCGGCGGCGGGCTCCGAAGACCTCTTCAGCGGGAGACGCTGCATTTTGACGCCGACTCATCAGACGAACCCTCAGGCGCTCGAACAGGTCCGGGCCCTCTGGCAGGAGGCGGGGGCGGTCGTGCTCACGATGGATCCCCAGCTCCACGACAAGATTTTGGGAGCCGTCAGTCACTTGCCCCACGCGGCGGCATTCGCCCTGATGATCGCGCTCATCGAGATCAGGATGGAAGTGCCTGGACTGGACCTGGCCGGCCACTCGGGAGGGGGATTGCGTGACACGACGCGGATCGCTGCGAGCTCGCCGGAAATGTGGCGCGATATTTTCCTCTGGAATCGGGAGCATGTCGTTGCCTGGATGCGCGCGTATGAACGATCACTAGGTGAATTGAGACAGTTGATTGAGACCGGGGATGCCGCCGGTATCGAGAAGATGCTGGAGCGGGCGAAGGAAGAACGGGAGAAATTCCCTATCCGGACGTGATATGCAGCGAGGGTACAGCTCAGTGAACACGATGGAAAGAGGATGAGGGGCAGTTGGCGACGTTAACGATCACACCAGGGCAGTCTCTCAGTGGGACAATTGCCGTTCCCGGCGACAAATCCATCACCCACCGTGCGCTGATTCTCACGGCACTGGCCGAAGGCGAGGGCGCGCTCAAACACTATTGCCGTGGAGAAGACTGTCTCAATACCATGCGCGCGTTGCAGGCCCTCGGAGTGAGAATCGACGAAACACACGATGAGCTACACGTCCATGGGAAAGGGTTGTGGGGACTCACGGAGCCCGGAGGCATCATTGATTGCGGCAACTCGGGCACGGGCATCCGTCTGTTGACCGGCCTGCTGGCCGGACAGGATTTTTTCACCGTCCTCACCGGTGACGCATCGATCCGGCGTCGTCCGATGGGACGGATCGTCAAACCGCTCCGCGAGATGGGGGCGACCATCGCTGGACGAAAGGGCGGTGAGCTTGCTCCATTGGCGGTTACCGGGACAACGCTTCGTGCCATCGCCTATGCCTCGCCCGTTGCAAGCGCCCAGGTGAAATCTTCGCTTCTGCTCGCGGCGCTGTTTGCCGAAGGCACGACCCGTCTCTCGGAGCCCCGGCGATCACGGGATCATACCGAGCGATTGTTCGAGTTTTTCGGATTGCCGCTGATGCGCGACGAACTCACGGTCACCATCGAAGGTCGACCGTCCGTGGGATGGGCCGCTGCACCTCAACTGACCGTGCCGGGCGACCTCTCCGCCGCCGCCTTTTTCATTGTCGGAGCGACCATCATTCCGGGTTCTGACATCACGATTACGGGCGTCGGCGTGAACCCGACGAGAACAGGTCTGCTCGACGTCCTGGATCGCATGGGCGGTGATATTGAGTTGCTCAACCGGCGAGAGGAAGCTGGCGAGCCGGTGGCGGACATTCGTGTGAAATGCGCTCCGCTCCACGGAGTCACAATCGGGGCGGATCTGATTCCTCAGACCATCGATGAGTTTCCCATCCTCTGCGTGGCCGCTGCAGTGGCCGAGGGGCAGACCGTGATCACAGGAGCAGACGAGTTGCGCGTGAAGGAAAGTGACCGGATTGCGACGATGGCCGCCGAACTGCGAGCTATGGGAGCACGGATCAGCGAGAGACCGGATGGCATGGTCATTCAAGGCCTCGGGCATTCTCGCGAAAACGGGCGACTGCAATCAGCAAGCGGGCGCAGTCATGGTGATCATCGTGTGGCGATGTCTCTCGCCATTGCGGCTTTGACGGCTCCCGGGGAATCGGTTGTGCAGGACACGGATTGCATCGAGACATCGTTCCCGGATTTTCGCGCTTCCTTGTTGCGAATAACGGGAGCTGCAGAAGGGAATGCGAAGCTATGATTGTGGCGATTGACGGCCCGGCCGGTGTGGGGAAAAGCACAGTGGCGAAGCTCTTGGCTTCTCGGCTGGGCTTCTTCTATCTCGACACAGGGGCGCTGTACCGGGCGGTGGCTTGGGGGGTCCTGAGGCACGGGATTGAGCCGGCGGATGCCGAGGCGGTGGCGGGGCTACTACCGAAGCTGTCGCTTCAGATGGAAATGACGAACAACGAGGTGACGGTTTCCATGAATGGAGAGGACGTGACCAAAGAACTTCGGACGCCGGCGGTGTCAGCAGCGGCATCCGTGGTCTCGGCAATTCCGGCCGTCAGAGCCTGGCTTCTGCCGGTCCAGCGACAGATCGGCAAGAGGGGTTCCGTAGTGGCAGAGGGTCGTGATGTCGGCACGAAGGTTTTTCCGTCGGCACCGGTCAAATTCTTTCTCGAGGCCGATCCGACGATCCGGGCACAACGTCGACATCATGAACTCGTGGCGGCCGGTCATCGGGGCGCCATCGAGCAGACGAGCGCGGAACTGGCGGGACGGGATGATCGCGACCGCTCCCGAGCCATGGCGCCGCTGATCCCGGCCGAGGACGCACACCATATCGATACGTCGACTTTGTCGGCCGATGAGGTCGTCAACAGGATGTGGGCTGTGGTGACGGCCAAGTTGTGAGTTCGGTCTTGTACGCGATTCTCTGGGTGCTCGCACGCACGGTGGCGCGACTATTCTTTGGGTTTCGCGTCGTTGGTTCCGTGCCGAAGCAGGGCGGCTTGCTGGTGGCGGCCAACCATGCGAGTTACTTCGACATTCCGCTGCTGGGATGCGGAATGTTCAGGCGGGCATGGTACCTGGGCCGCAGTGACTTGTTTATCCCTGGTGTGAAAGGAATGCTGCAGTGGCTGGGGTGGATCCCGCTCAAGCTCGGCCGGCTGGATCGCAAGGCCTTCGATCGGGCGATTGCATTGATCAAGGCCGGAAAGGTCGTGGTGATTTTCCCTGAGGGAGGCCGCAGCCTGGACGGGCGGTTGCGGAACGCCAAGGCGGGTCTTGGCATGATAGTGGCGCAGACGGGTTGTCCTGTGGTGCCGGCCTATCTCAAAGGCACGTTTGACGTCTTGCCGGCGGGTGCCAAGCGGCCGCGGTTTTATCCCGTGTCCGTGTCGTTCGGACCAGCGCTGTCTTTTCCCGGGGAGAATACCCAGACGAAAGCGTTTTATCAGGAAGTGAGTCGAATCGTGATGGAGCGGATTGCCGCATTGGGCGGCGTCGCCCCGCCGCCGCATCACGCTAGTGCCGGTGCTCGCAACGCTGAGTGAGCCCCGGTGGTCGTTCATCATCAGCACCCGACGGACGTCGGAAGAGTAGGACTGTCCCCATGAGTATGGTTTCGAAATCGAGTGAGCCGCAGTTGGATCGCGAGGCCTTGGCCGCCCTGTACGAGGAAACTTTCAAAAACCTCGAAGAGGGTACCATCACAGAAGGCCGGGTCGTCGCATTAACCAAAGATAAAGTCGTCGTCGACATCGGCTACAAGTCCGAAGGGATGATCCCGAGCGATCAGTTTTCCCATGACGATCTGCAGCAGTTGAAGATCGGCGACCGCATTCAGGTCTATATCGAAGAATGCGAGGACGCCGACGGCAATCTGATTCTTTCCAAAGAAAAAGCCGACAAGATGAAAATTTGGGAAGAATTGGAAAAGCTGTACAAGGAAGAGAAGAGCATCGACGGCAAGGTCGTCTCCCGGATCAAGGGCGGCATGATGGTGGACATCGGCGTCAAGGCGTTCCTGCCCGGATCGCAAATTGACCTGCATCCCGTGCGCGATCTCGACGGATTGGTCGGACGCACGTTTCCGATGAAAATCATCAAGATCAACCACCGCCGCGGCAACGTGGTCGTTTCCCGCCGCGTTCTGCTCGAGGAAACGAGGGACAAGAAGCGCCAGACCACCTTGGCCACGTTGAAGGAAGGGCAGTTGATTCAGGGGATGGTCAAGAACATCACCGACTACGGAGCCTTCATCGACCTCGGCGGCATCGATGGCCTGCTCCACATCACGGATATGTCCTGGGGCCGTGTAGGGCATCCGTCGGAAATGTTCAATGTCGGCGACCGTGTCGAAGTGAGCGTGCTCAAGTACGACCGTGAAACCGGCAGGATTTCGTTGGGTCTGAAGCAAAAGTCGGCCGATCCCTGGACTAACGTGGCCGGCAAATATCCGATCGGTACACGCGTGAAGGGCCGGGTCGTGAGCCTGACCGATTATGGCGCATTTGTGGAGCTGGAGCCTGGCGTCGAAGGCCTGGTCCACGTTTCCGAGATGTCCTGGACGCACGAAGTCCGCCATCCGTCCCGCGTCGTGGCGATCGGTGATCAAGTCGAAGCCGCCGTGCTGAATGTCGATCCGGCCAGCCGGAAGATTTCGCTGGGCATGAAGCAGACGGCGCCCAATCCCTGGGACATGGTGGAAGGCAAGTATCCGATCGGAACCCGCATTGAGGGGAAGGTGAAGAGCCTGACGGATTTCGGCGCCTTCATCGGCTTGGACGAAGGCATCGACGGCTTGATCCATATCTCCGATATGTCTTGGACGAAGCACATCAAGCATCCATCGGAAATCTTCAAGAAAGCTCAGAAGGTCGAGGCCGTGGTGCTTCGCATCGACAAGGAAAAAGAGCGGCTGTCTCTGGGCTATAAGCAGTTGACCCGTGATCCATGGGATGACGAAATTCCTGCGCGGTACCGCGTGGGGGATCCGGCCAGCGGGAAGGTCAGTAAGGTGGCGGATTTCGGCATTTTCGTGGAGCTTGAAGGTGGCATCGAAGGACTGATCCATATCAGCGAGGCCGGGTTGGATCAGAACGCCAAGCTGGAAGAGAAGTTCAAATTGCAGGATGAGGTCGCCGCGAAGATCATCAAGGTGGATCGAGAGGAGCGCAAGATTGCACTGAGCCTTCGGGACCACCAATTGGACTCCGAGCGGCGGCATGTGGACGAGTACCATGCTGCGCAGGGGGCGCCGGATCAGAGTCTTGGCCGAGCCGCGAAGCAAAGTCGGAAGCGTGGTTCCGATGACGACGAGAAGTAGGTAGCGATCACCGGCGCGGGACCGTCAGGCTCCCGCGCCGATGGGCGGACCCTCTATGAGTGAAGAAACGTCGAGCAAGCCGGCCAAGCGATCCCTCGTTCGAAAGATCTTGCTTTTGGCGGGGATTGGGATCGCGTTCCTGCTGCTCTTGAATCTGTTGTTCCCGGACCTCGATCTCTCGACTGAGGATCGGGTGGCGCTCATCCGGGTTGAGGGCGTGATCCTAGACGCTCAGTCCACCGTCACCGAGTTGAAACGGTTTGGAGAGAACCCCTCCGTCAAAGCTATTGTCCTGCGGATCGACAGTCCCGGCGGAGGCGTGGTTCCGTCTCAGGAAATCTACGATGCGGTGCAGCGTGTGCGGAATAAGAACAACAAAGCGGTCATTGCCTCAATGGGCACGGTCGCCGCTTCCGGGGGCTATTATATCGCCGCCGCCACTGACCGCATTATTGCGAATCCGGGCACACTCACGGGCAGCATTGGCGTCATTATGGAGACGGCCAACGTCGAAGGTCTGCTGAAAAAGATCGGAGTCGAGGGCATCGTGGTGAAGAGCGGGAAGTTCAAGGATGTCGGCTCGCCGCTCAGGAAAATGACCGGAGAGGAGCAGGCGCTGCTCCAATCTGTCATGGACGACGTGCATAAGCAGTTCATTGAGGCCGTCGCCGAGGGACGGGCGCTCGAACCTTCGACGGTCCAGGCCTTGGCCGACGGCCGCATCTTTACCGGTCGACAAGCCAAGGAAGCGAAGCTCGTGGATGAGCTCGGCAATTTGGACGATGCCATACAGCTTGCCGCTGAACTGGCGGGAATTGAGGGGGAGCCGAAAGTCGTGGAGCCGCGACGACGGTTCTCGATCAGGGAACTTCTCGAGTCCCGCTTGTCGGTACTCTTCCCAAAGCTGGATTTCTATTCGGGGGTCAGCTTCAAGTATCTCATGGCGTTTTAACTCGGTCGAAGCGCGGGCCGGCGCTCGCCGCAGCGAAAGGGGAGTCGGACATGACCAAGGCGCAGATTATCGAACGTGTCTCTGAGCAGGTCACGACATTGACCAAACGGCAGGCGGAAATCGTGGTGAACACGATTTTCGATTGCGTCAGGGACTCGTTGAAGAACGGCGATAAGACCGAAATCCGGGGATTCGGGAGTTTCCGCCTCAGGTCCAGGCGGATGAAGGAAGGACGAAACCCGAAGACTGGAGCTACCGTGGCTGTGCCTGCCAAGAAAGTGCCTTTCTTCAAGGCCGGCAAAGAGCTCAAGGAATTGCTCAACCAGTAATTCGCGTACATAGAGGAACACCTAATGGCTGCATCAGATTCCGACGACACCGTTGCCACCGACGTTCGATGGACAGAAGGGGCTCTCAAACGCATGGAGCGTGCCCCCGTCTTCCTGCGAGGCATGGTCCGCCGGCTCGCCGAAAAAAAGGCGCGGGAACTGGGTTATGCGGAAATCACCGAGGCGACCCTCGAACAGTTCAAGAGCCAGATGATGGGCGGAATGGGAGGTGCTTCGGGCATGACCGAGGCGGTGGAAGCGATGGCGCAGGGTCGGCTGCCCTGGACCGCCGCGGCGAAGGAGCGGCTGAATACGGTGCCTGAATTCATGCGCGGCATGATTAAGCAGATCGCCGAAGAAGTGGCCAAGGAAGGAGGCCACATGGAAGTCAATGTGGATCTCTTCGAGCGGGTGGAAGCCCTGGGAGATGTCCGCGAGGCCGCGTTACCCCCATTGCCCTGGACGGAAGGTGCGCTGGCGCGGCTTCGAGAAAAGCTTCAGCAGTCGCCGCCGATCGCGATTGAATTCGTGACCGACATGCTGAAACGTGACACGGAAGACTTGGCACGCGAGAAGGGCCTAGCGCAGATTGACGAGCAAACTCTCGTACAACTGTGGGACGCGCCGCAAGAACGAATCGCCTGGACTGATGAGGCGTGGAAACGGCTGCAAACCTCACCGGACTTCGTCAGGAGCGGTATTCGGAAGGCTGCCGAGCGGCGCGCCCGCAAGCTGGGGTTGAAGGAAATCGACTCCGCGCATCTCACCGGCTTTCGCAACCAGGCCATGATGAAGGCCGTCAAACGCATTCGCTCCTTCGGATACAAGGAATTGACCTTTGAGGCCTTCGACACTGCCTTGGAAAAGACCAAGCGGTTACAAGGCAACGAACAGGCTGAAAAACGGCTTCAAGAAATCCGGAGCCACTTTGCCGATCCCGAGACCAAAAAGCCGGAGGGAGGGACGTTGGGGGCCGAATTAATGGACCGATTCAGGCGCTATCTCAAGGGAGAGGGAACGCTGTAGTCCTGCAAAAGCCGTCTCAACAGGTCCGGACCGTCCCTTGTAAGGTCGAGACCTGAGTGAGCGCTAATGTGCGGCGGCCTGTTGCGGCCAAAATTTGTGGCGGATCTGAGGCAAAGGTTCGTTATCTAAGTTCGGAATGTCATACAGGCAGCGGTCGATGAGCGCCACTTCCTCTTCCGTCAGTTCCAGCGTCACCTTTTTCTTCCAAAACTGATCCAACGTAAAGTAATCGCCTGACTGGGGCTTTCCCGCCAACAGCGTCTTCATCTTTTCAAATCCCGCCGTGTCCACGCCGGGGATTCGTCCCTTATTCCGGTCGTGGCACCAGTGCAGGACTTCTGCAATGCCGTACATCGTGATGTCAACCTTTACCGTGTTACCCATGGACTCCTCCTTGAAAAAGGAGTGTAGTCTACCCTAGACCGGAGGCGACTTTCAAAGGCTGTTTCCTCCGCGTGGGCAGCCGGCATCGGGCCGGGCGCGGCCCAATTGATTGCCAGGGGAAAGCCGCCGCCGGTATACTCACCCTTCCAAGAGTTGGCGATTCAACGACGATTGCGGGACGGATGAGGCCTGGACGTGCGGGCACGGCAGCCAATGGCAGGCAGATATCGTTCGACTCTTCTCGTGTCCGGGATCATCACGATCATACTGGCCGCAGCTTGTTCCAAGCAGGACCCATACGTTCCGCCTGATCTGTTCTACTACTTCACGAGCTATAAGGTCGGCAAGAATCCCACCACCATCACCGCCATCGATATCAACCAGGATGGTGTGACGGATCTCATGACGACCAATGTGAGCAGCAACACGCTGTCGATCCTGATCGGAAACGGCGATGGGAGCTTTCACGAACAAGTGCAACTGCACGTCTGTCAGGAACCACGGTCGCTCGCGACAGGCTTCTTCAATGCTGATGCCTATCTGGACATCGTGCTGGCCTGCGCGGGCGGAGATCAAATTGCCGTATTGTTCGGCAGGGGCGACGGCAAGTTCACAGAAGGGCCGCAATACCCCGTCCATCGGACACCCGTATCCATTGCCAGCGACGATTTGAACGGCGATCGGATGGCGGATCTTGTCGTCGCGTTGCGCAATGACAAGATAAAGGTGTTTCTTGGTCAGGGCAATGGTGAATTCAGGCACGGAGCGCAGTATGAATATGGTGATACGCCGACCTCGGTCGCGTTGTCGGATCTCAACGGTGACGGGAAAATCGATCTGGTGGTCACCAATGGAGGTCCCATGTCCAACGCCGTCTCCATCTGGATCGGTAACGGAGACGGGACGTTCCAGTCGCCGACGGATTACCGCTCCGGCAGACGTCCGTTGGGAGTCAGCTTTGCAGACTTCAACAACGACCGCATCCGGGACCTGCTCGTCATCAACGGAGAACGGGACAGCTTTTCAACATTCTTGGGAAATGGCAATGCCACGTTCCAGGCAGGGCGCGACTCCGGTGCCAACGCCGGCCCGAACTACGGATTGGCTCGGGACTTTAACGGGGACCATCGCGTGGACGTCGCCATCGTCAATCTGCAGTCCAGCGATCTCTCGATCCTCTTCGGCCGGGGCGACGGCACGTTCGAATATCCGCCAAGGAATTACCGCACAAAGGCGGGGCCATTCGCGATCGCGTTATACCACGTGACGAGCAGCGAGATCGAGGAGCCAGGGCTCGTCACGGCCGATAACGGCGACGGGTCGGTATCGATTTTTCTTCATCGCGGGCTCAAAGGAGGACAGGCTCCGGCAACCGCTGCCACTTCGTCCAAAGCCGCTCCGTAGCCCGCGGTCGAAACGGAGCTGTCAGCTTGACAGTCCAGGACCCCTCGGCTAGAGTGACCGGCAGGCGCGGCTTTTGGACAGTCGGTCGCCCTGCACGAGGACAGAGGTGAGATCCTTCTCATGGTGGTTCGGCATGGGCGCGCTCCTCACCCTGTCGGTGCTCATGGTTCAGGGAGGGGTGCGCGACTTGTTCGATGGCGCGCATCCTAGCGCCGGGGCGAGTCCGTACCTGTCATTCACCACGACGATTTTCGGCGGCGGTCTCCTGGCCGCGTGCCTCGCCTTGGTGATGAAGCGCATCAGATAACGACTGGTTGGCAGCTCGAACGATGGATTGTCTCAAGTGTAAAGGCTTTATGATGGTCGAGCGGCACTATACGCTCATGAACCGCCGGCTCTATGCCCGTTGTCTCAATTGCGGATTTTGGATCGATCTCGCCGATCTTCTTCGATTTTTCCACAAAGTCATCGATAGCGGGTTCCGGGGCACGAAGGTTCGGGAATCCTTCACGCTCTAAACGCGAGGCGCACGCCATGTTCTCTGCTCAAAGTCGTCGAATGAGCGCGTGCATCCTGACGGCGCTGTGCCTCGTGTTGCTTGTCCCTGCAACAGTCCAAGCGAAACGTGCCAGCGGAAAAACGAAGCAGGTGCACACGGTCAGCGAGGACAACCAGACGTTGCCGTGGCGCCGCGTGCCCGCCCACAGTATTCTCCTCAAAGAACTCAACACGGGCCGCGTCCTCTATGAGCATGACTCCGGAAAGCGGTTGTCACCCGCCAGTCTGACAAAAATCATGTCGGCGCTCGTGATCCTCGAGCACGGAAGGCTCGACGATTTGGTCACTGTCAGTCCAGCGGCCGCCCGTGCGCATAAGACCCATTTGCGGCTCAAGGCAGGCCAGGTATTCAGGCTCGACGACCTGCTTAAGGCGATGCTCATTGTATCCGCCAATGATGCGTGTCTGGCGGCGATCGAACACGTCGGTGGTGACGAAACCCAGTTCGTGGGCTTGATGAACGACAAGGCGGCGGCGTTGGGCTTGCACAATACGCACTTTACGAACGGGTGCGGATTTGACGGCCCTGATCATTATTCGACCGCAGCAGATCTTGCCACTTTAAGCGTGATCGCCCTGCAACAGCCCATTTTCAGGAATCTGGTGAAAGAGGAACGCGCCATGATCATGCCGGTGAACGGCACTCATGCGTATATTCTGCACACGACAAATCGTTTGCTCGGTCGAATTCCCGGCGTTGAAGGCATCAAGACCGGCTTTACGTCGAAAGCGGGACGGTGTCTTATCGCCAAAGTCTCTCAGAACGGCAGCGACCTCCTGGTGGTCATTTTGAATTCCAACCGCCGATGGAATACGGCCACAAGTTTGATCAGTTACGGGTTGCGCGCCTCTGGCCCATCCTTCTAGCGCGATAAGCGCTCGACCTCATCACATGGCGTGCTAGCGATGATATGGAAAAGGGACCGGCTTCCCCTTGAGAGCCGGCCGTGCTGAGGGGACTGAATGGAGAGGATCAGTGAACAGGTGAGAACTCGATGTTGACGTCTTTACCCAGATAATTGATGACGAATCCCTGCTTGTCGTAGGCCAACACCGCCCCCATGACGTTTTCGTCACCATAGTCTTCGTGGCCTAGGAGCTTGCGGATATCCTCCGGACTTTCGCTGTTGAGCACGTTGCGAAATAGCCCACGCGTCTTATAGGCAAAACGGTTGTTGATGAAGATTAGGTCGACTTTGCCGTCCTGGACGCGCACGCCGGCCATGGGACCGGTTGGTTTCCGCTGATCGACCAAGAAGATGAACAACGCTTCTTGTTCGACCTTGATGCCGGGTATTTTCTCGTTCACCAAGACATCCATGGCCTTGGCCTCGCTGTCACCGATCTTGACACCAAAGAGAGAAATGTCAGGACTTTTAATCGCCTTAGGATCCATCACGTCGTTCTTGCTTAGCTCATAGGGTTCGGCGCTCGCCGACGCGACGACTAGAACCATCATGCCGAGCACCAGGCAAGTCTGGAGGTACGCTCGTAACATCGCCTTCATCAACCCCTCCTTACTCAGTAGCCTGTCTGAACGGCCGTGTGGATATCCGATGTGGATAAACGGCGGTAAATTATAGCTTTGATTATTTTATCGGAGGGCCAACCAACTTGCAAGGAACGGTTCCAAGCGTCATGGTGCTTGCTCGGTTCGCAATCCTTGGGCATGTGTAGAGGAGGCCGCAGATTGGATTGCCTAGGACTTGGGAGGTGTAATGAGGAGCATGGCGCCCAGCTCACGGAGACGCTGAAAGTAGGGACGACAATCCTCCTCGAGCTCATGTTCTATGGTCTCGAGGTCACCCAGACAGTCACCGACGATCGTGCGGCGTTGCTCGTCGAGTCCCTCCTCGCTGTCCAGGAAATAGACGACGCAGCCGCTGATCACCGTGTCGAGTGTCATCAGCGGTCCCTCAAGCTGGGTCGCGACGCGGGGCCACCCGGCCTGCTTATGCGCTTCCCATAATCTGCCGACCGTTTCTCGGTTCACCGAACCGGGCTCCTCTGACGACCCCCTGTTCCTCGCGGTGCGATGCATGACGCTTGGCGACTGATCAACATGCGTTATGGATAGAGGCCGCGGCTCAGATGGGCTTGTGCCACCTTGTCTATCCCGGTCATCAGCGCCGCCATCCGCATGGATGTGCCCTTCGCGATGGCGAATTGCAGCGTTCGTTGAAAGGCAGACGTCATGAGATCGCGGAGGCGGTCTTGTATGTCGGTCGCTTTCCAAAAAAACCGCTGTGCATCCTGCACCCATTCAAAATAGGAGACGATGACGCCTCCCGAATTGGCCAGAATGTCAGGGATCACGAAGATGCCCTTGTCCTGCACGATGCGGTCGGCGTCCAAGGTCGTGGGGCCGTTCGCTCCCTCTGCCAGCACACGGCAATTGAGCTGCGACGCATTGTATTTCGTGATCTGTTCGGACAATGCGGCAGGAACCAGGACCGTGCATTTGAGTTGCAGGAGTTCCGCGTTGGTCAACGGATCCCCCAGCTTCGTCTCAGCGAGCGTCTGACCGCTAGACTTGTAGGTCGACAGCAGTTTGGGAATGTCGAGGCCTCGAGGATTGTAAATCCCTCCGCTCACATCGCTGACCGCAATCACCTTGGCTCCCGATTCATGCATGATCCTGGCAGTATGGGATCCGACGTTCCCGAATCCCTGAATAGCCACGGTGGTCTCACTGACCTCGATTTTGAGATGACGTAAGGCCTCAACCGTCACGCACACCACCCCGCGCCCTGTCGCCTCTTCTCGACCGAGGCTCCCTCCGATCGAAAGCGGCTTTCCGGTCACGACGCCGGGGACGGCGTACCCGACCTGTTGACTATAGGTGTCCATGATCCAGGCCATGACCTGGGCGTCCGTGCCGACGTCCGGAGCCGGCACATCCTTATCCGGGCCGACCAACGGAAAAATTTCCGAAGCGTATCGCCGCGTGAGCCGCTGAAGTTCGGATCGAGACAGTGCTTTTGGAGCGACGGCCACCCCCCCCTTGGCTCCGCCGTAAGGGAGGTCGGCCAGGGCGCATTTCCACGTCATCCACATGGCCAGCGCGGCGACTTCGCCGAGGTTGACTTCCGGATGATAGCGAATCCCTCCCTTCGAAGGGCCGCGTGAGGAATCATGTTGAACTCGATACCCGGTAAAGACCTCGACGCGACCGTCATCCATCCGGATGGGAACGCTGACGACCAGAGATCGCTGAGGTAGTTTCAATCGTTCACGGAGGTTGGAATCCAGCCCCATCAATTCTGCAGCTTGATCGAATTGCGCTACGGCGAGTCGGAACGTCGGCGTATCGAGTTCATGCAGTGAAGACATACGTGCGTCAGTGTTCCTTCTTCGTGTCAACGACCCGTTGTGTCTCGATCTCTATTTTCATCACTCTTCCAGGGAAGAATGAGTCCATTCAACGTGAAAGACGGTAGAAAAGGTCTTGGCGAGTTCTTCGGCGACCACATGCACGGAGACCGGCGTTTGCGTAATTTGCGCCAGGGACGTCATGCGGCACCCCTCAAGCCCGCAGGGCACGATGCGCGAGAACGGAACAAGGTCATTGGTGACGTTCAGCGCAAAGCCATGCAAGGTGATTCCTCGGTCGATCCGTGCACCGATTGAGGCAATTTTGGCCTCGCCCTGTCGGTCGCGCCCCCAAATGCCCGGTGCCTTTTCCACCCGGTATCCATGGATATCCCAACCTCGGAGTGTCCGAATGAGTACCTCTTCGAGCAAATGCACATAGGCCTTCGCTCCCTGTGCATAGCGTGAGAGCGAAAAAATCGGGTAGGCGACCAGCTGGCCAGGTCCGTGATAGGTCACCGATCCGCCACGGTTGACTGCCACAACGGGGGCTCCGAGATCGCCCGAAGAAGCAACCTCTGGATGAAGATGGACCGGTCTTGTTCGGCGCCCCGCGGTATAGACAGGAAGATGTTGAAGTAACATCAGCGTGTCCGGGCGGTTCCCCAAAAGCCGTTCGGCATGGAATTGTTGTTGAAGCGACCAGGCGGCTGAATAGCCCACCGGTTTTCTAAACGTCATCAGCACACCTGGTTGAGGAGGATTCGTTATCAGCGGCAATCCATGACCCGGGGTTTGCGCTATGGCCGCTTCAATGAGAGTCACTGTGCTGCCTTGAGCGCGGCCGGTTTCGGCAGTTGAAGGGTTGCCGGACCGCTTTTCCCGTGCAAGGTCAATTGCACCGTGGGTTGATCTCCTGAGCGAAGCAGCGCATGCCAGAAATCACCCATGTTGAACACCTGATGCTGGTCGACTGCCGTGATAATGTCGCCGTTTTGGAGTCCGCCGAGCCCCGCTGGTTTTGCGGAGTCGACCTGCAAGGCCAGCACACCGCGGTCGCCTTCCAGGCCGAAGCTTGCCATGATGCTCGGGGTGATCGTGACCGGCGTGAATCCGAGGTCCGGCCGGTAGATGGATCCGCGGACCATCATTGATTGGATATGGGGATAAATGGCTTCCATTGAGAGGGCATAACTGATCGCTTGTGCCGACGGCGCGATGATCACATTGATGCCCACGACTCGGCCCGATAGGTCGACCAGCGGGCCGCCGCTGTTGCCCGGGTTGATGGCCGCATCAGTTTGAATCAAGTCGTAGAGGGTTTCACCATCGGGAGTCAAGACCGACCGGTCCAGCGCGCTGACAACGCCGACGGTAACGGTCGACCCTCCCTTTAGTGCCAGGGGATTGCCGATCGCCACAACAGACTCTCCGATTTCCAAGTCCGGCTTTTGGTGCAGCGTTGCAGCCACAAGATCTTGTGCATTGATTTTGACCAAGGCTAGGTCGAGGAGGAAATCTCGCGCCACGACACGGCCAGGCGTCAGACGGCCGGTAGACAGTCCGACCACCATGCTCTTGACGCCGGTCACCAGGTGGTTGTTGGTCAATATGTATCCGCCGTCGTCGATAATGACTCCGGAGCCGGAGCCCGACTGGGTCTGCGAGGGACTTGCCGGCACTCCCCGCGTCAGAATTGTGACCACGGATGAGCGGACTTTCGCGACGACGGCGGGAACGGAAAGGTTCTTCTCGCTGGACGTGACATTTCCACACGGTGCCCCCCAGGCGGAGCCATAGGCAAGAAATGCTATCAGGCTAGTGATCCACAGAACGCGGCAGGTGGCGCTGGGCGGTGGCATAAACTCAGAACCATTCTCGCATAACTCCACTCCCAGGAAAAGCCATGCCCAAAAAACAATGGGGTGAGGAGCTGACTCCTCACCCCGTCATCGCCCTTGTTCGATGTGTTATTGGATAGCGGCGAACATTTCCTTGATGGCAGGCGTCTTGAGTTTCTTGAGCGCTTTGGCCTCAATCTGGCGGATTCGTTCCCTCGTGACTGAGAGATTCTGTCCAACCTGTTCCAAAGTGCTCGGCTGATCGTAGCCGATTCCGAAACGGAGTCGAATGACGGTCTGCTCCCTGGGTGTGAGGTTCTCCAGAATGCGGTCGAGTTGATGTATCATTTCCGTGCGATGCACATGCGCATCCGGGGACACCGCCTGCAGATCCGGCAGCAACTCCCCGAACTCCGTCCCCCCATCCCCGACCCGATGCTCCAGGGCCACTGGTTCCTGGAACGCCTGGACCGTCTCATGGAGTCTCTCCGGCCGCATGCGGAGAACGCTCGCGATCTCTTCAAGCTTCGCCGGACGACCGAGTTGCTGCCCGAGTCGGCGCGTCACGCGCAAAATCCGATGCGACGCTTCCGTCTGATGAACGGGGATCCGAATCGTACGGGATTGGTCCGCCAATGCTCGGGTGATGCCCTGGCGAATCCACCAGGTGGCATAGGTGCTGAACTTGAAACCTTTACGGTACTGATAACGCTCAGCTGCTTTCATGAGGCCGATATTGCCTTCCTGCACCAGGTCCAACAGGGTAAGGCCGCGACGTGTGTAATGTTTCGCGACATCCACGACCAGACGAAGATTACATCGCACCAACTCGTCTTTGGCCTTTTCGAGCACTTGACGGGCCTGACGAACGCTTGCCAAGTGACTCTTCAAGCTCTTCACGACGGTCGCCGGCAATTTCGGTGCGGCTGTTCCCTTGAGCAGGCCCAACAGCGTGTGTTCCACCTTGTCAAGGGCAGTCGCGGACAGTCCGCTCAGTTGCCGGACGGTTTGCAGCGTGTGTTGTGCTTCAAGGACGGCATCCGATCGTTTCACGCGAGACAGCAGGCGATGGGCATGACGCAATGTCGCTCGGATGGTACTCGATCCTTGATCGATCCGTTTCGCCAGTGCCGTCTCTTCTTCTCTCGTCAAGAGTGGCCGTTCGCCGAACGATTGAAAGTAGAGCGACTCCAGCAAAAACGGACTGCTCGATACGATTTGACGCTTCGTCGATTTAGGGGACTCCGGAGTTACTTCTGAATTCACGGAATCTCGTCCGATCATGTCCAGCAAATCGCTGTCCTCGGAGTGGTCGGTATCGACATCCTTCATCTCCGGTGACTTCAACTCTGGACCATCGGCAGAGAATAAGTCGTTTTTCATGTGATCATCCTCCTCAACCTTCTTCTCTCAGCGGCCCCCGGTACGTTCTCGATGACCATATTTCATTAAGTCTCCTTTACTGAGAGGCAATCCCGCTGCAAAAGATTCACTCCTGTCCGCTGCAGGTATCTACGCAGCAATTCCTATGCTGGATTGATCATGAGAATTTTTCTTCGCGATCGTCATGAAATATTGGGACTATTAGAAGGACTTAATGAAGAAGGGTTGATGCGTCCTGAGGCAATCCTGCTGCGAATGTGTAGGGTTTGAGATAGGGCCGGGCAGATTTGTCACATGCGGGATAAGTTGTCAGCCGGCCTTAAAATGTCATGCGATGCGCGATACATCAGAAGGGGAAAGGACCGGAGGGCCATCCGCGCTGTTGTTGAAAAGCCGCCGGTCCGCTTCTAGAATGGCGCGTCATGTCACATGCTCGATTGCAGAACGGCGAACGCATTCATCTCGTCGATGCGAAGGGCCGCCACTACGCCTTGACGCTCAAAGCCGGCGATTTCTATCAACTGAGCGGTCACAAAATTGCGCACGACGCTCTCATCGATAAGGTGGATGGTTCGATCGTGACGCTTTCTGGCGGTAAGTCGATGCTGGCCCTGCGCCCGACCTTCGGGGATTACGTCTTGAAAATGCCTCGAGGCGCACAAGTGCTGTATCCCAAAGATCTGGCTCTCATCCAGATGTGGGCCGATGTCTATCCAGGCGCGCGGGTGTTTGAAGCAGGCACCGGGTCGGGTGCCCTAACCATGGCGCTGCTTCGGGCTGTCGGACCACGAGGCCTCGTGGTCACATATGAAGCTCGGGAAGATTTTGCAAGAACGGCAAGACTCAATATCGAACGGTATATGGGCGCAGTCCCGAATCTTGTTGCGCTCCGGAACAATGCGTATCAAGGGATCCAACTTCTGGACGACGGAGTGCCTTTTGATCGTGTCGTGTTGGATCTTCCTGAGCCCTGGCAGGTGGTGCCACACGCCGCACGAGTGCTGAGATCGGGCGGGATCTATCTGAGCTTTGTCCCCACCGTACCTCAGGTTCAGCAGACCGTGGCGGCGTTGCAACACGCTGCCGTGTTTGCCATGGTCGAGACCTTTGAAACTCTCCTTCGTACCTGGTCGGTCCAAGGGCGCAGCGTTCGACCGGATCATCGGATGGTTGCGCATTCCGGATTCCTCACGGTAGCAAGAAAGGTGGAGCCGGGTTTCTGGTCACGTGGGACTACGCCGTCGGGTCCTGAAGACGACGGGCCAGCGGAGGAAAACGGAAAGGACGAGACGCGATGAACCGACTAGAGGGGAAGGTGGCCATCGTGACCGGCGGCAATGCGGGCATCGGAGAAGCGGTCGCTAAGCGCTTCGCCGCGGAAGGGGCTGCGGTGGTCATCACCGGCCGAAGGCAATCGGAGCTCGACCGTGTGATGAGTGGGATCAGACATAACAAAGGTAAAGGTTTGGCTGTCGCAGGGTCGGTGACTGACGAGCTGCATGTACGGGACGTGATGCAGCGGACACTCGACAGCTTCGGACGCATCGACATCCTGGTCAACAATGCCGGAATCGGAGACTTCGGGAAGCGCATTCATGAAACAGACGACGCCACGTGGGCGACGCTTCTTGATGTGAACCTGACGGGTGTTTTCCGCATGACCAGGGCCGTTGTTCCTCAGATGCTCAAGCAAGGCCGCGGTGCGATTGTGAACATTTCCTCGGTCGCGAGCCTAGTCGGTATTCCCGGCGCCCCGGCCTACGCGGCTACGAAGGGGGGCGTCGATGCCCTTACGCGCGCGCTTGCGATCGATTATGCCAAGGACGGGATTCGCTGCAACATCGTCAATCCCGGTTTGATCGACACGCCGATGGCCGCTCCTCTGATGGCCAATCCGGATATGCTTCAACCGATTCTCAATCACTATGCCCTACGACGGCCTGGCACCCCAGAAGAAGTCGCGAATATGGTGCTGTACCTGGCGTCCGACGAAGCGGGATGGGTGACGGGTGGGACATTCACGATCGACGGCGGTATGACCGTGTCCAAGGGATGAACGCGATGGAGATCGATGCCACGACGCAATTTTGCGGGGTGATTGGAAACCCTATCGAGCATTCCCTCTCCCCCGTGATTCACAACGCGGCCTTTCAAACGCTCGGCCTCAACTTTGTCTATCTGGCCTGGAAGGTCGAAGCCATCGGGGATGCCGTCAAGGGGCTCCGGGCACTTGGCAATTTTCGCGGTGCGAGCGTGACCATTCCGCATAAGGTGGCGGTTCTGCCCTGTCTAGACGAAGTAGAAACGATGGCACGCCACATCGGCGCCATCAATACCATCGTCTCGCAGAACGGGAAATTACTCGGCGCAAACACCGATGCCACCGGTGCACTTCGTGCGTTGAAAGAGGGAAATGCTCCGCTGAGCGGCGAACCCGTGGTCATCCTCGGTTCAGGGGGAGCGGCGCGCGCGATCGCATTTGCGCTTGCAACAGAGGCCGGGATTGCCCGCATGCATCTTTTGGGGATCGAGGATCAGGAACGACGAGGGCTGGCCTCGGATTTGATGCAGAAGACGGCCGTACAGGTCGAGGACGCTTTTCTCGAAGAGCAGTCTCTCAAGACCGCCCTGGCGGAGGCCCGAGTGTTGGTTCACTGTACGCCGATCGGCATGTCGCCAAAGACTGGCATGAGCTGTGTGCCGACTCATCTCCTCCATCCCGGCCTGACGGTCATGGATATTGTCTATAATCCCCGCGACACCCAGCTGCTTACCGATGCGAAGGCTGCCGGCTGCCGGACGATTTCTGGCCTTGAAATGTTCCTCTATCAGGCCGCGGCGCAGTTCGAACGCTGGACAGGCCAATCCGCTCCCACGCACGTCATGCGTGCCGTGTTGGAGTCCCGCCTGAAATGATGACCTGCGGTCGGCCATCAGCTCATGGTAGGCGATGAACGTTGTCCTGATCGGGTACCGAGGGACCGGCAAGAGCACCGTGGGAAAAGTTGTGGCGGCCCGGCTTGGCCGTCCCCTCGTCTCGACCGATAGAGAAATCGTCCGGCGCGCAGGCTCGTCAATCCCCGATATTGTCGCCGCTCATGGTTGGGACTACTTTCGCGATCTAGAGAGCGCTGTCTGCCAGGAACTTGCGGGACAGAACAACCTCGTTATCGATACAGGAGGGGGCGCGATTTTACGTCAGCAAAACGTGGAGGTCTTCAAGCGCAACGGACGGCTGATTTGGCTGACGGCTTCGGTGGAGACCATCGCAGCCCGAATCGGCGGCGATACCAAGCGACCGTCGCTCACCGGTACGAAGTCCCATGTGGAAGAGATTCGAGATGTCCTCACTGAACGAACGCCAAAATATCAGGCCGCGGCTGACCTGACTATCGCCACGGACGGCCGGTCGGTCGACGAATTGGCAACAACTATTCTGAGGCAGCTCTGACCACCTGCACCTATCCTTGACAATTTCTTGGGAAAAGTGCTTGAAATAGCTTCGGGCGCCCGTAGCTCAGTTGGATAGAGCGTCGGGCTTCGAACCCGCAGGTCGCAGGTTCAATTCCTGCCGGGCGCACCAATTAAATCAATCACTTCCATCTTCCAAGACTGCCCGGAACCGCGAAAAATGGTTCCGGTGTCCGTGAAAGTGTCCGTGTCTATGAGCACACAACTTTCCAAGCCCATTGGCGAATTTAACGAATTAAGCGAAATAAGGGTGGCCGTGATTGGTAAACGATGAGGGTTTAACGACGAGAAGTCAGCCGAATCCGCTGCTTTCAGCGACAGATGACTTCTCACAGCCAGGATGCTCGCACGGGCAGGTGGCTCCTGGGAGAGGCGGTGAGGCCTGCTCGCAGGCATCACTACAAAACGAGCTATGTTCCCGTGCCTGACACGTACAGGCCTGATGTCCGCAGTTCTTTGGATAGTTGATTGTGGGACGGGGCTGCGTGGTCATTCTTACTTACCTTTGGGAAGTAATCCCTTCTTCTCGAGTTCCTGGATCTTTCCTTCAAGCGCCTCGAGCACCAGCGCCTTAATCGTTTTGCCCTCGACAGCGGCGGCGATCTTTGCGCGCTTCATCAGATCGCGGGGGATGTCTCGGAAGATCCAGGCCCCCCCCTTTTCAACTTCTGTCTTTTTTGCCATGGCGCGGGAGCATAGCACGGTGTCCTCGATAGGTACTAGCACTTGACAGCATATGATATGTGGAAAACACGGCGGAACGCAGCGGCACACAGCGGAACAGCCGAACAGTGTTGTTATTGGCTTTGTGGTGTGTTCTGTCCCGGTTTTCCGGTCACTTTTACTAGCTCGTTGGAACAAGGGCCGCGAAGTCCGTTGAAGGCACTGACGGCAAAGTAGTAGATCGCATCAAATTCAAGATCGGTGATGGTGGCAAAGGGTTCGGACGTGCTCAAAGAATACTCGTACTTGCATGATCCGACATTGCGAGGCGATTCCTTACCATAATGCACCGTATAGCTGATCGGCAATGCATCAATAACTGGATCCCACATCAATGACACCGTCGCTCCAGGATTTCCTTGATTGCCCTCCTCCCCTCCGGAACATCGGGCTATTGTGATGAGAACCAGTCCGAAAAAGCAGGGTCGCAATTGATGCATAACGATTCAGAATGAGAATCCGAACCTCTAGTCAGGCTTCGGAATGGTAAATAAGCACGTGGAAAACGGCTGCAGTGCTTAGACGTCCTTCAGAAACAAAGCACCATCCCTTTGAACGGTTCAATCGTCGCATCCGACATGCCAAGCCGTCTATCGAAGTGACTGATCATGGCATGGATGCACCAGTTCTCAGCATCTCTCATCGTTTCGAAGATGGGTCCGTCTAGTGGCTGACGGATGCCAAGCATGCGGCCCTCACGGGCTCGCACGACTGGCCGGAAGCCCATCATGAGCAACGTCGTCTGAGAAAATGACATGATAGTTCACTCGGCTTAGATGACCTGGTGATCCTCCAAATTTATCCAGTCTCAGTTCTATGACAGGCAATAGAAGATCTATATTAGGGATTCTTCCCTGTGCCTTTTCCTGGCGCAGTCTTTTATAGCCATCTATAAAAATATAATCGTTTACTCCGAGAACCTTGATGTCGGCCGGTAGTTGTTCTAACTGGTCTATGAAAGTGTGCCATGGATCTTCGCCTCAATACTGTAGTGGTGGCCGATTGACGCCGGCGTGTGCACATGTAAGTCCCATTTCCTCCAAACAGAACCTTCTAAATAATTCATAGGTGACCCAAGTTTAAAAACTAAAAGGTGACGACTCGGGGTGACGACTCGGATGGAATCTCGACCATACCAGAGGCAGGCTACTTGTTCTACGTTGGGATGGTGGCCCATTTCAGCCATCCTAGTGGATCTAGGCTTTGAGTAATCGCAATCAAGGGTCTTTGCTAGCCCTTCTTGAACGTGAGCAATGAAAGACTGGTCATTGACGGGTTAGTCTGCGAACCTTATTCTAACTTGAACCCTCTTCTTGTCTGTCATCTCTGTCGGCTTGTTCATAACGAGCGAGTTGGAGCTTTGTCAGGCGTGATGAGCCGGTACGCACATTTGTCAGCGACTGAGATACGCAGCATTCTCAAACAGGGGTTGCTGCAAAGACAGGAGGGCGAATGTTTATGGCACGCGCATTATTCGTATTAATGGTGTTGCTCTCGGTGATCTGGGCTCCGAGTGTTGGATTTTCAGAGTCTGCCCCCATGGTCGCAGTCAGTCCAGCTAAAACGCCGGCTGATGCGCCATCTTCTGCGTCTAACGAAAAAACCTTTCCGATAAACAAGGATGCCAGTCTTCCTGCGCAAGTGATGGAAAAACTCTCAAACGCCGTCAGCAGCGAGTACATCATCGGAGCAGAAGATATGCTGGACATCACGGTATGGAGAAATCCAGACCTGTCCAAGGTCGTCCAAGTTCGTCCGGATGGGCGAGCGTCCCTGCCGATCATTCGTGACATCGTCGCTGTTGGAAAAACGCCCACGCAATTAGCTGAAGAAATGACCATTAAGCTGAAGGAGTACGTGCAAAATCCTGTCGTCGCAGTAAGCTTGAAAGAGGTCAATAGCTCGAATTTTTTTGTGCTTGGGGAAGTGAAAACTTCCGGCAAATTTCCCCTCAAGAGCAGAACGACATTGTTACAGAGTATTACGATAGCCGGAGGATTCAACCCGACCGCTGCCAGAAATCAAATCGTCATCTTCCGGTTCACGGAAAGTGCGCCTGGCATGAAGCGGTTGACAGCTAGTTACGATGAAATTGTGCTTCGCTCCGGAATCAATGAAAACTTTGAGTTGCAGTCAGGTGACACTATTGTCGTCCCGAGCGAATCAATGGTGGTGTTTCCAGGTCGGTAGAAGACAACAACAATCCTACACACATCTATAGGGACTCCCATGTGCAATGAAACTAGGCTTTGAGTGGCGTCGACTCAAGGTTCACAAAGACCCGCCGAAGAGCGAAACGATATGCACGGTAGCCGGCAATGACTGTACCCGTGCCCAACAAGACCACAGCATGCTTGGAGAAAGCAGCAGCGGCCTCGAGAAATAAAAGGTCCATTCCTTTCTTACTTGTCTTCCTTCACATTGAGCCATTCAGAGGGATGGTCGATTGTGCTCGGCATCTCGTTCTGTGTCAAAGATTGGTCCATCCAAGGGTTGCCTGATCCCCAGCATGCGGCCTTCGCGGGCATACACGGAAGGGCGATAGCCAACCATGAAGGTTTGTGTGCCTTTATCGCCTTTCCCCATCAGTCTCTCTCCTTAGCCGAGGTGCTTCCCCCATCCGAACTGCCTCAGGCTGTTTATTACGGATGACTTCCAACAGCCACCCTTGATCCGCGATCAACGCATCAAGGCGAGCCGTTAAAGTGATGAGAATCCTTGTCTGCAGCAGCCTATCAAGCATAACTTCGATCATAGCTTCGATTCAACAAAAGGAAACTGGCAAATAAGACTCTACTGCCAAAAATACACGTAATTATTCCACCATAAAGAATCCTAGCCTTCCAAGCTCTGTTAATGCTATAGAGGCGCCTCTTGGCTTTTGCAGCCAATCCAAGGTCCGCTCATGAAAGTCATTCCCACTGGAGGACATCATGACAAAGAACTTTATCCGTGCATTTAGTCCATTCGCGATGGGCGCTATTCTAGTCATTCTGAATCCTCTGGGAGCATTCGGTTCCGATCCTCTCGATCCAGCGACGCAGCCGCACTTAAAATCTTGGAGCAACATCATCGTGAACGCCAACAGGCGATTTGTTGTCTTGCCAGATTTTGGAAATGCCGCAGTGTTGGACCGTGAGACAGGGCTAGTGTGGGAAAAGTCGCCAGAAACAAATTCGCGTTCATGGGAGGATGCGGTCAGAACCTGCTGGCTGCGACAAGTTGGAGGTCGAATGGGCTGGCATCTTCCATTAATTGAAGAGTTGGCGAGTTTGGTTGATTCGACCGTCCCAGCCCCCGGACCAGCTCTTCCTCCTGGTCATCCCTTTCAAAATGTCCAAACCGGAGGACTTTTCGAGTCGGCCTACTGGTCATCCACGACCGATGTCCGACAAGCGTTCATTCCGACACAAGCATGGGAAGTTCGCTTCTTTGATGGCACCACTGGGGATTCGGGAAAGACGGGGACAAGGCATGTCTGGTGCGTGCGTGGTGGCTCCCATGCAGATAAGTATTAAAGATGGAAATAGATTGATTCACGTTCCCTGTTGAAAACATGAATCGAGTAGCAGAATCCGAGCTAGCTATTCAAGAACTCATCATCAGGAAGTGGACGCACGAGTGGGACGACCGACTGAAAGCGCACATTGAGCGGATTGCTTCGGAGATGGGGGCACGTGGTGGGATGTTGTGATGGAGAACTTGGATCTGTTTCTTGAAGAACAGGACGCCATAGGGGACGGATTTTCATGATTGCTGCCGTCCGCGTAAGCTAGATGAAGATTTAGGGAGGATATTGTGGGTGTAGTTACTCGTCGTCTGTACCTGGTTTCGCGTCGCTACTGGCTACCCGTGTCCTTTGCAACTCGGTCAACTGACTAGGGTGCTAGCCGAACAGTGTTGTTATTGGCTTTGTGGTGTGTCCTGTCCTGGTTTTCCGGTCACTTTTACTAGCTCGTTGGAACAAGGGCCGCGAAGTCCGTTGAAGGCACTGACGGCAAAGTAGTAGATCGCATCAAATTCAAGATCGGTGATGGTGGCAAAGGGTTCGGACGTGCTCAAAGAATACTCGTACTTGCATGATCCGACATTGCGAGGCGATTCCTTACCATAATGCACCGTATAGCTGATCGGCAATGCATCAATAACTGGATCCCACATCAATGACACCGTCGCTCCAGGATTTCCTTGATTGCCCTCCTCCCCTCCGGAACATCGGGCTATTGTGATGAGAACCAGTCCGAAAAAGCAGGGTCGCAATTGATGCATAACGATTCAGAATGAGAATCCGAACCTCTAGTCAGGCTTCGGAATGGTAAATAAGCACGTGGAAAACGGCTGCAGTGCTTAGACGTCCTTCAGAAACAAAGCACCATCCCTTTGAACGGTTCAATCGTCGCATCCGACATGCCAAGCCGTCTATCGAAGTGACTGATCATGGCATGGATGCACCAGTTCTCAGCATCTCTCATCGTTTCGAAGATGGGTCCGTCTAGTGGCTGACGGATGCCAAGCATGCGGCCCTCACGGGCTCGCACGACTGGCCGGAAGCCCATCATGAACTTCTGTTTCCCTTTGTCGCCTTTCCCCATCTGTTCCTTCTGGAGCGTTCCTTGCGTTGCGATTATACAACGCTTGAGGTAGACATGATTAGCCACGCACTTGACGTGCGCGGCGTGAAATGATTCTCCTCGGGCAGCAACGGTCGGGCTTGATCCCCTGGCCGGCTCGCGTTTCCTGGCGCGGGCGCTGCCCCTCCTCACCAGGACCCGACAGGAGGGGACATGTCCACAAATCCACAGACAACAGATCCTTTTCTAGCGTTTCTCGATGAGCAGCTTGAGGGGGAAGCGGAACCTTGGCGCCGAGAGGCAATCCTGAGCTTGTACGAATGCCATTACACCGAGCCGAAGACCCCCTTTTTGGCAACGTCAGCAATGGTAAGCGCGGGACTTCTCGGCATTGCCGCCCCCATGTGGGCCGTCAAATTATTTAAGGCGGCGACAAACGACCGCATCACATCGCCGGACATTAAGTCGCTAGATATTGCCTTAGGCTTCAAGGGGGAAGGGACAGGGAAGACGAAAGCCGCCGAGGTCCCTCAAAGAGTGCGGAAGAACATGCTGGAGGTTTTATGCCAGGCAGTCCACAAGCTCGTGATTGGGGGACTGTCAAAGACGGAGGCTTGCAGACAAGTCGCCAAACAAGTGAAAGCGCTGTTCCGTAAAGATGGCGATACTAGTTCAAGTTTATGGACCACTAATTGTTACGGCATCAAGCCTCCAAATGCAGATACCATGCTCAGACAATACCGGAAGTGGGAAAAGCACCTGAAACATATTGATGAAATCGCAGCATCAGTCACACCGGGAGAGACGGACCTCGAAGATTTCAGTGGTTTGATAAATAAGTATATAAACGTCCTTCAGTGCTTCCTAGCTAATCCCTCACAGCAGCCGGACGAGGCCACCCTTCGTGCATTCAAAAAATTTTTCGATTCTCTCCAACCTCCCTCCGCGAACTCTCACACATAATGCCTTAGCCCACCGGCGGAAATTCTCATAGTTTTCAATGGGGATATAAAGAGGCCTTTTCCGTCCCTATCTACACTTGCCTTAAGCTTCTCGGTCTCCAGTTCACGAATTAACATTTAAATCCAAGGTCTTAGAACCGCCTCTGAGACATCTCATGCCTGCTCTCTTCGCTCTTTTTCATACGATAGGGATAAATAGGCATTGTTGTTCCATAGGGGAACAACCTGAGCAACATGGAAGGAGATACATGAGCGACGACAACCAAACAAGCGGTGCATTGGTCAGTGTCAAACAGGCGGCACGCCAATTAGGCATGGCTCCTTCGAGCCTCTATCGGCTCTGCAAGAACGGGAGAGTACCGGCCTATGCCGCTGGCAATAAAGGGTACGGAGTGCGAGTGGATATTGAAGAAGCGAAGGCGGCGTTACGACGCCAAGTACAAACCCGAGCGGAGCAGAACAAGGTGGTGAAGTGAATCCCGATGAACAAAAAAGCCGCCGGGAGTGCGACCTCCACGGCGGCTCAACACAAACTGTATAGGGTGAACGATGCAAAGCCTACCTGATTACCGGTTAGCGTTACAAGAGCGATTCCGGGACTGCCACCGAGCACACGGTCAACTCCATGATGCACTAGACGTTCGCCAGACTGTGAGCGTGGCATGATGGCCACAGAACTGCTGCCGCTGCTCGATGGGGTACGCTCTAGCGGCTCGAACAAATGGATTAGCCGCTGCCCCGCACATCAAGACAACTCACCATCACTCACGATAGCTGAAGGCAACCGGGGCCTGCTGCTGAAGTGCTGGGCCGGTTGCACGGTGGAAGAGATTACCAGGGCGTTGGGTCTCTCGGTCAAGGATCTGTTCTTTGACACGACGGGAAACAACCCTAACGAACGCCGTCAGGCGATGGAAGCACGCCAGCAAGCTAAGACAAAGGAGCAGGCCACCTACACAGCAAATGGTCTCCGCATGGATGCTCTGCGAGAAGCAGAAGCATTCATTCACTCCGCGTGCGGCATCTGCATTGACAAGTGGTCTCACGAACAACTCAACACCGCCCTAGAGCGTTTGGGGGCCGCCTATCAGCTCCTGGAAAGCGAGGCGATATGACTAGTGAGGCTGCATTTACCCAAGCCGCGACTGCCTTTGATGAAGCGCAGGAGCGGCTTTCCACAGGCATAGAACAGATGCTGGCCGGGGACGGCACGGCGAACAGATTGAGTGAGGATCGGACGCCCCCCGATCTCTTACGGGCGCTGGTGAACTATACCGATCTGATGGCGCTGCAGATTCCAGAGCGAGCCCGTCATCTCCCATGGCTTCCTGAAGGCGGCAACGTGATGGTCTTTGGCCCACGGGGGATTGGCAAGACCTTTCTCCAACTGGCCTTAGGCGTCTCCCTGACCAACGGCAAGGATCTTCTGAAGTGGAAGGTCCAAGCGCCTGTCGGAGTGCTGTACTGCGATGGCGAGATGCAGCTGGACGAACTCCGAGAACGCGCCACGGCGCTCATGGATACGCCGCCAGCCGCCCCGTTTGAATTCCTTACCAGTCAACTGGTGTATCAGCGATGCGGTGGGAAGGATCTCATCCTCACGTCGCACGGCATGCAACAACAGATTGTCAAAATCCTCGAGGCCCGCCCAGACATCCGCGTCCTGATCCTCGACAATATTTCCTGTCTTTTTAGCGGAATCAATGAAGACAGCAAGCAGGATTGGGAGCCGATCAACGCGTGGCTGATCCGCCTGCGTCATCGGGGGCTCTCCACTGTCTTAGTCCACCACTCCGGTAAAAAGGGGCAGCAACGTGGCACTAGCGGCCGGGAGGATGCGCTAGACACCGTGGTGCAACTCAAGGAACCGCCTTTGAGGGATGCCCGCGACGGATGCCACTTTGAAATGCACTTCACGAAATGCCGGGGCGTGACGGGCGATGATGTGGCCCCACTCGATGTGCGCTTGGTGAAGCAAGGTCACGGACTCATCTGGCAATACCAGCCGGTGGAAGTTTCGAAGTTTGAACTGGCGAGAGAGCTGTTTGAGAACGGCGTGACTAGGCCGTCCGACCTCGCCATAGAGCTCGATATCTCCCCCGGCTACGCCTCAAGAATCATCAAGAAACTCAAGGCGGCACTGGAAGGGGTTGCCTAATGGTTGCCTCAAAAGTTGCCTCCCGCGTGAAAATGTTGCCTATTTTGCTCCTGCGAAATCGCGGGGGGAATTTAGGAAACTTTCGGCGGAACGCTGCTCCAGATGCGGGGTGTACGAGTTGCCTACCTGGAAACTCTTTCCAGAGCAGGCAACATGGAAGTTGCCTCAATGTTTCCTGTCAGGTTATGCGAAAAAGGCGGACTGTATGAGCCTGACGGTCAGCCGATGCCTTCAGTGTCACGCCGTGGTCAACGTCCACTGGGCGGCCTGTCTAGTCTGTAAGGCACCCCTTCCGCTGGTTCCGACAGATGCTCCAGCGGATTCAGAAGAGGACCAGCCACCCTCGGAACCTGCTCGCATTCCCCCGCTCGAGTCTGGCTGGTTTGTGGTCTATCGCGACAGGACCGACAAACTTCGGGGCGGCGCAGACGAACGGGAGCATGGCACCGTGAAGGAATGCCAGTGGCACGGGTCAGGCTGGCGTCTTGTCCTGACCGATGGAGCACACCTTTCCCTTTCAAGCATTCGTGCGGTGGGTCAAACCAACGAAAAGGGCCGGCTCCTGGCCGCGTGGACAGTCAGGGAACATGGCCTGGATGGGCTCGGTAACTAAGTCTAATTTCTAAAAAGGAGCGAAACAGAATGCCATTCCTACCAGGCAAACCAAAAACAGGCGGAAGACTGCCCGGCGTGCCAAACCGGCTGACCACTGCTTTCCGTGAGGCTGTTCAGCACGTCTACGATGACATCGGTGGGCATGAAGCCTTTTCAAAATGGGCCAAAGAGAATCCAACGGAGTTCTACCGCATTGCGGCCAGGCTGATACCCACTGAGATGCGTGAAAATAACGAAGATAACCGCGTGGTGGTGGTTGTGGAGCGTTGAAAGGCTGGCTCGCTGAAGCCAGAACGAAGAGAGATGAGTCTAGACACGTGGAGCGTCCTAGCGGAAGCCGTTGAAAGAGCCACCCCTGATCAGTGCCCCCTCCTCATGGGACACCTGGAGCAGCTGAAAGCCTCGTTATGGCTCAAGATGACCATAGGAACAGGGAAAAACGTACAAGCGCAGCCTGACCGCCTGCTGACCGCTGACGAAGTTGCTATTCGGCTTAATGTGACGAAGGGATTTATCTATCGGAACGCACGGTCCTATCCCTTCATGATCCGCCAGGGCAGGTATGTCAGGTTTTCGAACAATGGGCTTGAGCTGTACATCAGAAGGCACCAAGGCCACTAGTCCCTCTTGAGTATAGTTAAGATAGCATGATATCGTTAACTATCACACATGCATGAGGGGAACTCAATCAATCACCGTGAATGAGCATTGGCCATCCCACCAGGCGTTAGTCGATTCTCTGGTCACCAGTGAATCACGACCACGAAAGAAGCGTCCACATGGAGCAGGACGGATCTACCAGCGCAAGCAACGGTATTGGATTGCCTACTATGTGAAGCGGGATGGGCGAAGCGTTGAAGTGCGTGAGTCAGCGGGAGCTACCGAACTGGAGGCAAGAAAACTGCTGAAACGGCGTCAAGACGAGCTGGCAGCTCATCGGCTTGGCGTCCAACCATTTCGCGGGCCACAGCAAGAACGGATCACCGTGCTATGTCTGCTGGAGGAACTGGAACGTCATTATGAATTGCGGGGTCTGGCATCACTCTCCCGCCTGCAACAGCATTTGAAACACATTCGCGCGTTCTTCGGGAACGATCGAGTGCTCGAGGTGACGCCACATCGGATCAACGCTTATATGGAGCGACGGCAAGAGCAACAGGCCGCGAATGCCACGATCAACCGGGAACTGGAAGGCCTCCAGCGAGCCTTTACACTTGCCAAGGAACAGCAGGTCCTGACCTATGTGCCTTACATCAAGAGCTTGCCGGAAGATAATGCTAGGCAGGGTTTTTTGGATAGGGCAGACTTCGAAGCAATTCTGTCACGGCTCACCGTTCGTGGAAAGCCCGACAGTGACCTCCAAGACTACATGGCCTGGTGCTTTTTCACCGGCATGCGAACGGGCGAAACGAAGGCGCTGACCTGGGCTGACTTCGATCGAGAAACCTGGACCATTCGCCTTCACGCCAGGGATTCAAAGAACCGGAAGGGGAGAGCGATCCCCTTGGAGAATGACTTGCGAGAGGTTATTGAGCGACGGCTGGCCGCGAGGCAGATGGATTGCCAATATATCTTCCATCGGAGAGGGGAGCAGATGGGGACGTTCAGAAAAGTCTGGAAGCGTGCGTGTCGTGCGGCCGGTCTCGTGAAGGTCGAACGTCACCCAGTGACCGGACACACCGTGGAAGTGTATCCCATCCCCCATGACTGCCGACGATCTGCTGTCCGTAATATGGTACGGGCAGGCGTCAACCCTGACGTGGCTCGACAGATTTCCGGCCATCGCACCCCCTCAATCTTCTCCCGATACAACATCATCTCCGAAGAGGATCTCCGCCAGGCCATGAAGCGCACTTGCGACTATCTTGCCTCTCTGTCGGCCAAATCCAATCTTGTGAAGATCCGGTAGTGAGTTTCCCTCGTGTATTCCTTTTGGATAGTGGTAAGGAAGGGGGGTATAATCTGGGAGGTTGTTTCTGGGAGGTGGATTAATGGCACGAGACGAATCCATGCGTCAGCTATGGTGGTTCATTACTGATCATGCAGTAGCCTTAGCACTTGTTGTGACCATAATTGGAGGCGTCATTGTAGGCGCAGTTTATGTTGGGAACCTAGGCGCCCGCGTGGTTCAAGCTGAAGATGCAATTAAGGAAATGGGAACACAAGTTCAGAAAGTTGATTCGACAGACGAGGAGCGCGTCAAACGTATTTATGACAAGTTGGATAGTGTGACTACGAAGCTTGATGCCTTTACCCACGAGATGCGTCAACATTACATGGATGATGCAGAGCATAGTAAAATTATCGCTGTGAATCTTCAGAAACTGACCTCAGACTTAGAAGCCATTCGTGGCCGCATGGAACGTCCATCAACGCGCAGCAAATAGGTTAGTCCGCTAATTCATCCCCGCACTCGACTACTAATCCCTCATCAATGCCCGCCATCCTTTCAGATAGTCAGGCCGATGCCGAATATGGTCCTTCAGAAACTCATCCTTCTTTTGTCTGCGGTAGGAACGGTAGGTTCTAGACCCAACGTGCCTTCACAACCCTATAGAAAGTAACGGTGCGCTGGCCTGGTGTCCGTGCGTTGTCCGTGTTCGACGCGGTGTGCCGGGCCGGCCTGACGACAAACTGAAAATTATTCCTTCCAACCTGGGAGAAGAGGCCCCCCGGCCATGTTCAGGCAGGGCGGCTGGCCTCATGAGGACTCCCACGCCTAGCCAGACTGGCGAATTGCTGTTTATGAAAACGGTTCGACTCCATTACTGCAAGACACGCGGACTACAGCATGCCGGAATAACAGCGGGTCTTTTTCGAGTGTGTACCCTGCCGCCCATGCGGGCGGATAGCTGACTTGGAAGCCCCAGTCTGGAGTAGATTTATTTTGAGATGCCCGTGATTGTGTAACCATTCCATCCGGGACAATAGCAGGGATAGCCCATAGGCCCTCCTGACAGGGGGCAGCTCCCGTAATTCGTACTGCACATACTCGCACCGTGAGTGGCCGATGAAGCATAGCTATTTCCGCTTCCTCCTAATGCTTTGTCCAAGGCATCTGTAAGACCATTCTTCCAGAAACCATTCCCGCTTTGACTGCAGGCCTTTTCCACCTCATCCCTCCCATATCCCTGATTGCCTAGTTCAATCCGCTGCTCAATAGTACAGCCGCTCCAGGCGTCCGAATCTACAACCACGAAAGCAGAGACAACTAGATTACACCCTATGATGACTGCCATAACGTGTTTCATCGCAACCTCCTTCGGAGAAGCGGGAATCTATTTTCACGCTCTCTTCCTAGGGCCAGAGATTCTTCAACATCACGAGCGTAGAGCCTGCACCTAATCGCACTGTCAGGACGAGCACATAATCGAGGATACTTCTCATGGCTTCATTTCCATTACCCATGTTGAACGACATATGAGCAACTGCTGGACCAATCGGATAGATAAAATATTTCAATGAACAAGAAGCTGGGAGACTAGCTATATCAAAGACTTAAAGGGGTCGATTAGGGAGACGCGTGGCACTGCACGAGTCGCTAATGAATCCCGGGAATCGGATTGAAAAAGATACGAAGGATCGTAGTAGATACGCTGGGAAGAGGTCGCTAGCGTCGGAAGCTGGTGAGCCCGATGCAACTATTATTTGCCGGACCTTTTTCCATGGTGGCCTCGAGTGTGCTGTTAGGCCGATGCTGCCCTTCGTGTCCGGAGAAAAACTAGAATAAACATGTATTAGGGGGGGGACCCTGCCATATCAGGTAAGGTGGCTTTTTCATTCGTTCAACTGCACGCGGGAAGAGTTGGACGGCATGATCGTAGGCATGTTCTTGAGCACTGAGACACGTTGATGCTTCGAGGTGACTTGAGACCATCTGAAAAGAGGCACTATCATCAGGTGCAATGATGGCCGTGTAGAGAGCACAGGAAAACTCTCCTTGTTTGGAACATTGGGTACTAATGAGCAGATGCGAGCCATCAGGGAAGGTGATCAGAGGGTCCAGATTAGTACGACTCATAGACATTATGCTTATGTCATACCATGCCGGCAGTGGCAATCTATCCGCACATTCTGAACAGCTTGTCAAACAACGCCTCTGAAAAACTCACTGCCTTGCCTAACGTAACGGTAACAGCTAGCTCACGAGCTGGCTAAACCCGTCATGGACGCAGGTTTTGCGTGGCCGCATAAAACTTGGTGAGAGTAGAATCTTGCATTACTACGACGGCGACCTAACGAACTTGGGGAAGTTAGGCAAGCCGCAGCTGCGCCAACGACGCGAGCGCATTCCCTCCGCTGATGTCTGGAATGATGCTCAACTCGAGCATCGTGACCGCCGGGAGTTCGACATGATGATCTTCGGTCTCGTTCGTGGTGCTTGGGGGACTGAAGTTCCACTGCTGCCGAACAATTTCACGGAAGGACTGCCCGCTATCCGGCGACCAACGCAAGACGTACTCTTGGGTGCGTTCAGTTTGGGGCTCCACGAAATTCATCCAGATCCGCCGCAGCCGTTGCGGATGGTTAAAGAGGAGTCGGATCGTCTGCTTCCCGGCCTCTGCGGCCCGCCACCCCGAATTCTGACCAGGCAGCAACGCCGACTCAATGGGATGAGCGGCGTCCTCTGAGGTGATTTCCACCTCTGCCAGTCCCTCCACGTTCAACCAATCCTGCTCAGCAGATGCGGTTTTCTCCTGTTTTTCGCCAATGATTTGCTTGCGCATGTGTGCCTCCTGATTTCAAGCGGGAGAAATTCTGTCATGGTGATCAAATTTCCGGCAGTGCATTTTCATCTCTGCCTGGGTTTACTTTTTTCCGCCTGGTTAAAGGACACGTCCGCTACTTGTTGCTCGGCGTCCACTAACAACGTGGCGGATTGGCCTCGGGATAACTGGGCAAGTCTCTCCTGAATGAGCGGGCGCGCTTCATACGCGTGCTCCTTGCCATCCTCGGTGCGAATGACAATGGTATTGTTCTTTAAGGGCGTGACAATGACACCTGCGATCTGGCTCAGGTTACCCTTGAGGGGCGATTTCTGTTGCCCGAGTTCCGCCGATCGATGAATGGATTCGGTAGTCCCCATTGTCACATCGACGATCTTATCCAACTCGTCAATGAGAAAGGTGACATCTGCCCCGACGGGAATCGAGGCCACCTTACTCGTGCGACCGGTCGCACAGGTGAGACTCTTCTTCCCTTCCTTGTACGAATCACCGCCTTATCGTGCCCGGTGTCCAAGGGCTCGGCAAGTTGACCTTGAATAACACGATGGTGGCTTGACTCTCCAACCTTATGTACATCCACGAGCAGATTCTGGTCATTGACGGTGATCTCAACCTGATCTCCCTTTTTCAAGTCCAACAATCCCTTATCCTTTCGCACGTTCATCGGAACGAACCGCGGCTGCCCTTCCCCGGTATTGATTCTGGCCTGATCACTTCTCACTTCCTCTACCGTACCGAGAAGAACCCGATCCCCGGAAAGCAGCTGTGTATCAGTCCCGGCTCGCTCAGAGGCGGCATCAGCAACGGACATAAACACTATGACCGACAATAGTAAGGCAAGTCCCCCTAGAAAAGGTTGCGCCATAAATCCCTCCATTTTCTTGTTTTGGATACGCGCGAAAGGGAGTGATACTACAGATTCATAGCAGTAGCGGGAAAAGCAGGTTGCCGAAACTGGGCTAGGCCCTAGCTCTCTTGCTTCAGCGCGATTCGAAGCGGCGGGGTAAAATCGTTCTCTTAATCAGATCGTCCAGACAGTTGTTAGAAAACAATCCCTCGACCCACACCAGGCTAAACGCTGGTAGCGCTGACCCTAGTTCCAGGGTTCGTCTCTGATGATATCGCTGCGGACTTGGTTTAGGACTTCCAGCGAATTTTTAGCATCTGTGGCTCTTCCACTTGTGAGAGCACCAAGGGAGGGGACATCACGTTCACCCCATATAGTCGACACGCCCAGAACGATAAACCGTAGCCATATGTTGACCGGCCTTATGAACGGCTGGATTGTTTAGAGGACCGATGGTATACAGCGCCCTCATACCGCGGGCCATCACTAGAATTGGTGCTCTCTCGTACACTGCCAGAAGCCTTGCTGCCTGCAATGCGGTGTCCTCTCTTTGGAACTGATACATTAGCGCCTCTCTGGATATAAGAATTAAGAATAAGGAAAGTAAGGTAACTACGTAGCAAACACAGTACCACGAATGGTCTGAAACGGGAAATGCTCATAACGCGAGCGTACGAAGCGAAGGACTACACAATTTTCGAAGCTGGGTATGTCGTTCTTGCCACGAATAGAGTCGTAAAAAGACCACGCCTCAGGAGAAAACACCACAGAAGGGCTGACCTCGCTGGTTTTTAACTCCTTATACCAGATACCACACGATTTGCAGGTGTGCAGAGTCTAAAGGTCCGGAACTGAACCCTTGTTTCCCACTCGCCGAAAAGGATTCAGATAAACAAAAAACTGTTGTCAATAACTTGGATATGACGTGACTAAGCAGTATCCCAGTCATATGCTTCGGAATAGACGGTTTAACAAGGGAGATCAAGACGTGGCAAGTCATAAAGAAGAGGGCGAACGCCGAGGACCTGGAGGTATCCCCTCACTCGACGAAATCGAGCCTGGCAGAATTTATGGCGCTGTCATTCCTATGTCCGAGGGCGCTCGAACTCAAATGCGCGACAGCATGGAGGTGATTGAGTACCTCCTGAATCGAGAACGAGTCGTCTGGACCTAGAATACGCCATGCCGTCCCCCACCGAGGAGGATAATAATGAGAAACAGGCGAATAATCGTCAGAAAGCGATCCAGATGGACTGCCGATGAGTGGGAACGGGAATGGGGTTTAGCAATTACGAGAATAGAAAGTGTTCCTGCCCTGGTGGAAAAGCAACCCTTTTTTCAGGATTGTCTGACGGTTCTGGATGGGGCATTTGAAGATGGAAATAGATTGCGATTTGAGCTGGGGCTTAGTGCTCTGATTGACTTCTGCACCGACGTTGTCGACGCAGGCGACTGCGAACAGTGGTGGAACGAATCACGATAACGGATTATGCAGCCCGAGGAAGGGTAACGGCGTACTCGCCCGCCTTCTTGCACAGCAACAGAGTTCACCACTGCGACTCAGATCGTCCACTTCGAGAAAGACCTGCGTCCAACTGTAGGACGTACATTCCAGTATCAGTTCATCCAGATCACAAATCTTTCTCTTCCTCACAATGCGAAGGAGCCGTTTACGGAGATCCCCTCGCTTGAGAAGAGCACTCTTCGAGCCATCATTCCCTCTATCACGTCACGATTAGCTTTAGGCTCAGGCGGTCTGCCGCAATATGTTCTTTTTGACTGTTTCAGCAGCTGACACGGAACGGATGATTGATGGTTACGGAGGGTGAAGACGGCACCCCTAACTTGGCGAGAATCTACCTCATCAAGTGTCAAGGGTATCTTGTCGGACCAAGGACCCAGCGACACACTGACAATTGTTCATTTGGTTTTTCCCGCGGATTGCCGAACCGCTAGAATAGTTTGGTGAAGTTTATCTACAGCGGCCTCTTTATGGATGAATGCTGACGCGCCGGCGTTGGACATCGCTCTTTCCACCTGTTCGGCACTGTGAACTGACATTCCAATGATCAGTACGTGGGGATGGTCGGATTTGATCCGCTTGGTCACTTCGATCCCGTCAATGTCCGGCATGGTCACATCCAGAAGAATCACGTCAGGCTTTAATCGAGAGGCCAACTCGATGGCTTCCTTGCCATTGCTGGCTTCACCGACCACGTGGATATCCTCGTATGCATCCAAGAGGCTGCACAACCCTTGACGGACCATCGCATGATCGTCTACGACGAGTAATAGGGTTTTCCCACCGGGGATTGAAGAGGTCTTTGCGCCATTTGCCCGTTTGGTTCCGTTCTCTTTTGTGCTCAAGGCCTCGGCAGAGGCAGGCATCTCTATCAAAGTAGTTGTAATGGGGAATACTAGCGTGGCTACCGTGCCGTTGCCTGGAGAGGATTGGAGTTCAAGGCGTCCCCCCAAGGAGAGCATTCGCTCGCGGATGCTAAAAAGACCATACTTGTTCACTGTCTCTGGGGTCTGTTTCGCCGAAAGCATCACAGAGGGATCGAATCCTAATCCTTGATCCGCAACAGTGACATAGAGCGCTTCCTCTTTGCACTCCAGCGCTACCACGGCCTGTGGCACCTGAGCATGCTTGATGCAATTGAGCAATAGTTCCCGTATGGATTGAAAGAGCAGGAGCGCTTGATCCTCTGGTATGGGAGGTATCTGTGTCTTTACTTGCAAAGAGACGACGAGGTCGCGCTCCAACATTTGCTGAGCTAGCCAAGGGAGTGCCATTGCCAACCCAAACTCCTGCAGAACAGGCGGACTCAGTTGAGCCACGAGCGAACGGGTATAGGCCAACGCCTTGTCAGTCGTCGATTGCAGTTCCTCGAGGAGACGAGCCAGTGATGCTTCCATAGGATGTTTTTTGGCGACACCGATCTTGATTCGGTTGAGCGCCAGCATTTGTCCGAGGTAGTCGTGGAGTTCTCCTGCCAGACGTTGTCGCTCCTTCTGCTCCGATAAGTTCAATTGTGCCGCCAACGCGCGTAGTTGCTGCTGCGATTGCACGAGTTCGGACGTACGGCTTTCGACTAGCCGCTCCAACTCTTCAGCAAACTCTCGCAATCGTTGCTGGCTCTCCTTGAGATAGAGCTCAGTTTGCTTACGCTCGCTGATATCACGAATGATTTTACAGGCTCCAATGATCTGACCCGCTTGGTTCCTCATGGGCGAAATGGTGAGAGAGACGTCGAAGAGCGTCCCGTCCTTCTTCTGACGCACGGTCTCATAGTGTTGGATCCGCTTTCCCGCTCGAAGCCGCGCCAAGATTTCAACTTCCTCTGTCTGACGGTCTGGGGGAATCAAGCGGAGAACGAGTTGACCAATCATCTCCTCAGCGCTGTAGCCAAACATGCGCTCCGCGCCGGGATTCCAGGTGGTAATTACGCCCTCGAGGGTCTTGCTGAGGATGGCATCGTCGGCGGACGTGACAATCGCGGCGAGATGTGCGGAGACTTGCTCTATTCGCTTGCGGTCGGTGATATCACGAATGATCTTAGAGGCTCCGATGATGCCACCTGACTGATCTCTCATGGGTGAAATGGTGAGAGAGACATCAATGAGCGTCCCGTCCTTCTTCCGACGCACGGTCTCATACTGTTCGATTCTCTCCCCCGCTCGAAGCCTCGCCAAGATCTCATCTTCCTCCGTCTGACGCTCTGGAGGAATCAAGCGGAGAATCGGTTGACCAATCATCTCCTCAGCGCTGTATCCAAACATCCGCTCAGCGCCGGGATTCCAGCTGGTAATCACGCCCTCGAGGGTCTTGCTGAGGATCGCATCGTCGGCCGAATTGACGATTGCGGCGAGGCGAGCATTGTTAAGGGAATCCTGGTTCATATCCTTCATGCGCAGGGATGATACATGAAAATACCGCCATCGTCATTCGTAAGGCATAACGACAAGTCGTCGGTAAGGTGAATACCGAGAACACTACCCAAAGTACACTGCTATCGGATCATTCTCGGGCGTTCTGCTAGAGGAAGCGACGGGGATAACCACTAGCTTGACGGAACTTTAGTAGGGTTTGCCCTCCTGCAGGTCGATTCGCTCCCACAAATAAGAGAGATGACCTGCGATATATGGCACGAATGGCTTGTGGGCATCCCCTTCAAAGGCTTTGTGAACGCCGCCTGCCCTGCGGTTTAGGCCGTTGACTCTCGGCATATCCAGAGGCTAGAAAGCCGAGAAACATGGACACCATGAATGGGGCGTCCTTAGCCCTGAGAAGATTTGATGAGGTCGCTGATTCGAATCGGTCGCCGGCTCCAAACACTCGAACCACATAAAGCAGATCTTTATACGGTCAGGGAGTGGCGTAAGCCAGCGCGGTCTCCGGTAGATTCATGGTGTTGACCAGCACATCAATCGCAAGCCGTGGATAACCCGTCAGACCCATTGCGAATGATTCCAGCGGCAGATAGGAGACTTCAGGATCGCGCAAAGGACCTTTCGCTTCGAACAGTGCGGTGGATAATCCGGGGTGATCTCCGCTCAGGAGCGGGCCGAATAAAGGGATCTTCCCTATTAAGTTTGAGTACGCCGCCAAAGGACTCACGGCGAGGGCTAAGTCCAATCCACTGTCCTTGACATCTGCACTGCCCGCGCCCGTCACTTTCATAATGGGGCTATCCAAGACAATGTCCTGGGACGAAAACAGCCCATCTTTGGCGACCACCCGGGCAGTGAGCGAGTGAAATGGTAGGCCGCCTTGGTTCAAATCCACTTGACCGATGAGGACGGCAGGGAGGTTCAGGATTTTAATAACTTTCGTAAGCACCGGATCTTGTTGAAGTCGGCCATCCAGAACCTTGATCGTGATGCCGTGGGGAGCGGTGCTTAACGTGTTCCATATTGGTTTGTCGGCGTCAACGCTGGCTTGCATTACACCGTTCATCGAGAGATTCCCTAGAAGCGGCTCTGTCTCACCCTCGCTGCTTGAGAGCAGATCCTGCGCCGGTATTCCATCCACGTCCAATTCTGCCTCGAGATCCAATCGCTGCCGAGTGCCAAATCGTCCTTCTCCGCGCCCAAAGAACACGCCTTTGGGAGTTTCGCCCTGTAATTCGTTCAACTTTACCTTCTGCGAATCCACCGTGATCTCACCGGAGACCGATCGTAGAAACAATCGGTCATACTGTAGTTGTTTGATGACAAACGCGACGGTCGTATCTTTCGATCGGATCCAGTCCTGCAGATTTGCACTCGTTGTTGCTGAATTCTTGGTCGTGTTGGGAGCAAGTTCGCCAATATCGAGATGAGAAGATTCCACCATCAAAGTCGCTCGCGGATAATCACGCCAATGCTCGACGATTCCCGTTAATCTCACATCGCTCTCGCCCATTTGAACAGACAACTCGTCCAGTATGGCGCTTCCTGGAGTCACTTGTAAGCGTCCAGACACTTCCCTCAGCTCGTGCTCTAGACCTGGAAGCGTGACAACCCCGCTCCGAAGAGTGATCCAACCGGAAGGGGCCCATGACTTCCAATTCGTCCCTTCACCGCTGATTTCAGCAGAGGTCTCGAGTATGCCCGCTGTCATGGGGATCCTGACATCCATATCAAGAAGCGCTGGTAGTGAAATTGGATCGGATTTCACATGAACGTGGAACTTTGGCGTAGGACCTAGCTCGATCTGCCCCGCAGCCTGTATTTCGCTTTCCAAGAGGATCAATCTGACATCTTCGAGGATCACACGTTTGGCATCGAGGATGTTCGCTTCAAATTCCAGTTTTCCCGGAAGTCCTTTCTTTTTGTGAAGGACCGAGGGAATCATGAGGTCTGTGTCAGTTAGATCGATCGTGCTCCGACAGTGAGCCGCACCTGCCGTGCCTGAGAGCGAAAGAATGGCACGAGCTGAGCCCTCGATGTGCATGTCAGGACGGACCGCAAAGTTCGTCACTAGCAGCTCCCGGATTGCGGTGCCATCCGCCCGCATGTCTATAGCGAGGTTGGTCACCCGGACGCCCGCATCGAGATCAACAGCTCCCTGTGCCTCAAATTGGATACCCTGCATTACACCCTGGAGGTGTGTAACTCCCAGCATGCGTGAGTCGGCCGCAATGCTTCCATTCAATTGAGTAATTGCGAAGTTCTTGGCCAGTCGGCCACCCAATTCCTGGACCTGCAGTTCCGCCTTCATGAGTCGTAACGAAGGCCTTGGAAGGAGTGCTCCGGCCACGTGAACTGCCAGGTGAAGCGTCCCTGTGAGGTCCGTCACGTTGCGCAAAACAGAGGAACCCACCGTTCCTCCATCGAACTGTTGAAGGACACCCAGCATGTGTTCAAGTTGTCCGACGCCTACAAGGTGAGCGTCCACAGTAGGCCCTAGATCCAAATCGGACACCGTGAGCTTGGTGCTGGTGATTTGGACACCATTCACCTCCCCAGAAATATTTGTGATGTCTGCAGTGTGCGGATCCATCGCTACTGTGGCAGAGAGATCGTGAATACGCGTCCGTTTGTCTCCCCAGACCCCACTCCCATGGTTAAGCCTGGCAACGAGGTTCCACTCATCGGGGTCACGAAGCACGTCGATCGACCCTCTGAGGTCTACAGATACCAGCTCCACGGTGCTTTCCAAATCATGCGCATCAACGGCGTCTTGTACTTTATTCGGTATCCAAGAAGGAGGAACATGTGCGAAAAAACTGTCCGAACCGATGGGAGAGGTCGAGAGCTTTATTGCATAGACCGGATGATTCGTGCCCGCGTGTTCGATATTGCCGTCGCCGCGAATCACCAGCCAACCGAGATCCGTCTGCATATCGGAAATCGTGACGTTAAAGCCTTGAGTGCCTGCCAGAAGATCAAGACGGATGGCGGCAGAGAGGTCTCCTCGCCAAGCCAGTTCCTTGCTTCGAGCGGGAACAGATTGCCCCGTGCGTTCGAGCCAGTAGGCGAGGTTAAAATGCTGAAAAGCAAGGGTGCCGTCGAATTGACCTGGAAGCAGTGTCGTGTTCGAACTATCCGGCCTAACTTTCTTCCCAAGCGCCACAGAGCCATGTATCTCAAGATCACCGCCGTCGTCGGTCGTAGCGGTTAGCTTGATTTCGGCTTGATTTTGGGCCTGATTACGCTCACACACAGCTTGCACATGATGGACGCTGACTCCCCCCGCTGCCAGTCGCTCTTCGTCTAAGATGACAAGATTCCCGTCCACGATGTGAAAACCGGTCATCACCCATTTGGGATCGGCGGTGTTGCTCGTCTGTTGGGATGTGGGCTTCTCATCGAGTAATGGGACATGCCAGACTCCATCCCGATCTCTGCGGATCACCAGCTCGGGTTGAACCGCATAGAGCTCCAATAGTCGCGTTTGCTGGGTAAGCAGGGGCCACAGCCGTACTGAGAGAGACGCTCGGGGAGCTCGCAGAATCGGCTCGGAGGTGGTGTCATCCGTCACGAGAAGGTCGAATACTTCGAGAGAAATGGTAGGGACTAACTGCACATGGATCGCGCTTGTCTCAATGCCGAATTGGCTTTTGAGATAATGCTGAATGCGATGATGAACAGTCGGACGATTAAGAATGACACTCGTGACTGAAATGAGCAGAATCAACAGGACAGAGACGAGGAACCAGCGGGGAATCGATGCAATATGACGAGGTCTGGCGTCCATGTTTTGAGCCAACCATTAAGAAAGTAGTGAAGGTGACACTTCTAAGCGAGCCTCCAATGAGCCAGTGATGCCACTGCTTTCGTCCCGACACGGATATCAGGAATAATTTTGAGTTCGAGGATCGCCACTGAGGGAAGTTCCACATCATAATCTTCAACTTCGCGGGTGGCTCCGTGGGGACTAAAGTTCCATTGTTGCCGCACGATTTCATGGAAGGGCTCGCCATACCCGTGCGACCACCGCAACGTGTATTCCTGCGTTCGTTCCATCTCAGATTCGACGAAAGAGAGCCAAATCCTTGTCAATTGTTGCGGCGGCTGAAAGTGAAGCCTGATCGTTTGTGGGCCGGACCCGCTTGCGCGCCATCCCGCACTAGGCTCGGGCAGCAAGGCACCCTCAACAGGATACGCGAGAGCCTCTGATGTCACCTCGACTTCCGCCAGTCCTTCCACATGAAGCCAGTCTTCATCGGCCGGGGCACCCTGTGTTGGATGCCCTGGCACCACACGCTTGCGCATTGTAGATCCATCTAAGGTTAATGCCCCTCAGGGTGTGGCTTTCCCCAGCGGCATACTATTCATATTGTCATTCCTTGGGCGTCAGGCTCAGTTCTGGTCCCGAGGAAGAGGGTTTCAGATTGTCTTTGGTCTTTACGGGCTCTGCCGAAGCCTCTCGAATCTCTATTTCAGCCGAGACCACTTTCTCTCCTCCGACCATCCCTTGCGTGGACCGCACCATATACTTTGCCGTCCCCGCTTTTTCAAAGCAGAAACTCGCTGACTCTCCCGGCTTAATGTCTGCCTGTTGATCAACAGATCCCGTGAATCCTCGTTTACACGCGATGCTCTTGCCCGCGTCGATCAGGATGATGCGAACAGGGTCCGCGCGATCATTAATGAAACGCAACTCGTCGCCCACGCTGACGCTGGCCTCGGTTGGTGAAACATAGGTGAGAGTGACGTGCACGTCCTGGACCTTCGCGGTTCTGCTGGTTTCTGGCACGGCCGTCAAACCCGAGGCCGCCATGGGGGCGGCGGGGCCAGCTCGTACAATGAACTGACCAGGCTGCACGGATTCCGCTCCTTCGATGACCCCCTGTGACCTGACCATGTATTTAAATGTCCCCGCCCTCTCGAAGCAGAAACTCGCAGTTCCTCCCGGGTTAATCAGGGCCTCTTGGTCCACCAGGCCAGCGAATCCGCGTTGACAGGCAATGCTGCGTCCTCCTTCAATGAGGATCACGTGCACCGGCTGGGTCCGGTCATTGAAGAAGAGAATTTCGTCTCCGACTCCCACGGTCATCTCTGCAAGCGATCCCTCATTGAGGCCGAGCTTGACGTTGTGCACATTTCCTGTCCTGCTGGTATGCGGCACCACTGTCGTGGTGCCATGTTGACATCCCCACACAAGCGACGCCAATGCCACGAGGGTGATGATTTTATACATGGCTTCCCCCTTTCTCTCAGACGGTGACAGCTGACACGTCATCCTTGCTGTTTGGTATGCAGACGCACGTCAGCGAACTGTGCAGATGAGATGGGTATATTAAAGAGCGAATCACGACTGGTTGCCTCTTAAGACTGAAGCACCCGGTGGTGAGCGGAGGAAGCAATTTCTATGAGAAGCAATCTATAGGAGCAAATGGTGGGCCAAAAGACGCACGGGACCAGATCGACTGGCAGAGGCCAGATACCTATGAGATTATGTTATTTTTTTCGGTCGCTCCCGAAGTTCAGATAATCTTTAATCATGTAACTCGTGACAAGATGTCCCGAGAGGACATGTTTTCATCTTCGCCGCCTCCATAACGCTCCAATTCATCACTCATACCTGTAATTCTCAAACATCGTTCGCCTCACCGGGGGACAGATTAAAGCCGTTCTGCCCCGTACTCCCCTACATTCCTAAACTACATTCCTCATAACAGGATACAGGATGCACCACGGATATGGCGCAAGCCATATGCCCTGAAATGCTTCAAGACTCGGTTTGATAAACTGTTCGATCAACGCTACCATATCGGCCTCTTATTTCTGTATGTGAGGCCGTCGTGTCGACGCTTCGCACGATTATCATCGTTGAGGATGAAGCCATTGTGGCCGACGATCTTGCGCAGAAGGTGAGCGCGTTAGGATATCGCGTCCTGGCGACGGCCTGTACCGGAGAAGAAGCGATTCAACTCGCAGAAACGCATCGCCCAGATCTGGTCATGCTTGACCTGACATTGGCCGGAACACTTGATGGGGTCGAAACCGCGAAACAACTGAATGCGCTCCATCAAATCCCCGTGGTGTATGTGACGGCTCACTCAGACCGAGAGACGGTCCAACGGGCAAATTTGGCTGGACATTTCGGGTACGTGCTTAAGCCCTTCTCCGAACGTGACCTCGCCATCCAACTGGATATTGCCATCTACAAGAGTCAAACCACGAAGGCGCTTCGAGAAAATGAAGAACGTTGGCAACTCGCTCTTGCGGGGTCCACAGATGGCATATGGGATTGGGACATCGTAAACCATACGGTGTTTCTCTCTTCACGGTGGAAGGAAGTGCGTGGATATACCGAAAATGAGATTGGGACACAGGAGAATGAATGGTCCTCGCGTATCCATCCCGATGATCTCCAGATGGTCATGAATACGGTCCAACAATACCTCAACAAAACGATCCCTAGATTCGAGTGTGAATATCGCACGCGCTGTAAAGATGGAACCTATCGGTGGATTGTTGATCGTGGGATGGCCCTATGGAACACCCAAGGTCGCGCTGTTCGCATGGTGGGCTCAGAAACCGACATCACCGAGAGAAAGAACGCCGAGTGCCAACTGCGGGAAAGTGAGGCACGCTTTCGGAATATGGCAGACACCGCGCCGGTTTTTATTTGGCTGGCGGATACCGAAAAACGATGTACATGGTTCAACAAACCATGGCTTGACTTTACCGGCAAAACCTTGGAGCAGGAACTCGGAAATGGTTGGGCACAGGGCATTCATCCGGAAGACTTCGATCAGTGCTGGTCCATCTACTCGTCGTCTTTCGATGCTCGACAGCCATTTGAGATGGAATATCGTTTGCGGCGACGGGATGGTGAATACAGGTGGGCGCTTGATCACGGTATTCCACGCTATGCGGAGAGCGGCGAGTTTGTGGGGTACATCGGCTCCTGCATCGATGTGACGGACCGGAGGAAAGCTGAGGAGACGGTGAAGGCCATGGCATTGTTGCCCGTTCAAAACCCTTCACCGGTACTGCGGATAGATGGAGAAGGCATTTTGCTTTATAAAAATCCCGCAGCAGATCACTCATTACAAGATTCTGCTTTATCTGTGGGAAGCCCGGTGTCGCCACATCTGATGGGGTTGGTTCAAAGCTCCTTGCAGACATCAACTGCAGAACTGGTCGAAGTTCGCCTGAATTCGCGATTGTATCTGGTGAATGTGACACCGATCGCTCATGAGAACTATGCGAACCTGTATTGGACGGATATTACAGATCGTAAACAGGCCCAAAACGGCACTTAGGATTTGGCCAATACATTTTATGAGTGCCGGGTAGTGACCAGCTCTACTCTTGTCAGCCACCGACAAGTTACACATTGTGCTACCCGCCTGCTACCAATGTTACGCCATTTTGGCATTTGGCCTCGTCTTAGAATTCTTAGAATATGAACACACATGAAGATAGCGATCCCAGTTTCGAAAGTGTGATCCTTTCCTCTTCAGCCGGCTGATTGCATATCATCCGGCTCCACTAAGTTCGCGCGCGTACGAACCCAGGCGGCTCACCAGCAGCTGACAGGAAGCCGGATTCTGAAGGCTGGGGCCCATTCTTTTGGCACTTCTCAAGGAGGGATTCTTTTGCTTTGTGGGAAGACAGGTTCAGTACAAAGACTATGTCATACAACAATCCAACCCTGAGCCGCTCGCTGCTTCAGGCAATGGAAGCAATGTTGTTGAACATGCAACCGTTCTCAGACCCCACCGTCTATAACAGCGAGGAAGAAGCCGATATCCGCGGTTTTGAAGGCGGGCTAATCTTTAAAGAATTGTTTAGTGCCAGGGCCGCATGATTTGCCTAGAAATGCAGTGCCCTCGGAAGAGGCGAAACGCCTGACCGAAGGATATGACTCGAACGCCGCTTAATCACGTCATATCCAAGTTATTGACAATACTGTTTTGCTCTTTTCGAGTTTTCCGCAGCAATGATGTATCTGCCTCCCTAGCGACGGTGGTTAATGAGATTTGAATAGCCGCTTCTCTCCTGCCTCGAATTACACCGCGCACGACCTGAGAATGCTGCTATTGTTTTTCTTTGCCTGGTCGCTTCGGAATGCACTTTGCACAGAATAGAGAAGCTAGCACACATAAATGTGAAGAAAGGAGAAAGCATGTATTACGTCATGTCGCAAGCGTATCAGGAGCGCTCCTTTTTATTAGGGTACGTGTGGCGAGATTAGAACGCATCAATGCCTGCTGGCTTTCTGGATCGGAATGAATACGGAGTGGTTCGAATGCGATACACCTACCCAATTAACTATGTTCACTTCATCAGCCAAGCACTAGACGTCCGTAACCCTATAGAGGTGCGGTATGGCACTCCAAGGTACAGTGAAGCGCCTGTTGGTGATCGAAGATGATCCCGATCAATCGATGGCGGTCCGTGATCGTTTGGAACTATACGGATACGCGGTCTCATGCGCGAAGGATGGCCAGATCGGTACCGAAATGTTGCAGACAGAGGGTTCATTCGACGGTGTACTGCTGGATTTGAACTTACCCCGTGTGACCGGCATTCAACTCCTTGCCGACACACGACAAGCCCTCCCTCATTTGCCTGTGCTTGTAATGTCTGCATCCTCGTCCCGTCTTCAGGCCGCGAAGGAATCCAATCTAGCGTGCGGGTATATCGCAAAGCCGTTTGGAACTGCTCAATTTAAAGAGGCAGTGCGAGGGTGTTTCGGTCCGGCATATCAGCCACCTGCCTTGTAGTGGATCGGATCCACGAGGCTGTTTACCATGGCAGACGAACAAAACAGGCCCTCTATTGAAAGTCAGAGTGAAGAGACGTTTCGCTTACTCTTCGAAAGCATTAAGGACTATGCCATTTTCGTGATGAACCCCGAAGGAATTGTGAAAACGTGGAATCTCGGCGCTGAGATGATGAAGGGCTATCGAGCCGAGGAAATCGTAGGACAGTCCTTCTCTCGCTTTTATGTGCCATCCGACATCGAAACGGGGAAGCCTGGCATGTTGCTATCCCAAGCGGCAGTCGCTGGTCGAGTCACCGATGAAGGCTGGCGCGTCAGAAAAAATGGCTCGCGCTTCTGGGCCTCTGTCGTCATTACGGCGCTGTACAATAAAAAGGGAGAAATAAAGGGATATGCAAAAATCACACGAGACATGACCGACCGCAAGCAATTGGAGGATCATCTACACGAGACCGTGCTACGCCTGGAACAGGCCAAGAAAGAAGCGCTAGACAAATCCCTATCAACGACGGTCGCCACGCACGAGCTACGCTCTCCCCTGACTGCCATCAAGGCGCTCATCGACAACTTATTCGAAGGCGTCGCGGGTGAGCTGCCAGAGAAGGTCTTCTACTATCTTACTCGCATCGGCTCCAATACGGACCGTGTGATCCGGTTAGTCAATATGATGTTGGACATCTCCCGCATAGAGGCCGGGCACATGCGTTTAGAACTCGATACCGTATCGGTGTCCGAGGTCATTACTGACGTGGTGAGGGATTTTGAATGCCTCGCGCGAAAGAAAGGGATCGCTATTTGTGCCTCGGCGGTGATGGACACGCCTGTGAGAGCTGATCGCGGTAAAGTTGTACAAGTATTGCACAACCTCTTCCATAATGCGCTAAAGTTCACTCCTCCGCGCGGCGAGGTCGTAGTGCAATCGCATCTGACCGGCACTGACAAAGTCACCATCACGGTCGCAGATACCGGCTGCGGCATCCCGGCCGGTCATGAAGAGAAAGTATTTCTCAAATTCCATCGTGCTCCCTCTCCCGTGCAAGAAGGCGCCGGCCTGGGCTTGGCGGTGAGTAAGAGTCTCGTGGAACTACATGGTGGCAATATCTGGGTAGAGAGTGAGCCGGGCCGTGGCAGTAAATTTTCATTCACGCTACCAGTCGCCGCATAGCCGTTTACCGCGATCATTGGGGTTGACCGCGGGCGATCCCCGCGAAGACGAAAAAGACATGACGATCGCTGGTGCGGCAGCGGTCGGGCCCTCCAGAGGCCGTCGGCATCTAGGTGAGAGCGATCAAGCCTATGCGCCTAAGAAGCACATCGACGGAGAACTTTGAGGTTACCGAGACCAGGCAGATAACCAAAGCAGTTGTTATGGGGTCACATGGTTATTCGGCAACCGATGTCCTTGGTTCAGCAGCCACAGCCCTTCGATGACTGGGACTGGATCTATCAAATTAAGCACGGGGATTGTGTCGTTGCCCCGCTTTAGAATCGGGAACGGAAATAGGAGCGAGCCCGGCATCGCTTGCACTGCCATGGATACCATCCCAACCAGCTCACCAGATGGGCCAACCATCGGCGGCGTGTTACACGTTGCCACACGCACCGACATTTTGGTTTGGACAGTGCTCGGCGCGATGTTGCGGGATGCTGTGGAATGCTGCCACGGACACGGAACAGATCAGCGAGACGCGCGGCGGTACTTTGCGGGCCTGACATTTCAAGACCAAAGGGCAGTATGTAGAAGGTCCTCGTACTCGAGCTTGATGACGCCTTAACAAAAACAACTAGTTTCGACGGTTCCCAGCAGCACAAGAGCGGTAACCGTCGGACCTGTCTTTGTGCAGCATGGTGACCTCCTTGACCAGGCGCTTGAGTTGCTGGTCCAAGAGCACTAGTGGGTGCTGGACCAGCGCCTTGCTCACACGCTGCTTCGCTTCGCGGTCTTCAGTCGGGTAGATCCTTGGGATCAGCACTTCGCCGCAAGTCGAGCATACATAATTACCGGTGAGGTGCCCCTTATCACTTCGTTCTAACAGATTCACCCTATGTTGGCATTTAATTGGATACTTCAAAATTTTCCACCGCTTTCTTAGGCGAACCGCTTCTGATGTGGTCATAAACTCCGTTCCGGCCGACGTCACGCGGCTTTTGGGAGGTATTGCCGGTATTGATAGCACACAGGACAGTAGGTGTGAATCAAAAGGCAATCGGTTGGATCGATCCCAGTGCTTTGTTGATAGGTCTGTTGTGTGATCCAGGGCGCATCGACAGGTTCTTGCTCGTCACGAACGAGCCGACAGCAAAGACAAAAGAGAAGACAAACTTGAACCTTTTGAGAGGAGGACGGGCGGCTCGATTTGATGTCATGTATGAGTTCATAAGCACAAGACAAGATCGCCTCGAAGTCATCTTTGGGCAAGCCCTTATGGTTAGTAACGAACACAAGGACTCGCTCAGATGCGCGAATGAGCTCTTGGACTGGGAGACTCAATGTACGATTCATACTTCAAACCTACCAACGAGCGGAGACAAAGGCAGCGTCTCGAAGGAACCGGCGTGCAGATCAATTGTCGTCTCGGGTCGGAGGAAGCTCTCGGATTCCCAGCACAGCAGACTTTCCCCGTCAACGTCGGCCACGCGCTCGTTTTCGTTTTCGTATGGCATCGTCGTCCTCCTTGGCCAGGAGTCTCGATTAAGCGGCGGTGGTCATCGGTCGCGGCTTCGCGCATTCCGAACGCCGCCCACAGTTGAAGCACACGTACTGCTCGATGACCAGTCCGGTGAGCAGTTCAATGGTTTTCTCAACTCGAAGAGTCCCTTGGCACTTTCCGCACCGCATGGTGGGTTGGTTGTGCATACCTCAAGGTTACGTCGAATCGCCTCCGGTCGCCTATGGGCGAGACCGCCAGTGCGCACGGATTCGACACTGGGTTTATCCCTATGAGTATCGTATTTCCGAATTCTGAGGTTTCACTAGGAGGGCTTCATAGCCAATCTGATCTGGACGAAGCCCTGGAACTAGGGTTGGCGCTAACCATCGTTTTGACTAGTTGAGGGCGAGGCGTTGTGATCTGCTCAGTGTCATGATATGGGCGTGATGAACCGACGGGATAGAGCACGGGGTACACCCTTGCGCCAAGTCATGCCGGGGGGTGGGTACGGCTACCGGTAGTGCATGTTGCGCACGAACCAAAAAGGCTGGGGCGGGGGGTAGGCGTGTTTCACTTAGCATGTGAAGGAGCGTCGAGATATTTTTCGCTCCTTTCAGGTTATTCACTTGGCTGTAACGTGACATTCCCCAAAGTTACCAGCGGCACACACACCGGGCACGGGATTCGATACGTGGCCTCTAGCGGACTGCCCCACTCCGCGCGTGACGCTGGGGGATTCGTGTCGAGGGTGGGATCAGCCGTGTTGAAGTAAATCTGCAGCACGTACTCCGTCTCATTCTTGTGAATCAGGGTCACGGTGTTGCCTGACGCAAACACACAGATGCCCTGACAGAATTCTGCGCTGTCCGTCGTCTTGTGGCTGTTGTACTCCGTCGCAGGCACCAGCGTCACGTCGCCGGGTTCGACCACGAACTGCCACGAGCGCAGCTGATAGCGGACATTCGGCTTGAGGCCTCTGATGTTGGTTTCGACTGGCCCTTGTGTCGGGACATAACTGAACGTCCCTTCGACCTTGCCAGTGGTCCCCAGGGTCGCGCTAAACTTGAGGGTGACCAGGGTTTCTTCTGCCGTGATCTTGACGGTATCGAACGGATCGGTGGGCGCGGTACACCCGAGTTTGATGATGTAGTCGCCCGGCAATCCGGCGGTGAACCTGGCCGTCAGTTGGTCGTCCTCGTCCTCTCGCAGGATCATCTGACTGTGCGCAGGGATACTCACGATCTGCCAGCAGACCGGGGCATCCGCAGGGCTGATGGTCCCCTTGAGCGTCACCCGGTCCGCAGCTTTGACCGTTTGATCTGGCCCCGCGTTGGCCGTGGGCGTCACGGCGGGAGCGGACGGTTGGCTCACGGGTTGGGGGGCGGGTTGTTGGGGTGCTGGTTGTGATGCTGGCTGCGGGGGGGTTGTCATGCCACCGTCGCCACAGCCACTGAGCAGCAGCAATATGAGAGAGATGACTCGCATCGCGATCTTTGCCCTCCTGGTTGTTAGTCCACCAACGTGCTCAGCTTGACCTGCAACGCCTTCGCAAGTGCGTCAGGGTATCGAGCGTCGGGTTGTCTCAGCACCCGTTTTCAACTGCGCGATGAACGCCTGACTGACGCCGATCTTCTTGGCGAGCGCCGTTTGCGTCAGCCCTCGTGCGAGCCGCAAGCGCGTGATCGTCTTCGCCAGGTGCATGACGCACAGTATAAGTGGTCAAGGGCGCTGTAACATACCCCTCTTATTTCTCCAGGTTGTCACTGGGTGAAGATCACGGTAAAACACCTGAAACCTGGAGAAGGACTAACAAGCCTGCCAGACAAAAGCGATTGACAAGGAGTGCGACCCCCTCCCTACGTTCGCCTCACTTCGCTAAGAAGAGCATTCGCTACTCAAGAGAAGCATGTGTCAGTTAGTGGAGAGTGGCGATGGTAGCTTTTGCGGCTGGATGAATCACCGGGGCGGAAGTTTGTCGCTTATGTGGTCAAATGAATAGCTGAGACTTTCTTAATTGCCGGGTAGAGTTCCTCCAAAGCCATCGATTTTTGATAGACACCAACAGCTCCAGCCTTTTCCATCGCATCTGTGTTGTATCCGTACGCATATTCTGACAAGCCGATAATTTTTATCTGCGGATACTTATCCCTGATCTCCCGAGCCGCGGCAATTCCATCCAATCCAGGCATCCGAATATCCATAATCACAATGTCCGGTTGAAGTCTCTCCGCGGCAGCCACAGCTTCATAGCCGGTCGCTGCTTCGCCAACCAACTCCATATCGGGGTGTGTTTTAAGGATTTGCTTTAGAATCCCGCGGACCATGGATTCATCATCTACGAGCAGCACGCGTATAGGTGCCATAGCTCTCCCTTCAAAAAAGGGTCAGGGAACTGTACATGTAAAAACATATACCGCTACGTATTTTTCTTCAAGTATACCAATGGGTTACAGGCCAATACTCCTTTGGCCTACAGCATTGTAGGCAGAGGACTATTCCGTCTTTAGAAACGGAGGAGGCTTGATATGGGTGGGGGGCGGCGGGAGGGCATGGCTTGGTTATAGTGAGATGTCGCCAAATCAGAATTTTCCACATCAAAAAAAGAACTCTACTGAAGCGACTCTTGCAAATCCGTGGGATTGGGGACTCGGCCCAGGTGGTGTCGCAGCTCATCCAGCAGGCGGAACGGTGGGAGATGCGACGCAAGCCGTGAGCGGGCGCCTTTTTACGTTTTTACGTACTTAATCGTAATTCTTTTGGATCGTTTACGAAGAGGTATGAAAGAGCGCTTACTACGCGTCAGGATTCTACCTTATTGGGGCATCGCTCGTGATTCCTGTTCTCCTCGTCGATGATCATCCACAAATGAGGCTTATCCTCCGGGAGATGTTAGAGGCTTACGCGGATCTCCCTGTCGTCGGAGAAGCAGAAAATGGTGAAGATGCGGTAACGAAACCGACAGAATTGCAGCCTTCTGTGGTCATCATTGACATAAACCTTCCAATGTTAAACGGAATCGAAGCAGCCAAATTGATCAGGCTCCGTAACCCCGGAACGGCGGTCATTATCCTTACGGCTGGCGAAACACGCGATTCAGAAAAAGAGCTGATCTTTGCTGCTGGAGCGACAGCGTTACTTAATAAGGCTGACCTGTTCGAAAGTCTGCGTCCGTCCATTCACGAGGCCATCAGACACCAACAAGCATCGTTCAAAAACTTCGCTTAGCGTTACTCACTCTTCCAGTTTATGCGGGCCTATGTAGGATTCAAACTACGTGGAATCTTACAATCCCAAAGCAGGAGCGTTGAAGCACCGGGCCTCAAGCAGTACATAATCTGGGGAATTGGAGATAATGCGATGGTGGCGTCAATGCTAATACAGGCTGCGGAACGGTGGCACACGGGAAGGCGGTTCATAGGGCTCATCACAGTGAGGTAAGTCCTTGTGATAGCGCGAACTTGATAAGCTCGGAGGTCGTATGGACACCGAGTTTCCTCGTAATATTCGCTCTATGAAACTCCACCGTTTTCTTTGAAATATTGAGTTGTTCAGCAATGGCCTGGGCGGACCGTCCTTGCGCCAGCAACACCAAGACTTCTTTCTGCCGGTCAGTCAAATCACTGGAATAGCCTTCCGGCCTGAACCATTCGTGTTCCAATGCCTCGCGCACTTCTGGCGCAATTTTCTCTGAGAGGAAACGTTTGTTGGCGAGTACAGTCTCAATCGCTACACGCAATTCTTCGCCCGCCGACTGCTTTAAGACATAGCCGCTCGCTCCTGCGCGAAACGCCTCGCTAATGGCAATAGCTTCGGTCAGCATCGTCACCAAAATTACTTTCACCTTGGGAAGCACCTTCTTTACTTCTCTGGTAGCCGTAAACCCGCTTAATCCAGGCATACGGACATCTAAGAGAATAACGTCCGGCTGGTGCTGAAGGGCGCGAGCGATGATCTCGCCGGGGTTTTGAACAGTATCTACGATTCTGAAGTCCCGTTCGAGCAGCTTGCTGACACTCTCAAGAACAAGTGGATGGTCATCAGCTAATAGTATCTTGATCTCATTCGTGTGCAAGAGCGGTATCTCCCAGGCTACGTATAATTCCCATTATAGTTGACTGTGCGGCGTGCACAAGATGCGAGCCGGCAAGAAAAACAAAGAGCCCGCCTCCCTTTCGGTGAGCGGGCTCCCCCTCTTGGATTCGGCAATGTTTCCACTGCCGTAGTCTAAGGTAGTGTCAGAATACTAGGCTGCCTTAACTTGCGCCCCTAGGAAAATAACCAGGAAATCTCCCGAAGTAGCCTAGCCGTTCACACGGACAAGTATTGGAACGCGTCGCTCTTTCTTATTGATGATCACTGCCGCACCAGCGATGGTCCTAGCTTTTTCGTTCGTAAGAGCCGCCGAACGTGGGGCTAGTCATAGTCGACGACGATGACCTCGTAGTCGCTCCACCAGTCAACTAGCGAGTCTATGGAGCATTTGCACCCTCGAAATGGCCCTGAGGATGGATGGTGCGAGAAGGTCTCCGCTGCCCACAATCTTTTGCAATGCGGCCTGTGCGCCGTTCTTGATTGCGACATCTAAGAGGAATGGATTGGGGAGCCTTGTCAGGATGATCACGGCGATCTCGGGATGATAGGCACGGGGAACGAGCTTTGCCAACACCTCAAAGCCAGACATGTCCGGCAGGTCAATCTCGAGCACGACACAATCAATTGGTTGCCTTGCGCAGATGTCTAACCCAGATCGGCCAGTAACTGCTTCGACCACATCGTACTTTGATGACGATGCATAAAGGCGCTGTGCGTAATAAACACGGTAGTGGGGATCGTCGTCGATAAGCAGAACAGTAGTGGCGTCAGACATGGCCCACCGCTATTTCAGTCGGCGGTCGGGCCCTCCAGAGGCCGTCGGCAGTTGTGTGTGCAGTGGAAAGACAGTTTGACGGGATTAGAGGCCAGCGTCAAGCGGGAAGCGGAGCGATAAAAGCGGAGGGGGCATTCGACAGGGAATTACTCGCGAGAGAGGAAGGTCCGTCGGCCAACGACATTTGCATCTCTCTGAGCAATTGATCGCGATGTCCCTTGCAAATGCCATGGGAATGGAGTTCCCGCGATGCCGAAGAGTCATCCCGTGTCTTGTAAAGAACGGCTGGCCTTCCCTCTTGTTCACACCATGCACATAGAGTAATCAAGGAAGCACCCTCCATCGTTTGTTACCGGAGTCTAGGAGGGTGCGAGATATCAGTGACCTACTCACTACCCTAGGTGAAGAGCAAAATGTCACTGCCCAAAAAACGGCCCTAGATGATGAGCCGAGGAGGGCATGGAGAAATGAGGCATGTCGGACACGGGATGTGATCAGCGACATCTTCTAAGCAGCGTATGCCAAAACCCGAGGTAGTTCGATAGGTCCAGCCCACATGGCGTCCACACTTTCAAGCGCTACCTCCTTGCCAGAAGTCTTGGGGTAGTGGGAAGCAGGAATAAGCGCCAACCAACCACGGTTCTTCCGATCAAACACGATTTGTACAATCGTGGGCAGATTGGGCTGTTTACTGGGGTCTAGCATCCAGTACCACCCAGGTATGCTTGGCGTCCGATGTGTCCAGGTCATCCTGTTCAGAATCCTAAACAGTCGGAAAGGCGGACGCTATTCCCTGAAAGAGGTAGGTAAAAAATTGGAGAAGTGGCAACTAGACCATTTTGTAGCTTTCCGGCCTAAGGCAGACTGACCAAGCGGTTGATGGTCCTTGGCGGCCTTATCTTCTGCCTAGTGGTCGATCCTGCTGAGCTGCTAGTGCGGCTGCTTCAGTTGATTGATCAGGAGATCTAGATGGTCTCGATAGCGGTCGGCGATAGTGTGGAATTCGATCCCGATGCCTTCAGCCCCAGACCACCGAACCATGGCGTCATGAATAACGATGGGACTGTCCTCTCCAGGAGGGAACAGAAAGAGAGCGATATTCATGCCTGGAACGACCTGAACCGTGTTTTCAATCCGACAACCAGTTCGGGAAAGATCTACCGATCGAATGGTATCCGGCCACGATTTGTCATAGGCAAAGAGGGCTCCCGACAGGGAGACGGGAAATCTCTGATGGCTGCGCTCGATCATGACTCTCGGGAACAGGTCATGCAGCGGCGAACGTGTACATCCAGTACGCAAGGACTTCGGCAGCTTGATGCGTCGTGAGATCGGGGAATGCATGGCGCAGTTTCAGCCGAATTTCGAACATATTTGTCACGCCGCTCTTGCGCAGTTTGCTCAGGAACATGAGGCACGCTAGGAGCCGCTCCTCTGTTAGAAAGTCCGGCTTGCTGCTCTTCGCCATATCACACTCGCTTACAATCGCAGCGCTTATCATCAATGCCAGCTCTGCGACATCTGCTAGCATAGTATAGTCTTTGCTAGTGAGCAGGTAAAGGAGTTGTGTCGGCCGGAGTTGTTGCGATATTATCGCCGGCCCATGGCTACTAAGCCTAAGGTTCTGTATCTACGCAATGTCCCAGATGATCTCGTGCACAAATTAAAAGCTGCCGCTGCCTTGAGCGGAGGGCGAAGCATTCAGAAATACGTCGTCCAACTTCTGGTTGATCACGTGGCGGACTTGGAACGAAAAGGCCATCTCCCGAAAGGAAAGGGATGATGGAAGCCAAAGACGGCATATCCGACAAATGCTAACAAGCAGAACGACGAGCTTCAGCGTGTACGGATTCACCTCCAAAGTGAGGACGGACTATTGGTGGGGACGCTTATGCGGAAAGCGGTGACGGCCTGTTCAAGCAAGCTTTTTGAATCGGCTCAGAGATGAGTGCTTAGGGATGTTGTCAGTTCCCTCTGAGCTCTTTCATTGTACTTCGACGGTTCACGGCTTCATAGCTGATCTTGTCTGGACGAAGCCCTGGAACTAGGTTGGGGCTAACCATCGTTTTGACTAGGAGAGCAATTCGGAAACCGCAGGTCGCTTCTATCTCCTTGTGCAATGACCGACCGCTTATTGCACAGCTCAGTGATAGGAACCCACGCCGAGAAAACCTCAACACCTCATTCTTCTTCGCAAGAGAGCTACTCTGGCCTGGCTATGAGACAGACGCAGTTTCTTGCACTTGGTGACGTACAATGTTTTATTCGCTGCGGTTGCCAAGTACCTTGAGCATCTCGATGTGCTGACCACGTATAGAGAAAACATCAAGGGCGGTATTTATCACCAGTGTCCGTAAAGTGTCCGTGTACTGAGAAAAACTGAGAGCGATTGAGAGAGACAAGAAAAGAGAGAAAGGTGGTTAACTCATTGAATGAGTAGCCACTAGATGTGCTGAGTTTGATAGAGCAGTCCGCTTCGAACCCGCAGGTCGCAGGTTCAATTCCTGCCGGGCGCACCACATAGAATCAAGCAGTTCGGGTCTGTTGCCGATTCCACCCAACCCCGCCGGTTGCGCGGGGGTTGCGGTTTCCTCCTCACGCCTGGCCTTATCCGCAGGTCCATCAAGCCGATCAACCGCCGCTTTATTGCCCCCTGGAATGAGGTGCCCGTAAATATACTTTCCTGTATGCTTGCCATTGCTTGCTCCATGTGTCTTGTGGTGTGGTTTAACAGCCGCGGCGTGACAGCGCTTCGGCTGTTCTTGCTTTTACTCTGCATGTTCGCCCTTTAATCGATCAGTTGGCATGCTTCAAACCCTCTCGAAGTCGATCGATCCTCTCTACCAGCCATTGGTGCGGCTGATGTTCCATCATTCGGCAAGTCCTGCCTGTTCCCACTCTCTCTTAATTTCTGATTCGCTCATTTTCTTGATGTCTTCATGCAAGTAGCGTTCGTCGAACGGCCCATTGACTGGTACTGGATAGACCATGTCATACAAATCCGTTGTCATGGTTGCAGTGGGTGGGCGGCAGAGCGTTCAGGATTGCGCTCCCGACTGAGTAGCTAACTCAGTCGTTGCTGCCCCAGGAGAATTACTTCACACGGTCAAACGTATGGTTCCTTTCCCAGAGTCGCCCTTGATTGCCATGCGGGCGAATCGCTTATGCTCTGCGCATTCTGCATTCGCCAGGCGTTGCGCCTCAGCAGCGTCCAACATTTGCTATTCAACAATCACCTGCAAGGGATTCCATCTAATAGCAGACGTTCCACAGCCAACAATGCTGGACAAAACGAAAACGATGATAGGAGTTGCGCGATGCGGATGGTCAAGGGGCTAGACATACGATTGGATGTCACTATAAATACAGTTTCTTAGGACTCTATCCCTAACTCAAGCGCTGTATAATCGCATGGCGAGCTGTAAGGGCATGGTCCTGGCCACGTAAATAGCGGCTTTTCTTTCCGCTTCTGACCCCTCTTAGGTGGTATTCCCTTTCCTCAACAATTGGGATAATTTTCCCACATCTAAGAGGGATGCATGGGCATCAAGACTCAAAACATCACTGTGCCTCTGAAGCAGTCCGTCGGCGAAGTACTTCGGCGTTTGCGACACCGAGAGAGAGTTTCCGTTCGAAGGCTGGCCAGTAAGTGTGGATTCTCACCCAATTTCATTCCACAAGCTGGATTGAATCAGACCGAAGCGGCATGCCGTTTCTGGAGATTCGTCAATCGGCCGAATCTTTGGCGGCCTGCGGGGTATTAGAAGACATGGGAATGCTGGATTGTTCTTGAAGGACGGAGGATACAATGAACAACACGGTGTACTATGACTCCCCTCTCTCAGACGACAAGCGGCGCCAAGAGATTTTTGAAGGACAACTGTTTGTCTTTTCTCCGAGGCCTAGCACGCTGGCATTCATTCAGCATGCGCGCAAGCTCATTGAGGAGGCATTTGCCCCCTTGGATCCTGAAACAGCCCAGTACCACATCCCGGTTGAGCAATATGCCGAAGTATTGGGGAGGTTGAAGCCATCTTTTATCCACCACCCGGATTCCAAGCAACATCTCCAGAACATCCTGGCGGATATGGGTGCCGACTTAAGTGAGACCTACTTCGATGTACCAAAGATGCGGAGTTCGACCAGTGATGGCTTTCTGACGACTGGGATCGCCTATGCATGGCATCCACATCGCGACACGTGGTACTCAGCTCCTTCTTGCCAGATCAATTGGTGGATCCCCATTTACGATATACAGTCCGACAATGCGATGGCCTTCCATCCCAAATATTGGAACCGTGCCGTCAAGAATGATTCCAGCGGCCATAACTATTATGAGTGGAATAAACAGCACCGGGGCACGCATGTCGCTCAAATGTTGAAGGCAGACACGCGCCCGCTTTCTCGACCGACCGAGCCCATCGAAATGGATCCGCAGATTCGGCTTCTCGTACCGGCGGGAGGAATCATTCTATTTTCGGGGGCGCAGCTGCATTCGAGCGTGCCGAATACGTCCGGAAAAACACGCTTCAGTATCGATTTCAGAGTCGTGAACAGTGAAGACGCAGCCCAGAGGCGGGGAGCGCCTCGAGTTGACGAAGAGTCTACGGGAACAACCATGAGAGACTACCTGCGAGGAGCGGATTTAACTACGCGGATTCCTGAGGAGATCGTGAGGCTCTATGACGACAACACCGTGGCCAAGGGCGACAAGGTTTATCAGGTAGCTTAGCCCGAGGGATGGGCGACCTAGAAGATGCGGTGTGCAATCCGGTGAAAGTGCGAGATCGAGAAGTGGTCGGCGTCGTGCCTGCAGCTGGTTGGTCGAGAAGGCTCGGTCTGTTGCCCTGCAGCAAGGAGTTGTTTCCTGTTGGAATCATCACGGATAGCGAAACCTGCAAACCTCGACCGAAAGTTGCTGCCGAGTATTTGCTCGATAGGCTGAAATCCGCCGGAGTCACCAAAACCTATGTGATCATTCGTGACGGCAAGTGGGATATCCCAACCTACTTTGGTGATGGCCGTCGCATCGGAATGGATCTGGCTTATGTAGTGATTTCAGGCTCCTCCGGTCCCCCAGATAGCGTCGACCGTGCATATCCCTTCACAAAGGAGCATATCGTCGCGTTCGGGTTCCCGGATATTTTATTGGAGCCCGCGGATCTATTTCAGCAACTGATTGCGCGGTTAAACGAAGGCAGGTCCGAAGTGGTCTTAGGCCTCTTCCCTGCGGCGCATGATTGTCGTGCCATGGATATGATCGAGTATGACTCTCTTGGCCGTGTTCAGTCGGTCTTGCTCAAGCCAGAAGCGACCCACCTGCAGTTTGCCTGGGCTTGTGCGGTCTGGACGCCGGAGTTCACACGTTTTCTGCATGAATTCATGAGATCCGATAAAAATAATTTCGGGGCGGACCTCCGAATTGACGCACAGGGTGATGTGCCGGTCGGCGCGGTGTTCCGATCGGCTGTAGACAGTGGAATGCCGGTCGAATGCGTGCCATTTTCCAATGGTAGCTATATCGACATCGGCACTCCGGCAGACCTTGTCCGTGCGACAAGAAGTTATCGATAGCCCTGTGAAGGAAGGAATTCAGGGGAGGGAACTGTGGCCCAATTAAAACGACCTGAGATTGCATACATGAATGGAAAGCTTGTGCAGTGGGACCAGGTTGTCCTGCACGCCGGATCTGAAGCCATCATACGAGGACTGAACGTGCTTGAGGGAGTGGAGGCGTTCCGCCGTTACCTGCCTGCTGAAGTGTCAGTGTTCATGCGGTTATCCTGTGTTTCCACCACTTCGGAAAGTGACTTCGAATCCGCAGGTCTCAGGTTCAATTCCTGCCGGGCGCACCAGTAATTATCAAGCATTGCGGTCCGCTACTGATTCGAGTCACCGCCGTCGGTCGCGCGGGTTGCGGTTTCCATCTAGCTTTGGCAACCATTAGTCGGCGTGCCTGTCTCGCCCACTTTTTCTTGGTTGCGCAATGGTGCAAAGTTGCGTATACTCCCCCCGCATTCCGAAGTCTGATCCGCTGGATCATCGGTTGGGTCTGATTTAGCGTAATCGGGAATAAGTGTCGCAATGCTGAGTAGTAGGTCCACTATGTGCCATCCTTACGCCAGAGATAGGCACACCTCCAGCCCGTCCCAAACTGATCCTCCCTCTGCCTAACTTTCCTCGACTCGTAGTCCTCTCCTGGCCGGAATAGGTCGGGCCTGCATCGGTGTATCCACCGGCGTTGGCCTCCGTCACCACCGATACCTAGACCATAGACGGCGACGAGACAGGCTGCGGTGCCCAGCGCGCCGTTGAGATCAACTGCACTGGCAGGTCTTTCGTGAAGGCTTCACAGGACTGCAGGCACAGGCATGACAACTTTGATTATTACCTCTTAGGGGATTTAACATGCAGAGATTACTTATGGTTCTTGTGCTCTCAGCGTTACTTTTGTCATGTGGTGGCGGTGACGAAAACCCTACCTCCACTGCTGCTACGGCGTACAGCTATCCGCTTACGGTGGCACCAACGGCGCGCCATTTGGTTGATCAGAGCGCGAAGGTGTTCCTCCTCGTCGGCGATTCGGCCTGGTCATTGTTCTCCGCACTCTCTGCTGCGGACGCAGAGTTCTACCTCGAGAATCGGAAGCAGCATGGCTTCACGGCAGTGCTCGCCAATCTCCTCGAAAGAAGGTTTGCGCCCAATGCCCCTGCAAACGTGGATGGATTCACAGCCTTTACCGGGAAACCCTTCACCACGCCGCGTGAAGAGTACTTCACCCATGCAGATAAGGTTCTGAGAATGGCGGCCGAGAAAGGGCTTGCCGTGTTCCTATTCCCAGTGTTCCTCGGCTTTGAGTGCGGCGATGACGATGGCGGCTGGTGTGCGGAAGTGAAAAACGCGACCGAATCGGAGATGAGGGGATGGGGCGAATATGTCGGGAGCCGCTACGCCAATTACGAAAATATCGTTTGGGTGATAGGTGGGGATGCAGACCCAACCCCTGTAAAGTCAAAGTTAGAGGCAATGATCGATGGTATTCGATCGAAAGACACACGCCACTCGTTCACCGTCCACAACGCGCGGGGAGTTATGGCTGTGACACCATGGTCCGGGGCCGACTGGCTCACTATCAACAGCACTTACACCGAGGGCATCGACTATGAGCAAGCCCTTGATGCCCATAGGATCTCTCCCGCCAAGCCATTTTTTCTCATAGAATCACAGTACGAAAATGTCAAGGCTCGGGATGCTCAGGCGATCCGCGCGCAATCCTATTGGACCGTCCTCAGCGGAGGATTCGGTCATATGTTTGGGAACTGCCCGCTTTGGGGGTTCGGCTTTGCAGGCTCGGACTGCGCTCCTCTCACGGATTGGCGAGCGCAACTTGAGAGCCCAGGTTCCCTGAGTATGCAGCATTTCGGGGCGTTATTTCATTCCCGCCATTGGCAGACTCTCATCCCCGACACGTCTCAGACCGTCATTATGGCCGGGAATGGAACGTTCGGGAGCACAGACTACGCCTCAGCGGCTTGTGCCTCTGATGGGACCTCGATCATCGCCTACCTGCCATCATCCCGTGCGATCACCGTGAGCGGGGATTGCCTTACTGGAAGCAGGATGATTGCGTGGTGGTATGATCCCAGCACCGGAGCGGCAACCCAGATTGGAACCTTTCCCACCAACACGCCGCAACATTTTACTCCCCCGACCACTGGAGACTGGGTGCTGGTAGCAGATAGTGCTGTCGCATCGTTCCCTGCGCCAGGGATGTAGCATCGATCTTGGCGGTTGTGGAGCGTATTGACTACCCAACGGAAATTGCAGGGTCTTCTTGCGAATGCCTTCAGATGAAATCTTGAAGAACTGCGGAGAAGTCCCTGACTTGCTCGCCTTGGTTAGTCTGCTTGAATCATCTCGGCGTGACGATGAAGTGCTGAATGTCGACGGCCATGTGTTCAGCCATCATTTGGTGGGCTTCAGCATTAGGGTGAGGATCTACCTTAGAGATTATCAGCGTAGAGATATCATGTCCGGCAAACCATTGGCCGACATCTTTGACCGGCACGCCCTTCGCATGCGATACGACGTCATGTAGCAACGGATTCTCAGTATCGACTCTTAATCTGTAGTAGAAGATCATGAGGGGTATGTTGTGCGCTCCACACATTGACACGAGTTCGTTTATTGCTGACATTGAATCATTCCATCCTTTACGGCCCGATAAACGCATCGGCCGATCATCCTCCCGCACATGGAAGCCATAGCGCTGCACATGATCGACCAGTCGATAAAGCCATAATTTCTGCAACGTCCTTACCACCAATTCTGGAAACGACTGTGCACGCGCATCCACATCAGAGATCAGATATGAAGGAGTTTCTTCGATGTCATTCTCGACATAGGTCAACACCACCAAATCGGGGTGAAATGTGATCCCTTCCTGTTTGAAATACCTCACCTCTTGAACGGTGTTATACCCACCTACTCCGGTATTAATGACCCGTACCATGCCTCCCAGGCGGCTTTGCAGCAACTGCTCGAGCCTTACGGTAAAGATCTGGTCCTGTGGCACGCCCCATCCGTAAACGATCGAGTCTCCAAGAGTGAGAATTCTAAATTCCCCTTCAGCTTTTGGAAGAATAGGAAGATCGCGCAATCCCTTCTCATTATACGTCACGGTTACATTGCCATATCTTTGTTCTGAAGAGGCCTTGTGACGGTAGACCCTAAAGGAATCTGCTTCCATGTTCCGCATGTACTCGCTAACTGATTCGTAGTAAGAGACGCCGTAGGCATCAACGGCACGAATACCCAACTCAGCTAAACAAATCGTCAAGAGCAATGATGCACCGCTGATGAAGATCTTGGCTCTGGCCTGCCAGAGCTGGACCAACCACGTAGGCTTGGTGAGCGAGATCGTACAGGCGGCACCAACGAACGCGGCAAGGAGGTAGACATACCTCCAACTATAGAGCCCGAACACCTCAGGCTGTTCCGAACGATGGGTGGCTGCGAGTAGTAAGATCGTCCACGCAGATAGGGCGACCAGCATGTGTCCGCTTCTTGAGCGCATGAGGCTCTCTTCTCTAAAGTCCTTCAATTGCTCCCTCTTATCAACCCGCATGGTACTTTGGAATTCGCTGGCAGCCAATCTTTCTATGATTTGGTGAAGCACCTTCATGCACTCTTTTACCGGTGGGAAACAATCATCCTACCGCGCACTCATTGAAGCGGAATCATCCAGCACATCCAGGACTTGTTCATGAACGAAGAACTGCGACGCATGTTCGGCACCGCCTTCGGGCCATCCTACGAACTAGTACTGCCCACCTTCAGAATAATGTTTTTGTCTTAATACATACACTATAGTCTGCGTACAACCTGGAAGCTTACGGGGATGTCGTCCTCACAAAGCAATCTCATCGTCATCGAGAAACGTCCAGTCGGCTCCGATGCCCCCAGTTGCCATCTTCATCGGCCTTTGAACTTGCCCCCGACCAAGCGCCACAGGTATCGCATGATTGCGCTGGCCGCCGTGCATGGCTATATCGCGCTGCATATTCTTTTATGGCATGTGTTCGACATCAAGATTTGGGGCAAGACCGCGATGATGGGGGTGCCCTCTCTCGCCAACGGAACCATCAACGCGGCCTCGATTATGGTGCTCTTGATTTTAGGTTCAATCTTCTTCTATGGGCGAGGATTTTGTGGCTGGGTCTGCCACATGCGAGGCGCAATCGAATTCGCGGACTGGATCTTACGAAAGCTCAAAGTCCGTCAGTATCTGAAATTGCGCGAAAAGAATGTGCTGGTCAACACGCCGCATCGATGGCTCTTAAGAATCGGTGCTTTTTTTGTGCTCCTGTTGCCGGTCATCATTCTGATTCACAATGTCGGGTTCTCTCCTAAGGTCAACGTGATGGCGCCATCGCCACTTGCTGATAACCCCGGCTACGGAGGCAAAGCCTTCGCAGAGACTGCCTTCTTCAATTTTGAAATCAAGCCGACCTGGAGTGATATCGTACTGGCGTTTGGCTTGGCCGTGTTTATTCAATTTACGATGAGCATCGTGCTGAACCTACGCTATGGACAGGGGGCCTTCTGCCGGATCTTGTGTCCCTATGCACCGATGATGGCCCCCCTGATGAACATCTCACCGGTACAGAAAAAAATCACGCGTGTGGCGCAGTGTAACGGCTGTCGCGATTGTAGTAATGCCTGTCCCCAGGGCATCGATGTCAGCAGGGAGATCTTCCACTTTGATGGCAAGGTGATCAATCGCGATTGCATAAAGTGCTATGCATGCATTGATGCCTGCGATACCAACGTTCTCATGGATACCGCTGCGCCGGCTGTGCCGCAAACCGATCGCCTTAAGCCGTATGAAAAACGACCGTGGCAGCAGGAGGTGGTTCGTAAAGACGGGTTTCTCACGACTGCCAGGCACATGCAGGTATTTGACCCGCTGGGGCCGGTGGCCGATTTCATGTCGATTATCGTGGCGCTCGTGTGCGGCGGTGTAACCTCTCGATTCGGGGGATTCTGGTTCTATCCCGGTGCCATCCTCTCATTCATCCTGTTTAGGGAGTGCTGCTTGTACGCCAAGCGCTGGTCTTCCACATCTAAGGACAAAAAGATGCCTGCGGTGCCGGTCTAACCCGATTTCTGCTGAAGCTGTGCAGCCTGATGGCGATTTATCGAGGAGGAATCGATGGACACAATTTCAAAAATGAAAGATCATTTCAGCCTGATCCACGAATTTGGAATTTATCTCAAAGAGAATAGGTCCTATTGGCTGGCACCAGTTGTTTTTGTGCTCCTACTATTAAGTGCACTTGCCTTCTTTCTTGAAGGAAGCGTGGTTGCTCCAGCCATTTATGCCATTTTTTGACCAGCGGGCTTCGCATTCAAGCATACGACCGCTGCCGATCAGCGCGATGTCCCGGAAAAATGCCCTGCATCCATTCGGTGGCCGGGGTCTTCAGCGGATATCATTTCAAAGAGACGGTCTCTGCACATATCCTTGACAATTTCTTAGGAAAAGTGCTTGAAATAGCTTCGGCGCCAGTAGCTCAGTCGGAGAGCGTCGGGCTTCGAACCCGCATCTTTCAGGTCCAATTCTTACCGGGCGCACCAAGTTATCTTTCCTTCAAGATTTCTATCACGAAGGTAAAAAGTCACGTAGACAAACAGTAATACGCCTCGGTACTTGTCATCTTAGGATGCCCACGAGTCTCAGACACCCCAAAACGCTGCTGCTCCTTTTTGCCCTCTTCCTTTCCGAATTGGCGCTTATAGTCCTTGTGATTGCGATTTACATGAAAGGTGAGAGACCTTTTTTTATATTCTTATCCAGCAAACCAGGCGTAAGTTTTCTTGTCGCAATCGGCGTCCTACTCGGAGCCGTGGCAGTCATTACCCAGCAGTATCTCGCAAGTGCACGAACACTCACTCACCACTTCCGTCGCGTTGCCGTGATAAGCCTCCTCACCGTGACACTATTTCTCTTGATCGTCGAGATTACCCTGAGGGCGAACGCTATCAGTTCCCAAGAGAACGAAGTCCTTTTAGGCACAGTCTTAAGGCCGCTGGATTGGTCAAAGGTGGCTCTGCACCATCGCGAGCTTATTTCCCACCCATCGGGGGACCTGTCTTACCTGGTGCATGATGCCATCCTAGGTTGGACCGTCGGTCCTGACAGAGCGAAGGCCGACACGCTTTATTCTACGGACTCAAGCGGAATACGGATTCCTCATTCAGACACTGGACTCACCAAGCATGGAGAGAAGATACGAATTGCTCTGCTTGGAGACTCTTATACCTTTGGTCTGGAAGTAGCGTACGAGGATACGTGGGGATACGTTTTGGAGAAGTCGTTAGGTTCGGAGTTTCAAGTTTTGAACTTTGGGGTACCAGGGTATGGTGTAGACCAGGAATTTCTCCGGTTTGACAGGGATGTCCGTCTCTGGAAACCAAGGATCGTGATGTTCGCCATCAATGCCGGTGCTGTGAGGCGAACAATGATGGTTTACACTTTTCTCTCACATCGTGATTGGAACTACCCCTTTTCCAAACCTCGATTTATTATTCGTGATGGGGGGGTCAAGGAAATGAATGTTCCTGCTCTTTCTCCTGAAACTATCTTTTCAAAGGCATCGATTTCTGAGCTGCCCTTTCTGGAGTACGAGGTCGGCTACAAAGAAAGCGACTGGCAGTACAAGCCCTATCATGTCTCCTTTTTAGCTCGGCTGTTCGTATCCCATTACTCCAGCTGGTCGCGGCCAAATCCCGAGGTGTCTGATGATGCGCTTGTAGCGGTTAATACATCTATTTTGAAGGCGTTTCTTCAGTCGGCAGCACAAGCGGGGGCCATCCCGATTGTCGTTTACTTACCGGCACCGATCGAGCTGGAAAAGGCAATTTCACCTGTGGGCACCGGCAGGCAAGTGTTGCAGAAGGCTGACATTGAGCCTGCGGATCTCGTGCCCTGTCTGCTGAAGTCACCCCCTGCTGATCGGCTTGTTGCTTCGGGTAATCACTACTCTCCGCAAGCCAATGCCGCGATCGCGGACTGTCTGCGCTCTGTTGTAAATGAAGTTCTCGCTGTTCAGTAGTCAGCGAATGGTAGACCGTGTGCCTGCGAGGTACGAACCGGACTGTCGTTGGGATTTCGCTCAAAACTCTAGCTGGCGGCATAGAGGCCTGCTAGTCGACCCACCACTGAGAACAGTCGCCCCCTTCAATCGCTTCGTTGCAACAATCCAAGATCATAATGATCCCGAGCTGAAATTGAAATGCATCGCCTCTTGCAAAGGCGCCGTCGAGCATATCGATCGCGTGATGATAGGCCAGTTTCTCTGAAACCGCGGTAGGGACCCCACGAATCCGCATCAGGGCTATTTCCCACCCTCGACGCCAGTCGCTGCCGTTCCAAATGAGATCGTTCCGCCGCATTCGCCTACGAGACATTTCTACCTCCTGTGAGAAAGGTAGCATGGTCGCAATCTGGCCATGTTAGAGGGCTCTCTAACCCAGGTAAAGTTCCCGAGTTGGCAGCGTAAAGTTTTCCTAATGGGAAGTATCAAACAGAGGATTTGACATCCTCATAGGGTCCTACTCTAGCTCTTTCGAGGAATTGCGGAGGAGACTACAGGAACATGAGCAGCACCCAGGAGTTTCATCTCCATGCACGGGACAATTTATCTCCTAGCCCTGGACAAGTTATCCCATTACACAGGGCAACCTAGGAAATCATTGGTTCTCCCAAGCTTTTAGCGATATCGTAAGAAGGCATGCGCCTTGCCTAGCTGACGGGCGGGAGCCGCAAGCAGGTGGACAAGCACCTTCGAGGGAGATATCCATGGCTTCATTGTCGCAAGATCCGCAGGTCGGGCATTCTCTCTGGCTGCAAAGGCGATCCGCTCGACGAGCGGTCCGCCGGGTACAATGGCGCAGCGACTGGACAGCGGTGGGATTGGTACTTCTACTGCTAGGCTTGCTTGTCCTGCTCTCTGTATTTCTGCCCACGAATGTGGCGGTTGAACGAGTCAAGCAAGCCGCACAGGACAAGAGAAGCGGCTCCCAAGATCTGCCGGTAGTCGGCGTCTTAGCCGAACCATAAGGGAGGGTATCTATGTGGAATACAATGGAGGAAGAAGTCGAACATCGTCGTGCCCTGCTGCGGTTGGCTGCGAAAGGCAATGCCCTTGCCAAAAAGGAGTTGGAGCAGGAGTATCATGCACACGTGTACTCCCCTGCCCAGCTGGCGAAGTATATCCCCAAAGCCGAGCAACCGGTCATCTCAGCCGCTGTCCAACGCGCGCTGGACAACCTCATGGATGTTGAGCTTGACGCAGCGTAGCGTCAAGCGACCCCGAAGCCCCTTCTGCGGGAGTGTAAGGCGAATCGGCGTTCCTGGGGTCTTGCCAGAAAGAGGACAGCGGCCCGGGCAGATTCGGCACCGACCTATGAGGGGGGCAGCGCTGCCTTCCCCACCTAAAGCTGCATGGATTTTCCCCCTGTCTCGTTGTAGGCTGAAGTCAGGTCAGTCAGGTCCTTTCCAAAGACGGAGGACCCTTAAAGTGGTAATCTATAGACAACACCTCGTAAGATCCCCTGAGGGCACGCCAGAGGGAGGCAGGGATCAAAGCGGGAGGCAGGTATGGACAAGACACTGCCCTTGTTGTCGGCGCTTGCTGACAAAGCGTGATCCAATGTCTCCCTGGTTTTGTAGCTGCGGGTGGCACACCCGATAGATGCTGATCGGAAAAAGGAGGGCAATGAAATGAACCATGTTATCCTCCACGATGTGCGGGGTGCGTTCTTCCTCATGCTAGGTCTTCTGATGCTGGCGATGATTTGCGCAGTCGCGGCATTGGGGACAGTGATGCGGCCGGTCCGTTGGGCTGACCGGCGGTCCGCCCAGTTCTAGACCTCTCCCTGAGCGTAGGATCCCCGTCCGCCCGGCAGTTTCCCTCCCTTTCCCCATTACCTTAAACTCCCGATATTTCAGCGTGTTGTCATCCTCTGTCGGAGTCAACGGCTCGTCCGTGGTGGTGGTGCTATAGTTGTTTTAGTGCAGCTTCACCCAAAAATGATGGGGGATACCATGAAGGTCAGTCTCGGAAAAACCGTTCTGGTGGCGGCTTTGGGCGTAATGACATTGGGCGCATCGGGTTGCGGCATGAAATGGTTACAGTCGGATGGCGACCAAACGGCCGGGGCCACCCGCGAAGGAGGAGCGTCCGGATGGAACGGCCAGGGCGTCAATCCCAATTTCCCGGGTCTCACGCAAGGCACTACCCCCAGCGAGCTGAGGGGATTTTCTCAGAACCCAGGGGATGAGTACCTGGCTCACGGCGGCGGCATTGCATCCATCTCTCCAGCGACTGCCGGGAGTCGTCACCGCGCGGAATTAACAAGAGAAGAACAAGCAGCCATGGAGGCAGGTCTGAAGGACGTGTTCTTCGGGTACGACGAATGGACCTTGTCAGACTCCGGAAGGGAGGCATTGAATTACAACGCCAGGTGGTTGAAGGACCATCCAGGATCGGTGCTGAAGGTCGAGGGTCACTGCGATGAACGAGGAACGACCGATTACAACATGGTGTTAGGGGACAAACGTTCGAAGAGCGCTCGCATGTATCTCACCGAACTGGGTGTCCATCCCAAGCAGGTCGGCATTGTGTCGTATGGCAAAGAACGTCCCTTCTGCACGGAACACGACGAATCCTGCTATCAGCTCAATCGGCGCGGACATGTCCTGTTGAAAAAGAAATAGGCTCCTCAAGAAGGCATCGAGGCGCCCCGACGAATTCTCTTCGTGAGAGCGTCGGGGTGCGTCATTTGTGCTCGGTACCACGATGGTGGAGGTGAGTATCGATGGCAATGAAAGCTCAGGTACTGAAAAAGGATCGCGGAACAGAAAAGAGAATGCACCCACGCTTTACCGCCCAGTTTCGCAGTACCTTCTCGGGTGGGCAGCGCGAAGGGCAAGGAAAAACCCTGGACCTCTCGGACGGCGGATGCCGCATCGAATCCGATCAGCCGGTGGTGTCCAATGCGGCATTTGAATGTAGAATTTACGCGCCCGGGCTAAGTTGGCCGTTGCGCATAGACGAGGCGCAGGTTCGCTGGGTCAAAGGGAATGTCTTCGGCCTGGAATTTACCGCTATGCATCCGGATGAACGGGCGAAGCTCAGGCAACTGATCGCCAATCTCAAACCCGGAAGACGCTAGTCCCTTCCCAGTCTTTGCCTTCTTCCTGTCTCGCTAGCGTGCCTTTTCCTATGCTATACATCGAGTGCCTGTTGGCGCCGCCGGCCGGTGGTTGCGTCCTCGTGTATTGAAACTGGCGGATGCTGGAAAGGTCTGAAACGCATCATGAGAGAAGAGGTCGCGACACTTGCGGGGGGATGCTTCTGGTGTCTAGAAGCCGTTTATGATCAACTGAAGGGTGTACGGACGGTGGAATCCGGGTATACGGGCGGTCACACGGAGCGACCGACGTATGAGGCGGTCTGCGGCGGACGCACCGGGCATGCTGAGGCAGTCAAAGTTTCCTTCGACCCAGACGTGGTCAATTATCGCGAACTCCTGGAGATCTTCTTCGTCATTCATGACCCAACCACGCTGAACCGTCAGGGGCACGATGTCGGCACTCAGTATCGCTCTGCAATTTATTACCACAGTCCCGAGCAGAAGCGAATCGCCGAGGACGTGATGGCGTCATTGACTCGAGATCATGTGTACTCCAATCCGATCGTGACAGAGCTCGTCGTCGCCGCCACGTGGCATGAAGCCGAGCCCTATCACCAGGAATATTTTGCGCGGAATCCGTTTCAGGGCTACTGCACGGCCGTGGTGGGGCCGAAGGTCGCAAAATTTCGCAAGCTATTTACGAGCAGGTTGAAGAGCTAGGCGCTTTCTGATCTAACCAGCCGTCTTCATCTCCGTAGACGGCATCCTCCAGGGCCAAAGAGCGGAAATCGAAAAGTTTCCCGTCCAGGAGGAGGGATGGGGCAACGTTTGACAGCGCCGCGAACATGCTGTCGGTACAGCCGGGCGCACGCCGTTCCCACTCCTGCAGGAACGTCTTCGCCTGCTTCCGCTTGAGATCCTCTTGGGAACCGCAAAGATCGCAAGGAATAATCGGGAACCCGCGCCGTTCCGCATACAGGGCAAGATCGGCCTCGCGGACGGCCGCGAGGGGACGAATGACGAGATGCCGCCCGTCTTTCGAACGGAGCTTGGGTGGCATGGCTTTGAGTTTTCCGGTGAACAACAGATTCATCAATAGCGTTTCGAGAATGTCGTCACGGTGATGGCCCAGAGCAATCTTGGTGGCCCCCAGTTCAGTGGCGACGCGGTAGAGATGACCACGACGCAGCCGCGAGCAAAGTGAACAGGTCGTCTGTCCTTCAGGGATGAGGCGTTTGACGATCGAATAGGTGTCCCGTGTTTCGATGCGAAACGGAATCCCCACCGACGTGAGATATTCCGGCAAGACGTGTGCGGGGAAGCCGGGTTGCTTCTGGTCCAGGTTGACGGCGATGAGATCAAACCGGACAGGGGCCCGACGCTGGAGCACGAGGAGAAGATCCAACAGCCCATAACTGTCCTTCCCGCCCGAGAGGCACACCATGACTTTGTCGCCGGCTTCGATCAAACCATACTCGCTGATCGTTTGCCCAACCTGACGGAGCAGTCGCGTTTGCAACTGTTCGGTGGCGTCGTCCAATCTCGGCAGTATCGGACGGAAATGACTGATCGGCGACATCGGAACCCATTCTACGCGTTCGATCGATCCGCTGTCGAATGCTGGCGGTGCATCGCCGCCCGACCGGCCAGCTCTGATGTTGCTACTTCCGGTTCATTCTTGGGCGGAAGAAAACAATTTCTCCCTCGGTCCAAGCCGCCAGGTCCTCGTCAACGCTCGACCTGCTATATTTCAGTAAGTGTATAATGCTCTGGGGAAGGTATGGCGCGAGCGCATCCGAAAAACCGAACTCCCTCTGATCTCAGTCAGCGCGAGCCTGCGTGGGTGTCCTGGTCCGATGAAAAGCTGCTCGATCTTCCCATGTGCCGTCTCAACGTCACAATCGAGAGTCCCTTTTTGTCGCGCCATATTCGTCAGCTCGAACAGGAGCTTGAGGCCAAGCACCTCTGCTTTCGTCCACATTTCTGGATTTCGAACGAATGGTTCACGCCGGACGGCGTGCCGGGCATTGCCATCCCGTTCTATCTTGCTCATCCGAGGTTGGAGAGACTCGAGCTGGCACAGATGCTCGAAGTCGAGGGCGGCACCGCGGAGTGGTGCATGCGCATCCTTCGGCATGAGGCTGGGCATGCCATCGAGAACGCGTACCGGATCCGCCGCTCGCGTGGCAGACAACGCATCTTTGGACGCTCTTCAGACCCCTATCCCAAGTATTACAGTCCTCGACCCTACAGCCGCAGCTTTGTGCGGCACCTGGATGTATGGTACGCGCAAAGCCATCCCGATGAAGACTTTGCCGAGACATTCGCCGTGTGGTTGACGCCGAACTCGCTGTGGGCCGACCGGTACAAGGGATGGCCTGTCATGCGAAAGCTCCAATACATGGACAGTCTCATGAAGGGACTGGCCGGTGTGCCGCCGGTCGTGACCACGACAGAGCAGGTGGATCCGTTGCCCATGCTCAAGCGAACTCTCCGTGAGCACTACGCACGCAAGCGCGGACATTATGGGGTCGCGAGATCGTCCTCCTATGACCCAGATTTGAAGCGGCTCTTTTCGGATGACTCCGTCCACGGAGACAAGATGAGCGCCGCCGCATTCTTAAACCGATTTCGGCGTGAGGTCCGCCGCAAGGTTGCCAGTTGGACGGGTGAGTATCAGTACACGATCGATCAAGTGCTCGAAGACATGATCGAACGATGCCGCGAACTGCGGTTGCGCCTGCCGATCGATGAGGAACAGGCGAAGCTCGACTTTACGATCCTCTTGACGGTCCACACAATGAACTATTTACGCAGCGGACGTCACAAGGTGGCGGTATGAGACGACTGCGCGTCCTCGTCCTCATGCATGGTGACTTAGTTCCGCCAGACCCTCTCAATGGTCATGATCCGTCCAACGCCGAGTGGAGAACGGAATACGATGTGGTGACCACCCTGCGGGCACTGGGGCACGACGTCAGGCCGCTTGGGGTGAAGAGCGATCTCGGCGTCATTCGGGCCGCGATCGAGGAATGGCGTCCCCACATCGCCTTTAACCTGCTCGAAGAATTTGACGGCCTCGCGGTGTATGACCAAAACGTCGTTTCGTATTTGGAACTGCTGCGCGTCCCATACACCGGCTGCAATCCTCGAGGGTTGATGCTGGCCCGCGACAAGGTGCTGGCGAAGAAATTGTTTTCGTTTCACCGCATTCCGTTTCCGGATTTTATCGTGGCGCCCCAAGGTCGGACGGTCAAGCGTCCGACGTGGCTCTCGTTCCCGCTGATTGTCAAATCCATCACCGAAGAAGCCTCTCTCGGCATCTCCCAGGCATCTATCGTGGAAGACGACGGGAAACTGAAAGAGCGCGTGGCATTCATTCACGAAAGCGTGGGCACCGGTGCGCTAATCGAACGCTACATCGAAGGGCGGGAGCTTTACGTCGGTGTCATCGGCAACGGCCGCCTTCAAGCGTTGCCGGTATGGGAACTCAAGATGGACAACCTGCCTGAGGACACCCGCAGAATTGCGACTGAACGGGTGAAGTGGAGTCGAAAGTATCAGGACAAGTACGGCATTACTTCGGAGAAGGCGAAAAATCTTCCGGCGGGAAAGGCAGAGGAGATCCAGTACCTTGCCAAGCGGGTATACCGCGCGCTGGGATTGAGCGGCTACGCCCGCATCGACTTGCGGATGGATGCGCAGGGGGTCCTGTATGTACTCGAAGCCAATCCGAATCCACAAATTGCGCGCAATGAAGATTTTGCCGATTCCGCGGAAAGCGCCGATTACGAGTACGATGAGCTGCTCCAGGAATTATTGAATGCCGGGCTCAGGTGGCGGCCGACCAAAGTTGCCTGACCGGCCGCCGCAGCTCGTCTACATCTTGAGGTGCTTCTTCAGAATCTCCGACTGCTGGATCTCCATGTTGTCTTTCCCGAGCGTCTGTGCACGCTGAAAGTGCTCTGTTGCGCTCTTATGGTCTCCGGCCTTGTCGAGCGCCAGCGCAAGATCGTAGTGCGCCTCAGCCGACTGAGGATCCGCCTTTTCGGCTTCGGCGAAATGCTTTTTCGCCACGTCCCAATGTCCCTTGCCGTAATGTTCAATGCCGGCCGCAATGTGAGTTTCCGCCTTTGAGCCGGAAGCCGCCTTCAAGGGACCGGCATCTTTTCCCATATCCGCCATGGCCGGCGTGGCCACATACCAGAGCACACCGAGCGCGAGAGAACAGAATGCGATCTTCATAGAACCTCCATCGGTGAAGGGTGGACTCGTCTCTTCCACTACGGAACCACCCGTTGGCTGGATCTACAGCATGGAGGCACGACTGGAAGAGGACAACTAGGGTCTCCACGAGAATCCGGAAAAGAGACACTCGTGGGCACTCAGGGATGGAGGCGAGAGCGAGGGTTCGACTACCTGGCGCTCGGCTGCGCTACAGATACCGGTGGCTGGTCACCCGTCCGCTCGAGTCGAGTTCATAGAGTAGAGGGGCGCCCGTTGGAATATTGAGTTCCAATACCTGGTCCCTCGTGAGCTGTTCTAGTTCCATCACCAATGCTCGGAGACTGTTCCCGTGCGCGGCGATCAAAATCGTTTCGCCTGCGATTACATGCGGCCTGATTGCCGTGGCGAAGTAGGGCAACACGCGCTCGGCGGTGTCCTTGAGGCTTTCCCCTCCCGGCGGTCGAACGTCATAACTGCGACGCCAGATCTTGACCTGATCTTCACCGTACTTTTTGGCCGTTTCCGCCTTATTGAGGCCTTGCAGTTCTCCATACATCCGTTCGTTCAACGCCTTGTCCCGTTCCGTCGGAATCGTGGTCTGTCCGATGACCTCGAGCGCCAGTCGAAGCGTCTCGTTCGCCCGCTGCAACACGGAGGTGAACGCGCGATCGAATCGGTAGGGACGGAGTTTGTCACCAGCATTTTTTGCTTCTTGGATGCCTCGCGAGGAAAGCGGCACATCCACCCAGCCGGTGAACCGGTTCTCTAGATTCCATTGCGACTCCCCGTGTCGGAGCAAGACGAGACGTCCCATCGCATGTCCCTCCAGGTCAATCAACTCTGCGCCGGCCAAGAATACTGCATCACGAGTCCAAGTCAAGCGTTGCTTTCGACCTATTGCGGCAGTACCATGCCGCACGATTTCAGCAGGATACATTCATTATGAGCACAGGTCCGTCGTTCGAGAGCCCCTGGCGCGCCGTCGAAAGCTGGTGGCTCAACATGGGTGCGCGACTACAAGTACTCGATCGCGCGGAGGCGTTTTTCAAGGCCGCGGCAACAGGCAGTCTGCTCGATCGTATCGGGCAAGTCGGCGGACAAGTCGACTACATCCTGTTCGTGCTGATGCGGTACTGGGTGCCCACCGTGCTTCCCCCCGCCGGCCGGGAGCGCCTCACCAAGAACGATGCCGATTACTGGCTCGAATCGGAGCAGATGCTCAAGGCCGCGGCGACCAGGCTGCGAGAACTCAAACCCTTGATCGAATTGCTGACGACGCCCAACCCCATGTCCGACGGTCTCTCCAGCCAAAGCATGAGTGCTCCACCCGTGACCGAATTGGAGCTCTCGAGCATCGTCGAAGGGATTGCCGAAGCGGCCGGCAGCTATGGCGGACCGGACTATACGTCGATCGTTAAGGCATTCGACCCCATACCCTTGAGACAAACACAGCCTTTCAAGCACAACAAGAAGCACAGCGCTGAACTCTGGGTGGGCTTCTTGCTGCGGGAGCATTTTCGAAGTCTTGGGCTGGGCAAGGACCGGTACTGGCCGCTCATTGCGCCGCTCTGCGCGGCAGCCGGGATCCTCGCCCCGAACGGACAGGCCTATGGTCCTGATGAACTCAAGAGTTGGTGGCAGAAAAACTGGCCGCGCACGTATACACAATTGGAGCAAAAACAAGAGGCTGCGGATTCCGGAGGCGCGGCTTACGAGCAGGACTGGGGCTGGTTTCAGGCTTGGATCACGTGGCAACGACAGCGCTAATGTCTTCGGCATTGCCAGCCGTCTTGGCCGGTCTCTTCGGAACCTTGTCGACATCCAGGGCGCCTTCTTGAAGCATTTTGAACATCGTCAGCGAAAAGAGCAGATAGAACACCACCCCGACCCAGATGACGTACGGTTGCACGCCGCCTTCTTCCTTCAATACCGCATGCTGTTGGGTCGGATCATTCCAGGCTTGTTGTTTGATGGCAGCAATATTCTCACGGCAATGCCAGTAGTACACATAGTTGGCGGTAGCGCCGGCAACCACACTCCAAACGATCCCGCTCGTCAGATCGCCCGTCAGGTAGGTTGAGACTATGGGGCCGATCGCATACACCGCCGCATAGAGATACATTTTCCGGTACAGAAACCAGAGAAACGAGACATACAGGAAGGCCGGCCAGTTCCACGTGAGCGCGAATCGAGGTGATTGCGGAGAGCCGAACTTCTTGAACTGCTCCAGAAAGCGGTCAGCGTTCGGACCGATGAAATCACGCCACAGGTCCTCGTCCGTGCGACTGGAAAAGGGCGTCGATGTGGCCGAAACGTCGTTCGATGCTCCCAGGTCGTTCCCGCATTGATAGCAAAAATTTGCGTCGTCTTGATTCTGCTGCTGACACTGAGTGCAGGCTTTCATTGATCAGAGAGTATCATAACCCCGGGTGACACCGCGCTCGAAGCCCCCTTCATCGCCCACCACTCGATCATTTGCTTTCACCTGCATTCCTGTGCTAGGTTCCCTTACTTTACAAGGGGATACGTTTGCCATGCCGACTGAGGAACTCAAGGAGAGCGCCGAACAATATCTGATGGGTACCTACGCACGGCAGCCGATCTCCATTGTGAGGGGGCGGGGGACGAAGGTCTACGACCTGGAGGGTCGTGAATATGTGGATTTTGTCGGGGGCATTGCCGTGAACCTGCTCGGTCATGGACATCCAGACCTGGTGTTGGCGGTCCAGAAGCAGGCGGCACAACTCATTCACACGTCAAATCTCTACTACACGGAGCCGCAGGTAAGACTGGCGCAATTGCTCGTGGACCATTCATTTGCCGACCAGGTCTTTTTTTGCAACAGCGGCGCAGAGGCCAATGAAGCGGCGATCAAGCTCGCACGGCGCTATTCGCACGACAGGTACGGGGCCGGCCGGTTCGAGATTATCACGATGAAGCAATCCTTTCATGGCCGGACCATGGCGACACTGACCGCCACCGGTCAGGAAAAGGTGCAAAAAGGGTATGAGCCGCTCGTTCCCGGGTTCTCGTACGTGACCTTCAATCACCTGGCCGAACTGCAACAAGCGGTGACCGACAAGACTGCCGCCATCATGCTGGAGCCGATTCAGGGTGAGGGCGGTGTGCACGTCGCCTCTCGCGACTACCTCAAGGCGGTCCGTGAGCTGTGCACGCAACGCGATATTCTCCTGATCTTCGATGAAGTACAGACCGGAATGGGCCGAACCGGGACGCTCTTTGCCTATGAACAGTTGAACGTACAGCCGGACATCATGACTTTGGCCAAGGGATTGGGCGGCGGCGTTCCCATCGGCGCCTGTTTGGCAACGGCGCCCGTCGCGAAAACCTTCGGCCCCGGCTCGCATGCGTCCACATTCGGCGGGAACCCACTGGCCTGTGCTGCGGCGCTGGCAGTCTTCCGTGTGCTGCTCGACGGCCGCGTGCTGGACCAGGCGCGGCGGATGGGCGACTACCTGAGCAAGGGCTTGTCCGAGTGCAAGGACCGCCACCATCTCGTGCGGGATGTACGCGGCTTGGGGCTGCTCCAAGGGATGGAAGTCGAAATGGATGCGAAAACCGTCGTCGGCGATTGTCTGAAGCGCGGGTTCCTCGTCAACGCCGTGGGAGAACACGTGCTTCGTTTTATTCCACCGCTGATCATCACGCAATCGGAAGTCGACCGCTTGCTGGAAGTTCTGTCACACATCTTTGATCGGCATGCCGCTCAGGCGGCGGCTCTTTGAAGGTCGGCGTCCGATGACACCACTGCCACAGCGCACAACCCGGCTCGCGAAGGATCTCTTGGATGTCGCGGCTGTTCCCAAGGGCGAGGTGGAACGCCTGCTGACATTGGCGGCTGCACTCAAGAAAAAGCAGCGCCATGGCATCGCGCACGCTCTGCTCAAGGGGAAAACCCTCGGGCTCCTGTTTCAAAAGCCGTCAACGCGGACGCGAGTATCGTTTGAAGCGGGGATGCATCAGTTGGGCGGCCACGCGCTGGTCCTGCCGATGGCCGACATCCAGTTGTCGCGCGGAGAAAGCGTGGCCGATACCGCGCGAGTGCTGTCCCGTTATCTGGACGGAATCGTCATCCGCACGTATGACCACGGCACGGTCGAGGAATGGGCGCGCGAAGCCACGATGCCCGTGATCAACGGTCTTACCGACCTCAGCCACCCGTGCCAGGCCTTGTCCGATTTGCTGACGATCAAGGAAAAAAAAGGGAAGCTCAAAGGGATCAAGATCGCCTATGTGGGCGACGGCAACAACGTCGCTAATTCGCTCATTGAGGCTGTAGCCAAAATGGGCATGGCGATTTCGCTCGGGTGTCCGTCCGGCTACCAGCCGGATCAACATGTCGTGGATCTCGCGCGAGTCGAAGCCGCCAAAACCGGCGCCGTAATCGAACTAGGCCAGGACCCTTATGTGGCCGTGAAGGAAGCGGATGTCGTGTATGCGGATGTCTGGATCAGCATGGGTCGTGAACGAGAACAAGCCAGACGATTGCGAGTGCTTGCGCCTTATCAGGTCAACAGCCGGCTCGTCGCCAGAGCCAAGCCTGATGCGATCGTCATGCATTGTTTGCCTGCCCACCGAGGGGAGGAAATCACTGCGGAGGTCCTAGACGGTCCGCAATCCGTCGTGATCGATCAAGCGGAAAACCGGCTGCATATGCAGAAAGCCATTTTGACGAACCTGTTGGGGAAAGGGAGACAAGGGCGACGATGAACCGCGGGATCAAAAAAATCGTGCTGGCCTATTCCGGAGGGCTCGACACCTCGGTCATTCTGAGATGGCTCCAAGAGACCTACGAAGCAGAGGTCATCGCGTTCTGCGCCGATCTCGGCCAAGGCGAAGACCTGCAGGCCATCAAGGCCAAGGCCCAAAAGCTGGGTGTCAAGAAGGTCTATATCGAGGATCTGCGTGAAACGTTCGTGAAGGAGTATGTGTTCCCGATGCTGCGAGGGAACGCGATGTATGAAGGGTCCTATTTGCTGGGTACCTCGATCGCGCGACCATTGATCGCCCGCCGCCAGGCGGAAATTGCGCTCAAGGAAGGGGCAGAAGCCGTCTCGCATGGCGCGACGGGGAAGGGCAACGATCAAGTCCGCTTCGAGTTGACCTATATGGCGCTTGCGCCGACGCTGAAAATCATTGCTCCGTGGCGTGAGTGGACGATGCGGTCCCGTCGAGAGTTGATCGAATATGCCGATCGCCACGGCATCCCTGTGACGGCGACCAAGGCAAAACCGTACAGCATGGACCTCAATTTATTCCATGTGAGCTATGAGGGCGGCATCCTGGAAGACCCCTGGGAATCGCCGCCGGACGAGATTTTCCAGATGACCGTGTCGCCGGAGAAGGCCCCCAACAAACCGCAGGAAGTGGAGATCGACTATGAGGCCGGCAATCCGGTGGCGGTGGACGGCAAAAAAATGAGTCCGGCTGCATTGCTTGCGTATCTCAACAAGGTGGGCGGCGCGCATGGCGTTGGGCGGGTCGATCTGGTCGAGAATCGCTACGTCGGCATGAAGTCCCGCGGCGTCTACGAGACGCCGGGGGGCACGATTCTGCACGTCGCTCATCGAGGGTTGGAATCGTTGACGATGGACCGGGAGGTTTTGCATTTCCGGGACAGTCTGATTCCTCGCTATGCCGATTTGATCTACAACGGCTATTGGTTCAGCCCCGAGCGCGAGATGGTGCAAAAGGCGATCGACGAAGCGCAGCAGGATGTTACCGGTACGGCGCGGGTGAGGCTGTACAAGGGCAGCTGCACCTTGGCGGGTCGCAAATCGAAACGGTCGCTGTATCGACTCGACATCGCGACCTTTGAAGAGGACGAGGTCTATAACCAGAAAGATGCGGAGGGTTTTATCCGTCTGAACGCACTGCGGTTGAAGATACGAGCGCAACGCAAGAAGGCATCGTCCTGATGACCAAGGTGCGGAGAGGCAACGGTCTTGCCGATGGAAAGGCCTGGGGTGGTCGATTTCGGGAACGGACGCACCGTCTAGTTGAAGCCTTCACCGGTTCGGTGTCCGTCGATCGCAGGCTGTACGCGCAGGACATCCAGGGCAGCATCGCCCACTGCAAGACGTTGGAGAAGGCGCGCGTCCTGAAGTCGAGCGAGACCCGGACGATCGTGCGGGCCCTCGAGGCCGTGAAAACCGAGTTGGATCGAGGCCGATTTAAATTTACGCCTCAGGACGAAGACATTCACATGGCAGTTGAACGGCGGCTCACGGAGCTGATTGGTCCCCTGGGGGGCAAACTGCACACGGGACGGAGTCGCAACGACCAGGTCGCGCTGGACATCCGGCTCTACCTGCGCGGTCAGCTGGAAGATTTTGCCAAGCGGCTTCAGGAGTGCCAGCGCGTTCTGGTGGCCAAGGCGAAGGCGCACCGCACGGTCGCCATGCCCGGCTACACCCACTTACAGAGGGCCCAACCGGTTCTGTTTGCGCACCATCTCCTCGCCTACGTTGACATGCTCGAGCGCGACAAGGGTCGCATCCAGGATGCGCAGAAACGGTTGAACGTGATGCCGCTGGGATCTGGGGCACTGGCCGGCACCAATTACCCCATTGATCGTTGGTATACGGCAGGCCTCCTAGGGTTTCCCCAACTGACGACCAACAGCCTGGATGCCGTCTCTGACCGTGACTTCATGATCGAGAGTGCGGCAGCGCTGTCGATTACGATGATGCATTTGTCGCGGCTGAGCGAAGAGTTGATCGTGTGGTCTTCGCAGGAATTCCAGTTCGTCGACCTCCCGGAGGGGTTTTGCACCGGGAGCAGCATGATGCCGCAAAAAAAGAATCCCGACGTGCCTGAGCTGATCCGGGGGCGAACAGGCCGGGTGTACGGCCAATTGATTAATCTTTTGACTATGATGAAGGCCCTCCCCTTGAGCTATAATCGGGACTTGCAAGAGGACAAGCCGGCCTTGTTCGATGCATTGGACACGGTCACGACATCCCTTCAAGTCTTGACGGAACTGATGCGTCGGCTCAAAGTAAACCGGGAGAGCCTGAAGCAGGCCGTTCAAGGTGGCGGGCTGCTGGCGACCGAGCTGGCCGATTATCTCGTCAGCAAGGGCATGCCCTTTCGAGAAGCCCATGGCGTCACCGGGCGGGTGGTGCGTTCCGCATTGGAGCGTGGACGTGAGCTCACGTCCTTTACGCTCGAGGAACTTCGTCACTTCTCCGACCGCTTCGACAAAAGCGTCTTCGCACGATTGACCGTGCAGGCGGCGATCGACCGCAAAACCCAGATCGGCGGGACTGCCAGAGGACAGGTCGAGCAGCGGATCAAACAGCTCGAGCGGATGTTATCGTGATGGCCATGGTGGTGCTCGCGATCTGGTCGTTGGCAGCCTGCGGGACCGTCGGATCGCCGATTCCTCCCGAGGATGTTGGAGTGGCGCCTACAATCGAGCGGCAAAAGAAGCTGGATGCCGAGGCCGCGAAACGTGAAGCCGAAGAATTCCAGCCTGTCCCTGAACCGTTGGGCCAGGATGTGGACCTCCCGCCGTTGTTTCCGGTGGGGACCCGGTAACTGCGTGAACAACCAATCGAGTCGTTACACGGCTCTGATAAGAACTATGCTGAAGTGGAGGAGGAACCGATGGCACTGATACAACCGACGCGACATGGACAACCGTTCAAGCCTCAAGTCGGTAAGCGGCTCCTACTCGTCGATCCCTATCCTCGAAACAACCAATACCATCTCACCGCCTCGGAGCGACGAGCCGTTTGGTTCCCGAAGCTGAGCCTACCCACGATCGCGGCCTATACCCCGGAGTCCTGGGACGTCGATTTGGTGGATGAAGCGGTGGAAGACATCGACTTTGATACTCCCTGCGACATGGTTGGTCTCTCGATCATGACCTGCTATGCGCCGCGGGCCTACGAGATCGCGAAGGAATTCAGAAAGCGGGGCAAAACCGTGGTCATGGGAGGCGTGCATCCGACCTATTGTCCGGACGAAGCCCTCCAGCATGCCGATGCCATTGTTTGCGGCGAGGCCGAAGACTTATGGCCTCGATTGGTGGCGGATTATGAAGCCGGCGCCATGCAGCGCATCTACAAGATGACGGCGTTTCCGTCGCTGGAGCGCTACAGGAGTCCCCGCGTCGAATTGCTTAGCCCCGATTCCTACATGACCCGGCAGTGCAGTTTCACGACCAGAGGGTGCCATTTCGATTGCGAGTTTTGCAGCGTCTCTCCGTTTAACGGCAAGACCACCAGGCGCCGGCCGGTCGATGAGGTGGTGGCAGAATTAACGAACGTGCAGCGGTGGGTTCGAAGCGAACTGGTCGAACGTATCCGCGATGAACCGCTGTGGCGCGCCTTCCTCGCGACAGTAAAGATCCGAGTGGGCATCGAAGACGGCAGCATCGTGGCCTTCGTCGACGACCTGCACAACAGCAACCGGGCCTACTGCCGTGAGCTCTGGACAGCGCTCAAGCCCCTCAAGCTCAAGTGGGGGTGCCAGTCCACGCTGTTTCTGGGCGACGACGAGGAGATGGTCAAGCTGGCCGCCGAAAGCGGCTGCGTCTCGGTGTTTGTCGGGATGGAATCGCTTGACGAAGACTGTCTGGATGAAACCAACAAACCGTTCAATCGCGTCCAGAAGTTTGCGGAAGAGATCAAAATGTTCCATAAATACGGCATCATGGTGAATCCGGGCATCGTCTTCGGATTCGACAACGACGACGAAGCGGTGTTTGAGCGGGCCGTCGATTTCCTGACGAAAAACCATGTGGAGCTCGCTTACTTCAACGTGCTCACACCGCTGCCAGGAACGGCGCTCTTCGATCGGTACAACAATGCCGGACGCATTTTCGACCGGGATTGGTCCAAGTACGACGGAAAACATGTGGTGTTTCAGCCGAGCCGGATGACCCCGCAACAGCTTCAAGAAGGGTTTCACTGGGCGAACCATCAGTTCTATTCCCTGCCTAACATCTGGTACCGCCTGGCCGGCACGAAGCAGCGGTTGGTCGCTCGGTGGGAGATGAACCGTGAATTCCGCAAACTGGTAAAACGGAGCTGTCCGAAGGGGACATTGTCTCCGCTTGCCTCCGTGCTCAAGAATCTGCAGGCGAAGCTTCCCGTGCTCGATCCGGATCAACTCATTCCCAGCGCGCTGCATGCACTCAAACAGCGGTTTGATCCGAAAGCGCCTTCTGCGCAGCAATTGACGTTGAATATCAAAGTGAAGCGGCACGATAAATTTGCCGCGTTGTTCATGGACCTCGAAGGAGCATTGGACCACCTCAATGTCCATGAACTGATCAATCGAATCAGAGAAGCGGCCGAAAAGGCGAAGATGGACGTGATCGTCAATTTTGAGCATCTCAAGCTCGCCGCTCCAGACGCGCTGAAAGCGCTCATCGATTCGGACGCCATCAAGGCCGCCGTCCCGAATGTGAAGGTGCGATATCGCAAGTTCAAGGATGCCTTCGAGACATCGATGCAAGGCCTGTCGCTGGCGGGCTTGGAAATGCTGATCGAGGATTTTCAGGATGCATAATTTCGAATACCGCCAGGGCGAGTTGTATTGCGAGCAGGTGCCGGTGAGCCAGATTGCCAAGCAGGTCGGCACGCCCTGTTACATTTACAGCCACGCGACCCTCATTCGGCATATCCGGGCCTATGACAGCGCATTCAAGAATATTCCTCATCTGATTGCCTTCGCCATGAAGGCCAACTCCAATCTGGCGGTTCTGCGCCTGATGGCGAAGGAGGGCAGCGGTGTCGATATTGTGTCCGGCGGCGAGCTATTCCGCGCCTTGAAGGCCGGCGTGCCCCCATCGAAGATTGTGTTTGCGGGGGTCGGGAAGAACGCGGAGGAGATCCGTGATGCCTTGAAGGCCGAGATTCTGATGTTCAACATCGAATCGTCGGCGGAGATGCACGCCATCAATGACGTGGCAGCCTCCGTCGGCAAGATTGCGCCCGTGGCCCTGCGAATCAATCCCGACATCGATCCCAAGACGCATCCCTACATTTCAACCGGCCTCAAGAAGAGCAAGTTCGGCATCGCCGCCGACCGTGCCTTGGAAGAATTTCGTGTGGCCTCGACGCTCCGGCACATTCACGTCGTGGGGGTCCACGCGCACATCGGCTCCCAGTTGACCGAAGTGACGCCCTTCGTCGAGTCCTTGAAAAAAGTCCTTGCACTCGTCGACAGACTCAAAGGGCAGGGGACCAACATCCGGTATCTCAATATCGGCGGCGGGCTGGGCATTACCTATTCCGACGAAAAACCACCGTTGCCGCACGAACTGGCCGAGGCCCTCTCGCCGCTCGTCAAGGGATTGGACCTCACGCTGGTCATGGAACCGGGCCGCGTGATAGTCGGCAATGCGGGCATCCTGGTGACCAAGGCCCTGTATGAAAAAATCGGGGAGAGCAAACGATTCGTCATCGTAGATGCGGCCATGAACGACCTGATTCGGCCGAGCCTGTACAACGCCTATCATGACATCCGCCCGGTGTCCGAAGCCCTCTTGCACCGGCCGAAGCACTCAGTCGATGTGGTGGGACCGGTCTGCGAATCGGGCGATTTCCTGGCCAAGGACCGTTCATTACCGGAGGTCAAACCGGGTGACTTGCTGGCCGTCATGAGCGCGGGCGCCTACGGATTCGTCATGGCCTCCAACTACAATTCGCGGCCGCGGGTGCCGGAAGTGTTGGTCAAGGACAATGAGGTGCATGTGATCCGTGCGCGCGAGAGTTATGATGATCTTGTTCGAGGCGAGACGATTCCGGCCTTCTTGAGCTGACCGGCGCATGCCGGATGCGCATCAAAGCGGTTCAGCCCTTTCCGTTTCCTTATCTAAGGAGCGTCCATGTTTCGCGGGTCAATAGTCGCAATTGTGACGCCGTTCCGGAACGGCAAGGTCGATGAGCGGACGTTCGGCGATCTTATTGAATGGCAGATCGCGAACGGCACGAACGGCATCGTGCCTTGCGGCACGACGGGAGAATCGGCGACGTTGACGCATGACGAGCATCACCGGGTCATCCGGCTCAGCGTCGAAGTCGTCAAGGGCCGGGTGCCGGTCATCGCCGGGACGGGTTCCAACAGTACCGACGAAGCGATCTCGCTCACTCGACACGCCAAAGAGGCCGGTGCAGATGGGGCGCTGCTCATCACGCCCTATTACAACAAGCCGACGCAGGAAGGATTGTATCGCCATTATAAGGCCGTAGCCGAGGCCGTCGACATTCCTCTGGTGCTCTACAACATTCCCGGCCGCACCGGGGTCAACATGTTGCCAGCGACGGTCGCGCGTCTTGCGGTGATGAAAAGCATCGTCGGAGTCAAGGAGGGCAGCGGCTCCGTCCAGCAGGCCTCCGACATTGCACAGGCCTGCGGAGATCGCCTGACCGTTCTGGCCGGTGACGATGCGCTAACTCTGCCCATGATGGCCGTGGGGGCCAAAGGCGTCATCACCGTGACGGCCAACATCATGCCGAAAGAGATGTCCCAGCTGGTCGCTTCGTTCCAGGCCGGCCGCATCGACGAAGCGCGTCGTATCCATTTCCTGCTCTCGCCGCTTTTTGCCGCATTGTTCTTTGAAACGAACCCTATTCCAGTGAAGGAAGCGATGGGGATGATGGGCAAGATCGATCCGGAACTACGGTTGCCCCTGTGCGCCATGAGCGCGGACAATCGCAACCAGTTGACCCGCGTCCTGAAAGAAATGCGGTTGGTCTAACCTTTCCCATCCCTGAAAGCTCACGTCCATGATCAAGGTTATTGTTGCTGGGGCTGCTGGCCGAATGGGAAGCCGGTTGATCGCTTTGATCAAAGAGTCCAGTGATTTGGCGCTGGCTGGAGCCATCGAAGGGAAGGGCCATCCGGCGCTTGGACTGGATGCCGGTGAAACGGCCGGTGTCGGTAAAATGAGCGTTCTGATCACCGACGATCTTCCCGGCTTGCTTGATCGGGCCGAGGTTGTCATAGATTTTTCGGCGCCCGAAGCAACACTGGGGCATCTCCGCGCAGTCGCCGAACGTGGACGGGCGATGGTGATTGGGACGACGGGATTCAATACCGCCCAATTGGACGAACTCAAGTCATTGACCCGGCAGGTCCCCTGCATGTTCTCTCCCAATATGAGTGTCGGAGTGAACCTGATCTATAAGGTGATCAGCGAAATGGCCAGGACCTTGGGAGATGAGTATGACATCGAAGTCATCGAGGCTCATCACCGCATGAAGAGGGATGCCCCGAGTGGAACCGCGCTCAAGATTGCTGAAGTATTGGCGCGCGCCGTCAACCGTGATCTGAATCAGGTCGGTGTCTATGCTCGCAAGGGTTTGGTCGGAGAACGGAAGCAACGGGAAATCGGCATCCAGACGATTCGCGCCGGGGACATTGTGGGGGACCACACGATCATTTTCGGCGGAATGGGGGAACGAATCGAAGTCACCCATCGGGCCAGCAGCCGCGACACCTTCGCACGAGGCGCCTTACGAGCGGCGAGCTGGGTCGTCAAACAGCCTCCTGGGCTGTACGACATGATGGATGTTTTGTCATTGAAGTAATCTCCTCTGGTTTAGGTGAAAAGTTTACAAACGCCTTCCTGTCTTGTGAATTCTGATCTCCCGCTGACTTGCATCATCTCTGGCTGATCGCGGCCATTCTCTCACACATACGTTTTCCAGCTACTGACCGTTGTTTCTCCCCAACCGAATCCTGAACGTGCGACCCGCGGTTTAGGAATTTCCCCTGAAAGACAATTCCGGCGACACATATTGCTTTCCGGCGAGGACAAACTCGATGGCGCGGAACAATACTCCCAGCCCCGAGCCTTTCAGTACATATCCTGAAGCTCCGATCCGCAAGGCTTCTTCGACGTACTCCTTATCTCCATACATGGAAAGATACAAAAGTTTGACCTTCGGCTCCTGTTGTCGCAGCCGTAGGCCCGCTTCCAATCCGCTGATCCGTGGCAAGGCGACATCCATCAGGATGAGATCTGGGTGCAATCGCCGAGCCTCTCTGACGGACTGACAGACCGTCCTGCGCAGTGCCGACCAGATCATAGTGTCGCTCCAAAAGAGCACGCAGCCCAGCGAGAACCAGCTCGTGACCTTCAGCAAGCAGAATCGAGGTTTTCTCATTGATAATCCTCCTTCTCGCCTCGGGCTATGCCGCTCTGAGGGCACACGGAGGCGCACCAAGTTTCGAGGATCGAAACTCGAAGGAGGTATCAAATTCTCAGGACCGTGGATTGAATCGACGAATGAACCGGGGTGTCGCGACTGCGTGGGAGCTGGTCTGGTTGAGAAACAAAGAAGACAACATGGATGATTTGGGCAGGAACAGCAAAATCGAAGTGCAGGGCGGTAACGCTAGGGTTAGAAGAAAATTCAGAATGCGGTCCTATTTCAAGAAACGCGTCGCAAGTTTGTCGAACCGGCTCGTGGGAATCCGAGGAACAATCCATGCCTGATGGCGTAGGTAAAGGCAATAGACAGGCATAAGCATTGAACGTTAGGACAAGCAGCAAACAAGTGAGAAATATGGCCATCCGTCGCATGTCCGGATGCTATAGCCGGACACATGCTCAGTCAACTACGCTAACTTGAAATCCCTTATTTATTATGTTGTAGGAGTGTGTTCTCTTCCCCAACCAAAATCCAACAGAGAACGAACCGCTGAAACTCAAGTTGGACTGCTGTCCCGAGACACGCAAGATGCATGTCACGTGTTAGCGTGGGACAGCGATGGTGAAAAAGGAAGCGGGGAGCGGTTGGGATCAAAACGAAGGGGGATCAGACTGCTGCATCACCCGATGAAACCCGCAGCTCCGCACGGGCGGCTTCATGCTCGTCAGAAACGAGGGAAATTGGTCATCGCGTCAATATCTAGCCGTAAGAGGACGAGGTTCCTGATCCGCTGCCTTCCGACGACCACAGTTCAAACATGCGAATACGGTGATCGCCAGCCCGGCATCCAAGTCCACTGCCCGCTCCGGTAACATTGTTCCGCGACATTTATCACAGGTCTTCATGAAGGTGACTGTAACATTCACCTTCGAACCTGCCTATCCATCGGAAGTACGGGGAAAAGATGGGATTTAGGCCCTGAAGAAAGGCAGGAGGCTAGGCCGTTTGTGCTATGACGGGTTCTATCAACTCGTTGGTTTTTAAAAAATTATCAGTCAGGAGCATTGTTGACAGAATAACGACCATCCCATAGGATTGTGGCGGCACGGTCGTCCATCCACTATGTATAGAATCATCTTCATTCTAATCCTACTTATCGTCCTCTATTTCCTTCTCCGCAGCGCCTTTCGGGAATTCGGAAACCGGCAGCCCGAGCGGCTACCGAAGAGCAAGGATCAGATGGTGCAGGATCCTGTTTGCCGGGTGTTTGTTCCCAGAGGCTCAGCGGTGATCGAGGTCATCGGAGGTCAGACGTATTGTTTCTGCAGTCAGGGCTGTGCAGCGGCGTTCCAAAAGCAGATGACGGGGTAGGAGCTAGCGAGCGCGGGTCCTGTCGCCGGTCAGCCTATCCGGCCCGGCCACCTCATCAACTCGACGGCGCACACAAACGTCGCGCTCTTTATGTATCGCGACGTGCGCCCTCACCCTGCCCGTGCGGAAGCGGTTGGTTGGGTGGGTGAGAACGTCGCCAGGACCGGCGCCACCCGTTTAGATGCTTTGGCTCAAATGGAAAAGGGGAGACGAGCAAGCTCGGAGGGAGCATTGAGCTGCGGGTTGGTCAGCACCCGGAATAACCGTAGTCGTCGAGTTTTTCTTCCTTGTCGAACTTGAGCGTAATTTCACACTGATTGGGCGAGAAGTTGAAGAACGGCGGGCCCGACTTGCCGCCGGCGATACGATAATAGGTCCAGGTTTCGCCGCCGAAAAAACGGGGCGCTTTGCCGCTGGGTTCGCCCCAGTTCTTGAGAAACCAGGCCTTGTCTTTCCCCTGCAACTCGGCCGGCTTCAGTGACTGTTCGAGGTACGGATTGCCTCCGCAGCCAGAAATGAACAGGCACAGGGCCAGCACCCACACGCTCGATCGCATCATGGGAATGTCTCCTCGATTCGAAGGGATCACCGCTTCTGAGAGGCGGATCCGTTCGCGGCTGGATTCTAACTGCGGGTCCCCTGGCTGTCAAACGGAGAAGCTGTTTGCATCAGCCCAGGGTTCTTTTTACAATGAGAGATCGCATTTTCCCCCACGAGCCTTGAACCCATGAAAGGACATCACCATGAAATTCTATCTTGATACAGCCAGCGTAAAAGAAATCCAGGAGGCGGCAAGCCTTGGATTGCTGGATGGCGTCACGACCAATCCCTCGCTGGTGGCGAAAGAAGGTCGCGTCTTCCGGGAAGTGCTTGTCGAGATTTGTAACATCGTCGACGGACCAATCAGTGCCGAGGTGGTGAGCATCGAAGCCGACGCGATGGTGAAGGAAGGGCGCGAACTTGCCAAGATCCACAAGAACATCGTCGTGAAGGTGCCTTTGATCGCGGAAGGGCTCAAGGCCACGAAACGCCTGGCCGCTGAAGGCATCAGGGTCAACGTCACACTCTGCTTTTCGCCCACGCAAGCCCTGCTGGCGGCGAAGGCCGGCGCCTGGTGCGTGTCTCCCTTCATTGGTAGGCTGGACGACATCAGCTCAAACGGCATGGAGCTCATTCGGCAGATCCTCACGATTTACAAAAATTATGATTTCAAAACGTACGTCCTCGTGGCGAGCGTGCGGCATCCCCAACATGTGGTCGAAGCGGCGTTGGCCGGCGGGCACATCTGCACCATGCCCTTCGCGATCTTCCAGCAGATGGTCAAGCATCCCTTGACCGATCTTGGTCTCAAGAAGTTTCTCGCGGATTGGGACTCCCAGAACAAGAAATAACCACGTGCCTCGCGCGGGCCGGAAGAAGCCGGCCCGCGCGTTTCGGCGGCTTTCCCTTGCGAATAGCCTTTTGGGCTTCGGCGAACACGGCGTGAAACATGGGTCTGGTCAGTTTCCCGGTGAACGTGTTCTGCTGGCTGGGATGGTACGAGCCGATGAGCGTCACGCCCCAAGGCAGCCCGTAAATTTGGCCGTGCCCGAAGGTCGGAAGCGGTGAAGGAATCACGCGTTCTTCTTCGCGGCAGGCCTTGAGGTAATGATCAAAAGCGATCTTCCCCAGGCTGACGACGACCCGCATGTTCTTTAGGAGCCTCAGTTCATCCCTCAGGTAGGGGCGACATCGTTCGAACTCCTCAAGTGACGGTTTGTTGTCTGGCGGGGCACAACGCACCGTCGCTCCGATGTAGCAATCCGACAAGACCAGGCCGTCGTCTTTATGCTGAGAGGTTGCCTGGTTCGCAAATCCAAAGTGGTACAGCGCCTCGTAGAGCCAGTCCCCGCTCCGATCACCGGTGAAGATGCGCCCCGTTCGATTGCCACCATGCGCAGCCGGCGCCAAGCCGAGAATGTAAAGGCGCGCGGCCGGATCGCCGAATCCAGGGACTGGACGACCCCAATAGATCCAGTCCTGATATTGCCGGCGTTTTTCCTTTGCGACCGTTTGCCGGTACGTCACCAGACGCGGACAGGCGGTACACGAAGTGATGCATTGATTGAGGACCGTGAGGGATTTCATCGCGCAGAAGTGTAACACGTTTCTGAAAGGCGATCCTGCTTGCCGGAGTCATCGCTTGCTGCTAGCATGACGACGGTGAGGATGAAAAAGTCCGTTCAACTGGGAGGAACGATGGGCATGCTGCGCGTGTTACTCGCGGCGGTGTTGGCGATGACGGTTCCGATGTCCGCAAAGGCTCAGCCGCAACCGGACGCCGTTTCAAAAGAATCTCCTGCCGCAGCGGGCGCCAACGGTGAAACGGAACGGGACCTTGCGCTTCCCGACCCGCTGGACAACCCGAACGAGCCTGAAGACCGCCTCGTGATCCTTCCTGAGATCAAACGCGACGGCGAGCGCTATTACCTCAGTTCCTTCAAGCTTCCGGAGAAGCTGACGTTCGCAGGGCAACCCGTGCCGCTCGACAACTGGCAGGTTCGCGAACGGATTGAATACGAGTTTTATCAATTTCTGGAAGATCAGGGAGAAAGCATCATTTTGGCGAAACGCACGGGCCGCTGCTTTCCCCCGGCGGAGCGCCAACTGGCGGAGGCCGGATTGCCTGACGATCTCAAGTATATGCTGCTCGTAGAAAGTAAATGTATTTCCGCCGCCTACTCCAGAGCCAAGGCGTCGGGACCCTGGCAGTTCATCCCTTCCACAGGTCGGCGCTATCGATTGAAAAGTGACGCCGTGCGCGATGAGCGCCGGAACCTGGAGATGTCCACGGAAGCGGCTGTGAAGTACCTCAAGTATCTCAAGGATTTTCAGAGCAACGACTGGTTCATGGCCATGGCATCTTACAATGCCGGCGAAGAGCGCATCCGCAAGCTGCTCAAGGAGCAGAAGATTACCGATTATTGGAAAATGCACGGGCCGCGGGAAACCATGCGCTACGTGCCCCGCATCATTGCCGCCAAGGAGATCTATAGCCAGCCGGAAAAATATTTGGGGTTGAGCAAAAAGGATCTGTATATTCCCCTCGAAACAGAAACGATCACCGTGAACATCAAGGAGTCCCAGCGCGCCCTCACCTCCATCGCCGAGGAGTTCGGTACCTACTTCCTGGAACTGAAATTACTGAACCCTGAGTTCAAGAAAGATTTCTTGCCGCACGGTACATATCAGATCAAGGTCCCTCGTCAAACCTGTCCCTCCCGCTGCTTCAAGCAAGAGAAGTCGCCCTGACCCGATGGTGAAAACGGCAGTCCGCGTCGTCTTCCAGCGACCTCCGGGTGCTTCTCGGTGTTCCAGCGTCCATCCATGCTGATGCGGATTCCTGTGTCGCGCGCGCGCCCTCTGCTGGCCAACATGTTGAAACAGGCGCTGGCTTCCGCTCACGCCGGTCGCGTACTCCGACGGTATCTTCGGAAGCACGGTGATCATCTCACGATCGGGCGTCGCCGCTACGACCTCCGCGACTATGAACGGGTCGTTGTCGTCGGAGCAGGCAAGGCCGCCGCCGCGATGGCCCACGCAATTGAGCCGATCCTTGGACGCCATCTGGACGGCGGCGTGGTCGTCGTAAAGTACGGCCACGGGCTTCCCACCACACGCATTGCCGTCGTAGAGGCCGGCCATCCGCTCCCGGATCGGGCGGGTCTGACGGCAGCCCGGCGCATCATGAAACTCGTCACAGGCCTCACCGCCCGCGATTTGTTGATCGTGCTGCTCTCAGGGGGAGCTTCGAGCTTGCTGCCGGCGCCGGTGTCCGGCGTGAAGCTCGCCGACAAACAGCGCGTGACTGAGCAGTTGCTGCGTTGCGGTGCCGGCATTGCCGAGGTCAATACCGTCCGCAAACATCTGTCTAAACTCAAAGGCGGCCGGCTCGCCGCCCTGAGCGAAGCGAGGATCGTGACCCTCATTCTCTCGGACGTGATCGGCGATCAGCTGAGCGCCATCGGGTCGGGGCCGACGGCCAACGACCCGACGACCTACGGCGACGCCATCCAGTGCTTACGGCGGTATGGCCTGTGGTCTTCGGCCCCACGGAGTGTGCGGCGGCATCTCATCAGAGGCGTGGATAGGCGACTGACCGAGACGCCGAAGCCAGGAGCCAGGCTGTTCCGGCGCATTCAGCACGAGATCATCGGCAACAATGCCACGGCCCTTGCTGCCCTCATCGCAACAGCGCGAGCGGCGGGTTGGCGAACCCTCCTGTTGCCGCCGTTCACCAAGGACGCCCGAAAAGCCGGTGCGGACATGGGCACACTGGCAAAGAGGATTCTCATGCGGCGGCGGCCCCTGCCAAGACCCTGTTGTGTGATGGCCGGCGGAGAGACCACCGTCACCGTGACGGGAAGCGGTAAAGGAGGACGCGCTCAAGAGTTCGCGTTGGCTGCTGCCAAAGCGGTGGCCGGCCTTCGCGGCGTCTACGTCGCGGCCGTTGCCACGGATGGCACCGATGGTCCCACGGATGCCGCAGGGGCTCTTGTCAGTGGCGAGACGTGGAGCCGCGCCAAAGCCATGGGGTTGGATCTGGATGCAGCGTTGAGCCGCCATGACAGTTACCGCGCACTGAAACGCCTGAACTGCCATATCACGACCGGTCCGACCGGCACGAACGTCAACGATCTTTACCTCGTCTTCGTCTTCTAGGTAGTATCCCCCCCGATGGCCGATCCATTGGTACTGCCCCTCTCGCGGTGCAACGATTCTTCGCTCGTCGGCGGCAAAGCCTCGGGCATCGCGCGTCTTCTCGCAGCCGGTCTGGCGGTTCCGGATGGCTGCTGTGTGACGACACGCGCCTATGAGCAGTCCCTGGCAACTCTCGGTTTTGATCCTCGTGAACGCTGGCGCCGTGCGCTTGGACTAATGGGGGAAGATCGACGGCGGGAGCTGCAAGACTGCCAGGCCGCGATCCGCCGCTCGGACCTTTCCGGTATTCTTCCGGGTGTATGGGAAGAGTTGCGGCGGGTGGCCGGTGCGCATGAACGACAATGGGCCTTGAGGTCATCGGCAAGTAACGAAGATTCGGCGCAGTCAAGCGCTGCGGGCTTGTATCGAACGGTATTGGGTGTGCGGAGTGAAGAGCTTGCACACGGAATCATCGAGGTCTGGGCCTCACTCTGGGAGGAGCGGGTCTTCGAGTACACGGGGAAATCGGGCACTGGTGATCTGCCGCCTTCCATGGCGGTCGTCATTCAGCCCTTGCTGAACCCCACGATCACTGGTGTTGCCTATTCCATTGATCCGGTCACAGGCCGTGATAGTCATGTGACGGTCAACGCCATTCGGGGGTTGGGTCAGCCCCTGGTCGATGGAACGGTCACGCCCGATCAGTACCTTGTCGAGACAATCGACGGTCAGCCTCGGCGGGTGATCCGACACACTTCCGGACAGCAGCACGAACGGTTGGTTGCCTCCGCCGGCGGGGTTGCGATGGAGCCGGTTCCATGGCTTGAGCGCAAGCAGCCGCCGCTTTCTGACCAGCAACTATTCGAAGTGGCAGCGGTGACAAAGCGCATCGAACGGATCTTTCAGCACCCTGTGGATGTGGAATGGGCGATTGATCGCGAGCGCCTTTGGGCCCTGCAGGTCCGGCCGGTCACGGCCGTCCAAGCGAGTTCGGATCCCACGAATGAAGAGAGTGAGTGGTCACGTGCGAATTTCAAAGAGACGATGCCGGAGCTGCCGAGCCCTATGGGGCTGTCCTTCCTCGAACATTTTATGGACGCCTATATTCTCTCGCACTATCGCCGGTTGGGCTGTCGGATACCTTCTGGGCTACGTTCAGTTCGTATATATGCCGGCCGTCCCTATCTGAATGTGACGCTGTTTCATATGCTGGTCGGCCAGATGGGAGGCGATCCCGCATTGAATGCGGAACACATGGGAGGCGATCCGATTCGATCGGCTCCTCCCGTGCAACAACTCGGGCGGCCTGCATTGTTGCGGGCCGGTTGGCTGATGTGGCTGGAGATGCGACGGGTCTTGCGGGAGAGTCCTGTGGTGTTTGCGGAGATGAAAGCGCTGGCCGCGCGGTACAGTCGTGAGCGGGTGCAGCCGATGTCGCTCACGGAAGTCCGAGCGCGCCTGGACGAGTTGGGCCGTTGGCTCGATGGCCGCGAGATGACGTTTGCAATCGCTGCAGGGACGGGTCAGTGCCTGCAAGCCTTTCGCCGGCTTCTGCCCGGCTGGTTGGGACCAGACTGGCGGCGTCTGCTGAACGAGTCGCTGCAAGGCCAGGGCACGGTCGTCAGTGCCCAACAGATCCTGCGCATTGCTGATCTTGTGGAACTCGCCAGAAAAGATGTGGCCCTGTCGAATGCGCTCAAGCGTGGTTGGGACCCCGGCCTTGCTCGGCAGAGGTTCGAGGGAAGTCCCTTCCTCTCCGCTTTCGACCGCTATCTTGAAGACTATGGCCATCGTGCGGTCGGCGAGTCGGACATCATGTCTCCACGGCTGGCCGATCAGCCGGAAGCGCTTCTCGAGGTAATCAAAACGCAGCTTGAGGGACCGCCCGCGATGCCAGATGAGCTCATCCGGCGTCAGCGAACGGTCAGAGATCATGCATTGGGAACTATCAGAGCGCGATGCGGCTGGCGCTTCGATCGCTGGCTCGTCTTTCTCTGGTGGTATCGGCGTCTGTGTCGGTTCTTTTCGTTGCGTGAAGCGAATCGCCACCATCTCATGTGGTACTCACTGGCGGCGAGACGTCTTCTGCTCCACCTCGGTGAACTCCTGATCGATCGGGGCATCTTCACGCACAACGAGGATATCTTCTTTCTCTCGTTGCAAGAGCGCGAAGCATTGGAGAAGGTATCGACTGAAACGTGGTCCGCGCTGATCCAGGCTCGCCGTGCTGAACGCGAGTATTGGAAGACCCTGGAGGTTCCTGACGTCATTTGCGGCTGGGACGATCCGCAAACCGGGTCTCATGAATCTTTACCGGGGGCCGACGGCTTGTTGCGCGGCATTCCGGTCAGTTCGGGACTCGTGACCGGTCCCGTACGGTTCGTGCGGGGAACGACGGATTGGAGCCGTGTTCGACGCGGCGACATCATCGTGGCCCCTGTCATCGATCCCGGCATGGCCCCGCTGTTCGGCATCGCCGGCGGCTTGATTGTGGAGTTGGGCGGCACGCTGTCCCACGGGGCGATCATTGCGCGTGAGTACGGGTTGCCGACGGTTGCAAACGTAGTGCAGGCGATGGCACGCTTATCTGAAGGAGAGCACGTAAATCTCGATGCGGCGCAGGGCGTCGTCAGACGCCGCGCCTCCACCTCGGGACCCTAATAGGCTTCGGTCGCCGAATCACTGCGCTGACGTAGGCGCATGTCTCTTCACCCGCCGCGAGGGCCCGACGGTTCTCAACAACCCTAAGAAAACAGTGCTCAGTTCCAATGTCATGGCGGTAGGGCCGAACGGCTCTGGCTATCTCGCGCCCTTGACGTTTTGTAAGACTTTACGTAACCTCCCGAAAACAAACGTACAACTGCCCGTCGAGAACAACACCGGTACCAACGTTTATCTGCCCTGCGGAGTCCTCCATGGTTGAGAGTACTACCTTCATCCTGGGTCTGTTCGGAGGTCTCGTGCTTGGGGCATTGGCAGTAGGGCTGTGGCGGTTGACCCGTCTCCGGTCCCAATTCGAGGCCCAAGTGCTCGGGGCCGCGGAGCGTGCCCAACGTGCTGAAACCCTCGCGGACGAGCTGCGCCGATCAGTGGAGACGAACCGGGTGGAACTTGATCGCCTTCGCAGCGATCTCGCCGAAGCCGCGCGAGCCCGCGCCGTCGCGGAAACCCAAGCCGCTGAAACCGTCAAGCACGTCGAAGAACAGAAACTGCTGCTCGCTCAGGCGCGTCACGAACTGGCTGAATCGTTTCAAGCCCTCTCGGGTGAAGCGCTCAAGCAGAACAATGAAGCGTTCCTCAGCCTTGCCAAGACGACGTTTCACACCCTGCATGCGGAAGCCAAGGGCGACCTGGCCCAACGACAGCAGGCGATCGACGACCTGGTTAAACCCCTTTCGGAGTCACTGCATCGCTATGACGAGCAGCTGCGTCAGCTGGAGCAGTCACGTCAGGCCGCCTACGGAGGGCTCGATCAGCATTTGAAGCTACTGGCAGAAACTCAGCAGCGGCTGCAGCAGGAAACGGGCAATCTCGTCAATGCCCTGAAAGCGCCCGCGGTCCGTGGCCGCTGGGGGGAAATTACGCTCAAGCGCGTGGCCGAATTGGCGGGCATGGTCGCTCACTGCGATTTTTTCGAGCAGGAATCGGTCATGTCCGACGACGGTCGGTTGCGACCGGATATGGTCGTCCAGTTGCCGGGCGGCCGTCAAATCATTGTGGATGCCAAAACCGTCCTCTCCGGATATCTCGATGCTCATGAGGCTCCGGATGAAGAGCATCGACTGGAAGGGCTGCGGCGCCATGCCGCGCAAGTGCGAATGCGCATCAACGAATTGAGTCTCAAAGCTTACTGGAACCAGTTCGAGCAGGCGCCGGAATTCGTCGTGCTGTTTCTGCCCGGAGAGCAGTTTCTAGGTGCCGCATTGGAGCAAGAGCCGCGGTTGATCGAAGAGGGATTTGCTCAGGGAGTTGTGCTGGCCACACCCACCACGCTGATGGCGCTCCTAAGGGCCGTGGCCTACGGCTGGCGGCAGGAACGGTTGGCCGCGCACGCCGAAGAAGCCGGCCGACTGGGAAAAGACCTCTACGAGCGCATGGCCATTCTTGCGGAGCATGTGAACGACGTAGGGCAGTCGCTGGGGAAAAGCGTGATCGCTTACAACAAAGCGGTCGGGTCGTTGGAAACCAGGATTTTGCCGGCGGCGCGCCGGTTCAAGGAATTGGGCGTCTCGTCCGAGAAGGAGATCGGCGCACTCGAACCTGTGGAAGTCGTTGCCAGAAAGGCGTTGCCCTATGAAGATGAATGAACAGCCGGACCTGGATCCGCAATCGATGGTGGAGCGTTTTCATCGCCTCTTCGATATCCTGGTTCAGCAGACTCCGGGCCAGGTCGATGAGCGGACGCGTGTCTTGCGCGAGCGACTGATTCACGAAGAGTTCGAAGAGCTGAAAGAGGCGATGGAAAAGGTCGACCTGGCGGCGATCGCCAAGGAACTGGCCGATCTGTTGTACGTGGTCTACGGGACGGCTGTGTCGTACGGAATCGACATGGACCCGGTGTTCCGCGAAGTGCACCGGTCCAACATGAGCAAGGTTGGCGGCTATAAGCGCGACGATGGCAAATGGGTAAAGCCGTCGACCTACTCGCCGGCCGCAATTGAACCGATCCTCGCTGCGCAACAACACACGCGCGAGCGGGTGGTAGAATCACCGCACACCTGTGAAGAGGTCGAACCGCGGGCATGAAGACACTCCATTGCCCCAATTGCGGTACGCCATTCGTCCGTGTCGCGCCTCAGACCGGGATGATGGAACGGGTGCTGCAGCAGTTGCACGTGTTTCCGTTTCGCTGTCAGCTGTGTATGAATAAGTTCCGCGCCTTCCACCGAGAGGCCGGCGGAAGCGCCCAGGCCCTCGATCGTCGCCAATACAAGCGCCTCCCAACCTCGATTCAGGCGCAGTTCCTCGCCGATAACCGCGTGCAGTCGACGAATCGCATTACGGACATTTCGATGGACGGGTGCACCTTACAGACCACCGGCCTGCCGCGCGGGACGTTTCTGGGGCTGGTGCTCAAGTCTGATCAAGAGGACGAGTCGATTCGTATTGATACGGCGATGGTCTGCTCAGTCCGTCCGACATCGGTCGGGCTTCGGTTTCTGGAGATACCGCTGTCCGATCAACGTCGCTTGAGCCAGGTCGTCTTGGGTTTGCTGGTGAGCCAGGGGCACCATCCGGCCAGCACCGCCTAACAGGCTCTTGAAAACGGTCGTCTTCTCACCCACCCGCTCCGGGTGATTATTTCCACCCTCCACCCCCGATTGCTTTGCAATCGATTGACCGGGCTTGCGCCGGACATCGTTCTCGCTTCGCTCAGACTTTCAACCTATTTTGAACAGCCTGTTACCTCGAATCAGCCCCGCCTGACGGCTTTCGCCCTCGTGAGCACATTGTCGATGAGACGGACCGACCCGAGGCGAATCGCCCCGAGGATCACTGCCTGTCGGTCAATTCGGTCGAGCGGCTCCAGCGTCTCGGGCTCACAAATGGCGAGGTAGTCTATTCGGATCGCCGGCTGCCCTCCGAGGACTTTCCGCATCATGGCCTGCACCGTCTCCGGATCAGTCACGCCGGCCTCGACCGCCCGTCGCCCTGTGAGCAAAGCCTGGTAAAACATCGGCGCCAGCCGGCGCTCTTCGGTTGAAAGGTAGACATTGCGGGAACTCATGGCGAACCCGTCACGCTCCCTGACTGTCGGTTGAACGATGAGACGGATGTTGATATTCAAATCCTTCACGAGTTGCCGAACGACTGCACACTGCTGAAAATCTTTTTGTCCGAACCATACGACGTCCGGCCGGACCACGCCAAAGAGTTTCGTGACGACGGTCGCGACACCGGCAAAGTGATGAGGCCGTGATTCGCCTTCCCAACGGCGGGCGACGGACGGGACAGTCACGACCGTTTGAAATCCCTCCGGATACATCGCGGCAGGGCTCGGCTCGAAGCATACATCGACGCCTTCTTCCCGGCACATCGCCCGGTCCTGTGAGAGGCGACGTGGGTAGGTGGTCAGATCTTCGGTCGGAGCAAACTGGGTGGGATTTACGAAAATACTGACGACGAGCGCGTCGCACTTGAGACGCGCCGCCCGAATCAGGGCCCGATGCCCTTCATGCAGCGCACCCATCGTGGGAACAAAGCCGATCACGACTCCTTCACGCCGCAGGCGTTGGCTCCATGCGGTCATGGCCGGCGGAGAGTGAATCGTCCTCATGAGTCCAGACGGGGACTGCAGGCCGGCCGTGACCCGTATCTCGTCGAAGGCTGGGGAAACAGCAGGCGCACTTCCGTCGGATCCGTGGTCTCGGCGAGCATCTGGTTCACGGAACGAAGACGCGTGGGATGGACCAAGAGCGGTGCCAGCTCGCTCAAGGGCATGAGCACGAAGCGGCGTTGGTGCAGGCGCGGATGGGGCACGGTCAGCCCTGGTTCATTGATGACGCGTTCGCCGTAGAAGAGGATGTCGAGGTCGATGGTCCTCGGCCCAGCACGGTGATCCTCGTCGCGGCCCAGCGACCGCTCGATCTCCCGCAGCATGTCCAGCAGACTCTGTGGGGCGATGTCGGTCTCCAGCTCGAGCACGCCGTTGAGAAACCAGCCTTCGCCGGGGTCGACCGTATCTTTTACCGGCTCCGTTTCGTACAGGAGAGAGACGCCTGTCACCTGCGAATGCGGCAGCAAGCTCAGGAGCGTCACGGCGCGGTCGCAAAAATCGACGCGGTCTCCTACGTTCGATCCGAACCCGATATAGACCGTCTCTCTTCCCATGTGGCGTGCGTTTCTTGAGAAACCTGCATCACCCGGGCTAAAATCCAGCTTTCTTGATCCGCTCAACCGCCTCGGCTAATCGGTCCTTCGACGTGCAGACCGTCATCCTGATGTAGCCTTCTCCCGGCGCGCCGAATCCATTGCCCGGTGTGGTGACGATGCCCGCTTTTTCGAGGAGATGCGCCGTAAACGAAGCTGACGTGTACCCTTTCGGTACAGCCACCCAAACGTAGAAGGCGGCCGGAGGCGCGTCGACCTCCAAGGCCAGCTGCTTCAATCCCGGGATCAAGGTGTCGCGCCGTTCCTGATAGGTCTTTCTGATGGTATCGGTCACGGCGTCGTCCAACCCGAGCGCCGTGATGCCGGCGGCCTGGACCGCTTCAAAGACGCCCGAGTCCAGATTGCTCTTCACCTTGCCGAGCCCAGCAAGCACCTCTTTGTTGCCGACGGCAAACCCGAGCCGCCAGCCGGTCATGTTGTAGGTCTTGGACAGGGAATGAAACTCCACGCCGACGTCTTTTGCACCGTCGACTTCCATGAAGCTTGCCGGACGCTGGCCGTCGTAATAAATCTCCGAATAGGCCGCATCATGGCAGACGATAACCTGGTGCTCCCGTGCGAATGCGACGGCTCGCTTGAAGTACTCTTTCGTCATGACGACCGAAGTGGGATTATTCGGCGAATTCAGCCACATCAGTTTGGCTTTTCTGGCCACCTCCTCCGGAATTGCATTGAGGTCGGGCAAGAAGCCGTTCGCCTTGGTGAGCGGCATGAGATGCGAGACGCCGCCGCAGAAGCTTGTGCCGACCGGGTACACCGGATAGCCGGGACTCGGCACCAGCACGACATCGCCGGGATCGACGAAAGCCAGGTGAATATGACCGATGCCTTCCTTGGAACCGATGAGTGTGAGTACTTCGTCCGCCGCGTCCAGCTTGACGCCGAATCGCCGTTGATACCACTCGGCCACAGCTTTGCGGAACGACAGCATGCCTTCATACGACGGGTACTGATGGTGTTTAGAATTCTTGGCGGCCTGGGCAAGGCTCTCGACAATGGGGGCAGGAGTCGGCAAATCAGGATCGCCGATACCGAGGTTGATGATATCGACTCCACGGGCAATGGCTGCCTGCTTCATCTTATCGATGGCAGCGAACAAATAGGGCGGCAATGTCTTGATGCGGGTCGCGACTTCGATGGGAAAACCGGCCATGATCGACACATCTCCTTTCTGCAAAGAAGCTTCGTGCGAAACAAGCTTTCTAGGCTACTTCAGGTATATAGCGGTAATCAACGCAAGAAACACGGCGGACCAGGACAAGGATGGTCGTGCGTCCCGATGCCGCCCGTTTCCATTGACACGTTCAGGTAATCACACTATCCTCCCCCCGACTGTGAAGGGCGTCTTGCGTCATGGCCAGGCTTCGGGCGATTCAGGCCGACATCACCACATTGAATGTCGACGCCGTCGTGAATGCCGCGAATGAATCACTCCTTCCAGGCGGCGGTGTGTGCGGTGCAATTCATCGTGCAGCTGGACCCGAGTTGTTGGATGAATGCCGTCTGCTCGGTGGCTGCCGGACCGGCGATGCCAAATTGACGAAGGGATATCGTCTCCCAGCCCGCTACATCATTCACACCGTCGGGCCTGTGTGGCATGGCGGCCAGCGAGGTGAGCCGGAGTTGCTCGCGTCTTGCTATCGAACCTCCCTGGCACTTGCCAACGACAAAGGGATTACGACCTTGGCTTTCCCGAGCATCAGTACTGGAATCTATGGCTATCCATTCGATGAAGCCGCCAGGATTGCCATCACCGCCACTCGCGAGTTCGCAGGAAAACCCTCTGGCCTGCGCGAGGTGACGTTTTGTTGCTTCTCGGAGGGCGACTTCAGAGTGTACGGAAGCCTGCTCGAGGACGTGAACCTTCTCACGTAATGCGGTCGGAGACGTCAGAGTCATGCGTTTGGACGCTCTCTGCAACCTCACCGGAAGGAGTTGATGATGCGATGTCGAACCATGCTGGCGTTCAAACTATGCGTACTGTGTGTTGCCGCCGTCATCGCTACCGGCTGTGCGACCGAAAGCAAGGACGCGGCGAAGCGCGATGTCGCTGGGCCGTATCAGACTTGGGACGATGTCATTAAGCGATGGGTCGGCGGACAGGTCACTGATCTCTATGTGGAACTCGGGCCTCCCAATCTCCATCCCCATCAGTTGGAGGATGGCACGATCCAGATGGTATGGGACTTCGCCATCGATCGTATGCCAGGGCAGGCGGACGCGTACGAACTCCTTCCTCTGTATGGCGGCAACGTCAATTGCCAGCTCCATTTTTTTGCGGATCAGAGCGGCAAGATCCTCAGGGGCGAGCGCGTGGGATGTGCATAACCCCTTTCGGGCGCAATTCTCCTCCGGCGATCCAGCCCGGGGTTTGCAACCCGTCGTAGTTCTCTAGCCTCTCGCATCATCCTGCGTTACAATCCCACTATGCAAATGCCTATCAAGGACGTGGAGGATCTCCGGTGGCTGCTGGGCCATACAGGCGGATTCCGGGGCGGCTATGTCACCGATGTGCAGATGTCGAAGCGCCGTCTCTTCGATGAAGGATCAGGCCGCGAAGTGCTTGCCGATACAGTCGTGACGGTGGTCATACGGTACAGTCTTCGTCACATGGAACGAGTGGCAAAGCTCACCATGAGAGGGGTAACCGATTTTTCAGTGTTCGAGCAGGAGGGCGCCGACTGCTCCGGTCTCAGCGTGATTCACGCGGAGTGTACGGCCGGGAAGCTGCGATTCTGGTTTGATCCGCAAGGGGAACTGTATGTGGTCTGCGACGAGGCTCAACTCGAGGAAGTGTCAATGCCGTCGTGCGATGACCGAACGCGTGAACCGGTCGCGCGTTGGATTTTCCAGAGTCCAACCAGCGAATGGCCGACCATCGAGTGGTTGCTCGGTGAATTGGATAATGCCGGGATGCCCTGCACATGGAAGAAGGCCAAGGCGTCCCAAGAAGATGCGTCGCTTATCCGGTGGGAAGGGACCATGCTGCCGGCCCATGGCGCGGATGCCATTGAGCAGTCTGCGGTGCACGTGATGCTGTACGGACCGCTGGATGGACCCGGATTCGGGATTCTGCTGCACGTCAACGGCTCGCACGGGACGGCGGCGAACCGGTTGCTGTCCTGTCTGTCAGACCTCATCGTTCGCCGCTTTTCAGGTCAGTGCCTGGTCGGCAATACGATCATACCCGGCGGAGAATGGCTCAGTTGGAAGTCATTGGAGCAGCTGCGGTGGACGAACACGGGAAAAGCGGACCAGTAGCCTGTCAGGCGAGGGCTTCTTCGTTCGTGGCTCCGGCCCCGAGCGCGCTGGGGGTGTAGACCGTCGTACCGTTGGCGTAGGCCGCGCCTTTCTTATGCGCGATGCTATGCCCGTTCTTGCAGTTGACGCATTCGACAAGGGCCCAAAACCGGAGCGGATTGACGTTCTGCTTCCTGGCCACGTGCAGTTCGGTGCCTTCCAGCACGTTATCCAATGATAGGTCTGTTCGCCAGCCCAGATGCTTCGTCAGTGGTGAAATCACTTTCTCGACAGCTGCCACCATCTTGTTTTCGTTGCTGAAATGATTGAGCATGATGATGCGGCCGCCGGGACGGCAGACGCGGATCATTTCACTGACCACCTTACGGTAGTCGGGTACGGCCGTCACCACGTAAGCCGCAACGACGGTATCGAAGGTGCTGTCCTCGAATTCCATGGCGCCGGCGTCCATGCGATGCAAGGTGACGTGGCTCATTTGATGCTCGGCCGTGCGCTTCCTGGCAATTTCCAACATGCCTTCTGAAAAATCGATGGCGATGATCTCGCAGTGCCGGGGATACATGGGGAGGGCGATGCCGGTGCCGACTCCGACTTCAAGGATGCGCTCATTGGGTTGGACGTTCAGGTTGCGGATGGCGGACTCACGTCCTTCGTGAAACACCTTGCCGAAAATTTTATCGTATACACCGGCGTAGGACGTATAGACCCGCTCGACCTTGTGCAAATCCATGTCACCTCCAACCACACATCAGACTCCTGCTTCTGCTCGAAGCAGGGAGGAATGGCGGAATTATTCCATTGGGGAGAATCCGTAGCGGCGGAGCGCCTGAATGGAGCGAGGAACCCGCCAACCCAAAAAACCATCGCTACAATAACCAACTCCAGATAGCGAGTCAACAGAATTGATTTGGTCCTAGGGAAATGCTAGGGGAATCGGCTTCGTGCTTCTCGCACTGCGGAAACGACTAGGGCCATGATACTTGCGGGACTGTTTGCAGGAGTTCTGTTCCTCGGGTTGATCCTCGGGGACTGGCTCTATTTCGTGCGCCTGACTCCGGATGCCGGACGTTACGGCTGCGGAATTGCGCGCACAGTGGACCGGTTCTCCTTACAGAGTGTAATGCGTCTTGAGGCCCGCGTCGATGCGGATGGCGCCCTCACGCTTCCCCACGGCATTGCCCGCTTTTACCCAGAGATCCGGCAGATTGCGCTGCGGCCTCAATATCGGTTGTTCGCCGTGGGCTTTCGAACCGCCTGGCCGCTCAAGGGCCTCATTCACTTGCTGCCCGACGCCCAGGGAGTTCGCGCCGTATGCATCAAGCGAATTCCCTGGTCGTCAGCTATCCTTACCCTGGTCTGGTTTCTTCTCGTAGGGCTAGGCACCACGGCCTTCATGATCACCTACGGAACGCAGGGCGGGTTCGAGTCGCTGAGCGGTCTCTTGATGGGCGCTGGGATTTTAGGCATCGGGCTGCTCGTGTTCGCATTCGGGATTGTGACCGTCATGCTCTCCTATCGGCTGGAGAGCAGTCGTTTCGCTCAAGTGTACGACGAACTGAAAGCCGTCGTGGATGATACGACGACCGTCTCCTCAGGAAGGTCCAGGGGAGCTTGAGGTGAACAAGTTTAGAAAATGGTCGTACTCTGCGGGCAGCCCGAGACCCTCTCTGTTCCGCGCCAAGCCTGCAATGATGCCGCGATGTTTCTTGGCGAGTCCCGACGTTTCGAACGCCCGGCGGAACTGATCCCATCTCTGCCCCGGATCCTGCGCAAGACGAGCCCGCTGAGCGTTCGGCAGGCCGTGCACGGCTGTCGTCAGGGAACGGATGGCCTTCTCGACGCTTTCGTAGGGAGGCGCAAGCTTGAGCCGTGAGTAGAACGTTTCCAAATGAGAGCGGAATTCCTCGCGGAGCGTCAGAACGAGATCCGATTGGGCGGCAGTCGGGTGAGTCATGGCGAATGAATGATACGGTATGCTCGTTGACACTGACAATGGCCACGGAAGCGCAGAGGCCGAAGACAGGGTATTAGGAGGCTAACTGCGGGCATCCGCGGCTTTGAGCGGGACCCCGGTCCATCTCCCCCCGGCATCAGTGGAACGATAGAGGCCGCTCCCGTTGGTGCCGGCATACAATGTCCGAAGATCTTTGGGCTCCATCGCGAGTGCCCTGATATTGAGACTGGCCAGGCCGTCAATTCTGGCCGCCCATGTTTTTCCGCTGTCGTCACTCTTCCAGACTCCGCCGGGCCCTCCGACGTAGAGAATTGACGAGTCGCTGGGGTGGAGCACGATACTGCTGATAAACGGTTCGGGGATCGACTGCCCGATCCGTGCCCAGGACTCTCCCTTGTTCGTCGTGCGATAGAGTCCCTTCGTCGTACCCGCATACACGATATCGGGATTCATGTGGTCGATTTCGATGGCGTTGACACCAAGAGCCATGGAAGCCATCAGTTCGCTTTCGGGGATGAGACCGTTGTTGATTTTCTTCCAGGTCATTGCTCCATCTTCCGAGCGGTACATTCCGCCGGTCGTGCCTCCGTAGAGCACAGCGGGGTCCTTCGGATTGATGGCGATCGCGGTGACGATGTGGACCTCCTTCATCCCGTTCATCCGCTCTTCCCATTCACGTCCCGCATCTTTTGTATAGAAGGCGCCGACAGTAGTGGCGGCATAGATTTTCTCGCTGAGGGCCGGATGAAAGACGAACTGATTGACAAATGACACGTGTTCCTTGAGGCCGACGTTGTGCGGCAGCCAATGTTGTCCTCCGTCCGGACTCTTATAGACAGCGTCGCCCATCGTGCCGGCATAGACGGTTGCCGGTAGCTGCGGATCAATCGCTACCGTCGTCACCCGCCGGGCACTGAAGCTTGGAAATTTTTCCCAGGAGTCGCCGCCGTCGCGAGATTTGTATACGGCATCATTGGTGGCCACGTACAGAATCTTCCGGTTGGTAGGGTGCAGGGCGATCGACACGATGGCCTCGCTGTCCTTCTGACAACCGCTGAGCCAGAGCATCAGGACGATGGCCGCCAGGTGATAGAACATCAGCATACGGGAAATCGGCATCCGGTGGTCTCGTCTCTACAGCTTTTTCGTGAATCGTTCGGCGTACCCGGTCAATTCCATGTAGCCCAGCCCGGTGATAGGCTTACCGCTAGAGGTGCCCGTGCTCTCGATCGCGCCTTCCCAGTACGTGACCTGAGTGCTGCGTTCCGTCCGAAGCTCTTGCTCGTCCATGCGTGGAACCAGTTCGAGTGAAAGGTTTTTCGAAGGCACGGTCAGGCGCCATCTCTGCGGGTAACGAGCCTTGCTGAGCGGACTGCTCCAATAACTGGTCGGCTCCAACGTGAAATCCTTGAGGGACAGAGGATGCGCTCCGCCCTCCCGGTCGATGAACGTGCCGCTCGAGGCAGGATGGGCTGACCCGTCGGCACGCCGCAGGCGATAGAGCATAATCTCCGTCTGATCGGCCATCTGGAGACTGAACCAATCCCATCCGACGAGTTCCGGACTCAAGTCGGCGGATCCGAACTCGTGGTCCATCCAACTGGTCCCCGCAACGTCGAACGATTCGCCCCCAATCGTGAGGCTCCCCCTCGTTGCCAGATTGGTCCACGAATAGTAATGGGAGGATTGTCCACTCTCGGTGCCCTTGCGGCTGATTCCTCCGGTGCCGTGCACGACCAAGGGTTTGTCGGGCACGACGGTCAGCGTGATGGAGAAGTCGCCGTCGGAGGCTTCCAGGATCTGCGCCGGGGCGTCCCGTCCAGATGTCTCCGGCCCGAGCGTTTCGGTGCGCCATCGATCGATCCACACGTGCAAACGCTCAGCTTCTGCTCCCGCTTTGCCGAGAGCGGCCCGGCTGAGCTTTTCCGCGTACTGAAATCGGCCCTTCTTTAGATCACTCACGGCAAAGTGCGCGAGGTACAGCTGTGTGATGGACCATTTCGAGGGCAATGTTTCGACCTGATCCGGCGGGATTCCGCGGCGAAAGAACGTGAGTTGGTAGCCGAAGGCGCGGCCGTTCTTCGCCGTGAGGTTCCCCGTGTAGTACCACCATTCGGTGCGGAATGCATCGTGCGAGCCATGGTCGCGCGGAAATTGGTAGTGATACCCTTCTCGCGCCTGAGTGAAGGCACCGTTGTCCGCCGACACGGTGGGAACGAGACAGAGGCAGCAGAAGAGGAGCAGCAATCGTGGTCCGAGAGTCATCACAGCGTTTCCGTGTAGGGGGTGTTGCGCTTATAACATGCGGCGGCTGAAAGTCACAAATCGCCAGTAATGATGAGGGATTTCTGCGCTGTCTGCACGCTCGAAAACGGCCATCGCGCCGTTGACAATTTTGCCGGCCATCGGCTATCGTGGCCACATGCAAACCGATCGCGAGCGGGAACATCACGAACCGGAGCCGTCCGACAAGAGCGCGCCGTTTCCTATTCCCTCTCAGATCCCGGTGTTCGCGCTTCCAAACGTCGTACTGTTTCCCAAGACCTATCTTCCCCTGCACATCTTTGAGCCGCGGTATCGAGAGATGGTTGACGACGCCGTCATGGGCGGACAGTGTATCGGCATCGCGCTGCTCAAGGAAGGCTGGGAGTTGGAATACTACGGCAATCCTCCCGTGTTCACGATGGGCTGCGTCGGACGGCTGGTCAGTGTGCAGCCTCTCGCCGACGGCCGATCCAACATTCTGCTTCAGGGTCTCGAGCGATTTGAAATTACCGAAGAATTTCAGGACAAGCCCTATCGCCGCGCCTCGATTTCGCTGATGGCGCGAGCGGCGGAACCCTCACTTGACCCTGCCGTTCGGCAACGGCTGGTGACGACGCTGGAAGAGTATCTCCGGTCACGTCAGGAGGCGCCGACCTGGCAAGGCTGGTTTCGGGAAGACGTGAGCGATGACATCCTCGTCAATACCCTGTCCACCTATCTGGATTGCACGCCGCTGGAGAAGCAATTCCTGTTGGAAGCCCTGAACCTCCATCAACAGGCTCGCCGCCTCAGCGATCTCATTCAATTCCTGATGCATGATCATCACGGCGCGAAGGGCTGGGGGTGATGGATCGGGCGGTCGCGATCGATGTCTGCCATCTGTCCAAATCGTATGACGGCCATCACGCCGTCAAGGACATCTCATTCCAGGTATATGCCGGCGAAATTTTCGGCCTGCTGGGCCCGAACGGCGCCGGTAAAAGCACCACGCTGCGCATACTGATCACCCTGCTCTCGCCGACCTCCGGGCGCGCCACGATCTTCGGCCTCGAGAGCGTGCGCGATGCTGATCGCGTCCGGCAGTTGATCGGCTATGTTCCGCAGGAACGAGCCATCGACCGGTTTCTCACCGGCAGAGAGCATCTGGAACTGCTGGGGGCCCTGTATCACCTCACAAAGGACGAGGCGCACCGGCGGATCGCCGAATTGCTGAAACTCGTGGAACTCGAAGCGCACGCCGATCGTCCGGCAAAAACCTACTCGGGAGGGATGAAACGCAAGCTCGATATTGCTTGCGGTCTCTTACCCGACCCCAAAGTCCTGTTTCTCGACGAACCGACCCTGGGGCTCGATGTGCAGAGCCGGCTCAAAATCTGGGACTATATCCGACTGTTGAAGACGCGCGGCATGACGGTCGTCATGACGAGCAATTATCTGGATGAAGCCGATCAGTTGTGCGACCGGCTGGCGATTATCGATGGCGGGGTGATCAAGACGATTGGTTCCCCCGTCGAACTCAAGGTCGGGCTGGGCGGAGACATCGTGTCGCTGACGCTCAAGGAAACGGACAAGGTCCCGACGCTCGAATCGGTGTTGAAAGGCCAACCCGCGATCAAGGCAGTCAGAGCGACGTCGAAGGGCCTCGATATCCGCGTCGAATCGCCCGAAAAGGCGCTGCCCATTATCCTTGAATGCGCCAACCGGGTCGGGTGCAGCGTCGAGTTCATCCAGTACAATAGGCCGCGATTGGACGACGTGTTTCTCGCGCACACGGGCCGACGCATCGAAGAGGAACCGGTGAGCGATGGGCAATGAGCTATGAGACACATTCCAACATTGGGTGAGTAAACGTCATGAACCAGTATTGGCAGGAAATCAGTGCCTTGACGATGCGGTGGGTGCGCCGGCTGAGCCGCGAGAAATTCAGCATGCTCTTCACGCTAGTCCAGCCCATGCTGTTCTGGCTGATCTTTTTCGGCAATCTCTTCCAGCGCGCCGCCGATTCGCAGGTGACACAGGCACCCAACTACATCAGCTTCTTAGCGGCAGGCGTCGTGGTCATGACCGTGCTCAATAACGGCTTGGCCGGCGGCGTGGATTTGTTGTTCGACAAGGAGAACGGCTTTTTGGAGCGGCTCATGTCGACGCCGATCCATCGAAGCTCCGTCATCTTGAGTCGGTTCATCTTCGTCATGACCATTACTTCGCTTCAAGTGTTGGTCATCCTCGCTGTGGCCTTTCTTTTCGGTGTACAGCCTGCGACCGGCTTACTCGGCATCGCCGCAATCTTAATAATCGGCATGATGTTCGGCGTGGGCTTGACGGCGATCTCGATGGCTATGGCGTTCTCGGTCAAGAGCCATGGGGATTTTTTCTCTGTGCTGGGCTTTCTTTCGCTTCCAATGATATTCTTGAGCTCAGCCTTGGTGCCATTGAACGCCATGCCAGGCTGGATGAGCCTGTTGGCGAAATTCAATCCGATGACCTGGGTGATCGACGCGGTGCGGCCGCTGATACTGTCCAGCTGGAGCGAGGCGTTTCCGCATCTGGCGATGGTCGTGGTGGTGATGATCGTGTTCGACGCGCTGTGTTTGTACGGCGGCGCCAAAGCCTTTCGCCGGGCCATGGGATAGGGCCGCGGCACGTTGACCGTCATGCGGTTGGGCTGGTAAGAAGAGACGATGGTCATCCCAGAAAGTCAGATCCGCGCCCTGATCCGACTCCTTGCCGACGAGGACGAAAAAATCGTCCAGACCATCAGCGGCCGATTGATCGATATCGGTCCTTCGGCGGTTCCCCTCCTTCAGGAAGCTGAAATCGAACAGCCGGAAATGGCGGAACGCATTGCCTCGGTGCTCGAAGAAATCCGCGGAGGCAAGCTTGAAGATGAACTGATCGCGCAAGCGGCGTTGCCGGAGGACCGCATGGATCTGGAGCACTGCGCCTTTCTGATCGCGCGGTACGCCTATCCGTCCCTGGACCTGTCCGCGTATATCCGTCAACTGGACGAGATGGCGCAAGAAGTGCGTGACCGCATCGGGCCGCGCGCCTCCGGCGAGGAAACCGTCAAGACGTTGAACCGATACTTGTTTACTGAGCAGGGGTTCAAGGGCAACACCAAGAATTACTATGAAGTCGAAAACACCTATCTGAATCGCGTCATCGACCGGCGTACGGGAATTCCGATCAGCCTATCCATCGTCTATCTGTTGATTGGCAAGCGCCTGCGCCTGCCCGTGCACGGCATCGGGATGCCGGGACACTTCCTCGTCAAGTATGAATCGGACCGCTACAAGATTTTCGTCGACTGCTTCAACGGCGGCGCACTGCTCACCGAAAAGAACTGCCAGCGCTTCTTGACCGAAGCCGGGTACGGCTTCGACGAACGGTATCTCCAGCACAGCGCCGTGCGTGCAATCCTCTCGCGTATGCTCAAGAACCTCCTCGCGATCTATGCGAAGCTGGACGATACTCTTCGCCAAACCCGTCTGACCAAGTTCATGGAAATCCTGGGCTGTGAGATCAAGGAAGGCGGATTGTAAGCCGCCTCCATCAGAGATCGATTCGAAGCAAATCCTTCGCCTTCGTGATCGGCCCGTCGAACGCCTCTCCTGCCTGTGCCCTGACATCGTATCGCTCGGCAATCGGATAAAAATGCGAGAGGACGAGGCGGCCCACGCTGGCTTCACGGGCCACCTGTCCACACTGGCCAGCGTGCAAGTGCACGGGATTTGGCCGGCTGGCCGGGAACGAACAGTCCAGCACGGCGAGATCCGTATCCCCACAGAGCCGCACGAGCGGGGCGCAATATTGAGAATCGCCAGAGTAGGCGAGCGCTCTTCCTTGGTATTCCACCCGGTAGCCGAGACAATGCAGGCCGGGCACATGGAGCACGGTGGTGGGAATGATCTTCGTGGCTCCGATGCGGACGGCACGATCCCCCAGGTCACGGTACCGGACCGGGAACGGCGCCTGATCAAACCCGGGCAGCAACCCGAACATCGTACGGAACAGACGGCTGGTCCCCGGTGGCCCCATCACGGTCAACGGCGGACGGGACATGCCTTCAAACTTGGCGAAGATGATCTCGTCGAACAGGTATGTAATGAAGTCCGAAAAGTGATCGGCGTGGTAGTGCGAGAACAGGATATGCGTAATACGATGCCGGTTGACGCCGGTTTTGACGAGATTCATCAGCGTGCGCGGGCCGAAATCCAGCAACATGACCTGGTCGGTGTGAACGAGATAGCCGGCGGCGGCCCTTGCCGGATGGACATTCGTGCCGGATCCAAGGATGGTAAGGCGCATAGCGTGGCTGCCGCTCAGATCTGCCGATGCCGGGCGCGCCCGGCGCGATCTCAGCCTTGGCCGTTCTCCCTTGCTTGAAAGCTGTCGCGCATCCGGATCAGCAACCGCCGGGCGGTCTCCACCTCCTGCTGCGAGAGGGCCCGTTCGAAAAAGGGCCGGATGAACGCAATGTGAGCTGCGAAGACCTGTTGAAACAGGGCATGGCCCTTTTCCGTCAACCTGATCTTCGTACGGCGCTTGTCGCCAACGACGGATTCTCGACGAATCAGCCCCTTTCTCGCCAACCGATCGAGGACTCCGGTCAAGGTGCCTTTCGTCACGAGGGTCTGGGATGAAAGTTGCGAGCAGGTCAGCCCGGTCGTGTCGCCCAGCGTCACGAGGACGTCGAACTGTGACGGCGTCAGGCGGAGCGCTCTGATATGGCGGTTATCGATGCGGGAAAAGGCCAGGTAGGCTTCCACCAAGGGACGGAGTACTTTGAGATGAGGATCGTCTTTCAGATGCGGCAGTTCCATGAAGAGGTCGCAGAATAGAGCGAATACGTACGACCGTCAAGCCGGTGGCGTCGTTGACGCAATCGCCACGGACTCCTATGATGCCGGCCCTATGACGCACCCCACCTCGGGACAGGCCAATTTAACCGCGATCGCAATCTTGTTCGGAACTATCATTACGGCCGTGTGGATTTGGAAACGGCTGTCGCTCGACACACAGGACTACCTCATCGACCAAGCGATTCCGATCGCGCTGCTCGCGGCGGTCTGCCTGGTCATCGTGTGGCTCATCGTCCGTGCCGTCCGAAGGCGTCAACAACGCCTGCGCCGGCGCGAGATGCTCTTGGCGCGCTTTGCGCGGGAGACCGCTTCGGATAAGCGATTGGAAACCGCATTTGCATTGATCGAAGTCAATAACTACCGCCTGGATGGCCTCGAGTCTGAACTGCCGGCCCTCAAAGAATTGTTTGCCACCACGTTGCAACGGGCGGTCGGCGATAAACAGCATCGCCTTCGGGGAATGGCAGCGAGCCATCTTGGAGTGTTACAGGATTTGAGCGTCGTGTCATTGCTCGTCAAGGCCCTCGAGGACGATCATGCCTATGTCCGTTCCTGCGCGGCGCTCGCCCTCGGCCGCCTTCGGGCAATCGAAACCAAAGCGCGCCTGGTGACGGTGATGGAAGAAGATTGGGATCAGACCGTAAGGAGTCGGGCGAAAGAAGCGCTGGAGCGGATGGGCGCGTGAATAGAGCAGCGGATCAAGGCGAACGGCCGTTCTTGCTTCAGCGATGGGTGAAACGCACGGCCCTGTCGCTGCTTGCCTCCGCAACTCGGTCCATCCCGGACTTCGTCCGAACGGACCTTCGAACAGTGCGTCTCGCCATCGCCTGTGGCGACTGCAGCGGCAAGGCCATGCACCCATCGCAAGTCGCAGGACTCGACCGTTCGCCTGGGAGTCGTGCCTTCCTCGTCTGAAGGAGAAGGAAAGAAAAAGAGTTAGGCGGCTGGGTGCTGAACCTGCTGGTTGGTCCAGGTGATGACGGCGATTTCCGGGAGGCAGTTCCATCGAAAAGGCAGGAAAGACCATCCGAGGCCGCGATTCACATACATCCGGTGGCGAGCGTTGCCATGCTGTCCGGAGATGCGGCCGCGACAGCCGGGCGGAAGCCAGAAGGTCGGAACTCCGGGAATCTGCCATTGACCGCCATGGCTGTGACCGCACAGAATCAGGTCGACGGCATGCTCGTTGCCCAGCATGTCGAGGATGTTGGGCGCATGAGCCAAGAGCAGCGTAAAGCGGTGCTGTGCCGGCGGCGGAATGCATCGCAGATCGGCGCGGTGAAGCGAGGGATCATCGACGCCGACGATCGCGAGTTCGCCGGTACCGGTAGGAATGAACGTGCTCTGATTCACGAGCAAGGTGATCTTATGCCGGTCCGCCAGCTCGGCATACTCCGAGATAGGCACCCCGCTGTAATGGTCGTGGTTGCCCAGGGTGATGAAGACTGGGGCAATCTCCCGTAAGCGTGCCAAAAACTGGAACAGAGGCGGCACGCCCTCGGGCACGTTCAGCAGATCTCCGGTGATGAAAATCCAATCGGGCCGAAGGTCGCGGACCGAGCGAATGACCTCGTCATGCCGCGATTGATGCCGGTCCACGTGAAGATCGCTGAGATGGATGGCTCGACGGCCTGCAAGCGGTCCATGCATGTGGTACAGGTAGGTGATCTCGTGCCGATCCAAGCCCAATTCCCAATGGGGGAAGAGACGAAAAAAGCGATAGAACGGCTCGCTGAGGCTATGTCCAATGTACGTACGAACTCGATCGGGCCAGGAGGAGATGCGTCTGATCATTTCATGACCCGATCGAGTTCTGCCCGGTCATGTGGGGTCATGCGATACCCTTGTTCATAAAGGGCGCTCATGCCCTGCATGACTTCCTCCAGGTTCCTGGAGCGGTACCACTGATCGAACCTGGCGGTTAAAGTCGCACCAGCTGCGCGGGGCGGAGTGGCGGCATCATAGGTGAGCGAAAGCGACTGAAATAAATCCCGGAGTTCGGCGGCATTGTACTGATCATCGTCGTTGTGGTCGGCGACCAACGCGAATTCATAGACGGTCAGGCTTACGGACAACAAGGCCTGCTTCCTCGCGAAGTCATCCCGTGCCGTTTCCATGCCGCCGGGATACTGGCGAGGGCAATCGCGTCCAGGCTCGAGAAGAAGAACGGGGAGGTGCCATGCGATCCCTTGCGCCTCTGCTGGCGGCGCTTTCTTCGAGCCTTTATAGAACCATGACAGGCAGGTGCTGGCCTGTGCGAACGCTTCCTTGTCGATGCCGACCTGTTTGGCGATGTAACCAGTAAAGGTGGGGAAGACGTCGTTGTCGGCGATCAGCGCAGATCGCGCTTCACCTTCCGTGAGGACGGACAAGAAGACAGCAAGGGTTGCCGCCGGTATGGCCGACTGGGGACGCATCATCTCGAGTATACCATGGAAGCAGACGGGACCGGATCATCCAGCCAGTTGCCGTATCTGACCCGTGCCGTCGTGGGGATCGGCGGGCGGATTCGCTCCGAACCGGAAGATTTCCGGGTCGATGAGCGTCCGCTGTATCTGCCCTGCGGTGAGGGTGAACACCTCTATCTCAGGGTGACCAAGCGATTGCTCTCGACGCCCGATCTGGTTCGCCGGATTTCATCAACCCTCGGCGTCAAGGTGCAAGGCATCGGCACTGCGGGCCTCAAGGATGCCAGGGCAGTGACGACGCAACTCGTCTCTCTTCACGGCGTCCCGGATGAACGGGTTTCTCGGCTGAAACTTGACGAGCAGATTTTGGCTATCGAGGTGTTGGGTCGCCATCGAAATCGCTTACGTCCCGGACATCATGCCGGCAACCGGTTCCGACTGGTCATCCGCGACGTGAACGCAGGAGCCGGAGAGGCCATACCGGCGATTCTCGACGAATTGTCGCGCAGGGGCATCCCCAACTATTTTGGCCCACAGCGGCAAGGCAAAACCGGAGACAACTATCAGGTCGGCGCCGCGCTGCTCACTGACCGGTCCCAACGAGAGACAATGAGCCGCGCCAAGCGGATGTGGTATCTCAACACCTTTCAATCGCACCTGTTTAACCAGATGCTGTCGCGTCGGATCGACCGCATCGATCGCATGCTCACCGGCGATTGGGCCATGAAAATGGACAACGGTGCCTGTTTCCCAGTCCAGGATGCCGCCCAGGAGCAGCCGCGGGCCGACCGGTTCGAGATCAGCCCCACCGGGATTCTCTTCGGGTCGCGGGTGTCGTGGGCCACCGACGAGCCGGGCGAGATTGAGAGAGCTGTCGTCATCGAACAGGGCTCCACGCCTGAGCACTTGATTGAGGCGGCCAAAGCCTGCGGTTTTCGGGGGGAGCGCCGCTCCCTCCGGGTGCCGCTGGTTGAACGTGAATGGATGCTCGACGGGTCGGTGCTCACGCTGGCCTTCAGCCTCCCTCCGGGCGCCTATGCCACGAGTGTCCTGCGCGAACTGATGAAAACCCCCCAGGCGGGCTGACGCGACAACGACGTCGAATCCCAATGACCTCGGCGATTCCCGTCGCGTGATAAAATCAAGACAACGGAGTGTGCCAATGGCCGCCCAAGAAACCGTCGTACTCAGCGGTCACATCATCGATTCGCTCATCTTGGCGAAGGTGTTAGATACCATCCTCATGACAGGAGGGACCTTCGATCTCGAAGAAGTCTCGATCGGAAAAACGCGCAACGAAGCTTCCCGGGCACGCATTGTGGTTCGAGCCAAGTCCGCGAAGCTGCTCTCTGACATCCTTCGGGCCATTCAGCCGCACGGTGCCTCGGTAGAAGGCGAATCCGATTGTCAGTATCGGGCGGCACCCGCCGATGGCGTATTTCCCGAGGATTTTTATGCGACCACGCATTTGCCCACTCAGGTGAGGCTCGCGGGTCAATGGATCGACGTCGAAGGGATGGAGATGGATCTCGGCATCGTCGTGGACCAGAAGAGATCCCGTGCACGCACAGTGCCGATGGCCGGCGTCATGCGCGGTGATGCCGTGGTGATCGGGCGCAGCGGCATCCGAGTGACTCCTCTGCGGCGGCCCGAGGAGCGCGACGTCTTCAGCTTCATGGAGTCGCAGGTGTCGGCCGAGCGGCCCCACGGTCACATCATCGCCGATGTGGCGAAACGCATGCAGCAGCTGCGCGAGGGGCATCGGGCCGGCAAGGACGGATGCAAGGTGCTGGTAGCTGGAGGGCCGGCGATCATCCACGCGGGAGGGCGTGATGCCTTGACATGGCTCATCGAAGAAGGACTCGTGCATGTGCTGTTCTGCGGAAACGCGCTGGCCGCGCACGACATGGAGGCGGATCTCTATGGGACTTCCTTGGGCTATGGTTTGTCGGCCGGAAGAGTCGTGGCACATGGCCATGAGCATCATCTGCGAACCATCAATCGGGTGCGCGGCATCGGGAGCATCGAGAAAGCGGTGGAGACCGGGGTGATCAAGCAGGGCATCATGGCGTCATGCGTCAGGCGTGGCGTGCATGTCGTCATGGCAGGGACGATTCGTGACGACGGGCCGCTGCCCGGCGTCATCACCGATTCGGTTACGGCGCAGGCTGCAATGCGCGCGGCCATTCCGGGCGTCGGCTTGGCATTGCTGGTGGCCTCCACCCTTCATGCCGTGGCCACCGGCAATCTGCTGCCCGCGACGATCCCGACGGTGTGTGTCGATGTCAATCCCGCTGTACCGACCAAGCTGGCGGACAGAGGCAGCTTTCAAGCCGTAGGGCTCGTCATGGACGCCGCGTCCTTCTTGCGGGATGTCGCAAGAGAGCTCGGTTGGAAGGGTTGAGCGATGAGCCGGTTGTTGGTGTGCCCGCCCGATTACTTCAGCATCGACTACGAAATCAATCCATGGATGCGCCGGTCCAACATGGTGGACCCGCAAGCGGCGGTGCGGCAGTGGCACGGGTTAATGGAGGTGCTTGAACGCGACGCGGGTGCCGTGCTTGAACGGATGACGCCTGTTCCAGGACTGCCGGACCTGGTGTTCACTGCCAACGCCGGTGTTGTGGTCGGCCGCAGGGCCGTCCCCAGCCGCTTTCGCCATGCCGAGCGGCAACGCGAAGAGGCGCATTTCGAAGGGTGGTTTCGAGAGCATGGCTACGAAATCGTGATGCTCGAGGCGGACATGTATTTCGAAGGTGCAGGCGATCTCCTCGGCTTTGCTGATGGTTGGTTCGGCGGCTACAGGCAACGGTCGGAATTCCGCGCGTTTCCGATTCTGAGCGAGATATTCGAACGGGAGATTCTTCCCCTGGAGCTCGTCGACGGCCGGTTTTACCATCTGGATACATGCTTCTGTCCCCTAAGCGGAGGAGACCTGCTGTACTATCCCGCCGCATTTGACCAATACGCACACTCGGCCATTGCGGAACGCATTCCGGCCAGCCGTCGGTTCGCGGTGCCCGAACCGGAAGCACTTAAATTCGCCTCCAACGCGGTCTGCGTGGGAAAGCACGTCGTGCTGCCGTCCGGCTGTCCGGAGACCATGAAATGGTTGGACGCCCGCGGCTATGAGCCGCACGAGGTTCCCTTGAATGAATTCATGAAATCGGGAGGTTCCGCGAAGTGCCTGACCTTAGCGTTGGATTGAGCAATCCAACGTCTGATGGTGGTTTCTCTCCTTCCAGCTCTCCGGTTAACACCGCTACCGTTGTCTGAACAGAAACGCACCGTAGAGGCCGGCGATGGCGATGGTGACGAGTTCGATGGTCATCAGAACCCGGCTCACCACGGCGTCGGGCGTCGGAGGTATCAGGATAAAATGCAGTCCCAGAAACTCCGGCGCCTGTGTCGGCGGCGTTTCCCACGGTGGGAACAGAAGCGCAAGGACGAGAACGGCCACCATGCCGTAGAGCACCTGGAGGTTGAGCGCTTCCGGAGACAGGGCAATTTTCGGGCTGCTCGGGACGACTGAGGCGTCGAGCGGATTGCCGCATTCTGTGCAGTAGCGGTAGATCTCGGGCAGGTCTTTACGGCACCTGGGGCAGGGCTTCATACCCCGTCCAGGCTACACGGAACGGAGAGTCTTTGCTAGAGCCGGCGAAGAGACAGCGCGCTAGAAATGGTAACTCACGCCAAGATTCAACGTGAAGGCGCTGTACGTGGCACGGAATCCGAACGGGTCGGCATTCGAGTTGCTGTCGTTGGAGGTGTACGACATTCTCGCCCGGTTATACGTCCCTTCTCCGAAGAGAGCCCAATGGCGCGTCAGGAAGTAGCGCACACCGGCTTCCGCATTGAACCCGATCGATGTGGCGGACTGTCCCGGAGGAGCGGTCGGACCTTTCAAGCTGCCGAAAAAGAGCGCTGGACCGACGCCGACATAGGGCTGGAGACGATTGCCGGGGTAGCGCATCATCAAGGTCGCCACTTCCCAAATGATCATTTGCTGATGGACCCCTGGCAGCATACCGGAATTCAGCGAACCTCCCGGTCCGGTGAACGTAATCGAACCTTCCTTGATGTGCGGGGTCGTGTACGAGAGACCGGTCTCAATGCCCAGCCATTTGGCACGCGAAAAATAGTGTCCCAGCTTTGCCCCCACGTTGACCGAACTCTTGAGCGCCTGATCGGACATATCAAGTCCAGCGATGCCTTCCTGCGTCGTGACGCCACCGCTCAAGCTCTGAGGAAAGGTGACCCCGAATTTCCCAGCCACGTAAGTTTCCGCCTGCGCCACAGATGGTCTCCACGCCTGCTCTGCCAGCATGGCCAGAAGACTCATTCCGGCAACCGCGACCATCACTGTTAGCAGTCTGTGCATTATCGAATCCTCGCTTGCGTTCGTGTCCTTGCCATCCTACCCATCGAACGCTGAACCACGAAGTAATTTGTGAAATCGTGTTGTGGCTGAGCAAACGATGTGCCACGAAGAATCGCAAAAAGTCCGCATAAATCGCATGTTCTAGGCCATGATCGCGTGGTTCTGTCGTCTAGACCAGTCGGCCTTGTACAGTCCGTGGACAACGCGCTTCGTTGACAGAAGAAAGGAGGCCTTCCTATAATCCGGCCGCTCGATTGGACGCGAAGAGACGCGATATCCATCCCATCCACCTAACTCTTCATCCTGAACAATGCCACCCGCCCAACGAATTGCTGTGATCGGTGCCGGAGCCTGGGGAACGGCGCTTGCGAAGCATCTCGCGGAAAAAGGACTCCAGATCGCCTTATGGGCCTACGAGCGGGAGGTGCTCGATTCGATCGCCGCCAAGCGCGAGAACCAGCTGTTTTTACCGGGTGTCACGCTTCCTGCCGCACTCAAGGTGACGAACGTTCTGGCGGAAGCCGTGGAATCGTGCGACGGCCTGCTGTTCGTCGTGCCATCGCATGTGGCTCGCCTCGTCCTCCAGCAGCTTGCCCCTTTGCTCTCTCGCCCACTTCCCATCGTGAGTGCCACGAAAGGCGTCGAGGAAGATACCTTTAAGCTCATGACGCAAGTCATCACCGATGTGCTGCCTCCCGCTTTGCACGATGGGCTCATGGTGCTGTCCGGACCCAGCTTTGCGGTGGAAGTCAGTCAGGGGCAGCCAACGGCGCTGTGTCTTGCGGGAACCAATGCTGCGTTGGTCGAATCCTTCCAGACCGCCTTCATGACGTCCTCTCTTCGCGTCTATGCCGACAGCGACGTCGTCGGGGTGCAATTGGGTGGGGCGTTGAAAAATGTGATGGCCCTCGCGGCCGGCGTCGTCGACGGATTGGGTTTGGGACACAACACGAGGGCCGCCATGATCACGAGGGGACTGGCCGAAATGGTGCGTCTGGGTATGGCGATGGGAGCAGATCCGAGGACATTCTATGGCTTGTCGGGTGTCGGCGATCTCGTGCTGACCTGCACCGGCGCCTTAAGCCGGAACCATCATGTCGGCGTTCGTCTCGGACAAGGCGACAAACTGGAGACCATCTTGGGAGGGATGCAAGCGGTCGCGGAGGGCGTGCGAACGAGTCGGGCGGCTGCCGGATTGGCGGTGCGGCATGGCGTGGAGATGCCGATCGTTCGCGAAGTCAATGCCGTCCTGTTTGAAGGAAAATCCTGCCGCAAAGCCGTGAGCGATCTGATGGAACGGGTCGCCAAACCGGAAAAGGCCGGACCGTGAACCGTGAACGGCTCGAGCGCCTGCTCACCCGTGTGAGAAGCGGGAAAGTGACTGTGCCCGCGGCACTGGAACAACTGCGCGCGCTGCCCTTCGAAGACTTGGGATTCGCTTCCCTCGATCACCATCGTTCCATCCGGCAGGGCTTCCCGGAAGTGATTTTGTGCGAAGGCAAGACACCCGTGCAGATTCGCGGCATCGCGGCTTCACTGCTCAAACATCACAGGCCGTTCCTGGCCACGCGGGCGACTCCTCAGGTAGCGGCTCTCATTAAGCGGATCGACCGTCGCGCGGTCTATCATGAGCAGGCCCGCATCGTGGCCCGTCGCGATCTCAAACGGCGGCTGGAGGGACAGGTGTTGGTGATCACCGCCGGCACTTCCGATGTCCCGGTGGCGGAGGAAGCGAGAATTACCGCGGAAATCATGGGCAGCCGGGTGGAGACGCTCTACGACGTGGGCGTCGCAGGCATACACCGATTGTTGGGACGCCACAAGCAACTCACAGACGCCCACGTCATTGTGGTGGTCGCCGGAATGGACGGCGTACTGCCGAGCGTCGTCGGGGGATTGGTGGATTGTCCCGTCGTGGCTGTGCCCACCAGCCGCGGCTACGGGGCGAGCTTCAATGGGTTAGCCGCGCTCTTGACCATGCTCAATTCCTGCGCGGCGGGCGTCGGCGTTATGAACATCGACAACGGTTTTGGCGCCGGCTGCCTCGCGCACCGGATCAACGTGCTGGGTGAGAGGGCAGCCCTCCGTTCACGGAAGTAAGCCGTCACACAACACCTGCCGGTCTACCGCACTTCCAATGTTCCTCGCTTGGGCCAAGAGACCATGAGCGTGCGCGGGCCTTTGTCGCCGTTTGAAAGGAGCTTGGCTCGGAGTTCGAAGTGATACGTTCCGGCTTCGGCCGGCGTCTTTGTGTGATCCATGCCATCCCACGTCAGCACGACAGAGATCCTCGGCGGTTCCGTGCTGACCGGCGTTGCCACCGGCGATTCCAGAGGTTTGCGCAACGAAAGAAAACGAATGGAGGTCTTGGAAGGAGAACTGACGAGTGAGGACACTTCGAGGATCGTGGCGCCGTCAAGTTCTTTGGGCAGTTGGACCACCGCAGAAAATTCCAGTGAACCCGCCGATACCGTGTAGGGAGTAGGTCTGATCTTCAGTTCGAGGACCTTGAGTTCCGGCTCGGGTCGAGGCGCCTTGGTCGGCTTGGACTTGGCCGAGACCGTGTCAGGAGACAGCACGAACAGCATCGAGCAGGCCATCGTCCATGCCAGAACGACCAGAACGAGACGGAAGCAGGTCGGGTGCGTCGTGGTGCCTAACATGTGTCGTGTCGTCTGCGGCCTTCTGGTTGCCGGGAGGCAGGAGGAGCTGATGTGCCATTGTGGGATAACACAGTGTCTACGGCCTGTCAATGCGCGTGCCGTGATTGCCGTTCACCCCACCGTTGGGTAAGATGGCGCGGCTGAACGGGCCGTGGAAAGGGCAAACGTGGGCGCTCACTTACACTTCGATTGCTTCTCCGGCATCAGCGGGGACATGACGTTGGGCGCGCTGGTTGACGCGGGCGCGCCGTTTCCAGAGCTGGTCAAAGGCCTGTCGCGGCTGGGCGTCCAGGGGTTCAGGCTCCGGAAACGCCGGGTGCAGCGAGGGGCGATTTCGGCCACCAAAATCGACGTGCTCATCACGCCGAATCTCCGGCGTCCGTGGTCGCTCTCCCGCATTCGTACGGTGCTCTCCTCGAGCCGGCTTTCGCCGAACGTACGCCGGCAAAGCCTCGCGGTGTTCGAGCGTCTGGCGGAAGCCGAAGGAACGGCCCATCGCGTCCCCAAAGACCATGTGCATTTTCATGAAGTCGGTGTCCTGGATTCGTTCGTCGACATCGTCGGCGGGGTCATCTGCTGCGAACTGCTCGACGTGAGCAGGGTCACGGCTTCTGCCGTGAACGTGGGGACCGGTACGTTGCACTCCGAGCACGGCGTCTTGCCTGCGCCGGGCCCCGCGGTCGCGATGCTCGCCAAGCAGGTGCCGATTTACAGCGCCGGACCTTCGCGTGAACTGACCACCCCGACGGGTCTTGCGTTGCTGAGAACGCTTACCGCTGAATTCGGACCGATGCCGCTGATGACTCCGGTCGCCGTGGGATATGGTGCCGGGGATGCCAACCCGGAGGGATGGCCGAACGTCCTTCGTGTCTTTCTGTCACCGGAAGGCGCCAGGGATGGCCGGGCGCGGGACACCGTGGTCCAAATCGAAACAAATCTCGACGATGTCAATCCCCAAACCTACGAACACATCATGGAGCGGCTCTTCCATGCCGGGGCCCTGGACGTCACACTCACGCCCGTCATTATGAAGCGTGGCCGTCCGGCCATTGTGCTCGCTTGTCTGGTGCCGCCCGTCGGCGTCGATCCAGCGCTGAATGTGCTGTTCGAAGAAACGACGGCGCTGGGAGTCCGGGTGCAGGAGATCAGTCGGCACATTCTTCCGAGACGGTTCGCGTCAGTGAAGATCCGAGGCGGAACGGTCAGGATCAAGATTGCGGCCGTCGACTCCGCAAACACCAAGGCCGCGCCGGAATATCTCGACTGCAAGCGGATCGCCGAGCGGACCGGACGTCCCGTCAAAGCGGTGCTGGAAGAAGCGGCATTAGCCTATGCGAAGACCCGCCGTGCAGCGAAGGGTCGTTTGTGACGCTGCTCGCCTACGTCTTCTTGTTCGTCGCATCCGTGGTGGTCACGCTCGGCGCCTGCGCGCTGTTTACGAACGCGATCGAATGGCTGGGAAAGCGCCGGAACCTGTCAGAGGGTGCGGTGGGCAGCGTCCTGGCCGCGATCGGCACCACGCTTCCAGAAACCTCGATCCCCATCGTTGCCATCTTTTTCGGTGCGACGCGCGAAGAAGCCGAGGTGGGGTTGGGCGCGATCCTTGGGGCGCCCTTCATGCTCAGTACGCTGGTCGTTCCAATGCTCGCGTTGTTGTTGCTCGTCTATGCTCGGCTGGGCAAACGAGGTCGTTCCTTCCGTCTCAACTACAAAGACATCACCGTTGATTTGACGTGTTTTGCGCTGGCCTACATGGTCGCGTTGGCCTGCGCCTTTGTCCCGTCTCGGCCGGTGCGCATAATGGCCGCCGTTGGCTTACTCAGCCTGTACGGGTACTACGTCAAGCTCAAGTTCAGCGACGACGAGTCGAATGAGCCGAGCGAGCTCGGTCCGCTGTTGTTTTCCAAACATGCGAAAACACCCTCGTATGCTGTCATCACACTCCAGGCGCTGGCGGGGCTGGGCGGACTCGCACTAGGGGCGCATCTGTTTGTCAGCGCGGCTGACTCAACGGCACATCTCCTGGCTATTTCCCCGTTGATCTTGGCCCTCCTGATTGCACCGCTCGCCACAGAACTGCCGGAGATGTCCAACAGCTTTCTGTGGCTCTATCAAAAGAAGGACCGGCTGGCCGTCGGAAACGTCACCGGCGCCATGGTGTTTCAAGGGACGGTGCCCGTGTCGGTGGGCCTCCTGGGCACCGAATGGACGCTCGCGCCGTCGGCGTTGATCACGATGGTCCTTGCGGTGGTCGCGACGGGAAGTTTGCTGCTGCAAGCGGCGTGGTCCGGTCAGTGGCGTCCCTGGTTGCTCATGATCGGCGCGGTCCTTTATATAGGGTATGCGATGTATTTGTATGGGTGGTGAGCTGTGAAGCCCGCAACACAAACAGGACACAGAGTGCCGTTGCTTGGCATTACGATGGGCGACCCGGCAGGTATCGGACCGGAAGTCATCGCCAAGGCTCTCATGGGAACGGCCCTCCGGCGTGTCTGCTCACCGCTTGTCATCGGCTCTTCAGACGTCATGCAGGAGACCGTGAAGAGGCTGAAGTTGAAGCTCACGGTGCGCGTGGTCGAGGGACATGAACCCACGGGGCGGCGACCAGGAGAGATTGCCGTGTTGGATCCGCTCGAGCGCCCGCTCACTCGCTACCAATCTGGCGTGGCGGCGCCGGAAACCGGTGCGGCATCGGTGGCCTTTATCAAGAAAGCCGTGCACCTGGCCCAGACAGGCTGTATCGACGGGATGGTCACCGGTCCGATCAATAAAGAAGCCATTAATATGGCCGGGTGTCATTACCCGGGCCATACGGAACTGCTGGCGGACCTCACTCACGCGGAAGAATCCGGCATGATGATCATCGGAGGCCCGCTGAAGATCATGTTCGTGACGACACACGTCGCCATCAGGGACCTTCCATCGTTGTTGACGCAAGCCAAGATCGAAAAGGGCATTCGGCTGGCGCACATGGCCATGACGACGCTCTTCGGGTTCAAGAAACCCCGTATCGGAATCGCCGCCCTCAATCCGCACGCGGGAGAGCAAGGCCTTTTTGGCGATGAAGAGTTGCGCGTCATTTCACCTGCCGCCCGCGCGGCGCAGGCCAAGGGGATTCTCGCCAGCGACCCCATGCCGGCGGATACGCTATTCGGGAAGGCCGCCCGAGGCGACTACGATGCGATCGTCGCGCTCTATCACGATCAGGGATTGATTCCTCTGAAGATGGTCGCCTTTGGCAGCTGCGTCAACCTCACGGTCGGCCTGCCGATCATCCGGACGTCGGTCGATCACGGCACCGCCTTCGACATTGTCGGCAAAGGCATCGCCGATCCCGGGAGCCTGATGGAAGCGGTCAAACTTGCTGCCAGGCTCGCGCAGAAGCGACGACCAGCCCACGCCGCACCATAAGGAGAACCATCTGATCATGCCCATGGATTCGAACAAAGCGCTTGTGGTCATCCAACACCAACTCAAGGAACTAGATTCGATTTATCAGGACACGATGGAGATGTCGCTCAACACCGTGGCCGGCACCGAACGGGTCGCCAAATGGCGTGTCCGGACGATTGCCCTGCTGACCGAGTCGGTCGGCGAGAAAGCCGCGCAGGAGTTCGCCCGTCTGCAACCGGGCATGGTCTTCACCAATGATCTCGTTGAGGAGTTCACTGATCTGGTCGATTGCTTCCGCGTGCCGCTTAAGGAGTTGGGGCAGCAGCTCTCCAAAGCCGCTCAACGCCCTCCCGACGGAGGCTCGTAGGTGCCAGCGCCGTTCCCCCCAGCAAACAAGCGCCTCGGACAGCATTTCCTAATCGATCAGAACATCGTTCGAAAAATCGTCGCCGCAGCGGAACTCACACCGGACGACACGGTGCTTGAAATCGGTCCGGGCCGAGGTATCTTGACGGATGCGCTTTCTCGTGCAGCCCGTCGCGTGGTCGCGATCGAGATCGATGCCGAGCTGTGTGCGCTTCTGCAAACGCGCCAAACCGACTGGAAGAATGTGGAGGTGATCTGTGCGGACGCCCTGAGCCATCCGTTCGAAACCCTGCCGGCCGGTGTGGTGGTCGCGAACCTGCCGTACTACATTTCGACCCCACTCCTCTTCAAGTTCCTCGAGCAGCGCCGCCGGTTCCCGCGTCTGGTGCTGATGCTGCAGAATGAAGTCGCCGACCGCCTCGTGGCGAAGGCCGGTGATGCCGATTACGGTGTTCTGTCGCTCTTGATGCAGTATGCGGCTGACGTGAAAAAGGCCTTCAAGGTCTCGGCCAACTGTTTTCGGCCGCGACCGGACGTCGGCTCCGCCGTCGTGGTGCTGCGTCCGAGACCGGAGGCGTTGCTTTCTCCGCATGAGGAGCCGGGCTTTACTGCCCTCGTGAAAGCCGCATTTGCCCATCGCCGGAAGACTCTGGTGAATTCGCTTCGGGACGAAGGCTATGAGGCGCCAATTGTGACCGGGGCAGTGGCCGGGATGAAGCTGGTCTCGACCGTCCGCGCCGAGACGTTGACGCTCGAGCAATTCATGGAACTGACCGGACAGCTGGCTCGACGCAAGGTCTTATGACGCGTGGAAGAGCCGTGACGTTTGTTTGAATTGGCCTACCCCCTGTGTTAGCATCCCGCGCATGGGCGTAACCAGCTCGGCCAAGCGGGGCGAGGCCCGTCGCGCCCCAGCTCCCCCTTCCCATCTCAAGCGTGAAGTAATCGGCGTAATCCTGGTGGCGCTAAGCCTCCTTACGCTGTTGAGTCTGCTGTCCTTCGTGCCCGGCGAGCCCAAGGTCGTGGCGACGCCAAGCGCCACGACGACACCGCCGACGCACAATCTGATCGGCTCAGCAGGCGCCGTCTTTTCGTCATTGCTTTTTTCTCTAATCGGGGGCGCCGCGTACCTGTTTCCGCTGCTTCTCGGATTGCTCGGCGCCCGTTGCTTCACTCAGAGCGATCTTTCGATCCGGCTGCGCAATGCCGGCGCCTCGCTGGCGGCGCTCTTGTTCCTGAGCGGCCTGCTCCATCTCGAGATCGCAGCTGTGCCCACGATTTCCAGCGGGATGGTGTTCCGGGGGCAGGCGGGGGGGCTGTTCGGACAACTGCTGGCCGACGGACTGCGGGCCTATTTCGCCAGCACCGGTGCTCATATCCTTATCATTTGCGGGTTCGTCGTCGCGCTGCTCTTTACGGCTCCGGTCTCGCTCGCACAGTTGGCCATTCAAGCGTCTGAATGGGGCAAGAAGGTGTTTGCGGGTATCAGCGCTTTCATTCCGGAGCGGACAACAGAGGCCGAGGCAGAAGCACCGAAGCCCGCCAAGCCGAAGCGGACAAAATCCATCCGGTCGGTCATCGAAGAGGCGCTACCGCAGCCGGAGGAGACGGTCCCCGCTGAAGTGCCGGTCCTGCCACGGGCGGTGGTGCCACTAGAGCCGGCAGAGGTAGACGAACCTGAGCCAGAGGCGCCGGTCTCGAGCAAGACGGACGACGCCGGCGATTACCAATTGCCGGATGCGGACGAATTGTTGACGGACCCATCGGGCGTCTTGACCCGCATCACCGACGACGAGCTCAAGGCCCAGTCCGACATCCTCTCGAAGGCGTTGTTGAGTTTCGGTATCGAAGGCCGGATCACCGAGGTCCGCCCTGGGCCTGTGGTGACCATGTATGAGTTCGAGCCGGCACCCGGGACCAAGGTGGCCAGGATCGTGAACCTTGCCGACGACTTGGCCCTGGCGATGAAAGCCATCAGCTTGCGAATCGTAGCCCCGATCCCCGGCAAGTCGGTCGTCGGGATCGAAGTGCCCAATACGCAACGTGAAACTGTGTCCATGAAGGAAGTCGCAACGAGCGACGCCTTCACACGGGCCCGGTCCAAACTGACGCTGGCGCTCGGAAAGGACATTTTCGGCGGCCCCGTCACGGCGGATCTTAAAACGATGCCGCATCTCCTTGTCGCCGGCGCTACGGGTGCGGGCAAGAGCGTCAGCCTGAATACGATGCTGATCAGCATCCTGCTCTCGGCAAAGCCCAATGAAGTGAAACTGCTCTTGATCGATCCCAAGATGCTGGAGTTCCAGACCTACGACGGGATCCCCCATCTGCTGCGACCGGTCATTACCGACCCGAAGTCCGCAGCCCGCGGCTTGAGTTGGGTCGTGCAGGAAATGGAGCGCCGGTATAAATTGCTGGCGGAAGCAGGAGTCCGCAACATCGATTCCTACAACCGCAAGGTGGCCGGCGCCCAAGGCGTCCTTCCCGACGCCGGAGCAGAAGGCAAGCCGGATCAGCCGGAGTTGCCGATGCGCTTTCTCTCGGAAGAGGAACGTTTGTCTGCCGGGGAAACGGCGATCCAGGACGGCAATCCTGGATCCTTTATGCCGCCGCCGACTCCACCGGAACCCCTGCCGTACATCGTCGTCATGATCGATGAGCTTGCGGATTTGATGATGGTCGCGCCGAAGGACGTCGAGGACAAGATCGCTCGGCTGGCACAGATGGCGCGCGCTTCCGGCATCCATCTCGTGCTGGCGACCCAGCGCCCTTCGGTCGACGTGCTGACGGGATTGATCAAGGCGAATTTTCCAGCGCGTATTGCATTTCAAGTCTCCTCGAAAACGGATTCCCGGACGATTCTCGATGCCAACGGCGCGGAAGCGTTGTTGGGCCGAGGCGACATGCTCTACCTCGCCTCCGGGACGGGCCGCTTGATGCGCCTGCACGGCTCGTTCGTGTCCGACGACGACGTCCGCCGCGTGGTTGAATTCGTCAAAGAACAAGCCACGCCGAGCTATAACCAGGAATTGCAATCCTTGAAACAGGAAGAGGTGAAGGAGGAGGAAGCGCAGGACGAAGTCTATGAGCAGGCCAAGGAGCTGGTGCTGTCGACCGGACAAGCCTCCGCTTCGCTGATCCAACGGCGGCTGAGGGTGGGATATCCGCGGGCGGCCCGAATGATCGAACAGATGGAAGCCGACGGGCTGGTCGGTGCTGCCGGACGCGATGGCCGCCGTGAAGTGATCGGGCGCCGCGGGCCGGTCGGGGACGCCCACGAATGATAAGGCTGTGGGTGCTGGCCATCGGCGCCGTGCTTGCGGTGAGCGCCTCGACTCCCGTCTTGGGAGAGGACGGAGGCGACGAGCAGGCGCGCAAGGAAGTCCGGGAAGTGATGAAGCGCTTGCAAGCGCGCTATGAAAAGACGAAGGACCTCCAGGCCGATTTCACGCAGAAGACGACGATCGAAGGATTTGAACGGCCGATGACCTCGTCCGGAAAGGTGTATATCAAGAAGCCTGGTCGCTTGCGCTGGAACTACCTGGAGCCTTCGGCCGAGGACATTTATGTACAAGGAGATGACGTTAAAGTATATGTGCCGGAGCACAAGCAGGTCCTGGTCGGGAAACTCACTCACATGGCGGCGTCCCGAGCGCCGCTGGAGCTGCTTCAGGGTGCGGCGAAGCTCGACGCCTCCTTCGACCCCGAACCGACGCCGGGGAAGAGCCGTGGCGTGGGAGGCCTCAGGCTCGTGACGCTGGTGCCGAAGTCGCACGGGGCGGAGGCGCATGGGACGGTGCTGAGAATCGTCGTGGAAGTCTTCCCCAAAACGTATTTTATTCGAAGCCTTTCCCTGTATGAGATCAGCGGGAACGTGTCGAATTTCGAATTTTCATCCCTGCAATCGAATATCGGGCTGGATGACGATCTGTTTGTCCCCAAATTTCCCCCCGATGTCGAAGTCGTCAAGGCGCCGGTGTTGACCCAGCCTTGACGGGACCAATGGCAGGGGGACCGGCCGGAAGGAGCGATCACCGATGAGTACAGCAGTCTTGGGCTCAGTCGCAGAAGCGACCGAACAGGCTATTGCCAGATTGAACGTTGATCGAGTACGTCGCGACTATTGGGAACAGAACGAGTTCATCGTCATCCCCCAGTTTCTCCCGCGGGAGTTCGTCGAGGCGACGCTCGTGCCTCAGGCTCAGGGAGTCAAACACCAGCTGAATCGCAATTACATTCCTGGCCACAAGAAGGGCGGAAGCGTGAGCTACTACACGGTGCAGGAACAGGCCCCGCTCTTTCTTGATCTGTATCGCTCACCGGCGTTTTTGGCGTTTCTCAGCCGGCTCACCGACGCCAAGCTCATGCTCTGTCCGGACAACGATCCTCACTCGTGCGCCCTGTACTATTACACGGAGGCCGGTGATCATATCGGATTTCACTACGACACCAGCTATTACAAAGGGGCCCGCTATACGATTCTGATGGGATTGGTCGACAGATCGACGCAGTGCAAGCTGGTCTGCGAGCTGTTCAAGGATGTTCCCGGTAAGACGCCACGAACGTTGGAATTAGTCACGGAGCCCGGCGACATGGTGATCTTCAACGGCGACAAACTGTGGCACGCAGTGACGCCGCTGGGACAGGGAGAGGAGCGGATCGCATTGACGATGGAGTACGTGACCAATCCCGAGATGGGTTCCATCAAGCGATTGTATTCCAACCTCAAAGACTCCTTCGCCTATTTCGGCATTCGCGGTGTCTTCAAACGGGCATTCTCCACTCCTCCCAACCCCCGCTGAGTTAGAACTCTGTAGGCGGATCGGTCAGTTTCTCGTGACCACAGGAATAGGGGCTCTTACGACGCTCTTCCCTGGGCCGTCACCCTCGCCAGTGCCTAACGGCCGGACATTCATGGACTGACCGACCAGCCGCGGCCGCCCTGCACGCAGCGGCTTCAATCGTCTGGGGAACGGTCCTTGATGAATGGTTTCCAGATCTGCCAGCGAAGCGCGAACCGCTCGCGCGATCATCCAGGCCAACGTCAGTCCCGGAGTCCAGTACACAGCGTCGCGCATTTGTTCAACGAGATGGGATGGCAGATTGACCGTCAGCCGTACCATACGGGGTCTTTCGCTCTTCTCTCTGACGAGGCTCGGGCTCGTGACAGTGCCTCCGCGATGGAGTTGGCTCTCGGTGGGGCCCGCAGTCGTTGTCGTCGTCGGCATGGATTCCTCCTCACATGGTGATAGGGAAGACGGTCGCCTCTTGCTCACCGTTGCCACGGGCGTGCATTCAGAGGAAGGCTGCGGGCTTGAAGTGCAGGCCCGCAGCCTCGATGGCAGAGAAGCGGGGCGACGGAGGGCCGCCGGATGGGCACGATCCGGAGGCGCGTCCGAGTTCTGCGCCGTCTCTCGCCATTCTTCGGAATGATCATCATCGTGGTCATGGTGTATCGCTGTGCAGAACCGGTTCAGCAACAGGCATGCCACGTCCAGCGCGGCATCACTCTCTTACTCAAGAATCCTAAATTGTTGATCTACCGCTGATCGGGTCAAGCCTGAGAAGGAGGAAGAGAAATCCACGTATCGGAATCAATACCGGCGGTATCGGTTCGGATACGCTGCGGGAATGACTAGAGAGAAGGTGTGGGAGACAACGACCCTATTGATGTAAGTGCTTCATGGCAGCCGCACACAGGATAATGAAAAACCCCATCCAGAGCGCTGCACGTTGGAACGGGATCACCTCGTAGGATTCGCCTTCTTCAGCCTCGTCATCGGCTTTGAAAATCACCGTATACAGGAAAAGGGTCACGAGGCAGAGTACGAGGAAGAGCTTGATAAAAAAGACCGTGAGGTATTTGGCGTGGTGCTGGACGCCTGAACCGGTCTGTGAGGTCAGCACCTGGTTGACGTAGTGGAGATTGATTCCGCCGGTAAACAACAGAATGACGAGCAAAATGCCCGCCACTTTCTTGTAGTGTTGATAAAAGACGTCCGTAATCGGCTTGATCTGTTCCCGGGCAACCGCTTTCTGCAGGCCTGGCGTGACCGCCATGACCAGAAAGGCCAGGCCGCCGATCCAGATCACCGCGGAGAGGAGATGGAACCAGTGATTGACGATGGGAATCAGCGTATTGAGGTCGGTGATGATGCTTTGAAGTGCGTCCATCAGCGGAGCTCAGACCTCGAGCCTCAGAACTTGAATACCGGTGCGTCGTTGCCGAAGCGTTTCTTCCGGAGTTCTTCCATAAGCTCGATCGTCACGGTCGTGATGCCGTTCTCCCGCGCGTGTTTCTCCACCCCTTTCTTGACCATTGCGCGGAGAAAGTAGGGAATACGGCTCAACCGTAACGACGCGGCGTCGTCCCACTGCACGACGGACGCTTCCTCGACATTGAACGCGACCTTGATCTTCTCCCCGCCCTTGGGCGTGTAGAGGCACCACTGGTCTTCGTCCAGCCAGTCGCCATGATCCACATACGGACGGGCGCGGCAGCCCCCGCAGATCTCCGAGTATTCACAGTCGCCGCATTTGCCTTTGAGTTGAGGGTAACGAAAGGAATTGAAGATGTCGGACTTTTCCCAGAGGTCCACAAAGCTTTTCTCGCGAACATTCCCGGCCGAAAGCGGCATGTAGGGGCAAGGCGTCAATTCGCCGTTCGGCGTCACGCGGGCATAGTTCGTTCCGGCGAGGCAGCCGCCGCCCATGTAGCCGGTTGCTTTGGTGATCGGTGAGTTGGGGTCTTTTTCATAGGCCAGCCGCTTGAAGTGCGGAGCGCAGCGGGCCCGAATCAGCATGCCTTGATAGTTGTCCTGGCACTTCACCAAGAAGCCGAGGACTTCTTCGTACTGGGCCGGCGTGATGTCCGTGAGTTCCTCGCCGCGACCCGTGCACACCATGAAGAACACGTTCAGGACGCGGGCGCCGAGCCCATGGGCCCATTCCACGACGGCCGGCAGCTCCTGGTAATTCATAGGCTGCGCGCTGAAATGCACCTGGAACTGGAGTCCGTTGCGTTTGCTCGCTTCGATACCCGCCACGGCCGCTTCCCAGGCTCCCGGGACACCGCGGAAGGCATTGTGCTTCTGCGGGTCGAGAGAATCGATGCTGATCCCGACGCCCATGACGCCGATCTCGACCAGCTGTTTGGCCATCCGGTCATCGATCAACATGCCGTTGGTGCCGAAGACCACCATGAATCCGAGCTTCACGGCATAACGTGCAATGTCGAGAATGTCAGGACGGACCAGCGGCTCGCCGCCGGTGATGACCAGCAGACAGCCCTTATTAACCTCGGCGATCTGGTCGATCAGGCGAAAACACTCTTCGGTCGTGAGCTCGTCGTCGCCGCCTGCGGCTTTGGTGGTCGCGTCTAGATAGCAGTGATCGCATTTCAAGTTGCAGCGCTTGGTGAGGTTCAGCGCAACGAGATAGGGCTTGAAGTCGTCGACGGTCCGGCCGTCGTACGGACCCTCGCTCTGCGGACGCGGCGTGAAGAACTGCGTGAGCTGTTGCGGAAGGGACCCCAGCGCTCCTGAGAGCGACGGATTGAAGATCGGTAGCGGTTTCATTCCTTATTTGGCGGCTTTGCCGGTGAGGCTAGCGATCATGTCCTTGAGATTGCCCGTCTTCATCGCTTCTTCCATGTACCCTTTGGCCTGCTCAATGCCCTCATTGGCTACTTCAATCGTGATGTGGATCGTGCCGAGCTTGTCGGCGTGCTTGATGATGAGGGCCTTCGTACAGTCACGCATAAAGCCCTCTGGTGCCCGCTCAAGCCTGACTTGGGCCTCCGCCGTCCAGCTGTAGGGTGGCGCTTCCGCATGGCCGTTGCCGCCGTCTTGCGGGGCCTGCGTCTCGTTTTCCTGAACCCCGGCCAGTTTGGCTTGTGCCTCTAGCTGAAGTGCCGGCCCCCTTGTTGGCAAAGATCGGTTGGTAATCTTCGGAGGCCGCTTCCTTGATCATCGGCGCGGCATACTCCAGCGTGATCGTCGTCATGCCGAGCTTGCGGGCGCTCTTTTCGATCTTCGCTTTCGCGCGGCGCCGTTGAAATCCGGCCGGGACGGCGCGGATTGCCTCCTTGGCATCCTTCGTCCACTGCATGGGCACATCGTCATAGGCCAGATCCGTTTCGATCTCGCCCTCCGCTTTGGCGGCCGCTTCGAAGATGCTTTTATCAACTTGTTTGAACCGAGCGCCTTCCGCTCCGCACACCGGGCACTTGACCGGTGTATCCCCCTTGCCGATATAGCCGCAGCCGTCGCACACGTAGTAGCTCTGGCTCATACGGTCGAGATAGGCCTGCGTCGCCTCTGAGTTCTTGGGCTTCTCTTCGACGACCTGCGTCATCATGCCGCTCAGCGTGGAGCCCATCAGGTCCTTCGCGACGGCGTCGTCCGCCTGCATTTTGTCGCGATCGATGCCCGCGGCATCGAGGCTACCGCCCAAAGCCCGCATGGCGTCCATGGCGCCTTTCGGGAGAATGTGCCCGACGGCTGCATCGACGACCGTGTTGCTGATGATCGTATGCCCTTTTTCGATCGCATAGCGGTGAATCGCGGTCTTGGCCACTCCGCGGGCGAACACTGGAATTTTCTCCATCCGGCGAAGCGCCTCTTCCGTCCAGGCAATGGTGTATTCGGCCTGGGTGTCGATGGGCGGCACGTACTTCCGGTTGGACACCAGCACGTTACAGGGTGCGCTCCGGAGCAGGTTTTCCGTGTTACTGCCGATGTCCATGTCTTCGTCACTGTGGACGCCGATGCGGCCGACGATCAGGAGGGCCGGTACGTCTTTGCGGACATATTGAATGATCTTCTCGAACGCTTTTCCGTCCAGCAACGTGGTTTTGACGTCTGTCTTCTCCGCTTGAGCGATCTCGCGCGAGATGTCCAGATGGGACTGGTAGATCTTGGCCAGGCCGCTGTCGATGATCTCTTCGTGCAGCTTTTCCTGCTCTTTGAACCGGAAGACCTTCCCTGCTTCTTCATTGAGGACGCCCGAGATGCTGTGGAAGGCCGCGTAATGGAAATAGGGATCGAAGGCCGAAATCGCCTCGACCGGCATATTCAACGCCTTGCCGAGTTGAAGGCCGGTCATCAAGCCGCCGAACGAGTAGGGACTGCCGTCGACCGCGACCACGATTTTGCCGCCGTTGATCGGCTGGATGTTCTTGATGATCAGCATGTCCGAATTCCGTACCCGACGAACGACCCGTTCCGTATTGCTCCCGATCACACTGTCTTTTACGGCGCCCACACCCAGGGCGCCCATGATGACCAAATCGTAGCTGTTGGTATTGATGTCATCCGCCAGGACTTTCCAATTCCGCCCCTCGAGCGAGCGGCGTTCAATCGGAAGGTTGGCCTCATTGCACTTTTTATCGACGTAATCGAGGTAGGAGTCGGTGATGATCTGAAGCCCGCGGGTAATCAGAGAATCGTGGATCTGCCGTTGCCGGTCGAGTTCCTTTTCGTCGTGGTATTCCTCGGGAAGGCCCGCCTCCATCTGCTTGAAGCGTTTGTCGTGCATTTTGGCTGCGTACACATGGCTCCCCACGATCTTCGAGCCGAAGAGTTTGGCCAGATGGACACCGGTGTCCACCGCCTGGTTCGAATGGTCGGAATTATCGACCGGAATATAAATCGTCTTATACATCAGAGATGCCTCCTCCAGGCGCTCTTCGGACCAAGGCAGACTGGTGCAAACTTTTGAAAAACCAAATGGTTCTCGTCTTGCCGAGGTTTCAAAGAGCGCGAATGATAGCACTGGCCAGAAGAGGATTGCAAGAATGAAGAAATGAGCTAACCAGCCGAAGTGGCGTGAGTTTTTGGCTCCCGAGGGGATGGCGAAGGTGGGCGGTGTGAACGCAGGATTTCTTCCAAGGAGAGGAGCGCGTCCCGTCCGGAATTACCTTCAATGCCGCGGCTCAAGCTCTTGTCGGCATAAGAATCTTGCGAGCCGGCGGTTTGGGACAGTGAGCCGGTCCATCTCCGTGGGTCTCGGCTGCCTTCCTTGCGTTCCCAGGCGCGCAAGCAGGCCTTTGCGATGAAGGTGTTGAGGGGGGCCGGATTATACAGCAATTTCCGGATACTGGTCGGTGTCAACATGAGAGGATTATAGCCGGCGGACAGGTACCCCTCTTCGAGCAAGCGCTGTTCGAGGTCGGTATTCGGTTGGATTCCGAGAAAGAACATCAGGGGAAAGACCCGCTCTTCGCCCAAGATAGACGCCACGACCTTGTAGGACTCGACGCTCTGCAAGAGCGTTTCTTCCGTTTCCTTCGGGCTGTTCAGCGAATAATTCAGGATGACTTTGCCCCTGAACCCTGCCTCCGCGAGGTACCGGCAGCCGTCATACAGCCGCTCGAGCTTGAAGCCCATATGGAGGTTGTTCAGGACCTCCTGGGAGCCGGAAGTGATCGCGACTTCCAAATCGCCGACGCCCGACCGCACCATCAACCTGGCCAATTCAGGCGTGATCAATGAGGTCCGGATATAGCCGGACCATTCGATGTCCAGCTTCTCGCTGACGATGCGCTCCAGAATCTCGGTGCATTGGGGATAGGCTTCCTTGCCGGTAATAAACTGTGCATCGGTGAACCAGAATCGACGGGCCCCCCATTGATGGTAATGCTGGGAGATGTCCCGCACGACCATTTCGGCAGGGCGGTAGCGGACGCGTTTCCCTTCGATATAGGGATACAGACAAAACGCGCAGTCGTAGGGGCAGCCTCGTTTCGATTGCACACCGATGGATTCCTCGACGTACTCACGGTATTGCGGAAAAATTGTGGTCAGGTAGGGCAGGTCGACGGTGAGGGCATCGAGCAACGCCGGCGAGCCCTGCCGTCCTTTCTTGACCTGGTTCCCTTCCTTGATGATGTACCGCTCGTCCTCGATCGACCGGCCCTCGAGCACTTTCAGAATCGCATCTTCGCCCTCTCCGAGCAGGCCGATGGTGCCTTCCGGCAATCTCTCGATGAGCTGATCGGCGAAGGCGGTGAAGGCGCCGCCTCCGATCATGATCTGGGCCTTGGGAAACTCTTTTCGCACCAACCAGGGATAAGACAGGATCGTATAAATATGGCTGTAATACCGGTACAGCTGTTTCAGTCCTGCGAAGGAGGCGGCAATACGCTTGATGGGATTGCTCGCAAAATAAAAATTGAACGCGTGCTCGAGGGAAGAGTCGCCCTCGTGGGGCGAGAAGATCTGAATATCCCGCCAGGAGAAGCAGACCAGTTCCGGCTGAAACTCGGCCGTGACCTCTCGGATGGCACGGCTCCGTTGCGAGACGGGGTATAGCGACAGGTCAAGGATGCGCTGGCGGATCTCAGGCTTCCGACGGTGAAGGAAATCGGCGAGATAGGTGATGCCGATCGGGTAGACCTTCTTGCAGGGGAGAAAGATGTAGAGCACCGAGTTCATTTCACGGCTCGATGAATGGCGACGATCCCGCCGGTCAGATTGCGATACGAGACGTCGCGAAAGCCCGCGTCGCGAAAGATGTGGCAGAGCCGCTCCTGATCGGGAAACGCGCGGATGGACGCGGGAAGATATTCATAGACCCCGGTTGTGTCCCGCGCGACCTTCGTGCCGATCCACGGAAGCAGCTTGAACGAATACCAATCGTACAGAGCGCGGAGCCAGCCGAAGACCGGACGGGAAAATTCGAGGCAGACGAATGTGCCCCCTGGCTTCATGACGCGACGAATCTCGACGATCGCCTGCGCGAGGTTTCCGACATTGCGCATGCAGAACCCCGTGGTGACGGCGTCGAACGTGTTGTCGTCGAATCCCAGATGTTCTGCATTGGCCTGCAAGCAGGTGATCTTCCCGCCTAGACCCTTTCCACCGATCTTCTTCAACCCTTCCACGAGCATGGCATGATTCAGGTCGGAGGCGATGACGCGTCCGTGAGCACCCATGCGAGGCTCCACAAACAGCGCAAGATCGGCGGTCCCAGCACCCACGTCCAGCGCGGTCCCATCTACGACGCAAGGTACATAGTCCGCGGTAATTTTCTTCCAGCGGTAATGCAGTCCGAAGCTCAGGAGCGTGTTGTTGAGATCGTAGACTCCCGCGATGGCCGTGAACATGCGTTGAACCGCTTGCTCGCGCGCGGAGCCCGACCAGGTCGAAATCGTGCTGGCTGGAATCTCCCGTAGCGGGCGATCGGTCACGGATTCCCTCATGAGTAGCATGGAGATGGGTGGTAGCACCCGGTTTCCGGCTTTGTCAAGGCAACTGAAGGGATGTTGAAAAAGCCTCTCATCTCACCCGCCCACCCTGGCGCGCCGAGACGCGCATTTCGCCAAGCTTCGTTCTCGCATCGCTCAGACCCTCGATGATTGAAAGCTCATGGGAGGGAAAGTACCTCTCCGCTCGCATTTGATCGAAGCGAGCGGTACAAGCGAAGCTTGGTAGGTACCTCTCGGCCCTTCGCTCGCTGCCGCCTCGCTCGCGGAGAGACGCGTCACGGGCGATGGATTGCGCAGCAATCGGCGGGCTGGGCGGGTGAACACATTCGTCGGGGTTGGGCGGGGGAGACGCTGGCTGTGTGAACATCCCGCCTTCCTGTAACCTACGACGGAATTTTTTGGACGCGGATTTCACAGTGGGACCGGTTCGAGTGTTATAATCTTGCGCCTATGGGCAACTCCATCATCATCAAAGGCGCGCGCGAGCACAATCTCAAGAACATCGATGTCGAGATCCCCCGCGACAAGCTGGTCGTCATCACCGGCTTGAGCGGCTCCGGCAAATCCTCGCTCGCCTTCGACACCATCTACGCGGAAGGACAGCGCCGGTACGTCGAATCCCTGTCGGCCTACGCCCGCCAGTTCCTGGAGCAGATGGGGAAACCCGATGTCGATTCGATCGAAGGGCTCTCCCCCGCCATCTCGATCGAGCAGAAATCCACGAGCCACAATCCGCGCTCGACCGTCGGCACGGTCACGGAAATTTATGATTATCTGCGCCTATTGTTCGCGCGCGTCGGGCGTCCCTATTGCCACCAATGCGGCCATGAGATCACCGCGCAGACGGTGCAGCAGATGGTGGATGCCATCGGCGCGCTGCCCGAAGGCAGCAAGTTTCAGATTCTCGCGCCGATCGTTCGCGGCCGGAAAGGCGAATACCGCAAAGAGCTTCTCGAGATGCGGCGGGCTGGCTATGTCCGGGCGCGCATCGACGGGAAGCCGGTGGAGTTGGGCGACGACATCAGTCTCGACAAACAGAAGAAGCATACGGTTGAGATCGTCATCGACCGTTTGGTCATGAAGCCGGGGGACGCGCTGGCGCGGCGGCTAGCCGACTCGGTCGAAACCGCATTGAAGCTGACGGGCGGGCTGGTGGGCGTGCTGACCGAAGACGGCAGAACGCTGCTCTACAGTGAAAAACTGGCTTGCATCCGCTGCGGCGTGAGTTATCCGGAAATCACGCCGCGCATCTTCTCGTTCAACAGCCCGCACGGCGCCTGTCCGGTGTGTGACGGAATCGGATATGCGATGACGGCAGACGCTCCTGAAGACGAGGACTTCACGCTGCTCGAGCTCTGTGAAGCCTGTCATGGCGCCAGACTGAGACCTGAAAGCCTGTCCATCAAGATCGCCAAGCAATCAATCGCGGATGTGACACGCCGGTCCGTCAGAGCGGCGGCCGACTATTTTGCTTCTCTGACCTTCACCGAGCGTGAAATGGTCATCGCCCATCGAATCCTGAAGGAAATCAGGGAACGACTTGGGTTTCTCGTGAACGTGGGCCTCGATTATCTCACGCTCGATCGGGCCGCGGCGACGCTCTCCGGAGGCGAAGGCCAGCGCATCAGGCTTGCCACACAGATCGGGTCCGGACTCGTGGGAGTCCTGTACATTCTCGATGAACCGTCCATTGGCTTGCATCAACGCGACAATCGCCGGCTCTTGCAGACACTGCTCCGGTTGCGCGATCTCGGAAATACGGTGGTCGTGGTGGAACACGATACCGAGACGATGCTGGCCGCGGATCACATTCTTGATATGGGGCCCGGCGCCGGCTCGCATGGGGGGCACGTCATTGCGCAGGGCACGCCGCAACAGGTCATGGCTGATCCCCAATCGCTGACCGGGCAGTACCTTCGCGGCCTCCAGGCGGTCGCCGTTCCTCGGCGGGAGCGAAAGCCGAAGGGGTTCCTGTCCGTCATCGGTGCGAACAAGCATAATCTGAAGGATGTCACGGTACGCCTTCCGTTAGGATTGTTGACCTGTGTCACCGGTGTTTCGGGATCGGGCAAGAGCACGCTCGTGCTCGAAGTACTATTCCACTCGTTATCGCAGCTCCTGTACCACAAAAAGCCGAAGATCGACGGCTGCAAGGACCTCCACGGTGTCCTGGCGCTGGATAAGGTGATCGACATCGATCAATCGCCGATCGGCAGGACCCCCCGTTCGAATCCCGCTACGTATACGGGACTCTTCGGGCATATCCGCGATCTCTATTCGAATCTCCCGGAATCTCGCGTCCGCGGGTACAAGCCGGGCCGCTACAGTTTCAACGTCAAAGGCGGGCGGTGCGAGGCCTGTCAAGGCGACGGGCTGATCAAAATCGAAATGCATTTTCTGCCGGACGTGTACGTCACCTGCGAAGTCTGCAAAGGTCAGCGTTACAACCGTGAGACGTTGGAAATCTTATATAAAGGGAAGAGCATTGCCGATGTGCTGAACATGACGGTGGATGAGGCCCTGGAATTTTTTCAGCATATCCCGCTGATCAAGGCCAAACTGCAGACCTTGCATGACGTCGGGCTGCATTATGTGAAACTCGGCCAGTCGGCGACCACGCTCTCCGGCGGCGAAGCGCAGCGAGTCAAACTCTCCCGTGAATTATCGAAGCGGGCGACCGGACGCACGCTGTACATTCTTGACGAGCCGACGACCGGATTGCATTTTGCCGACGTTCAGCGATTGCTCGATGTCCTCGATCGTCTCGTCGAAACAGGAAACACGGTCCTTGTGATCGAGCACAACCTGGACGTGATCAGGAATGCCGATTGGATCATCGACCTGGGTCCGGAAGGCGGAGACCGGGGCGGTGAAATCGTGGCCGAAGGGCCGCCTAAAGAGATCGCACGCTCAAAGCGGTCGTATACGGGCCAGGTGCTGAAAGAAGCGGGAATGGGATGAACAAGTGCGGGGCGGGCGGGTCCTGTCGCTGACCAGCCCGATCGTCCTCGGCCCCCGCCCGGTGTGGGGACCCCGCTGCGGGCGCTCGGGCTCCCAGGTCAGCGCCACCCGCCAAAATTATCTCAGATCCATCCCGATAAAAGAGGGAAGGGGAGTAACAGCTGATGACGCCGATGGCCGTCAGCTGATGATCAAACAACAAGAGGAGGCTCATGCACACAATCCTGTTGCTGACGATCTCCAACATCTTCATGACGCTCGCCTGGTAGGGGCATCTCAAATACAAAGACACTCCCCTCTGGATGGCGATCCTGGCAAGTTGGGGCATCGCCTTTGTCGAATACTGTTTTCAGGTGCCCGCCAACCGGATTGGCCACTATGATTTCACGGCTGCCCAGTTGAAGACGATTCAGGAAGTCATCACGCTCGCCGTCTTTTGTGTGTTTTCCGTCCTGTATCTTCGAGAACCGCTGAAATGGAATTATGTGCTGGGCTTCAGCATGATGGCAGGCGCTGTCTTTGTGATCTTCAAAGAGTGGTAACGGTCCATCCATTCTGTCCCGAAAAAGGGACAATCTGTCCTGACTGTAATGCGGCAAGGTAAGAAATCTGGTGATTTCCGCTAGGGAGATCACTTAGCCGTAACGTAACCTCGCACAGCATCGGTCCCTTTCAACTTCGGCCCGCCCTTTGCTTATTCACAAAGCTGGGAGTTTCGCTAGTGATTACGTTTTGGGCCATGACCTGTACGCGAAAGGAGGAGCGATGTTACCTCAGATGGCACGTGTGTTGACTGCTTGTGGAGTGATCGTGATTGGATTAAACCTTGCCGCCTGCAACACGACCAAGGCGACGATCGACACGACTGTGAACTTTTTCTCGAGCACTACACCGAACGACCTGTTTACGGTAGATGGCCTGGTGAAGCAGGAGCATAAGATCAACCTGTTCGCCGGAGTGGCATATGAAAATCTGCGCCAGGAGGCTGCGGCCGGAAGCGGGCAATACGTGGCGTCGCTGGCCACCCTGTACGGCGTGCCTGAGGCAAAACATGGTGCCTTCGGCAAGGTCTTGCAGCAGCGCCATGCGGAGTTGTTCGCTACTGATCTGCGCGAGGACAATCGCGCGCATCTGCGCATGGTCAGCGTGCTGAACCAGGTCCTGACGCAAGAGCCTTCGCTGATGCAGTAGGTGAACCTTGCCGTCGTACAAACGCTAATTGTGGAGGAGTGCTTTATGGGAACAATGGGGAAAGGCGTTATTTTGTGGCTGCTCGGAGTTCCGGTGAGCCTGTTGGTACTGCTGTGGTTTCTCGGCATTCTTCGTTAACCACGGACCGAGACAGCTCATTCACAATACACAACGACAAAGGAGCAAATCATGTCTTTTTTGAGGGTTGGATTGCCGATACTTGCCGCCATCGCGTTTGGGGCCGCGCCGGCGTTTGCCGCGGATCTGGAAACGCAGGTCATCGATAAGAATTGTTATATCGAAGTGTTCGACGATGACAACTTCGACATGGACGATGGTCATTACAAAATACAAGGCCCGAAAGAATTCGCTTCACTAAAAGATTTGGGCGGCAAGAATTGGAACAATGACATCGAAAGCGTGATCGTGGGTACGAATGCCAGGGTCAAGGCCTACTCAGACAAGGATTTCAAGGGGACGGAACTCGCATTTGCCCCCGGGCAACGCGTTCCCAAGCTCGGGAAGCTGGACATGAGTAACGATATCGAGTCCATGAAGATTTCGTGCGGCAGCTAACTTCTCTCTCAGCCCGGGAGGCGGCCATACGCGTCTCCCGGGTCCTCCGTCTCTTTTTCACAGCAATAGAATACGACCTGATGCGTGGCCTTGCAGCGGATCGGTCCCCACCATACAATGCGCCGTTGCTGTGCCCTTCCTTTCTCTAGGATCGAGGACCGATGCCACGCAAAAAGTCTGCTCCGGCGAAGGAGGAAGCCGCCGGCGGCTCGAAGAATACGCAGGACTTCGAGCGACTAGGCGTCTTTTACCTCGGCCGACCTTATGATCTGCCTGCCAAGCGGGCGAACCCAGGATGGCTGTTGTACGACTCGAAGGATCTGGTGACCCACGCGGTCTGCGTGGGTATGACCGGGAGTGGCAAAACGGGCCTCTGCCTCTCATTGCTCGAAGAGGCTGCGATCGACAACATTCCCGCCATCATCATCGATCCTAAAGGCGATCTTGGCAATCTCCTGCTGACGTTTCCCGCTCTCAAGGGCGAAGACTTTCTCCCCTGGATCAGTGAAGACGATGCGCGTAAGAGAGGGCAGTCCCCCGCCGAGTATGCGAGCGGGCAAGCGGACCTCTGGAAAAAGGGCTTAGCGGCATGGGGTCAGGACGGTGCACGCATCCAGCGACTCAAGGAGTCTGCCGAGGCCATGATCTATACGCCGGGGAGTAATGCCGGTCTGCCCGTCTCCATTCTGAGATCCTTTGCCGCACCCGAGGATGATGTCCGCAACGACACGGAATTGCTCCGCGAGCGGATCAGCACGACTGTGACCGGCCTTCTCGGCTTGCTCGGGGTCGACGCCGATCCGATTCGAAGCCGTGAGCATATCCTTCTCTCGACGATTCTCGGCCATGCCTGGAGGCAGGGCAGCGATCTGGACCTTGCCGCAGTCATTCAGGGCATCCAGTCGCCACCGGTGGCGAAGATCGGCGTGATGGATGTCGAGGCGTTTTTCCCCTCGAAGGACCGTTTTGCCTTGGCGATGAAGCTCAACAATCTGTTGGCTGCGCCCGGATTTCAAGCGTGGCTCGAAGGCGCGCCGCTGGACATTCAGCAACTGCTGTATACGGCATCCGGCAAGCCGCGTCTGGCAATTTTTTCGATCGCGCATCTGAGTGACGCCGAGCGGATGTTTTTCGTCACGCTGCTGCTCAGCCAGATGGTCGGCTGGATGCGGGCGCAGTCGGGGACCACCAGCTTGCGCGCGCTGTTGTACATGGATGAGATCTTCGGCTATTTCCCGCCGGTGGCCAATCCTCCGTCCAAGCTCCCGCTGTTGACCTTGCTCAAGCAAGCACGCGCCTTCGGCCTGGGCGTCGTCTTGGCGACGCAAAATCCCGTAGACCTTGATTACAAAGGGTTGGCCAACACCGGTACCTGGTTCATCGGCCGTCTGCAGACGGAGCGCGACAAAGCCCGTGTGCTCGAAGGCTTGGAAGGGGCTTCCTCGAGCGCCGGAAAAAAGTTCGATAGGGGCCGCATGGAGCAAACGCTGGCGGGGCTCGGCAACCGCATCTTCCTCATGAACAACGTCCATGAAGACGAACCGGTCGTGTTCGAAACACGCTGGTGTCTCTCGTATTTGAGAGGCCCCCTGACCCGCTCGCAGATCAAGCTGCTCATGGATGCACGCAGGGCGGACGTTGCGGGATCAAGCCGTGAGCGGACTCCGGCTCCTTCCAGTCCTCAACAGGCGGGAACAGCGCCGCGTCCGATCCTGCCTCCGGACGTTCCACAGCACTTCTTGCCCATTCGCGGGACGAAACCGGAAGGCGGCGAATTGATCTATGCGCCGATGCTGCTGGCGTCGTCCCACGTTCATTTCGCCGACGGCAAGAGCGGGATCGAGACGACGCAAGAGGTGACGGTGCTGGTGCCGATGTCCGAAGGCGTCGTCACCGTCAATTGGGAGAAAGCCGCGCCGGCACCGGCGACCGTGGCCGATCTCGAACAGGCCCCGCATGAAGAGGCGCGGTTCGTCGGGCTTCCGTCCGCTGCCGGCAAGGCAAAAAGCTACGAGACCTGGACCAAAGAGTTCGCAGGGTGGCTGTATCGAACGCAAAAACTCGAATTGTTCAACAGTCCGAGCACTGGGCAGCTGTCCAACCCGGGAGAGTCAGAGAGAGACTTCCGCCTCCGGTTGCAACAATCGGGCAGAGAGCAGCGGGACAAGGGCGCCGACTCGCTTCGACGGAAATACGCGCCGAAGATCGCAGCGCTGCAAGAGAGAGTCAGGCGGGCGGAACAGCAAAGAGAAAAGCAGCAGACCGAGGCTCGATCGAGTCAGATGCAGGCCGCCATCTCCGTGGGAGCGTCGATCTTGGGCGCATTTCTCGGACGGAAGACGATCAGCGCCACCAACATCGGCCGCGCCACGACGGCCATCCGCGGGGCCGGACGCGTGCTCAAGGAGTCACAGGATGTGAGCATGGCGCAAGAGAACGTCGCCGCGTTACAGCAGCAATTGGCCGATCTCGAAGCACAATTCAAGGCGGAAAGCGAGGCGCTCGCCGCGGCGAGCGACCCATTGCAGGAAAAGCTCCAGCCGGTATCACTGAAGCCGGCCAAAGCCGATATCACCGTGAAGCTCGTCTCACTGGCCTGGACGCCGCACTGGCGGTCGTCTGATGGCTCAATGGCTCCTGCCTGGGCGTAATGCTCAAATCAGGCCGAACAGGGGCGTCGATCACGCGGAGCGCGCGGATCGAAACCGCTCGAACATCTGCTCGGCTTCTCCAGTCGGATTGGTGATGGGACGGGTGAATACCTTCTCGGCAACGTGGAAGCCAAGGGCGCGGTAGGATTCGAATTGTGATTCGTCGAAAAACTGGTCGGCGGTCGGTTCATGCGGGAATTCTTCGTGCCCGTTGGCATACTCGGTCACGTCGGCCGGCTCATTCCCCGTCAAAGATGGCTTGAGGTAGATCAACAGTCCTGCCGTCGCTCCGTGATCGACGCGGTCGTAGCGGATCAACCCCAAGGCGAAGTGTGCGCGGCTCATCCGACTGCCTGGCTGGAACTCCAGCAACTCCGTCTCAATTTCGATATCGATCCCAAGGTCGATCCGGATCTTGCGGATGGCATTGCCCAAATCCGTGAAGGAGCGGTCTGCGTCGCAGCTGCCGTCGCTCACGACGATGTAATGGCAGCGGCGAAGCACCATCTCGTACAGTCCCAGGTTCTCGAAATGCCCACCATCCGAGAGATAGACATAAGGATTCGCGGCATCGGTCAATCCGAATGTCTCCGCCAGCAATGGACGGATGGCGATCCGGGGACAAGAAAGATTGAACGTGTGGCGTCCGGCGGGGCCGGGGTTGCCCAGCCACCAGCCCAGCCGGATATTGAAAAAGGCCAACAGGAACGTAACCGCCGGCGCCGAGTGGTAGCCCATGTTGGGACTGGCCGCCGCGCCGGAAATCGCCAAGGCAGTTCCGATCGTGATGGCTTTATGGAGCTGTCCGTTGGTTCCATACTGGCTTGAGCGGCGATACCCGAGGTTCCAGCTTCCGCAAAACAGCGGGGAGGCTGTGAACGACTGTGCTTTCCGCTGTTGCCAGGCCAGGTTCTCTCCCCTGACAAGATTGATGGCGATGTTCAGAACATGGAAAGGCTTGCGGACTGCCGAATGGTCCGTGGCCAGCTGCTGCAACTCGACGTTGTCGTCGGGATCGAACCCCGTAAAGAGGTTTGGCCTGCGCTCCTGATGATACTCGGCCAGACGTGAGGCTCCCAAGTATGCCCGGATGAGCCGGTTGCGATAGATCGAGTGCAGGGAAAACTTGTTGATGTTGATAACCAGCGACAAGGCTGCGGCCAAGCTGGCAAAGAGTGCTGCGACTTCAATCACCAGCCACGGCGGACTGTTGTGGAGAACGACCGCATGTCCCCACAAGTCTGAGGGCACCCGCAGCCCGATGGCAGAACCCTCAGAGACGCCGTGGAGGCCGCCCACTCCTTTCATAAGTAGGCTCGAGAAGAGCGTGATCATCACGAGCAGGCAGGCGATGAACACCGGGGCAGCCAATCGAACGGCTCGATCCAGGACCACGTCCATCATGCTCGACTTGTCTTTGCCCGTGGCTTTCGTTCGTGAACTGAATCCCAGCAGCAGTGAGATCAACCCGGAGAGTCCCCCAAGGGACGTCATAAGCGCAGGCGTGTAGGACAGGAGGCCGGGACCAAAGACGACCAGCCCACTGAGTCCCGTCCACATAACGCTCGCAATGAGCACCCAGGCACCGGCTCGTCCCCACCATTCACGATCGTGGTCGTCCGTATATCGGCTTGCCACACCGACGAAAATCGTCGCCGTCAAGAGAAACATGGTCAGAAAGCCTGCGACGGCAAACGTCCCGTACCACTCCGCAAATTCGCTCACGGGGATATCGGAAGGCGTTTCCGCGAGCACCGACCAGAGGAAGAGGCCCCCCAGGGCGCCTGACCAGAGAATCACCAGAAACTCGACTGCCAGCCACGGATTAATGCCACGCCAGCGACGCAGCAGCACAGCGGCGATCAGCCAGCCGAGCCCGTGCATGATTGCGCCCCCCAGCACGAAGGTGCCGCGGCTATCCAGGCCGAACACCGAGAGTTGGTCGAGCCGGCCGCCTCCGTTGCGATACCAGGCATACGCGGTGGTCAAGTTCAGCGCCGCTGCCATCAGCGGAGTCAGGCCGCCGATGAGAAACCATTGCTGACGCTCAAGCCGTTTCCACAGAGGGTGTGTCCGCAACTGATCGAGACTGGGCCGGAACAGGTGGAGGTGGGTAAGCGCCACCAGTCCAAAGAGAAGCCCCATGACGAACATGGCCCGCGCGGCTGGCATGGGATCCGCCGCGTCCCAGTCAAGAATCGATACCAGCAATCGCGGCGCCATGAGCCCCGTCGCCAGGAGTGGAACTAAGACCAGCCAATTGAGCGTGAGGTTCCTCAGGTAAGTCCCCAGCAACGTCCAAGTGTCGACGGACATCAATCCCAGTCTCGGGGTGAGGTAGTTGCTATACCGGCGTAACCAGTTCACCGGTTTTGGCTCGGGATCCTGAGTATTGGAAGGCGATCGTCGCAATTCCTCCGTGACGCCGGTGACGCCACCGGGATGGCGGTGAATCCATGCGGTGAGCCAGCTCCCGATATAGCCGCCGCCCGAGACGGTCGAGAGATAATCGAACTGCTTCAGGAGCGAGAGCCGGGCAAGTCCTTGAAGCACACCTAGCGCGAACGTGGCGCTTCTGATTCCGCCACCGGAGAGACAGAGCGCGGTTCGCTTTTGAGGAAGGTTGTGGATGTGCCCGTACAGCGCAGCCAGCCGGTCTGGCTCGGACGCCGTGGTCGTGGGAGGAATGCGGCCGTGAAGTGCGACATATTCCGCTTCTAGAACCGTTGCAAGGGGAAAAGGATCATTCTGGCCGGTATGGGTCATGGCTAAGGCTTCTGGGTGTGATCTTTGATGAAATTCACGATCCGCGGCCGGTGTTGCTCGACGACTTTGCGTGCCGCCTTCTCGAGCAAGGCGCCATGGCAAGGCGTCTTGATTTTGAACAACGTCGGAATCTGGCTGACCGCCTGCTTGATCTGCGCGGGCGTCACATCAGGGGGAAAATCCTCACGGCAGACATCCGGGAGGTCCTGATAGCCGCTCCAGTCGGCGTCGACATGTTTCAACACCTCGATCCTGAGATGGGCGAAATCAGGGAGCACGACCCCCTCCGTTCTGAGGCTGTGCCAGAGAAGCGTTTGATAGGTATTCGCCCGTTCCTCCATGATGCCGACGATGCGTGAAGGATCGTCACGGAACACCTCGAATCCTTTCTCGCTCTTGTCGAGTTCGGTGCCACCTGCATCGAATGGAAAGGACGTATCGATGACGATGATCAGTCCACTCTTGGAGGAACCTTGCGGGATTTTCTTCAAAAACAGGGTTGTGAGGGACTCGGTCCCTAGGTTATCGAAGAGTCCGCCGTCGCCGATATGCAGGTAGGCCGGCCGGCCGGCCACTTGATAGGTCACCGGCCCGACGACGGGAGGGAACGAGGCGGACGTGGCCACGGCAAGCGACAATCGAAGGTTCCGATAATCGGCTCCAATCCGCTCGAACGAGAGCGGCAGGAATTGCCTGCTGGACTTTTCCAATCCTTTTTGAATGATGGCCAGCCCTTCGGGCGTCACCGGCACTGGGCGATTGGGCTTCTTCAATTCCTTCGTCAGCAACTCGATGAAGTCATAGTCGAAGTCGGAGGCAGGCAAGGTCGTGAAGGCAAAGCGTCGGCCGGAGTTATAGACGGTGCCGTTCAGGATCACGCGCGGGATGTCGCCGCGCTGCTCCCGCTCATACAGTTGTGCGAAGGTCATGTCCCCGAGAAACTCGCTGTCCCAGACTTCGGAGAGCGAATAGGCGAGCTTTGTCGGGTTCAGTGCCCGGAAGAACACGAGCTGGCGGAACACCGCGCTGCGCTGGAAATTCGACTGCATGGTGGTCTTGTAGGCGGAGAAGAATTCACGATACCGAGGAGAAAGTGCATCTTGGACCAGCATTGGTTCGGACTTGGGTGGTTTCTTGGTCACATAGTAGGCGGTGGCCAGACTGCCGCCGGATACGCTCGACATGTAGCTCACGGTTTCAAGAACGCTGCGCTTTTCGGTGCCGACCTGAACGGGGAGCTCAGCCAGAGCCTCCAAGGCTGCTGCCGCGAACGTGGCTGCGCGGCTGCCGCCCCCGGAGACGGCGAGTCCCACCATGAAATCCTGGTCGGGTAGGGGGGCGAACAACGCCTCGGCACCTTCCGGTTGCGAGGGGAGTTCGTGGATCTTGGCAAAGCATCCGGTTACGAGAATACTGGCGCTGAGCACGGCCGCAACGTGTCTCATCAGTCTTTGATGCCCTCCTTCCGTCGTTCACCCTGCTGGATGGTTTGAAAATAACAAAAGCCTCCATGTTCGAAGAGCTTTTTCGCGATCACGCCGGCGGCGGTTTCCAAGCTGGCGGCCAGAGTTTCATTCTGCGTGCTGAAGATGCTGCCTCCCCTGACCGCTTTGCCCACCTCGGATGTGACGGCGGCTTCGGCTCTAAGCGCATCGCGCGTCACGCGTGCGAATGCGTTCAAAGGAATCGGTGGATGATCGGCGCCAAACGAGGGGTAGGGGAGGCCGGCAGCCTTCCACTGAATGCGCAATGCGGTAGCGCCTTCGACGGCCGGCTCCCGGAAGGCCGCATCAAAAAAGGCTTCGAGAAACACGCGAGTCAAATCGGCGGCAATCCGTCTTGAGTCGACTTGGCTGGACGCCGCCGCCAGCCGTTGTCCCGGCTCCTTGGTCACCTCGACCGAGAGCCCCGGAAACCTCCAGACGTTGCCATTGCGGTCGATGAAGCCATCGGATGTGACCCGGGCGACGGCCCGAAGGCCTGAGCCTGTGCCCGGCCCCGCGGTATACCGGATGTCACCGAAGTAGGCCTTGTTATATGCCAGCAGCAACTGGGCGAAGCGAGACCCGTCCTCGGCCAGCGCATCTTCATCAAAATCAACATGCACATGCCACTGCTTGATGACCTCGACGACCTTCCGGAGCTTGTGAAGATCCAGGCGCCGGTACGAGGTGCCTTTCCAGTCCGCAAGTGTCCCCTCAAGGATCTGGAGTGACTCCGCATGAGAAGGGTGTCCCTCCTTGACGCGTGCAATGAGGGTGTGAATCGCCTGCAGGGGCCCGTCGGGCTTGCCCCCGGCATCCGGGGTGGACTGGTGGGCTGGGATCGCGATTCGCTCATCATAGGGCCGTGCCGTACAGGCTGAAAATTCGTCGATGAGGACCTGCTGGGCGGCCAGTTTGTCTTGAAATGAGGCCTGGTTGAGATCGAGACTGTCACGAAGATCGACGGCGGACACCTCGCAACCTGCAGCAAGCAGGCCGAGACCGAGTAGAGGAAGCGCGACCGGGCGCCAGCTCATGAGAGACCTCGTTCAAGAACGACGGCCAGGGCCTTACGAGTGCATACGGCTAATGCTTCTTATCCTTCTGCATAATCTTGTCGGTCCAGGCCAGGAGAATGGCCGACCCCAAGAAGGTCATGTGGATGAAAATTTTCCACTTGATGTGCTCAGGGTTCTCGTTCGCGACGTCCACAAAGGCCTTGAGCAAGTGAATGCTGGAAATCCCGATCAGCGAGGCTGCCAATTTGACCTTGATCGTGCCTGGATCGACGTGGGTTAGCCAATCCGGCCGGTCCGGATGCCCCTCGAGGCTTAATTTGCTGACGAACGTGGCATATCCCCCGATGATCACCATGGTCAGCAAATTGGCCACCATGGTGACGTCGATCAATCCCAGGACGCCGAGCATGAACTTGGTTTCTTCCAGGACCTGAACGTGCACGACCATATCCCACAGCTCAACGAGAAATTTATACGCGTACAGGAGCTCGGCCATGATCAAACCGCCATACAGCGGCGCTTGAATCCAGCGGCTGGCAAACACGACGGATTCGAAGACATGCTCGATGGCGTTGGTTGAGTCCGAGACAGATGAGGCAGTGTGTTGATCCGACATGATGCTCCTGGTGTCAGTGAATCCGCGTCAACGGTTGGAAGGACCTGATGGGAGTCGTATCCTAGAGGGCTGGACAGTCTCTGTCAATTCTTACGTCGACGGAATCGTGAGCGTGACGGTGGTGCCCTGGGTGAGGACGGAGGTGATGGCGATGCGGCCGCGAAGTTTCCGTGCCCTGGCCCGCATGTTCTGCAGGCCCATGCCCTGTGTCTGCCGGCGCGACGGTAAAAACCCCCGCCCGTTGTCGATGACTTGCAGACGAATTTTGTTGCCCTCTCGCCGCAGCGTCACCATCCGTCTGTCCGCCTTCGTATGGCGGATGCTGTTGCTGAGCGCTTCCTTGGCGATGGCCAACAGGTGTGTCCGCTGTTCGGCAGAGAGCCGCAGGCTGATTTCATCATCAACGGTGACGCCGATTTCCCCGGCGCCCGTGGCCATGAAGGATCCGGCCAGTGTCCGAAGCGCGTCGCCCACGGTCTGCTCCAGGACCACGGGAGGCTGCACATGCGAAATAAAGGTCCGCACCTCGCGAATGACATTGTTCAGCTGGCCGACGGACTGTTCGAGCCGCTTGGCGTTCGTCCGTGAGATCCGCTGGATGCGCTGTCTGGTCAGTTCCAGCCCCATGCCGACGGCGTAGAGAGACTGGAGGAGGTTGTCGTGAAGGTCCTGGCTGAGCCGCTCTCTCTCCTCAAACGCTTCTCGAACGGCCAACTCGCTGCGGCGTAGCGCCTCTTCCGCCCGCTTTTGCTCCGTGATGTCCGTTCCGATCGTCACCAGACATTCCTTGCCCTTCAGCACGATCACTTCGGTGGACGCCAGGAACCGCCGGACCTCTCCGCTCTTCGCTTTGAGCGGAACCTCCAAGTTTCTGATATTGCCCGTGGTCTTGATACGTTCGATCAATTGTTTCCGAGCCTGAGGATGAGGCCAAATACCCAGGCCGGACGTCCTCTGACCGATCACCTCTTCACGCGAAAAGCCGAACGCCGACAGCGCCGCATCGTTGATGTCGAGACACACGCCTGTGTCCAGATCCGTGATGCCGATCGGATAGGGGCTCGAACGAAAGGCCTTGCTGAAGCGCTCTTCGCTCGCGCTCAGCTCTTCCTCCGCCCGCTTGAGGTTGGACTGATCGACATAGAGCCCAATGGCCGTTGACACGTCGCCGATGTCCGAACGGACGAAGACGGGCCAGAGCAAGAGATCCAGTAAGGTGCCGTCTTTCCGGCGCCGCCGCAGCTCGATTGGCCCGTGCACTTCTCCCCGCAGACCCCTCTCCCAGAGACTCTCGGCGGACGTCGCTTGGTTTTCAGGCACGTACGGCAGCTCGCGGCCCAACACTTCCTCCTCGGTCCAGCCGAACAATCGCGTCGCGGCATGATTCCAGCTCGTCACCCTTGCCTCGAGATCGAGGCTGACAATCGGCAGCGGAGATTCATGGACCAGCGTCTGGAGCAGTCGCGTCGTTCGGGCCAGGCCGGCTTCTGCCTGCTTCCGATCGTCGATGTTTTGGACCACTGCAATAAAATATGCCGGCGCACTGGTGGCGTCGCGGACGAGCGAGACGGTCATTTCCACCCAGAGCCACACGTTGTCGCAGCGGTGCCAGCGCGTCTCCATGGAAAATGAAGGCCGTTTGCCGGCAAACAGCTCGTTGAGATGAGTCTGCGCCACGGATAGATCATCCGGGTGGACAAAGTCCTGACACCTGCGCCGCAGCATGGTCTTGGAGGAATACCCCAGCGTTTCGCACAGCCGCGGATTCACGCGGAGGAACTGTTCGTTCAAACCCAGTTGAGCGATGCCGACTCCGGCATGCTCGAAGAGCGCTCGCCAGCGCTCCTCACTTTCCCGCATGTAGTCTTCGGTGAGCCGTCGCTCGGTAATGTCTTCACACACGACGAGGGAGAGAATCTGCCCCGTACGGTCCATCACCGCTTGCGCCCGTTCCTTGACCCACAGTGCGCTTCCGTCCTTCCTCACTTTTTGTATTTCCCACTGAAATACCTTTAAGGGGCTGGCCGTGCACACCTTGAGCTGACGAAGGACCGTAGCATGTTCTTCGGATTTGAATACTTTGAGGACGGATTGGCCGATCAATTCGTGGGGTTGGTAGCCGAGCTGCGTCGCACCGAATTGGTTAACGGAGACGACCGTGCCGTCCGGAGAGAGCGTGAAGTACATCGTGGGATTGTTGTCGTAGAGCAGGCGGTAGCGGGCCTCGCTGTCCTGCAGCGTGGACTCGACCTCGAGGCGCCGGCGGGTTTCCTCTTCCAGCGCGACAAGGTTCGGATACTCGTTGATCTGGGCGCCGTTTTCCGAGACACCGGCCGGTGTCTGTTCGATCTCGCGCGCGTCGGCTTCTGAGGATGTCGAGGCGCGGTCGGCGGGATGGATAGCCATCGGTCACCTTCTTTGGGGTCGGTCCCGTACTGCCGTAGCATAGGGCCGTTGCCGTGAGAAATTCCAGTGCCGTTTCGGTGACTGTGGCAGGCCCTCGGTCAAGCCAATTCGCGGCGGAGCTGGCGAACGACACGCTCGCTTAAGCCGGCTTCCCTCAAGGCCTCCTCACTGGCTTCAGCAAGGTTCGCAAGGCTGCCGAATTGTTTCAACAGTTTGGTGCGGGTGATCGAGCCGATGCCGATGATCTGGTCCAGCTGGGACGTGACCAGCGTTTTGCCGCGCAGTTTCCGATGGAACGTGACGGCAAACCGGTGGGCCTCGTCACGGACCCGCTGCAGCAGGTGGGTCGCCGGCGAGTTCGCGCGCAACACGATCGGATTCTTCCTGCCGGGCAGATAGACCCGCTCGTCTTTCTCTCCCTTTGCTTTGGCGAGGCCGACGACCGCGAGCTCGGGCCGCCCCACTTCCTGAAGCGCGGCCCTGGCGAAAGCCAGTTGGCCGAGTCCGCCGTCGATCAAGACCAGATCCGGGAGGGCGAGGTCTTCCATCCCGCCGTACCGCCTCGTCACCACCTCGTGCATGCTGGCAAAGTCGTTGGCGCCTTCCACTTTTGCAATCTTGAAGCGGCGGTAGTCGGATTTTTTCATGCGTCCCTCTTCCCAGACGACCATGGACGCCACCGACTGATTGCCCATCGTGTTGGAAATATCGAAGCCTTCGATGCGCTTGGGCGCCGTCTTCAAACGCAATACGCGTTGCAGTTCCTCGCCAGCTTGCCGATCCAACTCCTCATTGCGCAAATGATCGGCCAGCGCTGCAGCGGCATTTTCCTCCGCGAGGAGGACGAGTTGATGTTTGGTGCCGCGTTCCGGCGCCAATACGCGCACGGTTTCGCCTCGTTTATCGGACAGCCAGCGCGCCAGGAGGTCGGCATCTGGGATGTCGACCGGAATCAGAAGCTCGCGGGGAGGCTGCCCCTCTTTGTTGTAAAATTGTTCGACGGCCGATCGGACCAGTTCTTCGTCTGTGGCATCGGCGGATTCGAGCCAGAAAAAATCCTTGCGGCCGATGAGCAAGCCGCCGCGCACGAATAACACTTGTAGATCGACGGAGGTTCCGTGGCGGGCGATGCCGATGACATCCTGATCGATGGAGGCCGTTTGCGTAATCCGCTGCCGTTCGAGCGTGCGTTCAATCTTGAAAATCCGGTCTCTCAACCTGGCCGCTTCTTCGAAGTCTTCGCGGGCCGCGGCGGCATCCATCTGCGAGCGGAGGTCGTCCACGAGCTCCCTGTCGTGCCCTTCGAGAAACTGTCGCACCTGCCGGACGATGCGGTGGTAATCCTCCTGCGTTTGCTGTCCCGTGCAGGGGGCCATGCAGCGCTTGATTTCAAACTCGATGCACGCGCGTTCAGCCGTTCCGTCGATGTCGATCGTGCATGTAGCTAGTGGAAACACCTTTTTGATGACTTTGAGCGTTTCCCTGAGGGCGCCGGCTGGCGTATAGGGGCCATAATACAGGGCGCCGTCCTTCTGGACCCGGCGCACGATGGAGAGCCGGGGAAAGCGGTCTTTGACCGGCAGGCGAAGATACGGATACTGCTTGTCGTCTCTGAGCACGACGTTGAAGCGCGGGCGGTGTCGTTTGACAAGGTTGCTCTCGAGAATCAGGGCTTCCAATTCAGACCGCGTGACCATCGTTTCGAGGTCCGCGATGTGATTGACGAGCAAGGCGGTTTTGGGAGTATGGTCGGCGCCCTTGAGGAAGTAGGATCGCACGCGGTCGGCGAGCCGGGCGGCCTTGCCGATGTACAGCACGTCACCGGACCGATCCTTGAAGAGGTACACACCGGGCTGATCTGGAAGGTGAGCAAGTTTTGAGTCGAGCGCCGGACTTGCTGTCGCCATGCCTCATTCTACGAGGCGGGCTCGGCGGCGGGCAAGGTGAGGGATCTATTTGAGGGAGCGCACGAAGGCAGGGCTCAGATTGCCTCGTGCCACTTCAGCCACCGGCCCTTTCATCGTGAGGCTGAAATCAGGCGAGACCTCGATCGTGAGCGTGCCTCCCGGCATCTTGACGGCCACGGGGCTCTTCACCAGGCCGAGACGGACGGCCGCGCTGGCGGCGGCACAGGACGAGGATCCGGAGGCTTGCGTCTCTCCGGCGCCGCGCTCCCAGATCAGAATCGTCAGTTCTTTGGCGCCGGTCGGCACCGCCAGTTGCACATTGGTCCGCTTGGGAAAGATCGTGTGATGCTCGAGCGCCGGCCCCAGGGCCAGCAGATCTTCCCGTGTCCAGGACGCTCCGGTCTCCTTGAACAGGACACAGTGGGGATTCCCCACGCTGACACCGGTGAACGTGAAGGAACGCCCTGCCGCTTCGATCGATTGCTCGATCAATTCCTCCACCGGGAGCGTGCAGGGCAGGGCGGACGGTGCAAACGTCGCCCGTCCCATTCCCACCGTGACGGCATCGGCGTCGCCCCGCCGATCGAGATGCAGATCAATCGTCACGAGCCCGCCTTTTGTCTCTACCGTAAAATGCCGCTTCCTGGTTCTTCCTGTCGCATGGAGGTAGCGGGCAAAAATTCTGAGACCATTGCCCGATTTTTCCGCTTCGCTGCCGTCGGGATTGAAGATGCGGAGGCCGAAATCCGCTTTCCTCGAAGGCACGGCGGCCAAGATACCGTCGCTGCCCAGCCCCCAGTGACGGTCGCAAATCGCTTCGATCGCGGCTGGCGTGAGCGTGAAGCTTAAATCCTTGGGGTCCACGACGAGATAGTCGTTGCCCAAGCCGTGTCCCCGGAAAAATCCGTTTTTCATCGCTTCGCTCCTGGTTGCATCCGCGTGATCGGGGAGAAAAGGGTACTTGGCTGTGGCTCACCGGTCAATAGGTCAAGAGAGGAGACGACGTCTACGCCGTGCGCTCACCGGCTGGCCGCTCAATCAGTTCTACTTCATAGCCATCGGGCGCATCGATGAAGATGAACCGGCTGCCTGACGAGGTTGTGGTTGGACCATCCGTGATGCGAATGCCTTGCTGCTGCAGAGCGGCGATTGTCGCGTCCAGGTTTTCCACCTGGAAGGCGAGATGCACGAGATCTTCCTGCACCTTGACGGGGCCGCTGGGAGGGAAACTGCAGAGTTCAATCAACTCCTCGCTGTTCGGCACGCGCAAGAATGCCAGATGCGACCCGCGGGGAGACACCTTGCGTTCCAACACCTCCAGACCCAGCACCTTCGTATAGAAGGCGATCGTCTGATCCATGTCGCTGACCCGCATCCGCGTATGAAGCAGTTTCTGAACTTTCATGTGTCCCGTATGAGCCGCCGGATCGTTTTCCTCGGCTACCGAGCCGGCCCCGCCGTTTTTCGTAGAAGGATTTCAGCACTACCGGGAATCAGAAAGTTGGGCATTGGGCCGATTTCCTGAAAGCCCTGCTTCCGATAGAAGTCGCGCGCGCCCGTGTTGAAGTCTGACACACAGGCGAACAGGTTTTTGGTTCGCGCAAACACTAACGCTTCCACGTGGGCGAGCAGCTGCTTGCCCGTTCCCTGATGTCTGGCCGAGCCGGCTACACCGAGGAGTTCCAAATAATCGCCGAGCAAGAATTTCTGCCGGACGATCGCAATGCCCGTGACCTGCCCATCGGCTTCGGCGACGAAGCTTTCACGGCCTTGGGGAATGGGACAAAAGATCCGGCCCCAATCCTTGTCGTTATATCCGAGCGTTTTCCAGGGATCGGAATCCGCCAGTAACCGGATGACGGTCTCGCGGTCCTCAGGCCGCATCGGTCTGATCGACTGCCCGTTCATCGGCTGGGCTTGCATGACAGGAGGTCGCTCACGGTGGTCGGTGTGAGTCCTTTGCGCGGCAATACCTCCGATGTCAGGCGCTGGATGACTTGCCGGGTGTGCTTACCCTTCCCGTTGGCATGGAGCACGACAATGCTGCCCCCTTTGGCGCGTTTGTCGATGCGAGCCACGATCTGTTCGGTCGAAAGCATAGGATCGGGATCGCCGGATTCGATATTCCATTGGATGAACCGAAGGCCCAACGTCCGGACGACGTCGACCGTCACGTCATTATATTCGCCGAACGGAGGACGAAACAGGACGGCCTCATGGGCATAGTGCTCGCTCAGCAGCTTGACCGGACCGAGAATTTCGTTCCGTTGTTCGTCCGCATTCTGCATGGGAAGATGCGCATGCACCTCGCCGTGGGTCCCCACCTCGAAAAAGCCGATTCCCAGCAGCTGCTCGACCTCAGCGTCATGCTTGGCGATCCATTGGCCGGACATGAAGAAGGTCGCAGGGATCTTGTGCTCGATGAGATAGTCGACCAGCGCCTGGTCATAGCCTGCTCCCTTCCGGACGGGACAGAGGTCAAACGTCAGCGCGATCGTGGGGCAGGCGGGAGGTCCCGCCTTCACGACCTGCGCCAGGCTGTCGTGCGATATAAGAGAAACCAGGACGGCCGATGCAGCTAGGATCCAGAGACACCTGCGGAGCATGCTCTCTAGTATACCCGAAGACCGTGGCGGCAAAATCTGCAAAATGTCCTCGAGTTAGCGCGCGGTTGACGGTCGGCTCAGAGCGTTGCTACTGTGAACGCATGCTGAATGCACCGGCTTGGGAAATCGGGCGTGCGCTGGGGATTCCGATCCGCGTGCATCCGTCCTGGTTCCTCGTCTTTCTCTTCGTTACGTGGTCGCTGGCAACTGGATACCTTCCCGATGCCTTGCCTGGCCTGTCGAACTTCCGCTACTGGGGCATGGGCGCCGTTGCGGCCGTGCTGTTGTTTGTCTCGGTGCTCCTCCACGAACTCGGCCATTCCTACGTCGCCCAGCGCTACCGGATCCCCATCGGCCAGATCACGTTGTTCTTGTTCGGCGGCGTCGCGCAAATGCGGGCGGAGCCGCCAAGCCCCAAAGCAGAATTCTTGATTGCGATTGCCGGACCTGTGGTGAGCTTCGCGCTCGGGGCGTTCTCGCTGGGCCTCGTCGCCGCTTCCGAGTGGTGGCCTGCGCCGTCCGGACAGGGATTTGCCGTACTTGGCGGACTCCTGGGATTGGTGAATGTCCAGCTAGGCCTATTCAACCTGATTCCGGGCTTTCCTCTCGACGGAGGCCGGGCGCTCCGTGCTGGGCTCTGGGCATGGGGACACGATTTTCAGCGGGCGACGAGCCGCGCGGCGTTGGTCGGCTTGGGATTCGGCGTGTTGCTCGCGGCATGTGGCGCTGTGTTGTTGGGAGGCGCCATCGGCGGCCTGTTCGATCCGTCGACTGCGAGCAACGGAGGCTGGCTCATGTTCATCGGCGCCTTTCTCTTCGGCGCCGCGTGGAGCACCAGAAAGCAAGTGACTCTTCGCATTGCGCTGTCCGGCACCTCGGTGCGCGACGTCATGGTGCGCGCCATCGTCACGATGTCTCCGCAGTTGAGCCTTCAGAGCGCCGTCGATGAGTTCTTTGTGACGTACGGCTACGGCGGGTTTCCCGTGGTGGAGGACGGACAGGTGATCGGCGTCATTGCCGTGGAGGACGTGCAAGCTGTTTCCCAGGGCTTATGGTCCTGGCGCACGGTGGGGGATGTGATGCGGCCCGCGTCGTCCGACTTGTTCATTTCCCCGGAGGCGTCGATGATGCAGGCGCTGGAACGCATGGTGCGGACCGGCTACGACCGACTGGTGGTGATCGATGCCGAGCATCCCGTCGGGCTCGTCACCCGATCCGCCGTCGCGCAATTTCTCCAATTACACAAGGCGTGAATCTGCGGCCGATCTGGGCTTCAAAGAGGCTAGATCCGCTCAGTCTGCGCGGGCGGCGCTGATGTTTTGCGCGATGGCGATGCGCACGAGATGCACGACGAGCAGAAATCCGTACACGACGCAGAAGAACTTGAACGTGACCCGGTAAAAGTCCATGAGAATGATAGGCAGACACAGAGCGAATAGGAGACTGGCGATGAGTGTCATGAACGTTAATCGCCGGCAGAATTCATAGGATGCTTCCTTCCCAATCGGTTTGAGGGCGCGTGCATAACGTTCGGCACGCTGAAGCCGCGCATCGTTGAGCAGTGACGTGCTGGCGCCCCAATACCGCAGGTAAAAATAGCCCGTCAGAATAATTACCCACGGCATCGCCCACAAGGGCCAATAGGCGGCCTCTCCGTAGATGTCGCTGCTTACGAGCGTGGCGAAGGAGGGCGCATAGAGTAGTCCCAGCACCAAGGGAAGCACGCGCTCATCCTGAGGCCGTTCTCCGTCGGGACCGCCGTGAATCAACTCCCGTTCAAACAGCGGATACCCGTACTTGAGTACGACCAGGGCGATGGCCGCACTCATCGTCTTGTCCGGCACGTAGCGGACCCAGGTTTGAAACCAGTTGACGACCCACCAGCCGACATGTTCTCCCCAGGTCAATCCAAACAAGGATTCGAGATACTGATGGACCATCTGTTCCCATTGGAGCACCCTGGCATGCAGCGATTCGGCGACATCCGGGTTCAAGGCAAAAGTCGAATGTTGGTTCAACGCCGCTTGGATGAACGTTCCGGGAATGCTCATGGCGGCGGCGCCGACCACGCCGAAGATGTACAGAAACCAGGCATGCGACAGCGCGGAACTCTTGCCCGTCCGCAAGTACTTTTGAAATCCGCCCTGTCTGGCCATCCATCCCCAATAGACGGCACCGGTCATGCCGACGAGCGACCACGGGAAAATCATCACGTCCGCTCCCGATTGCGGGAAGAGGAGCCAGTTGACGACCGAATTGGAGAGCAAGGCCACGATTGCTCCCCACCACGGGCCGAGCAGAAAGGCCACGAGCGCCGTGCCGGTCATGTCGAGATAGAGGATGCTTTCCAGGTGCCGGCTCAAGGTGAGACCGACATAATTGAGCAAGAGGCCGGCAGAGACGATGACGCCGGTTTCGTACATCAAGAGATACGAGGTGCCGCGGAAGGGCTTGGTGGAAAAGAAATCCACGCTTGGCCCGCTGTCCTGCGGCTGCCGTTCCTGTTGGACCGAAGTCTTCCGATCCTTGCGGGAGCCCAACCGGTGCTGAATGTCTATCAGCTTTTCCATGACCGTCAGCAAAGCGGCGATGAAGCCGGCCAGTGTTCCGCCAAGCATCAGGAGTTCTTTTCCGATGTCTTCGGGCATGCCTGTCCCCTCCGTGTCGGGATGTATTCTAGCGATGAAGAGGAGTCTGGGCCAGAAAAAGCCTAGAAGCCGACAGGGTGCCGATCAGCGACTGACGGAGGCTGGGGGCGAAGCGGTGTCGGGCTGAACGAAGCCCGCGACTGCCGCGGCTTGAGTCCGTTGCTGGAGCGCATGGGCGAGGACTGCGCCCAAGAGAAACAGCAGCGCGGAGTAATAGATCCAGAGCAGCAAGAGGATGACTTCAAGCAGGGAGCCGTACAGTTTCGTATAGACGGTGGCGTATTCGTTGTACGTGACGAAAATGAGTTTCGCCGCGACCCAGAGCAGACTGAATGTTAACGAACCGATCATGGCCTCCCGCCATTGCGGCCGCCGCCGAGGGACATAGCGGTACAGCGCACCGACGGTAAGAAAGGCCATGATAAAAGGAAGAGTGTACGTCAAAAATACATCGTGCGCGGCGAGAGCGATCAGATCGAGCCCCCAAAGCTGCGGCGCATAGGCAGTCAGCAAATTCACGGTCTCGGTCGCGACATAGGACAGGATCAATAGTATTCCTACCACCCCCTGTGAGGCGACCGCGATGGCGGTGGAGATCAAGGGGTGGCGTTTCCATGTGCTGTCGAACACGACGTTGAGCGCATAATCCACCTCATAGAACACCAGCGTCCCGAACCAGGCGAAGGACAGGAACACGAGCCAGCGAACCGTGTCCAGTTCGCCGATGCGCTGGAATTCCTCCGCCAGGCGTTCTCCAAGAGTGGGCAGAAACCCTATGAGAAAGCTCAACAGCACCTGACCGCCGATCACCTCATGACTGACGATAAAGCTCACGCCGTACAGCACCATGAAGCCGAGAGGAAAGAGCGAGAGAAGCGAGAAAAAGGCTAGCGAGGCTGCCAGGCTGCCACACCCGTGACGGAGGAAGGATTTCGTCAGATCGGACAGCAGCCGCCAGAAGGACATGAGCATCGGCATATTTGGCGTAGGCTGATCAAAAAGGTCGTCCAGCAAGGCCGCTGCGAGCGAAGAGGCAAATGCGTACTCTGTACCGTACGTTGAGCCTCTGAGCGACGCAAGAACGAAGCTGGCGGGCTTTTTCAACAGCCTACTCGCCTAGCCTAGCACGAGTCTCACGGTCATGCACGACTGAAAAAAGAAGTGGTGGCGTTTTACTTGAGCAGAAGGACAGACTGAAGCGCGAGGTTGACGACAGGATTGGGAAACAAACCGAAGATGATTACGCCGGCGACGGCACAGGCCAACACAATCGACAGCGCCGGCGAAGGCACGAGATGCGAGGTCTCGGCGGCGGTCACCTCGGGGTCCCGCATGTACATCACCATGACGACGCGCATGTAGTAGTAGGCAGATACCGCCGAAAAAATCAGCCCAAGGGCTGCGAGCCAGCTCAGGCCTGCTTCAACGGCGGCCATAAACACGTAGAACTTGCCGATGAACCCCGCGGTCGGCGGGATGCCGGTCAGCGAGACCATGAACACCAGCATGATCAGGGCAGCCACCGGTTGGCGTTTGGCGAGGCCGGTAAAGTCTTCGATCTCGTCCCCTTCGAGCCCGCCCTTGCGAAACATAGCAATCACCGCGAAGGCTCCAAGTGTCATGAATGCATAAAACGTCAGGTAGAGCATGACGCTGGCGATGCCGGGGGTACCGCCCGATTCACCGGCGCTTCGCCCGGCGGCGGCGAGGCCGATCAACGCGTAGCCGGCATGTGCAATGCTCGAGTAGGCCAACATGCGTTTGATGTTGGTCTGCACGATGGCGACGACATTGCCGAGCACCAATGTGACGACGGACAGCAGCACAAACAGCACGGACCAGTCGGCCTTCAATCCGCCGAGTCCCTCGACGAAGACACGCAGAAAGGCGGCGAAACTGGCGGCCTTCGAGGCGACGGCCATGAAGGCGGTCACCGCTGTCGGCGCGCCTTGATACACATCGGGCGTCCACATGTGAAAGGGGACGACCGCGAGTTTGAACCCGAACCCGACCGTCAACAGGATGGTGGCGATCAGGAGCATGGGATCGTCGAATCCTCTTGCGCCCAGCGCGCTTGCGATCGTGCTCAGTCTGGTGCCGCCGCACAGTCCATAAAGGAGAGAGATGCCATAGAGAAGCAGGCCGGAAGAAAAGGCGCCGAGCACAAAATATTTGGCCGACGCCTCGAGTGAGCGCGGCGACGAGCGTTTCAGGCCCGCCATGACGTAGAGTGAAAGCGACATGAGCTCTGTACCGAGATAGATCGTCAGCAGATCCGCTCCTGAGACCATGACCATCATGCCCGACAGGGCGAGGAGGATGAAGGCATAATATTCGCCCAGATGAAGTCCTTCGATTTTCAGGTAGGGGAGCGACATCAGAATAGTCAATCCGGTGGCTCCGTACAGCAGGAGTTTCCAAAAGCGCGCATATCCGTCGACGACGACCAGGTCGTTGAAGGCCGACAGAGACACATTCTGGACGCCGATTTGCCCGCCCGTGAGGCCGACGCAAAGCGCCAAACTCCCAAGACTGATCCAAGCCAGTAGCTCTTTCCTCGACCGGGGCGTCACAGGATCCAGAATCAGAACCAGGCAAGCCGCGGCGACGACGACCAGTTCAGGAAGAATGATGATGAGGTCCGTTCCGTACGACGTCATGGTCGTCCGTTCTCCGTCTGACCGCTCAACACGACCGAGGGAACGACCGCGGCCGAAGGATGGGAATTCGGAGCGACCTTGGTTCGCGCCATTGTCTCCAACGTTTTGGTCACGGTGCTATGCATCCGGGTGACTAGAGGATTCGGATAGATTCCGATCAAGAAGACGAGTACCACGAGCGGCAGAAGGATCGTGAACTCTCTGATGCCGACGTCCTTTAGACGGGGCAGCTCACGCGGCAGGGCGACGCCGAACACGACGCGTTGAACCATGTACAGCAGATAGGCAGCCGCAAGGATCACGCCCAAGGAGGCGAGAGCGGCCGCGGCTTTGCTCCAGAGAAACGTCCCGACCAGGACCAGGAACTCGCCGACAAAGCTGTTGGTGCCCGGAAGACCGAGCGAGGACAGCGCAAAGATCACCAGGAACGTCGCGTAGCGGGGCATGGGCTTGGCCAGGCCGACATTGTCGGCAATCAACCGGCTGTGGGTCCGCTCATAGATGATGCCGACGCAGAGGAAGAGTGCGCCAGTCGTGATGCCGTGATTGACCATTTGCAGGATTGCTCCCTCAATGCCTTGTTGGTTCATCACGAACAGGCCGAGCGTCACGAATCCCATGTGGCTGACGCTGGAATAGGCGATCAACTTCTTGAGATCCACCTGGGCCAGCGCCATGTAGGCCCCATAGATAATCGCGATGATCGAGAGGGCTGCAATCAACGGAGTCATGGCCTGACTCGCGTCCGGCAGCATCGGCAGACTGAAACGCACGAACCCATAGGCACCCATCTTCAGCAGCACGCTGGCGAGGATCACGCTCCCTGCGGTCGGTGCTTCGACATGCGCATCGGGCAGCCAGGTATGGAACGGGAACATCGGGACCTTCACTGCGAAGGCGGCAAAGAATGCCAGAAACAGCCATTGCTGCAGGGCTGCGGGGTATGTCACCTGACTGAGCGCCAGCACATCGAACGTGCGCCCGCCATAGAAGTACAGCACGAGGATGGCCACCAAAAGGAGCACGCTGCCCGCCAAGGTGTACAGGAAGAACTTGATGGCCGCGTACAGCCGATTGGGACCCCCCCAGACGCCGATGAGCAGATACATCGGAATCAGCATCGCTTCCCAGAAGACATAGAACAGCACGAAGTCCAGCGCGGCGAAGACGCCGAGCATGGCGGTCTCCATCACGAGCAGGACGGCCATGAAGGTCCGCACCCTCGTGGTGATGGACTCCCAGGACACTAGGATGCAGAGGGGCATCAGTGCGGCGGTCATCAGTTCGAGCGGGAGACTGATGCCGTCGATGCCGAGGCTGTAATGGATCGGAGGCGACGTGATCCAGGCCACGTGCTCGACGAATTGCATGCGGCTGGACGACGGATCGAACAGCCACCAGAGAGGCAGCGCCACGAGGACATCCAGAACCGTTGTCGCCAACGCGATCGTCCGGGCGTGGCGCTCGGGTGCGAGGTAGAGCGCACCGGCTCCCGCCAGCGGCAGGAAGATCAGAATACTCAGCCAGGGAAACCAGTCGGGTTGCATCAGCGTCAAATCACCATCAACAGGGTCAGGATCACAACCGCGCCGAGCGCCATGCCCAGCGCGTAATGCTGCGTTTGTCCGCTTTGCACGAGGCGCAGGAACCAGGCGCCCCAGGCGATCGCCCTTGCGACACCATTGACGGCGCCATCGATCACCGCGACGTCGATGCGCTTCCACAATTCAGCGGCCGCCGTGAATGTCGGACGGACGATGCTGCGGTCATAGGCTTCGTCGAAGTACCATTTATGGAAAGACCACTCATACGCGGTCCGCCACTGTTGAGCCCAGCGGTCGGGCAGCGAGGGATGCAACACATAGGCGTAGTAGGCAGCCGCGATGCCCAGCAGGCCCATCGCAGTCGCCAGGAGCATGATTCCAAGCGTTCCACTCGCATGGGCGTTGCCGCCCTCCTGTTCAAACACCGGCGCGAGAAACTCCGGGATGCCGAAATACCCTGTCGCAATGCTCAGCACGGCCAAGATGACAAGCGGCACCGTCATCGTGGGCGAAGGTTCATGCACGTGAGCGGCGTGGTGCTGGTCCACCCGGGAAGGACCCCAGAAGGTCACAAAGACCAACCGGAAGCTGTAGAAGGCGGTGAGGAGCGCCGTGAGAAGGCCGAACAGGCTCAACACCTGTCCGAGCGGTCCTGCTGCCCAGGCGGAGACGAGAATGTCGTCCTTGCTGAAAAACCCCGCAGTTAACGGAAAGCCGGCCAACGCGAGAGAGCCGACCACGAAGGTCCAATAGGTGATCGGCAGCCGATCCTTGAGGCCGCCCATCCGGCGCATGTCCTGCTCATGGTGCAGGGCGATGATGACCGAGCCGCAGCCCAGGAACAGCAGCGCCTTGAACGCTCCGTGTGTCATGAGGTGATACATGCCGGCGGCGTAGGCCCCCAGCCCGCACGCCATCATCATGTAGCCAAGCTGGCTCATGGTCGAGTACGCGACGACCCGCTTGATGTCCGTCTGCGTCAGGGCGATGGTCGCCCCAAGCACCATCGTGATGGCGCCCACGACCGCGACAACGGACATCGCGGCCGGCGACGCGTTGTACAACGGAGCAAGTCTGGCCACCATGAAGACCCCAGCGGTGACCATCGTAGCGGCGTGGATGAGGGCAGAGATCGGCGTCGGGCCTTCCATGGCGTCAGGCAGCCACACATGGAGCGGAAACTGTGCGGACTTTCCGACGGCACCCATGAAGAGCAGGAGGCAGATCACCGTGATGGTCGAGACTTCGAGGCTGCCCCCGAGCGGGCCAAGGATGTTCATCACCTTTGCCGTCGCTGGCCCCACGTTGGCGAAGACGGTCGCATAATCCAGGGAATCGAACGTGGCGAACACGAGCAGCAAGCCGAGAATGAATCCGAAGTCTCCCACCCGATTCACGATGAAGGCCTTGGTGGCGGCGGCGACGGCCGACTGGCGTTCGTACCAATGGCCGATCAAGAGGTAAGAACAGAGGCCGACGGCTTCCCAAAACACGAACAGCTGCAGAAAATTGTCGGCCAGTACCAGCATCAGCATGGAGAACGTGAACAAGGCGATATAGCTGAAGAAGCGCGCGTATCCCGGCTCGCCCTGCATATAGCCGATGGTATAGATGTGCACCAGTGCACTGACGGTGGTGACCAGCAGCAGCATGACCGAGGTCAGGCGGTCGATCGAGAGCCCGATATGAACGTCGAGCATGCCAGAGATCAGCCAGGTATAGAGGCGAATCGTGGAATGGTGCCCTCCCGCCACGTCGAAGAACGCAAGGACCGAAATCCAAAGCGAGAGCACGATGGCTGGGACCGCCACGAGATGCGCCTTGTCCCTGATCCAATGTCCGAAAATGCCGAGGATCAAGAAGGAGGCCAATGGCAGCAATGGAATGAGTTCGTACGTCATCTCACCATTTCATCAGCTGAAATTCGTCGACATTGATCGTGTTTTTCGCCCGATGCAGGGCGATGATGATGGCAAGGCCGACCGCCACCTCGGCTGCGGCGACCGTGAGCGCGAAGAACACGAAGACCTGGCCGGCGATGTTGTGAAGCGATTGTGAAAATGCGACGAAGTTGATGTTGGTGGCGTTGAGCATCAACTCCACGGAGAGCAAAATGATGATGATGTTGCGCCTGATCAGAACGCCTACCAGCCCTGTGAAGAAGACGACCGCGCTGAGCGTGACGTAGTACGACAGGGGAATCATCAGACTTCTCCCTGTTGCATCCGGAACGTGTTCATTGCAGCGACTCGCCGCTCAGGTCCTTTTTGGCCAAAATGATGGCGCCGATCATCGCGACGAGCAGAATCAACGATGCGACTTCGAAGGGAAAGAGATAGGTCGAGTACAGGACGTCGCCCAGGGATTCCGTGTTGCCCAGCCCCTCCACACTCGGCTCGGCAACGGCGGGTCTGGCCACGGCCGTCCGTCCCTTCACGAGCGTCAGTACGACCGCTTCGAGCACTAAGATGGACCCGACGGCGGCTGCCACCGGCCACTGGCGGTGGTACCGCTCGTCGTGCTTGAGGTTCAGCAGCATGACCACGAACAGATAGAGGACGAGAATGGCCCCTGCATAGACGATCACCTGTACCGCAGCGAGGAACTCAGCATGCAGCGTTACGTACAGACCGGCGACGTGGAAGAACATGATCAACAGGGAGAGCGCGCTGTAGATGGGGTTGCGCAATGCGACGACGAGCACCGAGGAGGCGGCGATGACCAGGGCGAAGTAAAAAAAGAAGAAATGTTCCATGGTTAGGTCGGCATTCCCGTCATCGCGAACAAGGCGCGTTCCTCCGTCCAGCCTGACGTCTCTTGCCTCGCCCGGTCATGGCGGCGCGTCAGTTGGGCTTCGGGGGGACGTGGCTGAATGAGACATTGAAAAACGCGACGTTCGGGTGCTGCAGCTCGAGCCGCTTCTCGCGAACCGGGAACGAACGGTCGCCGATGGCGAGCAACTGTTCCTTATTCAGGTGCAGTTGACGCTTGTCGTACACCGCCCACTCGAATTCACGGCTCATCCCGAGCGCGTCCACCGGACAGGCATCGACGCACATCCCGCAAAACAGGCAGCGCGTCATGTCCATATAATATTCCTTGGCGTACCGCTTGGTGGGTTCTTCCGGGACTTCGGAGCTGACGACGCGGATGACGCGAGACGGGCAGGCGGCTTCGCAGAGATCGCAGCCGACGCATTTTTCGGTTCCGTCGTCGTAGCGCAACAGGCCGAGCATGCCGCGATAATTGTCCGGAAGGATCCGCTTTTCGTGAGGGTATTGCACCGTGATCGGCTTGTAGTGCAGCAGATGCGACATCGTCGCCTTCATGCCGACAAGGATCTCGTAGAAGGTAATGGTCTTCAGCCAGACGATGAATTTCTGCATGCCGAACACTTATCCCCTCGGGAACAGATATACGGCGATCGACGTAACCACGATGTTTCCCAACGCGATCGGCAACATGACTTTCCAGCCGAACTTCATCAGCTGGTCATAACGCAAACGGGGCAACGTTGCACGGAGCCAGAAAAACAGGAAGAGAAAGGTATACACCTTTACTGTGAACCAGGCGATGTTTTCGACCCAGGCGATGCCCTCGAGCCCGAGGTGAGCCAAAATCGTCCCTGGATAGGGTGCGTTCCAGCCACCCAGGAACATGGCTGCAGCCACGCAGGACACCAGCACCATGTTGGCGTACTCCGCGATGAAGAAGAAGGCGAAGCGCATGCCGCTGTATTCCGTAAAAAAGCCGGCCACCAGCTCGCTCTCGGCTTCCGGCAAGTCGAAGGGCACGCGGTTCGTTTCCGCCACAGCCGAGATGACGTACACGACGAAGGCGAAGATCTGGGGTGCGGGGAGGGCGAAGACAAACCAGTGCCAGAATCCGCCGGATTGCGCTTCGGTAATTTTGACAAGGCTGAGCGAGCCGGCAAGGATCAGTACGCCGACGATGGCAAGGCCCACGTTGAGCTCGTAACTGATCACCTGGGCAGCGGACCGCAGGCCTCCCAACAGCGAGTACTTGCTGTTGGACGCCCATCCGCCGAGGATGATGCCGTAGGCGCCGATCGAGGTGAAAGCCAGGATGTACAGAATACCGATATTGATGTCGCTAATGACGAACGGCTCCACGGTGATGCCGAACACTTCGATCTTGTGGCTCGGACCGAACGGCACCACCGCAAAACCGATCAGGGCGGGGACCATGGCGAGGATCGGCGCGAGGCTGAACATAAACTTGTTCGCACCGGCCGGCACGATGTCTTCTTTGAAGAACAGTTTCAAGCCGTCGGCGACCGGCTGGAGGATGCCATAGGGGCCAACTTCCATGGGGCCCATGCGGTCCTGCATCCAGCCGAGCACTTTCCGTTCGGCGAGAGTCAGGATCATCACCGTCAACATGACCACGCCCATGACGGCGGCGATTTGGGCCAACGAAACTGCGAGTCGCAAGCTGAGTTCAGTCACGAGAACACTCCTTCTTCGCTCTTTGCACTACTGCGGCGTTGCAGGCAGCTTCACACTTGTCAGCCGGCTTTGACGATCGAAACCGATGTCGTTCTAAACGCAGGCACCTTTGTGACCGGGTCGACCGTGCAGTCAAACAGTAATGAGGCTCGTTGCGCAAAGTGGTCGGGGAACCACACCGTTCGCGCCGGGACCCGTTCCACGAGCTTGACGGTCGTCACCAGTTCACCTCGACGGTTCGACACCCGGACGCGATCACCATCGACAATATTGAGTCGCTCGGCCTCGCTCCGGTTCATTCGCAGCACAGGCTGTGCTTCGAGTTCAAGCAATCCCTTCGCACGAGTAGACAGCTTTCCAGAATGAAACAGGCTTTGCGTCAGGCGCATGTGCCAAGTGGTCCCGTCAGTCTGCGGTCGACGCGGGGCCAGAGTATAGCGAGTGGCGATGTCTTGGCGATAGTCCCCCGCGACGTACCGTTCGACGGCGGCGGGATCTACCTTGGGCGGAATCGGTGCCGGCCCGAGCAATCCATAGCCGGGAATCACGCTGCGGACCTCTTTGAGCACGTCTTTGCTCTCGCCGTACTCGAATGAGGTGCCCAGCAGCATCGACAGCGTGGACAAGATTTCCCAATCCGGCCGGCTCTCGCCCGTCGGCTCGATCGCCGGACGAATCATCTGCAGATGGCCCTCTTCGTTGGTCCAGGTGCCGGTCTTCTCCAGCGGTGCAGCGGCCGGAAGCACCACATGCGCCAGCGCGGCCGTTTCGGTGAGGAAGAGCTCCTGGCAGACCAACAACTCCAAGGTTTTGAGTGACCCGGCGACATCGAGGTGAGCGGGGAGGCTGCCAGCCGGGTTTTCACCGACCACGACCATGGCTTTCAACTCGCCGGCCCTGGCCTTGTCGATCATCTCGTTCAGAGTGGCGCCGGCGGCGCTCGGAAGCTCGGCTTTCCAGGCGCGGGCCAACGGTGAGCGTTCGCCGGCGACCGCGACGTCCTTGGCACCCGGAAGCAGTTCAGCGAGGGCTCCCATCTCCACGGCGCCTTGATCGTTGTTTTCTTCGGCGAGCGGCGCAAAACCGCAGCCCGGTTCGGCCAGTTTTCCAGTAAGCAGGAGCAAATCGAGCAGGTTCAGACAGGCGCCATAGCCGCCGACACTTCGCAACAGATCCTGACCGGCCAGCACCACGACCCGACGTCCCTGCGCAATGGCCGTGACCATTTCGATGAAGCTGTCGCGAGTGGTTCCGGTCGCCGCTTCGATGTCCGTCCAGGAGAGCTTCCCGAGCGCTTCTGACAGCGCCGAGACGTACGCCGTCGATCGGTTCTGCAGCGACTGCTCGACGTGCCGGCCGTCCACGACGGCTTTGAGGAGGCCCATCAGCGCGTCACCGAATTGAGCGGTCGGGACACCGACATGCAGCTGGGCCAGGTTGGTGATATTGCTGATCGAGTCGATGCCTGGCTGTGTCGCTTCAATGGTCAGGAGCTTGGCCTGCCGCTTTTTGACCGCTTCCTTCACCCGGAGTCCGGCAACCGGATTGGTCTCCGTGATGCTGGTCCCGACGAGCAGCAGCACATCGGCCTCGACGATGTCGTCGAAGGTGACAGTCCATCGATGCGTCCCTTGCACGCGACGCATCGCTTGCACAGCGTTGACCTGGCCGTAGCGGGCGCTGCTGTCGAGGTTGTTCGTCCCGATCACGAGACGCATAAACTTCTGGAAGACAAACAGCTCTTCGTTCGTGCAGCGGCTCGAAATCAAGCCGCCGAACGCGTCGGCGCCATGAGCCGCCTTGAGACGGGCGATTTGCTGCGCGGCGTACTCGAGCGCCTCCTCCCACGTCGTTGGCTCGAGGATGCCGTTTCGGCGGATGAGCGGTTTTGTCAGGCGATCCGGATGGCTCGTGGCATGAAACCCGAAAAACCCGCGCGCGCAGAGGTCGCCGTTATTGCGGCCTGCCCCGTACGACGAGTTGACTTCGATCAATTCGTTGTCCTTGGTCTGCACCGTGATCTGGCAGCCGTCGCCGCAGTATTGGCAGACCGTATCGGCGCGTTTCAGCATCCACGGCCGGTACTCGTACATGGACAGCCGGCTGGTGATGGCGCCCACGGGACAAATCTGGACGCAGCCGCCGCAGAATTCACAATCGAGCGGGTGCGACCCGAAGGCCTTGATTTCCGTCATGGTGCCGCGACCGGCGGGAGCCAGAGCCTTGACGTCCATCACCTCGTCGCAGTACCGGACGCAGCGCAGGCATTGCACGCAGCGGTTCATCTGCGTTTCGATGAGCGGGCTAAAATATTCCTTTTGAAACACGCGTTTGGTCTCGCTGAACCGGCTGCCCGTGGCCGTGTACTCGTGTGAGAAGTCCTGAAGGTCGCACTTGCCCCCCTGATCACACACCGGGCAATCCAGCGGATGATTGGCCAGGATGAATTCCAATACCGACTTGTGCGCATCATTGACGACGGTCGTGGCAGTCCGCACGGACATCCCGTCGGTCGCGATGGTGCTGCACGACGTTTGCAGCTTCGGCATTTTTTCGATTTCCACCAAGCACATCCGGCAGTTCGCGTCCGGCTTTAGCTTCGGGTGATAACAGAAGTGGGGAATCATAACGCCGACCCGGCGGGCGGCCTCGATCACAAGGGTGCCCTTGGGCACGGTGATTTCGATGCCGTCGATCGTGAGCCGGACGGTATTGGACGTGGGAGCGGTCATGTGAGGTTCCGATTCGGCCGGCTCGAGCGCGGCCGTTATCCTTTCATGCCTACGGGTTGCGGACGAAGCAGATTCGACGCTTCCGCCTCGTGGATAAGCGCGATGTATTCGGGGCGCCAATGCTTCAGCGTGCTCATGATCGGCGCGACTTCGGCGTCCCCGAAGGCGCACACCGTGCGACCGACGATGTTCTTGCAAAGGTCCGTCAGTGTTTCCAGGTCCTGCGCGCGGCCTCGCTTGGCGACGATGCGGCGCATGGTCTGCACCAGCCAGGAGCTGCCTTCGCGGCAGGGACTGCACTTGCCGCAGGACTCATGGTAGAAAAATTCCATCAGACGCAGCGCAGCCCAGACCATACTGGTGCCTTCCTCCATGATCGTCACACCCCCGGAACCAAGCATCGAACCGGCGGCTGCAACCGATTCAAAATCCAGCTTGACGTCAAGGTGGTCGGGCGTCAGAAACGGTGCCGACGCGCCGCCAGGGATGAAGGCCTTCAAGGGTTTGTCCGAGCGCATACCGCCCGCATGCTCATAAATCAGCTCCCGGAACGTGATGCCCATCGGCACTTCGTAGTTGCCCGGGCGCTTGACGTGCCCGCTGACACAGAAGATGCGCGTGCCGGTGCTCTTGGGAGGTGAACCGATGGCCGCAAACCATTCGGGACCCCGATTGATGATGTGCGGCAGGTTCGCGAGCGTTTCCACGTTATTGACCACGGTTGGCTTGTTATAGAGTCCGTGCGTAGCGGGAAATGGCGGCTTCACGCGAGGCAAGCCGCGTTTGCCTTCGAGCGACTCCAGCAATGCGGTTTCCTCCCCGCAAATGTACGCGCCGGCTCCGCGATGCACCCAGACGTCGACCGTCACGCCGGTGCCTTGAATGTTTTTGCCGATGTAGCCTGCCCGGCGGGCCTCCCCGATCGCCTCCTCGAGGATTCGCGCTCCCAGGACAAACTCGCCCCTTATATAGATGTAGGCGGTCTCGGATCCAATCGCGTAACAGGCCAGAAGGATCCCCTCCAGAATCTGGTGAGGGTCGCGTTCGATCAGCTGACGGTCTTTAAACGTACCGGGCTCGCTTTCGTCGGCATTGCAGCAGAGGTAACGGGGGCCCTGGTAATCCTTGGGGAGGAACCCCCACTTGACCCCGGTGGGGAAGCCGGCGCCGCCGCGGCCCCGGAGGCCGGACTTAATGACGAGTTGCGTCACGTCGGCGGGTGAAACCTTTCCCAGGATTTTCTTGAGCGCCTGGTAGCCGCCCGTTTTTTCGTACTCGGCGAGCGTCCCGGCATACCCGGGCTGACTCATGTTTTTTAGTAAGATCGGCTCGTGTTTGGGCATACGCTCAACGTAGCGACGTGTCCCCTTTCGCTGCAAGCGGTTCCGGCCACATGAAGGGACCAGTTTTCAATGCGGATGACCCGGTCGACCTGAGGTCCGACAAAATGCGGTCGAGCTTCTCTTCCGTCAGCCGCTCGTAGTAATCGTCGTTGATCTGCATCATCGGGCCGGTGCCGCAGGCTGCGAGGCATTCCACGGTGGAAAGCGTAAAGGCGCCGTCCGGTGTCGTCTCGCCGGGTCCGATCCCGAGTTTGGCTTTGATCCAGCCGATCAATGTGTCCGATCCCACGAGCGCGCACATCAGGGATTTACAGACTTGAATATGGAACTTTCCCACCTGCTTCAAATTGAGCATCGTGTAGAAGGTGACGGTCTCGTAAACTTGTGGAGGCGTCAATTTTAAGATCCCCGCAATCTCGACCATCGCCGCTTCGGTGATATAGCCCCGTTCCCGCTGGGCCAGATAGAGCAGCGGGATCAAGGCCGACCGCTTGAGCGGATACCGGCTCACGATGTCGTCGATTTCCTGTTGGTGCTTCTCTTTCAGCATGTCATCTATCGCATTCTCCCATCACGATGTCGTATGTGCCGAAAATCGTGATGATATCGGAGATTAGATAGCCTCGCGCCATATGGTCGAAGGCGCCCATGTGGACGAAGGACGGAGCGCGGATCTTCAGACGATAGGGCCGGGCGCTCCCGTCGCTGACGATGAAGAATCCCAGTTCGCCCTTCGGCGCCTCCGTCGCACAGTAGGTCTCCGCTTTCGGCGGCTTGAAACCCTGGGTGAAAATAATGAAGTGGTGAATCAGGCTTTCCATGTCACGCATCACGAGCGGTTTGGGTGGCGGAATGTATTGCGGCGCATCCGCCATGATCTGCCCTTGCGGCAACTGATCCAAGCACTGCTTGATGATCCGCGCGCTCTGCCGCATTTCTTCCATCCGCACCCAATACCGGTCGTAGGTGTCGCCGTTCTTGCCGATCGGTACCTCCCAATCCACCTTGTCGTACACGCCGTAAGGCTCGTATTTACGGACGTCGTACGCAACGCCGGAGCCGCGCAGCACGGGCCCCGTACAGCCAAAGCTGATCGCATCCTCCGCCGAGATCACCGCCACATGTTTGGTGCGGCCGAGCCAGATGCGGTTGGCGGCGATCAGCGAATCGTACTCTCTGACGTTGTCGGGAAACGTGTCGAGAAATGTCTTCAGCCGCAGCACCAGCTCGGGCGTGAAATCGCTGTCGACGCCGCCGATCCGATAATAGTTCAGCGTCAGACGGGCGCCGCAGAGCTTCTCGAACATATCCAGCAACGTCTCGCGCTCCCGGAAGGTCCAGAAAAACACCGTCATCGCACCGATGTCGAGGGCCTGCGTTCCCAGCCAAAAGAGGTGGCCGACGATTCGCTGCATTTCCGCGACGATCGTACGGATATACTCCCCGCGCTCGGGTATCGTGATGCCGAGCAGCTTTTCGACCGCGCGTACGTACGCATAGTTGTTCGCCATCGCGCAGACGTAGTCGAGCCGGTCCGTATGGGGGATGACCTGCATGTAGGCCAACCCTTCGCACAGTTTCTCGACTCCTCGGTGCAGGTAGCCCAGATCCGGCGTGGCTTTCACGATCCGCTCGCCGTCCAATTCGAGAACGACGCGGAGTACTCCATGCGTGCTCGGATGCTGCGGCCCCATGTTCAGCAACAGCTCTTCCCGGCGCCGGGAGTCCGACGGCGCTTCGGCCCTGAACGCCTCCTTCTGCGGTTCGGGGATCTCGCCGTCGGCGAGCTCGACCGGCGGTTCGTCCAGTCTCGGGATGAACTCAAACTGGCTGCGCCAGCCGCGGCCTTCGGCCGGAAAATCTTTTCTCAGCGGGTAGCCTTCCGCGTAATCTTCTGGCAACAAAATCCGCCGCAGATCCGGATGACCCGAGAAGCGGATGCCCATCATGTCGTAGACTTCCCGCTCGAGGAAATCCGCGCCCTTCCAGACGGAGGTCACGGAGGCAATCGTCGGATCGTCTTCGGACAGGCGGGCTTTCACGCGGAGACGGCGACGGTAAGAAAGCGAGTGCACATGATAGACGACTTCAAACCGCTGCCGGTCCTCCGGGTAATCCACCGAGCAGATATCCGTCAACTGGTCGAACGAGGCGTCGGGCGCATCGTGAAGGAACCGCGCCAGATCGAGAATCCGCTCAGCCGCCACTTGGACGCTCACCTCAGAGCGTGCCGTATCCGCCTCGACGGACAGCACCGCCTGAGGAAACCTCGTCATCAACGTTTCAACCAACGATTCCATGACTATTTCACGAACACCTTTTCACGCTGGATCTTTTCCTGCAGCTTCAAGAGCCCGTCCATCAGCGCCTCCGGCCGCGGCGGGCAACCGGGGACGTACACATCGACCGGCACGATCTGGTCGACGCCCTGCACGACCGCATAACTGTTGTAGTGGTTGCCGGACGTCGCGCAGGACCCCATCGAAATCACGTAGCGCGGCTCCGGCATTTGGTCGTAGATCCGCCGGATGACGGGCGCCATCTTCCGGGTGACGGTGCCTGCCACGATCATGAGATCCGATTGGCGCGGCGAGGCGCGAAAGACGCCCGCGCCGAATCGGTCGATGTCATAGCGCGACGACACACTGGCGATCATCTCGATCGCGCAGCAGGCGAGGCCGAAGGTCATCGGCCACAGGGCCGACTTCCTGGACCAGTTCACGACCGCATCCAGATTGGTGGTAATGATATTGGCCTCAAATTGTCTTTCAAAGACGCTCATCTTCCTCTCACCTTTCTTCCCACCTCAATCCCATTCTAACGCACCCTCTTCTTGAAGTTTTCTTCATATCGTTCCCCATACATCTCCAGCGAGAAAGAGGATGAGTGCCCTAGCTGGCTCCCACTGCGCGCGTATGATTGATAGTGTGTGCCGCGTTCCGCGAGCAAGGGAGACGGCTAGGTCGCTCGTCCTCAATTGCACACACTCAATCCCATTCGAGCGCTCCCTTCTTCCACGCATACCAGAGTCCCACGAGAAGGATTGCGATGAACACTAGCATCTCGACGAGGCCCAGGAGGCCGAGCGATTGGAAGCGCACCGCCCACGGAATGATGAAAATCACTTCGATGTCGAAGATGACGAAGAGCATGGCGATGATGTAGTAGCGCATCGGAAACTGGACACGCGCGTCAGAAAACAAGGGGCTCCCACTCTCGTAGGGATTCAGTTTGGCGCGGTAGGGACGATGCGGGCGGACGAGACGCCCGGCCAGAAGCTGAATCGCGGCGAATGCGATCGAAATGCCGATAAACAAGAGGATCGGCAGATAATTCAATGGAACGGCTTCGTCCGCCATGACCCTTTCAATCCTTACGCCGCAGCGTGGCGGCTCAATGCTGACCCGAAAAACGGTTTGAAGATCAATCCGTCGAGGGTGGGCGCCTCGAGGCCCTTGTGCTGGACAAGAATTTTAAAGGTCCGTCCCATGCCCTCGGGCTTGAGCAGATGCAGGGCCGCTCGAAATTCCGGAGTTTCCGGCGTCAGTTGCGCGATCATCTCTTCGACGCCGAGCCCCATCAGGAAGCTCATTTGATTGGTAAAGCCGGTCACGGAGAGTCCGGCCTCCTCGCCCGCCGTGGCCAGCGTCGTAAAGTCCACGTGCGCGGTCATATCTTGTAAGCCCACCCGCACAAAGGGATCTTCGGACGCCATCTGTGAGCGGTAGCAGAGCAGCGTGCCTTTTGACCGTTGAGGACCGTAGAGGTCCTCGGCCGAATGTCCATAGTCGATCGTAATTACGACGCCGCGGTTCATGCTTGCCGCGACCTGCCGCATCCAGACGGGCGCTTGGAGATTGATCTCTGTGCGATATCCTTCAGGGAGATCAATGTGCAAACCTCGAAAATAGTCTTTGATCTCAGGCGTCGACACTTCCTGTAAGCGCTCCACAAACCGCCCGTCCCGGACCTCCACGAAGATTTCCTTGAGGCCATGGCCGACTTTTTCTACCCGATGCACAGGAAAGGCATCCGTCAATTCATTGCTGAACATGAGGCCTGTGATACTGCCGGGCGCGAGGCTGCTGATGTCTTCCAGCCAACTCACCGGACCCGAGTGCCTGAGCCAAGGTCTCAGCTGTTCTTGCTGAAGTGCGCGCATGGCCGGGCTGCATTCGATGAGCACATAACGCAGCCGTTGAGCCAAGGATTTGGACATCAGCTGACAATGCGACAACAGATGCTTGGCCAGGAGACCTTTGCCGGGTCCCATTTCGACGATCGTGAAGGGATCCGGGTAGCCCAGCAGTGCGTCGACCTGGGCTGCCTGCTTCGCCATCGCCTGTCCGAGGATCGGGTGAACGTCCGAACTGGTATAAAAATCTCCATCCCAGCCGATTCGCTCCGTGCCGGGATCCGACGGGCGCATATAGTAGCCGAACTGCGGGTGGTACAGCGCAAGTTCCATGAAGCGGGCGAAGGTAATCGGCCCATGACGGCCGATCTCGGAGGCGATGGCAGCAACCAGTTCGGGATGACCGGTCGTCACAACAAGGTCCTCAGAAAGGATCGATGCGAAAAAATGCGAAAAATAGTGACACCCATAGCAGATGGGTCAGCCGCGCCCACCTACACTGAGCCCAAAAGTGGCGTAGAGTAGCCTTTGCAACTGCGCTAAGTCAAGGTGGAATAAGGGAGAATTGCAGCGCTCTCGCTCGTTCCGAGCCGTCAATTCGACCGATTCCTTCCTCACCAACTGCTAGACGCCGAAACTCGTTCCGTCCGACGCGTCGCGGGACGGAACTTCAGACATCGGCGTCACCCACCTCTGGTAGGGTGCAATTGGTTCGTCGGAACGGTTCCCGAATTGTCGGCAAGTCACTCGCAAAGCGCTGCGATTTCCCTTTGGGAAGGATGGATGATTCCGAATCTCACTCAATAATCGAACACCGTTCTTTGTCCTCCCTCACCCTTCCGGCCTCGTTAGTCCGGGATTTGCGAATCGCGAAGGCTGGGGGCAGGATTCCACCCTCTTAGCACGCCGCTGAGCTATTCGCTTACTTTGCCGGAGAAGCCGGGACCCACTCACTATCTTCGTCCTCCTTCAAGGACCGCTGCGCCATCTCTCGACCTTTGCGGCAATTCGGGAACCGTTCTGTCGAACGGATGCGGCTCGCTGAAAGCGAGTGGCGTCGATGTTCGACGTTCCGTTCATGCCTCGCATGGAACGGAACTAGTTTCGATGCCAAGCAGTAGTGAGATCTAGAACGGTCGAATTGACGCGTGGGAGAGGCGGGCGCAGCGATCCTATCCTACGCCCCGTGGCACTTCTTATATTTTTTGCCGGAGCCACAGGGACAGGGGTCATTGCGCCCCACCTTATCGTCACTGCGATGGACTGTTTGCGTGGAAACCGGTTCTTCCCCGCGATTCAACGTGAGTTTCGGCTGCGGCCGTGATATCACGGGAGGCGGAGGGGCGGAGCGCTCACCTTCACGAACGGCTTGCACCAGGAAGAGCCGTTCGATGGTGTCCGACTTAATGCGTTCCATCATGCCGGCGAATAGGTCGTATCCTTCGCGTTTGTATTCGATCAGCGGATCTTTCTGGCCGTACCCGCGCAGGCCGATGCCGTCGCGTAAATGGTCCATCGCCAGCAGATGGTCCTTCCAATGATGGTCGATCACCTGCAGCATGAAATTCTTCTCCAGGAACCGCATGAGTTCCGGCCCCAGTTCCTTTTCCTTCCGTTCGCAGGCGTCCTGGACCTGGGCCTTCAGATCTTCAAGGAGCGCGTCCCGGCCGACGTCCCTGAGCGATTCGCCGCTGTCCTGCTTACCTTGCGTGATGTCCAGCCCGAACTGGCCCTGCATCATCTCGGTGAGACCTTTCATGTCCCACTCTTCCGGATACTGTTCGGCAGGGCAATAGACATTGAGCGCGGACTCGACCATCGCTCCCATCATCTGTCGCAGGTCGTCAGACAGGTTTTCGCCGCTCAGGACAGCCCGTCGGTGCTGGTAGATCACTTCCCGCTGCTTGTTCATGACGTCGTCGTACTCAAGCAGTTGTTTGCGGATCTCAAAATTGTGCGCTTCGACCTTCTTTTGGGCGTTGGCAATGGCGCGCGTAACCATCCCGTGCTCGATCGGGATGCCTTCTTCCATGCCGAGCTTGAGCATGAGCTGCGAGACACGTTCGGAAGCGAAGATGCGCATCAGGTCGTCTTCAAGCGACAGATAGAACCGGGACGAGCCCGGATCGCCCTGACGGCCCGCACGGCCTCGCAGCTGGTTGTCGATACGGCGGCTCTCGTGCCGTTCCGTTCCCAGGATATGGAGTCCGCCGAGGCCGAGCACCTCCTGCTTGTTCTTCTCGCAATCCGTGCGGATCTCTTCATAGACGGTAAGCTTCCGCTCGTCCGGCAAGTCTTCCTCACGATAGAGGACCTGCTTGAACATGAAGTCGGCATTGCCGCCTAAAAGGATGTCCGTCCCGCGTCCCGCCATGTTCGTCGCGATCGTCACGGCGCCCTTGCGGCCGGCCTGCGCGACGATCTCGGCTTCCCGTTCGTGCTGTTTTGCGTTGAGCACGTTGTGTTTGATGCCGTTGCGGTTGAGCATGCCGGCAATTTTTTCCGATTTCTCGATGGAGATCGTGCCGACCAGTACCGGCTGTCCCCGTTGGTGACAGTCCTTGATCTCTTCGACGATCGCGGCGAATTTTTCCTTCTCCGTGCGGTACACGACGTCGGCATAGTCCAGCCGGATCATTTTCCGGTTTGTCGGGACGACGTTCACGTCAAGGTTGTAGATCTTTGCGAATTCCGCCGCCTCGGTGTCGGCCGTGCCGGTCATGCCGCCCAGTTTCTTGTACATGCGGAAATAGTTCTGGAAGGTCACCGAGGCCAGCGTCTGATTCTCGTTGGCGATTTTGACGCCCTCTTTGGCTTCAACCGCCTGGTGCAAGCCGTCGCTCCATCGACGTCCGGGCATCAATCGCCCGGTGAATTCGTCTACGATGATCACTTCCCCGTCCTTGACCACATAGTCCACATCGCGCTTGTACAGCGCATAGGCCTGCAGGGCCTTCACGACGTGGTGCACGAGATCCATGTTGTCGGCATCATAGAGATTGTCGACGCCCAATAGCTTTTCCACGCGCACATTGCCTTCTTCCGTGAGCGCGGCGGTCTTGGTCTTCTCTTCTATCGTGTAGTCGTGTTCCGGCTTGAGCTGCGGAATGATGGCATTGATGCGGTAATAAAGGTCCGTCGTCTGGTCGGTCGGGCCGGAAATGATCAGCGGCGTCCGTGCTTCGTCGATCAGGATGCTATCCACTTCGTCCACGATCCCGAAATTCAGTTCGCGCTGCACGCATTGATCCAAGGCCGTCACGACGAGATTGTCACGAAGGTAGTCGAACCCGTATTCGTTGTTCGTGCCGTACGTAATGTCGGCGCGGTATGCCTCGAATCTGGTGCAGGGGCGAAGATGCTGCAGCCGCTTGTCGGCGGCATCGTACGTCGGGTCGTAGATGAACGAGGCATCATGCTGGATGACGCCTGTGGAGAGGCCGAGCGCATGGTAGAGCTGCCCCATCCACTGTGCGTCGCGTTTAGCCAGGTAGTCGTTGACCGTGACCAGATGGGCGCCTTTGCCCTCGAGGGCGTTGAGATAGATCGGCAACGTCGCGACGAGCGTTTTGCCTTCGCCGGTCTTCATTTCGGAGATCCGGCCCTTGTGCAAGATCATTCCGCCGATCAGCTGCACGTCGAAATGCCGCATGTTGAGCTTTCGGCGGGACATCTCCCGACAGACCGCGAACGCTTCAGGAAGAATATCGTCAAGGGTTTCGTCGACAGCCAAGCGCTTCTTGAAGGCCTGCGTTTTGTCGGCCAGGGCGTGATCGGACAGCGGAGTCAGCTCCGGTTCCAGGGCGTTGATGCGCTGGACGATTGGCATCAAGGCCTTGATTTCACGGTCGTTCTTGCTGCCGAAAATAAGATTCAGAAGTTGTGTCAGCATCGTGCGTTCGGGATTGCTCCGGATCTTTGTTATGGAGAGGATGCCGGGGTGGCGGCAACCCAGTTCAGGCAGTATACCGGAAACATTTTCTGAATCCTATCAGGAAGACAATGGGTTCCGATCCCTCATGCTTGACGCTCTCCCATCCGGTTGGGTACCATCGTCTCGACCGGTCTTGGTAGTGCGGAACGCTATGACGCCTCGGTTGATGAAGCAATCGCTCGCCCTCTTATTAGTCCTCTGCCTGCTCGCTGTCGGAGGGCTCGCCTCGGCGCAATCCATTTCACACGAATCTCACCACGCGCATCATCATAAAGCCGCGCATGCTACCGTGCTTTGCAACTGGATGTGCGCCGCGGGTCAGGTCCTCGATACGGTGACCGCTCCTGCGCTGGTCGAGCGTTCGCCGGTCTCGCTTCTCGAATTCTGTGCACCGTCCGTCTGTTCGAGCAACTTCTCTTCTTCACCCGTCTCCCGCGGTCCACCGAACCCCCTTACCTAGCCTAGTCTGACGGTATACGCGTTCTGGTCCGGTTTTCTCAGAGGACCGGCCTCGTCTGGGCAATCTCTATTAGATGGTGCTTTCCGCATGACGTGCGTGAACGAAAATCGTTTTCTCATTCCCGCTTGGGGTGTCTCGCTGACACTACACGGGATCGTGGTCGTCCTGGCGATGCTCTTTGCCGCCCAAGTCCGACCCGTTTTTCAAGAAGAACCCTTTAAGTGGGACGTGGCCTTGGTTGAGCCGGTGAAATCGGATTCAACATCGGAGCCAACCCCACTGCCAGCGCCGGACCCGGTCAAGCAGGTCATCCCGACAGTACAACCGCCCCCACGTGTGGCCGCTTCGCGGCCTGTCGAATCGGTACCGGACACCGTCGTGCAGCGGGTTGCGCCGCAGCAAACCGTGCAGATGGTGCATCCTGAGGCGCCGCCGCCGAAGCCGGTCGAACAGCGAGAAGAGCCGGCGCCACCGGCGAACACCGAACCGGTAACAGCGCCGGTGAAGCCTGTTCAAGAAAAGATCGCCGAGTCGGTTGACCAGCAGATCGTCGAGGCTCCCAAGCCACAGCCCGAACAAGTGACGGCCCCGAGGGAAACTGATTCGGTTCCGCCTGCGGATCCGGTGATTGCGCACAGGCAGCCGACAGAAGCGGTCGAATCTCGGCCGATGGAAACTCCCGCGAAACCATCGGCGTCAGAATCTCTCGTTTCTTCAGCGGAGTCGGCGTCGGCTGTGTCGTCGCCTCCCAATTCCGCTTCGCAGGAAGCGCCGATGCAGACCGCAAAAGCAGCCTCTGGACCCGACGTCAAGGTAGATCATCGCTGGCTCGCCGAGTCGCTCTGGAGACGGGTCGCTGAGCTGAAGCGATATCCCAGTTCGGCCCGCTTGAACGGCCAAGAAGGTAAAGTCATTTTGAAAGCCGTCATTCGAGCCGACGGCCATCTGGCCGAAGTCTCCGTTCAAAAAAGTTCTGGCCATCAGATCCTAGATGCGGCCGCAATTGAAGCAGTGAAACTCGCGTGCCCGCTGCATATGAAGCATGCTATCGGAAAACCCGAGATCGTCGTGAGCCTTCCGATCGTGTACAGCCTGGCGAATTAAAAGGGCGGGGATGCCGTGAGCAAGCCATCACACAAAATACACCGTCTGTCCTGGGCGTGCACGGTGGCCGTTGCCCTTGCCGTTGGGTGGTCGACGGAACTGCGCTCGGCCGAGTCCCCGGAATCTTCTCTCGCACTCGGACCTAAATATGTGACGGTACATAATGTAAAAGGTGTGGTGGGTCCCTCCGTCCAGATCGACGATGAAGGCATGATTGCGGCTGCTTGGGTCGAAGAGGACAAGGACACGCGCACCATACTGTTCGCCCGATCGAAAGCGCCGGGCGGCCCGCTGGGCGCTCCAGTCGCCGTCAATCAGCCTGGTGAAAGTCCGTATTACCGCCAGGAGGCTCCGGCCCTCATCGTCCGGGGCCAGGACGTCTTTGTCACCTGGTCGATGACCCATCCGAAGATGACTCCCGACAAGCCATTTTCGGGAGAGTTGAGACTGAGTCGGTCCACTGACGGCGGACGCTCGTTCGGCCCATCGACATTGGTCAACGACGATGACCAGGTGATTCAGCACACTTTCGATGCGCTCAATGTTGCTCCGGACGGCGTGCTGCATTTCGCCTGGATCGACGGCCGGGAAGGGAAGAAGGAGCCCGGCACCTTCGTGGCAAGATCGACAGACCAGGGCCGAACGATCACGAAGAACTTTAAAGTTGATGACAATACCTGTGTCTGCTGCCGGACTTCGATTGCCATGTCTGCCGACGGGGTCGTCTATGTCGCCTGGCGCAAAATTTTCGACGGCAACATCCGTGAGACCGTGGTCGCACGATCGACGGACGGCGGACAGACGTTTTTGCCGCCAGTCGTCGTCGGCAATGACCGATGGGTGTATCAGGCTTGCCCGCACCGGCCAGCGTCGTTGGGTGTCGACCAGTCAGGACGTCTCTATGTCGTTTGGTATACGGAAGGCGCCGACGAGACGCCCGCGATCTATCTGGCCTATTCTGACGATCAAGGGAAGAGGTTCTCCGAAAAAAGGCAGCTGAACCGTTCAAAGGGCACTTTCCCCGACCATCCTCAGATGGCCGTCGATCCGGAGGGACGAGTCATCGTGATCTGGGAGGAACAATCACCGGTTCGCCGCGAAGTCGTGATGAGCCATTCACTCGACCGAGGACAGTCATTTAGCGCGCCACGAAAACTCAACGAAAAAAACGGACAAACGCCGACGATTGCCGTCAATCAGCAGGGGACGGTGGTGATGGGGTGGAAAGAGCATGCGATGCCAGCTCATCGTCTGGTGGTTCAGACGATGCAGTTGCCAGGAGTCTCGGTGGCAGAAGCGGAGATCCGACCCAATGGACCGTAGCAGACTACGGCGCATGGCTTGTGCGGTGGTCGTTGCCGCATGTGTGGGGCTGTCGGGTTCCGGCGCTCCGCTGTACGGTGCCCCTTCCGCAGCAGGCGATCCCTTCGGGGCGCTCGGTGTGACACGAACGTCTGCAGGCGATCCGGCGGTGGCATTTGATCTCAAGGCGCTCGACGGCGATACGCTAGGTTCGCAGCATTTGGCAGGCAAGGTCGTGTTGCTCAATTTTTGGGCCACCTGGTGCGGGCCGTGCAAGGAGGAGATGCCCTCGCTCGCACGGCTACAGTCGCAATTCGACCCTGGACAGGTTCTCGTGGTGACCGTCACCGCGGACATCCATCCGAAAGGGATCAAGCAGTTTCTCGATCATCTCGGCATCAAGCTGCCCGTGCTCTTCGATGAAGACCAGGAACTCTCTCGCCTCTTCACGGTGCGTGGACTCCCGACCACCGTGTTGATCGATCAGAACGGTCACGCGCTCGGCCGGGCCGTGGGGCCCCGAGCCTGGGACAGCCAAGAATCGATCGCCCTCGTCCGACACGTCCTCAACCGGCAACCATGAAACGCCTGATTGCCCCACTCGCCATTGGGATGGTCGTGCTCTATGCCGTCCTGGCAATCGGCACTTCTTGCTGTCTCTTGCTACATGCAGAACAGCAGGCTCATCACCACAGCCCCGATCACGTAGCGCACTCGGCGCTGTGTGCCTGGGCCTGCCAGGCCAACCCCACTATCACCATTCATGCCGGTCTTCCCCTTGGCGTCGTCTTTGCTGTGGTCGCTCTGCTGCGATTATACAGCGCCGCACCACAGACGCGTCTCTTTGCCGCTCTGATACATTCCCGCGGACCTCCTCGCTGACTCGTTTCTCCAACGAAATTCATCCTAAATCGTCCACGGTCCGCAAAGGCAATAAGTGCGCCCGTGGACGCGTGTCGTTCATGACGTAAGGAGCCGCATCATGTTTGAACGTATAGGTGCCGTCGCGCTGAGATGCGCAATTTTGATCGGATGCCTGACGACATTCATGGCCGGAGGAGGCGAGGCGTTCGCCCAGGATGCGCCGTCCGCCGGTCCGACCGGCTCATCACGCGAACAGGAATTGCGCGAGCAGCTCAACGATATATTGAAAGAACTGGACGAGATTCAGCAGCAAAAGGAGAGCGCCAAACCGGAAGCCGAACGCCCCGCTATCATCAAGGAACACGCCGAACCTGAAGCGACGGGGGAGGCTCAAGCAACAGCAGTACCGCATTATGACCTTGCCGACATGAGCATCGTCAGCAACCGACTGCAAAAACGACCCGAGGGAATCTCGTTGGATGCCACTGTGCCGGCGGAGACAGATTCCCAGCCGACTCGTACGATGCAGGAGTCACTTCAGTCGCTACCTGGCATCGCGCTTCGCCAGGCGAACGGCCCGCGCGACTTCAGCATCATGATCCGTGGGCAGGGGGCGAAGACCACATTCGCGGTTCGTGATATCAAAATCTACGAAGACGGGTTCAGCCAGACGCAATCCGACGGGTTGTCGCGACTCGACATGCAAGACCCCTGGTTCATGAGAAGCACAGAGGTTATCCGGGGGGCATCGTCGTCGCTGTACGACAATTACGCGCTCGGGGGCATGGTCCACTTCAGGACCAGGCGCGGCAGCGACATCAACGGCTTTGAAACCTTCCTGTCCGGAGGATCGTATGGCTTTTTCAAGCAGGCCTTCGCCGTAGGGAAGCAATACCAAAACCTTGATGTATCCTTGTTCGCCAGCAATGTGGCCGAAGATGGATTCATCAAAAACAGCGACTACAATACTCAGACCTTGAACTTCAATTTGCGGTTCACCATCGACGACAAGCAGAGTTTTTATTTCAAGGCGATTTCAAACTGGTTGGATACGCGCGTACCGACCAGATTGACGGAGGCGCAATTCAATGCGGACGATCGCCAGGCCGGCGGTGCCCAGACGCCCTGTACACCCGGAACCTACAATCCCGCCTGCGCGAATGCCGAACTACTCCATCAGCAGCGTATCGATCGGCGTACGATCGTCGGAGGCATGTACGAGCGTCAACTCAATGCCAATACGGTGCTCACGATCGAAGCCGACTATGACGTGAAAGACATCAACCAATATTTCTCCCAAATCACCGATAACGTCAATCCCAACTACAAGACCTACACGGACTTGCGACACGATGGTCGACTCGGAGAGATGCCGCTCAAAAGTTACGTCGGTTTCTTTCTGAATAATATGGAACAGGAGGGAGAGACGTTCCAGAATCTGGCGACCGGATTTGGAACCAGAGGAACGTTGCTTCAGAACAATCGGGGAAGAATCAATAACATCGGAGGCCGTTTTCGCGAGGAACTGGAATTCGTTCCAAAATGGATTCTGGCTGCAGGCCTTGGGTTTGAGCAGTCGCAACTCACCATTGACACCATCAACTATGACAATTCCGGCGCAGTGGCGTCGAGGCCCAGCGCGACCCGCGACTACACAAATTGGGCACCTGAAGCATCACTCACATGGAAGCCGGCGGAAGGCTATCGGCATTGGATCAGGAGCTCGACCGGATATGCTATCCCGACGTTCGGCAATCTTACGAGGGATCCGATCACCGGTCTCCCCGGGGCAAATTTCAATTTGAAGCCGCAGAAGAATTGGAATAATGAGATCGGCACGGAATCGAGACTGACGAAGGATCTGATCGTCGAACTCGTCGGGTTTTGGACGTTCTTCAAGAACGAAATCATCACCCAGACGATTTCCGGATCGAATACGGCCTCGGTCAATGCCGACTCATCGCAGTACCGCGGAATCGAAGCGCGATACGATTGGCGTCCATTGTCGGGATTGCGCTTCTCAGGAGCCTATACGCATATCGATGCCAAGTACATTAATTTTTCCGACCGGACCGCTGCAGGATTTTTGGTGCGCGATGGAAAGAACGTGCCCAACGTGCCGACCGATATTCTGAACTTGAAGGTAGAGTACGATCATCAACCGTCCGGATGGGGAGGCTGGGTCGAAGGCAATTACTTCAACAGCTACTTCTTGAACAACAATAATACATTTGGGATTCCCTCATATTTCATCGGGACGGTGAACGTCCATAAGACTGTAGAGGTGAACAATTCCTGGTTCCGTTTTGCCAAGTTCTATCTCCAAGTGGACAACATCGCGAACATGAAATATGCCGCGTCAGGCCAGGTGGTCACGGGGGAAACCACGGCGCAAGCGGCCGGGCAACAGGCGTTCTTTGCCGGGTACGGCCGAGCCATTTACGGTGGTGTGACGCTGGGACTGTTCTAGCTCGAGGTTTTGATCACAGGGTGCTGTTCGCGTTGATTTCACTGCCAACCCACCGTATAGTTCGGTACGGACTGCAACGTTGGTAGGGAGCGTTCTCTTGACGGCACCTGCACGACCACTGCTGCTCATGTCGATCGTCATTGGTGGGGTGCTGCTCTTACCCGGGCTTCTTCGTACTGCAACGCCCTCTGATTCCAGTAAACGTGCGGTCGAACAGGCGACGGAACTCTGGAGGTCCGGCGATGCTGACGCGGCGATCGCGTTTTTGGAGAAATCGGTGGAGTCCGGCGCCACGGCCGAAGCCTATCACCTGTTGGGGCAACTCTATTTCAAAGCCAAGAAAAGGCCCCGCGAGGCAGCCGATGCGTTTACGCACGCGCTCAAGCTGAAGCCTGCGTACCCTGATGCGCTCAATGATTTGGCGGAAGTGTATCTCGCGCAAGGCAAGGCCACAGAGGCGGAACAGACGCTCAAGCGGGCCCTCGAGATTGAGCCGAAGCACGAGGACTCCTATCTTGATCTTGCCCGGCTCTATGAAAGCCGGCACGACATTCCCGCTGCGAAGCAGGTGTATCAGCGCCTCCTCGCCGTTCGTCCCACCAGTGCGGACGGACTTTTCGGGCTGGCCATGTTGTACGAAGCAGAGGGCAACAACGACTCCGCCCGGAAGCTGCTCGCACGGTTGACGAAAGCCCACCCCACAAACGCCGACGGATGGTATCAGGCGGGCCGTCTGGCAGAACGGAACAATGACCTGCTGGAAGCCGCCTATGCGTACCGGCAGGCGATTGCGGCCAAGCCCAACCTCGTGGACGCCCATTACAACCTGGGATTTATTCTACGCAGCCAGAACAAACCCAGCGAGGCGGAACGGGAGTTTCTCGAAGTCATCCGGTATCGGCCCGAGTATGCCGAGGCGCACATGAATCTCGGCGTGATTTATACCAGCATGAACAAGCTCGAAGAGGCGGAACAGGAATACGAGAAGGCCGTGGCGTTGAAACCCGACTACGCCGAAGCCCACTATAATCTGGGCGTGTTTTACGAGCTGCACCGTAAGGACATGCCGCGCGCTCTGGCGCAGTATCACAAGTACCGAAACCTCGGCGGCCGTGATGATCGTGTGGAACGGATCATCGGGACTGCCGGACGGTGATTCTGCCAGGGTGTTCAAAAAGGGCGCTTAGCAAGGCCGCAGCGAACGAAGAGGCGAGGCGTACAGTTCCTGGTACGTTGAGGCTCTGAGTGACGCGAGAACGAAGCTAGCGGCCTTTTTCAAGACCCTGATTACCAGCGATACGGCCAAGGACGCCAATAGGGACTGCCGTAAGGCCCCCAGTAGCCTGACCCCATGTAAGGATAAGCGTAGGGCCGCCTCCATTGCGCAGCCACCTCCGGTGGAGGCAAGACCTCGATGTGACGCGCTTCAATGACCGGATAGCTATATTCCGTTTCGTCGAGCGGCAGGGTTATCGACCCTACGACTTCTCCATTTACCGTCAGTCGGGTACCAGGGGGCATTGTGGCAGGATCCAAAAATTCCCTGTGCATTGCGACGAACCGGCCTTGGGACTGCATCCGGTCGGTACCGAGGTGTCCCGAGCGGTCGAGCGGGAGCTGTAAGATTTCAATCCTTGTCCCATCTTTGAGTCGCCTGGCACTCAGCACCTCTCCACCGAAGACCACGGACTGTCCTCTGTAGGAATCGGGAGCGGCTTTGACTTGAAGAAAGGTGATCGAACTGGCAGCCGATCCATCTTCGGCATGCTGGCTCGCGCATCCGCTGAGGAGCAGACAGAGGGAGATGGCAGTGCTCAACAAGCAGACTGAACGCATAGTGCGAATTATAACAAACAGCAAAGTGCCGCAGGTATTCGATATAATGGTCGATTACGGCACGGCATTTCCACGAAAGGAGCGGGCATGGGCAAGATCGCACGTTGGACTAGCATGACGTTGATCGCCGGAATCCTGCTGTCAACCATTCTCTTTGACGGTAATGGGCCGGTTCAGGCCGCCCCTTCGGAATTAAAGGGCAAATATGAAGTCCTGAAGGATGAGCACTCGACTCACCAATCAGGGAAGGTCAAGCTGGTGGAGTTCGCAGATTTTTACTGCCCACACTGTCATCATTTCGACGGTGAAGGGCTGCCCATCCTCGAGAAAGAATTCGGAAAGAAGCTCGAAACGACGATGGTCGGCTTTCCCGTGATCAGAGGAAAACTGCCGACGCCGTTCGACATGTATGAACAGGCCAAGCTGATGGGCAAAGGCAATGAAATGAAGAAAGTGCTCTTCCGGACGATTCACCAGGACAAGGTAACCGGTGTGCTCGACCGCTCCATTCGGGAAGTGCTGATCAAGGAAGTCGGGCTCGATCCCAAGGCTTTTGAAGAAGGCATGGCCAGCGGAAAACCGGCTCAACTCGTTGAAGAAGGCAAAAAGTGGGGAGAGCGCATCAAGCTGCAGCAAACGCCGACTATTCTCTTGGACGGCAACATCAAAGTGGAAAAAGTCGATCCCGAAAACCTGAGACTCGTGATTCAGAGTATCCTCGATGGGGACGGAAAAAAATGAACAGTGATCAGTGACGAGACGGGAGAAGATGCCTTGGAGGATGGTCAAAATGGCTACCATTCTCCACCCGCCCGACCCCGAAGCGCCGAGACGTTTCGCTCCACGGGCGGCCGCAGCAAGTGGAGGGCCGAGATCCTACTATGGCGATCGATCCTATCTGCGGTATGACCGTCGATCCGGCGACGGCTGCCGGGCAATACGAATATCAAGGCGTCACCTACTACTTTTGCGCCGCCTCCTGTCTCGAAACGTTCAAAGCTGATCCAGAGCGGGCGCTTCGACCGAAAAGCTCGGGCCTGATCACGATTCAGATGATGCCGCCCAGCCCTGCCACTAAGGGCGCACAGGTCGATCCTGTATGCGGAATGACCGTTCAGCCTGAAAGCGCCGCCGGCTCCTATGTTCACGAAGGTAAGACGTACTACTTTTGTTCAACAGGCTGTTTGGCCAAGTTTCGCCAGGATCCCGCTGCGTTTCTGATCCCGCCGGCGCAACGCATCACGAAACCGACGGCCGTTTCCCCCGGCTCCAAAGTGGAATACATCTGTCCGATGGATCCGGAGGTCGTTTCGACCGAGCCAGGAGCTTGTCCCATCTGCGGCATGGCGCTGGAGCCTAAAATCGTCACGTTGGAAGAGCGACCGAATCCGGAACTTCTGGACATATCGAGGCGCTTTTGGATCAGCCTCGGTCCCGCGCTCCTCGTGATGACCTTGGCGATGGCCGATATGATACCGGCGCGTCAGATCCTCAACGGCCCGGTGAAAAACTGGATTCAATTGTGGCTGGCCACACCGGTCGTGCTCTGGGGAGGCTGGCCGTTCTTTGAACGCGCCTGGAACTCGATCGTTCACCGGGCGCCGAACATGTTCACGCTGATCGGCCTCGGGACCGGAGCCGCCTATCTCTACAGCGTCCTGGCCACCATCGCGCCTGGCCTCTTGCCGGTTTCGTTCCATGCATCCGATGGTTCCATTCCTGTCTATTTCGAAGCCGCGGCTGTCATCACGGTATTGGTGTTGCTGGGGCAGGTCTTGGAATTACGCGCGCGCGGCCAAACGACTTCTGCCATGAAAGCGCTGCTGCGCCTGGCGCCGAAAACGGCCAGGCGTGTCGGGGAGGGCGGCAAGGAGACGGACGTGTCGCTCGACGAGGTGAGGGTCGGAGATCGTCTACGCGTTCGTCCGGGCGAACGCGTGCCTGTGGACGGCGTTGTCGCGGAAGGTGTGACGGTGGTCGATGAATCGATGGTCACCGGAGAGTCATTGCCGGTGGCAAAATCCCCCGGCGCTCCGGTGACGGGCGGTACGATTAACGGCGCCGGGAGCATCCTCATGCAGGCGGAACGGGTCGGCTCTGACACCTTGCTTGCCCGCATCGTCCAAATGGTAAGCGACGCCCAGCGAAGCCGTGCTCCCATCCAACGGGTTGCCGACCGTGTGGCCGGCTACTTTGTCCCAGCGGTCGTTGCGGTTGCGATCCTCACTTCCATCGCGTGGGGCCTCTGGGGGCCTGAACCGCGGCTGGCCTATGCATTGGTCAATGCGGTGGCGGTGCTGATTGTTGCCTGCCCTTGTGCGCTCGGACTGGCAACACCCATGTCCATCATGGTGGGAACGGGGCGGGGGGCGACGGCCGGCGTTCTGATCCATAAAGCGGAAGCCCTCGAGGTGCTCGGCAAAGTGGACACGTTGGTGTTTGACAAGACGGGTACCCTCACCGAAGGGAAACCCGCGCTTGTTTCCATTCGCTTCGTGCCGCCGTGGAGCGACGCGGAAGTGTTGCGGCTCGCGGCCAGTCTCGAGCGCCGGAGTGAACATCCGGTTGCTTCTGCCGTCATCGCTGAAGCCGAGCAGCGAGCGGCGACGCCCGGAGTGGTCAAGGAATTTCGCTCGGTCACGGGCTATGGAGTCACCGGTGTCGTCGACGGACATTCCGTCGCAGTGGGGACCGCTACGCTTCTTCGAGAACGCCTGAACATCGCCGATCCGGGCTTGGCCGTGCTGGAAGAGGAAGCGGCGCGCTTGCGAGCGGAGGGACAAACGACAGTGTTTATCGCCGTGGATGGGAAGGTTGCGGGACTGCTCGGTGTGGCCGATCCGGTGAAATCCACGACCCCTGAGGCCGTCCGGCTACTCAGAGAACAGGGCATTCGGCTGGTCATGGTCACGGGCGATCACCAGCTAACGGCAGAGGCCGTCGCCCGACAGGTCGGGATCACCGACCTGTATGCGGGGGTGCTCCCGGAGAAAAAAGGCGCTATCGTCGCGGACCTCAAGTCACAAGGCCATGTGGTCGCGATGGCAGGCGACGGCATCAATGATGCGCCGGCGCTGGCTCTTGCCCACGTGGGGATTGCGATGGGGACTGGAACGGACATTGCGATGGAAAGCGCGGGCATCACGCTTGTGAAAGGCGATCTGCGCGCGCTGGTTCGTGCCATCCGACTCAGCCGGGCGACCATGAAGAACATCCGGCAGAATCTCTTTTTCGCCTTCGTCTACAATCTTGCTGGCGTGCCTCTTGCGGCGGGCGCGCTGTATCCGGTGTGGGGGGTGCTGCTGAGTCCCATGATTGCCAGTGCTGCCATGACCTTCAGCTCCGTCTCCGTCATTGCCAACGCGCTTCGTCTGCGGCATGTAGATTTATGAGTGCGTCCTCCCCGCCTCCGTGCTAGGCTACGACGTTTCTTAAGGTCTTATGCGCAGTTCTGAAAGAAAGGGTGGTATGTCGAGTGCTGTCCGTTCCCTGGTGCGATTGGTCGCTGCCGCGAGCATCAGCCTGGCCGTGGGAAGTTCGGCAGAGGCGGCCGGCCGGTTAGTTCCAGTCGTCGGCGTCAACGACCTCCAAAATCAGGTCAAGACGACGGCGTCAAAAGTGATTCCGGCCGTTGTCAGCATCGCGTCGACCGTCATGGTGCGCGACCAGGCGTTCAGTGACGAAACGCTGCCCTTCGGTCTATTCAGAGAACCGCCGGCTCGGCGTCAATATGGACAGGGCTCCGGCGTCATCGTCTCTTCCGATGGCTACATCATCACGAATAACCACGTGGTCGCGGATGCCGTGGACGTGGAAGTCATCTTGGCCGACCGCCGGCAGTTCAAAGGCAAGGTGATGGCCACGGATCCGAAGACCGACGTCGCGGTCGTCAAGATTCAGAGCACCAATTTGCCGACAGTGCCCTGGGGCGATTCCAGCAACCTGGCCGTCGGTGATTTCGTGCTGGCGATCGGGAATCCCTTGGGACTCAGCCGGACGGTGACTTTCGGCATCGTCAGCGCCGTGGGACGGGCGGACGTCGGCGTCGCGGATTTCGAAGATTTCATTCAAACGGATGCGCCGATCAATCCAGGCAACTCCGGCGGTGCGCTCGTCAACACCAACGGTGAGCTCGTGGGCATCAACACGGCAATCGCCAGTCCTACTGGTGGAAGTGTCGGCGTCGGGTTCGCCATTCCCAGCAACATGGCCAGGACAGCCATGCAAAGCCTGATCAAGACCGGCCGGGTCGTGAGGGGATTTCTCGGCGCATCCACGCAGGATGTCACCCCGCTGCTGGGAAAAATCTTCAAGTTGCCGGATGTGAAGGGCGCGATTGTCACCGACTTGCAGTCAAAGGGATCTGCGGAAAAGGCGGGGCTCAGACGAGGCGATGTCATCGAGCGGTTCGACGGACGTGATGTCATGGACAGCGGGCATCTTCGCAATCTGATGGCGGCCGCCGCAATCGGCAGCAAGCACCGGCTGGATCTCGTGCGGGACGGCAAGACGATCCAAGTCGAACTCACCGTGCAGGAAGCTCCGAGGGACCGAGCGAGGAAGAGTCAGGCGGCGACCGCGACGGGTTCGGGCGCTCACCCACTGTCGGGCGTGGTCTTCGACGATGTCACGCCTCCGCTCGCGCGCCAAATGGATCTGCCGGTCAACAGCGGGGTCGTTGTGACCGATATTGAAGAAGGCAGTTTGGCCGAATCCTCGGGTCTTCAGCCGGGCGACGTGATTCTGGAATTAAACCGCCAGCCCATCCCCAACTTTTCTGCGTTTCAACGAATTGCCGATCCGATGAAATCGAGCGATCTCGCTCTGCTCCTGGTCAACCGCCAGGGCACCATTCTCTATATCCCCGTGCGGGGCGAATAGCACGCGTTCGTTTTTCAGACCGGAAAAAGTTTGAGGTCGAACGCCCGCTCAGCCAGCCATAGCAGCGCCACGACAATAACTGCCAGAGACCCAATTCTGACGACGATCAACTGATAAGCCGAAGATCGGCGGAAGGCATGAGCTAGCGGAAGAAACAGAACTACCACCGCAAGTTGGCCGATCTCAACACCGACGTTGAAACTCACAAGACTGACCAACAACGAGCCATGCGGCAATCCCAAATCTGAGAGCACGCTGGCGAATCCAAAGCCGTGGATGAGACCAAAGGCGAATGCCACCACCCAACGGCGTTGTGCGATCCCCGGATACAGATTTGCCACTCCAGCAAGAATTACCGAGGACGCAATTGCTGATTCAACGAGTCGTGAAGGCAACTGCATGATTCCCAGTGTGGCGAGACTCAAGGTCAGAGAATGTGCGAAGGTAAAGGCCGTGACAATGCGCAACACTTCCCAGGATGCGGATGAAAGATCTTCAATGGCTTGCCAGCGGTGATCGACTCGAACGAGGACTGCAGGCAACAGGAGTGTGAGCAGAAACAAGAGGTGGTCGAATCCTAGCCAGATGTGCCAGATGCCTTCATGCAGGTATTGTCCACCCTGACGCCACAGTGAACCTTCACCGATCGTGAATCGTTGAGCTGAGGTCTCTTGGCTGAATATCGCGCTCGTGGTGAAGGACGCATGAGACCCATGAGTTAGGCGCAGGAGTCCTTTATGCTGAGCGTCCAGATCGAACAAGAGCCGATAATCGGCGCGCAGCTCTTCTATTGGATCCGGACAGGTCGCTGTGAAGAGGAGAACCGTGTAGGCCCCGTCCGTGTGATGGTCGATCAGCAGGCGGGTGGCGTTCGTCGCGCAACGTCTCTCGCCTGACGCAAGCGTGAGGCGGGAGAGTGCATAAGCAGCGATCTGGTCGTGTCTGGATCGCACCTCCCCCCATGTGATCTCGCCATTCCCGTCCCCGTCCAGTCCGATCGCGTCGTCCAAGTCTCGCAGCGCGATGTCCCACCGACCCTCCACACGAACCTGATGGACAGTGAGGGAGAGATAACTGTCGCTGGGTTTATGAGCCCAGGCGGGCGTGCTCATAAGAAGCAGCGCAATGACGAGGAAGATGCGCATTACGGCCTCTCCTCTCGAAGCCGTGCAGCCAGATGTCGGAGCTTGTCACCTTCCACATGGTTCGTGTCGAGCCATTCGAGCACAGGTTTGGCTGCGTGACGGTTACCGGCTGCCCAGGCACATTCGAGCAGCAGGCGGGCATCAGAAGGTTCCTTTTGGATCTTCCAATTGTTCTGGGCGAGGAGGAGCGCCGCCCGTGAATCTTGCAGCAGCGCAAGAGTGAAGCGCGCTTCTTCACGCAAGTGCACAGGAGTTCCTCGCTCACGACTGGCGGCAAAACGGGCCGCAAGCTCGGCCGTATGGTCCTGTGACGCGGGTGCATGGAGTGCCTGCTCGGCAAGCGCAAGACGTAAGAGCAATCCGTCGGATCTCGTATCGCGCTGCAGGAGCGCCACGACGTCCTGCGCGCGGCCTTGATCGAGTAGAAAATCGGCATAAGCCCCTAAGAGATAGTGGTCTTTCATGCCGATGCTTCGCGCTTCCTCAAAATACCTTTCAGCATTTCGTTGATCTCCGGTGCGAGCGGCCACCTCCGCCAAGATGGTCAGAATCCAAAGTCGTTCCTCTACGGAGATGTCTGGACGACTCAGACTCGTGGTCAGCACATCGCGGCTAAGAGCGGCTTGGCCCCTCAGACCGGCGATATCGCTCAAACAGGTGAGTGCGACATGCCGGCCGGTCGATCGAAGCAAGGGCTGGCATGCACCTCGAGCCTCCTCGTATCGTCCTTGAACTTGAAGGATCGACGCTTTCGTCAGCCACGCCTGAGCGTTTGTCGGTTGCCGGCTCAAGACCTCATCGAGATCGGCGAGCGCGAGATCGAACTCATGCGCATTCTGGCGGATCGTGGCTCGCAATAGTAGAACCGAGGGCGGCGGTGTCGGAAGGTTCCACCAAGGAGCCAAGATGGCCTGCGCTTGACCGAGAAATCTCGGATCTCCTAGCGACCGCGCTTGTGCAGCAAATTTGGTCGCAAGCGATACTGCGACATCAACGTCTTGTGGATTTCTCGATAGCCGCGCGCGTAAGGTCCTGAGTTCTCGCGCCACCGGATCAGATGACTTGACGCTGAGGCGTTCTAGCACTTGCGTGTCTTGTTGGGGAAGAAAGGGCTCTCCCGACGTGGGGGACGATAGTCCCAAGGTGAGCCACGCAATCGCCATCAGACAACCTGCTCCGCAGCATCTGGTCATCGTGCTCCTTCAATCACGCGAATAGGTGATCGGGATACGCATTACGATTTGGGGACGGTCGATGACTTCGTCCATCGAGACGGGAAAGGCTCGCTGCACCAGCGCCAAAGCCTCTTGATCGATCCGTGTCAATCCAGAACTCTTGACGACTTCGATCTTCATCAGTTCACCAGAATTAGAAATGACGGCCTTCACCAGGACCTTGAGCTTTGTCGAGTCCCCGAGCCATGGTCGCGAGAACCGTTTCAGTTCGTCCAGTCGGCGAGACACCGCCCGTTGCAACCAACTGTAATCCGCTCGAGGGCCAGAGAACTCACTGGAAGCTGTCGACGGAACAGGAGCGGGGGGTTCCGGCGATGGGGCAGAAGGCTCGTGCATCACTGCGGGAGTCTCGATCCTGGCTGGTGCAGGTGGCGACAGGGTTTCCACTTCTCGCGGCAATGCGGTCGATGTGGGCCCCGCCTGGACTGGTGCTGTGGCAACAAGCCTTTGTATTTGACCGGCCTTCTCGTGTGGTATGGGGGGAGACTCTTGGGACGCAGGCAGTGGATCGGTCATAGAAGACGTCGGTGGTGCGGCATCCGGTACGTTAGGCGAGGTTTGCGCCGGGACTGTGACTGTCGCCGATCTCGTCGCAGCGCCGGGGTGAGCCGTGATGCGATTTTCGTTGCTTGGTGATCGATCGAGGGAGGGACGAGGCGGTCTTGGCGGTGCCGGCTTCTGTGTCGCCGCATCGACAGCATGTAAGTCTTGATGGGGGAGAGACGCTTCGCCCGACGACATGACTGCTGCGCTCGGTTGCTGGGACTGAACGAGGGTCACATTCCAGCGAAAGGGCTCCGTCAAGACCGGCGCCGGAAGTTGTTGGAGTGCCGGCCAGATCACACTCAACAGAGTCAGATGGAGAACGAGCGAGACGCTCCAGCCTCCGATCTGGTCTCCTTGAGCGACTCGAACCCACATGTGCCCTCTCTTGATTCGGGTCTGAATGCCTCGAGGCACTTTTCCCACGGGATGAGTGTGTCCGGGAAACCGGACACACTCATCCCAGTGATCAGCCGAGTGAGCTACTCTCCTGGATCGATATGGCGACGATCTCGTCCATCGAACGGTGTCGGGAGAAACGGAAAAGCCGTCGCGATTCCATTAGCGGTCTTGCTGCCGCCAACCGATCCCACGTTGAAATTCACACCATCTCCTAAATTAGGAACAGCTGAATTCTTGAGGATGCCGGCCACAACCCGTAAGGCCACATCGGTGACGTCGTCATTCGGGCGCCGGCCGTTCGGCCATCCCGCTCTGTCCGGAGTGGGGTTGCCTGACGGATCGTGGGCCAGGGGACCGAGTCTCCGCTGATTGTCCGCCGCTGTGGGAGGGACGCCTAAATCCACGCGCAGGAGATCAGACAACGTTTCGCTCGTCTTGCCTCCGCCGCAGAGCGGTGCCCCCGGGCTATAACGAAGCAATGCGTTGACGAGGTCCTCCCGATTGCTGGTCGGAAAGGCTGTTCCGAACACCGCGTTCAACGCGGTTGCGAGCGCCGAGTTGCAATAAAACGAGACGAAGTCCCCCTCGTCCTCCGCATCGGTTGTATTCCATTTGTCCTTCATGTTCGTGGGGATAATTAGTTCGTTCACCAACGGATTGCCCATTCGCGCGACCTGTACTAAACGGGCGCTGTTCTCTCGGTCGCTGTTCTTTTTCAGGACCGTCACCTTCGGCCGACTGGTCGTCGCATAGGCGCCGATTACTTTGTTCCCGTTCGGACCTGTCAGATCGCTGATCGGGATTTCCAATGCGATCGTGTTCACATTGAAGCCGCTGAAAGTGTCGCGCGCAGCGCCGAGCACCAAGGCGTCGTTCGCGTCGTCGGCTGCCGAGAGGATTGGCGAGACGTGGAGATTCAGTGTGTCGAAGGTCCCACCGAGATCGATGTAGAACGTCTCGTCCCGCTGTCCGGCAAAGACGCGGCCCCCGTTCTTCAAGGGGAAGATGCCCTTGGAAGCGAGTTGTTCATAATTCGGCGTCGTTCGCGGGCCGACGTTCGACGGCACCGCGTACATCGTGCCTGTCCCTAGGTCTCTGGGGTGCTCGCCGTAACGCACCTCTGTCACCGTGTAGCTTTGGCGGAGAAGCAATCCCTCCGAGCCGGCTCCGCTCAGGTTGGTGATCGGAGGGAGCGCCACATAGGAGAGAGGGAAGACATCGGCCGGAGGTCTGAGCTCGGTCTTAAATCGGATCTGGTACGTGATGTTTGCGGCGATGTTGTTCTTATTGTTGTCGATGTGGATCTCGTACAGGACGTCGTCGGCGAAGTTGAAGTAGTTAGGACCGGACCCCGGCTCTTGTCCAGGGATCACATTCATGATCAGAATTGCCTTGGCGGAATCTTGCCAACTGCGGAACACATAGAAATCGGTGATATCCGCCGCCGGATCGTTCGCGATCAACGGCGCTTCACGGTGGCTGGCAGCAAAGACCGGCGCGCCGATCAGCAGTGTCAGGATCGTCATGATGAGCGGCCGAGTGTTGGCAAACATAGCCTCCTCCTTCTCATATGCCCCATAGAGACAGGGTTTGATTAGAGATCCGATTTCGGTGGTGGAACCGGCTCCGCATTGGCTTGGTTGACCTGAGCCATTTCTGCTGCCGTCAGGTTGTCTGATTGCGGGACCCGCGTATCATCTGTCGCTGCGGCGGCTGGTCCACTCATTACGACAGGCGGGTTGTCGCTTCCGCTGCAGCCTGCCAAGAGACCGATGGTGAACGCGAGACTTAACGCTCGAGATTCTGACGATTTCATACACACCTCCTTAACGATAATTCGGTCCTTTCATCTGAGGCCATTTTGGTCGTCATAGTTTCCTCCTGTTGAATGAGATGGCGGATGTTCAGTCGATGCGCTGTGTCATCAGCTCATCGGCCGGCTTGTCATCCACTACGAAGGATGTTCGGGTTTGGATCTTTGTTGTGTTTTGTGGCGACGCATAGTTCTGGTTTCGAATAGAAGGGAAAAACAGCCCAACAGCGAAATCCGATCGCCTCCCTTTTTCGTATTGTTCTGGATGGACTCTGTATCGGTGGTGATTGTTGAAGGGATGCGACCTTCTCCCATCGAGACAAATCTGATCAGAGCTGACTTGCCGTAAAGGACTCATAGACAATGAGTGCGGGTTGCGCTTGTATTTTTACAGTGCTATGAATATTAAATTCGTGCCACGCGGAGGAGGTTGTCATGCATCAACTCGTCCGATTTGGGGTCTCATTAGACCAACGGTTGCTCGAGGAATTCGATCGCCACATCAGGCGGCGGCACTACACCAACCGGTCCGAAGCGCTGCGGGATCTCATTCGGGACAATCTGGTCGGGCAGGAATGGGACGAGAACAAAGAAACGGTTGGTACGATCACTTTCGTGTACGACCACCATGTGCGTGACTTAACGGCCAAGCTGACCGACATCCAGCATGACTACCAGGGAAAGATCCTGTCCGGCATGCACGTCCACCTCGACCACGATCATTGTTTGGAAGTGTTAGTGGTTAAAGGTCGCGGCTCGGATATCAAGAAAGTTGCCGATGCGTTGGTCAGCGTAAGGGGAGTCAAGCACGGCAAGTTGACCATGACCACGACTGGAAAGGCCCTGCGCTAGACTCCTCTCGAATGAAACATGAACAGGTTGTTTCCCTCTTGCATCGTTCTGGTGATCGTGATCACAGCCCAGTGCCGCGGAGACAGCGCTCTGGCGCACGATCCTGATGCACCTGAGTTGGAAGTGCCCGAGGTGACGGTCGTCGGTGAACGGCCGGTCGCGGCGTCATCCCAGCAATTCATTCCAGATAAAGAAATTCTGCTGCAGCCGCAAGGCCGACCGGCTCAGGTGCTGCGGCTGATTCCCGGCTTCATCGCCGTTGAGCATTCCGGCGGGGCCGGTAAGGCCGACCAGTATTTTGTACGAGGTTTCGATGCCGACCACGGGACCGACGTAGCCTTTTTTACCGACGGCATGCCGATCAACCTTCGGACCCACGCTCATGGCCAGGGTTATGCCGATCTCAACTTCATCATTCCAGAAACGATCGAAGGGCTTGATGCGTACAAGGGGTCCTATCTTCCAGAGTTCGGGGACTTCAACACCGCTGCGGCAATCAACTTTCGAACGCGTCAGGTCGTTCAGGAGGGCCTGGTCCAAGCGGCCGGTGGGCAATTTGACACGCAACGCTATCTGCTCATGTTCTCTCCGACGAAGGACAAGATCCGTACGCTCTTCGCCGGAGAGGGGTACTACACGAACGGACCTTTTCTCAACGACAACCGTTACTTCCGAGCGAATCTGCTCGGAAAGGTGACAACGAATCTCTCAATCCGCGATGAACTAAGCCTCACAGCGACCTTTCAACAGGCAAAATGGAACGCGTCCGGAGAAATCCCGTTGCGTGCCGTAGCCGATGGCACCCTCGACCGCTTCGGAGCGATTGATCCCTCCGAAGGGGGCAACACGCTCAGGAGCACTGTTCGGTTGAACTATCATTATGATACCCCTTCGGGGGGACAGTTCTTTGCCAATGCACATGCACAGTACTATCGACTCGATCTCTTCACGAACTTCACCTTTTTCTTAGATGATCCGGTAAACGGAGACGGGATTCAGCAATCGGATCGCCGGGGCATCTACACTGGTGATCTGGGATTCAAGCAGCGTGCAGAAGTCTTCGGAATGCCCAGTATCGGCACGATCGGTTTCCAAGCCCGTGTGGACGATATTCATGCGAGACTCGGAACACAAACGAAACGCGTCCCGACCGGCACCACGACAGACAGCGATGTGCTTGAAGCCTCCTATGCACCCTTTGTGAAAGCCGAAATACAACCAGCTCCATGGCTGCGACTCATGGGCGGGCTCAGAGCCGAAATGTTTACATTCAACGTCACGAACCGATGTGATGCCTGTGTTGACCAGCCGGTAGGAAAGACATCATCCGGTCTGGTGTTGCCGAAGGTTAATCTCATTCTCGGTCCCTGGTTCAAGACGGAATTTTTCGCCAACTATGGCGAAGGCTACCACAGCAACGATGCGCGCTCTGCCGTGGCTCCGGGCGGAGTGCCGCTCGCCCGTGCGAAGACGTATGAAGTCGGCTTACGTTCCCAGCCGTGGGGACCGGAGGGATTGATGCTGACCGCAAGCCTATGGGCGATCGATCTCCAGTCCGAATTGGTCTTCGTGGGAGACGAAGGGACGACCGAGGTACGAGGTCCGACCAGACGCAGGGGTGTGGAAGTGGCACTGCGAGGCCAAGTATGGGGGCCGCTGTACGTGAACAGCAGTGTCGCCTGGACAAACGCCAAGTTCACCAACGGCGATGCGATACCACTGGCGCCCGAGCTCACCGCCTACGGCGCGTTGATCTTGCAGTGGCCAGAAGGCTTGCGCTCGCAGCTCCAGGCCACGTATATGGGCGTTCGTCCTTTGATCGAAGACCGGAGCGCCAAATCTCCCTCATGGCTCGTCTTCGACCTCACTGAACGGTATATGCTTCCCGTAAAACTTTCTCACGGCAAGCTCGAGGCATTTTTGTTCATTCAGAACCTTTTCGATACAAAATGGGAGCAGGCGACATTCTTCTTTGAGTCGCGGTTGCAGAACGAACCAGCCGGGGTCAACGATATCCACTTCGTGCCTGGCAACCCGCGGTTTTTCATGGGCGGACTTGCCTGGTATTTCTAATCGGCTGCTGAAAACAAACTCCAACTGCGTTCTCGGTTACTTAGGCCCTCGACGTACATGGTAAAGTACGCCTCGGGCCTTCGTTGCCCTGCGGCCTTGCTCGAGGAAAGGCGCCACTCGGCGCCTCGGGTGGGCGGGTGTAATCAAGTTCGTCTTGAGCAGCCTCGTTAAGAGACTCATGGGAACTACTTCGCCGGGAAAGATTCTCCCACGCCCCTATTTTAACCGCTCGACGCTCGTGGTCGCACGATCGCTGTTGGGCAAATATCTGGTGAAGCAAAAGGGCGCCGGGACCATGGCGGGGAGAATTGTCGAGGTGGAAGCGTACGTCGGCCCCCATGATTTGGCATGCCATGCCTCCAAAGGACGGACGCTGAGGACCCAGGTTCTGTTCGGGCCCCCAGGCATCTCCTACGTCTACATGATTTATGGCATGTATTACTGCTTGAACGTCGTGACGGAGGAAACCGAATTTCCTGCTGCGGTGTTGATCAGAGCCGTGGAGGTCGAGGGACAGTTGATTGACGGGCCAGGGCGGCTATGCCGCGCCTTTTCAATCGACCGTTCGTTGAACTGCATCGACATGACGGCCCGTCGGCATCTATGGTTCGAAGACCGGGGAACGAAGATTCCGCGGGGAAAGATCGGTGCATTTCCACGGATCGGCGTCAGCTATGCAGGGAAGTGGGCCGGCAAACCGTATCGGTTCAGAGTCACCGATTGGTAAACGGCCCGTGGTCAGGTCGCCCGATCGCGAATATCGCATCGAGCACAAAAATAAAAAGGGAGCGACCCGTGAGGACCGCTCCCCTTTTTTGCGCTTCGATGAAGAGACTACTCGATCTTGCGATCGCCCGTGATCTTGGTCGCGGAGGTGACGGGCGGAGCTATCTGGATCTGCGGGCCCTGCACCTTCGGAAGCCGACCGGCTCCTTCGCTCGCCGTAACCCTGTCATTGTCCATTTTCTTGAGATTCTGGCTGACGTGAGCATCGTCAAAGCCAGCGGACTTTGACAGTGTGGATTGACCGCGGGCATCCGACTGGCCGGGATCGTTCGCCGTGGGCTGTCCGTTCACCGGGCTACCGCTGTTCTTCATCGGATAGCCCTCGTGCTTGGGCAGCAGCGCTGGGTTGGCCGACGCCATGGAAACCGCAAACAAGACACCGGAAACCATCGCAACAATGCCAAATAAGAGCTTCATACCCATCTCCTTTGAATAATGGTGGCTGAAGATTGCCGTAAGTTGCGTTCCGATATCACCAGCGAATCAAGTGGGCGGGATCATAGCCAGAGGGGGGGAGGGCTGTCAAGCAGGGAAAAACGCCGCTGAAAATGGTTGTCGAATCTTCGCCCTCTGCGGCCTTGCCGGTAACCACTTTGCCCTATGCAAGTGGCTTGTTGCTTTGAGGATCGCACGATGCGCAACCGGATTCTTTAACGACGATGAGGGCGGCGGCTGCGACCGCGGTGACGGAATGCAGGGCCACGGCTCACCCCGGGCAGGCGGATGGTGACCGTCGTGCCTTCTCCGGGGGCGCTGCCGATCGTGATCGAGCCGCCGTGTTCCTCGACGATTTTCTTCACCGTGGCGAGGCCTAGGCCTGATCCCGCCTTCTTCGTAGTGAAAAACGGTTCAAAGACGTTGTCCACGATTTCCGGCGGAATCGGCGCCCCGTCGTTCTTGATCAGGATCTGATCCTCGAAGCCTCGCCCCGCCCGATGTTGACTCACGTGGATCGTGAGCTGTCCGCCCGGCGTCATCGCTTCGCAAGCATTCTTGAAGATACTGAGAAAGACTTGTTGCAGCTTCGCCTCATCTCCCCGCACCGGGGCGAGGATGGGGGCATACTCTTTTGCCACATGGATTCTCGTGACCTCGAGATCCGTGGCCACGACCGTGAGCGCGCTTTCGATCACCTCGGGGACACGGACCAGGCGTCGATTCAGTTCGAGCGGCTTGGCGAAATCCAGGATTTCGTTGAGGATCGCCTCCACGCGGATCAGATCGCGCATGGCGTTTTCCACGCGTGTTTGGGGGTCGAAGTCCAGGACGCCCTCTCCCGTCACTTCCTCCAGTTGTGCGCGGATCGAACCCAACGGCTCGCGCACTTCAGTGGCGAGAAAGGCGCTGAATTCTCCGATGGCCGCCTGTCGCTCCTGCTTGCGAATCATCGGCTCCAAGGGCACGGAGGGCGGTTGGTCAGGAGCCGGGGACTCCCCGGAGTCATCGGCCGCCGGAGCAGGAGCAGCCGGCGCCTGCGACGGAGCCTGGAGCAGATCGGCAAGTTTGAGAATGAGCGGCTCAAGCGTGCGAGCATCCGTGGGCTGGTACCGGCCCGCTTCGCGAGACGCCAGCGTCACGGTGCCGCCGACCTGCCCTCTGACGAAAAACGGAAAGACCAACGAAGACTGGAACCGGTCTTTAAAGAGCTGCTTATGATCCAAGAATCGGCCCTGCGTCGACGCGAGATCGTGATCGACGCGGGGCTTTCGATGACGAATCGCCCAGCCCGCTGCCGAACTGTCCAACGCCAGGCGATGCCCGGGCCGCGTGTCCTTCTTCCCGTCTTTGTGGTCGCCTTTCAGGTCGCCGGCCATCCCCAGCACCTCAACGCTGCCGGCGATCGGGTCATAGTGGCACACCCAAGCCCGATCATAGGATACCGTCTGGGCCGCATCGGTCAGGACCGCCGTGATCTGTTCTTGAAGCTGCGGAGTCACCTGGGAAACGGGTGGGCTGTAGATGGCGGGGGCGGCAGGGCCAGCCGTAGGCGGTTCCTGGTTGACGAGGGGACGGCTCAGCACGACATTCATGTCGAAGAGCTTGTCCCGGTCCAATGCTTTCGTTAGGTCGTCGCTGGCCTGGTCCATCAGGCCGCGTTCTTTTTTCGTAAAGGCGGCGCTTTCCTTGCGTCCAATGACGAGAAAGCCGTACATCCGGTTGCGGTACTTGAGAGGGACACCGAGCAGGGATTTGGCCCCCGGAGTGACCATCCGTAACCGCATTGTACGGGTTCCGTCTTGGTCCTGCGTGCCTGCTGCAGCGATCGACGGCGCGGACAGCGTGCGCAAGATGGCTTGGACATCACGCGGCGCGAAGCCTCGGGCGGCATGACCCACGAGTGGACCGTTTTCGCGGTGAAAGATGGCGGCCAGCGCCGAATCCACCGGCAAATCATTGAGGACCGAAGTGAGCGTCCGTTGAAGCTGCGTTTCGCCGGCCTGTTTACTGTGGGCAGTGGTCGGTGTCATCTATCTCGGTTGTGGCAGAAGTGCGCGCATTGTAGCAACGCAGTACCCTCAATTCAATGAAAACGAGGGGAACATGCTCATTCTGGTGGATTGATGATTTTCGGCTGTCGCGGCTCCGTTGTCCGGATTTCGACCTGGCGGTAATCGCCGGTCAGAAGATTGAGCACGCTCGTGACGATGCTAATCACGACCGCGCCCCCAACGGCCGGCCAGAAACCGCTGACGGTGAACCCTTTCACGACATAGGCCGTGAGTTCCAACAGCAGTGCATTGAGGACGACCAGAAAGAGTCCGAAGGACACTACGATGAGCGGCAACGTCAGAATCAACAAGACGGGTCGTAGCAGCAGATTCAATACGGTGAGCACGAGGACGGCCGCGACGCCCGCCGTTAAGCTGTCGGCTTCAATTCCCGGCACTGTGGCAACGGCCAAAAACACCGCAATGCCTGCAATCACGAGGCGTACCAGTACCGCATGAACGCCCCCGCCGAAGGGTGCCGCGTGCGTCTGCTGCGAGTACTGAACGATGCGCACGACTCTCCTTAGGGAGCAGGTGTAGCGGCAGGAGCCTGCTGAGTGAGCGCCGGAGCCGGTGGCGTCTGCTTTTTGATTGAGGAGAAATGCACTTCGGTCGCGGTCAGCGTCTTATCGTCTTTGATTGCCTCGATCACCACCCGGTCTCCCACCGTGGGTAGATTGGTGCTTTTGGGATGATCCTTTTCCTTGAAACGGGTTTGCTTGTTGATTTGGACCTCGACGGTCGTTCCCTTCTGAGTTTTGACTTCGAGGTGTTTTGTGTCGATGGCGACGACGGTGCCCAATACGTGTTGGCCAGTCCCGTGGGCGAAGGCTGTAGCAGTCAGGGTCATGCACAATGCTGTGAGTATCAATCGATAGAACATGGACAATTGCTCCTTCTTCGGTTCCCTATAATGATGATGACTAATGATGATGCCCTTCGGCCTTCCCGGCTGCAGCGTCGTCTCCTTGCAGAAATTGATCGAACGCCTCTTCCTCGAGGCGCTCTTTCTGCGTCTTGGGGTTGAGCGTTTTCATTTCGTCCAATTCTTCCTGCGTGACCTGCGGCAAATGACGGATAAAATGCACCAACTTCCAGCTGTCGATATCCTTCTCCGGGTCGCCGCTTCCCCAGGCGGGCATGGCCGTAAAGCGAATCCCGTTGTGGATGACCCAAAACAGCTCGCCGTCCGACAAGGACTGTGTATCGGTCAGCCGCAAATCGGGCGCCTTCGGGTAGACGTTCTTGCCGATGGGGGTTTGCCCGCTTCCGTCATTGGAATGGCAGACCGCGCAATGATCGGCGAAGTGTGCCCGACCCTCCTTCAACAATTCTGCGCTCAAGGGGAGCGGATTGACGGCGTTCCGTTTTTCAATCGGAATCGCCAAGTGGCGGATCTGCCGCGCCATCATCACTTCCAACGCGTGGGGTTCCGTCTTGGCGCTGAATCCGGTGGTAAACAATCGATAACCGATCCAGCCGAATAGACCAAGGCCGACCACGATGACAATGAGGACTGCGCCGAGCAGCTTCGCCTTCATACCCCGCTCATCACTATACAAACTCCATGATCCCGATTGCTACCTGAAGCCGGTTTCGTTCAGCCTCCGGGTTAGGCATAGCCGTGGGACCGAAACCATTGCACCGCCTTTTCAAGCGCCGCTTCAGGAGGTGTCTGTGGAATCCCGAGTTCACGGATTGCCTTGCCGCAGTCATAGTGCATGCGGTACTTGGCCATCTTGACCCCTTCCAACGGAATACGCGGTGGTTGTCCCGTAAGGTTGGCGATCCATTGGTTCACATAGGCGAGAGGCAGCACAACTGAGCGAGGCAGCCGGAGCGAAGGGGCTTTGATGCCGGTCAGCCAGCTGAGAATGTCGAAGACGTCCTTCAGCATCAGATTCCTGCATCCCAAGATGTAGCGTTCGCCCTGGCGGCCTTTCTTCATGGCCAGGAGATGTCCTGCGGCGACGTCATCGACGTCTACGATGTTCAAGCCGGTTTCAATGTAGGCGGGCATCCGGCCCTTCATGAAATCCACGATCACTTGACCCGTCGGCGTCGGTTTCACATCTCCCGCGCCGACCGGGGCGCTGGGGTTGACGATCACCACCGGCAGGCCTTCGCTGGCGAACTTCAGCACTTCCTGCTCGGCCAGATACTTTGATCGTTTGTAGTGGCCGGCCATCTGGTCTAGCGACACCGGGGTGTTCTCCGTGCCCAATCCGCCGTCGGCAGGCAACCCGATCGCCCCGATCGTGCTGCAGTATACGGTGCGCTGAATTCCCGCCAGGCGGGCGGCGGCGAGCACGTTACGGGTACCGGTCACGTTGATGTCGTAAAAGATGGAGGGATCCTTGGCCCACAGCGCATAGTATGCGGCGACATGATACAGCTCCTGGCATCCTGCCAAGGCCGTTCGTAGCGAGGCGGGGTTGAGCAAATCGCCTTCAACCCGTTCGACAGGAAGGCCGGAGAGATTTTGAGTATCCGACTGCGAGCGAGCCAGGACGCGGACATCAACACCGGCTCGGATGAGCGCGCGCGCGACGGCTCCCCCGACAAACCCGGTCGCGCCGGTGACGAGGGCCTTCATGGTCACCCATCACTCATCGCGCTAATTCTTCCGTGCGGTGATGTACCGAGCCAGTTCGCGCAGCGGATCGGCGGAGGGACCGAGGGAACCGAGACGGGCAATGGCCCGGGCGACACACTCGTCCGCCAGTCGTTTGGCGCCCTCGACGCCATAGAACGTCGGATAGGTTTTCTTGCCGCGCTCGGCGTCGGTATTCGGATTCTTGCCGAGCTCCTCCCGGGTTCCCGTCACATTCAGCACATCGTCGGCGATCTGAAAAGCCAGGCCAATATCTTCCGCGTACCCGGTCATGTCGTCCAGCTGGCGGTCGTTGGCGCCGCCTGCAATGGCGCCCATACGTACGGCAGCCCGAATCAACATGCCGGTCTTGTGCTTATGGATGTTCTGAAGGGCGGTCAAATCGATGTCCTTGTGTTCCGCCTGAATGTCGAAGACCTGTCCACCGACCATCCCCACATTGCCGGAACCGAACGCCAGCTCCTGGAGAATTCGCACCTGACGACCAGGATCGCAGCCTTTCATCAAGTCCGGACGGCTGATCAGATCGAAGGCCATGGTCAGCAACGCATCACCGGCCAAAATCGCCATGGCTTCCCCGTACACTTTGTGATTCGTCGGTTTTCCGCGTCGAAAGTCATCATTGTCCATGGAGGGCAGGTCATCGTGAATCAGCGAGTAGGTGTGGATTAGTTCCAGTGAACAGGCCACTGCCATCAAACCAGGCGGCGGCGGTCCCAAGGCTTCAGCGGCCGCAATGGTCAGAATCGGTCTGACGCGTTTGCCTCCGGCCAGGAGGCTATACCGCATGCTTTCGTGAAGCGTGACCGGTGGGGTGCCGGCGGAGGGAGCCACTTCGTCCAAGAAGCGGTCCACCGCAACACGTTTCTGTTCCAAATAGTCATTGATGTTCATGGAAAATCACGTCCTGCTGAGGGAAAAAGAACCGAAGAGTAGCAAACGGTCTATAGGGTGTCAAACACGAGCGGAGGCTGGTCCTTTGCTCCAGCGATGCTTATTGAAATCACATAGGCCCTCGCCGCTTGACTCCGCAACTTGTTCCATCCGTGACTTCGTCAGAACGGAACTTCGAACAATGCTCGCTAGCGCGAGACGCGCGCGTGTGGCTTCTTGTTTTTGACGAGTCGGGCTCGTTATACTACCGTCCCATGAGCATAAGGAAAGCTGGTGGTGATTGGGAGCCGATGCTGCTTCCGATCGAGCCTCGAAATTGCAAAGTCTGCAAGCAGGGCCTGTATCGGGATAAGACGATGTTCCGCGGCGGCTGGTCCCGTTGCACCGTGTGCGACGAATTCGTGCATTATAGTTGTCTAGCGAGCGGAAAATTCTCGTTCCTCAAGGCCCGGCCCCGCGTCTGTAAGACCTGCCGCGCGGCTCAGGCTCCTGTGCCCCATCAAGTTGATTCTGCCGTCGTCGTCGGCTCGTGACTTCCGACCCCCTGACAGACTCTCCGCAAACTGCTCCCCGTCGGCATCATGTGTTTGCCCACAGCATCCGGTACGTCGTGGCGCCGACGATCCTCGCGGTCAGCGGATTCTTCACTGCCAACTTTCTCGTCAGCGGCCAGTATACCTGGCCAAGGACCAGTCGGGTGTTGGCGCTCACGCTCACGCTGCTCGTTCTCTCCTACGAGTTCGTCTACAAGGAGCAGGCCGAAACCACCGGATCAGGAGAGCAAGCGCGCTCCGCGGTGCTGTACGCATGCGTGATTCCCTACGCGATCGGCGCGATCCTCATGTTCGCGCTCTGGAAACTGTAAGGGTCGTACGCGATGGGGCAGGTGTTTCGAAGCGGGGCATTTCTCCAACAGTGTTGGTCTGCGCATCCGCTCTGCCTTTCTGTGAAGCGGATCACGGGCGACAACCAGCTCGCCTTGGCCTGCACGGCTTGCCGGTTTGCCCATTATGTCACCATGGGTTCTGTCGTCTTTGGCCCTTCCGCCTCCGAAGAATCGGGAGCATCAACGGATGCATCCGAGGCTCGGCCTGACGCACAGGCCTGCCTGGCAAACTGCCTCGAAGCCCATGCGGCGGCCTTGTCGTTGCGCGAGATGGATGTGTTCGAAGACCTCGCGATCCTCCGTTGTGCCGAATGTCGCCGACACTATGCAGTGGCCGTCACTGCGTTCGAGACACATCAGAAATGAGCCTCCTGAGATCTGGGTTGCTGACCCGCAACGATGCGGTCCGCCGATCCTCATCAATAGGAACGCGCTTGGAAGCACGGCTGGAACATGGTTGACCGCCTCTCGTTTACAGATGAGGAAACCGCGTTGTTGACCGATGCGGCTTTCTTTGAGAGAAAAGCAAGAATCAGCGAAAAAATCCGCGCCCAATTGGAAGTGACCCGCCAGGCATTGAGGGAGGAGCTCACCAACAGCGCCTTACCAGAATTGCCTGACTACGATTCGGCCAGTGTGCAACTTGTCAAGGGCGAGAATCTGGAGTTTTTCCCCTACCAGTATCTCGATTGTCCCAAACATTTTCGAGGCACGGAAAAGCGCACGTTCCGTACGCTGTTCTGGTGGGGCCATCATGTGGCATGGGCCTGGATCCTGGAAGGGACTTTGATGCGGCAGTACAAGAAGTGTCTGGTGGACCGGTTCCATACGGTTGCAGGGCAGGACTTAGAGCTGTCCCTCGCGCCGACACTGTGGGAATGGAAGCGGGGCGAGGGGTTTACACTGCCGATTACACATGATCGGAAGGCGCAAATTGCCGCAGTGGTTGCCGAGCGGTCGTTCCTCAAAATCATCCGGTTTCTCCATTTGGGCGATCCGCGAGTGCAGAGCGGAGCGCTGGCGGAACTGAGCCGGGACGTGTTCCGGGCCATGCTGCCCATCGTCACCCTGTAATTGTACGGCCGGCGGGATTTCGGTAGACTACCTCGCGTTTTAACTTGCCAAGGAGGGCATCGTGAGAGATTCGTTCGTGCGAGTGGGCCTTGTGGTCTTGCTATCGGTCGGGCTCATGACTACAGCTGGTTGCGGTGGGAGCGGCCAGACCGTTCATTTCGACGTACTTCCGCAGCAGCAGCCCGTGCAGCAAGCGGAGCCTGAAGGCCTCAAGATCGTCATCGAACCCTTTGAGGACCGGCGTGCCGACAAGCAGCGGATTGGAATGCGTACACACCTGTGGGGAGGGACGACGTATTTCAACGTGGTGGGCGAGAAGCCCGGCGCGGTCTATGCCCAGGCGCTGGCCGACCGCCTGCGAGCGGCAGGATGGTTGGATCGATCCTGGGACGTGCGGGTGGCTCCGGCCGGTTCCATGCCGAACGCCGACATTGTGATCAGCGGGCAGATCTTCGAATTTGCGGCGAACGCCAAGAGCCGGCTCTTTTCTACCTACATCACGACGAGCAACAAATTGACCATTACCGCACGCAATAACGTTGACCACAGCAGCACAAGCCGGAGCCTGGAAGGCGCCCACTCGGATACGGTGGTGTGGTTTTCGGAAGACGACGTGAAGCGTCTCATGAGCGCGAACGTCAAAGATACCGTCGATCGCTACCTGGCTGACACGACGATTTCCCAACGCGCGGTGCGTCCGGGCCGGTAAATCGCCTCAAGCGGAGAGACAACGTGCGTGAGCGCCGCTGGGAAACTCACCCTCCAATGACGTTCAACGAGGTACTGGCGGTCGGCGAACGCCTCGCTGCTTTGGGATTGAAGCCGGCGGTTCCGGCAAGAGATGTCATCTGCTATGTTGAGGAATGGACGGTCGAGGCGACCGAAGACTTCGACGGTTTGGATGCCTGGTCGACGGAGGACGTGACACTGGTGCACGTCCGCGACGGCTGGCGCGGAGATTTTTTTCTCCTTACCGGGGCATACCATACCGCCTACCTGCACTTTCAAGACGTCGGCACATACTGCTCGATCAGCCATCCATGGCGCATCCGCGAGCGCATGATCCTGCATGAGAACCGCGGCATGCTCTGGCTGGGATTCCGCCATGCCCATTCGTTCCTCCGCGTCCGGCTTCAAACGCGGGAGGTCGTCACGCCAGGAGAGACACGCGACGATGCTCAACGCGACCTCTGGTTGGAGGAGCGACGCACCGCCTTTCTGGAGGCCATTACCACCGTCGGGCTTCCCATCGATACGGCGATCGAAAAAGGGCAGCTCGTGCTTCGTCCAAACGATCCATCCGTGCCGTTTTTCTGCTCCTGGCCGGATGCCTTTGGTCCTTGTCAGTTCGAATACAACACGTCGGATGCCTATGAATTCCTCGTCCCCGCCAGTCAACTGGCGGCCACCTATGCGCCCGAACCCGCAGGGCTGCGCACGTACCTGACCGGATTCTCTGAAGAAGCTCTCCGCGAATTTGCCACTATCGAGCCTCCCGCTCGGTTCGCCTATCGGTGTTCCGTGCATTGCCCCCTGGATGATTTACCCGAAATCAGATCGGCCATCGAACCGGACGGGCGGCTGTATGCCACCTTATGTGAGTTTCAAACGCAGGAGTTGCTTCCGGAGGGAGAAGACGCGTCGGCCATTATCGGCATCGTCGGTTCACGCGCAGGCTTCGCGATCGAAGCGCGATTGAATAAGGCCCCGTTAAAGGAAGAGTTGATGGCCGGATGGTTGGAGCGCCTGATTGGACAGCCGGTCGTGTATGCGCCGCTTCCCGCCTTCGTCTAGCAGACTGCGCATTCTCTATCCCCAAGTCTCATTTTTGTTGCTCAAACGCTTCGATTTCAGCACAGTGAGGGCATGAGCCCGCTGGCCCGAATTCAGACGATTCTCTCCAAACCGTTCATGCCCGCAGTCTTTTTCTTTTCAGGTGTGACCTATGACACCGTCACGCTGACGCGGATCGACCGTCTTCAAGACAATTTGCTCCTGCTGGTCTATCTGTTGCTGCTCGGAGTACTCATCGTCCTGACCGGAAGAATCGGCATCGAGCCGCCTCCCGACCGCGCACAACTCACGTCGCTTTCGCCCTTTATGCGTTGGCTCCTTCGTAGTCGACCCTACTATCCCATGGTGAGCCAGTTTCTGTTGGGCGGCCTGTTCAGCGCCTACGCGGTGTTCTATTCTCGGAGCGCCACGCTGACCGGTACGGCGGTGTTTTTTGGAGTGCTGGTGCTGTTGCTCGTCGGGAATGAGTTTCTCCGGGACCGTCTTTCGAACCTTCGCTTGCTGATTAGCCTGTATGCGCTCGTGTGCTTCGGGTTTTTTACTTTCTTCCTTCCCGTCATGACCGGCTTTATGAATGTACTGGTGTTTCTTGCGGGAGCGGTGTTGAGCGCCGCGGTGACATTTCGGGTCGTCCAGCTGATCTACCGCAACAATCCGGATCGATCCAGACGGGAGGCATTCGGGGTGACGGTTCCGGCCTTCGCCTTGATCGGTCTCTTGGTCGGCTTCTATTTCCTAAACTGGATTCCTCCTGTGCCGCTCTCGATGAAATTCGGCGGAATCTACCATGAAGTCAAAAAATCGGACGACCGGTTTGAGTTGTCGTTCGAACGCAAATGGTATCAAGCCTGGATACGATCGGACACGACGTTCCCGGCTCACGAGCCGATCTACTGTTTCACCGCCGTCTTTGCACCCGTCGCGCTGAACACGACCGTCTACCACCATTGGTATTTTCGCCCGCACAAAACCAAGCCGTTCGCCCACGCGGACAAGATTCCCGTAAAAATATCCGGCGGCCGGGAAGCAGGCTATCGAGCCTACACCTTCAAGCAGCAACTCGATCCCGGCGATTGGCGGGTGGATCTTGAAGCCGAGGACGGACGCATCATCGGTCGAATCTCAGTCACGGTGGAAATCCGAGACGATTCCCCACAGCAGTTGACGACGATCTTCTATTAGCGCCAGCTGAGGGCGACGGAAGCGGCTTGCGGCAGTAGGGGTGACAGCGTAAAGTGCCTGGACAATGTCCCATCGTACGCTGCCTTCGTGTCCGGACAGCCCCAACTGTGTGTCGACGCTGGCCCCGTCGCAGGACAGTCGCCATGCGATCGCCCCCTACCGATTTTCAAGGACGAAGTCGGACGCGAAAGCTGTATTGAAGACGGTGATTGCCGGCCTGCCACGCACAAGACTGGTCGAGGAGGAAGACACCTATCTCCATTACGAATTTACGAGCCTCCTCTTACGGTTCATCGACGATGTGGAATTTCTCTTCGACGACGAGGCCAAGGCGATCCATTTTCGCTCGGCCTCTCGAACCGGCTACGGGGACCTGGGCGTGAATCGTCGCCGGATGGAGGACATCCGTTCGCGCCTTGAAGGAAAGCTCTAAAGGGCGGCTCTCACAAGGGATGGCATTGTCAAATCCCGAAGGATCGCGGCATCAATGTTTCTGGTCAGGGGCTGGTGGCTTGGGCCCTCGTCGCATCGTGTGTTGGAAGATGCATTTCGGACAGGTGTAATGAATAAATTGTCCGCTGGCGACCAGCCGTTTTTTCATGGGCACCTTGCACCACGTGCAGAGGCGGTCGGGGAGATCGGTGGAGGGCGCTTCGGAGCCGACGGTCATGGCCGGCATTCTCCATGAGGCTCAAGAATCTTGTCAACCGACCACCTCGCAACCGTCTCGCAAAAAAAGTTTCTTCCTTTTCATGCAGATGAAGAAAATCGTGGTATAGTGAAAAAAATTTCTCCGTGTTTCTCACCCACACACAGAAAGGCGGACTGCCCTATGAGCGTCCCGGTTGGTTCCGAAGAGACGATTTTGCCATCGAGTGCCCCAGCGGCTTCCTCAACCACCCCTGTACGGGAGATGGTAGGAGAAGGGAAGGCCTGGGGATTGTGCACTGCCGTTGACCTGCAAGACTGCCATCCCGACTTGATCCGCAATGCCGACCATATCCGCCGCTACGTCGTCGAGCTCTGCGAGCTCATCGACATGCAGCGATTCGGCGAATGTCAGGTCGTGGACTTCGGCTCAGGGCGGGTCGCAGGGTATTCGATGGTCCAATTGATCTCAACCTCGCTGATCAGCGGCCACTTTGCAAACGACACCAACAATGCCTATCTCGATATTTTCAGCTGCAAGGGCTACGACCCGGCGGTTGTGGAAGAATTTTCGAAGCAGTTCTTCGGTGCGCGGCGGTCGACCGCAACCGTCACGCTTCGCTATTAGCTAAACAAACGGCAATGGGAGCGGCGGATCCTCCGCTCCCGTGCCCAACCATCCTCTGGCTTCCCAACCATGAACGTTGCCGGCATCAAGGAATTTTTCAGACACTTGCCTTCCAAGCTCGATGCGGAAGCTGCGGAGGATTTGGATGCGGTGTATCAGTTCGATTTGAGCGGAGTACAAGGCGGGCAGTATGTCGTGACGATCCGCGAAGGGGTCTGCCAGGTGAAGGAAGGCCGGCACGAGGATCCGCACGTGATCTTGTCGATGGCCGGCGAAGACTGCGTGAGGGTGCTAAATGGTGAGCTCAGCGGACCCGCTGCAGCCATGTCCGGACGAATCAGGATCAGTGGCGACATGGGATTAGCCATGCAATTGCGAGCGCTGTTTCCAAGCATCAGCGGTTAGCTCTGGCGGCGGCCTTCGCTTGCGCGTGTCCCGCCCTAGCGATTTGCCGGCACGAGCGGCGTTTCGGCGGGAAGCTCCTGAAATACGGTCGACCCTTGCGCGGGCGCCCGCCGCGGAAAGCGTTCTTCAAGAATCAGATACATTGTTGGCACAAGAAACAGGGTCAGCAGCGTGGAGGCGCTGAGCCCACCTACGACCGCCCGGGCCAGCGGCGCATTGGTTTCTCCACCGGTGCCCCAGCCAATCGCCATCGGCAGTAATCCAAACACCGTCGCCAGCGACGTCATCAGAATCGGGCGCAGCCGGATCCGAGCCGCCTGGACGACGGCGTCATGGAGCGCCAACCCCTTTCCCCGCAAGACGTTCGTGTAGTCGACCAGCAGCACGCCATTGCTCACCACGATGCCGAGCATCATGATGATGCCCATCATGGAGGTGGTCGACAGGGTCGTGTTGGTGAGAAATAGCGCCAAGATTACTCCCGGAAAGCCCATGGGAACCGAGAACATGATAATGAAGGGGTCCACCAGCGATTTGAACTGGGCGGCCATCACCATATAGACCAGGACCAGCGCGAGGATTGTGGCGAACAGCAGCCCTGAAAACGTTTCCCGTTGCTGTTGGATTTGACCGGCCAGCCGGATGCTGAAGCCCGTCGGCAGTTGTAGCTGGGCAAAACCGGCCTCAAGATCCTCCGCGATGGCGCCGAGATCCCGGTTCAACGGATTCGCGGTGATGTGGATCACCCGTTGAAAATATTTCCGGTCGATTTTTACCGGACCTGCATTCAATTTCAGCGAAGCAACATTCTTGAGGAGAACCGGTTCTCCGTTTCTGGCGGTGAGAATGATGTTCTCGAGGTCGGTCAGGTCCTTCCGGTGCTCCTCGGCCAGCCAGGCGCTGATGTAGTACTCATTGCCGTTCTGCGGATCGGTATAGATAATCGGATCGGTCTGGCCGTTGCCATTCAGGGAGAATAAGACCGCATTTGCGATGTCGGTTTCGCTGATGCCCAACAGCGCGGCTTTTTCGCGATCGACGACAACATTGATTTCGGGATAGTTTTCCTCGCGGCTGACTTCGATGTCGGCGAGACCATCGATCCGGTGCATCAGACCTTCCACCTCTCGAATGACGTCACGAGCCTTTTCGAAGTCGTAACCGTAAATCTCCACGTCCACAGACTTCTGTGAGCCGAAACTCGTCACGCGTTTGACCAGACCCCCGGGGTCGAAAAACATCGCGACGCCGGGAAAGAGCTTGACGATGTTCGGCCGCACCTCGTTCATGATCTGCACTTGGTTCCGGGAGCGCTTATCGGGCGAAGTCAGATACACCGAGATGATCGAGGTGTGCGGTCCCGTGTTCGGATTGAAGAGCGACGAGCGGCCTTGTGCCAGCACGCCGGTGCTGGACACGATGGTTTCCAACTCGCCGGCCGGAATGTTTGCGCGCAGCATTCGTTCGACTTCGGCGACCTGCTGTTCGGTCTTCTCGACCCGCTGCCCGACCGGCGCACGGAGCACGATGCGGAACTGGCTCTCGTCGGAGACCGGGAGAAACTCCGTTCCGATCTTTGGGATCAAGGCGATGGAGGCGGCGAAGATCACGAGAATTCCGATGATAAACCGCCTGCGATGGCCGAGCACCCAGCGAAGGGAATCCTCGAATCCACGGTCCAGGGATTCGTACCGCGTCCGGCTCCACTCCATCACACGGACGAACCACCGAGGCATCGAGCGGTGGGCTTCATGCTCGGGTTTCAGAAACTTGAAGCAAAGCGCCGGCGTGACCGTCCGTGACACGAAGAAGGATGTGAACAGGGCGATGGCAATGGTCAGGGTCAGGGGAATCAGCAAGAGGCGGGCGATGCCGACGACAAAAAAGATCGGCAGGAACACCACGACGGTTGTAACCGTCGACGCAAAAATCGGCATGGCCACTTCGCGGGCGGCGTCCAGAATTGCGTCCCAGCGCCGCGGATTTGTATTGAGATGCCGCTGGATGTTTTCCAGTTCAACGATCGAATCGTCGACTAGGCGGCCGATACCGAGCGCCAAGCCTCCCAGAGTGAAGACGTTCAGCGTCTGACCGGTGAAGTACAGCACGATGAACGTGACCATGATCGAAAGGGGAATGGCGACGGAAATGATCACCGTGCTCGTCAGGTTGCGGAGAAAAACCAAAATCACGGCGGCAGCCAGGAGCGAGCCATGCAACGCCTGCTCAACGAGATTGTTGATGGATTGCCGGATGTACACCGACTGGTCGAACGAGATGCCGAGTTGGACGCCCGGGGGGATGCCGATCATCTTCGGCAATGCGGCGCGCAAGGCATCGACGACCTCGACGGTATTGGCGATCGGCTGCTTGTTGACGCGAAGATAGACCGCGCGCTTCCCGTCGGTCCTCACCACGTTCGTTTGGATATCCGAGGAATCGCTCACGGTGCCCAAATCGCGCACGCGAACGGGGTTGCCCTGCTGGTTCACCTTCACGATGACGTCCTGAATCGGCTCGACCGTGCGGAACTGGTTGTTCGTAAATACGTTGTAATCGAGGTTTCCGGCCTTAATGTCGCCGGACGGCAGAATCAGGTTCGCCGCTTTGACCGCCTTCACGACGTCCAGGATCGATAAGCCCCGTGCGTTGAGCAGCGCCGGGTCCAAATTAATGTTGATTTGGCGGATTTTACCCCCTTCAACCGTCGCCGCCGCGACATTGGCAATCTGTTCGATCTGCGGTGCGATGGTATTGAAGGCAAGGTCGTAGAGTGCCCGTTCATCGAGATCGTCGCTGGAGACCGTCACGAACGAGACCGGAATATTCGAGACGTCGAACTTGACGATGAAGGGTTGGAGGATGCCGGGCGGCAGACTGTTGAGGATCTGGGTGATGCGCTGCATCACCTCCATCTGTCCGACGTTGATGTCGGCACCCCAGTTGAACCAGATCTGGACCGCTCCGATGCCCTGTTTTGCGAACGACTCGACGTGTTCGACGTTTGACGCCGAGCTGACGGCTTTTTCAATGGGGTAAACGACACTTTGCTCGATATCGAGAGGAGGAGCGCCTTTGTAGATGACGCCCACGAAGGCCACGGGTACCTGGATATTGGGAAACAGGTCGACGGGCAAACGATTCAGGGATGTCGCGCCGAGCACAATCATGGCCAGCGACAACATCAGAATGCCGATTCGGTTCCGTAGCGCGAGGAGGGTTAGCCACATACGTCAACGGCTCATGGCCACATCATCCCTCAGTCTTCACTGGATTGAGCGGCTCGGTTTGCACCGGCGTCCCGTCGTGAACGAGGTCCTTCCCGGACACGATGACCTGTTCGGAGCCGACGAGTCCTTTCGTAATCTCCACGCGATTCTCGTCACGCACCCCAATTTCCACCGCGATGCGTTCGGCCTTTCCATCGCGGACGATGTACACGTATTGGGCGTCCTCCAACCGGCTGACGGCATCAATCGGAATTTGTAGCGCGTTGTGATGTTTCCCCACCAGGACTTCGACACGGGCGAACATCCCCCCCTTGAGCAGGCGGTCCTTATTGGGAAGGTCCACTTCGACCGTCATGGTGCGGGTGGCGCGGTTCAAGGCCTGGACCACGCGCGTCACCGTGCCCTCGAACACCCGGTCCGGATAGGCTTCCGCGCGGACCTCCGCTTTTTGCCCGATCTGCACCAGTGGCACATCTTTTTCCACGACTTCAATCAACGTGCGAACCGTTTCGACATCGTGCAAGCTGACAATGCCTCGAGAGGTCGTGGAATTGGCGGTTGCCGCTCCCGTCACGTAGGCGCCTAAGTCCAGGTTCCGCTCCGCCACGTATCCGGCGAACGGCGCACGGATGTAGGAGTAGGCGAGGTTGGTCTCGGCCTGAGCGAGCGCGACTTCCATCTGCTTGACTTGCGCTCGGAGCGACTCGAGAGCGGCCACCGCCGCGTCTAGATTCACTTCAGCGTTGTCCAAGTCCTGTTGGGAGACGAACTGGTCTTTGATGAGGGCCTGCATACGGTCGAGCGTCAGCTTGGCATTGCGAACGGACGCCTCCTGCTGGGTGACCTTGGCTTTTGCCGCCGCGACGTTGGCTTTTGCCTGATTCAGTGCATGGAGATAGTCCTGATGGTCGATTTCGAGGAGCAATTGGTTGGCCTTCACGAGATCGCCCTTATCGACGTACAGTTTGGCAATGTAGCCATCTACTCGGGAGAAGATGTTGACCACCTGATTGGGCGTGATATCCGCCGTATAGGCCAGCCGGATGTCCAGGTCCCGCTTGAACGGCATAACGGTGCCCACGGTGATGACTCGTGATTTTTTCTGATCGACCTTTGCTCCGCTGCTGAGCCGAAAGACCACCAGCGCGGTGACGGCAAAAAAGATGATGACGCCGAGCGTGACGATGGGATGCTGTCTTACCGGATTCATGAGGCCCGTCTCCGTACAGGACTGTTCATGAGGCCGGCCAAGAACAAATCGACATAGGTGGCGACCGTTTCGTCATGGGACCGATGCATGGGGACACCAAAGATCTCGTGAAGGAGCCGGTGATGGACGACCATTCCAATGAATGCTCGGGCGGCCAGCAGCGGATCCACCTCGCGAAAAGCGCCTTCGCCGATTCTGGTCTCGATATATGTGGCGAGGTGATCGTAAAAGACCCGGTGGTGTTTCCCGAAGAACATGTCCGACAATTCATGACCTTCGAGCGCACTGAACAAAAGCAGTCGAAGGAAGGTGGAATCCACCCCGGGTCTGATGCGAAATCGGGCGATCAGCGTAAACACCCGGCGGTCATCGCGTTTTTTGGCGGATTCTTCGACCGCCACCAGCAATTCGTCGACGGTGACCTTTTCGGCCAGAATGGCGCCGTAGAGCGCACGCTTGGTCGGGAAATGCTTGAAGACCAGCGCTTCGCTCACGCCGGCGGCTCTCGCGATCTCCTTGGTCGTTGTCCCGTTGAAGCCTTTGGCTGCGAAGAGAGAGGCGGCTGCGGCAATGAGGCCGGCCTGGCGTTGCTGACTTGTCGACCGCGGTTGTCTGGCCATGACATTCGTTCAGTAAGTGAGTAATTACTCACCGCTGAGCGTAGCATGAACGTCTCACGCCTGACAACCGAGATGGGGATTTCACGCGAAGCGGGGAACCCGCCTAGTGCTGCAGATTCGAGGAGAGGAAGTAACGTAAGCGATTGCGCTCGCGCACATTCATCTTCAGAATCTCCACGCCGAACTCGTGACCCTTCGACCATGCCACCTTTGCACTAAGGACAAAGAGGGGATCACGCCCGTCGGGAAGATAGAGAAACAACGTCATTTCGAGGCCGGACTTTACGGCCATGTTGCCACGGATGCGTAGTCCCTTGTTGGAAAGATCGACCACACTGCCGTCGCCCATGATCATTTCTTCTCGGTCGTCCTGTGCCGAATACATGAGCCGGAAATCGATGTGGACTCGGTGGTCCGTCCGACGATCGCAGGCCGGATGAGTGCGGTGTTGGGATCGGAGGGCTCGAAGTCTTGCCTGTTTCATTGCATCACCCTGTTATGGTTTTTTGGCATCTTGCCGATACAGATGATTCCAGACGTAAAACCGCAGCTCATTCTGCACGTCCAATTTTGGCGCAATCATTTCGACTCCGAAACGCCGTCCCGACACCCACGAGACTCGGGTTTCGGCGATGCAAATCGGCTCCTCGATGCCCGGGAGGTCGATAAAAAGGGACAGATCCATTCCGTGTTTGACCGGATGGTTGCCCAGAATTCCAATGCCGGATTTTGAGACGTTGCTCACGACGCCGTTACCGATCAGCATGCGGCCGTCACTCATGCCCGAGTACATCAAGCTGAACTGAGCGGGGACTCGCTCGGTTCCCCGGCGGTTGTCGTCAGATGGCTTGTCAGTCCGGCGGGACCTGTCGATGCTCGCTTGTCTCATGCCCATTCCTCCCTTACTCAGCTCCTACCCAATGCGACCGCATAACGGTTAGATGACGATGCGGAAGGCCGTACGGTGATTTTTAGCGTCGGACAAGCTGACATGTTTCCAGACGACCCCTTGAATCCGTTTCCGCTCGTCGTCGGTCAACTTAGGAAATCGTACGGCGAAGACATTGCCTTTGATCCACGAGACAGAAGCATCCGTTAGACACAAGGGCGCCTGTCCGTCGTTCAAATACAAGGTGATCGTGACACGGACCCCAACGACCGGAAGCGTTGTTCCAACGATTTTGCAGCCGGTCTTTGAGAGATCTTTCAGCGAGCCAGTGGAGGTCGTGAACCTGGCACCTTCAGTGCTAGTGTAGGTGACGTCATGCTGGATGAGTGCCCGTTCGGCGTAGCGGCGGTCAAGAGGAGTATGCGTGCGGGGCGCTACCAGATTCTGTTTAAGTAAATTGCCTTTCATCGGTACCTCCCAATTGCGACACCTAGAGGGTACCTCGGATGATAAATTCGACCATTCCCAGGGAGAGGGGGATCAGGGTCCCACAAAGGAGGGGGAAAGGACAGGGGTCTGCGAGAAGGAAGAAAGGACTACGTGCTTTTGCGTGGCGATTAGTGGCGGATTTTGGCCCACGCCTTCTGGTATTCCTCGAAAGAATCGACTTCCATCCAACCTTTGAAAATAGGCACGGCGTCGACGCGGTGTCCCTGATCGATCAATTCCTGTATCAGGTCGGTAAAGGATGCCTTGCTGACGCTGCTGGCTTCGTGAAACCCCGAAGACTTATACCGCTCTTGCGAGCTACGGTAGCAGTCCTTCAGCGCTTGTGTGCCTTTCTCGGAAAACATCGCCATGCCGATAAATTCGCCGTGCACATGGTCGAACGGCAGGTGCTGGCCGATTTTCACAACCCGGTGTTCCTCGTCTCCCATGACGAATCGTGAGTGGGAACTGTTTCCGGGCGGTTCCGCGAAGGTCACGAGATCCGGATTGAGATGAGAGGAAGGTCCGCCACGTTGGTGTTGGTCTCTCCAGGCCAAATCCGCGACGAGGGCGATATCGGCCGGACTCTTCAATAGCTTTTCCAATATGGGACTGTCAAACATGATGTCCCCGTAGAGCACGATGGTCCGCCCCTTCATCTCGCTTTCCGCACAGAAAATGGAGAACAGCTCTCCGGTCTCCTCATACCGATCATTGTCGTAATACCGGATGTTGGGCAGTGCGATGGCTTCCTTCTTATAGCCGCGCACGACTGCGATTTCCTTAATATTGGCCTCGTTGAGCGCTCCTACGGCCCGCTCGAGGATGGTTTTGCCTTTGATATCCAGCAGACACTTGGGTTTGTTCTCGATCAGGGGAAGCAATTGCTTTTCGAATCCCGCCGCCGGAATGATGGCTGTGATTTTTTCGCCGCCGACCGGAAGAAATGCTTTCTCATCCTGCTCCATTTGCGGCACGCCAACGATGTCATACACTTCCGGCAAGGTGACGATGCGATCGTTGGCTGCGCCCGGCCGGGTGTCTTTTCGTAGGAGGGCCAGCGTCTCTTTCATGGCCCGAATGGCGGCGCGGACCGGTTGATTGGCGTAAATGATGATCTTCGCACCCGCCTGCTCCATGTCCTCCGCAGTTGTTTGGTCAAAGATCGTCGGAACCACAACCAGCGGAACCTGCCCGGACCAGAGTCTGTACACAGTCCTGAGTTCGTCGAAGGTTTTTGATTTGGAGTGGATCAAGACGGCGTCCGCTCCTGCTTTCGCATACGCCTCCGCTCGTTTCAGTGCCTCTTCCTGTCCCCAACCGGCAATCAAGGCTTCCGTGCGGGCGATAATCATGAAGTCCGGCACCGTTTGCGCCGCCTTGGCGGCCTTGATCTTTCCACAATGCTCTTCAACCGGGATCAACTCTCGGCGGACACCGGCGTAAAAGCTGCAACGCTTCGGGTATACGTTGTCTTCAATGCAAATGGCGGCGATGCCGGCCCGTTCGCGATCGTTCACCGTGCGCATGACGTTCAAGGCGTTGCCATACCCGGTGTCGCAATCCGCGATAACCGGAATGTTCACCGCGTCGGCGATGTTGCGTTCAACCTCGAGCTGCTCGCTGGAGGTGATGAAGCTGGCATCCGGAATGCACTTCAACGAGGCGGAAATAGCGAAGCCGCTGGCCCATACGCCGTCAAAGCCAGCCTGCTCGATCAGACGAGCGCTCAGTGCGTCATGAGCGCCGACGACCTTGAGTGCTCCCGGCCTCTTGAGGGCCTCCCGTAACTTTGTGGCGTTATGCATGATGATGGCGCATGATGCGAAAGCCGTACGGGCATTGTCAATGAAAAGTTTTGCGCAGATGCGTGTTCGAGAGCTAGTATGTGGCTCCGCCGAGGTCCTGCTCCGGCGCCATCGCGCCTTCGATCCGGCTGGCGAGCAAGGGATTCTCAAAAAAGATGATGCCGCGATCGGTGCGCGTCTCGTAGCGGAGGCTCACTTCCGTCTCTACGCCCTGCCATGCAAAGAGTTTGACGGCCCCTCCGGCGAACTGCCCCGGGGTGCGATCGAGAGAGCCGTATCGGGATTGAAGGAAGGCCAGCAGTTGATCATGTGTCTCTTTGCCCTGATATCGGACGGTAACGCGCGCGAATCGGTCATCCACGGTGGTGAACCTCATCGATTCGACTTTTGCCGGGCCAAAGGACGGCGGTCCGCCTTTCAGTTCATACGTCTTCAGCCGGCCTGCGTCCTCGACTTTCCCGAAGGTCTCCGATTCGGAAAGCGTGGCTCCCCAGGGGATTCCCTCGAACCCCTTGGGATCTTCTTTCATCTGCACGGCAAACGCCGGGCTGCCGCAGAAAAGCACGCACAAGACGGCGGTGAGGCATGCGCGAGGGGTGAAGGTCGGCCGGTCGAACATGAGGCTACTCTGCCGTATCGGCGAGCAAATCGTTGAATCGGGGCGCCAGCGTCCGGCTGTCCAAGAAGAGATACCCGCGTTCTGTGCCGGCCTGATACGTCAGGTTGATCTCCGATTCAGTGCCGCGCCAGTTGTACTGCTGATTCAGCCCGCGCAACATTTGTCCGGGCAAGCGTTCCATGCGGCCGAACTCCGACTCGAGATATGCCAGAATCTTTTTATGCGTGTCCTCGCCACGATACCGGATGGTGACGCGCGCAAATTGATCATCCACTGTGGAGAGCTGAAGGCTTTCCACCGGAATATCAGCGAACGAAGGCTGCGTGTTCTTGAACCGGTATTCGATGATGTTAGAGCCTTGGCGCGTCCGCTCCAGATCCGTCCGCGTGTTCAACGCCGCCCCCCACACGATGTTGCGAAACCCCTTCGGATCGTTCGTCATCGACACGGCGCCGGCGAGGGCAGGAGCCCAGAGCAGCCACGCTGTGAGCAAAGCGCAACCGAGTCGCATTCGGTAACGCTATCACGCTGTCCGGACCCGCGCAACCGGTTCGTTTCCTTGAGAAAGCGTCGTAGCATGGCTTATAATGCGCCGGATTTTTCCCTCCGCGAAGGAATTCGTCGAGCATGATCGAGAGCGATGCGTTCGTACAGGCCATGCAGGACATGGGGGTGAATTTTTTCACCGGCGTCCCCGATTCCATTCTCGGAGGAATCATCGCCGAGCTGATGGATAGGCGCCTCTACACGCCTGCCGTCCGCGAAGATGAAGCCGTAGCCATGGCTGCGGGCGCTTATATGGGCGGGAAGATCCCCGCGGTGCTGATGCAGAACTCGGGACTGGGCACGTCTCTCAACACGCTGATTTCGCTGAACGTGATCTACCGGCAGCCTTGCATCCTGATCGTGTCATGGCGCGGTCAGGGCGGCAAGGACGCACCCGAGCACCTCGTGATGGGCGAGGTCATGCCCCAGTTTCTTGATACGATGAAAATTCCCCACCGGACCTTGACCGAAAAGACGGCGATCGAAGATTTTAAGTGGGTCGCGGAAACGTTCATGAAGCAGCGGATTCCGGTAGCGCTGTTCATCACCAAAGGGGTCGTGAAGGGTTTGCATCCATGAGGCCGGAGCAGGGAACATTGATCAGCCGGGCCCAGGCGATGGCTGCGCTGCTTGAGTTGTTGACGGACCAGCCGTTGATTGTGTGCAACGGATTCCCGTCGCGCGAGGTGCAGAAAATCGCCGATCGACCGACACATTTTTACATGATCGGGTCCATGGGGAACGCGCCAGCCATCGCGCTGGGCGTGGCGCTGGCCAAACCGGAGAAACAAGTCGTCATATTCGATGGCGACGGCAATGTCCTGATGGGGATGGGCACGCTGGCCACGATCGGTGCGTTGAGACCGAGGAACTTCATTCATGTCGTGTTCGACAATGAGGTGTACGGCACGACAGGCAACCAGCCGACGATTTCAAATGTCGTTGCGCTCGACAAGGTCGCCAAGGCTGCCGGCTATGTGAATGTAGAACGCGTACTGGACCGTGACGATCTGGTCTATGAATTCAAGGACATACTGAAGAAGGAAGGACCGAGCCTGCTGCTTATCAAAGTCAATGAGTTCGCAGAAGATGCCGGACGTATCGTGCTCGATCCCCCGGACATTACGAACCGGTTTATGAAGGCGATAGAATAACGGGCGCTAGAGAGACAAAGAGAAACACCCATGATGTTGTTAAATCCCGGGCCGGTGAATGTGTCGGAGCGTGTACGGCAGGCGCTCAACCGTCCCGACATCTGCCATCGCGAGTCGGACTTCGCCGAATTACAGCACGGCATCCAGAATAAGCTGTTGAACGCGTTTGTGCCGGGAGCAGAAGCTGACTATACCGCCGTCCTGATCACCGGTTCGGGCACCGCGGCAGTTGAATCGGCCTTGATGTCATCCATCCCCCATGGCAAACGCGCCTTGATCATCAATAACGGCGTCTATGGAGAGCGGATGGCGCAGATGGTCGGGCTGCATCGCCTGGGGGTCTCGGAGCTCAAGCATGATTGGACTGAGCGGCCGGATCCCGAGCGTCTGCGTCTCGCTCTCCGGCAGCACCCGGAAGTCCATGCCGTGGGAATGGTCCATCATGAAACAACCACGGGGTTGCTCAATCCGGGGAAGGCCATCGCCGAAGTCGTTGACGGACTGAACCGCGTCTTCATTCTGGATGCCGTGAGTGCCTTGGGGGGAGAATACATCGATATTGCCGGTTCAAAGATCTACATGGTGGCGGGAACTGCAGGCAAATGTATTCAGGGATTTCCCGGCGTCTCCTTTGTCCTCGTGCGCAAAGGTTTTTTGGAGCGGATGCGCACCTATCCCAAGCGGTCCTGGTACTTGCATCTGACGCACTACGTCGATGATCAGGGTCGAGGGGTCATACCGTTCACTCCGGCAATTCAGATCTATTACGCCTTCGACGAAGCGCTCAACGAACTTCTGGAAGAGGGGGTGGCCAAGCGCATTCAGCGCTATAAACGGATGGCGATGTTGATTCGTGAGCGAATGGCGAAGATCGGCGTCAAACCCGTGCTTCCACCGGACCGGCAATCAAACAGTATCACCGCCTATTACCTGCCGGAGGGATTTTCGTATCAGACACTGCATGCTCGGTTGAGGGCACGGGGATACGTGATTTATGCCGGCCAAGGGAATCTCGAACACAAGATCTTCCGCATTGCCAACATGGGCGCCCTCGCCGAACAGCAGTTCGTGGAGTTCCTCGATGTTTTTGAAGAGATCGGCAAGCCTGGATGAAAGCCGTCATTTTGGCCGCCGGAGTCGGGAAGCGTCTCTGGCCCGTTACGCAGCACCGTCCCAAATGCCTCATTGAAATCGGCGGGCAAACTTTGCTCTCACGCTATTTGGCTTCGCTGGCCAGTCTGGGTGTGCAGCGTGCCGATATTGTCGTCGGATACCAGCAGGATATGATTCGTGCGGCCGTCGAGGCCAACTCCTTCGGGGTGCGCGTACAGTTTTTGGTGAACGAGCAGTTCCATCGTGGCAGCATTTCCTCACTTTGGATAGCACGTACGGCGCTGGATGATGACGTGGTGATCATGGATGCCGACGTGCTCTTTCACCGGGACATTCTGCGCCGGTTGGTGCGGTCGGCGTATCCCAACGCCTTACTGATGGATGATTCCGTCAAGCAGACCGGCGAAGAATGCATGGTCGTTGCCGAAGGTGGACGCGTAATCGCGCTGACCAAAAAGATGCCGTCGCGGTATGACCAGGCCGGGGAGGGCGTCGGATTTCTCAAAGTGCGCCATGCGGACACTCCCCATGTCGTGGCGTCCTTGAGGACGTTCGTGGATCGTGACGCCTGGCACATGGACTATGAAGACGCGCTCATCGGGTTCTTCCGCGACGTCAAGGTAGGCTATGAAGTCATTGGAGGGCTGCCCTGGACCGAGATTGATTTTGCAGTAGATATCGAGAAGGCAGAGCGGGAGATACTCCCAAACCTTTGAGGTGAGTGTCGCGCGATAAGGCGTATGTCGATGAATGAACCGACCTTAGACAAGGGCACGGAACTCCAAGGGCTATCAACGGCTGTATTGCTCCCCTCCATTGATCTTTTCGGCGCCCCCGTGCGGAAGGCGGTCGGGCCGCTCACTCCGATCGTAGGCGTAAGTCTCTTTCAGCGGACCATCCTCACGCTCCAGCGGGCCGGAATCAGGCAACTGATCGTCCTTTCCGGACCGGAGGAAGAGCAACTGAAGCAGGCGCTTCACAAAGGACCGCGCGTGACGGTGCCCGTGCGGTGGATGCCAATCCGAGAATTCCCCTTGGACGATCCCCGAACCTGGGAATCGCTCGCCGCTGAAGTGCGGGGGGCTTGCCTGGTGTCGGGGGTCGGCACAGTGTTTCCCCGGTCCCTGATCGAAGAATTGCGCCGCGATGTCCGTGCTGGCCAGGCGATTGTCGTGGGACTGCCGACCACCGAAGACACCGGTTCGGAGGCAGTGGCGCGTGCATGGAGGTCAGGCGGCATCGGCGCAATCGCGGACGTGATGGTGATGCCGGCGTCGGAGCTGAGCGCCGTCGGACGATTGGCGGCCGAGTTTGACACGGTGCCGATTGCCAGGTGGCTGGAGCGAGCCGCTGTAGATGGCCGTGTGCGCCTGCTGACGACGAGAGACGACGATTCATCCCGCTGGTATCAGCCGGTCCTCACCAACGCCGATTTACGCCAGGCCGAGCGTCGCTTATATTCGTCGCTGAAAGGGGAGTTCGAAGGCGTCGTCGATCGTTACTTCAATCGGAAATTATCGCGGTGGTGTACGCGAGCGTTTCTTGCGCTCGGCTGGTCGCCGAACGCCATTACGATCCTGGCCACCGTGATCGGTCTTGTCGCCGCGGCAGGGTTTGCCTTCGGGACATATGCCGCTGGTCTTGGTGCGGCACTGCTGTTCCAACTGGCGGCGATCATTGACTGTAGCGACGGGGAAGTCGCCCGTTTGACGTTCACCGAGTCTGCATTTGGTGCATGGTTGGATCTCGCACTTGATAATGTCGTGCACATGGCCATCTTCGGTGGAATCTCCATCGGGGCCTATCGGGAGGCGGCCGGCGGTGATCACGCCTGGATCCCACTTGCTCTCGGAGCTGCTGCCATTTGCGGTAACGCTCTGTCGTTTTTGTTGATCAACAGGGCTCAAAAAATCAAGACGGCCAGTGAATGGAAAACACCGTTGCATGCGGCTTGGTCGGATTTCATGTTGAAGAACGTCGCCACCAGGGATTTTTCCGTCGTCGTGTTCCTGTTTGCCCTCCTCGGGAAGCTCGAAGCATTTCTGTGGCTGGCCGCAATCGGGTCGCTCGCATTCGCCGGAGTCATGATTTGGATCATCCGGCCGGCCGCGATTGCAACCAGACCGTCTGCGTGATCGGTTGGGAGTGAAAGTCATGCGCCGCCATAGCGTTCCCGTCTGGTCGCCACAAACCTTGCTCGTCCCACTTCGTCTTGCCTCATAGCGTGTGGCGTTATCTTCTATTGGCTCTCGGTTTCCTCACCCTCACTCTCCTCGTTTGGCACATCGGTCCAGGTAAAATTTATGAAGCGGCCACCCAAGTCGGTTCCGGTGCGCTCCTCGTCATATTGATCCCTTCGCTGCTGATGTATGTGTTCGAAGCCTATGGGTGGAAGCTCACGCTAGGCTCAGCGGCACACGGCATTGCCTTCTGGAAGATTCTTGCAATCAGGACGGCCGGCGAAGTGGTCAATATGACGACCCCCACCGCGTATGTCGGCGGTGAGCCGCTCAAGGCCTATTTTCTCCAGCGACACCAGATCCCGATGGTCGAAGGACTCGCATCAGTCGTGATCGCCAAGACCATCATGACGCTTGCCCAGGTGCTATTCATCCTGGTGGGGATTGCGCTGGCGTTCTGGATGCTGGGCGCGGAAGGATCATCCGGCCAAGTTGCGGCAGCCAGCCTCCTTTCTGTCGCCTTGCTGTTATTCGGAGTTGCAGCCTTCATTTTCGTGCAGAAGCGTGGGCTGTTCATGTGGATCCTCCGGACGCTGCGCGGGCTCGGTCTGCATGTGGCCTTTCTCGAGAGCCGCGAGGAGAAATTGCGGTCGCTGGACGGGATCATCCTCAATTTCTACATGCACCATCGGTCGGCCTTCTACGCGGCCACGGCGCTCTACCTTCTGGGATGGCTGGCGGAAGCCGTGGAAGTGTATGTGATCATTTTGTATTTGGGAGGTCCAGCCTCGCTATTGTCCGCGATTTCCATCGGCGCGCTGTCGGTGTTCATCAAAGGCGGAACTTTTTTTATCCCGGGGAGTCTGGGCACGCAGGACGGAGGCAATTTATTGTTGCTGAAGGCCTTCGGGTATTCGGACGTCACGGGGATTACCTTCGCGCTCTTGCGGCGTTTCCGAGAACTAGTCTGGATCGGAATCGGACTGCTTTGCTTGGCGGCGATGGGAAGAGGACAAAAGCGAGACGCTCCAAAACTAGGATAAGGCGGCGCGCTGTTGTTGAAGCTGCTGAATCCGCTCGATCATCTTGTCCCAAACGAAGGAATGCAAGCGTAAGTTGGCTTTCCGCTCCACTTGAATGAATTCGACGCCGGCGCGCGTGCCCTTGACCCATTTGACTTCGGCTTCGTCGATTGCCAAGGATTCTGTTTTGTCGGGAAGGAGCAGGCGAAGCGCCACGTGCTGCTGTGTGGGGAGCGGCTCGTCCGTTTCGATCGAGCATCCCATGGCCGACAGGTTGGTGATCGTTCCTTCTCCGACGGTCGACGTGATGCAGTACATGGCGGGATACGTTAACGACAGGCGGTAGAGACCTCGATGGTATGCCCTGATGTCATCCATGTGGCCAGTGTACTGTGCTGCAGCCGATCAAATGTATCCCCCCTTCGAGGGGCGAAATCGATGAGTCTCCGCCTCCGCCTTCCTCAATGCGCCCCAAGCGATTGAAGACCTTCCGGCTGCGAACGCTAGGCCCAAGAATCTCTTGTGAGCAGACAAAGCAGACCACGCCGGTTTGCGCCGCACGAGTTCGGTCCCCAGCAGGACGGCCAGCGCCCCCGTCATCGTCTGGGTGGTCACAGGTTCACCCAACGACAAATGGGCAATCGCGATGGTGCAGATCGGAATAAGATTGTGATAGGCACCTACGGTCGCAGGCGTCAGGGACTGTAAGGACCAACAACGCAGTAGGAACACGCTGGCGGTCCCTAGCCCGATGAAGAGCACGGAGCCCCAGACAGTCCAGGAAAGATCCCCTGGTGACGTCGGCTCGTCCCATGCGACCGTGCCCCCCGATATGAAGACCGCTGTGATTCCGAACATCGCAGTATTGGCGGTGAGGACGCCATGTCGTCTCACGATGTGCATGCTGAGAACAAGGTGAGCCGCCATCATGAACGTGAACAGTAGGACGAGGGGGTCTCCTGATCCGAATTCAATGGATCCCGTTTGTAGGTTGGGGACCAACGCCACCAGACAGCCGGTCCAGGAGAGCACGATGCCGAACAGGCTGGCGCAGTTCAGGCTGTCCTTCGAGAGGCACCAGCTGAAAAATGCGGTAAATGTGGGGAGGAGACTATAGATCAACGCGTAGTGCGTGACGTCGGTGTACAACAGTCCGTACGCGGCGACGATGTAGGATCCGACGCCGAGGAGGCCCAGAACGCCAAACCGTGCCCCATCGGCGATGCTGAGCGAGCGCAATCCTTGCCAATCCAAACAGGCCGTCACTGCCGCGAGGAACAGGAAGCCAATGACAATCCGTCCGCTTGCGATTGAGAGGAAGGTAAGGCTGCTATGCTGAAACACATATTTCGTGGTCGGGGTGATCGAACTGAGCAATGCGACCACTCCGAGGAGACAGAGGATGGGAACGACTTGGGATGAGGGGTCTTTGGCCTGCGCCGGATCCGAAGGTGAGGAGAGCATCCTTACAACCCCGCCATACTGGAGGTGATCAATCGTTGTATAAACAACGCTAGCTGTTGCTGGTGTTCCGGGAGCAGGTGCGTCATTCGCCCGCCGAAGCGAGGAGGTTCTGCATGCGTGATGACCAACCCGCATTGCATGATGCAGTCGGCATCCAGTTGGCACTCGATTCGGACCGTGTCATTCTCGGAGAGGAGCAGATCTGTGGAGAAATGCAGGCCCTGATCGGTGATGTCCAGGATCTCGCAGAGCGTGGTGGTGCGATCTCTTGTCACGAGACCACACCGAGAAACCGGCATACGGAATTGTCGGCGTCGGGCCGTCATCGATCCCTCCGTCATTCCTTGAGTGAATCGACAAGAGAGGAGTCAGACCGTCAAGACACTGTCTTTTGCGTCGCCTTTAACCAGCGATCGGCAAGGATGGCGATCGCGAGAACGGGAAAGGGGACCAGGCTGAGAACTAGCATCAACATCAAAGGTGACATGTTGTATCTCCTTTTGAGCTGCGTGAGCATGCCCTGATGGTCTGCAATGCCAGGGCCAGAGAAATACCTACAAAGAAGGGGTGCTCGAAGTGCTTGATCCAATGCAGTTTCCTATCGAAAGGCCTTGTGACGAAAAGTATCCAGCGAAATCGCAGGACCACCCGGTAACGAAACTGGCGGAAAATTCCCGCCTCTTGCCGAGAATTTCCTCCCCCGTCAGAGGGATGCGTCAGGAGCTAAACCACAGTCGAATGTCTTCATGTATCCCATCTAACTCACCCCACTCGACGTGGCGCCGCGGAAAATTATCTGTCCTTCGTTGCTGACTCGGATCAGGACATTGGCCCCCAGACTTCTCGTGGAGAGGAGGAGAACCGAGCCGCAGGCTCCGAACCCTGCTTTGTGCTAGGATGGCTCGCCATGTCGGCACTCAAGCTCCTGTGTTGGGGATTCGTGGCTCTTCTTGGTGCCGGCGCACTTGCCATTGTCGCCGGTCTCGTGTCTCCTCATGAACAGGTGAATGCGCTGTGGCTGGTTGTCGCTGCAGCATGCCTGTATGTACTGGCCTATCGCTTCTACGGTCGATGGATCGCTTCGAGAGTCATCGAACTCAATAATCAACGTATTACTCCCGCCGTGCGTTTGAACGACGGCGTGAATTTCCATCCCACGAATAGCGTCGTCCTCTTCGGCCACCACTTTGCGGCTATCGCGGGAGCCGGCCCCTTACTCGGACCGGTCCTGGCGGCGCAATTCGGATTTCTCCCCGGGTTTCTCTGGTTGGTGATCGGCGCGGTGATGGCGGGAGCGGTGCAGGATTTGGTCATCCTCGTGGCGTCGATGCGACGGAATGGGCGATCACTTCCGGAAATCGCCCGCGACGAGTTGGGCGTCGTGACAGGCACGGCGACCGCTTTGGCTGTCCTCTTTATTGTCGTCGTGGCGCTTGCGGGACTCGGGTTTGCCGTTGTCAACGCGCTCTACCACAATGCGTGGGGAACGTTCACCATCGCGATGACGATCCCTATCGGTTTCGTCATGGGGTTCTATCTTCAGAAGTTCCGTCCAGGTGCCGTTGCGGAGGTCTCGTTCCTTGGCGTGGCATTGTTGATCATCGCCGTGCTGCTGGGCCGTGTCGTGGCTCAGTCTTCGTATGCATCCTGGTTCGAGTACGAGCGATCGACATTGGTCTGGCTGCTGGCCGGCTACGGCTTTCTCGCCTCTGTGTTACCCGGCTGGATGCTCTTGGTGCCCCGCGGGTACCTTTCGACCTTTATGAAGCTTGGCGTCGTGATCCTTCTCGGATTCGGCGTCATCGCGCTGGCGCCAACTGTCCAAATGCCCCGCATGACGACGTTTGTGGACGGCGGAGGCCCGATCATTCCGGGCACCGTATTCCCATTTCTCTTTATTACCATCGCCTGTGGAGCCGTCTCAGGTTTCCACGCCTTAGTCTCTTCCGGCACCACGCCGAAAATGATTGAGCAGGAATCACAGGCACTCGTAGGCTATGCGGCCATGCTCCTCGAAAGCTTCGTGGGAGTGATGGCTTTGGTTGCAGCCACGGTGCTCTTGCCAGGGGACTATTTCTCCATCAATACGACATTGTCGTCCGATGCGCTCGCGGCAATGGGTTTCCCGCCGTTCCGAATCGCCGAACTTTCTCGGCTGGTTGAGGTCGAAGTCGCCGGCCGGCCCGGCGGTGCTGTTTCCCTTGCGGTAGGAATGGCCTCGATCTTTTCGGCGTTGCCCGGAATGGCGGGGCTAATGGCCTATTGGTACCAGTTTGCGCTTCTGTTCGAGGCGTTGTTCATTTTGACCACCATCGATACTGGGACCCGCGTTGCACGGTACCTGATTCAGGAAATGGCAGGGCGCGTATCTCCATCGTTCCGCCAATTGAATTGGCTGCCAGGAGTGTTGCTCAGCAGCGGCGTCGTCGTCGGGGGCTGGGCTTCCCTGATTGCGACGGGCAGCATTTCCACAATCTGGCCGATGTTCGGCGCAGCTAACCAACTGTTGGGGACGCTCGCTCTCTGTATCGGCACGACTGTGCTGATCAAGATGCGAAAATCCCAGTATCTCTGGATTACGGCGCTGCCCATGCTCTTTGTCGGCGTGATTACGCTCACCGGCTCCTATGAAATGTTCCGAATGTTCGTGGCAGCGGCCGGAACCTTCACCGCCGGTCAAGCGCTCGCCCTGTATCTCGATGCCGCGTTAGTGGCGATCGTTGCGATTCTGGGATTGGTGGTCTTGAGCGACAGCATGAGGCAATGGTACGGATATCTCATCCAAAAAAGGCCGTTTACCAGCACTGAGATTGTCGTCATGGCCGGAGGCGGGTCGGCTGGAAATCTGCACGCGACGGTCACACAGGACGACGACGGCTTCCGGCTGCCGCACGGCACAGGTTGTTGCTGAACCGGAACAGAGCGGAGGTGTGATATGGCTGACCAATTTTCGTTCGATATCGTGTCGGAAGTGAATATGCAGGAATTGAAGAACGCGCTTGATCAGGCAACCAAGGAAATTAAGCAGCGATTTGATTTTAAGAACTCAAAGACCGACATCAGCTTGAAAGAGAAAGAGAAGGAATTGGTCGTCCTGTCGGACGACGAGTACAAGTTGAACGCAGTGCAAGAGATCATCAAGGCGAAATGCGTGAAACGCGGCGTTTCGTTGAAAGCGTTTAACCACGGGGCCATTGAGCCCGCACTGAGCGGCACCGTGCGGCAGGTGGCAAAGATTCAGAGCGGTCTGGCCACAGAGAAAGCGAAAGAGATTGCGAAGGGGATCAAGGATTCAAAGTTAAAGGTGCAGGCCCAAATCCAAGGCGAGCAGGTACGGATCTTGAGCAAGAGCAAGGACGAACTGCAATCGGCGATCGCCTTTCTGCGAGGGAAGGACTTCGGCATCGACTTGCAGTTTATCAATTATCGATGAATGGCGACGGCATCCATCGACGCCGTGAGTGGATGACGCGATGGGCCGTTGTCGGGTTCCTGGTCCTCCAGCTTGGTCTGCTCGGGTGCGATCGCAGCGAGCCGATCGTCGTCATTCAACTCCATCCTAAAAATCCGGACATCTTGTACGTGACCACCAACGATTACATCTATAAGTCGCGGGATGGCGGGCGAACATGGACTAACATCTCGAAGGGAATGAGTCATTCCCGTGTGATCGCCATGGCGGTCGATCCTTCGTATCCGGCCACCGTGTACGCGGGGACGAAGGGCGACGCGGTCTACAAGAGCTATGACGGCGGACAGCGATGGGCCTCCATGCGCACCGGATTGGACGATGCGACCATTTCTTCGGTCGTCAATCAGTTCGTGTTTGATCCGTACGATAGCAATCATATATTCGTGGCAACGACGATGGGGATTTTCGAGACGAAGAGCGGCGGCGGAAGTTGGAGCAAGAGGATGGAAGGGATGAAGGAAGTGCTCATGGTCGTGACCCTCGCCATGGACCCGACACGGCCGGCCATTCTCTACGCAGGCACCAGCGGAGGCGTCTACAAGACGGTAAACGAAGGCGGGCATTGGGAAAAGGTCAATAACGGATTGGTACCGCCTGAAATCATCAAGAGCTCCCGCGCTTTGAACGTCACGTCCATCCACGTCGATTCGTTCGAGCCTGAAACCGTCTACGCTGCAACCCTCGCGGGCCTCTTCAAAACCACAGACGGGGCGAAGTCGTGGGTGAGGATCGGGGAATCGCTCTCCGATCAGATGATCATGGCCATGATTTTGGACCGGAGCAGAAAGGGCGTCATCTATATCACGGGGCGAGACGGCGTGCACCGAAGTGATGACGGAGGGATGACCTGGAGAACGCAGAATAAAGGATTTGCCAGCACCAACATTCGGTCGATTGCTCAGAGTGCTACGGATCCGGAGGTGTTCTACGCAGGCACGAACGGCAGCGGCCTCTATCTAAGCCGCAATGGCGGGGAGACCTGGGAGCCGATGCCGGCAGTTGCGCACAACGCGGCGGGCTGATCCCAAGGGAGGAAGTTACTTCGTTCGGAAGGAAGACTGTTAACGGCTTGGCATGCTCGAGCCGACCGACGACCCGCCCAACGACGATCCCACTGATGTATCCTGCATGCTCGAGCCGACAGTCGAGGAATTCATGCTGGAGCCAACGCTCGAATCGGAAATGCTGGATCCGACCGTCGATCGCTGAAGCGTTGAGCTTACGCTGGAAGAAGTCTCCTCGTTGAGTGTCGACTCTCCGATGGCAGGGCCAGCTCGGTCCGTCGCCCCGATCTCGAATCCTGAGAGTCCGCTGCCCCCGATGTCCCGGCTGTTTCGCGGCGTCGCGCCGATGTTGTGACCTGTGACGCCTTCTTGTCCGATCTCCGTTCCCGTCTTGGGGCTTCGACCAATTGCCGGCCCGGCAGCGGGAGCCGCGCCGATGCCGGTTCCCGTTTTCGCGCTTCCCGGCAATTTGGGAGCGCGAATATCTCGCTCGATCGACTCCTGCAAGTCACGAATTGTTTGAGCGTCCCGTCCTGCATCTTCGAAGTCAAGTTGATCGCGCCGGCTGGAGAGCTCGTTGATCTTTTCGAGCCGGGCATGCAGGACTTTGAGATCACTTCTGGCTCTGGCGACTCTGGGAATAAGCTCTCGAAGCATGATCCCCCTCGAGGCGAGCGAATAGTTCGACAGGTTGGCTTGGGCCGAGGCCAGCAACTGGTCGAGTTCGTCGGCCATCTCCTCGAGTTCGCGAACTTCATTCAAGTCTGTCTTGCAGCACTCGAGAAATTTCTTATAGCGGGTGAGAAACGCTGAAACATCCTGCTGAAGGTTGTCTGGTTGAAAATGTCGCTGGGGCATGCCTTCCACCCGCTCTGTTTTCTTGTCCACGAGCGGTGTGCAGCCGGGCCCTGATTGCGCCGAATACTGCTGATCTCCCTTTCTATCGGGACAATAATAGATGGTCGATGCCGCGGAGGCAGTGAACTCCGGCAACACGACCACAGCGATGGCCGCAGCCAACAGGGCGACCAGCACTTTCCTATGCAGGAACGGGGACATTTGCATAGCTTGATTCTTATCTCACTGAGGCCCCTTGTCAACAAACCTGGAACTTCGTGTTCTTGAATGCAGAGGGGCAATCCGCTAGGCTGCCATTTTGACGATCTGACTGTTGCAGGAGGACGTCCGGATGCCGGTCATCATTATGATTGATGCGGTTGGACAGCATGTGGGACAGGAAGTGACCATTCGTGGATGGCTGCGGAGCCGCCGCGATAGCGGGAAACTTCATTTTTTGACCATTCGAGATGGCACCGGCGATCTGCAGGCGATCGTGAGCAAGAAAGCCGTCGGAGACGACCAGTTTGCGGTCTCAGCCGGTCTGACTCAGGAATCATCGTTGGTCGTTACCGGACAGCTTCGACAAGACCATCGTGCGCCGGGGGGCTATGAACTGGACGTCACACGCATCGAAGCGTTGCAGGTTGCGCAGCCGTTCCCGATCCAGCCCAAAGAACATGGTATCGGCTTCTTGATGGAGCACCGGCATCTGTGGCTACGCTCGCACCGGCAGCACGCCATCCTGCGCATTCGGCACGAGATTATCCGGGCCTCACGGAACTTCTTTGACGAGCGGGGATTCATTCTCGTCGATGCGCCGATCTTTACGCCGAACGCATGTGAAGGCACCACGACGCTCTTTCAGACGCAGTACTTTGACGAAACGGCCTATTTGACCCAAAGCGGCCAGCTCTATAGCGAGGCCACCGCCGCCGCATTCGGCAAAGTGTATTGTTTCGGTCCGACATTTCGTGCTGAAAAATCGAAGACGCGCCGGCATCTAATGGAATTCTGGATGGTCGAGCCCGAAGTCGCGTTCGCACAGCTGGCGGACATGATGGAGCTCGCGGAGCAATTTTTGACCTCCATCGTACAGCGAGTCCTCGAAACGAGAAAACAAGAACTGGCTGTGCTCGAGCGCGATATTGCAAAGCTGGAAGTTGTGAAGCCGCCGTTTCCCCGGCTGACCTATGAAGAGGCGATCCGACTATTGCAGCAAAAAAATAATCCCACGCAGCTTGGAGATGACTTCGGAGGCGATGAAGAAACCATTATCTCGCAACAATTCGATCGGCCAGTCATCATCCATCGTTATCCGACTGCGCTCAAGGCGTTTTACATGCAGCCGGACGAGGCGCGTCCGGATCTCGCACTGTGCATGGACGTATTAGCACCTGAAGGGTACGGAGAGATCATCGGCGGAGGGCAGCGCATTCACGATGCGGAGTTGTTACGCAGGCGTTTAAAGGAACACCACCTTCCAGAAGATGCCTTTAAGTGGTATCTGGATCTTCGCCAGTTTGGATCGGTTCCACATGCCGGCTTCGGGATGGGTATTGAACGTGCCGTAGCCTGGATTTGCGGACTCGAGCACGTCCGGGAGACGATTCCATTCCCTCGCATGCTGTATAAGCTATATCCCTGACCTCCGAAGCCTCCATTCCGCTATCCATCGGGTCCATCAAAAATCTGGTTAGGGTGGGGAGGCGCTTACCGCGCTGCTCGAATCCCTCATTGCCAGCCTCATTTCTGCCGCCACAAATGCGGCATTTTCTACTGCTCAAAAAAACTTGTAAGTCCTCGAATTTTTTATTGACAATGTCTTGCTGAGGAGTATACTCCGCCGTGGCGTGGGAGATTGTGGGTGAAACTGGGTTCAATAAGAACAGTAATAGTCCTGCCCACTTGCCCGTTATGCCTTCGGAGGTGCTGTCCTGGCTGCAGCCGCACTCCGGTGGCATCTACGTGGATTGCACAGTGGGATATTGTGGGCATGCCAAGGATGTTCTTCGAGCCAGCCAACCCCACGGGATTGTTCTTGGTATCGATCGAGATGTCCAAGCTCTCAATGCCGGCCGAAAGGAACTACAGAGCTTCGGAGACCGAGCGATTCTGGTCAAGGCGCATTTCATGGAATTGAAGCAGATTTTGGCGGAACGAGGCATTCCCCATGTGCACGGCATGTTGTTCGACCTTGGCGTGTCGTCGCCTCAGTTCGACGAACCATCCCGCGGCTTCAGTTTTCGGTCGGAGGGACCGCTCGACATGCGAATGGACCAGAGCAGTGGTCGGACGGCGGCTGATATCGTAAATGAGCTCGACGAGACCGACCTAGCCGACATGATTTACCGCTTGGGGGAAGAACGGTATTCCCGTCGCATTGCCCGGGCCATCGTGAGCGCCCGCCACCGCCAGACCTTGACCACCACGCGTCAGTTGGTATCCGTGATTGAGTCTGCGGTCCCCGGTCATTATCGACGGGGCCGCATTCATGCCGCGACGAGAACATTTCAGGCGCTCCGGATCGCCGTCAATCAAGAATTGGATCACTTGGAGACGTCGCTCCGCGATGCGGCCGATGCATTGGCGCCGGGAGGGCGGTTGTGTGTGATCTCCTTCCATTCCCTCGAGGATCGCATCGTGAAGCAGACTTTCAAAGGGCTTTCGAGTGAAAGCGGCGGTGAGCTGGAAATTCTAACGAAGCGACCGCAGGTGCCGTCCGAAGAGGAAAGAGATCGCAACCCGAGATCTCGAAGCGCCAAGCTGAGAGTCATGCAACGGATCTTCAAGGAGGGACGCGCATGAAAGCGGTCGCCATCGTGGCGGGCATGTGCCTTGTGTTTGTCTTCGTCTGGGAGAGGGTCGATATGGTGCGGCTGGGGTACTCCATCGAGCGCTTGAAAACACAAAAGACGCTCCTCGAACGGGAACGTGATCAGCTGCAAGTCAAGGTTTCCGCGCTGACGGCTCCTGAACGAATTGCCAGGGTGGCGACAGACAAATTGGGGCTGATTCCGCCGCAGCAAGGCCAAGTCTTCATCGTCCATCCACAGCCCGACAGACCGCTCCTGGCGACGCCGCCCGTGGAGCAATTGCGAATTGCTCGCACGATGCCGCCTGCAGGAGGTGCGAAATAGTCATGGGTCCTTCGCGGGGCCGGCGATACATTTTGCTGCATCTTCTCCTCGCCGGTTTTGGCGTCATCTTGTTTCGGCTGGTCAACCTCCAGGTATTGCAAGCGGCTGAGCTCACGGCTCGAGCGGATCGGCAGCATCAAAAGACTGTGACGCTGGAAGGCGCCAGAGGAGCGGTCACCGACCGTCACGGGAAGGTGCTGGCGATGAACGTCGAAGTCCCCTCGATCTTCGGCGTCCCAACTTCCCTCGATAGTCCTGCGAATGCCGCAAGATCCCTTTCGCCCGTGCTGCATATCCGCCGCGAAGAAATTGAAAAGAAGCTGCGTCAGGACAAGCATTTCGTGTGGCTGGCGCGGAAGGTCGAGCCGGAGCAGGGGCGTCGGCTCGAGCAATTGTCGATTGACGGCATCGGTATGGTGATGGAGGGCCGAAGATTCTATCCGAAAGGCCCCCTGCTTGCCCATGTCCTTGGATTTGTCGGCATGGACGGGGTGGGACTTGAGGGATTAGAGCGTCGGTATGAATCCCAGCTGCACGGAGAAAAACGACTGACAATTCTTCAGCGCGACGCGCTCGGTCGAACGGTATTCCCTAAAGGCCTCCGTGAACAAGTTCCTACTACAGGGGAGGCGCTCACTCTGACCATCGACGAGGTGATCCAGTACATCGCCGAAAAGGAACTTGAGGAAGCCGTTGATCATGCTCGCGCAAAATCTGGGACCATCATCGTAATGGAACCCAGGACCGGTGCCATTCTTGCCATGGCGGTAAGCCCGCGGTTCGACCCGAATACCGTTGCCTCATTGACGGCAGACCGCTGGCGAAATAGGGCCCTGACCGACACGTACGAGCCTGGCTCAACCATGAAGGTGGTGGTGGCGGCTGCCGCGCTGGAGGAACGGGTGATGATGCCGGGCTCCATGCTGTTCGGAGAAAACGGCCGGATGACGATTGCGAACACGACCATTCATGACCATGAAAAGCTCGGATGGATGACGTTTGCTCAGATGATTCAAAAGTCGAGCAATATCGGTGCAGCCAAAACCGGCATGTTGGTCGGAGATCAACGGCTCTACCGGTATCTTCAGGCTTTTGGGTTCGGCCAACGGACCGACATCGACCTTCCGGGAGAAGTCTCAGGATTGCTCAAATCTCCGCGTGAGTGGGGCCGGCGCTCTCTGGCGTCGATTTCGATGGGTCAGGAAGTGGGAGTTACGCCGTTGCAGATGATCACGGCGGTTTCAGCCATTGCCAATGACGGTGTTCTCATGAAGCCCTATGTCGTCGCCGAGGTGAGAGATCAGAAGGGCCAGCGCGTGAAGGAGATTCTTCCGCAGGTCAAGCGTCGTGTGGTGTCCCCAGCGACGGCACGCACGCTCACCACCATCATGGAAGGCGTGGTCACCAGCGGAACAGGAACGAAAGCGGCCATCCCCGGGTTTCGCGTTGCGGGGAAGACCGGGACGGCCCAAAAAGTCGATCCGCGTACCGGGACCTACTCCTCGGCATTGTCCATAGGTTCGTTCGTCGGTTTCGTGCCGGCAGATGCTCCACGTCTCGCGATCATCGTGGTCGTCGATGAACCTCAGGGCGAGTCCTGGGGTGGCGTCGTGGCGGCGCCTGTCTTCCGGCGAGTCGGTGAGCAGGTGCTGACGTATTTGGGCGTGCCTCGGGATGATCAAGTGAAGATCGCCATGGCGGCGCGATAGTCGGATCCATGATGGATACTCGATCGATGACGGTCACGCAGTTGCTGGCAGCACTCAACGGCCAGGTCGCGATTGTCGAACGGCATGGAGCGTTGGACCGGCTGGTGACTTCAGTGACCGATGATTCGCGAGCGGTCGCATCAGGTAGTCTCTTCATCGCCGTCAAGGGTGAACGCGTTGACGGTCACCGATACGTGGGTCAAGCGATTGAAGCGGGAGCGGCCGCGATCGTTGGGCAGGAATCCCTTGAGCATGAATCGCTCCCCTTTGTGAAGGTGGTGGATTCACGCAAAGCGCTTGGACTCATTGGCGGACGATTCTACGGCGATCCATCGGTGCGATTGACGATGATTGGCGTGACTGGAACCAATGGGAAGACGACGACCACCTATCTCTGTAAGGCGCTGCTGGAAGGCATCGGCCGTCAGGTCGGGCTCATCGGAACAGTGGCCTATCAGATTGGCGCCGAGACCATTCCGGCTTCTCACACAACCCCCGGTGCGCTCGAATTGCAAGGTCTGCTGGCAAAGATGTGTCACTCACACATGGACAGTGTCGTCATGGAAGTGTCCTCTCATGCGTTGGCCATGGACCGGACGGCCGGATGTGAGTATGACGTCGCGGTCTTCACCAATCTGACGCAGGATCACCTCGACTTCCATCAGACGATGGAAGAGTACTTCAATGCGAAGTTACGGTTGTTTACGACGCTGGGACAGGGAAAGAAAACCGGTCAACGCGCCATCATCAATATGGATGATCCTCGAGGTGCACAAGTGCGTGCGGCCTGTCGCGTGCCGGTGTGGGGTTTCGCGGTAAAAGGCCGGGCCGATCTGCAGGCGGAACACGTGCGACTTTCGATGAACGGCACCACCTTCACTGCTGTGACGCCGGTCGGTAACTTTACCGTCGAGAGCCGACTCGTCGGCGAACACAACGTCTATAACCTGCTTGGGGCAATCGGTGTGGCGCTGCACGCCGGAGCGACCTGCGATCAGGTGCGAAAAGCGGTGGCAGCCTTAACCAACGTGCCGGGTCGCTTTGAGCGGGTATCGGCCGGGCAAGATTTTACGGTCGTTGTGGATTATGCCCATACCGAAGACGCCCTCGTACGCTTGCTGACCGCTGCCCAAGCGTTGAAGACACACCGGATTATCACGGTTTTCGGCTGCGGCGGCGATCGCGACCGAGGCAAGCGCCCGAAGATGGGCCGGGCCGCCGTCGAGCACAGTGATGTGGTAGTCCTGACATCCGACAACCCGCGAACGGAAGATCCGCTGGCCATTCTCCGTGAAGTCGAAACCGGCGTACGCGAGGCGCTCCAAGCCCGGTCTCACGTCGAATACCATCTCATCGCGGACCGCAGGGAAGCCATTATGGCGGCGGTGCGTCTGGCCCGGGCTGGGGACATCGTCCTTATCGCAGGGAAAGGGCATGAGGACTACCAGATCCTTGGGACGAAGAAAGTGCATTTCGACGATCGAGAAGTCGCGCGAGAGGCGATTCAGCAGATGAGGAATTGCGCGTGACTGTGCACCCGGATGGGAAATCCGAGCGAGGCGACGAAGAGATGGCGCTCTTTACGATAGCTGAGCTGCGCGAAGTCATCAGCGTCAAGGTGCTGGCGGGCGACTCCTCGCCTACCGCCAAGCGGCGGATTCGCGGCATCAGCACGGATTCTCGGTCTGTCCGTCGTGGCGATCTGTTCGTGGCGCTGCGGGGCGAGCGGTTCGATGGGCATCAGTTCGTTCCGGTGGTGCTGTCCAAGGGGGCGGCCGGTGCCATCGTGGACGACGGCTATCGGTGGGAAGGGAAAGGCGCAAAACCCATAGGGAACCGCCAGGAACCGTTTCTGTTCGGCGTGCAGGATCCGCTCTTCGCTTATCAGCAGCTTGCGACACATCATCGAAGTCGGTTCGCAATTCCAGTTGTCGCCGTCACGGGGAGCAACGGCAAGACGACGACAAAGGATATGGTCGGCAGCGTTCTGGCCCAACGTTGGCGGACATTGAAGACCGAAGGCAACTACAACAACCGTATCGGGGTGCCCCACACGCTGTTTCGGCTCACAGCCAGACATCAAGCGGCTGTGATTGAAATGGGCGTGGACCATCGTGGGCAGACGACGCGCCTTTGCGAAATCGTCCGTCCCACCATCGGTCTCATCACCAACATCGGGCCGGATCATTTGGAATTCTTCGGCGGCATGGAAGGATCCGCGCAGGCGAAGGCGGAACTGCTCGACATGCTGCCGCCGGACGGCACGGCAGTCTTGAATGCGGACGACCCCTATTTCGACTATCTGGCTGCGCGGGCCCGCTGCCGTGTCGTCTCGTTTGGTTTGTTCGAACGGGCGCACGTCCGCGCAATTCACGTCGCCTCCGATGCCCGAAAAGGCACCAGGTTCGGGCTGCTGCTTCCCGGGAAGAGCCGCCCCACGTCCGTCGTCATCAAAGTGCCCGGCACGCACAATGTAATCAATGCGCTGGCCGCAGCAGCCGTGGGGTTCTCCTTGAATCTGCCGGGTGTGATGATCGCGCAGGGCCTCGCCAAGTTCCGCCCCGCCGTCATGCGATCACAAGTGGTGACTCATCATGGCGTGCAGATCATCAACGACTGTTACAACGCCAACCCGGCTTCTATGAAGGCCGCCCTGCAACTCCTCGGCGAGTGGACTCCGGCTCGTGAACGGGTCGCGGTGTTGGGAGACATGTTGGAGCTCGGGCGTGAGGCCCAACAAATGCATCGCGATGTTGGACGGTTTGCTGCGGGGCTCCAACTCTCTCGGTTGATCGTGTGTGGGCAGTTAGGAAAGGAGATTGCTGTTGGTGCGAGGCAGGAGGGAATGTCGCAGTCGGTCATCGTGGAGGTAGCGGACGCAACTTCGGCAGCTGAGCTTCTCAAGAAGTCTGTTCACCGTGGAGATGTGGTTCTCGTGAAGGCCTCGCGTGGCATGCGCATGGAACAGATTGTGCAAGGTTTGACCGGCATGAAAGCCGTCACGAAGCAGGCGTCATAACGTCGGCGCGGATGTAGGGCGTAGGTCGAGCATGCTGTACAACTGGTTGTATCCGCTCCATACCGAATACGGATTTCTCAACGTCTTCCGGTATTTGAGTTTTCGCATTATCTATGCGGCCGTTACGGCCTTCCTCATCGCGTTTGTGCTGACCCCATGGCTCATCCGGAAGTTGCAGGAGATCAAGCTTGGCCAGCAAATCCGTGACGACGGCCCCAAGCATCACCTCGCAAAGAGCGGTACGCCCACGATGGGAGGACTGCTCATTATTTTTGCCGTCTTGCTTTCGACGCTGTTGTGGGCAGATATCACAAAACCGTACGTCTGGCTGGTCCTGATCGCCACCCTCGGGTTTGGTGCAATCGGATTTGCTGACGACTACCTGAAGTTTATTAAGGCCCGGTCGAAGGGATTGTCTCCTACGCAAAAGTTCGCCGCGCAAATCGGCGTCGCTCTGTTGATCGCCCTCGCGCTCTATTTCCTTCCCAGCTATTCGACCAAGCTGAACGTGCCGTTTTTCAAGAATTTCACGCCGGACCTCGGATGGTTTTATGTGGTCTTCGTGGTTCTGGTCATCGTCGGCAGTTCCAATGCGGTCAATTTGACGGATGGCCTCGATGGGCTGGCGATCGGACCCATCATGATTGCCGCGCTTGCCTACACCATTGTGGCCTATGTTGCTGGCCACCGGATCATGTCGGATTACCTGCTCATCCCTCACATCGAAGGTGCCGGAGAGATTGCTGTGTTCACGGCCGCCATCTTGGGCTCGAGTCTGGGGTTTCTATGGTTCAACACCTATCCTGCGTCGGTGTTCATGGGCGACGTCGGTTCACTGCCGCTAGGCGCAGCGCTCGGCACGGTGGCTGTCATCAGTAAGCACGAACTGCTGCTTCTGATGGTCGGCGGAGTGTTCGTGATCGAAGCGGTTTCAGTCATCTTTCAGGTAGCCTCATTCAAGTCGCGCGGGAAACGTATTTTTCTGATGGCACCCATCCATCATCATTTTGAGATGAAGGGCTGGGAAGAGCCAAAGGTCGTCGTGCGTCTTTGGATTATCGCGATTCTGTTGGCCCTCTTGAGTCTCAGCACGTTGAAGTTGCGGTGATGGAGATGGTGGAGGTCGAAGAGGTGGATTTGTCTGGAGCCCAGGTCACGGTGCTCGGGTTGGCACGAAGCGGAATAGCGGCGTGTCAGTTGTTGAACGAGGCCGGTGCTCGTGTGACGGCGGCCGACCGCAAAGGCGAGGACGAACTGACGGCGGTTCTGAAGAGTGTCGACCGCACTCAGGTTCAGGTCTCCGTTGGCGCAGAGTACGAACGCTCACTGGATCACGCCGACCTCGTGGTCATCAGTCCGGGTGTTCCCTATCGCATGGCGGCGCTCGAGCGTGTACGTCAACGCGGAATCAAGGTGATTAGTGAACTCGAACTGGCATCTCGGTTTCTTTCCGCTCCCATTCTCGCGGTGACGGGCACAAACGGCAAAAGCACCACCGTGACCTTGATTGGAAAAATGCTGGCGGAGCAGGGTAAACGCGCATTCGTCGGCGGCAATCTAGGGACGGCGCTCAGCGAAGCCGCTTGGACGGCATTGCAGGCGAAAAAGCAGGGAAAGCCGGAGCCCTACGATTACCTGGCGGTCGAGGTCTCCAGTTTCCAGCTGGAAACGATCGAGCGCTTTCATCCCTGGGTGGCGGCCATTCTGAATGTGACGGTGGATCATCAAGACCGGTACGACTCCATCGACGAATACCTAGCCGCAAAACGCAGGATTTTTGAGAATCAGACCGGCGACGACTTTGCCCTCTTCAATCTCGATGATCCTCGTGTGGCCACGCTGTCCAACACGGTGCGCGCCAAGCGGCTTGGCTTTTCAAGGCGGCAGGAGGTGGGTCGCGGTTTCGACGGAGGAACATTCCTCGACGGCGATCAGATCGTCACGACCGTCACCGGTCGGCGTCAGGAGATCTGTCGCAAGAGCGATCTCAAGATTCTCGGCCATCATAACGTCGAGAATGTCATGGCCGCGGCGACCTATGCGGCGCTCTGGGGATGTCCTCCAGACATGATCCGCCGCGTCGTGACCACGTTCCCTGGACTCGAACATGCCTTGGAACTGGTTAGAGAGCGGCGGGGTGTCCGTTTCGTGAATGATTCGAAGGGGACGAACGTCGATGCGACGTTAAAGGCTTTGGAAGGGATCGATCGTCCAATTTGGCTCATTGCCGGCGGGCGCGACAAGGGCGGAGATTTTTCCCGCCTGACCGAAATGGTCCGGCGTCGCGTGAAGCATGCCATCTTGATCGGCGAAGCTGCGCCGCTTTTGAAGTCGGCGTGGGAGGGAGCGACGACGATGAGCGAAGCAAAGTCCTTGCGGGACGCAGTGGAGTGGGCAGCTCGCGAGGCAGCGGCCGGCGACGTCGTGTTGATGTCGCCGGCCTGCGCGAGTTTTGACATGTTTCGCGACTATCAAGACCGGGGACGGCAATTCAAATCGGCGGTGCAGGCGCTGCCGGAATAGCATCGTTGCCCAGGGGGGTGGTTCTGAACAATGGGCTCACGATCTGCAGGAACGTTGTCGTTGCCTTGGCCAACGAGCGGGCAACGCTCGGGTGTTTCCCGAGTGGCGATGGACCACGTACTGCTGTTCGTGACGCTGACGCTGGCTTTAATGGGGTTGGTGATGGTCTTCAGTGCCAGCGCCATTGTGGCCGGCAATCGATTTCAGGACCCGGAGTTTTTTCTGAAGCGACAGATCGCCTGGCTGGGATTCGGTGTCCTGCTGATGCATCTCACCTCGCGGATCGATTATCAGCTGTGGAAAAAACTTTCGATCCCGATTCTCATCGCGATGACGGTGCTGCTGGTGATGGTCTTGGTCCCGTCGCTAGGAGTCGCGGCGAAGGGCGCAAGGCGATGGTTACGATGGGGTCTCATCTCGATCCAACCGGCCGAGATGGTCAAGCTCGTCGCCGTCATCTACCTCGCCGCCTACCTGGCCAAGAAATCGGACAAGATCACACTGTTTCGCGGCGGGCTTCTCCCCGCGTTGATCGTCGTCGGCGTTCTCAGTGGGCTCGTGTTGCTCGAGCCGGATCTCGGCACCGTCGTCGTGATGGGCTTGGTGACCGTCTCTCTGTTGTTTTTGGGCGGTGCGCGGATCACTCATCTGCTTGGACTGGGGCTCTGCGCGATTCCGGTGGTGTTGATCCTGGTCTTAGGGTCCAGTTACCGTCGCCAGCGGCTCATGACGTTTCTCGCCCCGTGGAAGGACGCTGCGGATGCCGGTTTTCAGATCACGCAGTCATTTCTCGCGTTCGGCAGCGGAGGCCCGTTTGGAGTCGGCTTGGGCGAAGGCAAACAGAAGTTGTTCTTTCTGCCGGAAGCGCACACCGATTTCGTTCTGGCGCTCGTCGGAGAAGAACTGGGCCTAGCGGGCACAGCTTCCGTGATCGTGCTCTTTGCGTTGTTTGTGTGGCGGGGTTTTCAGATTGCGTCGCGCGCACGGATGCCATTCGGAAAGTATCTGGGCCTCGGCATTACGCTCCTGATTGGCGTCCAGGCGCTCGTCAACGCGGCGGTGGTCACCGGTTTGTTGCCGACCAAGGGATTGACGCTGCCCTTTGTCAGCTATGGCGGCTCCTCGTTGGTCGTGAGTTTCGTGGGTGTCGGGATGCTTCTCAGCATCTCGCGAGATCGGCACGGCGGTGCATCCAAAGGCGGACGCGGTGGGTCGGATCACTGATGACGATCGTCATTGCAGCGGGAGGAACCGGGGGCCATCTGTATCCGGCCATCGCACTGGCGCGGGAATTTCTGCGGCGCGATCCGATGACCAAGGTCTTGTTTGTCGGCACGACACGCGGGCTGGAATCAAAAGTCTTAGCACACGAGCGATTCGAGTTGGCCTTGATTAGCGCGAAACCGATTATGGGCAGAGGACCCGTCGACATGCTCAGGGGGTTGTGTGCCATGCCCATCAGTTTTTGGCAATGCGGACGAATTTTGCGGCAACGGCGCGCGGACCTCGTGATCGGCGTCGGAGGCTACACCAGTCCGATGATCGTCATGGCAGCAACGCTCAAGGGCATCCCCCGGGTGATCCTCGAACCCAATGCTCATGCGGGGCTTGCGAATAAGGCGGTTGGTGCGTTCGTTCAGCGCGTCTTCTTGGCGTTTGCTTCCGCGGCAGACTCCTTTAGCCCGGACAAGGTCCGTGTTGTCGGCACGCCCATCCGGCGAGATTTTCTGACGCGAGCCGCTTCCTCTTCCGTGGCGAAGCCAGCGGATCGACGGCAGGTGCTCGTGTTCGGCGGAAGTCAGGGGGCCAAGGCGGTCAACAGCGCAGCCATCGAAAGCCTGCCGGAATTGTTGAAACGGCGCTCCGCGATCACTGTGACACACCAGACCGGGGAATTGGATCACGCCCGTGTGAAGGAGGCCTACGATCGCGCCGGCGTTTCTGTGAATGTGGTCCCGTTTCTCTACGACATGCCGGCGGCGATCAATGCTGCGGATGTCGTTGTGGCACGAGCCGGGGCGATGACGGTGGCCGAACTCACGGCCTGCGGCAAGCCGGCGATCCTCATTCCCTTGCCCACAGCGATCTATGACCACCAGGCCAAGAACGCCAAGGTCATGGAAGACGCCGGCGCCGCTGTCGTCATCCCCCAAGCCGCATTGAGCGGTGCAAGACTGACGCAAGTACTGACGGGAGTGCTCGACGACCCTGGCAGGATGCGAGCGATGGGTGCTGCGAGTCTGAGCTTGGGACGAATGGACGCGGCCGAGGCAATCGTCCGTGAATGCTATGCACTCATAGGAGACCAGCATGATGTTAACCAGTCTCTTGGAGCGGCCGGAATCTAATGGTGCAGGACAGCGCAACGGTATCACCCAATCACAGCCAGCAGGAGGTTTGAGGCGCACATCGATGTTTCGTAAGACGCAACACATTCATCTGGTAGGGATCGGCGGCGCCGGTATGAGCGGCATCGCCGAAGTGCTGCTGACACTCGGTTACAAGGTCAGTGGCTCTGATCTGCAGGCGTCAGATACGACCCGTCGGTTGGAAGAGCTGGGAGGACGTATCTTTATCGGCCATCTGGCGACGCATATCGGAGAAGCGCAGGTGGTGGTCATTTCCTCGGCCGTCTCGCCTCAAAACCCTGAGGTACTGGCCGCGAAAGCGAAACAGATTCCGGTGATCCCTCGCGCAGAAATGCTCGCCGAACTCATGCGGTTGAAATTTGGCGTCGCCATCGCGGGCGCGCATGGAAAAACCACCACGACGTCGATGGTGGCCAATATTCTCGCACAAGGCGGATTGGATCCGACGATGGTGATCGGCGGCAAGGTGAATGCCCTGGGAAGCCACGCCCGGCTGGGACGGGGAGAGCTTCTGGTGGCGGAAGCCGACGAGAGCGACGGATCGTTCTTGCGCCTGTCTCCTACCATCGTGGCAGTGACGAATCTCGACCGAGAACATTTGGATCACTACGGCAGCATGGAACGGATCTACGACACCTTTCTGGAGTTCATCAACAAGGTGCCGTTCTACGGGCTGGCGGTCCTCTGCGCAGATGACGAGCGGCTTCGCTCCCTCTTCCCCAAGATCGTCAAGCGCTACTACACGTACGGCCTGTCCGAAGCCGAAGGAGTCGCCCTGGATTTTCGCGCGACAGAGATCGTGGCCAAACAAGGCGGCTCGGAGTTTCGCGCGTTTTTCCGCACGCGAAACCTTGGTCCGTTCCGACTCTCCGTTCCAGGCATCCATAACGTCTCGAATGCGCTGGCGGCAATTGCCATCGGGGTCGAACTGGATGTGCCCGTGGATCTCATCCGCAAGGCGCTGGCGGCCTTCACGGGCGTCGAGCGGCGGTTTCATCTGCGAGGAGAGACGAACGACATCATGGTCGTCGACGATTACGGCCATCATCCGACGGAAATCAAGGCGACACTGGCAGCGGCGAAACAAGGCTGGCCTGATCGGCGGCTGCTCGTGCTGTTTCAACCCCACCGCTATACGAGAACCAGGGATTTGCTCGAGGAATTTTCTCACGCATTTCGCCAGGCGGACCATCTCTTTCTCACCGAGATTTACGCGGCCAGCGAACAGCCAATTCCCGGTGTATCCGGCGCCAAATTGGCCGAAGCGATTCGTGGCGCAGGCCATCCGTCTGTCACCTTTGTTGAACAGAAGGACCGGCTTGTCGAAATGGTGTTCCCTCAGTTGAAGCCCGGAGATCTCGTCTTGACGTTGGGAGCGGGAGACATTTGGAAGACCGGACCTGCATTACTGGCGAAGCTTGAACGCGGCACATGAGGCGATGAAGGTTGGGAAAGGCAGAACGAGTGGCGCGCATGCCGCACTCAGAATCGACAGGAAGCGCTTGGAAATGGCAGTGGCGGGTCTCCGTGGGCGTGTCACCTTCGGCGCCATGCTGCGAGGGTACACCTCCTTCAAGATTGGTGGACCGGCAGATGTGCTTGTGGAACCGGCGGATGTGGACGATGCGTGTCACCTGCTCGCGCAGGCGCGTGCGGCCAAGCTTCCGATCTTTGTCGTCGGCGGCACCAATCTTCTCATCAGAGACGGGGGAATCCGCGGCATCGTGGTGAGCCTGTCCAATTTGCGCACGATTCGAGAAGAAGCCGGCGCGGTCCTCTATGCCGAAGGTGGTGTCGGAATGCCGACGCTCATCGGATACGCAATCCGCCGGTCATTGGCCGGATTGGAATGGGCGGCCGGTATACCGGGAACGGTCGGAGGGTGTCTCGTCATGAATGCCGGGACGCGGCTGGGTGAAATGAAGAACGCGGTGAAGGCTGTGCGGATTGTCACCACGAAAGGTGATGTCCGGGATTTGCCGGCTGCGTCGATCCGGTTTGACTATCGGCGCGCCCACCTGCCGAAGGGCATCGTCGTAGGGGTCTGGCTTCAATTACGACCGGGCCTACGGTCTGAGATAGCCAGAATCGTGAAGGACTACCTCCATTATAGAAAGGACACGCAGCCGCTGGCGATGCCCAGCGCCGGTTGCGTGTTCAAGAATCCTCCTCGAGACTCCGCCGGCCGGTTGCTCGAGGCCGCAGGATTAAAGGGCATGCGCATCGGCGATGCAGAAGTCTCAACCAAGCATGGAAATTTCATCGTCAATCGCGGACACGCGAGTGCTGCCGACGTGATCGGTCTGATCCACAAGGTCAGACGCACGCTCAAACAGAAGGCCGGAGTCCGGCTGGACCTCGAACTCAAAATTGTCGGTGAGGCATAGCGGAATGGGCGGGAAACCATTGCTGACTCAGGGCCGGATCGGCGTATTGATGGGTGGTCAATCGTCCGAGCGCGAAGTGTCACTGCGCACCGGGGCCGCTGTGCATCGGGCACTTTGCCGGCGCGGATATGACGCGGTCATCATCGATGTCGGCCCGACCTTGAGCCGGGAGTTGCAGGATCAGAAGATCGCTGTGGCCTTTCTCGCACTGCACGGTCCCGGAGGAGAAGACGGCTCCATTCAGGGCTTCTTGGAAACCCTGGGGATCCCGTACACGGGGTCGGGCGTTCACGCGAGCGCGGTTGGGATGCACAAGGTCACTACCAAGACTGTTCTCGCCGCTCACGGGATTCCCGTGCCGGCGGGTCTCGTCATCAAGCGCGGTGAACGGCTCTCGCATGCGCAGGCATTGCGATCAGCGAAACTGCGGCGGCCCGTCGTCGTGAAGCCGGCATCGGAAGGTTCGACCATCGGCGTCACGATCGTAAAAAAACCGGCTCAATGGGATGAGGCCTTGGCGTTGGCGCACCGTTATGATCGAGATGCGATGGTGGAAGCGTACATTCCCGGTCATGAGGTTACCGTCTCGCTTCTGGGCCGCAAGGACGAGGTGCCGCTGGCTCTGCCCGCCGTCGAAATCGTGGCTCCGGACGGCTTCTATGATTTCTCGGCGAAATACGAGAAGGGGAAGACCCGGTACTTATGTCCGGCGCCTCTCCCGTCTGCGATCACGAAGCAGATTCGAAATCTCGCTTTGCGAACGTATGACGTCTTGGGGTGTGCCGGCGCAGCCAGGGTGGATTTTCGCATTACTCCTCGCGGCCGCCCCTATGTACTCGAAATCAACACCGTCCCCGGAATGACGGAGACGAGCCTCTTGCCGATGGCAGCTGCCCAGGCGGGCATTGATTACGAAGAGCTGACCGAACGGATCCTGGAATCTGCGATCGAGAGAATGAGCCAGACGGGGCACGCGGCATGAAAAATGTGTTTCGCAGGCGACCCGCGAAGGCGATCAGCTTTCGCAGCAACCAGTGGAAAGGAGCCCGCGCGGTCCAGACGCGAGAACGTAGGATGCAAGCCCGTCGTTCAGCGTTCATGGCTCGATGGCGAAGAGTTTTGCAGGTTGCCGGGTGGCTGGTCGCGGCGGCCGCCGTGTGCTGGGCCGGACTTCTGCTGGTTCGTCAAGTAGGTCCGGTTCTGCAACGGGGCCTTGAGATCAGGGAGGTATCCGTCGAAGGGATACGCCAGGTGACCAAACAGGAAGTCGTTGATCGATTGGCGCTCAAGAAAGGGCTCGCCCAGCATCAAGTGGGCCTCGCGTATCTCGCCGAACGCGTGCGGACCCATCCGTGGATCAAAGAAGCCACGGTCGAACGGCTTCCGCTGCACGCGCTACGAGTGACGATCGTCGAGCGCAAACCGGCGGCCATTGTGCGGATCGGATCCGAACATCTATTGACTGATGAAGAAGGCGTCGTGCTCGCACGCCTTGGCACGCAGGATCAGACGACATTGCCGCTGTTGCTCGGCGTGGAGGGCACACTCTTGGCGCAAAGCGATCTTCGCGTGAAGCAGCGGGTCCAGTCCTCCATCGAGTTAGCCAAATGGATGGCCGAAACCCTGGATGGCCGCATTGAGATCGATGCCAGTCATCCCGTCAATCTCGTGGCCTCGGCGAGGGGCGTGCGATTCCACTTCGGAAGCGATGGGCTGAAGGAGCAGTGGGATCGGTATATGAACGTGAGAGCAGCGTTCAAAGTGCCGGCGTTTGACGGGCGAAAACACGATGGGCACGACGTAGACCTGCGCTACGAGAACCGCGTGATTGTTCGCGAGGGGGGGTGAGGCTGTGGCGAAACGAGAGCAAATTCTCGTCGGGTTGGACATCGGCACCACTAAGATCTGCGCCATCGTATCGGAAGTCACCGAAGAGGGCACGCTCAACATTATCGGCGTCGGTTCGAGCCCCTCTCGCGGACTTCGCAAAGGGGTGGTGGTCGACATCGAGAGCACCGTCGAATCTATCAAGAAGGCGGTCGAGGAAGCCGAATTGATGGCAGCGGTGCAGATAAATTCCGTCTATACCGGGATCGCCGGTAGCCATATCTCAGCCGAAAACTGCAAAGGGGTCGTGGCGCTCAAAAAATCCGAGGTCACCCGAGACGACATTCATCGAGCCATTGAAAGCGCCCGAACACTGGCCGTCATCCCTCATGAACGCCGCATCCTTCACGTCCTTCCGCGCGAGTTCATGGTTGACGGACAGGAGGGAGTCAGAGAGCCATTGGGACTGTCGGGGAATCGCCTGGAAGTGAACGTCCACGTAATTACCGGCGCCGTCACATCGGCACAAAACATCATTAAGAGCGTGAACCGTGCCGGCCTCGATGTGGTCGACATTATCTTGCAGCCCTTGGCTTCCAGCGAGGCGGTCCTCAGCCAGGAAGAGCGCGATCTGGGTGTCGCGATGGTGGACCTGGGAGGAGGCACGACGGACTTGGCCATCTATCTTGACGGAAGCATCCGGCATTCGGCGGTGCTGCCGATCGGCGGGCAGAACTTGACCAAAGATCTCGCCATCGGGCTGCTCACCTCACAAACGGAAGCTGAAAAAATCAAAGTCCAGCACGGGGTGACGAGGACAGATCTGGTGCAAGGTCATGAGACTGTCGAAGTGCCCTCCGTCGGCGATCGTCCGGCACGAACGTTTTCTCGACGCGACATTGCCGAGATTCTCGAGCCGCGCGTGGAAGAAATGTTCGAACTTGTCCGGCGCGAGATCACGCGCGCGGGCTATGAAGGCATGTTAGGGGCCGGAGTGGTCGTCACCGGAGGCACATCATTATTGGAAGGCATGCCGGACGCGGCTGAGCACGTGCTCAACCTTCCCGCCCGCCGGGGGGCGCCCAGCGGCATCGGCGGACTCCGAGACATCGTGAGCAATCCCATGCATGCCACAGGAGTCGGATTGCTGTTGTATGCACGGCGTCACACGGAGGAGATCGCCGCGGTCGGACTCAGAAGCGGAAGACCGATCGGCCGGATGTTGGATCGAATGAAGTCGTGGATGTTCGAGTTCTTCTAACTTAACCGGCGCGCGGCCCGGCCTCGCGCCAAGGGAGGTGTCCTGATGTTCTCATTCCAAGAAGATTGTCTGTCGCCCGTCCGCATCAAAGTGATTGGTGTGGGCGGTGCGGGATGCAATGCCGTGAATACGATGATCACGTCGGGCCTAGCCCGCGTCGAGCTCATCGCGGCGAACACGGACCTTCAGGCGTTGGATCGCTCGCGGGCGGCGTACAAGGTCCAACTCGGCCCGGAACGGACGAGGGGATTGGGAGCAGGCGCGAGGCCGGAAATCGGAAAGGAATCTGCGCTGGAGAGCAAGGATCAAATCCGCGAATGCCTCGAAGGAGCGGATATGGTCTTCGTCACGGCAGGAATGGGAGGCGGTACAGGAACCGGCGCAGCGCCGATCGTGGCCAGCATTGCCAGGGAACTGGGCATCCTCACGGTCGGAGTGGTCACGAAGCCGTTTTCGTATGAGGGCCATCGGCGAATGACCCATGCCGATGAAGGAATCCGGGATCTCAGACGGCACGTCGATACGCTCTTGGTGATTCCCAATCAACGCTTGCTCGGGATCGTGGACAAGGCCACGCCGTTGCTCGAGGCCTTCAAGGTCGCCGACGACGTCTTGCGGCAAGCGATTCAAGGCATCGCCGATGTGATCACGACCACGGGACATGTCAACGTGGACTTTGCGGACGTGCGCACCGTGATGTCGCACACTGGGCGTGCCGTCATGGGCATGGGAGTGTCGCGCGGAACCAATCGCGCAATTGAGGCGGCGCAGAAGGCAATCTGCAGCCCGTTGCTCGAAGAGGGCAGCGTGGAAGGCGCACGCGGCGTCCTGCTCAACATCTCCGGCGGCCCGAACATGTCCCTGCACGAGATCGAAGAAGCGGCTTCCATCATCCAGCAGGCCGCGGATCCAGAAGCCAATATCATCGTCGGCCAGGTCATCAATCCGGACATGGGTGACGATCTGGTCGTCACCGTCATTGCCACCGGGTTCGAGCGGGACGATCAACCGACGCCGGTCGGCGTGGCCGCGGCACGCCCGGCACGCGCGACTCAGGCGGGACTGGCTCTCGGAGCGGCGGTCGCGGACCGGCCGCACAAAGACCTCGACCGGCCCACCTACTTGCGGCGGATGGGTGAACAGCGGGACGCGATCGAACGTCTCGCTGCCTCTGCTGACGACGAATGGGACGTGCCGACGTTCTTGAGAAAGCAAACTGACTGATCCATTGGATCAGGGGAGGGCGGCAGTGCGCGCACCGGTCATTACCGTGCCTGCGTTTGGCTCGGCGCACGACGGCGTCAGGCATTTCTTCGGCACAAGGCATCGCACTCCCGTCGCCTATGAAACCGGTGTGCCCGTGCTCGACTCGGCTGCGCGGGATCATGCCTGGACCTTGTCGGTGAAGCAGGTGCATGGGACCGATGCGCTGATCGTCGATCGACCGATCACGGGAGCCGATCGCTTCGAAGGCGGATGGGACGCGTTGATCACGGATCAGCCGGGAGTGACGGTGGCCGTGCGAACGGCCGATTGTGTCCCCGTGCTCCTCTATGACCGCCGCCGGAAGGCCGTCGCATCCGTCCATGCGGGCTGGCGCGGGGCATTGGCCGGCATCGTGCCCAAGACCATCGAGTTGCTGGTCGCAAGGTTCGCCGTCCAGCCAAGCGATCTGCGAGTCAGCATTGGTCCCTCGGCCGGCCCTTGTTGTTACGAGGTCGATCATGCGGTGCTCGAACCGTTACGCCGTAGCCGTCAGGACTGGCCTACGCTGGTGCGCGACGATCGCGGCAGCAAAGCGCGATTGGATTTGAAAGCGCTCGTGCGGCGACAGACCGCAGAGATCGGCATCCCTCAGGAACAGATCACTGTCGTCAATGTGTGCACAATTTGTCATCCCGCACTCTTCTATTCCTATCGACGCGAAGGACGTGTCAACGGAACGATGCTCAATGGGATCTCGTTGGTGTCTCGCCGCTAGCCGTACCTTCCGCGATTTCGGTAGAATACGCGGTCCGCGGGCAATGGCGCGGTCGGTCAAGCGAAGATGGATGTCCAAGCGGGGGACTCAATCAAGGATCGTCTGGCAGGCGTATTCGATCGAACCCGAAGCGCGATGCTGGAGGCCGGCCGGGACGAGAGTAGTGTGCGGTTGGTGGCGGCAAGCAAGACGGTTTCGATCGACCGCATCCGCGAAGCCATCAACGCAGGAGTGCGGATCGCCGGTGAAAACCGCCTCCAAGAGGCCCTTCCCAAGATCGAGGCGCTGAAGGGAGAGTGCATCACCTGGCACTTCATCGGTCACCTTCAACGGCGGAAGGTCCGTGCGGTGGTGGGCGTCTTCGATTTGGTCCATTCCGTGGACAGTGTGGAATTGGCGACTGAGATTGATCGGCGGGCGGCAGACGCCGGACTGCGGCAGAAGATTTTGCTCGAGATCAACCTCGGGGCAGAACAGAGCAAAGCAGGGTTTTTGGCCGACGAGGTGGAACAGGCGCTTCCCCAATTGGCGGTACTGAATCATGTGGCGATTGAAGGATTGATGGCCGTTCCTCCGTCCGTCCGTGAGGCAGAGCAATCGCGACCATATTTTCGCCGTCTCCGGGAACTGGCGGTGCGCTTGACGAACCAGGGGCTTCCCGGTGTCTCGCTGAAAGAGCTTTCCATGGGGATGTCGAACGATTACGTGGTGGCCATCCAGGAGGGGGCCACATTGATTCGCTTGGGCACGGCGATATTCGGAGGGCGGCGTGAGTAATCCATTAACCAACAAGATTGCGTTCGTCGGGGGTGGGCAGATGGCGGAAGCGATCATCGGCGGCCTGCTCGCAGGACAGGTCTGTCGCCCGGAGTTGCTCTGGGCCACCGATCCGGTCCCCGTCCGTTGCGATCGATTGAAAAGCCAGTTTGCGATTCGCGTTGGATCGGATAATCGTCAGGCGGTCGCTTGGGCCGACGTCGTGGTACTTGCGGTGAAGCCACAGGCTATGGCGCAGGTACTCGGAGACATAGGCGGAGAGCTCCACCGCGTGCTCGTCATCTCGATCGCGGCGGGGACGACCATTCAGTCGATCCTGAACCAGGCAGCAGGGGCACAGCGCGTCATTCGTGCAATGCCGAACATGCCCGTGCTGGTCAGGGAAGGCATCACCGCGCTGTCATGGACCGGCGCGATTACCGAGGAAGACAAGGGGATCGCCCGTGCCGTTTTCCAAGCAGTGGGTCGGGTGATTCCCATTGAAGAGCGGCTCATGGATGCAGTCACCGGACTCAGCGGCAGCGGTCCGGCCTACGTGTTTCAAGCGATCGAAGCGCTGGCAGACGGCGGTGTGAAGATGGGACTCCCCCGTCAGACGGCGGAAATCCTGGCGGCTCAAACCGTGTTGGGCGCCGCCAAAATGGTCCTTGAATCGGGCGAGCATCCGGCTAAGCTGAAAGACCGTGTGGCATCGCCTGGTGGAACCACGATCGCAGGCCTGCATCGCCTCGAAGAGGGCCGGTTCCGTGCTACACTGATGGGGGCTGTGGAAGCAGCAACCAAGCGCTCGCAGGAGCTTGCGCGCTGATGTTCGTCATGAGTAATGTGTTGCAGGGATTGGCCACGGTCTTGGATACCGTGTTGTGGCTCTACATGTGGGTCATCATTGCCAGGGCCCTGATTTCCTGGGTCAATCCAGATCCGTGGAATCCGATCGTGCAGTTTTTGGAGCGTGTCACGGAGCCGGTGCTTGCGCCGATTCGCCGGTGGATCGGATGGAGAATGGGCATCGATCTCTCGCCGATCATCGCCATTCTGATTATCAGTTTCCTACAAATCGCGGTCGTCAAAACGTTGAGCGATTTTGCCCATCAGATGAATTGACGCGAAGGGGGGCGCCATGAAAATCACACCGCTGGACATCCAACAGACCGTCTTCAGGACGGGTTTCCGGGGCTACGACAAGGAAGAAGTCAATCGTTTCCTGGAGGAGATCGCCGAAACCGTCGAGGAGTTGAATCGCGAAAACGCGGTCCAGCGTGAGAAGATCGTCTTTCTCGAGCAGCAATTGACGGAATTGAAGCGCACCGAAGCGACGCTCTCGAATACGCTCGTATCCGCTCAGTCGCTCGCGGAAGACGTGAAGCGCAGCGCCCAACGTGAGTCCGAGCTGGTCATCAAGGAGGCCGAGCTGAAGGCGGGTGAAATGATCCGTCAGGCTCGGGTGGAACTCTCTAATACCCAGCGGGATCTGTCGACCCTTCAGAAGCAGCGCCTGTTGATGGTGGAACGCTTGCGGGCGACCTTGCGCACGTACGAGCGCATGCTCGAGGTCGAGGAGCAAGAGGCCTTCCATGATGGTGCGACACACGCTGAGCACAAGTTGGAGGGAGAGTCGAGCCCGGCATTGTAACCGCATGTCGGAACGCTCCTTCTCCAGCACGCGTTACCCACCGGTTGTCTCGTTCCCTGCTGCACACCAGCTCCCCGCTGCTTGTCTCTGCTTACCACCCTGGCACACGCCGGCTGCGGCGTCCACACGCTTCCCTTCGCCGCACCTCGCTGTTCCGAGATGAAGGACATCGGCGTTATCCAAGCTGCCATGGATCAGGCTGTGCGGGACGGCGTTTTTCCCGGTGGAGTGTTGGCAGGGCGGTTGGACGGCGAGATCAGGATCCTCGTGGTTGCCGGGCGACTTTCCTCCGAATCCGCTGCTCAACCGGTCCAGCCATCAACCCTCTATGATCTTGCATCGTTGACCAAGCCCCTCGCGACAGTGACGTCAGTCCTCCTGCTCGTGCAAGCGGGAAAACTCAAGCTCGATGTCGCAGTGGGGGACGTGCTCGTCGAGTTGAAGCATGCGCCGATTGGCCTAGCCTCCGTCCGCGACTTGTTGAGTCATCGCTCAGGCTTGCCTGGATGGCGTCCGCTCTATGAACGGCTGAATGCCGAAGGATGTGCATGGGGCCGGGCTGCACCAGGCATCGTGAGGCAGTCGGTACTGCGCCTCATCAGAGAGGAATCACTCGTGTCTCAGGTCGGTGAGCAGAGCCTATACAGCGATCTGGGGTTTATCTTGTTGGGGTGTGCGGTGGAACGAGCAAGTGGCCTGTCCTTGGATGAGTATTTTTACGAGGCGGTCGCACGGCCGCTCGGGGTGAACGCGCTGTTCTTCAACCGTACCGGGGCGGCAGCGCCTCAATCTCTAGTCAGTCGGCCGGATGTGACGAGCGCACCCACAGAATGGGATGACTGGAGACAACGCATGCTGAAAGGCGAAGTGCACGACGAAAATGCCGCAGCGATGGGTGGTGTCGCGGGACATGCCGGCCTATTTGGAACTGCGGAAGCTGTGCTCGCCGTCTCGGGTGCCTGGGTAGCGGGCTACCACGGAACCCGATCCATCCTTGATCGGCGGCTTGTTCGGGAGTTCACCACAAAGCAATCGCATCCTCGGGAATCGAGCTGGGCCTTGGGCTGGGATACGCCGACGGCACCTTCTTCCTCCGGAACTCATTTCTCGCCTGAGTCCTTCGGCCATCTCGGATTCACCGGCACGTCTCTGTGGATTGATCCACGGAGGAAGCTGGAACTGGTGTTGCTGACGAACCGCGTACATCCGAGCCGAAGCAACGACTCAATTCGGGTCTTCCGGCCCCTCATCCACGATCTGGCCTATGGGGTATTGACGCGTGCCTAGGGGTCAGGTGCGGTCGGGGTATTCGATCCAGGTTTCTTTTTCGGCGAGGTATTTGGAGCCCTTGAAATTTGCCCGGCTCCGGAGCCGGATGAACCCGAAGGCCTGGAGTTTTTGCACCAGTTCCGTGACGGCGGCAGCGATCGTAGGATGCGATTGGCCTTCCACAGTCAGAGCCTCGTACATAACCTTGGCTTGGTAACCCGACGAGGTGCGATTGACGAGAACGGCCCGGTTGAAGTAGCGATCGCTTGGATCGACGCCTTCCAACTGATGTTTCTCGATCAGTCCGTCTCGTTTAAACAGTGAAGCCAGAGCATTCATCGACTCCTCCGTACGCCTTCGAAGAGGCTGCAGTATAGGCACATCCGAAGCTGACTGCAAGCCGTTGACTTCATTGCGGTGCCCACCTATTATTCCGTGCTCGTCGCGGTTGCCGCCTGTGTTCGAGACCGCATGAATATCCCCAACAGCCTGACCATCCTTCGCATTTTGCTGATTCCCATCTATGTCGGGTTGTTGGTTTACGAGCGCTTCGACGCGGCGATGGGTGTGTTACTGCTGGCCGGTGTGACCGATGCGCTCGATGGCACGATCGCCCGGGCTGCCAATCAACGGACGCGTTTAGGCGCCTTCCTGGACCCGTTGGCCGATAAACTGCTCCTGACCTCCGGGTTCATTACGCTTTCGACCATCCATCTTATTCCTTCGTGGGTGACGATCCTCGTGGTGAGCCGTGATGCCATGCTGCTGCTGGGAACCGCAGTGGCGCAGTTTACCGAGTCGAACATCGACATTGCGCCAACGTTTTTCGGGAAAGGGGCGACCTTTCTCCAACTGGCCTACGTGCTGCTCGTCATTTTTCTCAGTTCCCGTCAGATGGATCTGTCCTTACTCAACCCTCTGCTAATCGCAATGGTGGCATTTACGGTGTCATCGGGCTGTCATTATTTGTATCGTGGCTATCGGTCAGCCGGGTCCTCCCCGTCTTAAGTTCTCATCCTACGCCCTCGTCGTCAGCCTCCGCATAGATTCTGCATTTGTTTGACAGGTTTTTAGGTCGCCAGTAGACTCGCCAAGTAGGTAATTTCGCCGAGAAAACCGGCCGTTGAGCGAAGCCTCGAAGGATGAGAGTGACCTATGACGACATTTGCGTATGTCGGGCGGACACGATCCGGGTCGGTGAAAAAAGGGGAACTCACCGCCAAAAGTAAGGACGACGCGGTCGACCAACTCCGGAAGCAGAGCGTCGTCGTCACGAGTCTGGAAGAAAAAACCGGCGGTGGGCTGAAGTTCAGCTTCGGCTCCGGATTGACCGACAAGGACCTCGTCGTCTTTACAAGACAATTCGGCACAATGATCAACGCCGGCCTGCCGCTCGTGCAATGCCTCGAAATTCTCTCCACGCAATCGGAAAATAAGGTCCTCCGTGACACCGTCGGCGACGTGAGAGGACAAGTAGAAGCTGGTTCCACCTTTTCAGACGCGCTGCGGAAGCATCCAAAGGTGTTCGACGACCTTTACGTGAACATGGTGCACGCCGGCGAAGTGGGCGGTCTCCTTGACACCATTTTGACCCGTCTGGCCAAGCACATTGAAAAGGCGATGAAGCTGAAGGGACAGATCAAATCCGCGATGATTTACCCTTCGGCGATTCTCGGCGTGGCGGGCATCGTCATCACCGTCCTGATGATCTTCGTGATTCCGATTTTCGCGAAGATGTTCGACGAGCTCTCGGGAGGGAAAGTCGGGTTGCCGGGTCCCACGCAGCTCGTGATTGATATCAGCAACGCCTTTCAATCGTATTGGTACATCGGAGCCGGCTTGATCTTCGGTGCCGTCATGATCATCAAGAAATATTATGCGACGCCCAAAGGAAGGTACGCCATCGACAAGTTCCTGTTGAAGACCCCCGTATTCGGTGATCTCATTCGAAAGGCGTCCGTTGCGAAATTCACAAGAACGCTCGGAACATTGCTGTCGAGCGGCGTCCCGCTGCTGGACGGCTTGATCATTTGCGCAAAGACCTCCGGCAACAAAGTCATCGAAGAAGCGCTGTTGAACGCGCGGGTCAGTATCAGCGGAGGCAAAACCATCGCCGATCCACTGACCGCGAGCCAGGTGTTTCCTAAGATGGTTACCCACATGATTGCCGTCGGAGAATCCACCGGCGCGTTGGATGCCATGCTGGGAAAGATTGCCGACTTTTACGAGGATGAGGTCGACCAGGCGGTGGCCTCTCTGACGTCGCTGCTCGAACCGATGATGATGGTGTTCTTGGGCGTCGTGATCGGGTTCATTGTCATCGCGATGTATCTGCCCATTTTCAAAATGGCATCGGCGATTGGCTAAGCTGTTGCACCCATCGCAAGACTCCTTCAATGCCTCACCCGGCTGGGTAGGCATCTTTTAACCGCGACAACTGATGGACGCGTTGCGCGCCAGGCTTCATTGGTTGATGGGGCTGCGGGTGACGTTCGTCACCCTGATGCTGGGTGTGTCCATTGTCTTCGAAGCAGCCGGTACTCGTCTAGAAACTTTCTATGCGCTGATCGTCCTGACCTATGCCCTCACGATTCCTTCCGCGGTGCTCCTCCGAGCGCTCAAAACCCCGTCCGCTCTCACAGCCTTTTTTTGGACGCAAGTAGGCATCGATTTCCTGTTGGAAACGGTCCTCGTCGCACGCACCGGGGGCGTCGAGAGTCCGTTCGCGGTTCTCTATGTCATCACCGTGGCCGTGGCCAGCTTGATCCCGCAACGCCGGGTTGGGCTCTTTGCCGCCTGCACCTGCATCATTGTGTTCGGCGTCGTCACCAATGCGCAGCTCTACGGACTGGCTCCAAGCTGGACCGGCCAGATCGGCCACATCAGTCCCGCATCGATGCTTCAAACCTTCGGGGTCTATGCCTTGGCTCTGCTCGTCGTCGGCCTCTTGAGCGGAACCTTGGCGGAGCAGCTTCATCTGGCAGATCAATCGTTGCGCGAGAAGGAACAGGGATTGACCCGCCTCCAGGCCTTTCACGAGAACATCGTCCGAAGCATCAGCAGCGGGGTGTTCACGGCCGATGCAACAGGCGCGGTCACCTCGTTCAACCCTGCGGCGCAGGAAGTGACGGGCTATTCGGCCGGGCAAGTATTTGGACGGTCCTGGCGTGAAATCTTCAATTGGCATCCGAACGAGTCGTCAGACGAAGGACCAGCCCCGGCCGTGCCCGCCATGACGCGGTTTGAAGTGGAATGCAAGGGCGCCAATGGGAACCGGCTTGTGCTCGGCATGACTGTCTCGCCGTTGCACGAGCAAGATGAACCGCACGGATTGGTTGGAGTCTTCAAGGATCTGACCCAGATTCGGGATCTCGAAGAAGAAATGCGTCGCAAGGAATGGCTCGCCAATCTCGGCGAGATGTCGGCCGGCATGGCACACGAAATCAGGAATCCCCTCGGGGCGTTGGCCGGCGCGATGCAGATGCTGCGTAAGGAAGCGATTTCCGACGCTACCGATCGACGACTCATGGACATCGCGGTCCGCGAAGCCACGAGACTCGACGCCATCATCACCGAATTTCTTCAATATGCGAGGCCGCCGGCCCTCGACTTGGCTGAGCATAATATAGACAAAATTCTTGCCGAGACGTTGGATCTAGTACAACATGAAGCGCGGAACAGAAAACAGATCACGATCGCAACGTCATTGGCCGGGGGGGCCCTCTCAGCCCAAGTGGACCAGAACCAGATGCGGCAAGTGTTTTGGAACCTCGCCACGAATGCGTTTGATGCCATGCCGGAGGGCGGAAAGCTGACCATCACGACCGGGTCTCGTCACATCGACGCCGGAGGACGCAAAGGCGATGTCGTTGAAATCGCCTTTCAGGACACAGGAGAAGGCATTGCTCCAGGGAATCTGGACAAGATTTTTCTCCCTTTTTTCACGACAAAAAAAGAAGGCTCGGGTCTAGGGCTCGCGGCAGTGCATCGCATCGTCGATCTCCATGGGGGCTGGATCAAAGTGGAAAGCCAGCCCCAGCAAGGGACCCGCTTTGTGGTCTGTCTGCCCCGTTCCGGGGGCGATGGTGTACGGTTATGGCATGAGGGGCGAACACCGTGGAAAAGATCCTAGTCGTCGATGACGAGAAGAGCTTGCGCGAAGTCATGAGCATCATGCTCAAGCGAGCAGGCTACGAGGTGACCGAAGCCTCCGACGGCGAGCAAGCCATCGGCCAGGTCAATAAAGATATCTACGATCTCGTCATTACCGATCTTCGCATGCCCAAGGCTGACGGAATGGATGTCCTCAAGGCGGTGAAATCGTCCTCACCCGAGACGGTGGTACTGGTGGTGACCGCCTTCGGCACAGCGGACTCGGCCGTCGAGGCGATGAAGCAAGGTGCTTACGATTACCTCACCAAGCCGTTTCAGGTGGACGAGGTTCAGCTCATCATCCGCAATGCCCTCGAGAAACGCCGACTGTCGACCGAGAACATGCTGCTCAAGCGCGAAATTGCCAGCCAGTCGTCGTTCGCGCAGATCGTCGGGCAGAGCGAAGCCATGCAAAAAGTCTTCGACGTGGTTCGCAAAGTGGCCGATTCGAAAAGCAACGTCCTCATCTGCGGCGAAAGCGGCACGGGGAAAGAACTGGTAGCCCGCGCGATCCATTACAACAGTGCACGCAGCCCGATGTCTTTTGTGGCCGTCAATTGCAGCGCCGTTCCTGAGACCTTGCTTGAGAGCGAACTGTTCGGGCATATGAAGGGTTCCTTCACGGGAGCCGTGGCGAACAAAGCAGGCTTGTTCGAGATCGCCAACGGCGGAACGATTTTCCTGGACGAAATCGGCGACACGACGCCGGCCATCCAGGTCAAGCTGCTGCGTGTGATTCAGGAGCGCGAATTCCGTCGGGTCGGCGGCACTCAAGACATGAAGGTCGATGTGCGCGTGATCGCGGCGACCAACCGCGATCTCGAAAAGGCCGTCGCAGACGGATCGTTCAGAGAAGATCTCTACTACCGTCTGGATGTCATTCCCATCCGCCTTCCCCCGCTTCGACTTCGAGCGGGCGATATTCCGTTGCTCGTCGCGCATTTCCTGGAAAAATTTGCCCAAGAAAGCGGGAGGATGGCTCCGACCCTGACGGCGGAAGCCATGCACGTCCTCCTGGGGCACGAATGGCGCGGCAATGTGCGGGAACTCGAGAATCTGATCGAACGGGTCGTCGCCTTTTCAACGGGCAACACGGTCACCGACACCGACATCCGCGGGTGGTTGCATCACGCGGTCATTCCTCAGCAGTCGCAAGGGATCCCGACAGATCTCCCCGAAGACGGACTCGACCTGGAAGGCCTCATCAACGGCATCGAGAAGGATTTCCTCATGAGAGCGTTGGAACGCTCGAAATGGGTGAAGAAGAAAGCAGCCCGTTTGCTCAAACTCAATACGAGGTCATTCCGTTATCGGTTGGAGAAGTATGCTATAAAAGGAGGCCGTGACTAAGGGTCAGTCAGCATCCCTTCCTCCAGAAATTCCCGTCACCGTTCATGCTCCTGCCAAAGTCAATTTGATCCTTCGCATATTGGATCGACGCTCCGACGGCTATCACAACCTCTGGTCGATCATGCACACGGTCGCGCTCGAAGACGCGGTGACGATGCGCGTCACACCCTCGCGGCGGGGGATCAGGTTGGCCTGCAATGTGGAGGGTCTGTCCGTCGATCATACCAATCTTGTCTCGAAGGCGGCGTCAGCGGTTCTCGATCATGCACGGCTGTCGGTCGGGGTGGACATCGAGCTTCACAAGCGTGTTCCGATGGGCGCTGGACTGGGCGGCGGAAGCAGTGATGCGGCGGCAACCATCGTAGGCCTCAATCAGTCGTTGAAGCTCGGGTGGTCGAGGGCGAAGATGGCGGAAGTCGGGCAGGCGTTGGGCAGCGATGTCGCGTTCTTCCTGTTTGCGCCTTCAGCGATCGTATCCGGCCGGGGCGAATCGGTCAGACCGGTCACCATCGAAGGCGGCCGCTGGATTGTGCTGGTCAAACCTGCATTTGGGATCGAGACGAAATGGGCGTACCAGGAATTGGCGGCCACAAGACCCGGAGTGCGACAGCTGTCCGCCGATCATGGCGAACTCGCCCGGCGCGACAGGATCACATGGAGTCAGGTGGCAGCCAGTATAGAAAATGATTTTGAGATTCCGGTATTTGCCCGCCATCCCCAACTTGGAGAAATCAAGCGCTCCCTGCTGACGAGAGGCGCTCAATTTGCCCTGCTGTCCGGTAGCGGCGCGACGGTCTTTGGGCTCTTCGACGAGGAATCCACGGCGCGGCGTGCAGGGGCTGAGCTGGCGCAGGACGCAGAGCTCAATCTCTTTGTCGTTCCAACGTGTTCCGGCCCGCTCAGGACGTCATAGGATATTCCCCAGGAAGCCGCACTCGGTTGACAAGCTTCCCTGATTTCCGTTACAGTTCAGCCTCTTAGTTGGCTTCCTCAACAGCGCGCAGCAAATAAGGGTGGCGGGTTCGAGACTACGCCCACCGACGCCAGCCGTCGAGACGAACCACGTACGAGCAACACTTCCTGTTCCAGGCACGGGGAATTAGTCGAGGGATCGATGAGCAGAGAATTGATGATTTTCTCTGGCAATGCGAATCTCGCCCTCGCTCATGAGATCTGCGCCTACCTCGGCGCAAAGCTCGGCGAGGCGACGGTTTCGTCGTTCAGCGACGGAGAAATCCGCATCAAGATTGAAGAAAACGTGCGCGGTGCGGATGTCTACGTGGTGCAATCCACCTGCAGCCCGGTGAACGACTCCCTCATGGAGTTGCTCATCATGATCGATGCCTTGAAACGCTCCTCGGCCTACCGCATCACGGCCGTCATACCCTATTTCGGATATGCTCGGCAGGATCGGAAGGATCAGCCGCGTGTGCCCATCACGGCAAAGCTTGTTGCGGATCTCATTACAACCGCCGGTGCGGACAGGGTCCTGACCATGGATCTGCACGCCGGACAAATCCAGGGCTTTTTCAACGTTCCCGTGGACCATCTCTATGCGTTGCCGGTAATCTTGGATTACATCACGAAGAAGAAGGTCAGCGATCTGGTGATCGTGTCGCCCGACGCCGGGGGCGTGGAACGAGCCCGTGCGTTTGCCAAGCGGCTACAGGCGAATCTAGCCATCATCGACAAACGACGAGAGGGCCCGAACCAGACGCAGATCATGAACATCATCGGAGACATCAAGGGAAAGAGCGCACTTCTGCTGGACGACATGGTCGATACCGCGGGAACGATTGTACAAGGGGCTCAGGCTTGTGCGGACAAGGGCGCACGGGAGGTGTGGACCGCCTGTACGCACGCTGTGCTCTCTGGGCCTGCACTCGACCGGCTTCAGCAATCATGCCTGACACAAGTCATCACGACGAATACGATTCCATTACAGGACAAGCAGCGATTGTGCCCGAAAATTCATCAATTGTCAGTGGCGCCGCTGCTCGGCGAGGCGATCCGACGCATCCATGCGGATGAGTCGGTCAGCTCGCTGTTTGCCTAGGACAAGACAGCGTCAAGAGAGCGAGGGGACGGAGGAGCATCATGAAATTCGATTTGGCAGTGACGGTGAGAGAGAAATCCGGAAAAGGCGTGGCGCGTCAACTTCGCCGGAGCGGAAAGGTTCCCGGCGTGCTGTACGGCCAAGGTGAGTGTTTGTTGTTGACGATCGAGCCGGAACCATTGACCAAGATTTTGAAGTCCCAGGCGGGAAGTACGGCCCTGATTACACTGACGGTTAATGGGGCCAAATCCAAGGCCAAGCGGACCGCGCTGCTGCGTGACTTCCAGGTGGATCCAGTGGAAGGCAACGTTTTGCATGCCGATCTCTTCGAAATCTCGATGGACAAGCCGATTCGTGTCAAAGTGCCGGTCCATGTGATCGGAGGTACTCCGGCGGGCGTCAAGGAAGGCGGCATCCTTCTCTACAATACGCGTGAACTGCATGTCGAGTGTTTGCCGGGCGCGCTGCCGGACCACATCGAAGTCGATGCATCGGGGTTCGCCATCGGGCAGGGTATTCACCTCAAGGAGATGGCAAAGATCGAAGGCGTTCGGTACCTCGACGATCCGGATCAGATGGTGGTCAGCGTGGCGGTGCCGATATCCGATGCCAAGCTCGAGGCGCTACTGACGAGCCAAGCCGCAGGCCCTGAGGGGGCCAAAGAGCCGGAGGTTGCGATCAAGGGCAAGGCAGCGGCCGAAGGGGAGGAAGTCGCCGCTGCTCCCGGTGCCGCAGCCGCTGCTCCGGCACCCGGTGCTGAAGCCAAAGCGGGAGAGAAGAAAGAAGGCGCCGCTGCCGCCGCTGCTCCGAAAGCCGAAAAGAAAGAAGCCGAGAAGAAGAAGTAACGTTGCGCCTCATCGTAGGACTGGGCAACCCTGGCGCGGCCTATGCCCAGACCCGTCACAACGCCGGCATGTGGGTTGTGGAACGGGCTGCGGCACGATGGGCGGGTCGTCTTGTCAGGCGCGGAACGGCTCAGCGAGCGTCCGTTCGCCACGGCTCCCAACTGATCGAACTGGCGGGCACGCTTGATTTCATGAACGTGACGGGCGCGCCGCTCAAAGGTCTTCTCCGCGAGTACCAGCTCACCACGGACGATCTCATTCTCGTGCATGACGATCTGGATCTGGAGCCGGGCCGCCTGCGCATCAAGCAGGCCGGAGGGCACGGCGGTCACAACGGCATCAAATCGGTGATCGACGCGCTGGGAACTGCTCAATTCGTCAGAGTCAAAATCGGCATTGGGCGTCCGGCGCCGGGGCAGGATTCTGCGGACTACGTCTTGGAAACGGTCACGAAGGAGGAGATGGAGGTGATCGAGCCCTGTCTCGACCGAGCGGTCGATGCCCTCGAGGTGCTGATTCACCGCGGGACGGAGCCTGCCATGAACCAATTCAATGTCCGTGAACGCGGCGATGACAATGAGGAATGAAGAATCTGAAGTCTGAACCTGTGAGCGGGCTGCCTGGTACAGCAGCACCTATTCCTCCCCCAATCATAATTCACCATTGAGCATAAAGTATGGCACTCTGCTGCGGCATGATCGGACTGCCCAATGTCGGGAAGACGACGGTCTTCAACGCACTGACCGCCGCAGGCGCGCTGGCGGCCAACTATCCGTTTGCAACCGTCGATCCCAACACCGGGATCGCATTGGTGCCGGATCCCCGTCTGCACACGCTGACGGACATCTTCAAGTCCAAAAAAACCACGTATAGCACGCTGGAAGTCCGCGACATTGCCGGGTTGGTCGAAGGCGCCAGCAAGGGCGAAGGACTGGGCAATCAATTCCTGGGACACATCCGGGAAGTCGATGCCTTGTTGCATGTGGTGCGGTGTTTTCAGGGAAGCGATGTCGTGCACGTGAGCGGCAGCGTGAATCCCCTGAGAGATATCGGCGTCATTGAAACCGAACTGATGCTGTCGGATCTTGAAACACTCGATCGCCGGAAACAGAAAACCGAGAAAAAGGTCCGCGCCGGAGATAAAAAAGCGGCCTTTGAGGTCGAATTCCTCACGAGGCTGATGGCGCTGCTCGACAAAGGGCAGTGGTTGGGCAACCTCAGCTATACGCCCGAGGAGCGGCTCATCCTCAATGAGTGCCAGTTGCTCGCCGCGAAGCCGGTGTTATTTGTGGCCAACGTGTCGGAAAGCCAGAATGCCGATGCCATGATGGTCAATACCGTCCGAGATTTCGCAGAAAAGCGCTCGGCCCGGGTGGTCACGATCTGCGGACAGCTCGAAGCCGAACTCTCAACGTTACCAGGCGAAGAGCGGGCGGACTTTCTACGCGAAATGGGATTGACCGAGTCGGGCCTCGTTCGCCTGACTCGGGAAGCATACGCACTGCTCGATCTCATTACGTTTTTCACCGCCGGAGAAACTGAATCGCGTGCCTGGCCTATTCCGAAAGACACGAAGGCGCCTCAAGCGGCCGGCAAGATCCACTCGGATATGGAACGTGGCTTCATCCGGGCCGAAGTCTATCATTACGATGATCTGCTGGCCTGCGGATCGGAAGCCAAGGTGAAGGAAAAGGGGCTGTTCCGTTTAGAGGGGAAAGATTACATGATCAAGGAAGCGGACGTCGTCTACTTCCGTTTCAACGTGTGATCGAGCGTATGGAACGGTTCGATACCAGAGGCCACGTGCGTCAGATGGCTGTTTGTGCGAGACTGTGCCGTGTGATCGTCGCCGGCTGGGTGGCTGCGATCGTCCTTACCAGTTCATCCAATCTGGCTGCACAGTTGAGGCTCGAATCCCTGGCCGTGAGAGGAGGCTTTAGTGGCAGTTCAGTCATAGGAGAAGAACAGCAGACTGATTTCAACCAAGTGGATCTTGCGCTAGCAGCGCGGCTTCCCTGGGAGTGGAACGTCGGGACCGGCTGGATCATCAAGACCCGGCTGCTGACCTCTGCGGGGGTGCTCCGCGGATCTCACGAGACGAACGGAGTCTTCACGCTGGTGCCTTTGGATGTCATATTTGGTCGGAAGGACGGCTTGTTATCCATCGATATGGGGGTCGGGGTGGCCTTACTCACTGACTACAAGTTTGGCGAGCAGAATTTCGGCGGTCCCTTTCAGTTTGTTTGGACGTGGGGTGCAACCAGCCGGTTCGCCGGGCCGTTCGGCGCCGGCTATCATTTTCAACATTACTCCGACGCGACTATCTACGGATCTGAGAGCCGCGGGGTCGATCTCCACCTTTTTGAAATTATCTATTGGTTTGAAAGCGGCCGATAGGTAAGAATCACCCGACCTACCTCGAGATACCGCAGCAGCAATCCCAGCTTCTCCAGCGCCTTGTCGAAAATTTTCCCCGCCGGACCCACAAACGGACGACCTGCCAGGTCTTCCTGATCGCTGGTTGCTCCCCGACAAACATAACTGACGCGCGGACGGCCCCTTCGCCAAAGACCGTTTGGGTGGCGTGTTTGTAGAGCCGTCAGCGGATTCCCGCAATTGTGCCATGCTTAGCTGAGCGGGGAGGAATGAGCGGGTGGACCGGGCAAGGTGTCGCATGAGTCATCATCCCACGGTTGCAGAGGGGGGCAGTCGTCCGTTGCGGACTCCAGCCAGCGAAGATCGAGCACCGTGAGCGTGACGACGCCGAAGGATTCTTCGACGAGCCCCTGTACGACGTAGGCCCGGTTGGAAGAAAGAAGATGGCTGCAACGTCGATACACATCGGGAAAGAGTGTGGCGTCGTAGAGGGCGGTGTGATCCTCGAGCGTGATGAATTCCATCGCCAGGCCGCGTTTGGTTTCAACCGGCTTTTCCGTGATGAGCCATCCCACCATGGTGATGCGATTACCGATATACCGGTGCATCTGCGAGGCAGGTACCGGTTGCAGCCGCTCGATCGGCTTGCGGTAGAGCATTAAGGGATGGCGGCTGGCGAGAAAACCAAACGACTCAATTTCATGAGCCTGCTTTTGAGAGGCCGGATAATCATCCGGGACGGGGAGCGGACCTGATCCCGCGTCGGTTCCCGCATACAGCCGCCACAGCAAGGCCGGCCTCGTCAGTTCACCTGAGAGAGAATCCAAGCAGCCGGCGCGAACCAGCGCGCGGGCATGCCCGGGCTCGGGCTTCACCCGTCGCAAAAAATCCTGAAATGACCGATAGGGGCCTCTCTCGTTGCGCTCTGTCATGATCGCGGTACCGAGCGTTTTCGGGATGGTTTTCACTTGCATCAAGCCGATCCGCAGGCGGTCTCCTTCGCCACAATAGGCCCAGCCACTGGCATTCACGTCCGGCGAGAGAATCGCCAGCCCCATGCGGCGTGCTTCGGAAAGGTAGGCAGAGGTCGAATAAAAGCCGCCTTCATTGCTGAGGACGGCTGCCATAAATTCTGCAGGATAGTGCGCCCGAAGGTAGGCAGACTTGAACGAGACCTGGGCATAGCTGGCCGAATGGGGCTTGCAAAAACTGTAGCCGGCGAAGCTCATGATCATCGTCCAGATCTTGTCGATGATGGCGGGGGAAGCGCCGTTGTTCTCGGCACCGCGGCAAAACTGATGATAGTAGTCCCGCAGCTGCCGATGCTTATGTTTCTTGCTGATGACCTTTCGGAGTTGATCCGCATCTTCGAGGGAAAAATCGGCGAGTGCCATGGCCACCTTCGTGACGTCTTCCTGATAGACCATGATGCCATGAGTCTCTTCCAAAATGGATTCGAGCAACGGATGCAGTGGGACATGCGATTGTCCATGCGCGCGCCGGATGAAGTCGTTCACAAAGGTGATTGCGGCTGGCCGGACCAACGACGACACCATCACCAGATAATCGAAGACGTCCGCCGAAGCGAGACGGTCGGACGGCATGCCGCTCCAGAGCTTTCTGAGCAAGAGCCTGGTGGCCGGAGATTCGATGTAAAAACAGCCGATGGTGTCGCCGTGTCGGATGAGGTCCTGCGTGGCTTTATCATCCAGTGGATCCCAACTCGCATAGTCGATGACGCGGCCCGTGTGACGGGCCACGGCGGCAATGGCGTCCCGGATGACGGCCAGCGACCGGTTTCCCAACAGATCGATCTTGACGAGTCCCGCGTCCTCTGTTTGATCCTTTTCCCACTGAATCACCGGCAACCCTTTCACGGTAAACTCGACCGGCACATATCGCCGGATGTCGTCGGGCACGATCACGACCCCGCCGCAATGCATGGAAAGATGGCGAAAATGGTTTTGCGCGCGAAGGGCGTCTGCGAGGATGGCCGGCCACGGCGCGTGAAGATTCAGCGTCCGGCAGAGCCGGTTCACCCATTGTTCGTTGGTCGGGGCTTCGGCAAAGTGCAGAAGATCCTTTTGCCGGGTGACACGTGCGGCGACCGCCGTGATTTCCGCTGCGGGGATTCCATGGACTTTGGCCGTTTCGCGGATCGCGGCCCGGAAGCCGAGACTGTTTTGATTCGCCACCATGGCCGCCTGGCGTTCTCCGTATTGCCGGAACACCCAATCGAGGATCGGATCCCGCTCGTCCCACGGAAAATCAATGTCGATGTCGGGTGGATCTTTCCGGCCGGGATTGAGAAACCGCTCGAAGAACAAATGATGTTTGAGCGGGTCGACATGCGTGATCTGGAGACAGTAGGACACGATCGAAGCGGCCACCGACCCTCTACCGCACGTACGGGGCGCCTGACGGACGATTTCCTCCACCACGAGAAAGTAATGGGCGAAACGTTTCTGCCGGATGACGGACAACTCCTTTTCGATTCGTTCGCGAACTTCGCGCGACAGGCTGCCATACCGTCCGAGAGCTCCTTCGTAGGTTTTCTCTTTCAGGAGCGCAAAGGCATCCTCATCCTTCATCCGGCGGAAGGCAGGGAAAATGGTGTCGCTGAAACGCCAATCGCTATGGCAGGCTTCGGCGACGCGGACAGTGTTCTCCAACGCTTGGGGAACGTGGGGGAAGTGCCGGGCCATGCGGGCGCTGGGCATCAGCCATTGTGCGGGTGTGGCGCACACGTCGTTCGACAGCCGTGAGAGCGTCGTGTTCATTGCGATCGCGCGCAACAACCGATGCGTCGAGCATTCCTCAACTCGTGAAAAGTACACGCGATTGGTGGCCACAGGGGGAAGACCGAAGCGACGGCTGAGCAACAGCGTGTGATGCATCATCGGCCCCGGCGTCAATTCCACATAGAGATCGTCACGGGATTCCGCCGCCCATGTCAGGAGGGCGGACTCATCGTCGGTCGCCACAATCAGGCCGTCGCGGAAACGCGACACGGCTCGGAAAAAATCGAACGACGGGTCTCCATGCCGTTCCGATAGGAGGCGACACAGCGAGGCGTACCCGTCCGGTGTTTTGACCAAGAGGAGTGCCCGATGGTCAGCGGTCGTCAACTCGGCGCCGAGCAGGGGGCGAAGACCCTGCTGTTTGGCCTCCTCCACAAATCTGATCGCGCCATACAATCCATTCGTATCGGTCAAGGCCATGGCAGGAAATCCGCACCCTCGGGCCGAGCGGCACAGCGCTTCCAGCGACGACACGCCGCGCATGGCCGAATACTCGGAATGGACGTGCAGATGTATGAACACAGGCGTCATCGCAGAGTTTTCCCCCAGCACAAAGCATGTTCGCCGAATTTCGCTCGAATCGCATCCAGGGCCGCGGACAGCCGATGCGACTCGGGCGGGACGGATGCCGCCTCGTCAAAGAGCGATAGTTGCTCGGCCGGCGACTCCAGCCCATCGATCTGCAGCGTCAGGCGTGTGACCCGTACCCGCCGGCGCAGACACCGGTAGAAGAGACGGGTGAGCACCGGTTGAAGATCCGCTTCCCAGCACGTGCCATGCGGCAATCGTTCATGTGCCGTGCGCTCGACGTGGTCGCTGTGCCGGAGGAAAAGCCGCAGTCGCCGACACACCCGCTGTTGCTGCCGAAGCGTGGCGCAGAGCGCTTCCAGCAGTCCATACAGTCGTCCGAGCAGGAGAGGATCGTCCACTTCGTCAGGATCGAGGGGGAGAGTCCGTTCAATCATCGGCTGTGCAACCGGCGGATGAACCGGCGAAGGATCGATGCCCAACGCCCAGTTCTGCAGGAGAGTGGCGGACGTGCCGAAGACGGTTTGCAACTGCGACAGCGAGACCGAGGCGATCGCACCGAGTGTGCGAAGGTTCAAATCCTCCAGCCGCTGGACGATCAGTGACGTCGAACAGCGGGGGAGACCGGGAAGCAACACAGTCGGCAGGGGGGCCAGAAACGGCGGTTCCGAGCCGGGATGAATCCAAAGGACTTGTGGCGGCCGTTTCAGCGTGGCGGCAGCCAACTGCGAGACGAGCTTGCTGCCGGCTAATCCGATCACGCTGTCCCATCCCCGGTGACGGGTCAGTTCCTGTCCGATGCGGGTAGCAGTATCGATGGGCGGACCGAAAAGCCGTGTCGTGCCGGTGAAGTCGAGAAACAATGAGCCCGGTCGAATGGATTCCCATGCCGGCGCACAGGAGAATACTCGCTGTTCGAGTTCGCGATGCGCAGCCTGCACACGCGACGAGTCGGGAGGCACGATCCGTAGTGCCGGACACATCATCCGCGCCAGTTCGATCGACATGCCAGGCTGGAGACCCTCTGCCGATGCCTCGGGAGAAACTTCCCGAATCAATGCCCGCGGAGTGTGCACAGGGGCCACGGCCACCGGTCGGTTTCGCAGTGCTGCGTTTTGAGCGCGCGCCAGCGCAATTTCGAAAGAAGGAATGTACAAACAAGCGATCTGCCGTTCCATGCATCACAAGGCATTTGTTGTATCCAATGGTTACAAACGGTCGATTCGAAGTCAATTCGGGAAAAACCCTATTTGCATCAGCCGCTTGGGCTGTGTTAGGTTCTGCGCTTCGCACCGTCTAGACGGCTGCGCCTACACCTCGCTCCGGACGCGTTCCGGGGCCTTTGTCCAGGAGGATCCCTGCATGGAGCTCTACGAGTCTCTGTTCATTATTCGTCCGTCCGTCTCCGATGAGGAGACAAATGCGCTCATCGAGAAGATGAAAGGTGTCGCTGAGAGAACCAGCGCCCAGTTCATCAAGTCCGAAAATTGGGGCCGCAAGAAGCTGGCCTATGAAGTGCGGCGTGAGCGAAAAGGCACGTACGTGTACTTTTATTTCAAGGCGCCGAACAATACGGTCGGCGAGCTGGAGCACGCCTACCGCCTGGAAGACAACATCATCAAGTTCCTGACGGTTCATCTCGAAAAGGAACTGGTGCCGCGTCGCGTTGAGGCACCGTCCGAGGAGTTCACTGGTGGCCGGGTTTAACAAAGTCATCCTCGTCGGAAACCTCACCCGCAATCCCGAACTGCGGTACACGCCGAGCGGAACCCCGGTCGCCTCCCTGGGACTGGCGGTGAGCCGGCGGTACAAACAGGGTGATGATCTGAAAGAGGAAGTGTGTTTCGTGGACATTGTCGTGTTCGGCAAGCAGGCCGAGCATTGTGGGCAGTATCTGAGCAAGGGAAACGGCGTTATCGTGGACGGACGGCTGCAGCAGCGACGGTGGGAGACCGAGGACGGTCAAAAGCGCAGCAAGCACGAAGTCGTCGCGCAGACGATCACGTTTTTGCCGAAACGCGGTGACGGCGGTGGCGCCCATACCGGCGGCAGTGATACCTCCATGCAGCAGGAGGATCCGAATTACGAATACGAAGAACCGCAATAACTGTGAGGGAGATTATGGAACGGGAACGTGGCGGGAACGGCGGACGGGGTGATGGCGGCGGCGGAGGGCGGTTTTTTCAACGGCGCCGGCCCTGCCGGTTTTGCATCGAAAAGGGCTCCATTGATTTCAAGGACGTCGGGCTCTTGCGGAATTTTCTGACCGAGCGCGGTCGGATCGTGCCGCGCCGGATTTCGGGCAATTGCCTTGGCCACCAGCGCGAGTTGACGACGGCGGTGAAGCGGGCACGGCACATTGCCCTGATCAGTTTCGCCGAAGAGCGCTAAGAAACGACGTTGAGGATGGCTATCTTTACAGGGATGACGATGGGAGTGCTCACACCGCTGGTGTCGGACATTACAGCAACAGGGCTTTCATTGGTTGGCGATGTCACGGCCGAGGAGCTGGAGCTTGCAGAAACTGATGCGATTCTCCGCGGACCGGTCTCGGTCAGTCTGGATTTGATGAAGGCCGATGACATGGTCGCCGTGACCGGTGTCCTCGAAGGCACGGTGGTTCGCCAATGCGTTCGGTGCTTAAAGGAGTACGACGATGCGGTGGCGTTTTCGGTGCATGCCGCTTTTGACCGCGAAGGCAAAGAGTCGAAGGTCGGCGCACGCCAATCGAAACCGGGCGAGCCTCGCAAGGGACGGCCGGGAGCAACAAAAACCGAAGCAGATGTCGAGGTCGAAGACGAAGGGGATGACCGGTATTTTTATCAAGGCGACCACATCGAGCTCGCCCCAATGCTTCGAGAACATATTATTCTCGCGTCGCCGATGCAGCCGCGTTGTCGGGAGAATTGCGCCGGACTCTGCGCGCGATGTGGGAAGGACTTGAACGAAGGACCCTGTCAGTGTCCTGCGGAAGCGCCTTCGACGGCGATTCGGGTCATCCGAACCTCAAAAAATTGATGAGTCAGCCGATGGAGGTCACACGGCCCCTGATGACCGGCTGTTGGAGGAGGAACCATGCCCAATCCAAAGCATAAACATTCACGAGCCAGACGCGACAAGCGCCGGACGCAGAAACTGCGGGTCACCCCGCCGGGGATGTCGGTCTGTCCGCAATGTCACGAACTCAAGCTTCCCCATTACACCTGTCTGAATTGCGGGACCTATAAGGGCAAGGCCGTCATTCAGGTCGAAGAAGTCTAAACGGTCCGCCCGCCCAGGCTTCGGCGTTCGACTGAAGCGCATTCGAAGCGGTCGGGCGTCCGGTGCGCCGTCGCCGTACCCGTCCGTTGTGAAAATTGCCCTACTGCGCTAAGCTCTCGCCGCATCTCATACGACTGCAAGGGCCATGGTTATACGCGGGTTTCCAGCCCCTCTTGTGAGGATGTCACTGCTATGAAGATTGCTCTCGACGCCATGGGTGGAGACCATGGTCCAGCCCCCTGCATCGAGGGCGCCCTTCAGGCGGCACAAGAACTCAATATTGAAGTCATCCTCGTCGGCGACGAAAAGGTCCTTTCGGATGAATGTCACCGTCTCGGCTGCAGGGATGGCCGCTTGTCGATCAAGCACGCGCCTCAGGTCGTAGAGATGCACGAGTCGCCGGCAGCTGTCGCACGCAAGAAACGCGATTCGTCCATCTGGATTGCCACCGAGTTGGTCAAGAGCGGCGATGCGCAAGCCGTTGTCAGTCCTGGCAATACCGGAGCCAGCATGGTGGCATCGTTCTTCATCCTCGGGTTGACCAAGGGTGTCGAGCGTCCTGCCATCGCCGCCAGCCTGCCGACCCTGACCGGAGAAGCGATCATGCTGGACGTGGGCGCCAACGTGGATTGCACTGCCCAGCATCTTCTGCAATTTGCCATCATGGGGAATGAATACGGCCAACATCTGTTCAAGAAGCCGAATCCCCGCGTCGGCCTCCTCAGCATCGGCGAGGAGGACAGCAAGGGCAACGAAGTGACCAAAGAGGCCTTCAAACTGCTGCGGAGCAGTCCCCTGAATTTCATCGGCAACGTCGAAGGCCGTGATGTCTACAGCGGCAACGCGGATGTCGTCGTGTGCGACGGATTCATCGGAAATGTGGCATTGAAGATTTCGGAAGGGGTGGCCGACACCATCAAAAAGTTGTTGTTCAAGGAAATCTCGGGATCGTTTTTGGGGCGCCTAGCCTATCCCTTGATCGCCGCTCCATTGGTGAAGCTGAAGCGCCGGATCGATTATGCCGAGTTCGGCGGTGCTCCATTGCTCGGAGTCAACGGGATCACGATGATCTGTCACGGACGCTCGTCCGCGAAGGCGATCAAGAATGCCATTCGCAGAGCCAAGGGACTGGCTGAGAGCCATGTGGATGCCCTCATTCAGCGCGACATCGAGGAGAGCCTTTCTCAGAGCCGCCCTGCCGAGGAACCTTCCGTATGAGGAGCCGTATCACAGGAACCGGCTCCTCTGTGCCGGCAAAAATTCTCAGCAATGCCGACTTGGAAAACATGGTGGCGACGTCGGATCAATGGATCACCGAGCGCACGGGTATCCGGGCGCGCTATGTGGTCGGTCCCGGAGAGGCCTGTTCCGATCTCGCCGTGAAAGCTGCCCGCCGTGCGCTTGACGCCGCAAGGATCAGCGCGGCGGATCTCGACATGATTTTACTCGCCACCTGCACGGGTGATTATCCGCTGCCGGCCACCGCCTGCCTGATCCAACACCAATTGGGCGCCACAAAAGCTGCGGCCTGCGATCTTGCTGCGGCTTGCTGCGGGTTTGTGTATGCGCTTTCGATGGCGGATGCGTATGTCAGAACAGGCATGCGACATGTCTTGGTTGTCGGATCCGAGGTAATGTCGGCGATTACGGATTGGACTGACCGGAACACCTGTGTACTCTTCGGTGATGGGGCGGGTGCTGCAGTGGTCAGTGCCAGCGAGGGGTCAGATGGCATCCTCTCGACCCACTTGCGGTCCGACGGCGCACTCTGGGAGTTGATTGCCGTTCCAGGTGGCGGCTCACGGTTGCCGCCGTGCGAAAAAGTCGTCGCAGAAAAACTGAACTGCATCAAAATGAAGGGCAACGAGACGTTTAAGGTGGCGGTGCGCACGCTGGAAGAGATCGCGCGCGAGACCCTTGCAGCCAACAATGTGACCGTCGCCGATCTCGACCTGTATGTGCCCCATCAGGCCAATGCACGCATCCTCAAGGCGGTAGTGGATCGCCTGGGCTTGCCGCTGGAAAAGGTCATGTTGAACTTGGACCGGTACGGCAACACGTCGGCAGCCTCGATACCTATCGCGCTTGATGAGGCGGTACGACAGGGGCGGATCACGGAAGGCTCTCTGGTCATGCTTGGCGCGTTCGGCGCCGGGCTCACCTGGGCCTCGGCGTTGATCAGATGGTAGCGAGACGTGCGAAGTCGCTTACGGATTTTGGACGGTTTCTGGAACTTTTCTCGTTGACTTTCCAAGGCATTTCGAAGATATCTAGCCCCTTATGAATTCAGGTGTCGGCTTCGTATTTCCCGGGCAGGGATCGCAGTCCGTAGGGATGGGTAAAGCGCTCTGTGATGCCTTCCCTCACCTCACGCAGATCTACGAGGAGGCTTCGGCAGTCCTGGGCTACGACATCGCCGCTCTCTGTTTCAACGGGCCTGCAGAAACGCTCAATCTCACGGAACATACCCAGCCGGCGTTGTTGGTCTCGAGTGTCGCCGCGCTGAGGGCGTTGCATCCTACGACGATCACGCCGGCGGCGGTCGCAGGACATAGTCTGGGGGAGTATACGGCGCTGGTCGCAGCCGGGGGCCTGACATTCCGGGATGCCGTGGCCATTGTGCAGAAGCGTGGACGGTATATGTCCGAGGCGGTGCCTGCCGGAACAGGAGCGGTGGCGGCCTTGCTGGGGCTGGCTGCTGAAGCGGTGAAAGAAGCCTGCCGTGAAGCGGCGTCGGCCGGGGTGGTTCAAGCCGCCAATTTCAATTCGCCCGGTCAGGTTGTCATTGCCGGCGAAAAAGCAGCTGTGGAACGGGCCATCGAAATTGCCAAGACCAAGGGATGTAAGAAAGCCGTGCCGTTGCCGGTGAGTGTTCCGGTGCATACACCGCTGATGCAGAAAGCCGCCGACCGTCTGGCGGCTGCTCTCGCGTCAATCGCCTGGACTGACCTTCGCATGCCGTTAATCAACAATGCAGAAGCCAAGCCGATCGTGAAGGCCGCTGATATTCAGGCCTCGCTCGTGCGGCAACTCCCGTCGTCAGTGCTGTGGGAAGATTCGGTCAAGGCCATGGCAGCCATGGGGGTGAAGACGTTTGTCGAGATCGGTCCAGGGACCGTTCTGACCGGATTGATCCGACGGATTGCACCGGACGCGACAACTCTGAATGTAAACGATCCGAAATCGTTGGAGGCCACGCGGGCTGCCTTGAGTTTGTAAGAACGAAGGAGCGGGCATGTTATTGCAGGGACGAGTAGCAATCGTCACAGGCGCGGCACAGGGCATCGGCCGTGCCATCGCGGAAACATTGGCCGGGGCCGGGGCGGACATCGTGGTCGCCGATCTCGATCCGACGCGGTCCAAGGAAACGGTGGCGGCCGTTGAAAAAGCGGGAAGGAAAGCCCTCAACCTGAAAGTGAACGTCGCCGACGCCAACGACACGAAGGCGATGGCGGAGCAGATCCTCAAGGATTGGGGGAAGATCGATATTTTGGTCAACAATGCGGGGATAACGCGGGACGGCTTGCTACTGAGAATGAAGGAAGAGGACTGGAACCTGGTGCTTCAGGTCAACTTGAACGGCACATTTCACTGCACGAAGGCGGTCTTGCAGCCCATGACCAAACAGCGCTATGGTCGGATAGTCAATATTGCCTCCATCGTCGGGGCGATGGGGAATGTCGGCCAGGCCAACTATGCCGCCTCGAAGGCGGCCGTCATCGGGTTTACGAAGACGGTTGCGCGGGAATACGCCAGCAGGAATGTGACCGTGAATGCTGTAGCGCCCGGATTCATCGACACGGCTATGACGCAAGGGTTGTCGACCGACGTCAAGGAAGCGCTTCAAAAACAAATCCCTCTTGCGAGGCTGGGTACTCCGGCCGATATCGCGAATGCCGTTCGCTTTCTTGTCTCTGAAGACGCAGCATATATTACGGGTCATGTGCTGCACGTCAATGGTGGGATGCTCATGTCCTGATAAGGACTAGCGGCGGAAGACAAGACCGCCGAGGAACCGACACGATCTGGAAGGAGGACAGCACGTTTATGGCTACAGTAGACGAACGGGTGAAGAAAATTATCGCGGAGCAGCTCGGAGTTGAGGAAGATGAAGTGACGTCCGAGGCGAGTTTCGTCGAAGACCTCGGGGCGGACTCGTTGGATACTGTTGAGCTTGTCATGGCGCTCGAAGAAGAATTCGGCATCGAGATTCCAGACGAGGACGCCGAGAAGATTCTCACGGTAGGCAAAGCTCTCGATTACATCAAGGAAAAAGCCTAGCTTCTGGACGCATCGATGACTGATCGTGCGAAGAGACGCATCGTCGTCACTGGCCTGGGGGTCGTGACCCCGCTCGGGACCGGCGTAGACAAGACATGGAAGGCGATCTGTGCCGGCCAGTCGGGGATCGGCCGGATCACCAAGTTCGATCCTGCCGGGTATGACGCCCAAATTGCCGGTGAGGTCAAAGATTTCGATCCGGCCCAGTTCATCGAGAAAAAAGACATCAAGAAGATGGATGCCTTCATCCACTACGCCGTCGGCGCTGCTCAATTGGCCGTGGATGATGCAGGTTTAAAAGTATCACCGGAAGTGGCGACCAAGGTCGGCGTCTACATCGGGTCGGGGATCGGCGGGCTCGGATCCATCGAGCACTATCACACCGTCCTCAAAGACAAAGGTCCCGGCCGCGTCTCACCCTTCTTCATTCCCATGACGATCATCAATCTGGCGTCTGGACAGGTCGCGATCCGGTTGGGCGCCAAGGGCCCCAATTCTTGTGCGGTGACGGCCTGCGCGACGGGCAATCATTGCATCGGCGATGCGTTCAGGCTCATTCAGCGGGGCGATGCCGACGTGATGGTCGCCGGTGGTGCCGAAGCGGCGATCACGACCCTCGGCGTAGCCGGCTTTGCCGCCTCGAAAGCGCTCTCGTTCCGTAACGACGAACCGACCAAAGCCAGCCGCCCGTTCGATAAGGACAGAGACGGGTTCGTGCTCGGCGAGGGTGCGGGTGTCATCGTGCTGGAAGAGTTGGAGCACGCCCGGCGCCGCGGAGTTCGTGTCTATGCCGAGTTGATTGGGTACGGCATGAACAGCGACGCGTATCACATCACCGCTCCTTCTGAAGAGGGCGAAGGCGCGGTGCGCTGCATGGAGTTGGTCATCGCAGATGCCGGTATTACCAAAGATCAGGTCAGCTATATCAATGCGCACGGCACTTCTACCATGGCGGATGTCATCGAGACGAAGGCGATCAAACAGGTCTTCGGCGACCGGGCCGCGCGGATTCCGGTCAGCTCCACGAAATCGATGACGGGTCACTTGCTCGGCGCTGCCGGCGGGATCGAAGCCGTGTTCAGCATCCTGGCGATTCACCACGGCATCCTGCCGCCGACGATCAATTTGGACAATCCCGATCCCGAATGCGACCTCGACTATGTTCCGCACAAGGCTAGGCCGGCGGCGGTCAACGTCGTGCTGTCGAACTCGTTCGGATTCGGCGGGGTCAATGCCTGCCTGCTCTTCAAAAAGCCCGACGTCTGACGCTTCACCTCCAAGGTGCTCGCTCGATGACACCGGCGCCGCCGCTTGATGCCCTTCAATCCGCGCTCGACTACCAGTTCTGCAATTCCCGTTTGCTGGAAGAGGCGTTGACGCACAAATCCTACGTGAATGAGCAACGATCTGTCGCAGCGTCCGACAACGAACGACTGGAGTTTCTCGGTGACGCCGTACTCTCCCTGGTGGTGAGCGAACAGCTGGCGACGCTGCTGCCGCACTCGCCGGAAGGTGCCCTCTCTAAGCATAAGGCCCGACTCGTCAGCGAGTCGATGTTGGCTGGTGTCGCGAGACGTCTCAAGCTGGGATCTTGCCTTAGACTCGGACGGGGCGAGGAGCTTTCGAAAGGCCGCGAAAAAGACTCGCTGCTTGCCGATGCCGTGGAAGCCGTGATCGCTGCGGTGCACGTCGACGGCGGCCTCGAGTCTTCACGCCGCGTCGTGGCCAGGCTATTCGAGCACGAGTTCTCGCAGGTTGCTAGTCAGCAACATCGCCCCGGTGAGGACGATTACAAAACTCAAGTCCAGGAGTGGTGTCAGCGACGGTTCGACAGCCTTCCGTCCTATGCGGTGGTTCGAGAGTCGGGACCGGACCATGACAAGGTCTTTGAGGTCGAAGTGAGCGTCAACGGAGAAGTGGTCGGCAGAGGAACGGGACGCAGCAAGAAAGAAGCAGAACAATCGGCGGCAAAGCAAGCCTTGCAAGAAGGCCGTCCGTGAGGGCCGTTGAGCCGTGGTAAGATATCACTCACAAAAGATCCACAAAGGAGGACGCTGAGATGGCTAGACGGAAGATCTTGTTCGCATTCGGCCTGTGCCTGCTGATGAGCACGCTAGGGGTTCCCGGTGCAGCGGTGCTGCATGCCGCAGACGGCGCCGCCGGCAAGACGTCCAAAGCCGTGATCAAGACGAAATTCGGAGACATGGAGATCGTGTTCTTCCCCGACAAGGCGCCGAATCATGTTCAGAATTTCGTCAAGCTGGCCAAGTCGGGCTATTACAACGGAACCATTTTCCATCGAGTGATACCCGGCTTCATGATTCAAGGGGGTGACCCCAATACGAAGGATCCGAAGAAGCCGGAGACCTATGGGATGGGCGGCCCCAGTGAAAAACTCAAAGCCGAATTCAATGACACGCCGCATCGCCGGGGGATCGTCTCTATGGCTCGGAGCAACGATCCAAACAGCGCCGGCTCTCAGTTCTTCATTGTCGTCAAAGATTCCAACTTCCTCGATAGCCAATACACCGTGTTTGGAGAGGTGGTGAAGGGGATGGACGTGGCGGATAAGATCGTCAACCTTCCGAGAAATCCTCGTAATGACCTTCCCAATGAGCGTGTAGAAATTACGGTGGCCGTCGAATAGACATGCTCAGACCGCTTGCCACTGGAACCACAGCACTCCCAAGAAGGAGCGCCGCCCTGGTGTGCGCGTTGATGGCCGTGGGCGTGCTCGCCGGATGTGGAGGAAAAGTCGATACCAAGGTGGTGGTTCCTCCGCCTCCACCCCCGGGGCCGAAAGCCATCATCAAGACCAGATTTGGTGAAATGGAGATGAAATTCTTCCCCGACCTCGCTCCGAAGCATGTGGAGAACTTCATCAAGCTGGCCAAGGCAGGGTTTTACAACGGGACGATTTTTCATCGAATCATCCCGGGCTTTATGATTCAGGGAGGCGATCCGAACACAAAAAACTCGCTCAGGAAAGAGACGTTCGGACAGGGCGGCCCGAAAGATGAAAAAGGCCATCCGATTCTCTTGAAGGCGGAATTTTCCGAAACACCCCACAAGCGCGGCATCGTGTCGATGGCCCGGGCAAGCGAGCCGGATACGGCCGGCTCGCAATTTTTCATCGTCGTAGAAGATTCGTTCTTTCTCGATCGCAAATATACGGTGTTCGGCGAAGTGACCAAGGGTTTGGGCATTGCCGACAAGATCGTCGGTCTTCCGAGAAATGAACAAGATCTGCCAAACGATCGGATCGAAATGACCGTCATAATCCTGGAGTGAAAAGGTCGCCGAAGCTAAGTGAGAGTATCGAGATATTTCTGAAGTTTTGCCCGTTCGGAAGGTAGGAAGAGCATGAAGCTCAATCCAAACGCATTGCCCTTCACCCATCGAACGGCGGCCCGCTCGATCTTGAGCGGGCTTTGCGCCGGCAGGTGAAGCAGTACCACAAACTGCAGTCCCACTGCGACGTTAACCTCCGATTCTGCACGGCATCCGCCCGTCGAAATGTTCGTGACATGCGCTTCCCCTTCGATCTCGTCGGAGGAGAATCCCAGCTCGCATTTGAGGTCGACCCGCCTCGACCTCCGAACCTTCTTTTCTTTCTCAACTCCCATCGGTTCGATTCCGCGGCTGTTCCGGTCAATGATGATGGTGTTCGCATCCGGGCCCGTGTGTGTGTGGCTCGGGCGCAGAGGGTGGCATAAACGATTGGCCGGGCAGGACAATGTGGCCTGCCTGTTGCTGCTTCGTGAGATGGGCCGCGATATCCGGGTGGTAGGCCTTCACATACCCGATGAGGCCGCTCAAATACCGTTGCGACTGAAAAACCTGTCCGGAGAAGTCCGACACGAATTTCAGGGCCCGATCGAGGACATCGGGCGCCGTTGACGCGTCGGCGATCTGCTGCGGGTTCTGTCTTCTAAAGCTCTCGTATTCTTTTTTGAGATGTTCCGCGAAGACGGGCATTGGGGACGAGGGCACATGCAGCGGGCTCAACGTTCGTCGCAAGGCCTGAATCGCCGTCACCACCTCTGCGTCTTGACCGTCCCGCCGTCCTTGGAAGTAGCTGAACGTAACGACCTCGATCAGATTGTAGAGCGCCACCGCTTTCTCACCGCCGGCTTCGCCGATTTCCCGGTAGAAATCCCGCCGAAGGGGCATGAACTGTTCGCTCAAGCGCTTTTGCTGGTACTCGCTACCGGCGCCGAGGTAGGTGCAGTCCGGGGGGCACGCGACCCGGACGATCCGATGTTCGCCGCAACAGACGCTGCAGATGACTCCCAAGGCCGGACAAGGCCGCTTACCCTTGCGCTGTTTGCAATAGGCGCACTCGCTCATTTCTTTTCCCGGCCTTCCGTCGGCTTGGGCGGTGGAGGAATGAACCCGTAATCGGCCAGCGTACGTTTTTCCTGTTTGGATTTGCCGTCGCTGGGCGCCTCAAGGCCGTTCATTTCAGCCGCATGCGCAAGTTCATAGGGGACTAGGATCAGATTGTTGGTGCGGTCGATGCCGAGATCGCCCGGCGAAGGCAGATACTCGGCAATGACTTGAAAGCGTTTGTCCCAGGTCATCCGCCAGACCTTGCCTGTGGTGAAATCAGATACGTACATGTTGCCCCACCGATCGAAGTCGACTCCGCGCAGGTTGGCGAAGCGGCTGGAAAAAAATCCGTTGGAAAAGATTTCAGACACCGCGCCATCTGGTGTGATGCCAAAGATCTTCCCCTTGTCCCAACTCACGGCGATGAGCTCGCCGGATTTCGGATGAACGGCCAAGCCGGCCGGACCCGCTAGCGCCGGATCGGCGACGAGGAGCGTCACTTTTCTCGAAGGCAGTTCGACCCGATAGATTCGATTCGCATGCTGATCGGAGCAATACAGCCGTCCTGTTCCGTCGTAGACGACGTCGGTCAGGCCTACCGGGGCTTGGCCGGGCGAGGTAGCCATTGAAATGGAGGCAATGGGCTTCCCGCTGACCATATCAAACGCCCGCAGTTGGTCCAGGTCGGCAACGTACAAGGTCTGCTCGACCACCGCCATTCCCTTTGGGGCGTTGAGCGTAATACCGTCCGTGCCGCCTTGAATGAACTTAAAATTGAGGATCTTTCCGCTTCCATCGAGTTTGGTGATGAAGCCGTTATTGTCGGCAGCTTCCGGGTCGCCATTGACGCTCGAAATAAAATATTCCTTCCCCGAGCTGCTGCTGACGAAGCTGTAGGGAGTTTGGAGATTGGTTACCGTGATCTGCGCCCAGACCTCGCACGGCAGCACGGTCAGGCACAGCGCTGCAGTGCCAAGACAGAGATAAAAAAAGCGACGGATCATAGAGAGACGGCGGGGAGATGGTCTGCCAGGCTTGCGATGCACATCAAATCATCGTAGCCGTCAAGCGGAGAATGTGTCAAGGAATTGGCAAATGACCTCGCGTGCACGCGGTGTCGGTCACGGCGTTGACTTGCATAAAATTGGCCTGCTAAGGTGCCCTCCTTCGAACAAAACACGACTGGATCGCACGCCGCCCTGAAGCGTCCGATCCTCGGCACTTCTTCCAGGGTGATATTCCAATGGGAGGACGTTGTGGCAGCTCGATTGATTGATGGGAAGGCGTTGGCACAGACGGTACGGGAAGGTTTGGCCGCGGTCTCGGCGGCGGTGTTGGCGAAAACGGGCATCAAACCGGGGTTGGCCACCATCTTGGTGGGAGATGATCCAGCCTCACACGTCTACGTGAAGAACAAGCAGAAAGCCTGCGAGCTTGCCGGCATTCACGTCGACGACCACAAGTTGAGCGCCCAGACCACCCAGGCTGAACTCCTGGCCCTCATTGAAAAGAAAAACGCCGACCCCAAGATCCACGGCATCCTCGTCCAGTTGCCGTTGCCCAAGCATATCGACAGCCGGGTGATTCTGGAGGCAGTCAGTCCGGACAAAGATGCGGACGGCTTTCATCCATACAATTTCGGCCGGCTCGTCGAGGGCCATCCGGTGTTCGAAGCTTGCACGCCGAAGGGCGTGATCAAGATGATCGAATCGACGGGGGTGCCGATTGAAGGCAAGCGCGCAGTGGTGGTCGGGCGCAGCAACATTGTGGGGAAGCCGTTGGCGCTCATGCTGCTGCAGCGCCATGCGACCGTCACGATCTGTCATTCAAAGACGAAGGACCTTCCGGCCGTGTGTCGCGAGGCGGAGCTCTTGCTGGTGGCGATCGGCAAGGCCAAGTTTGTCACTGCCGACATGGTCCGCGAAGGCGCCGTGGTGATCGACGTCGGCACGAATAAACTTCCGGACGGCAAGCTGTGCGGTGACGTCGATTTTGAACCGGTAAGCCAGCAGGCTGGATGGATCAGTCCTGTGCCGGGCGGGGTCGGTCCCATGACGATTGCAATGTTACTGGACAATACAGTGGAGTCTGCTAGAAGAATGGCAGGGATGGCGTAGCCGGCACGAACGGGGAGTTAGGAAGCGAAATGGGTCGGGAACCGAGAAGGCTTAAAGACGTCCTGGAGCAGGGACAATTCGCAGTCACCGTCGAGTACAATCCCCCGAAGGGCACCAACATCAACGGTCTCCTGGATAACGCCAAGCAGCTGCTGGGCCGGGTGCATGGCGTGAATGTGACGGACAATACCGCGGCAGTCGTGCGTGCGGGCTCATTGCCGGTCTGCCGGTTGCTGTATGAGTTGGGGCATGATCCAGTCATGCAGTTGACCTGCCGCGATCGAAACCGGATCGCCATGCAGTCCGATCTGATGGGCGCCCACATGCTGGGGATCCGTAACGTCCTCTGCTTGACGGGCGACTATCCGACGGTCGGCGACCACAAGGATGCCAAGCCGGTCTATGACCTCGACTCGGTCCAGGTGATAGGTCTCGTGCAGGGATTGAATGGCGCCCGTGATTATGCAGGCAACAAGCTCGACGGAGCCACGGACTTTACCATCGGCGCGGCTGTGACGCCGGAAACTGATCTCGTTGGGCCGGTGTTGGCCAAGTTCGAAGTGAAGGTCAAAGCCGGCGCCCAATTTTTTCAAACCCAAGCCGTTTATAATCCCGAGCAGTTTGCGGCGTTCATGAAACAAGTACGCCCGTTCAAGGTCAAGGTTCTGGCTGGCATTCTGCTGCTGCGCAACGCGAAAATGGCGGAGTTCATGAACGCCAATATCCCCGGCATGTCCGTTCCACAGGCAATGATCGACGAACTGCGTGCCGCTGGCGACAAGTCTGAAGAAGTCGGCGTGGACATCGCGGTCCACAGCATCAAGGCCGTGCGTCCTCACTGCGACGGCGTCCATATCATGGCGATCAAGGGAACGCACCGGCTGGGGGAAATCATCACAAAGGCGCAACTCGGATGATGACCGTCCCCGACCTCCAGCGCTGCAAACGGGAAAACAAGAAACTCATCGTCGTGACCGCGTATGACGCGTTGTTTGCCCGTCTGCTCGAGCAGGCCGGCATTGAGGCGATACTAGTCGGCGATTCACTGGGCGTAGTTGTGCAAGGGAAGTCCAACACCCTGTCCGTCACGATGGAGGACATGCTCTATCACACGAAGCTCGTGGCCGGTGCTGCGCAAAAGTCGCTGGTCATCGGCGATATGCCCTTCATGTCCTATCAGGCCAGCAAAGAGGACGCCCTGCGGAATGCCGGTCGCTTTCTTCAGGCGGGGGCCCATGCGGTCAAACTCGAGGGCGGCAGGGCGATGTCCGATCGCATCCAGGCCATGACGGAGGTGGGCATTCCGGTGTTCGGCCATCTCGGAATGACGCCGCAGTCCGTGAATCAATATGGCGGGTACAAGGTGCAGGGGAAGAGCGCCGATCGGGCACAAACACTCGTCTCCGATGCCAAGGCGCTAGAGGAAGCCGGTGCGGTGGCCATTGTGCTTGAGGCGATGCCTGCGTCGCTTGCTAAGACCATCACGGAGCAGCTGGCAATTCCGACCATTGGAATCGGTGCCGGCCCCCATTGTAACGGGCAAGTGTTAGTTCTCTATGATCTGCTCGGACTCTTCGACGAGTTCGTACCGAAGTTCGTCAAGCCCTATGCACATTTGAGGGCCGATGCGCTGCAGGCGCTCCGCCGGTACAAAGAGGAGGTGGAGCAGGGTAAGTTTCCTTCCGAATCAGAGTCCTACCACTAGGCGGATCACTTGCCTCTCTCGAGGCAACCATCAGCAATTCAAACGAATCAGGGGAGCGGCTTCGCCCCTGTGCTTTCTCAGGTGGCTCAGGAGACTCGCCACCTCAATACCCATGTAGACTTCCGGGACCTGTTCAAACCGCGTGATCGCTCTGAACGTCAAGTTGTCCGCCGCCTGTCCATAACCCAGAGACCGCTTCAGGTTGGCCGCGGCCAATTGGATGAGAGCCCGGAAAAAATTTCCTTGCCCGGTCATTTGTCCCGCCCGCCAGAGTCCCTCGAGCACTTCGTGGCATTCCCACCAGTACGCATAGTTGTACAAATCGATGGCATAGAGGTAGTCGCCCATTTGTCGCCATTCCTCGGGACGGAGCAAGACGGGCATGGGGCAGGTCTGACCATAGGAATGGCCTCGGGGGCTGTGGCGAGGATGAGGCGAGTAACCAGGCAGGAATCGATAGCGGGGAAACGGGCGATGAGAGTAGCGAGGCCAGGAAGGGTCGGGAGGCTGGAGTTCAATCTCGACGGTCGGCATACTCAACCTGGTGAACGGTGCGATCTTCCAGCCGAATGGCCGTGAGTTGCCGTCCCCAGACGCAGCCGCTGTCGATGGCCAACACGTTCGGCTCAATGTGAAGCCCTAGGGCCGCCCAGTGACCGGTGATGATTGTCGCATCGCTGTTGCGCCGGTTGGGAATACGGAACCAGGGAAGAAATCCGGCCGGTGCCTCATCCGGCGAACCGGAGTATGTCGACATTTCACCGTCGGGCGTTGTGGTTCTAAGGCGGGTGAAGACGCGCGCGATGCTGACCAGACGTTCGATGCCGTTGAGCGCCGGATCCCACTGAGGCGTCGGGCCATGAAAGAGTTCGCGCAAGAATGCCGTGCAGTCTGGTCCGGCCAGCACTCTCTCCACTTCTCCTGCCAGCTTCGCCGCTTCGTCGATGGTCCATTGGGGGATGAGGCCCGCATGCACCATAAAGAATTCGCCCTCGCGCCGGTGCAACGGTTGACGTCCTAACCAGTCGATTAGCTCTGAGCGATCGTCGGCGGCAAGGATGTCTTGAATGGTGTCTTTCGGGCGCAGCGTCACGATATCCTTGGCCGCGGCCATCAAAAACAGATCATGATTTCCTAAGACGGGAAACACTGACGAGCCCAACGATTTAAGAAAGCGCAGTGTGGCCAAGGAGTCAGGCCCTCGGTTTACCAAGTCGCCGACGAGCCAAAGCCGATCGCTGTGCGGATCAAAAGAGATGTGGTCGAGCAGACGGCGGAGGGACTTGATGCAGCCTTGAATGTCGCCGATTGCGTAGGTGCCCATGAAAATTGGAATGTTGAAGCGAGCGCCCGTTCACGCGAGCAGCAGGACGGTTACACGGTTACAAGGACATTGTCGGCCATGCAGCATCCGTGGGTGCGTTGTTTTTTATGGGTAGCGGGCCTCAATCACGCTGCGTAGCCCGCCGCGGGCAGCGAATGTGCCGGTGACCCTCGCCCAGACCGGTCGGCAGGCCGCCGCGATGTCTTGAAGAATTCTATTCACCGCGTTCTCATAGAAAATTCCGATGTTGCGGTATGCATGGATGTACATTTTCAACGATTTGAGCTCAAGGCATTCGCGATCCGGCATGTAGTGAACGGTAATGATGCCGAAGTCGGGGAGGCTGGTTTTTGGGCAAATTGCGGTGTATTCGGGGATCTCGATCGTGATCTCGTAACCCTTGTACTGATTCGGAAAGGTTTCAATCGCCGGCAGAGAAGCGGTCAGACCGCTCTTCGCATGCCGTTCATTGTAGGCGAGCCGTGCGGAACCACGCGTACGCTTCATCGCTCCTAGTCTCTCACGCCGCCTACCTTCACACTTGCTTCATCCACTCGGTTTGGCCGATCTTTTCAAGCTCGATGAACATGGTGATCCACGGGCAGGTCATCTCAGGATAGACCTCACAGAATCCGCCCTTGCGGACCCCCCCGCAGGGACCGTGAGCCATGAACTTGGGGCATTCTGCCTTGAGGGAATTATCCGGGATCGGGGGGCGCTTGTGGACCCCACCGACGAATCGGGCCTCCTCGTCTTCCCCTGCGATAATCACGCGAATGGGCATAACTCTGCTAGTGTAGACACATTTGACGGCAAGGGCAACGACCATTCCGTTTCCATCGGGGTTAGGGCGAATGGCCTATCGGATCCGACGGGGCTAGGCCTTCTTTCGGAGAGGGTGGGCCTTATGCAAAGTTGCATTGATTTTCAGGAAGTTATAAAATTTTTGATGTTGCCCGGTGAGTCTCTGTGGCGCGAACATATAAATTGACAGTCTTTTTTGAGCTTTGCTAGGATGGCCGCGACGCTAACGAGTCATGTCGCGCGTTGCTTGTCCCGTTCTATTTCCCGCTGGTTGTCTTTCGCACATATGAATATCACATGGACTGAATGGCGACGTCGTACGTCGCAGGCATATAAGGGAGGTGTCCGATGAGTCTCGATTATGTAAAGTTTTCAAACGGCTTCGAAAAATTCATGCCGAAAGAATATCGGGACATGGTCGAACATGGTCCCTTCGGAAAGAAGGTATCCGTTTCGCAGATGGGCAGCTTCAAGGAAGTCCTCGAAGAGCATCCCATGTGCGCGGGCTGCGCGATGACGCTGTTCATTCGCCTGGCCATGATTGCCTTTCCGAACCCTGAGGACACCATCACCGTTGGCACCGCCGGCTGCGGCCGTTTGGCGATTTCCCAGGCCGCCATCCCGTTTGTGTACGGCAACTACGGCGACCAGAACGGCGTGGCGAGCGGACTTTCCCGCGGCCTCCGGCTTCGGTTTGGAGACAAGCCGAAGGACGTGGTCGTGATGGCCGGGGACGGCGGAACGGCCGACATTGGCTTCCAGCAGGTCCTTCACTCCTGGTTCCGGAAAGAGCGCTTCACGACGATCATGTTGGACAACGAAGTGTACGGCAATACCGGGGGACAGGAGAGCGGCATGACCAACCGCGGTGCCGTGTTGAAGATGGCGCCGCTCGGCAAGAAGTTTGAGAAGATGGACATGCTGCAGATGGCGAAGGTTGCCGGATGCGCCTACGTCGCAACTGTCGTACCCAACAATCCCCGCCGTGTCGAGAGCGTCATCAAGAAGGCAGTGTTGATTGCCCGTGAAGTCGGCTCCACCTACATTCAAGCCTATACCTCCTGCAACATCGAGTATGCGATCCCGACCGATAAGGTCATGGAAGATGCGAAGACCGTTGAGAACGACCGCTACGCGTTCTCGGAATACGTCAGTGATGAAGCCAAACAGTATTTGACCGAGCGGTACGGCTACAAGGAGTTCCTCCCGAAGGCCGCTGCTCCCGCCGCAATTCCTGGCAAGGCCTAGGCCGAGAAAGGGAGGCTGCATCATGGCAAAACGTTTTAACATTCGAATGGCAGGCGTCGGCGGCCAAGGAGTCGTCACCGGCTCGCACATTCTGAGCACCGCCGTCATCAATGCCGGTGGGGAAAGCACCATTGTCCCGTTCTACGGATCGGAAAAGCGCATGGCACCGGTCGAGAGCTATGTGCGGGTCTCGGATGAACCGATCTATGAGATCGGCGAGATCACGTTCCCGCACATCATCATTATTTTCCATCCCCAAGTCATTACTCACGGCAAGTCCTACACGATGCCGTTTTACTTCGGGTTGAAAGAAGATGGCATCGCGCTGATCAACAACGATGGACCGATGAAGCTGCATAAAGATCAAGCCCGCGAGCTGGAAGAGCGCCGCGCGAAACTCTACTATTTCCCGGCGACGAAGCTTTCATTGGAAGTTGCAGGGATGGACCTCGCCACCAACATGGCGCTGATGGGCTGCATCGGTGCGATCACGGGGCTGACGAACATGATAGGGTTGGAGCAGGCGGTGAAGGACCGATTCCTCGGCAAAGGGTTCGTGGTCTCGGGTGGCACCGCGGCATTGGACAGTGTCGTCGAGCGGAAATTCAAGAAGAAGCAAGAATTGATTGATAAAAATGTCGCCGTGATGCGGGCGGGGTGGAATTATGCAGTCGATCACGGCTGGGCGTCCAAAGACGCCAAGCGCGTGGAAGAGCCGGTCGCGACGGCCAGCGCATAAGCGCATAAAGGAGCACCATGTATCTCGTAGCCGATATCAGCGTAGAAATCTGTGCCTCCAAGAGTTGCAAGCTCTGCACGCAGTATTGCCCGGAAGCCAACACCATTCTGTACAGCGAAGAGATGGGAAAGGATCAGGGATTCAAGTATGGGTCCGCCTATGTGGCAGTGGATCGGTGCAAAGGCTGCGCGCAATGCGTGTGGGTCTGCGACAACATGGCCAAGAACAACGCGATCAAGATGATCATGATCGATCAGCTGCCGAAGGCGGCGCTGACCGACAATATCACCTATGGGGAAAAGAGCACGACGGCTGTGTTGGCGAGTCCCGTCGTCGGGTAAGCAAGGGTATCCAGAAAGGGGTAAGGGCGTGGCTACATCGACGCAAGACACGAGAGAGAAAATCATCGTTCCGGGACCGGCAGGGTTTCATCCTCCGTCCGCCGCTCAGCTAGGCGTGGCGTTACCGGATCCAGGGGAAGGGCTGTTTTACGGACTGCTCGAGCCGAACGAGGAAAAAGTCATCGAAGAGATGGCGCGCAAGATGCTGACGAGCCCGAACGCCACCATTTTCCCTGGTCCGTTGCTGCTCTGGGCGTGGAACGAACATGCAATGGAAAAAGCCAAGGCCACGCTCGAAATTGCAGCGCAGATTCCGGAAGTCATGATTATCCCCATGCCGGATTACCGGCCGAAGTACCCCAAGATCGATCCGGAGGAAGTCATCAATCCTAACCATCCGAATTTGACGATCTGGGGCAACAAGATCGAGGCCTGTATTTTCATCGGTGTCCACTGCCATTATGCGAATCTGACGTTGAAAATGATCCGGGCAGGAACGAACTGCTGCACGATGGCGGTCTGCGCCGAGCAAGGGCACGAAGACGCCATGCTCACGATTCGCGATTCGGATACCGTCAAGATCAAGCGGGTCGCGCAGATCTTCAAGAAGGTACGCGAGGAGATGGGCATCAAGCTGCCGGAGAACGGGGAGAACGTCCGCTTTACCGGCACGCAATCGAAAGTCCACGGTGGGAAGACTCATACCAATCCGATGACGTTTGCTCCGTCTCCAGGGGGAACGGGAAGTGCAGCGATGTTCGGTCATTCCCCAGAGAACATGAAACGCGAAGGCTAATTGGCGCAGGTTCATTCAGGGTTAACAGACAACGCATAGCCACGCAGGATGTTCAAAAAGGTCGTCCAGCAAGGCCGCAGCGAGCGGAGAGGTGAAGCGTACTCTGTCCTGTACGCTGAGCCTGTGCGCGATGCGAGAACGCCGCTGGCGGGTTTTTTCAACATCCTGCCTAATGAGGTGCCATCATGAGTGAAGCTCTAGAGGCTGAACAAAAGACCAATCCCCAGGGTGACCCGATCACCAGCGTCGCAGCTCCGAAACCGGAGGGGAAAAAGGATCCGCATGCCGACGCCAAGCGGCAGAAGGTCGTGACGCCTGAGTACATGTTTCAAGAAGCGCCCCGGACAAAGGAATTCATCACCGGCAGCGAAGCGGCCAAAGAAGCCATTCGTCGCTCTAACGTCGATTTGGCGGTTGCCTATCCCATCACGCCGCAAAGCGAGACCATGCAGTTGGTCGGCGTGCTCTATGGCGAAGGCTATGTGAAGGAATACTACCGCGGCGAAGAAGAGGTCGGTGTCATGGCCTCCATTGCCGGCGGGTCACGCGCCGGCGTGCGGTGCTTCACTGCCACAGCTGGTCCTGGGACGTTGCGAGGCATGGAAGGCATTGCTTCATGGCCTGGTCATCGGTTGCCTGCCGTGGCGATGTTCACCTGCCGCGTCGTGAATGCGCCGTCTGGCCATTCAGCCGGACAATATTGAAGTGTCGTATCTGTTGAACTGCGGCATGATCGTCTTCCATGCCGAGAATCAGCAGGACATGTTCGATTTCATCCTGGCCGGGTTCACGATCAGCGAAAAAAACGATGTGACGCTGCCAGTCGGGGTCTGCTGCGACGGCTTCTTCGTCACCCACGCGCGCGGCTATGTGCGCATGCAGGAGCGCGGCATCAAGCTTCCGCCGCGCGAGGCCTGGCGTGGGGCTGTCCCTGTGCTGGATGCGGAGAATCCTCCCGCGCGACTCTCACGCGATGCCCCGGTACAAAAATCCAACTTCATGGCCTACAACATCCATGCGGTGTGGCAGCAAGAAGTCTGGGCTGCCGTGGAACGTTCCCGCAAATACATTACCAAGTATATGGGCGGGTTGCTTACGGCCGAGAATGTGGATGGGGCCGAGGCGGTCATCATCGCCTCGGGTAGCGCCGCGGCTCAGTCTCGCGAAGCCGTCCGTCTCTGTGCGGAAAAGGGCATCAAGATCGGATTGATCAAGGTCCGCTCACTGCGCCCGTTCCCAACCAAAGAACTTCGTCAGCTCTGCGGGAACGCCAAGCTCATCGTCGTGCCTGAGTTCAACTACGTCGGGTGGTTGGCGAAGGAAGTCGCGACCGCGATCTACGGATATTCCAAGGCGAAGATCATCGGCGGCCCGCGCGTCTATGGTGGTCAGTCGATGCCGGTGGAATTGATCGTGGACGAAGTCGAATCCGGTCTTACGGGCAAGAAATCCACCAACGTGGCGATGTCTTCGATCATGGGCGGCGCCGTCAATCCCGACGAAGTAGCCCACTTCATGCGCAGCATCTAAACCGCTCGTGCTGGAAAACGAAGAGCCCGTCAGGATGCGATCCTGACGGGCTCTTTTCATTGTCTCGTCTGGCAAAACCGGGTTATCCCTGAATTTCGTCTTCCACCATCTCCTCGCTGGCCGGCATGCCGTAGGCCACGTACTTGGCATAGGACAGATAGATCATCGCGCTGTCCCGCATGGCTTTCGATCCTTGGGTCATGCGCACGAGCTGATCTGAACCGGGCTTTTCGGTGTTTTGAAGCACGAGGACGTGGTCCTGCAGCAACTTCGTATAACGCTCGACGGCGGTTTCGACTTCCTTGTAAGCTTGCATGATGGCGTCTGTCATGGTTGTCCTCCTTGCGAACGTCAGCATACACTAGGGCATGATGCCTTTCGAAAGCAAGGAGTCGGTCGGGCTCTCACCTCTGCTGACTCGAATTCTTGCAGAGATCGAAGCGGAGCAGGCTGATCCCGGACTCACCCGGAAGACCCTGGCGGTCGCCGAACTCTCGCACCTGTTCACAAAAGAGCGCGACGCACTAGGCACAGACTACTTCAAAAATTCGGGTCTGGCAGCGGCCTATCTCAGCTACTTTTTCCCCGTCAATCTGTCCAAGATCCAAATGCTGCTCGATGAGTTGCCCGAGGATTGGCAAACAACTCATGCGGACCGCCCGCTCAAGGTGTTGGATCTCGGAACCGGACCAGGTACAGGGGCTATGGCCGTTCTCGATTGGCTGAACCAACATGATCCAGGTTCACTCAAGCACCTGACTGTTGTCGCAGTGGATGCCTCACCAGAGGCCTTGCGCCAGGCGCGATTGCTTTGGAGCAGCTACTCACACCGGATTGGCATGGGTGAGGCGAGCCTGATCCTTCGTGAGGGGAACCTCTCACGCCCGAGGACCAACCGCTGGCACGAGGACGTGGTTCGAGAAGGGCCGTACGATCTGATTATTGTCGCGAACTGCCTCAACGAGTTGTTCAGAAAGACACAGGATGCGATCAAGGAGCGAAGCGGTCTAGCGGAGGATTGGCTTAGATTGCTCACGCCGCACGGAACCCTGATGATCCTGGAGCCCGCCTTACGCGAGACTTCCCGGTCGTTGCATCAGGTGCGTGATCACTTGCTTCAGGAAAATCGGTGCACGGTCTACAGTCCCTGTCTTCACGAGAGGAATTGCCCAGCTTTGCTCGACCCGAACGATTGGTGTCATGAGGAGCGCGCTTGGGAAGCCCCTTCCTGGATCCAGCAGATCGATCGCCAAGTCGGCTTTATCAAAGACGCGCTCAAATTTTCCTATCTTCTTCTGAGAACCGACGGTCGGACGATCGCTCAACGAAGCCCAGAAACGTTCCGGATGGTCAGCGAATTGCGTAAAATGAAAGGCGATACAAGAGCCTGGCTGTGCAATGAACTCGGTCGATGTGAGGTGGGGAGACTGGATCGCGCAGAAACTGACATGAACTCAGCGTGGGATGAATGTCAGCGGGGGACCATCGTGCGGATTGAACATATCACGCGCAAGGATGGGGCTTCGCTGGGAAGAATTCCCGACCGTTCGGCGGTCCGCATCGTGCGTTCCCTATGAACACTGTCCACGGAGAATTATGAGCTTCATCACCCCTGATTATTTCATACACGTCGCAAACATCCTCCTATTGATTGCGTACAGCGTTCGAGACGTGCTGTGGTTGCGCTTGTTCGCGGTGTCGGCTTCCCTGATCGCCATCCCTTTTTATGTGCTCCAGCCCACTGTGTTGTGGGCACCGCTTGCTTGGAGCGTTGTCTTTGCGGCGATCAATCTCTTTCAATCGTGGTTGCTGTTCATCGAGCGTCGTCCAGTCAAACTGACGGCCGAGGAGGAGGACATTAGCCGACTTGCCTTTCACGGATTACCTCCTCGGAAAGTCTTGCAGGTGCTGAGCATAGGATCCTGGATCTCGGCGGAAATTGGAGAGCGCCTAATCGAAAGAGGCAAGCTTCCCGACGCCATTTCGCTCATCACGCGTGGCAAAGTGCGGTTGTCGAAAGATGGCCGCGTGCTCGGGGACTTGAACCCTGGTGACATCGTGGGCTCCGCTCTCATCCTTAACGGCATCCCGTCCGACGTGGAGGCGGTGACAGTGGAGCCCCTGCGCGCCATGCGTTGGCAGATTGGGACATTGCAGAAGTATCTCAGCGCCAATCCCGAGACGCGAGCCGTCATGCAGCAGCACCTCGCCCGCGATCTCGCTGGAAAGATCGGGCGTCTGGTCGAGAAGGAGGGCCTAGGCGGCCAAAGCTGAGCTGCGGCTTGCCGAGAGCTCCGCGATTGTCGAAAGGGTGCGGTCCGAGAAACGAGGACGGCGGCGCATGTTTGAGTTCAAGTCGAGCGCAGCTGGACCTGAACGAGTTTGCGACGGCGAGCGGACACTATCTCACCCACCCACCCTAGCCCGCGCCGAGACGCGGGCCTTGACCCCTGAGGCTAAGTGTGGTCGAGCCGAAGCGTTGAGCAGGGCAGGACCGCTCAGCGCTTAGCCATCAAGACTAAGAAGATAAAGGTTGCCGACTGATGAGGAGAAGCTAATCCGCTTCCGGTTCGGCTGACCCGTGTTGATGGGAGACTTTGTCTTCTTCAAAGAGTTCTTCCATCTCTTCGGCGATCATGTCTCGATCGTTCGGCACAGAGATGAGCGGGATCTCTTTGCGGGCTTTGGGCTGCTCCGGCTCTTCGGATGGTTTCGGCTGTTTGGGATTCTCACTCATGGTTAAAGTATACACCAATAGTGAAGAGAAAAAGCGAGCTATTCGAAGGCTTCTAGGGAAGAATTCTCGGCGAACTGCCGCTTACAGCCGCCGCACGTGACGAAATAGATCGATTCGCGTACCGACATCGTCGCCCTGAAGTCCAGGCTCACGCCTCGGTGATTACAGGCGGTACAGGAGATTTCCTTCAGGCGATAGGGCACATCCGGCTGGGTGCGGAGGTAAAACTCCATGTCCGTATAGAGGGGAAAGCTGTAAAAGCATTTCTTACAGACACCCCGCCATTCGCCGTCCGCCTGCATGAACCGCTGATCAATGCCGAAGCTGGAGCCCTTGCAGATGGCGCATTTCACGGCGCCCAGCCTCTGTTCGACCTCTTGAACCGACGGTCCCGGCATCAGCTTTTCTCCTCCCTGGCGGAGTATAGCGTTGGGCAAATCTGGACTGCAAGCGATGCTCCTGCACCTTTCTGCTTGACCTCCACGCAATCCTCTCCAATACTGGCTCCATGTATCAGATTATGGATACCCTCTTTGTGGGAAATATCTATGAGGCCGAAAAGCCTCCGGCCAACATCAGCGCCGTGCTGCTGGTTGCAGAGGAATTCACCCCTCACCCGCCCGCAGGAGTGATCTACGAAAGAATCCCGTTCAAAGAGTTCGGCGAAGCCAAGCCGACCTCTTTGAATCAGGCGATCGAGTGGATCGCCCGCCACCATCCGGACAATCGGGTGCTCGTGTGCTGCCGCGCAGGGATGGGCCGTTCCGTGTCGGTCGTCATGGCCTATCTGTGTTGTGTGCACAGCATGGCCTATCCTGACGTCCTTCAATTAATCATGACTCGCCGGCCCGCCGCCTGTCCATTGCCGAATATCCAAGATACGATCAAACAGGTCCAACAACTTCGCCAAGCCCCTCAGAGCTAGCTGGCTCTAGGCCCATTGCCTTTTCCCAGGCGGGAATGGCCTAATTCAACCCATGCCAGAACTTCCCGAAGCCGAAGTGGTCGCCCGACAAATCCGCGCTCGTTTGTCCGGAGCGACGTTGACGGATACCTGGATCGGTCGGACCGATATCGTCCGTGAAGGCTTTGCCGAACGGACTTGGTATGCGGGCTCCGTCCTCCAGTCGGCGGAGCGGTTTGGGAAGAGCGTGGCCATGGCTTTTGAAAGGCAGGGGCAGACCCGTTACATCATGGCTGAACTTGGCATGACTGGGCTGCTCTTGTTCCCTTCCGCTCGTCCGAGGTTTCCTCAGCACGTTCATGTGCGCATGACGTTTGCCGGCGCCCAGGAGTCAGAGTTGCGGTATTGGAATCCCAGGCGATTTGGGCGGCTGTCGCTGCTCGATCAACGGGGCCTGGATGCTTATCTCGCCCGCCGCTTCGGCTGCGATCCCTTGACCGTGAGTTGGGACGACTTTCTCCGGATCGTGAAGGGACGCTCCGGCCGGCTGAAGCCACTTCTCATGCACCAACAAGCGATCGCAGGGATCGGAAACATTTATGCGAACGAAATCTTGTTCCGCGCACGCCTTCACCCCAACGCCAAAGCCAGTCGCCTCTCCGTTTCCAAAATCCAGGACCTCTTCGATGTGACCAAAGAAGTGCTTCAGGAAGCCATTGCTTGTGGCGGCTCAAGTGTTCGAGATTTCTTTGCACCTGATGGGAGCGAGGGGGAATTTAAGCGTCGCCACCTCGTCTACGGCAAAGAAGGGGCCCCCTGCCCCAACCGCTGCGGCCACACCATCAGGCGTCTGCAGAGCGAGCGCAGCTCATTTTTCTGTCCCGCCTGCCAATCACGAGCGCGGACTCGGTAGACCCTTGTCAAAAAGCCAGGGAAATCCCTAGGCAAGGCCGTGAAAATACACAGTGTTAGGTCGACTTGTGTGCTCAGGGGTGAGTCCTAGGCCTTTTGCTCCCTAATCGCTTAGTACCTCTGGTGTCTTGAGTCATCTCCGCGGTTTCGCTACAATCCGGCTCCCTTTACTGCGATTCTTCAAATACCCCAAGGAGCGATGTCATGGCTAAGGTGCTGGAAGGTCCCGGGATGGGACTGATGAAGAAGTGGGGCATCCACGTTCCCAACTATGTCGTGGTCACCTCAGCAGACGAACTCTCCAAACTCGGTCAAGCCAATGACTGGATGAAACATTCGAAATTGGTGGCCAAGGCTCACGAGGCGCTCGGTTCTCGGTTCAAGCTCGGTCTCGTCAAGGTTGGCCTCGATTTGAATGCTGCCATTGCCGCCACCAAAGAGATGATCGGCCGTCAAGTCGGCAGCATCACCGTCTCGCAAGTCATCGTCTCCGAAATGATCCCGCACAAGGAAGAGTATTATTGCGCAGTGAAATCCACCCGCGAGGGCGGCGAAGTTCTCGTGGCCAATTGCGGAGGCATCGAAGTCGAATCGAATTGGGAGCGCGTCAAGCGCCTGTGTCTCGATGTCGGCCAACAACCGGCGCCGGAGGCGTTGGAGAAGTTGGCCAAGGACGCCGGTTTTTCCGGTCCGCTCGTCAAGAAGATGGCCGACTTTGCCGGTAAAATGTTTACCTGCTTCGACAACGAAGACGCGCAGTATCTGGAAGTGAACCCCGTAGTCACCCGGGAAAGCGACGGCGAACTGGTGGCGCTCGATGCAGTGACGCTACTCGACGGCGACGCGAAGTTCCGCCATCCAGATTGGAATTTTCAATTTGCGGCCGAATTTGGTCGGGCCTACAGCAAAGACGAAATGGAAGTCATGACTGTCGACAGCAAGATCAAGGGCTCGGTGAAATTCATCGAGATTCCCGGCGGCGACACGGCGATGCTTCCGGCCGGAGGCGGCGCCAGCGTGTATTACTCGGATGCGGTTGTCGCGCGCGGCGGCAAATTGGCCAATTATGCTGAATACTCCGGCGACCCCCCCGATTGGGCCGTCGAAGTGTTGACCGAGAAAGTCTGCTCCTTGCCGGGAATCAGGAACATTATCGTCGGCGGGGCGATCGCGAATTTTACCGATGTGAAAAAGACCTTTGGCGGGATCATCAACGGCTTCCGCAAGGCGAAGGCGGACGGCAAGCTCAAGAATGTGCGGATATGGGTGCGCCGCGGCGGGCCGCGCGAGAAGGAAGGCCTCGACGCCATGCGCGCCCTGAAGGATGAAGGGTTCGACATAAACGTCTTCGACCGCAACACCCCGCTGACGGACATCGTCGACAAGGCGCTTCACAAGCAATAGCGAAGAGCAGGGACGGCTCAGGCCGGGGGATTCGTTCGCTCCCGGTCTCATATTCAGCGTCGTAGGAACAGAGGGAGATTTCGATGAGTATTCTGGCCAACAAGGACACCCGCGTCGTCATTCAAGGCGGGCAAGCCGGCGTGAACGCCGCGCGGCGCATGGCAGAGTTCTGCTACCTGATCAAGCGGCCGCTCAACGTTGAAGCGTTCGTCTATCCGCCGGATGCCGGCAAAACCAACGAAATTCCCTACGGCAGTGGACTCATTGCCATTCCCGTTTACAAAACAGTCGCTGAAGCCACCAAGAATCATCCCACGATCAACACGACCCTGGTCTACATCGGCGCCGACCGTGCGATGAAGGGCGGCATGGAAGCGCTCGACGATCCGCACATCAAAGTTGTCTCCATGATTACCGAAGGCGTGCCCGAGAAGGACGCCAAGCTGCTGGGGGCTCACGCGCGGAAACTCGGAAAAGTGTTCAACGGCCCGTCTTCCATCGGCATCATCTCGGCCGGGGCCTGCCGGCTGGGCGTGATCGGCGGCGCCTTCGACAATCTGGTCCTGTCCAAGCTCTATCGTGAGGGATCGTTCGGCGTCATCACCAAATCCGGCGGTCTCTCCAACGAGATCATCTGGATCTGCTCGCAGTTTGCCGACGGCATCACCACCGCGATCGGCATCGGCGGCGATGCCTACCCCGGCACGGACTACGTGAGCTATCTCGAGATGTTTGAAAACGATCCGCAGACCAAGGCCGTCGTCATTGTCGGCGAAATGGGCGGCGATCTCGAGGAGCGGGCGGCCGAATGGTACGGAGCGAAAAAGCGCCGCATCAAACTGATCGGCGTCGTGTCCGGTTTCTGTCAGGAGAGCTTGCCGAAGGGCATGAAGTTCGGTCATGCCGGCGCGAAGGAAGGCATGAAAGGCGAAGGCTCGGCACGCTCGAAGTCGGATGCGCTCAAGAAAGCTGGCGCTCTCGTGCCGCCGACGTTCGGGGCGCTCGGACCGGCCATCAAAGAAACCTATCAAGAGTTGCTCAAGTCCGGCCAGGTCAAAGAACCGGTCGAGCCGACGGTGCTGCCGAAATTGCCGAAGTCCATCGAGGAGGCGATGAAGGCGGACGAAGTCATGGTCGCGCCGCTCATCCGAACGACCATCAGCGACGATCGTGGCGACGAGCCCTGTTACGACGGGTATCCGGCCTCCGAGCTCATCAATAAAGGGTATGAAATCCCCCACGTCATCGGTCTGCTGTGGGACAAGCGGTTGATCTCGAAACAGGAAGCGGAAATCATCAAGCGCATCATGATGCTCTCGGCCGATCACGGGCCCTGCGTGAGCGGCGCCTACGCCACCATTCTCGCCGCCTGCGCCGGTATCGGCCTCTCGCAGTCCGTTGCGGCGGGCTTGATCATGATCGGTCCCCGTTTCGGCGGCGCCGTCACCGATGCCGGACGTTGGTTCAAATACGCGGTCGACAATAAGATGAACGTGGATGAGTTCCTTGCTTACATGAAGAAGAACGTGGGCCCCGTCCCCGGCATCGGCCATCGCGTCAAGAGCCTCCGCAATCCGGACAAGCGCGTCAAAGAGCTGGTCGGCTACGTGAAGAGCCTCAATATCAAGACGCCCTGTCTCGACTTCGCGTTGCAAGTGGAGCAGGTCACGGCGGTAAAAAAGGACAACCTGATTCTGAACGTGGACGGCACCATGGCGGCCGTCCTGGTCGATCTGGGCTTCCCCGTAGACAGTCTCAACGGGTTCTTCATTCTGTCCCGGACGATCGGATTGATCGGCCATTGGGTCGATCAGAAGCGCCAGGACAGCCGGCTGATCCGGTTGTTCGATTATCTGGTCAACTATGCGGCGCCCAAACGAAGAGAAGTGCCGCCGCTGAAGTAAGATGGTCAATTCCTAACTCCACATTGAGGACGTCATCATGTCGATGGAACTCGCAAAAAAACTCTACGCCAAAATGCCCGACGCCTGCGCCAAGGCCAGGGCGAAGTTCGGCCGTGCGCTGACGCTGGCCGAAAAGATTCTGGTCTCTCACGCCGATAACTTCGAGACCCAAACCTGGGAACGCGGCAAGGCGATGCTGGCCCTGCGCCCTGACCGCGTGGCGATGCAAGACGCGACGGCGCAAATGGCCATGCTGCAGTTCATGCAGGCGGGCAAGAAAAAGGTTGCCGTACCGAGCACCATCCACTGCGATCACTTGATCCGGGCCGAGATGGGGTCGGAAAAAGACCTCCTCCGCGCGATGGACGAAAACAAGGAGGTCTATAATTTCCTCGCGTCGGCGGCGAAGAAGTACGGGATCGGATTCTGGAAGCCAGGCGCAGGCATCATCCACCAGGTCGTGTTGGAGAATTACGCGTTTCCGGGCTGCCTGATCATCGGGACCGACTCGCACACGCCAAACGGTGGTGGGTTGGGCGGATTGGCGATCGGCGTCGGCGGTGCCGATGCCGGCGAGGTGATGGCCGGCCTCCCCTGGGAAGTGCTCCATCCGAAATTAATCGGGGTGAAGTTGACGGGGAAACTGAGCGGCTGGGCCTCTGCCAAAGATGTGATTCTGTACCTCTGCGGATTGCTGACCGTCAAAGGCGGCACGAACAAGATCGTTGAATACTTCGGACCCGGAGCGGAAACGATCAGCGCCACCGGCAAGGGGACCATCTGTAACATGGGCGCCGAGCTGGGCGCGACGACCTCCGTGTTTCCCTTCGATCAGAAGATGGTCGCCTACATGAATATTACCGACCGATCCGATCTGGCCAATCTGGCCGCTGTCAACAAGGCGCTGCTTGTGGCCGATCCCGAAGTCTATCAATCGCCGGAGAAGCATTACGATGAGATCGTGGAAGTGGATCTCTCGAAGCTTGAGCCGCACGTGGTGGGGCCGCATACGCCCGACCTGGCGCGTCCGATTTCGAAGCTCGCGGCCGAGGCGAAGGAAAAGGGCTATCCGGTTCAACTGAAGGCTGCGTTGATCGGCAGCTGCACGAATTCCTCCTATGAGGACATCAGCCGATCCGCCCACATTGCGCAGCAGGGATTGAAGGCGGGCCTGAAAGCGAAGACGTCGTTCCTGGTCTCTCCTGGATCCGAGCGCATCTACCACACGATGAAGCGCGACGGCTTTTTGGACACGTTCGAACAGCTCGGCGGCACCGTGCTCTCGAATTCGTGCGGCCCCTGCATCGGCCAGTGGAAGCGCGCCGACGGGGTGAAAGGTAAGGCGGATTCGATCGTGAGCTCGTTCAACCGCAACTTCCCCGGCCGCAATGACGGCATCAGCGAGACGCTGTCATTTTTAGCGAGTCCAGAAGTCGTGACGGCCTATGCCCTTTCCGGCGACCTGGGTTTCGACCCGGTCAACCAGAAGCTCAAGAGCGCGGATGGCAAGGAATTCAAGCTCGAGCCTCCGGTGGGCGAGGAACTGCCGCCGAAGGGGTTTGCCAAAGCTGAGGAAGGCTTCGTGGCGCCGGCCGAGAACGGCGATCAATTGGCCGTGGACATTCCGGCGACCAGCGAGCGCCTACAGTTGTTGCAGCCGTTCTCGCGGTGGGACGGAAAGGATTTCGACAAGCTGCCGCTCCTCATCAAGACCAAAGGCAAAACGACAACCGACCATATTTCACCGGCCGGCCCCTGGCTGAAGTTCCGCGGGCACTTGGACAAGATCAGCGACAATATGTTCCTGGGTGCCAACAGCGCGTTCGCGTCAGAGCCGGGAAAGGGCACCAACGTGCTGACCGGTGAATCGAATCAGACGATTGCGCAGATCGCCCGCGCGTACAAATCCAAAGGGATCGGGTCGATCGTCGTCGGCGACGAGAATTACGGCGAGGGCAGCAGCCGGGAGCACGCCGCGATGTCGCCGCGCTTCTTGAACGTCCGCGCGGTCATCACCAAGAGTTTTGCGCGCATCCACGAGACGAATCTGAAGAAGCAAGGCATCCTGCCGTTGACCTTCGCCGATGCCAAGGACTACGACAAGATTGAAATGAACGACCGTTTGAGCGTCGTCGATCTCGCGAAGCTGGCGCCCGGCAAGCCGGTCACGGTCATTGTTCACAAGCCGAGCGGCGATGTGAAGATTCAAGCCAATCACAGCATGACCGCGCAACAAATCACCTGGTTCAAGGCCGGTTCGGCGTTGAACGCGCTGAACTAAACCAACGATTAGAAGAGGGACAAATCATGGCAAAAGCAGACAAGATCATCTATACGAAGACCGATGAAGCTCCGATGCTAGCGACGTATTCCTTTCTCCCGATCATCAATGCCTTCTCGAAGGCCGCAGGCGTGAGCGTTGAATTGCGCGACATCTCGCTCGCCGGCCGCGTGCTCGCGGTGTTCCCGGACTATTTGACGCCGGAACAGAAGCAGCCCGATGCATTGGCCGAGTTGGGCGAACTGGCCAAGACGCCGGAAGCCAACATCATCAAGCTCCCGAACATCAGCGCCTCGGCTCCGCAGTTGGTGGCCACGATCAAGGAATTGCAGAAGCAAGGCTACAAACTGCCCGAGTACCCGGAAAGTCCCAAGGACGACAAGGAACGGGAGATCAAGGCTCGATACGACAAGGTAAAAGGCAGCGCGGTCAACCCGGTGCTGCGGGAAGGGAACTCCGATCGCAGGGCTCCGCTTTCCGTGAAGGCCCATACCCGCAAACATCCGCACAAGATGGGACCCTGGAGTTCCGATTCCAAGACCCATGTGTCGCACATGACCGGCGGCGACTTTCGGTCGAACGAAAAGTCGGTGACGATTCCGGCGGCCACCACGGCGAAGATCGAATTTGTCGGCGCAGACGGCAAGGTCACCGTGCTGAAGGAAAAAGTCGCGTTGCAGGCTGGTGAAGTCCTCGACGCGACCTTCATGAGCGTCAAGGCGTTGCGCAAGTTCATCGAAGAACAGATCGAGGATGCGAAGCAGAAGGGCGTCCTGTTTTCGCTCCACATGAAGGCCACGATGATGAAGATTTCGGATCCGAAGATCTTCGGTCATGCCGTGACGGTCTTCTACAAAGACGTGTTCGAAAAGCACGGTGAGACGCTCAAGAAGCTGGGCGTCGATCCGGACAACGGCATCGGCGACCTATATGCCAAGATCAAGTCACTCCCCGAGGATCAGCGCAAGGCGATCGAAGCCGACATTCAAGTGGTCTACAAGAAACGGCCGCCCATGGCCATGGTGAACTCCGACAAGGGGATCACCAATCTGCACGTGCCGAGCGACATCATCATCGACGCTTCTATGCCGCCGGTGATCCGCGACTCGGGCAAAATGTGGAATCCCGAAGGTAAGCTGCAGGATGTGAAATGCGTGATTCCCGACTCCAGCTATGCGCCGGTCTACCATGAGGTCGTCGAGTTTTGTAAGAAGCACGGGGCCTTCGATCCTCGGACGATGGGCAGCGTCCCCAACGTTGGCTTGATGGCGCAGGCAGCGGAAGAGTACGGCTCGCACGACAAGACCTTCAAAGCGCCGGGGAACGGGACCATTCGGATCGTCGACGCGTCCGGCAGGACGTTGCACGAGCACAAGGTCGAGGAAGGCGATATCTGGCGGGCCTGCCAGGTGAAGGACATGCCGATCCAGGATTGGGTCAAGTTAGCCGTCACGCGCGCCAAGGCGAGCGGCGCTCCCGCGGTGTTCTGGTTGAACAAAGACCGTGCACACGACGCCGAGCTGATCAAGAAAGTGAATGCCTATTTGCCGAAGCATGACACCAGCGGTCTCGAAATCAAGATTCTGTCTCCCGCCGAGGCCTGCCGCTACTCACTCGAGCGAATGAAGGAAGGCAAAGACACGATTTCCTGCACCGGCAATGTGCTCCGTGACTATCTCACCGACCTGTTCCCCATTCTCGAGATCGGGACCAGTGCGAAGATGCTGTCGATCGTTCCGCTGTTGAACGGCGGGGGGTTGTTCGAAACGGGCGCGGGTGGTTCGGCGCCGAAGCATGTGCAGCAGTTCCAGGAGGAGGGCTATCTGCGGTGGGACTCCCTCGGCGAATTTCTGGCGCTCGCGGCATCGCTCGAACACCTGGCCAAGGTCGGGAACAATCAGGTGGCCAAGGTCCTCGCGGATACGTTGGATCAAGCCAACGCGAAGTTCCTCGAGAGCAACAAGTCTCCCGCCCGCAAGGTCGGGGAAATCGACAATCGCGGCAGCCATTTTTACCTGGCGCTGTACTGGGCGCAGGCCTTGGCGGCACAGACAGTCGACAAGAGAATTGCGGAAAGGTTCACGAAGATCGCCAAGGACCTGGGCGACAATACCGCGAAGATCGATCAGGAGTTGCTGGCCGCGCAAGGCAAGCCTCAGGATGTCGGCGGGTATTATCATCCGAACGATGAGAAGGCGTCGAGGGCGATGCGTCCCAGCGCCACGTTGAACAGGATCATCGACGCGATTGCCTAACACCATGACGAGTGATGAGTGATCGCGGTTGCGATCACTCATCACGTTTCCACAGGAAGCCGATGGCCACAGAAACAACGGACAGCCAAAACATCATCGACCAACCCGAGGTCTTGAAGCCTCGCATGGTGACGATCGAGATTTCCGGCAAGAAGGTGGAAGTGCCGGAGGGGATCACCGTCATCAAGGCCATGTGGTACGCCGGCCAAGAGGTCGTGCGGGGCGTTGGCTGTCTGGGCGGTTTCTGCGGTGCCTGTGCGACCTACTACCGCACAAAAGACGATCCGAAAGTCCGTACCTGTTTGGCCTGTCAAATGGCGGTGCAGGACGGCATGTCGTTCACGATGATGCCGCCCTTCCCGGCGCGCAAGGCGACCTACGACATTCAAAAGCTCCAGGACCCCAAACAGGACCTCTTCAATCTTTACCCGGAGACACCGCTCTGCCGGAATTGCAACGCCTGCACGGAAGCCTGCCCGCAGAAAATCGATGTGCGTGAAGGCGTGTGGAAGGCGGTCTTCGGCGACTTCAAAAGCGTCTCCGAGATGTTCATGGATTGCGTAATGTGCGGGATGTGCACACCGGTGTGCATTGCCGACATTGCCCCGAACCTTGTGGCGCTCTACGTGAGCCGCGCCCAGGGCGCTCACTTTACCGACAAGCCCGTTGGATTGGATGCACGCATCAAGGAAATCGAAGACGGGCGATTCAATGACGAGTGGCGCAAGATCCTGAAGATGAATGACAAGGAACTCGCTGACCACTGTGCGACGGTGAAATAGCACGGGAAACAGGCCAGCGAATCGGCCGGCAGCTGCTGCTGAACGCCCATCGCTGAGAGCGACGTCCATGGACATCCACGCACTTCAACAAATCGTACACAGCACGAGGGATGCCCGCCGCAAGCAGACCCTTCCGAAATTTCCTCCCGCCGAACGCGACCAGCTGATCCACAAGTTTCATCCGGATTACCGCGCCAGCGCCTATCGACCGATTAGATTCGGTCCCAACAAAGGGGACCGGACGGTGATCGAACTGGCGACGCTGCTGGAGGGCGACAGCCCGATCCAGGAGGATCAGGATCTGGCTCCGGCCTACACGACGGACGTGCTGGTGATCGGGGGCGGCGGCGCAGGGTGCGCGGCAGCTTTGCATGCCCACGGCGCAGGCTCGAAGGTGATGCTGGCTACGAAACTACGGCTCGGCGATTCCAATAGCGTGATGGCGCAGGGCGGCATGCAGATCTCGGTGGCGCCAGAAGATTCTCCCGTCACACACTTCATCGATACGCTCAAGGGCGGGCATATGCAGAACGACCATGCCCTGCTCAAGGTGATGGTGGAAGACGGACCGGCGATCGCCAAGTGGCTGATCGACCTCGGCGTGCTTTTCGATCGCCAGGCGGACGGGAATCTTCACGTCAAGAAGGGCGGCGGCAGCTCAAAGCCGCGGCTGCTCACCTGTTCGGACTATACCGGCCTGGAGATCATGCGCGTCCTGAAGGACGAGGTGCTCAATCAAAAAATCGAGTTGCTTGAATTCTGCGCGGCCGTCGAATTGCTCAGCGACGACGAGGGGAACTGTTCGGGCGCGATTTTTAAGGATCTCGACAACCAGCGGCACGTCGTCGTGTCGGCCAAAACGGTGATCCTCGCGACCGGTGGCATCGGCCGACTGCACATTCAGGGATTCCCCACCAGCAACCACTATGGCGCGACGGGCGACGGACTCTGCCTGTCGTACCGTATGGGAGCCCGGTTGGCGCACGTCGATACGTTTCAATACCACCCATCAGGCGCCGTGTACCCCGAACAACTCATCGGCGCCTTGGTCACTGAGGGAATTCGCTCCGAAGGCGGCCATCTGGTCAATGCCAAGGGCGAGCGGTTTGTGAATGAGCTCGATACGCGCGACGTGGTCTCGTCTTCCATCATCCGAGAATGTGAGGAAGGACGAGGCATTCGCACGATGTCTGGCCGAGTGGGGGTCTGGCTGGATACGCCACTGCTGGACGTGGAGCATGGACCGGGAACCGTCGAGAAGCATTTTCCCGCCATGATGCTCCAGTTCGAGCGGTTCGGCATCGACATCAGCAAGGATCCGGTGTTGATCTATCCCACGCTGCACTATCAGAACGGCGGCGTGAAAATCGATACGAACGCGGAAACCGATGTGAAGAATCTGTTTGTGGCCGGAGAAGCCTCCGGCGGCCTCCATGGCCGTAACCGCTTGATGGGCAATTCTTTGCTCGATCTGATGGTGTTCGGCAAGCGGTCTGGCCTGACCGCAGCCTCGCGAACGGCTTCGAGGAAGCACGGCAAGCTCACCCTCAAACATTTAGAACGCTTCCGCGCCGAAGCCAGAAAGCATGGGAACCCCAGCGGCGTCATTTCCCCCATGATCCTTCCGGCCTATACACGAAAGGTCAGCTGAGGTTCGTCAGACCTCGGCCTTCATCCTGAAAGGATTCTGATGAACGTACATGAATTTCAAGCCAAGTCGTTGTTTGCCCAGTTCGGTGTTCCCGTGCCACGAGGGAAGGAAATTACTTCTCCCGAAGCCGCTACAACCTGGGCCAATGAATTAAATACACCAGTCTTCGTCGTCAAAGCGCAGATTCATGCCGGAGGGCGGGGAAAAGCCGGAGGCGTCAAGATCACCAAGGACAAGACGGCCTGTGCCGGCCTTGCGAAAGAGCTGATCGGCAAGACCCTGGTCACGCATCAGACCGGCCCCAAAGGCCGCAAAGTCCACCGTCTCTTGGTAGAAGAGGGTGCAAACATCGCCAAAGAGTTGTACCTCTCGATCCTCGTGGATCGCGATACGGGCTGGCCGATCTTTATCGCCAGTACGGAAGGCGGGATGGAGATTGAAGAGGTGGCGGAAAAGACTCCGGAGAAAATCATCAAGGAAGCGATCGATCCCGCTGTGGGGTTCCAGGGGCACAATGGCCGCAACGTCGCGTTCGCTCTGGGGCTGCAGCAGATGGAGCCGACCGCGATCAATCCGTTCGTTCAAATGCTGGGCAATCTCTATCGCCTGTTCATGGACAAGAATGCCGCCCTCGTGGAAATCAACCCGCTCATCATCACGAAGGAAAAGACGCTCGTTGCGCTGGACGGCAAGGTTTCGTTCGATGACAACGGCCTCTTCAAGCATGAAGACGTGCAGAAGATGCGCGACTTGAATGAAGAAGAGCCGTTGGAAATTGAAGCGACTTCGAACAACCTCAACTATGTGAAGCTGGACGGGAATATCGGCTGTATGGTGAATGGGGCCGGTCTGGCCATGGCCACGATGGACGTCATTAAGCTCGCCGGCAGCGAACCAGCCAACTTTCTCGATGTCGGCGGCGGCGCGACCAAGGAAACGGTCGCAGCAGGCTTCCGGATCCTCCTCAAGGATCCGAACGTCAAAGGCATCTTCATCAACATTTTCGGCGGGATCGTCCGGTGCGAGCGCATTGCGCACGGCGTCATCGAGGCGGCGAAAGAAGTGAAAATCACCGTGCCCTTGGTGGTGCGGCTGCAAGGCACGAATGCCCCAGAAGGCCGGAAGTTGCTGGCGGAGTCCGGATTGAAGCTTGAGGTGGCGGACGACCTGTGGGAAGCGGCGCAGAAAATTGTGAAGTTGACGGGGAAAGCCGCGTAGGCGGCTATGACCGTCCCTGTGCTGCTCCGACGCTACGGCTCGACCGCACTAAGCCTCCGGTGGCTCGGCTATGCAAACTTGGTCCGTTGTGACTGAGGTCAACGGACCTTCGAACATGCACAGCCGTCGCCGAGCGACCGCCACCGTTCGGCAAGTGCGGGCCCCGAGCCTCCCCGTAAGTCGCGGGCAGGGCCGATCAAGCCACAGGTAGGGAAAGAAATGTTGGGGATCGATTAATAGCGTGCAATAACTTTCTTGGGGTGAGCGATGAGCATTCTCGTCAATAAGAATACGCGTGTGGTGGTGCAGGGGATTACGGGTAAGGAAGGTTCGTTCCATGCGACCCAGTGTAAGGCCTATGGAACGAAGATCGTCGCCGGGGTCACACCCGGAAAGGCCGGGCAAGAGGTCGAGGGCATCCCCGTGTTCAACACGGTGGCCGATGCTGTCAAGAAGACCGAGTGCGACACGTCGCTGATCTTTGTGCCTCCGCCATTTTGCGCCGATGCCATTCTCGAAGCTGCCGATGCGGGAATCAAGCTGGTCATCTGCATCACCGAAGGCATACCGGTCAACGACATGGTCAAGGTGAAGCGGGCGCTACGGGGCCGCGACGTCCGGTTGATCGGGCCCAATTGCCCGGGCGTGATCACCGTGGATGAGGCGAAAATCGGCATCATGCCTGGGTTCATCCACAAAAAGGGCATCGTCGGCGTCGTCTCACGCAGCGGCACCCTCACCTATGAAGCCGTGCATCAACTTTCGACGCTTGGCTTAGGCGAAACGACGTGCGTGGGTATCGGCGGTGATCCGGTGAACGGAACCGGCTTTGTGGATGTGCTGCCCCTGTTCGAAAAGGACCCGGAAACCCAGGCTATCGTCATGATCGGTGAAATCGGCGGGGATGCGGAAGAGAAGGCGGCGGAGTTCATCAAGCGGCATGTCAAGAAGCCGGTAGTCAGCTTTATCGCCGGCATTACTGCCCCTCCGGGACGCCGCATGGGCCATGCCGGCGCGATCATCTCGGGCGGCAAAGGGACCGCCAGCGAAAAGATGAAAGCACTCGAGGCGGCCGGGGTGCGCGTTGTGAAAAACCCGGCCGAAATCGGCAACGCCGTTAAGAAAGCTCTTGGCCGTTAAGCGACCCTCTCACCAGCGCTCTCGATGGTGCAGAGTTCCCGCAGTCGGTCTGCCCAGACCCAGGGTGAGCCTTCATCCTCGTGCTTGCAGTAGACGTAGCAGCTCTTTCCCTCGTCGACCATCTTTCGGAACTTGGCGGCCCACTTCGCGAGATCTCCTTCATCGTAGGCGCTTCGGCGCAGCCGCACATACCAGAAATTAGCCGTGTCCCTGCATTCGGCTAGGCGCTCGTCGGTATCCGCCGCGACCCAGGAAACATTAAACCGTCGAAGCAGAGCTTCGACAGCCGTGTCATGCCAGGAATCATGACGAAACTCGATCGCCCACTGCACGCTTGCCGGAAGCTGTTCCAGAAAGGCTGAAAGCCGGTCGTCGTCACGCATCAAGTTCGGCGGCAATTGGATGAGGAGCGGCCCGAGCCGTTTGGCCGATACCAGCGCACTCAGCCTGCCCAACATGACGCGAACGAAGTCGTAGCCCTCAGGTTTGAGCCGGGAGCGATGGCTAATCTGTCGGTGCACTTTCGGGGCAAAGATAAAGTGGGGTGGGGTCGCGGCCAGCCAATCGACCACCGCTTTCTCTGAAGGGAGGCGATACCAGACCCCGTCCAATTCCACCGTATCGTAGCGCGTCGCGTAATACCCGAGAAAGCCGGCCTGCTTCAGCGTCGGTGGATAAAACCTGCCCGGTCCTTGCCATGGCTTATACGAATAGCCGGAAAGCCCGATATACGCCTGTGCCATTGATCACCTCTCCGCGGAGTCTCGCGGAGTCTATTGTATCGAGGTGTCAGCAGGGTCGTTTACAGGGCAATACCCCAGAGGTGCTTGGCGAACACCCCGATGCCGTAGGTGACACTGACGGCGATGGTGATCATGGCGAGATTGAGGAGAATGCGTCGGGTAACGTCCATTCCAGACAAGAACGAAAGAATCGTCGACACGACAATCACCATCAGACCCGCGGTGAGTACGGAAAAGAGCGCGCTTGTCGCACCAAAGATCACGGGGAGGACCGGGACGATCGCGCCTGCGATGTAGGCCGTTCCGACGACCAGGGCCGATCCGATCGGCGATTCTTCCATCGGAACGACCTCAGAGGCCTCGCCCAGGAAGATTTTTTTGGCGATCTCGGTCGTCTTTACTTCTTTTTCGCTGTTCAGCGCAAGGAAGGCGCCGGCGGCCATCGACAGGGCACCGGCCACGGCGGTCGTTGATGCCGCAATCAGCACCATGGTGGCCTCGCCGAACGCGCCGAAAAAGCCGCTCACCGCGCCGAGAATCTCGACGAGCCCATCGTTCAATCCGAGAAAGATGTTGCGGATTTTCTCCGCATTGATCTTCCGATTGGTCAGCGCCGTGACGAGCACGTCCTCGTGCTTGAATTCGTCCATAAGGATGCCCCGCAACGCCTCTCCGAGAGGCTGGCCCTGGTATTCGCTCCAGAGCGCGAGGTACTTGCGGACGCCATGAACCTCGATCGCCTCGAGCACCAGATGCACGGCGATTGAGCCAAAGAGCTTGCACACGAACATGATGAGAGACAATTTGAGCCGGCGCCCGAGATTCAGTTCCTCGAGTGTCAGTCCGAAAAAGTGTTTCCAAAACGCCAGGTGGCCTGCTTCGACCGTGATCAGCTCATCGAGGGTAGGATGGACCTCGGAATCGGTGACCTGCCGCAAGGCCTTGTAGAGGGACAAGTCGAACAGTTCATCCAGAACGAGCGTCCGGGCGAGCCGGGGATTCGAAAGCGAGGGATGACCGATGAGAGAAGGCGTGGAGGAGGGCACACACCACCCCCATAAGCAGTGGACCGAGTGCTGCTGAGGCCCGCCGTCAGCTCATCAAGAAATAGGCGCCCAATCCAATTGCCGCGAGCACGGCGACACTGAGCATCGCCTTTTCATGCCCGCACATTCCGGTTTGGGCCTTGCAGGCCGCGAGGGAACACATGACTGACATCGTGTGTGTTCTCCTTCCTGAATGCAAAACGATACGCCGCTTCGCAGGCCGAGTCAACAACCACGCAGGGGAGACCGCTTCTCGAGGTAGGGGAGGGTCGGTGAGAGCCCTTTTGAAGAAAAGCGGGTGCCCGTGAAATCGGCTGCTATACTTGAACCACGACTCCACCCCGACGCCTGAGAAAATGGACAGCGCCATGTCGGAGCAACGACAGTTCTATCGTATCACGATCGATCGAACCGGCCATGTCCGGCGAGGCGACGACACCTTTCTTTGCAACGTCATCGATGTGACCGAGAAAGGGGTCCGACTGCGGATCGAGGGAACGTTCCACCAAGGGGAAGAGCTGTATCTGGAGTTCCCGCTGACCGAATCGGAAGTGCTTGCGTGCGCGATTCAGGTCACGAATCGTCGGCCACCCCATATGGGGGCTGCGATCGTCCATATGGATCCAGACCAGCAGAACCGGCTTTCCAGCTTCATCGAGCAGTTGAACGCCCTGAACATGTCCGGATTTTGATCGATGAGTACGGGGCTGGAAACGGAGAAGGGTCTGTCGACGCACGCGACCCCCGTCGTCCCTCTCTTTTGCCTCGCCGGCGTGGTCTTGCTCTTGAGCTCGGTCACCCCCGTCATCAAGTACGTCTTTCAACATAGTCATCTGCACCCGATCGGATTAGCCAGTTTTAGGGTTACGATCGGCTTCCTGTTCCTACTGACCATCACTTGGCTGTGGGACCGGCGGGGGCTGATGTCGCTGTCTGCCGCTGGTCTCTTGCGACTGGGATTCATGGGCTTTCTCGGAGTGTTCTCGTACACGATTGCGGCGTGGGGCCTCATGCATACCAGCGTGGTGCACTATGCGCTGATTTATGGGCTTCTACCCTCATGCACAACGGCTTTGAGTGTGCTCTCCGGCCATGATCGGATGACGGTCCCGAAATGCCTGGGCATCCTGTTCTCGCTGGGCGGCTGTGTCGTTGCCATCTGCTTTGCCGCTCCCGACGGAGAGGCCGGTGTCCGTTGGGGCGATCTGTTTGTGCTGCTCTTCACGGTCATGATGTCGGCGCACATTGTGTTCAGCTCCAGCATCGTCAAGCGTTTTGGCGTGATGGTCTCGAACACCGTGATGTTCGGCAGTAGTTCCCTGTTGCTGTTGTTCGGGGCTATGCCGTGGTCCGGCGCCGTTCAGGAGGAGGCCTCGCCGCTCATCATGCTGTTGGTACTCTATGTCGGATGCGCAACGGCGGCGGTCTTTCTGCTGCGTTGCCGGTCGCTACAGTCTCTCTCACCGGCGACGGTCGGGACCTACCACAACCTCATTCCGGTCTGTACGGTGCTGCTGGCCTATGTGTGTATGGGCGAGCCTTTGGGTCTTAGCACGGTGCTCGGTGGGATCATGGTGATTATCGGTGCGGAAGTCGTCCGGCGGCCCCAGAGGTTCACGTTACCGGCCCTGTCGTGGGCAAAATCCGCTCTCCCGGCGCTCGAAAACAGCAAAGGCCCGACTCCTTGAACGTATAGCCCAGCATCACGCCCCGTCTGGACGATCTTGGCATCAGGGTTTTCAAAACCAACCGGCCGAAATAACATTCCAAGCACACAGGTGAAGATGCGGAGTCCCGCATTCGCCGCTACATCGAAGAAACGGTAATTCCTCGTGTGTGATAGCCCCGCTGCGGCGCTATCCCTCAATCGCCTGCTTCGTTTCATCCAGGTGCTTTTGAAGGTAGGCCATGAAGGGCGTGCCGCCGGTCCCGACAGCCGTCGGATTGCTCTCATGCGACTGATGCTGCCGATGGATATAGCTGTCGGCGTAACCGATATGGATCTCGCGGAATTGGGCCAGCAGGTCGACGCAGCCACAAAAGGCGGCCCAGAGGTCAGGGCTCTGTGCTTTTCGGTCCCGAACGTAGCCTGAAAGCAACGGCCGGCCGCGATCATCCACGGTTTGTCCGAGGCTGTGGAGAAACGCCCGATGGCGAGGCGGCATATAGTCCCGCATTTCCTGCAGATAGACGGTCAGGGGATCCGGAGCGTGACTGATGCCCAGTCCTGCATCGAGACAAGGCACAATTGAACTCTGGGCGCCGGTTTCCCCGCGAAATGGTTGCGGCCGCCCGCCATACGCCGTCACGCCGCCGTAGAAGAGGCCGTCAGTCAACGTGGGGCTGTTCTTCCAGCCATGAATATAGGGACGGACGCGCGTGTAGTAGACATAGGGATCGCAACGTTCTTTCATGCGAAGCAACGTGTCCCGCATCTCGGTTTGTGCGGAGGCCAGCGCGCGGAGGCCTATCAGCACGTCGGCTCCACGATCGAGCCCGGCGCCGTTCATGGCCTGAACCAATCCGGCCAGGCCGGAGCCGGCCTGACGTTCGATCTGAACATGAACCACCACGAACCATTCCTCATCCAGACCGCCCAGAAAGTTTTGCAAGAGCACAATGTTGTCGAGTGCAATCGGCTTCGAAGCCTCGAGGCGGCGCCAGTTGTCGAGTGCGTATGAAGCATAGGAAAGCACCGGTGGCCGGCCGAGCCGCTGAGCCACCTCATACCAGGGTTGTGCCAATTGGGCTGGGAGTAAGGCTGCCGGCTGATCAGGCGATTCCCAGACGTAGGCGTGACCTGCGAAGGAGAGAATCCGCATGGCTGCCCGATAGTCCTGTTCCTGCCAGGAGGAGGGAATGGATGGGAGGAGAGAACGCTGCCCGTCGATAAACGGCCTGACCATATGGGCGCTCAACAGCTTCGGCAACGCGTGGCCCAGCTCGTTCAGCGGCGCACAGTCGGCGACCTCCTCGCGAGGATCCTGAGGAAGAAAACCTTGTTCGGGAGAAATCTCGAAATCTGAGAGCGACAGAGGACGGAACGTCGACCTCATAAGAGAGGCTCCGGTCAGAAACCTGGGCTGCTAGCCCCACTCTAACACACTTGGTGACCGGTCAACTGAAGAAGGAATGGCTACCGGCAGTTGGGAGGCGGACTGTTGCCAAAGACCTGCTTGAGATTGGTCCATCGTTCGAACTCGGACGGTGAAAGATCACGTGCTCCGATGCTGCTCGATTTCGTAGAAAGTTTGACCCATTCTTCGTACCTCGCGCATTCTTCAGCTGAAGCGGCCGGAAGCCGGGGTTGCTCGTCCTTCGCGACTTTCCCACCTTCGCCGGTCGAGACGGAGGATTTCGAGTCGAATTCAGGCGCCTCCGGAATCGTGCTGAAGCCTTCCTTGCCGGACTCCTGAAGCGCTCTGCACCCTGGCCGCGGCACGTCCGTATACACATCTCCAGGGCACACGTACATGGCAGCGGCGACGAGAATGATGTCCAGCATGGCGGTCCCTCCCATAGTGAGACTGACGGAACCACACTAGCACGTGTGGGCTGATCCGGAAAGAAAATCGACGTTTTGACAGGGGTTGGAACACGGCGGGGATGATTCTTGAATCGAGCAACGGAGCGGCGCTGGGTTTCTGCTCTTGCTGAAAAACAAAGGCTGCCTCAATTGAGGCAGCCTTTGTTTTCACACGAGCAGACTGGAGAATGGTGCTACCCAACGGCTGGTTGCTGAGGTATCGGTTTCCTCGCAATCGCTCGCCCGCAGCGGGGTCCTACGCCGGGCGGGGTGCGAGGACGAGCGATGATCGCCGACAGAACCCGCGCGAGGCGTGTGCGCACCCGCGATCAGGTGCCCATTTCCCAGGATGCGAGATATTTCTTTTGTTCCGACGTCAACGTATCGATCGCCACGCCCATCCCGGCCAGCTTGAGACGTGCGATTTCTTTATCGATCGCCGGCGGCACCGGATACACCTTCTTCTCGAGGTGCTTGTAGTTTTTGACGATGTACTCGGCGCCCAGCGCCTGATTGGCGAAGCTCATGTCCATCACGCTGGAGGGATGGCCCTCCGCGGTGGCGAGATTGACGAGCCGGCCCTCGCCCAAGAGGCTGACGCGGTGGCCGTTCTTCCGAAGCGTGAACTCTTCCACGCCTGGGCGGACAATGCGGCGCTTCTTCGCCTGCTTTTCGAGATTGGGGATATCGAGCTCGACGTTGAAATGCCCGCTATTGCAGACGATGGCGCCGTCCTTCATGACGGCGAAGTGCTCGCCTCTGATCACGTGGATGTTGCCGGTCACCGTCACAAAGAAGTCGCCGATCCGCGCGGCTTGCTCCATAGGCATCACCCGGAAACCATCCATGACGGCCTCCAGGCCTTTTAATGGATCGATCTCGGTCACGATGACGTCCGCTCCCATGCCCTTGGCCCGCATCGCGATACCGCGGCCGCACCATCCGTATCCGACCACGACGACCACCGAACCACAGATGAGGCGGTTGGTTGCGCGCACGATTCCGTCCATTGTCGATTGTCCGGTGCCGTAGCGGTTGTCGAACATGTGTTTCGTGTCGGCGTCGTTGACGGAAATCACGGGGAACTTGAGCACTTTCTTTTCCGCCATGCTCCGCAGGCGAATGACGCCGGTCGTCGTTTCTTCCGTGCCGCCGATCACGTTTTTGAGCAGATCTTTTCTCTTTGAGTGCAGGTGCGAGACGACGTCGGCACCGTCGTCCATGGAGAGATGGGGGCGATGCGCAATCGCGGATTCGATGTGCCGGTAGTAGGTCGTGTTGTCTTCGCCCTTGATGGCAAAGGTAGGGATGCCTTCGTGCTGAACCAGCGCCGCGGCCACATCATCCTGGGTGCTCAGCGGATTTGATGCGCAGAGCCGGACATCTGCGCCGCCGGCCTTCAAGGTAATGGCCAGATTGGCGGTTTCCGTTGTCACGTGCAAGCAGGCCGTGACCCGCACGCCTTTGAGCGGCTGCTGCCGCTTGAACCGGTTCCGGATCAGCCGCAGCACCGGCATGGTCGCTTCCGCCCATTCAATCTTGAGTTTGCCCTGGTCGGCCAGCTTGATGTCTCTCACGTCGTAATCCACGGATACCTCCCGTACGATGAACAATGACAATGGCGTCGAGCCCGGCGAGTTGTCAGAAAAAAGGGGACGGGCTCGATCCGTCCCCCTTCTTCGCTCCTTCACTATGTTGGAGTGGTTAGATGCCCGCGTCCTTCCGCAACACTTTGGCTTTGTCGGTTTTCTCCCAGGTAAACTCTGGTTCGTTCCGGCCGAAATGGCCATAGGCGGCCGTCTTCCGGAAGATAGGACGGCGGAGCTTGAGGTGCTCGATGATGCCCCGCGGCGTCATCGGGAAGTGCTTGCGCACGAGTTTATCCAGATTGTCCACGGACACCTTCTCTGTATTTTTCGTATCGACGAGGACGGAGACCGGATCAGCCACGCCAATCGCATAAGCCAGTTGCACTTCGCACTTGTCGGCTAAGCCGGCTGCGACGATGTTTTTTGCGATGTAACGAGCCATGTATGACGCAGAGCGGTCGACCTTTGTGGGGTCCTTGCCCGAGAACGCGCCGCCGCCGTGACTGCCGTGCCCCCCATACGTGTCTACGATGATCTTACGGCCGGTGAGGCCCGTATCGCCCATCGGGCCGCCGACGACGAATCGACCGGTCGGATTAATGTGGTGCTTGACGCTGGTCGGATCATAGAGGCCCTTCGGCATGACTGGCTTGATGACTTTTTCCATGATGCTTCGTTCGATCTGTTTGTTCGTGACGTCGGGGCTGTGCTGGGTGGAGACCACGATGGTATCGATCCGAATCGGTCTCCCGTTGCGATATTCGACGGTCACCTGCGATTTGCCGTCCGGACGGACCCAGGGAAGGATATTTTTCTTGCGGACTTCGGCCAGCCGGCGGGTCAGTCTGTGCGCGAGGACGATCGGCATCGGCATGAGTTCGGCCGTCTCGTTCGTCGCATAGCCGAACATCAGGCCCTGGTCGCCTGCGCCGCCAGAATCCACACCCATGGCGATGTCACCCGATTGCTGGTGGATCGAGGTAAGAACCGAACAGGTGTGGAAGTCGAAGCCCCAGGAGGCATCACAATAGCCGACGTCCTTGATGACATCGCGAATGATATCGGGGATTTCGACATAGGCTTTCGTGGAAATCTCGCCGGCGACGAAGGCGATGCCGGTGGTGAGGATGGTCTCACAGGCCACGCGGCTGTACTTGTCCTGGGCGATGATGGCGTCCAAGATTCCGTCTGAAATCTGGTCGGCGATCTTATCCGGATGCCCCTCGGTGACGGATTCGGAAGTGAATAGATAATTGTTTCTCATTGACGCTCCTCAAAAAAGTTCAGAAGGCGATGGTTGCTCGATCTCAGTAGGGGGAAGGGCCCTGTGTGAGAAGGAAGCTCCGATGTGGAAACGAGGCAGATCATAGCGATAATCACCTGTTTTGTCTATTCCTTCTAAAGGAGGGGGGCTGCGATCTCGGCCCGCGGTTGCTTTGCTTGACAGCCCTTTTCCGGCGCTTGTAAGATGCCTTGCTTTCGAGGAAATTCCTCCCGATCTGCGGCCAGGATCACGTACTGTCCGGATAAAGGGATCGCCTTCCAGCGCACGACCGACCCTCGCCCCATCTGCCGCGTTCCAGGGCCGTAAGGGTTGTGTGTCTGATTATGGAACAAAAAACGTCACCCGCATGAACAGCCGGCAGGAAACACTCACCGAACAGGATACCCCTCGTACCCCCGCCCCCGGTGTGGGGTGGGAGGAGTTTTCGCGCGAGTTGGTCGAGTTCTTCGCCTCGATCAAGCTGGCCATGTTCCTCTTCTTATTTATTGCGATTACCGCAACTATCGGAACGGTCATCCAACAGGGCGAGCGCCCCGAAACCTACATTCAGGAATACGGAGAGGAGGCCTACCGCTGGTTTCTGCGTCTGGGCTTCACCGACGTCTACCACACCTGGTGGTTCACCAGTCTTCTCGGGCTCCTGTGCGTCAATTCGCTCACGTGTTTCTACAAGCGGTTTCCGGCCGTCTGGCGGTCGATGAAACAGGACAAGGTCAGTGTGTCGCTTGCCTTCATCAAGGGGATGAAGCAACAAATCGAAGTGACCTTACCCGGCACCAAGGAATCGATCGCCCAGCAGATGGCACAACACTACGTCGCCAAAGGCTATCGCGTGCTCGCCAAAAACGAGGGCGGTGAAGTGACGCTGTACGCCACGAAGGGCGTGATGGGAAGGGTCGGCGCGCACATGGCTCACCTCAGCGCGACCGTCATCGTGCTCGGCGGTCTGCTCGGCAGCTACTATGGATTCCAGGAATTCGGCGTCTGCCTGGAGGGGCAGACCTATCACATCCCACGCGGCAACTTCGATCTGAAGGTGGAGAAGTTCTGGATCGATTATCATGAGAACGGGGCGGTCAAGAGCTACAACAGTACGCTCATGGTGCTCGAGGGCGGCGAGTCGAAGATGACGAAGACGATCACCGTCAATGATCCGTTGGTCTACAAGGGCATTTGGTTTTACCAATCGAGCTACGGTGACGCGTGGGACCAAATCGAAGTGGCTCGCATCAACATCAAGGACAAAGAGACCGAGAAGGTCGTCAAGACCATTGATCTGGAGTGGCAAAAAGAGCAAACGCTGTCGGAGTTGAATCTCAAGCTGGCGATTACCGACTTTGTCGCGGATTTTGCATTCAATTCGACCGAGAAAAAGGTGTATTCAAAGACCATCGAGCATGCGAACCCGGCGATCAAACTGACGGTCAACGAACGGAGCACCGTGCAGGCGACGCCCTGGATTTTCTATCAATTCCCCGACTTGTTCGAAATCAAAGATTCCAAATATCAATTTGAGTTGATCGGGTACAAGCCGAAAAAGTATACGGGGCTTCAGATTGCCAAGAACCCCGGCATCAACATCGTCTGGATCGGTTCCACGATGATCGTCGTGGGCATTACCCTCTCCTCGTTCATTTACCATCGCCGGCTCTGGACAAAGATCATCCCATCGGCTGAGGGGGTGACCGTGCACGTCGGTGGGACCACGCACAAGAGCCAGATTGATTTTCAAAAGGAATTCCGCAAGCTCTCGGAAAAAATACGGACGTTCTCGGCTTGATTCGGGCGGTTCAAAAAGCTGTGGTTCTCACCCGCCCACCCCGGCGTGCCGAGACGCGCCGTTCCTCAAGCAACGCCGGACCGACAGCCCAGCCAGTGGCCAAAAGGCACCGATCTTGGGTATGATAGACGGGTTCGACGACACCCGACGCGAACGACGGAGGATACGATGGCCCGTTCACTGTTTCTCTTCGACATGACGTTCTGGCTCTACCTCGCTTCCCTGACTCTCTACATCGCCTATCTGTTCGCCCGCCGTCCTGCCATGGCCTTGGCGCCGGCCGGACATCCGTCGGAAGACTTCGACGAGCGGGACGGGGCCTGGGCTATGCAGTTGGGTCAGGTAGCCACGCTGGTGACGGTGTTTGGGTGGGTGGTCAATACGTCCGCCTTGCTCACTCGCGCGTTCGAGCGGCTGGAGCACTCCGGAACCTTTGCGCCCTGGTCGAATCAGTTCGAAGCGATGGCCTACGTGTCCTGGGCCATCATCCTCGGGTATGTGCTACTGGAACTGCGATACAAGATCAAAGCGATCGGCGCATTCGTCGTCGGGATCGGATTCATCGCCATGGGCGCCGCCTCACTCCTACCGTATCGCTATCAGACGGCGGAACCGCTCGTACCCGCGCTCAATAGCTACTGGATTTACATTCACGTCTCGGTCACGCTGACCAGCTATGCAGCATTCGCGATGGCCGGAGGCTTGGGAGTCATGTACCTATTTAAGGAGCGAGCCGAACAGCGGGGCAGCCGCTCGCGGTTCTACGCTGCCTTTCCCGATCTCGAGACGATCGACGAACTGGGCTATAAAGCCATTATGATTGGGTTTCCAATGCTCGCCTTCGGCATCATCCTCGGCGCCATGTGGGCGAATTACGCATGGGGCGGCTACTGGAGTTGGGATCCCAAAGAAACGTGGTCGCTGATCGTGTGGTTGATCTATGGCGCCTACATTCATGCGCGCATGACCCGGGGATGGGAAGGCCGTCGCGCGGCGATCTATGCGGTGTTCGGCTTTTTGATGGTCATCTTCTGCTTCTGGGGTGTGAATTTCTTGTTGTCCGGACTGCATGCCTATGCCTAGTCGGACGTTGAAGACAGTCTCCAACTTCGTTCTCGGTCGCTCGTTCCCCTCAACCTCCTATGCAAGCTTACTGGAGGCAAAGTAACTCTCCGCTCGCATATGATCATAGCGAGCGACTCACGCGAAGCTTGGTATGTACCTCCTCGGTTTCTCGCTCGCTGCGGCCTCCACGGTGAACGACGCGTCTCGGCGCGTCGGGGTGGGTGGGTGTAGATAATTGATCGGCGCGATTCAGTCCGCCGGCGTGAGCGGGAGCGACAGCCGACCGTTGTGAGCATCCGACAAGATAGTAGCGGATCGTTTATGACAGAGCAGTCAATTCCAGTCACAGTTCCTGCGCAGGGCAAGTCACGCCTGTTGATTCTTGGCGTTGGCACGGCCATTCTCATTGCGGTCTTCACCCTTGTATGGCTCCAGAGCGCCAAATATGAGCCGCTCGCCGTCGGCAAACCGGCGCCGGACTTTTCGCTCTCTGATCTGAACGACAAGCCCTATCGCCTGTCCGAGTTTCGGGGGAAGGTGGTCTTCCTTAACTTTTGGGCGACGTGGTGCAAGCCGTGTCGTGAAGAGATGCCGTCGATGGAAATTTTGAACAAGAATTTCGAAAAGGACGGCCTCGTCATTTTGGCTGTCAGCATCGACCGGGTGACGACCACGAAGGACATCCCCCCGTTTGTCAAAGGCATGAACCTGACGTTCCCGGTATTGATCGATTCATGGGGACGGACGGACAAACCCTATAAGCGGATGGGGGTGCCGGAAACGTTTATTATCGATCAGGAGGGCATCATTCGCGAAATTGTGATCGGCCCGCGCGATTGGACGAGGGTCGACAGTCTACAAGTATTGACCAAGCTCCTCAATGTGACACCCAAGACGGCCGAGCAGCCTTTACCGGCGACATCGCGAGGAAAGCGGGGATGAACAGAATCGTCCTCATAACCGGACTCGTCTCGCTGCTCATGGCGACGGTTGTTTCCTCCGTGGTCTTCGCCGACAACGTGACCTCGATTGCGCAACGGGGTGTGGTCAAGCCCGGCGAGCAGGCCCCCAACTTTCAGCTTCGAGACATGGAGGGGCGGATCGTTTCACTGTCCGACCTGAGGGGGAAAGTGGTGCTCCTCAATTTTTGGGCGACTTGGTGCGGGCCCTGCCGCGTGGAGATGCCGGCCATGGAACGGCTCTACCGCGCGTACGATCGGAAAGATTTCGAGATTCTCGCGGTCTCGACCGACGCCCAAGGCGCAGCAGTGACGAGACCGTTTCAGCAGGAGAACAAGCTCACCTTTCCCATCCTCCACGATGCGGACTTTCGGGTGGGCTTGTCCTACGGGGCACGGACGCTGCCGATGACGTTCATGGTCGATCGGCAGGGGATCGTGCGGCAACACATCTTCGGCGCCCGCGACTGGGAGGCCCCCGAAGCACACCAGTTGATCGAAATGCTGATGAAATCCTAGTCGTTTCCCACTCTAGGTAGGTCCTGTGACGCAATCCCTCAGCCAAATATCGTTGATCGCGGCGTTTTCGGCAGGCCTGCTTTCGTTTGTATCGCCGTGCGTGCTCCCGTTGGTTCCCTCGTACATCTCGTACATCACGGGGTTGTCGATTGAACAGCTGACGGACGCCAATGCGAGATCTCGATTCAGGACCGCGATTGTCGTAAACGCCCTCTTGTTCATCGCTGGTTTCTCGGCGGTATTCATTGCCTTCGGCGCTTCGGCGAGTTTCATCGGCCAAATCCTGATCACCTATCAGGATCACATCCGGCGCATCGGCGGCGTCCTGATTGTGATCTTCGGCTTGTATCTGCTGGGCATCCTCAACATTAATTTTTTGCAGATGGAGCACCGGTTCCAATTTCGAAACCGACCAGTCGGCTATCTCGGATCGTTTCTGATCGGCATCGCGTTTGCGGCCGGGTGGACGCCCTGCGTCGGTCCGGTGCTCGGCACCATCCTCTTGTATGCGAGCACGACTGACTCGCTGCTCAACGGCGTCCTGCTGTTGACCAGTTATTCGCTTGGGTTGGGTCTGCCGCTGTTTTTGACCGCGCTCGGCGTGGACCGATTTCTGGCCTATTTCAAGCAGGCGCGTGCGTATCTCTGGGGTGTGTCGACCGTCAGTGGAGTGTTGCTCGTCATTGTCGGCGTCATGATCTATGCGAATTCGTTGACGATGATTACGAGTTTCCTGGAGCGGTACGGCATCGGCTGGTATCTGGGCCAGTAACGGGATGTTGAAAAAGGCCTTTAGCGTCGTTCTCGCATCGCTCGGACGCTCGACGTACCAGACAATGTACGCCTCGAGCCCGTACTCGCTGCGGCCTTGCTGAGAGGCCTTTTTGAACATCCCGCAAGATCTGCGTCGAAGATGCACTCGGGTCTATTCTTCTCTTAACGAAGCTTCCACAAGTGCGCGGCCGGTGACCTCATCAGGCTGGTCAAACAGGCTGTTCGGCAAGACCGCAGCAAGCGAAAGACCGAGGCATACGTTGGTTGGTATGTCGAGGGATTGAGCGAAGCGAGAACGCAGCCGACGGCCTGTTTCACCAGTCTGGGGCTAGCACCAGACGCCGAGTCGACAGCTGACGAACCCCTGTCCCATGGCCGTCGCCGAAGGAAGCCGCATGAGCCCGTTGGCGACCTGAGGGGTGATGCCTCCCGCAGGCGCCGAATGCTGACTTTCTCCGGCTGAAGATGGTGCGGGACCAGCAGCAGGCGCGTCCGGCTTTTTCGCAACGAGGACAGAGGGCTGGGACTTGTTGATCTTTGCGAGCAGTCTTGCGCCTTCGCCGGAATGTGCGCTGTTTGGATACTTCTCGGCCAACAGCGTCAGCTTTTCACTGGCCCAATCATCCGCCCCGAGATCGTGATAGCTCAGTGCCAAAAAGTACAGCGCATCCGGCGCCACAGACTTGTCGGGATAGATCTTCATGATCTGTTCAAAGCGGTGAGCGGCGGCCAAATAGGATTGGCGTCGATAGTAGAATTGTCCGACAAAGAGATGCATCTGGGCCAACAGATCGTGGCACTCGTCGATCTTTTCCACGGCCTGGCCGTCGTATCGGCTCCCGGGATAGTCCCTTCGAAGCCGCTCGAACGAATCGATCGCCTTCTGAACCGGTTCCGGATCGCGTTCAATTCCTTTGGCCCGCTTCATATTGCTTTCGCCGACCCGAAAGGCCGCGTAGGAGGCCAGCATGTGATTGCGGTGAAGATCGAGAAAGTGGAGATATTCGACGATCGCTTCGGCGTATTCCTCTTTCTCGAAAAAGGCTTCGCCGCGCTTCATGATGACGTTGGGGTCGTAGTTCTTCTCGATGGTATCGCCGAGAAAAATCGACTCGTCCGTTCCGCTCAGCGCCTTTTTTGAGGTGGGATCGCCGGTTTTGTTGGAACTGCAGGCCAGCAACAGGCACACCGCAACGGTGCCCATTGCGAGTGTTAAGCTGTGCCGCCGCATGAATAGACTTGCCCCTGGTGGTTGATGCCCAAGATCTCTAGTTTCAAAAGTAGCAGGAGAGCACTACAAATGCAATCTTTCATCCGCTTGGGTTGACCACTGGAGTCGCGGGACCTATAATCCGGCGGTTCGGTGCAACCCCTTGGCATTTCAGCAATGATTCGATCCAGAATTATTGGAACCGGCTCGTATCTCCCGGAACGAGTAATCTCGAATCAGGAGGTTGGGGCTGCGTTAAAAATTGATCCAGACACTATCACACGGCTCACCGGTATAGAGGAACGGCGATGGGCGGACCCCGCTCAGGCATCGTCTGACTTGGCCGTCGAGGCGGCTCGTGCGGCATTGGGTGCGGCAGGGCTTGAACCGACCGCGATGGAGGCCGTTCTGGTTTCGACCACTTCCCCCGACATGGCGTTTCCGTCGACCGCCTGTCACGTCCAGCGGAAATTGTCCTGCGGCAGCGTGCCGGCCTTCGACGTCGCGGCTTCCTGTTCGGGCTTCTTGTATGGCCTGTCCATGGCAGATGCCATGATCCGAAGCGGCCAGATCAAGACTTGCCTCGTGGCCGCGGCGGAAGTGAAGTCTCGCACGCTCGATCCGCATGATCTTGACACGGCCTTATTGTTCGGTGACGGAGCCGGTGCCGTGATCGTGCAAGGCGAATCCGAGGACAGCCAGCCCAGCCGCGGCCTGCTCGGGATTCGCCTCGCTGCAGACGGCGGGCGCCACGATCTGATTCGGATTCATGCCGGCGGGTCCCGCTGGCCTTTGACTCTGGACAGACTCGAGAGAAGGGACCAGACCCTGCGCATGCAAGGCGCACCGCTGTTCCGTCTCGCGGTGAGGCGTCTGGAGCAGGCGGTGCGGGACATCCTGAAGGAATTTGGCGTGGAATTGCGGGACGTGGCGCAATTCGTTGTCCACCAAGCGAACGGAAGAATCCTTGCGCAACTCGCCACCCGCCTGGCGGTCCCGGCAGACCGGATCTGTTCCGTGATTCAACGCTTCGGAAACACCTCCTCCGCCTCGCTGCCGATCGCGCTGGACCATGCCGTGCGGGCCGGCAAGGTGAGACCGCATGATCTCATGGTGTTGGGCAGCTTTGGCGGCGGATTGACCTGGGCCTCCGGGCTCATCCGGTGGTGACGCGTTGACGGGCCGAGCCGTGAGCGAGCGGCGGATGTTCCGTAGAGAGGGATGACGATGTTCGGCTTGATTCCAAGAGAAGAAGCCTTCTTTGAGTTATTCAAGAACGCTGCGCACAACATGATCGAAGGCAGCCGCCTGTTGAAGGAGATGATGGAGCATTACCAGTCTCCGGCAGAGCAGGCCAAGCGGATCAAAGAGGTCGAGCACGTGGGAGACGGAATTACGCATGACATCGCGCGCCGGCTCAACCAGACTTTCATCACGCCGATCGACCGTGAGGACATCCACGATTTGGCGAGCGCATTGGACGATATCTTGGACGTGGCGGAGGCGATCGCCGACCGATTCGTGCTCTACAAGGTCACGAAGCCGACGGAACGAGCCGTGAAGTTGGCCGACGTGTTGTATCAGGCGTCCGTCGCGGTGGGAGCGGGCGTGGACCGACTGGGGTTGGCGCATCCGGACATCAAAGAGTGCAGCGTTCAGGTCAACAGTCTCGAGAACGAGGCCGACCGTATTTCCCGTGATGCCATCTCGGCGCTGTTCGAGAAGGAGACCGATCCGATGGCGGTCATCAAGTGGAAAGAAATTTATGAGGGATTTGAGGCCGGCACCGACCGTTGCGAAGACGTGGCCAATATCCTGGAGCGCATCGCGCTGAAACACCACTAGCAGGATGTTGAAAAAAGCCGCCAGCTTTGTTCTCGCGTCGCTCGGAGGTTCGACGTACCGAAAAGAGTACGCCCTCGCCTCCTCGCTCACTGCGGCCTCGCCGGACGGCCTTTTTGAACATCCTGCCAATCTTCATGTGTGACACCCCTGTGAGCCTCGGGACGGAATTGACTGTTCTGTTGTCACTCGTCGATCAGCTGTTATTCACCATCCTTCACGCTTCATCGATCGCCGTCCACCATGCCTGAACTTACCGGAATGTTGCTCCTGGTCGTTGTGTTGGCGCTGCTGTTCGATTTTTCGAACGGATGGCACGACAGTGCCAATGCAATTGCCACTGTGGTCTCGACGCGAGTCATCAGTCCCTTTGTGGCCGTCATTGTTGCGGGTCTGCTCAACGTGGCCGGGGCCTTCATGTCTACGGCGGTGGCGAAGATGGTGGGATCGGGCATCGTGGATCCGGCCGGTGTCACGCAGCACATGGTGGCTGCAGCGCTGGCTGGTGCGATCTGCTGGAACCTCTTCACGCTGATGCTGGGCTTGCCAACGAGCTCTTCGCACGCGCTTATCGGAGGGATGGTGGGGGCTGCCGTTACGCACGGCGGCTGGGAAACCGTGAAACTGACTGGTTTGCGCTCCGTCTTGGAAGCGATGGTGTTGTCCCCGTTTTTCGGCTTTGCGATAGGCCTGACCTTCATGGTCCTCATCAGCTGGCTGTTCTTTCGCGTGACCCGCTCGGTCGCCACTCGGCTCTTCAAACGGCTGCAGTTAATCTCTGCCTGTTTCATGGCGTTCAGCCATGGTGCGAACGACGCCCAAAAGGCCATGGGCATCATTACGCTGGCGCTGCTCACGGCCGGACAGATTCCGTCGGCCGAGGTGCCGACGTGGGTGATCGGTGCGTGTGCGGTGGCGATGGGATTGGGCACGGCCGCCGGCGGTTGGCGGATTGTGCGCACGCTGGGAATGAATATTGTGAAGCTCGAACCGGTCCACGGCTTTGCCGCCGAGACCGGCGCCGCCACCGTCCTGATGTTCACAGCCCATATCGGGCTGCCGGTCAGCACGACGCACACCATTACCTCGTCCGTGATGGGCGTCGGCGCGATCAAACGGCTTTCAGCGGTGCGGTGGGGGGTGACGCGGCGAATCCTGTATGCGTGGCTGTTTACCCTGCCTGGGGCTGGGCTGCTCTCGACGATTATCTATCTGATCATGTCGGTATTCGTCTAATCCCGGTCTTCCGGCTCGGCGGGCAAGCAGACCACGAAGCGGCTGCCGTTCGGGACATTGCCTTCCATGCGAATCTGGCCGCCATGTCCCTCGACGATGTGTTTGACGATGGCGAGACCGAGACCGGTGCCCCCGAGTTCTCGCGAGCGGGCCTTGTCCACGCGATAGAACCGCTCGAAGACCCGGGGACGATCCTTTTCGGGAATGCCGATCCCGGTGTCGGTCACTGTGAGCTCGATCCCCTTGCGCGGTCCGTCGGCCGTGCGATGGGCGAGAACGGGAATTCTTCGGGCCGCCACGGTGATCTGTCCTCCCTCCGGAGTGTACTTGATCGCGTTGTCCAGAAGATTGGCGAGCACCTGCACCAGCCGCTCTTGATCGCCGTTGATGAGCGGCAGGTCGGCGTCCACTTGCGCGCGGAGCCGATGTTGCTTCTTGTCCGCAAGCGGCTTGATCATCGCAATGGTGCGGTCCACTACCGAGCCGATGTGCAACGGTTCCTGTTTGAATTGGACCTGGCCCGATTCGATTTTCGAGAGTTGGAGCAGGTCTTCGAGAATCAAATTGAGGCGGTCGCTTTGCTTCAAAATAATGTCGAGAAAGCGCACGCTCGTCTCCGGGTCATCCTTGCCGCCGTCCAGCAGCGCTTCCACGTATCCCTTGATCGACGTAAGCGGAGTGCGCAGCTCATGCGACACGTTCGCGACGAAGTCTTTTCTGATGTGTTCCAGCCGGCGAAGTTCGGTGATGTCGTGAAACACGAGGACCGCGCAGGCTTCGTTGTCCTGCTCGCCCCCGGCCACGGAGGCTTCGACATTGAGACAGCGTCCGTTGGTCAACACGATTTCGGCTTCCTGCCCGGCTCGGGCTGCGAGTACGGCCGAAACGGTGGCGTTCAATTTTGGATGGGCGAAGACGTCGGAGGATTGCCGTCCCCGTGCCTCTGCTCTGGTCACGCCGAACATCCGCTCCCAGGCCGGATTCACTTGGAGAATGCGTCCCTTGGAATCCAAGACCATGACGCCTTCAACCATCGAGGTGAGCATGGCCAGCAGCTGAGAGCGGTCTTCGGACAGTTCCTCGATCTTGGATCGCAATTCCTCCGTCATGTGATTCAGCGTGTGGGCCAGCAGACCGACCTCGTCGCGGGCGGAGGTCTCCACATGCACGGCCAGATTGCCTCCCGCAAGTTGCCGGGCTGCGGTCGCCATGTCCGAGAGGGGTTTGGTCAGACTTCGGGCCAGCCAGATGCTCAAGGCGACTGCGATCAAAAATGCACTGCCGAAGGCCAGCGTCAGATTGCGCTTGAGCGTGGCCAGTTCCTGGTCCAGCGCGGTCATCGGCAGTCCAAGCCGCAGATAAAGCGTCGTCGATGTGGGGGTGGGCTCGTCGAGACGAACGGCCCGGTACAGCGTCCGCTCGCCCGTCGTATGGCTGGCGCGAAGGTCGGTGCCGGCGCCGGTGGCGATGGCCTGCTCGATTTCCGGCCTTGTGCGATGGTTCTCGATGTCGGCCAGATCCTCGTCACGCACCGCACTGTCGGCGCGCACCCGGCCTGAGGCATCCACGAGCGTCACACGCGCGTGCGCTCGACGGCTCAACTCCCGGACCATCGATTGAAGCCGCGGCATCGGCGGCAAGGGTGACGACCCCGTCACGAGGGGACGGAGATCGAAGGCAATTAGATTTGTGGAGACTTCCAGCGCCCGCTCGGATTGCGCCAGTTCCTGCTCAGCCAGCGAGCGGGCGGTCAGCACGCCTGCGATGACGAATCCGCAGACCAGCGCAAACAGGATGGCGAGGGCGACTTTCCAACGGATAGAAAGCGTCATTGTGGAAACGGCGGGTGAAGTGTGCTGATCACGGTTCCTTGAGTTTGTAGCCGAGGGATTTTACGGACAGGATCGCTTCGTCGAGCAACGGAATTTTTTGCTTAAGTCTCCGGACGTGCACGTCGACGGTCCGAGTGGTGCCAAAGTAATCGTAGCCCCACACCTGATTGAGCAGCACCTCCCTGGTTAGAACCCGTCCGGGATGGCGCAGGAGATGTTCCAGCAGGCCGAACTCCTTGGCGGTGAGTGGCACGTCCTTGCCCTGCACGGTCACTTCATGCCGGTCCAAGTCCATCGAGAGCTTGCCGTACTGATAGGAGGTCTGGGTCTCCTGCCGGCTGCGATCGACTCGGCGCAAGAGGGCTTTGACTCGCGCCACGAGCGCCTTCGGGCTGAAAGGTTTCGTGACGTAGTCGTCAGCCCCCAGCTCGAGACCGATGACCTGGTCCGTTTCCTCGGCTTTGGCCGTCAACATGATGATCGGCAGCATTGCGGTCTCCGGCGCCGACCGCAGGCGTTTGCAGACCTCGAGGCCGTCGATTTCCGGGAGCATCAAATCGAGCACGATGAGGTCGGGTTTGTGCTGCTTCGCGCTGTCCAGCCCTTCGGTCCCCGTGGCGGCAGTGACGGCACGGTAGCCTTCCTTTTCCAGGTACAGCTTGACCAACTGGAGAATATCCTTCTCGTCTTCGATGATCAGAATTTTCTTGGCGGCGGCACTGGCCATGGAAGGTGGGACCAGCGTACGGGGCGAGGCAAGCGGTGTCAAGCGCGCAGGCGCTTGAAAAAACAGGCGGAACCGGACCGGCGGCTGGGGCTATTCTGTTGACGGAACCTTATTAACTCACGTAAGGTAGGTGGGATATCGAGGCTCAGAAAGGGACGTTCATGAAGATCTACCTCGCCAATCCACGTGGCTTTTGCGCCGGCGTCGACCGGGCCATTGACATTGTCGATCTCTCGCTCAAGAAGTATGGAGCGCCGATCTACGTCCGCCATGAAATTGTCCATAGCCGCCACGTTGTCAATTCCCTGCGCCAGAAGGGCGCGGTCTTTGTGGAAGAATTAAACGAGGTGCCCGAGGGTTCTGTGGTCATTTTCAGCGCGCATGGCGTCGCCAAGGGCGTATGGGAGGAAGCCAATCGTCGCCGGCTGCATGTAATTGATGCCACCTGTCCGTTAGTCATCAAAGTGCACAACGAGGTCAACCGGGATCATACCCAGGGATATGAACTTATTCTTATCGGGCATGCGGGCCATCCGGAAGTGATCGGGACGCTGGGCCAGGTGCCGGACAAGTTCCATCTTGTTTCCTCCGTCGAAGACGTCGAACAGTTGCATGTCGAATATACGACGAACTTGTCCTACGTTACGCAGACCACGCTCAGCGTCGATGAATGCCGCGACATCGTCGGAGCGCTGCACCGACGGTTCCCTCACATCAAGGGGCCGCACCAGGAAGATATCTGCTACGCGACGCAAAATCGGCAGAACGCCGTGAAGGAATTATCCAAGCTTGTCGACGTCATCCTGGTGATCGGCTCGCCGAACAGCTCCAACTCCAACCGTCTCCGCGAATTGGGCGAACATTGCGGGATCGATTCCTACTTGATCGATTCGGCGGCGGACATCAATCCGGCCTGGCTCAAGGACGTCAACGCCATCGGCATTACCGCAGGGGCGTCGGCGCCGGAGGTGCTGGTGGAGGAAGTCGTGACGTATTTGAAGCCGTATGGCGCGGCCGATGTCGAAGATCTTACCGTCATTGAGGAGGACGTCGAGTTTCTGCTCCCCAAGGAGCTGATCACGATCGATCCTGCGAGCAAGTCTGTGACAGCGCCAGCCCGATAGCCCTTCTCAGCCTTCCCCAAATGTTGTAGTTGGTCTCCAGGCCATCCACTACCTGCGGTATTTTTCTTTGATTTCTCTCCAGGGCTGTGCTACATAACCCGTCCGTGATCTCGCCTGGTCTTGTCGCCATCCGATCAACTACCAAAGGAGCAGGGCATGTATCTCAAGTCGCTTGAGATGGTGGGGTTTAAGTCGTTCGCCGAAGCCCGGATCGAGTTTCCCAACGGCGTGACGGCGATCGTCGGTCCGAACGGAAGCGGCAAGAGCAACGTCGTGGATGCGATCCTCTGGGTGCTGGGAGAACAGAGCACCAAGACTTTGCGTAGTGAAAAGATGGAAGACGTCATCTTCAATGGCACCGAATTGCGGAAGCCCTTGGGGATGGCCGAGGTGTCGTTGGTGATCAGCGGGCTCGATCAGGTCAAAGTACAAGGGCAGAACGGTCTGCCGAGCCAATTGTCGGAATACCAGGACCTGATGATCACGCGACGTCTCTATCGCAACGGCGACAGCGAATATCTCATCAACAAGACCCAGTGCCGCTTGAAGGACATCCGCAGCATCCTGCTCGATACCAGGGCAGGAACCAAGGGACACACGGTCATCGCCCAGGGACAGATCGACCAGATTCTCAATGCCTCGCCCCAGGACCGCCGTGAGCTGATCGAAGAAACCGCCGGCATCGTCCGCTATAAGAAACAGAAAGCGGAGGCTCTTCGGAAATTGGATGCGACGCAGCAAAACCTCCTTCGCGTCCGCGACATCATCGCCGAAGTCAAAAAGCAGTTGAACTCGCTGGAGCGGCAGGCGCGCCAGGCTCGGTCGTATCAAGTGCTGCAGCAGGAAGCACGGACGCTCGAAGTGCAATTGCTCACGAACGAACTGCTCAGGTTGCGCGGCACGATTGCGGATATCGAGCGAGAGCTCGAGACTCTGGCTGGACAGGAATCCGAGCAGACGGCTCACCAGGCGCGCTTCCACGCGGAACTCGAACGCATCAAATTGGCGATTACAGACGCCGGTCTAGCGATCAATCAGCGGCGCGAAGAAGTGTCGCAAGTCGAGCAGCAGCAGGCACAAGCCCTGACGGCTGCCGAAGTCGAGCGGAATAAAAGCGAGCTCTACGAACAACAGCGACAGCAGGGCCTTGAAGAATGTGAACGGCTGTCGCGCGAACAAGCGCAGGCCAAGGAAGCCGAGGCCGCCTTGCTGACGGAACTGGAACGTCTTGAACGGGACTTCCACGAACGCGAGCAGGCGCTTGGCGCCCTGGACCACGAGATGAAAGGCTTGCTGCAGCAACGGGCCGCGGCGCTGCAGGAGGAAGAGCGGGGCCGGACGGACGTATTGAATTTGACCGTCTTAGTGGCGAATGCCGAGCAAAGCGTGGTGCAGTTAACCGCCCGCACCGAGGAGGTCGCGGCCCGTGACGGGCGGCTCGCCCGCGAGCGAGAAGACATTCAATCTCAGCACGACACCGCCCTCGACAAGCAGCAGCAGCTCCAGGAAGCTTGCCAGGCGGCCGAACAGATCGTGCTCGATCTCCGCCGGCAGCATCAAGACACGGAACAGCATGCCACGGCCATTGCGGGCGACCTGACGGCCGTCGAACAGGCGTTGTCCGGGCAATCGGAGGAATTGGCGGCGGTCGAGTCGCACCTCCGCGCACTCCAGGGAGTGTTGCGGGAAGACATGGGCTATGGCCGACCTGGAAATGAAGAAACGACGGCGCTCAAGGCGTGCCAAGGCGTGCAGGAGGCGGTGGCCGAATGGTTGATCGTGCCGTCTGGTTTGGACCGGGGGGTCGAAGCACTCCTCGGAGAACGCGTCCGCGGCTGGTGTGTCGAAGGGCCGCAGTCCGCTTCCGGCGCCATCGCCTTTCTTCTCGAGAAAGAGCTCGGCCGCGGAACCTTCATTCCCGAAACACCGCGATGGACCGTCAACGCCAGGTCGAACGAGTGGTGGACTGCGCTTGCGGACCGTCCAGGAATTATCGGGCGGGCGATCGATTTGATCGAGGTCAATAGCTCGCGCGTCGCCGCGCGCGATTACCTGTTCGACGGCGTGGTGTTCATCGAGACATTGCACGATGCGATGGCGCTCTGGGAGCAGAAGTCCTGGGGCGAACTCCAGGGGCCCACGTTCGTCACGCGTGCCGGAGAGATCCTGGATGCGGCCGGAATGGTGACCGGCGGGCAGGCCGGCGCCACCGGCGGACTCTTGCAGCGCCGTCGGGAAGTGATGCAATTGGAGGAGCGGCGAACGGCGTTAAGCGCGGCAGTGGAGCATGCCCGGCAACGACGGGAAGAGCTCCAGACGCAGAGCCAATCGTTGCGCGAGGAGGGGCGGCGTCTTGCGGAAACCTTGCGCGAAGAAGAAATGAAGGCCCTGTCGCTGCACAAGGATGCGTCGGGATTGCAGCTGTTCTTAGGAGATCTCACTCAGCGGATCGAAACGTTGATGGGGGATGCGCAGCGGGGCTCTCTGGAAATCCAGCGCCTCGAGCAGGACGCGCGCTCAGGTCAGGCACAGTTGGCACAATGGATCGCCGAAAAAACCGGACAGGAAGGTGCACTGCAGGCGGTGCGCAGCCGGGTCGCGCAGTTGGATCAGGGGATGCATCAGCTGCAGCAACGGTTGACGGAAGCTCAGCTGAGCGTACAGGGGACCCGCAATACACGCGAACACCGCCAGGCTGATCTGGGGCGCGTCCACCAGGAACAGCAGGAGACGGTCGGACGAATCGAGAGTTTGAATCAGCATGTCGAAACCTTGGCCGCTTCTCTGGCCCAGAGCCGCGCAGAGCGCGAGCGGCAGGAGACCTTGTGCCGCGAGATCGGCCACTCGATGGACCGCCTGAAGGCGCAGTTAGTGGAGGAGCAGGAGCGGCAGGCCCGGGAAATGGCGCAGGCTCAGGCGGTGGAATCCAACCTGGACGAGGTGCGGAAGACGCTTTCGGGCCTCCAGGAATCTCGTCTCATTATTGAAGTGAAACGAGCGGAGGTCCGGACACAATTGGCGACCGTGGAATCGACCTTGTCAGGGACCTACCAGGTGGATCCGGCAACGATCGAGGAATCCGGCACGCCCGTCCTTCTCAGCGAGGACGAGCCGTCCCAACCCTCCCCAACGGAAGAAGAGCTGCGACAACAACTGCAGAAGATCCGAGAGCGGCTCGAGCGCATGGGGCCGATCAATCTGGCCGCGATCAATGAACATCAGGAACTGGAGGAGCGGCACCGGTTTTTGTCGACCCAGGAGCAGGATCTGTCGACTTCCATTGGATCGCTCAAGGAAATCATTCAACGGATCAACCGAACGACCAAAGACATGTTCGCTACGACCTTCGCCGAACTCCAGGAAAAGTTCAGTGAAGTGTTTGCCAAGTTTTTCCGCGGCGGCCGGGCTGAGCTGCAATTGGTCGAGGTGGCGCCGGACGAAGAGGCGGAGCAGAAGGGGCCGCAGGAGCCCGGCGTCGAGATCGTCGCACAACCTCCGGGAAAACGACTGAAGAACATCACGATGCTGTCCGGGGGAGAGAAGACGTTGACGGCCATGGCGCTGCTGTTTGCCAGCTTCCTCATCCGACCCACGCCGTTCTGTATCCTAGACGAAATCGACGCTCCGCTCGACGAAGAGAATATCGGGCGGTTCACCACTGTGCTCTGCGAACTAGCCCAAGGGGCCCAGTTCATGGTGATTACTCACAACAAGCGGACGATGGGGATTGCCGACTCGCTCTTCGGGGTCACGATGGAGGAACCCGGCATCTCAAAACTCGTTTCGGTGCGGCTGAGCGATCTGCAGCCCGCTTGAGGACACACAGACCTGGCAAAAACCCCCATAGTTCAGAGGACTTCCGCGTTCGTTTGCTTGACTTCGGTCAGACCGTCTGCTATATCCCCTCGAACGAGAACCAGAAGTGGGTGGGTCACATGTCTTGCTGTGCCGCGGGGCCAGAGGCAACCATCTGAGGTCTCGGGTTCTCGCCACTGCGGTGCGTGCCCCTTCAAAACCCATGAATCTGATTCGAACTATCCTCGACCGCCTGTCCGATAGTTTTTTCCTTTCTGTCCCAGACAAGTTCAGTACCGAACCTCTTTCGCCGCCATCGTTGCGCCTCGTCTCCGACAAGTCGGCGATCGCCCTCGAGACCCCATCCCGGCGTGCCACCGCGCAGGCGGGCAGTCAGCTCGATGCCATCGACGATGCCGTGCGCCGCAGCCAAGCCTGGTTTCTGTCACGGCAACATGCGGACGGCTATTGGGTCGCGGAGCTTGAAGCCGACACCACGCTGACCGCGGAATATCTCATGCTCAGGCGTTTACTGGATCGCGTGGACCCTGAGCGCGAACGCAAAGCCGTCCGGTATTTGCGCGCCGCACAGTTGCCGGACGGGGGCTGGCCCATTTACTACGGCGGTCCCTCGGAAATCAGCGCGTCGGTCAAGGCCTATTTCGCGCTCAAGCTCAGCGGCATTTCGGGGGACGAACCGTTCATGCTGCGCGCACGAAATTGCATCCGTCAGAAAGGCGGCGTTGTCCAGGCGAATGTGTTCACCAAAGTCACGCTGGCCCTGTTCGACCAATACGATTGGGAAGGCATCCCGCACATGCCGGTCGAGCTGATGTTCCTTCCCAAGTGGTTCTACTTCAACATCTACGCGATCTCGTATTGGTCCCGGGCCGTATTGATTCCATTGCTGATCGTGTTCGCACACCGCCCGGTCTGCCGCATCCCGAAGGAGCAGGGGATCGAGGAATTGTATTCAGTGCCCCGCACCGAGCTTCGCTATTGGAAATATCCACCGTTCAACAAAGACCAAAAATGGCTCACGCCGCACAACATCTTCGTGGCCTTGGATGCAATGCTCAAACTCTATGACCACATGCCGCTCATGTGGTTGCGCGAAAAGGCGTTGCATCGCGCCGCGACATGGATGCTGGAACATATCAAAGGCAGCGGCGGGTTGGGGGCGATCTATCCGGCCATGGCGAATTCCATCATGGCGCTGCAGTGCCTGGGTTATCAGGCCGACGATCCTTTGGTGCGCAAGGCGCTCAGGGAAATCGAAGATCTCGAAATCTACGATATGGTGTCCATCGGCGATCAACGGCTCGAGGCCTTGCATTTGCAGCCGTGCCACTCGCCGATTTGGGATACGTCGCTCCTAATGAACGCGTTCGTCGAGGCCGGCATGCCGCAGGACCATCCGGTGTTGCAGCGAGGAGCCGCGTATTTGATGTCGCGGCAGACGAAGACCGTTGGCGACTGGATCGTCTCCGCTCCGCAGGCCGAACCAGGCGGATGGTACTTCCAGCACGAAAATGAGCTCTACCCCGATGTCGATGATTCGGCGGTGGTGCTGATGGCGCTGTCCAAGGTGAAGATGCCCGAGCCGGCCGAGCTTCAGGACTCGATTCGACGGGGCGCCGCATGGGTGGTGGCGATGCAAGGCTCCGACGGCGGGTGGGGCGCCTACGACAAGGACAATAATCGGATCGTCTTCAACTATATCCCCTTTGCCGATCACCATGCGTTGCTCGATCCTAGCACCGCCGATTTGACCGGACGATGTCTGGAAATGCTGGCCGCCCTTGGGTATGACCGGTCGCATTCGGCCGTGGCACCGGCGCTCGCGTTCCTCAAGCATGAACAAGAGCTGGACGGCAGTTGGTACGGGCGCTGGGGCGTGAACTACATCTATGGCACCTGGTCCGTGCTTGCCGGTCTTCGTGCAATCGGTGAAGACCTGTCACAGCCGTATATCCGGCGTGCGGTCACTTGGCTCGAATCCAGACAAAATCCGGACGGCGGGTGGGGCGAGTCGTGTCTGTCCTATGGGGATCCGGCCTTCGCCGGCAAAGGCGATAGCGCTCCGTCGCAAACGGCCTGGGCCCTGCTCGGACTCATGTCGGCCGGCATGTCGGACTCATTCAGCGTGGCGAGGGGCATTCACTACCTGCTTCGCCATCAGATGAAGGACGGTTCGTGGGAAGAGGTGCGGCATACTGGTACCGGGTTCCCCCGAGTGTTCTACCTTCGCTATCACTGGTACTGTCAGTATTTCCCACTATGGGCACTCGCGATGTATCGCAATCTGCGAACGCGCAGCAGAATGCGAGCCGACGAAGTGCGGGATCAAATGCTGACGACTGGGTGCTACCGGTTCGATCGTTGAGCCAACGTCGGCCGACGTCATTCATTGATGCCCAATCCTTCGGTGATTTCCTCTTCCAGTACCGTCGTTCTGTTCGCCGCGACACGATGGGAGTTGGCCGCCATACGGCGCGCCATGCCCGTCGAACGACGGATCGCCATCGACGGTGTCAGCTGTTTCACCGGCCGGCATGCCGGTCGAGCTTATTGGCTTGTTCCCACGGGCCTCGGACCGGAGGCGGCGGACGCCGCGGCGAGCGCGGTCTTGAATCGGCATCGCGCGGCCTTGGCGATTTCCGCTGGATTTGCCGGCGCGCTCATGCCCGCGGCGGCGATCGGAGATGTGATCGTGGCGACCAGCGTCGTATCGGGGAGACTCGATGAGGTCTGGAGTCAGGCCGGAACACCGATCGTCTGCGCGGAGACGGTGCTGCCCGCGGTACAAGCCGCTGCGACAGAGATAGGAATGGTAGTGCGAAACGGTCCAGTGGTCTCGCTGCCGACGGTGGTGTGTCGGGCGGTCGAAAAGCAATACCTCAGTCGCCTCACCGGCGCCATAGCGCTTGATATGGAGAGTGCCGCGATCGGACAAGTGGCCCACTCTCGGGGCGTCCCCTTTGCCGTCGTCCGCACGGTCTCGGACGTGGCCGGGGAAGATCTCCCCCTGGATTTCAATGCGTTCCTCAAACCGTGGGGTTGGATGCGGGGAATCGGCGCGATGGTCATGACCCCATCGAGTCTCAGCGGTCTCAATCGGCTCAGACGACAAAGCCGTCTGGCAGCCGCGCGGCTCACGGCCCTCTGCGCCGCCTGCGCCGCCAACGGGTTTGGGCTGTCACCGATCTCGCACACGGAAAGGGCATGATGGTCGCACGTCTTGGTGAATGGGGCATATCGGTGATTCAAGAAATGGGACGCATGCTGCTCTTTGTCCTCTCGTCCTTTGCCTGGCTCACGCGGCCGCCTTTGCGGTTTGTCCAGATCGTCAAACAGCTGCACTTCATCGGCTACAAATCGACCTTCGTCGTTGTGCTCACGGCGGGGTTTACCGGGATGGTCCTCGCGCTTCAAGGGTACTACACGTTGCGCAAGTTCGGATCGGAAGGGTTGCTCGGCTCGGCGGTCGCCTTGAGCATGATCCGGGAATTGGGACCGGTCTTGGCGGCACTGATGGTCACGGCGAGGGCCGGGTCCGCCATGACGGCGGAAATCGGCATCATGCGGATCACCGAGCAGATCGACGCGCTGGACACGATGGCCATCAACCCGCTGCAATACCTGATCGCTCCGAAGCTGGTGGCCGGGTTGATCGGCGTGCCGCTGCTCGTCGCCATTTTCGATGTCGTAGGGATTTACGGCGGCTATCTCGTCGGCGTCGAGCTCCTGGGTGGCAACGGAGGCGCATATTGGAACTCGATCGCGTCTGCTGTGGAGTGGAAAGACGTCTACGGCGGCATTCTCAAATCGATCAGTTTCGGCCTGATCGTGAGTTGGATCTGCTGTTACAAGGGATTTTTCACCAGGCAGAGCGCCGAAGGACTCGGCACCGCGACCACGGAAGCGGTCGTGCTGTCTTCGGTGTTGATTCTCGTGTGGGACTATTTCCTTACGTCCGTGTTGCTGTAGCCATGATCAAACTCGTAGGGGTGGAAAAAACGCTGGGCGGACAGCGCGTCCTGCAGGGGATTGATCTCGATATTCCAGCCGGCAAACTGACCACGATCATCGGCAGAAGTGGTGAGGGGAAAAGCGTGCTCTTGAAGCACATGATCGGCCTCCTGCAGCCGGACCGCGGCCAGGTCTGGGTCGGCGATATGGAAATCAGCCGAATGAGGGGGAAAGCCCTCAATGAGGTGCGTAAACGGTTTGCGATGTTGTTTCAAGGGGCGGCGCTGTTCGATTCGTTGACGGTCTTTGAAAATGTGGCATTCCCGTTGCGGGAAAAGCTGCGCATGAAGGGCGCCGAAGTGTCCAGACGGGTGGACGAGAAGCTTGAACAAGTCGGGTTGGCCGGCATGGGGCATAAATATCCGGCTGAATTGAGCGGCGGGATGAAAAAACGGGCAGGCTTGGCCCGCGCGCTGGTGATGGAGCCTGAAATCATCTTGTTTGATGAGCCGACGACCGGGTTGGACCCCTTGATGGCGAAATCGATTCACGACCTGATCGTGGCCATGCACCAGCGGTTCAAATTTACCGCCGTCATGGTTAGTCACGAGATCCCTGAAATTTTCGGCATCAGCGATTGGGTGGCGATGCTGCGCAAAGGCAAGATTGCCCTGATGGCGCCGGCCGCTGAGTTCGTCAAGACCACCGACCCGGAGATCCATGAGTTCATTTCCGTCAGCGGCCCCGTAAGTTTGAAAGAAGTGGCTGGCTGAGACGACGAAGGAGCGCACCAATGGAAAAAATAAAACTGGAATTCATCGTCGGCGTGTTCGTGCTGGTCGGCATTGTCTGTCTCGGCTATCTCTCGATCAAGCTCGGGAAACTCGAGCTGATCGGCGGCAACGTCTATGAAGTGATCGCACAGTTCAACACCGCCTCGGGATTGAAGGCCGGATCTTCGGTCGAAATCGCTGGCGTGGAGGTCGGACGCGTTCGGGCGATTACCTTGAACGAGGACCGGGCCGCCGTGATTCTGGCCGTGGACAACAAGGTCAAGCTCTATACGGACACCATTGCGTCAATCAAGACGCGAGGCATCATCGGCGAGAAGTTCCTGGCCCTTTCGCCCGGAGGAGGCGGCGATCCGTTGAAGCCCGGCGACACCATCCGCGACACCGAGTCCGGTCTCGATCTCGAAGAGTTGGTGAGCCAGTACGTCCATGGTAATGTGAAATGACCGGGTCGCCATATGTGCAAAAGGGAGAGGTTGTTATGAAGATGGGTGCGTGCATGCAGCGGGAGTCCGGTGGAGCGTGGCTGAGAGGACTCGTCGTGGTTGCGACAGTCCTGTTGACGGGCATTGCTGCCGACCGTGCGCACGCCGGCGAAGCGACCGAGGCCATGAGAGCCACAATCAGTGAAGTCCTTCGTATCCTGGCCGATAAGGACCTCAAACAGCCAAGTAAGGCGAACGAGCGCCGCCAGCTGCTGGAAAAGGCCGTCGGGGAGCGGTTTGACTACCAAGAAATGTCCCGCCGGTCGATGGGCGCGCCATGGGCGAATCTCTCTGAGAAGGACAAAATGGAATTCGTCTCACTCTTCCAGACGCTGCTCGTGAACACCTACGCCGACAAAATTGAGTCCTATTCAGGCGAGGGTGTGCAATACGTGAACGAGCGGAACGAAAAAGAGTATGCCGAGGTGCGGACCAAAGTCCTGACGGGAAAGACCGAGATTCCTCTCGATTATCGGCTGCTCCACAAGGGCTCGGATTGGCGCGTGTATGACGTCGTCGTGGACGGCGTCAGTCTCGTGAATAATTATCGCGGGCAGTTCAGCAAAATCCTCCGCAACGGCAGTTACGCCGACCTCGTCGAGCAGCTCCGCAAGAAGTCCGAAAAGATCAAATCTCCGTAACAGCCTCGAACCGATCGCCCATGACGATCCTGCGCGGCATCGCCGTCTTTCTTGTATGCCTGCTTATGGGACTGACATTGTGGGCTTGCCCGGCCGCGGCCGATACACAGATCTTCCCCATCCCCTCCGTTTCGAGTTCCAAGAACGATGGGAGCGATGCCGGGCTGATCGTGCCGATTCTGATCACCGATCCGGACGGGGAGCTGAAGTATCTGATGGCTCCGATGTTAATCAGAAACACCATCGTGGGATGGAGAGGCACCTTTAACCTGTTTCGCTACGATACGGGTGGCCGGACAATGCAATTCATCGCCTCGCTCTCCGAGAAAATCGAACGCAAACTGCTCTTCAACTACACTGATCCGGCCTTTAGCAATGGACGGTATTTTCTCAACTTCGGCGGCTCGTTCTTCAAGAACGCGACGTCTCGATTTTTCGGCCTTGGTCAAACCACCGTTGAGGGAAATGAAACGAACTATACGGCCCGAGAAATCCGAGCGAACTGGCGCTTCGGCGTCTATGCCAACGAGGTCACACAGATCGCGGTTAGCCAGCGTTTCCGCCAGGTGAGCCTGCAAGAAGGCGCGACGGATCTGCCCTTCACCGGAGATGTCTTCCCAACCGTTCCCGGGGTACAAGGCGAGACAATTATCGTTGGAACCCGCGCAACCTTTTACTACGACACGAGAAACCATTTGACGACACCAACCGATGGGATGGCCATCACGGCTTATGCCGAAATTGATAACAACGTGCGCAACAGCGATAAGCCGGTGTATTCGCGCTATGAGTTAGATGTGAAGAAGCTCTTTCCGAGCGAATCCAAGCGCGCGATCCTGGTGATACGGGCCGATTTGCAGGTCACCCTCGGCGATCAAGTTCCATTTTTTGAACAGAGTTCCTTGGGGGGACAAAACAATCTAAGAGGCTACGGCGTCGATCGGTTCATCGACAAGAATCTGATCGCCGCAAGCATCGAGGAGCGCATTCATCTGGCCAGGGCGAAGATCGCGGGCGTCGCGGCCGATTTCGAGTTTGCGCCGTTTCTGGATACCGGGCAGGTCTTCAACAATTTCAAAGATGTCAGTTTCAAGGACTACCGGATGACGCCGGGCCTCGGCTTCCGGGGCATCGTTCGACCCAACGTCGTAGGCCGAATCGACTATGGCTTCAGCAAGGAGGGTGGTGCCATCTTCGCGGGGCTGGACTTCCCCTACTGACGCGGCGCCGTTCGATCGTTGGAAAAGAGATGGAGCGCGCCGGGCAGTATTGGGGGCGTTGGCCGCCGCTTTATGTCTGCATCCGTCTCAAGCTCCGGCCGAAGGGTTCGGCCCCTTTCCCGTACGAAACTTCAACCCGCTCCAGCAACTGGTATTGAATATGCCGGCAGACCGCGCCGCTGTCCTGAGCCGAGGGACGCTCGACATACGTCTGGAGTTAGCGGAAACCGCCGCGGTGTATTCCGAACTCCCGGCAAATGCCAGTGCCCAGATGAAATTCGAGACCCTGCGGACCGGACTTTTCCTACGGTATGGCGTTACCTCGAAACTCGAGGTCGGCTTCGAACTCCCATTCCTGTACCGCTACACAGGCATTATGTCCGGCATGATAGAAGCTGTTGAACGGGCCACGACCGGGCTCTCGCCGGCGCGCAGCGCACTCAGCAATGTCAACTATGCCTACAACATTACGCGCAACGGGCAGCAGGTCATCAACGGAACAAACGGCGCGCTCGGCCTCGGCGACAGCATGGTGCAGGTCAAATATCAGTTGTTCAAGGAAACCTCCGTCATGCCCGCGCTTTCGCTTCGGACGGCGATCAAACTTCCGACAGGCGACCAAGGCGAGTTCTTCGGCAGCGGCAGTCCGGACTTTGGCCTCGGACTGGCGATCGAGAAGGCGCTTGGAAGCCGTTGGGTGATGCACGGCAACTTGAACGGTGTGGTCCCGACTGGGCGGATCGCCGGCTTCGCGTTGTATCCCACGCTCATGGGCATGGCCGCGGCCGAATACCTCTGGTCGGAGAACCTATCCCTGACCGTCCAGTTCGACTATTACACGACCCCGTTCCGGAATGTCGGCTTGGAGGTTTTTGACAAGGGGGTATCCGAGTTGGTCGCCGGCTTCAGCTATCGCTTTGCTCAACATTGGCTCTGGCAGGCCTATGCAATTGAGAATATTGACTTCGTCACGGGTGGCGCCCCCGATTTTACATTGGGGGTCCTGTTGACGTACCGCTTCCAGAGGTAATCCGATTATGAGGATGCCGAAACCCCTAACCCCTTGACAGCAATGGAGGGTTGTGTGAGACTGTTGACGCCAGCATGCAGACCGCATAGCCCTTCGCCAAGCCTATCTGGATTCAGCCCGACTACTGGGCGCATGAACTCTCGCAAAGGAGTTTCGTCATGTCGATCTTGAAGACCATCCACAACCCCGCTGATCTCAAGCGGCTCAAACCCGCGCAATTTCCCAAACTCTGCCAAGAACTTAGGGAGCAGATCATCGGAGCGGTGTCCAGTGTCGGAGGCCATCTGGCCTCGAACCTGGGCGTGGTCGAGTTGACGGTGGCGTTGCACTATCTGATGGATACCCCCCAGGACAAGATCGTCTGGGATACCAGCAATCAGGCCTATGCACATAAGTTGCTCACCGGGCGGCGGGAGCAGTTCCACACCCTTCGCCAATATGGCGGATTGAGCGGATTCTGCAAGCGCGAGGAAAGCGTCTACGATACCTTCAATGCCGGACATGCGGGGACCGGCGTTTCGGCCGCCTACGGGATGGTCGAGGCCCGGGAGCAGCAGGGCCTCAAGCACAAAGTCGTCTGCGTGGTTGGTGACGGAGCCATGACCGCCGGCATGACGCTTGAGGGGCTGCACCATGCAGGGGGCCTCGGCAAGGACTTCATCGTCATTCTCAATGACAATCAGATGTCCATCTCGAAGAACGTCGGTGCCATTTCCTCCTATTTGAACCGAACCTTCACTGGCGATTTTTATACGAAAATGCGGGAGGAAACCGGCCAATTACTGAGGAAAATCCCGCACATCGGATACGACGTCGAGAAGCTGGCTCGTCGGGCGGAAGAGTTGGCCAAGGGTGCCATCCTCCCAGGGCTGCTCTTCGAAGAACTGGGATTCCGCTACGCCGGTCCAATCGACGGCCATAACTTCGAGCACCTGCTTCCGACCCTCGAGAATGTGCTCAAGATGAGAGGGCCGGTCCTCCTCCATGTCATCACGAAGAAGGGCCTGGGCTATGAGCCGGCCGAGAAAAACCCAGTGTGGTTCCATGCTTGTCCGCCGTTTGTAAGGGAAACCGGTGCCCCGGCGAAGAAGGCGGCGCGACCTTCCTATACCCAAATCGCCATCGAGGCGTTGATTCAAGCGGCTCGTCAAGACAAGCGGGTCGTGGCGATCACCGCGGCGATGTGCGAGGGCACGGGCCTGAATGCCTTTGAAAAGGAATTTCCTGACCGGATCTATGACGTGGGAATTGCCGAGCAGCATGCGGTGACGTTTGCGGCCGGCTTGGCAGCGCAGGGCATGCGGCCGGTGGTCGCGATGTACGCCACGTTCCTCCAACGCGCCTATGATCAAGTAGTGCACGACGTCGCCACCCAGAATCTGCCAGTGACCTTCTGCATCGATCGCGGTGGGCTCGTCGCCGAGGACGGCACGACGCATCACGGTGCTTTCGATTACGCCTACTTGCGGCACATGCCGAACATGGTCGTCATGGCGCCGAAGGATGAGAATGAATTACAGCACATGCTCAAGACCAGTCTGCAGTATGAGGGCCCCGTGTCCGTCCGCTATCCGAGGGGTATCAGCCTGGGCGTGCCGATGGATCGCGAGCAGAAAGTGCTCCCGATCGGCAAAGGCGAGCTTTTGCGGGACGGCGCCGATGTGGTAATTATCGCGATCGGCGTGTCCGTATGGCCGGCGGTCAAGGCGGCGGAGCAACTGAGCCAGGAAGGGCTGTCGACTGCGGTCATCAACGCCCGCTTCGTCAAACCTCTGGATCAGGAATTGATCGTGAGCGTCGCCAGGCGGGTACGCTATGTCGTAACGGTCGAAGAGGGCTGCAAGATGGGTGGGTTCGGCTCGGCGGTGCTCGAAGCCTTGTCCGAGGCCGGCGTGACCGTGAAGACCAAAGTCCTCGGGCTTCCGGACTGGTACATCGAGCAAGGTCCCCAGGACCTGCTGCGCGAACGGTACGGATTGACCACCGATGGCATTTACCGTAGCGTGAAGGAATTGGTCACAAAGAGCCCGATCACTTCCCGCGAGTCGGAACTCTTCTCTGCAGCGGTCGATCACCTGCCGCACGGGGACGAGCAGGGCAGTTAAGCGCCCAGATTGTTCGATGCACATTACCAGACGCCCAACTAGGCAGATTCAAGTCGGCAAAGTGAAGATCGGCGGCGACGCGCCCGTCTCGGTCCAGTCGATGTGCTCGACCGATACGAGGGATGTGGCGACGACGGTCGAGCAAATCCGGCAGCTTGAGGCGGCCGGATGTGAACTGATTCGCGTCGCGGTGCCTGATGAAGAAGCCGCCGCAGCGCTTCCCCGCATCAAAGCGGCGATGACCGTGCCGCTTATCGCAGACATCCATTTCGATCATCGGTTGGCCTTGAAGGCCGCGGAAATCGTTGATTGCGTCCGCATCAACCCGGGCAACATCGGCGCCTGGTGGAAGGTGGAAGAGGTCATTAAGGCCGTAAACGCGCGAGGAATCTCGCTGCGGGTGGGAGTCAACGGCGGTTCGTTGGAGCGGCCTCTACTCGACAAATACGGCTGGCCGTCACCCGAAGCGCTTTCCGAATCCGCGCTCAATGCTGTGCATGCTCTGGAAGACGTCGGCTTTACGAACATGAAAGTTTCGCTCAAGGCTTCGGACGTCCATCATGCGATCGACGCCTACTGGCTGTTTGCTCATCAATCGAACTATCCGCTGCATATCGGCATCACCGAAGCCGGCACTGCGATGACCGGCGCCGTAAAATCGGCGATGGGGCTTGGATACCTGCTGTCACAGGGTATCGGCGACACGCTCCGTGTCTCGCTCGCAGCCGATCCGGTCGAAGAGGTCAAGGTCGGTTTCGAGATTCTCAAGTCGCTCGAATTGCGCCATCGCGGCATCAATGTGATCGCTTGTCCCACGTGCGGTCGGGTAGAAATCGACGTGGTGCGAATGGCCAACGAGTTGGAGAAGAAACTTGGCCATATCAAGACGCCCATGAACGTGTCCGTGCTTGGCTGCGTCGTGAACGGCATCGGCGAAGGCAAGGAAGCCGACATCGGCATCGCCGGCGGCGAAGGTAAAGGGATTTTGTTCAAGAAGGGGAAGCTTGTCCGGAAGGTGCCGATCGAAGAGCTGATGGACACCCTGATTCACGAAGTGGAGTTGCTCGCCAAGGAAAAGGAAGCCGAGGCGAATGGCGAAGCCCCTGCGGCCCCTTCCGCTGAAGGCTGGGAAACGTTGCCTGGCCCCGATCAAGGCCCCACTCGCGGGAAAGTGATCCCCGTCCTCTCGAACAAGTCTTGAGCATCGTGTCAGCCGACAGGAACGACAAGGCTCGCATACCCTGCTGACAGGGTCCATTGCCTCACTAGGTCGTTTCACGGGTAGCGCTCCAACGGGTTCCCGAGTGCGAGTATTTCCTCTAGCCTCCCGCCCTATCACCGGATATAATGCCCATTCCCCTAGGGCGCCGTACCCAAGTGGCTAAGGGAGCAGTCTGCAAAACTGCGATGCAGCGGTTCGAACCCGCTCGGCGCCTCCACATACCGAATGCCGACCGACTCCAAATCTTCATCACGACATATCGAACAAGGTCTTGATAAGGTTTAAGCTCGTGCGGGAGAAAAAGACTTCAGCCCAGATGAAATTGACTGGCCGCAAGCTCGATGTTAGAATCCCTTGCGTTTGCAATCAGCTACCCACCGGTGGTTCGCCGCCGTTACCGATCTAATCTAGAATCACGGAGTTGAGAATGGCCGTACCGCTTTCGCAGATGTACAGGGTTGCCAGCTATGTGCTCAGCCAGAAGCTCAGGGGGGTGAAGCGGTACCCGCTGGTCTTAATGCTCGAGCCGCTCTTTCGCTGCAACCTGGCCTGTGCCGGGTGCGGCAAGATCCAGTATCCCGACCATGTCCTTGATAAACGTCTGACCCCCGAGCAGTGCTGGACGGCGGCCGAGGAATGCGGAGCTCCCATCGTGAGTATCCCCGGCGGGGAACCGTTGATCCATCCCGAAATGGCCGAGATCGTCCAAGGCCTTGTTGCGCAAAAGCGGTACGTCTACCTATGCACCAACGCCATTCTGCTCGAACGGAAGCTTGATGAGTACCAAGCCTCCAAATTTCTGACGTTCAGCATCCACATGGACGGCCTGAAAGACGAGCATGATTTGGCCGTCTGCCGGGACGGCATCTATGACGTCGCGGTGCGGGCGATCAAAGCCGCGCTCAAGCGCGGGCATCGAGTGACGACGAACACCACCCTGTTCGATGATGCGAATCCGGAGCGTGTCAGAAAATTCTTCGATGAGATGATGGCGCTGGGCGTCGAAGGCATGATGATTTCTCCCGGCTACAGCTACCAAAAAGCGCCCGACCAGCAGCATTTCCTCAAGCGGTCCAGGACGAAAGAGCTGTTTTCCAAGATTCTCGCGAGTCCGAAGCGCGCCTGGCAGTTCAATCAATCCCCGCTCTTCTTGGACTTCCTGATGGGACGCCGCGAATATCACTGCACGCCGTGGGGAAACCCCACGTATAACGTGTTCGGTTGGCAGCGGCCCTGTTATCTTCTGCAGGAAGGCTATGCCAAAAGCTTCCGCGATCTGATGGATACGACGGCATGGCAAGACTACGGCTCGACGAAGAATGAGAAATGCGCCGACTGCATGGTGCATTGCGGCTACGAGGCGTCGGCGGTCGAAGATACGTTCGGGACTCTCTCGGGCTTCGCACGGACAGCCAAGCTCACGCTCCTGCCAACGTCGCGATGACATTTCTGGGCAGAGGCCCGATGATGCCGTCGCCACTGTGCTGATCATGACCGATACAAAGAACCACACCTCCACCGTACCCGACTCGTTGGAGGGACGGGTGTTTCGGCCCACGTCCCAGCAGGACCTGGCCGAAGCCATCGAACTTGCGTTTGATTACCGCGGCGACGTCACGCTGGAGCTAACGTCCGGAGAGTCGGTGGCCGGCTATCTGTTCAACCGTGATGCCGCCGGTACTGAGCCATGGATCGAGCTCTTTCCTGCCGCTGATCCGGCTCCTCGCAAGATCGCATACGCCAATATCGCGTCCCTGGCGTTTACTGGTGAAGACACTGCCAATGGGAGATCCTGGGAGACCTGGGTCTCCAAAAAGGAATCCGAACGCCGTGCCGAAGCCGCTCGAGTCGAAGCAGATGCCCGCACCCGCGGGCATTTGTAGTGCACGTCCGCGTCCTTCGCTTGTCTTTCCCTCCCACGCGCCAACGCATTTTCCCGCGCCAATGCTGGCGTCCGGCGTCCGGACACCGGCTGGATTGGTCCAGCTCTGTCGTTGACAACCAGGGGGCCCTATGTTAGAAACATCGGCCTCAAAACTGGGGAAGCCTGCCGTGGCGAGGCGTTTTGTTGTTTGAAACCATTTCGCGGGCGACACGCTCCGGTTTTCGGCAGAGAGAGCGACGACGGCAAGGACTCACGGTCGCATTCGCCGCGTTCTGCGTGAGCGTTGCCTTTCCATCGGCAAGCTCGGCAACGCATGAGGCCGATCATCGGTTCACCGTCGAAGGGTTCGTGTGCGGGACGAATGGGAAGGCGATTGCCGATACCGACGTCCTCGTCAAGGACACCAAGGTCTCTTATGGACAGGTCGTCAAAACGGACGGAGATGGGTACTACCGGGCGACCTTTCATCTGCACAACGAGAATCTAGGGGATCCGCTCCTGGTCGAGGCCAGGGGAGAACAGCAGAACCATAAAGTATTCTTCGATCCCAAGGATCTGGAGTCGGAACGCAAAGTCCAAATTCATTTTGGAACCGGCTGTGCCCATGACGTGAACAGCCCGCCCGTGTGGCTGTGGTGGGGATTGGGAGGAACGGCAGCCGTCATCGCGGGCGCTGTCGGAGTGAAACGGATCGTCAGGGCGCGGCAAAAGCAAGGGCAGAAACGAGGCAAGGCGCAGGGGAAGAGAAAGTCTTAACACCGATGGGCGGTCCGTGGGGCTATGGCACCCTCGCCGGATCGGTCAAGGCATGTGGCGAGGATCAGTGCGCGTGGTTTCCGGCATCCCGTGGTATCGGCGCTTTCGCAGGAGTGCAGTCACTCCCGCAAAGCGTTTTTTTTCGTCTGAAATCTATAAGGAGCGAAGAACGGTTATGAATCAATGGAGAACGCTATACGTGGCATTGTTGATGGGGTTTGGGCTGGTCGTGGCCGCTTGCGGGGAGAGCGGAGAAGGACCGATCGTTCCGCCTCCTCCGGCGCCTGCCGACTACGCCGATAAGCACATGCCGGCGGACTGGTGGGCGGATGCGGCCAAAGTGGAAGAAGGCCGCAAGCTCTTCATCGGGGAAACGAATCCGGACGTCAATTGTGCCAGCTGCCACGGCAAGGACGGTAAGCCCGTCAAGGCCGGCGCGCGTGATTTCCGCAACGGTGAGCGCATGAAGCTCTATTCCGATGCCGTGTGGTTCTGGCGGATTTCGGAAGGCGTGCCCAACACGAAGATGAAGGCGTGGAAGACCAAGTTGTCCGACGAGGACCGCTGGAAGCTCGTGCTCTTCGAGCGCAATTTCGGACTGGCCGGGAAAAAGTGGGACGACGGCAAGAAAGAGTGGGCGGATGCCGGCACCATGGCGGTGGCCAAGGCTGAGGCGGGCAAGTAAGGCGCGACCGGCATCACCGGTTCCAGCGAGGAGGGCGGCGACACATCATGAAAACATGGCAGCGCGGTCTGTTGGCTTCCTGTGCGCTTCTGGCGCTGTTCGGAGGAGCGGCCTTTGCTCAGGCTCCCGGCGCTCCCCCTGTGGAGTTCCCCTATACGGGCAACCGCACTGCGGTCTGGATCGTTGCCCAGCTCCACATCTTGTTTGCCGCCTTCATTCTCGGGGCCCCGATCTTCGTCGTGATCTCCGAATGGCTCGGGTATCGGAAGCAGGATCCCCGCTACGATCGCCTGGCCAAGGAGGTCATGAAGGTCACGGTCATTCTGTATAGTATGACCGCCCTCACGGGTGGACTTTTTATCTTCGTCCTGCTGGCGACCTACCCGCAATTCACCACCTGGTTGATCAACCACTTCTTTTTGCTCTTTGCGGTGATCTATCCGCTCCTGTTCATCGGGGAAACGATTCTCCTCTACATGTATTTCTATTCTTGGGATGCCTGGAAGGGAGACAAGAAGGCCCGCCACATCGCGCTTGGTGTGGTGCTGAATCTCATCGGGACCATCACGCTGTTCGTGATCGACGGTCCGACGTCATTCATGAATACCCCCGTCAAGGCCGAAGGCGTCTCGCCGACGGAGTTTCTCATGACCGCGACGCTGTGGGACAAGATCTACAACTACAGCTGGATGCCCATGAACCTGCACCGGCTGGTCGGCAACGTGACGTTTGGTGGATTCATTACCGGCCTGGTGGCCGCCTACATGTACATGGCGGCGAAGAAAGACGAAGAACGGGCCTATTACGACTGGATGGGATTCGTCGGTAATTTGATCGGCGTCGGCGCGCTCTTGTTCCTACCCTTCATGGGTTATCTGCTCGCTTACGAGCTGTGCGATTACGACGCGTCGATCTGCCCGTACATGATGGCGGACCAGCTCTCGATGTTCTTCGAAATGCAGGGCGCCATGGTCGGCCTCATCTTCCTCGCGAGCAACTACTACATCTGGTTGAGCATGAAGCGCATCGAAGGTGTGGAACGGGTTAGGATGACCATATTCGCGCCGATCGTCATGGTCGCCCTGCCCTTCGTCATGACGTGGGGATGGACGATGTTTCCCGTGCCCGACCCGCGCTCGTTGGCCATTCTGATTCCGCTGGCCTTGCTGCCCGTTGTGCTAGGCCGATTCATTCCGTTGACGGTGTCCGCCCGGACCGTCATTAAGGTTGGTTTCCTGATGGTCGTGGTCGGCGATGCCATCTGGTTGACGCCCCACGGCTTCGTTCCCACGGGCGCCAAGCTCGTGGCGGATCTCGAACTGCCTTCGGATTGGAATTTCCTGGCCTTGATGCCGGCCAAGAACTCCGCGGCATTCACGCTCGTATTCGTCACCGTCGTCAATTACATCATTTATAACCGTGCCATCAGTCAGGGCACGATTGTGTGGGGAAAGATCGATTTTGTGTCGCAGTTCGTCCTCGTGTTTCTCGCGTTCAGTGCCATTTGGACCATGGGTCTGATGGGGGCTGTCCGGTCACTCTTACGAAAATATTTCCATACGTACAACCTGCTGCCGGACTTCACGCCCGAATCGTTCACCCCGACCCTGTCCTATTCGGCCTGGTGGATTACTGCCATCACGGTCGCGTTCTATGTCGTGGTCAGCTTCGCCATCTTTGTCACGCTCAGGCCGACAGAGGCGAAAGCGCATGCGCCGGAAGGCAGCCCTGCACCTGCCGGTGCGAAATAGGTCAGATCGAACCCTCGTGCGAGGAAAAGGAACGTTATGGGGAACGTGATTAAGAAGCTCGTCGTCGGGTTGATCGTCGGCGCGGTGCTCCTGGGCGTCACGAAAACGCTGGAGTTTCCGACGGTGTTTCAGTGGATGTTCTTCGCCTACGCCCTCCTGGGGACCGCCGTGTTCATCATCCTGGACTTGCCGTCCCTCAAGCCTGTGGGTGGTGTCAAGGCCGTGGGCGCGCTGGTGGTCTTCTACATCGTCCTGTGTGTCGTGTACATTGCCGGCGCCTCGCTGTGGCCCCAGTACGATCCTGAGGACGAAAAAGGCAAGATCGAAAAAATTCTGAAGCCCAAACGGGCTGCGACGGAGCAGGGGAAGGCTGAAGAGTTGATCGCGCGGGCGAAGGCGCTCGATGAACAGGCCAAAGCGTTGGCCGCACGGATCAAGGCCCTCGGCGGCGATCAGGCTCCTGCAGCGCAGTCGGCTGGCGGAGCTGGTGCTCCTCCGTCCACGACCGGCACCGGAAGCGGAGATCTCCTCAAGATCGGCGAGGATCAATGGCAACTTCAAGAATGCTACAACTGCCACAAGCTTCGGGGTGAAGGCGGAAAGAAGCGTGGTCCCGAGCTCGACAATATTGGCAACTTGCTGACCGTCGACGACATCAAGCAGAAGATTCTCGATCCGAAGAGCTGGATGGCTGAGGGATTCGAGAAGGAGTACGAGAAAGGCAAGATGCCGGACAAGTACAAGGACCTCATGGAGGAGACGGACGTCGTCGCGCTGGCCACCTGGCTCGTCACATTCAAGAACACGTCGGTCAATACGCCGAAACCGATCAAGAAGAAGTAGACGATGCAACCGCAGTTAAAGTCAAAGGTCCGCTGCACGGACCGGGAAATCGGCGAAGTGACGAAGGTCATCGTCGATCCTCTCTCGCGCGAGATCAGCCACATCGTCGTATCTATGAACGGCAGCGGTGAGCGGCAGGTGTCTATGGCACTCGTCCAGACCATCACGGACGACGCCGTGCAGCTGCGCAACGCCTCATCAGAGGTCGCGGCCTTGCCGCCGTTCAAGCGCGACGAATACCTCAGTACCCACGAAGTCGAGATCGCTCACCTGGAGGACAATCTTCATGTCACTCCGGGCGAGGTGCTCGTTCCGTTTCCCGAACTGGAAAAGGACGTCAAGCGCCGGACGTTCTTCATGAACTTTACCCATGCGATCGGATTTCTGATCGGGTTGCCGATCGCGTTTCCCATCCTTCGCTATCTCATGAAACCGATGTACGCACCGTTGGACAACGGATGGTTGAAGATCGGCAACGTCAGCAAGATCAAGACGGACGATATTGGGGTGCAATTCAAGTACAAGAAACTTGTCAAAGAAGTCTATTTGCCTGAAGCGGAAATCGAAAAGAACGTCTGGATCTTGAAGGCCACCCCTGCGGTGCTCGACAAGGTCTATCAGGGCAAGGACATGGAATTCCGCGATGCGACCGGGAAATCCGTCTGGACGAATAAAAAGGACATTCCCTATGTCGCGTTTTCCGGGAAGTGCCCCCATTTGGGCTGCGGCTACAAATGGCGGAAGCATAAAGTGCTGGGCCAGGTCTTTCTCTGCCCCTGCCACCTCAGCATTTACGACGCCTCCGGCAAGGTGCTCGACGGCCCGGCGCCGCGTCCACTCGACGCGCTGCCGATCAAGGTGTCTGCAAGCGGAGACGTCCAAATCATTGACATGGAATTCAAGGCGGGCACGAAGTCACAGATTCGGATCGTCTAAATGGAACACTCGTCGCTCCCCAGCAGCCAGCCTACCGTGATCGAAAAGGTCATCGCCTTCGTTGACGAGCGCGTGGGCCTCAAGCAGATGCAGGCGAAGATGCTCAACGAACCGGTTCCGGGCGGTTCCCGTTGGGCTTATGTGTTTGGTTCCGTGCTCCTCTTCATTTTCATTATGCAGGCGGTGACCGGCATCCTCCTCATGTTCTATTATGTGCCGACCGCCGATCATGCCTACGCGAGCACGCAATACATCATCCACGACGTTGACTATGGCTGGTTCCTCCTGAGTTATCACTTCTGGGGCTCCACCGCGATGGTTGTCTGCGTCTTTGCGCATATGTCGCAGGTATTTCTCTGGGGCGCCTACAAGCCTCCCCGAGAAATGATCTGGCTGGTCGGACTGGCGCTCTTCGGCATCGTGATGGGGTTCGGCTTTACGGGCTACCTCCTGCCGTGGGATCAGCGCGCCTATTGGGCCACGACCGTCGGCGTTGAAATCATGGACAAGACACCGCTGCTCGGCGATTTCATGGCACGGTTCCTCAAGGGCGGGCCGACGCCGGGCCAAATGACGTTGAGCCGGTTCTTTGTGATCCATGTCATGATTCTTCCCGCGGCCCTGATGGGTCTCGCAGGTCTCCATCTGTTCTTGTTCCGTGCGGCCGGCCCCGCCGGTCCGTTCCGAGGCACGCCGGAGGAAATCAAGGCCAAAACCGACTTCTTTTTCCCGCGCCAAGTCTGGAAGGACATCGTCGGCATGGCGGTGGTGTTTGCCAGCATCGTCGCGATGGCCTTCTGGGAGCCGGTGGTGCTGCTTGAAGAAGCGACGCCCGATCCCGGCGATTACCATCCGGAGCCCGAATGGTATTTTCTCTTCTTGTTCCAGCTCCTGCGGCTGAAAATATTTGCCGGTGAGTTCGGCCAGTTTCTCGGGGCCATCGCCTTACCGGGCGCATTTATGGCCCTGCTGGCGGCGCTGCCGTTCATCGACCGCGATCCCGAACGAAACATTTTCAAACGTCCGGTCGCCTTGATCGGCTGGATTGTCGTGATGGCGGCGATTCTGTTGTTTACGGTGTCCGCCATCATCAACCGCGAGTTTCTGGATTAGGATCGGCGCAAACTGGTCGCAGGAAGCTATGAGCGACGAACGCGACTTGTCCCCCACGAAGATCGGTCTCGGCGTGCTCTGGTCCGCCTTTTGGACGGGTCTGCCGATCAAGCTGGCCTTTGTGCTGGTTTTTTTCGCCATGGACTTGATGCATTTCGAAAACCGGCTGGGGCTGGGTTTTCTGATGTTGTTGGCCAGTCCCGTCACGGTCTTTGCCGTGCCGGTCATTACGATGGGCCTGGAATCGCACATCGGAGAGGGCGCGGGCATCGCGTTGCTGTTCTTGCTCTCAATCCCCATTGATATCTGGGCGTTGGGCCTCGTCGGCCGCACCTATTTCCTCGAGAAACTCCGCAAGGAGCCGCCCGAGGGGCTTGGGGTGACGCTCTGGTGGAAGAGCGCCGTCGTCGGGGCGGTCTTCCTCCCGCTGGTATGGTTCATCGTCGGGACAGTGACCTCGACGGCCATCTCCATGGCCCATTCGCTCATGGAGCTTGAGTTCCTCAAAGGCGTTCCCGTCGCAGAACGTATCAGTATGGAGCTGAGCCTGTGGGGCAGCGTCTCGACAGGTGTCTTGATTGTGCTGCTCCTCATCGGCGTGTCGCTCGTTGGACGGATCATTCGAAGCACGGCGGAGGCGGCTCGCCCCGTCTCGGACAATTATCAGAACGTCGTCAAACGATGGGATCTGATGCGGGTGCCGGCGGATCAGAGCTTGATGCTCACGTCCCTCACGCTCGGTGGAGTTGTGCTGTCGATGCTGTTCTGGGCCGCGCTGCCTGTGACGACTCCTCATCCTCACGAATGCTGCAAGAAACCGGACGTCAAAGCCCAGGCGCTGTTCAAGCCGCTCGAGACCCTGAACAAAGACGAAAAAATGATCGCGCAGCTAGAGGTGCAGATCGACGCATTGGAAAAGCAGAAGGCCGAGGCGGAAAAGAACAAAGGCAAGGGAAACAAGGCCGGGAGCGAGGCGGCGGCTCCAGCGCAGAAGAAGAAACCGTAATCGTGCCTGACTGGAAGAGGTGAGTGCCATGCGACACCAGGGCGGACAGCTCCAGCGAATGCACCGGACCCTCCGCGGTCACGGAGGATGGCTCTCGGTGTGGTTGCTTGCGGCGGGATGGCTCGCGTTGCCGTCGTTGGGTTTTGCCGCGGAGGGTGCTCCGGCCGGTCCCGTCGAATATCGCGATATTCCCGGCATCGGCAGCCGGAACATCGTGTGGATCATCGCACAGTTGCACCTGCTGCTCGCAGGCTTCGTGCTGGGCGTGCCGATCTTCGCCTGGCTCTGTGAAATCGTCGGCTGGAAGAGCGGAGAAAAGCGCTACGACAAGCTGGCCAAGGAGTTCACGAAGCTGTTGACGTCGTCCTACGCGACGACGGCGCTCTTCGGCGGAATTCTCTTGTTCCTGCTCATTGGCTTCTATCCGAAGCTGATGAACTACCTGACGGATATCTTTTTCCCTTCGTTCATCTTCTACTGCCTCCTCTTCCTGCTCGAGACTGCCACACTCTATCTCTACTGGTACGGCTGGGACGCGATGTCGGAAGGCGGAGCGAAGACGTTTCACATTTTCCTGGGCTTCCTGCTGAACCTGTTTGCGTTCTTCATCATGATCGTGCCGAACTCCTGGGCCACGTTCCAAGCGAGCCCGGTCGTGATCGCAGAAGGCACGGACTTGGCGCGGGCCTGGGCCGCAACCTGGAATCCGACCTGGTGGCCGGTCAACATCCATCGACTCATCGCCAACGTCGTGCTCGGCGGCTATATCTGCGGTGCCTATGCCGGCATCCGGTATCTGGCGGCCCGCAACGCCGAGGAGCGTGATCACTACGACTGGATGGGATACGTCGGTAATTTCATCGGCGTCTTCGGTCTCTTGCCGCTTCCGTTCGCCGGCTACTGGCTGATGCGCGAAATCTATCAGTACAACCAGCAGATGGGCATCACTCTCATGGGCGGATTCCTCTCCTGGCTCTTCATCCTGCAGGCGATGCTGATCGGCGTGCTGTTCCTCGGCTCCAATTATTACTTCTGGCTCGGGATCACGCACCGCATTCCTGGGTCGGAACATCAGTACAAGAAGCCGATCATGACCATGCTGGTCATTCTGCTGTTGTGTCTCGGCGTCTGGATGACGCCGCATTCGCTGGTCGCGAGCCTCGAAGAAGCGCGGAAGATGGGCGGGACACACCATCCGCTCCTCGGCGTCTTCGGCGTCATGTCGGCAAAAATGACCGTGGCCAATCTGATGATCCTGGTCACGTTCATGAGCTTCATCATGTATTGGCGCGCCGGCAAACAGGAAACGGCCACCTGGGCCAAAGTGGCGCGGTCGGTCATGGGAGCGGTTCTCGTCCTTGCGGGCATTGCCGTGATCGTGCTGGGCGTCTGGGGCTATTTCGTTCCGGCGATCATCCGCATTAACTACTTCTCAACATCGCAGGTGCTGATCGTCCTCTTCGTGATGCTGACCATTACGCCGCTCACGGCGCTGTTGTTGAAGAGCGCCAGAACGACCACGGAAATGGTCTGGGGCCGGATGCCTCCGCGCGCCGGATATGCACTGGTGCTGAACGCGGTCATGGTCATTCTCTTGATGACCCTGATGGGCTATGCCCGTTCCTCCTCGCGCGTGCACTGGCATGTGTACGGCGTCATGCGGGACTCGTCGCAATATGCGTTTTCCCCTGCGTTGGGATATGCCGCGGCGTTAATGGCGCTCAATACGTTCCTGTTTTGCATGCTCGTGGCCTTTATTTTCTGGGTCGCGACCATGGGGGATAAGGGCAAGGCCACCGGCTATGGCGGAGGAGAGAAGGGCAAATTGCCGCACGGCGTGCCCGCGATGGCGGGCGGATCACTTCCGCGCGGCAACGAGCAATAAAGGAATGTGAGAGGGCAACATTTCTCAATTGCGCACTGAAGGAAGTATATGGATGAAGTCGTAAAACTGCAGCTCATCGGTCTGACGGTTGTTGGGGTGGGCATCGTTATTCTGCTCTTCATTCGGGCCCAGTTCGCCCGGGTCATCGGATTTGTCGCCATCGTGCTGGGCCTCTTCTCGCTCGTGGCGCTGTCGGTTCCGCAGATGGCCTCGCTACCGCCCGCGGAAGAAAAATTCGACATCGCCACCGTCAAGACCCCGACCGATATGGCCGCCATTGGGCAGAAAATCTTTTTCAGCAAGGGGCAGTGCGCGCTGTGCCATTCCATCGGCCCGAGCGAATCGGCGCGGTGCCCGGATCTGAAAGGCATCGGCGCCAAGCTCAGCCGTGAGTTCATTTTCGAAAGCTTGACGCAACCGCAGGCCTATGTCTACCTGGACTACCGGCACGAAGGGCTACCCAAGGAATATCCGGCCCGCATGCCCTACATCAACAAGAACCCGATCGGCCTGACGAAGAACGAGATTTTGTCCGTGATCGCGTTCCTACAGCAGATGAGCGGGGAGCCGATTTCCGTCAGCCCGTCTGAGCTCGAAGTGCCGGGACAGGCTCCACCCGCGCCGGTCAAGGCCGGAGATACCAGGCCGGTCGCCGTCGCACAGGCACGTTGAGGAGGCACCCATGGGCGCATTGACCAAACCCATCATCCTAATGGTCGTCATCTATCTCTTGTTGAAGTTCGTGGTGCCCAACATTCCCGGTTCAGCGCCGTTGCCCTCCAGTCTCATCTTTCTGTACCTCATGCTGACGATGGCAGGCATCGTCATTTATTACACGATGAGCGGCGAGTCAAAGGACGCCTTCTGGGGGCCGATTCAGCGCTTCCTGACCGGCGAGAACATCGGCGCACTGCAGAGCGCCCGGTACGGGGTACTGATCCTGTTCCCGTTGCTGGTCGGATGGCAGACCTATGGAAGCACGGCAGTCAGTGATGCGCCGCCTGCGGAAAACCGCACCATTCATCCCGCGCCTCCAGGCGAGTACACCGGTTTGTCGAACCCCGTCTCAAAAACGCCAGAGAACATCATGCAGGGGAAAGGCTTTTACGCCGCATTCTGCTCTCCCTGCCACGGCGGGAGTTTCGACGGCAAGGGTCCGGCTGCCCGCGGATTTAGCCCGCCGCCGGCCAATTTTTCCGACCCTACGACAATCGCCATGTTGCAGGAGAGCTACCTCTTCTGGCGCATCAAGAAGGGTGGAGTAGGGCTACCGATCGAGGGCATGCCGTGGAAGTCGGCCATGCCGAGGTGGGAGGTCGAGCTGCCCGATGAATGGATTTGGAAGATCATTCTCGGCGAGTACGACGGGGCCCATCAATCTCCGCGCACATGGGAGTAACACTCAGGTTTGACGAGGCACCTATGAGACAGCGACGTGCAATCAGAGCGGTGGCGGGCGCAACCTTCGCGGTGCTGCTTGCGGCAAGCCTTCCCGGCTGGGCCCAGGAAAGCGTCGCCGTGCGCGCCATGATGACCAAGAGTCCGATCCCGCTGGACGATCCGAATGCCGCCGCCTGGAGCAGCGCCCCACAGGCTCAGTTTCCCCTGTCTCCACAAGTGCATTGGCAAAATCGCATCCAGGAAGTGACCGTGAAGGACGTCAAGGTGCGCGCCTTGAACGACGGCCAGCATGTCGCAGTCCTGCTCGAATATGCCGATCCGACCGAAGACCCGGCCGATGCCGCCGCACTCGAGTTCATGGTCGGCGATAAGAAGGCGCATTTTGCGCATGGACAACCAATGGCCCAGGTGCAAGGCGGGCCGGTGAACATCTGGTTTTGGCGCAACAAAGACGGCAAAGGCGTCGACATGAGCGCGATGGGCTTCGGCACGCTGAAGCTGCAAACCCACCAAGACGTCACGGCGAAGGGCGTCTATGCTAATGGCACCTGGAAGGTCGTCTTCTCCCGCGCGATGACCACCGAACATCCCGACGAAGACATGCAACTCAAACCCGGAGAATTCATCAATATCGCGTTCGCCGTCTGGGACGGCCGCAAGGACGGGGCCGGAGATCTCGTGGAAAAGGGATCGCAGAAGGCGGTCTCCTCCTGGTGGTATTTCCGCGCTGAAGCGCCTCCCGACTATTCCGGGTACATCTATGCGGCGCTGGCCACGGGCGTGGCCCTGGCGTTTCAGTTCGTGTTGATCCGTAAACTGAGGAAAGGGCACTCAGCATGAAGGCCGCAAACCTACGGGTAATCGGGTCGGTGCTGGGCCTTGTGGGAGTGTGGGCCCTGGTCGCCGGGGGCTGCGCCAGCGAGCAGCAGAAACTGGGGAAGGAATTGTACGCCCATTACTGCATGCATTGTCACGGGGAGAACGGCCGCCAGAACGAAGGATTCAACTGGTCGTCGATGCCCGATCCCAAGCCGAAAGACCTGTCCAACAAGTCGGAAATGAGCACGTTCAAGGACGAAGAGATTTTCAATACGATTTCCCGCGACATGAAGGACACGAGTCCAGGCGGAGACAAGATCGGCGACGACGAGTTTGCCGTGCCGACCATGCCGACGTTCAAGTACACGCTCGCGGAAGAGGAGATTTGGGCCATTGTCGGCTATGTTCGCTCCCTGCACGGCATGAAAATGGAGTTCAAGGTCGAGGAACGCAAGAAGGAACTGGAAGAAGCCGTCACAAAAGCCCAGGCAAAGGACGAAGAGGCCAAGAAGGCCTACGAGGCGGCCGAGAAGCGGGCCAACGAAGAAGCGGAAAAAAAGAGCGCTGCGCTGAAAAAGGATGTGGACGTCGATGAGTCCGCCTACGCCAAAGAGCAGGCGGCCATGGTGCAGACAAAAAAAGAGCTTGACGCCGTGCAAGCCGCACTGACCTATTTCACCACGAGGCCGGGAAGGGGCGTGAGCGTCGCGCGACCGGATTTGAACATGAAACCCGACCAGACTGCGACTCTCGCGGCGCTGGGAAAGAAACTCTATTCGAACAAGTACGGCTGCAACGGATGTCACAGCCTTGCCAACGAAGGAGGCAAGGTCGGACCGGCGTTAGACCGCGCGGGCTTCCGGTTGAACGGCACCTGGATTTACCGATGGGTGAAGAATCCTCAATCGATGAAGCCCGAGACCAGGATGCCGGCGTTGGGCTTGAGCGACGGGGACGCGAAGGCCGTAACCATGTACCTCAACACCTTGAGAGCGCCAAGGTCGGAAGAGGCGCCGGCAGCCAAGCCGGCGAGTTGAGGCGGAAGCAGGCGCGCGCGGCGTGACCGGGTCACCACAAGAATCCTAAGAGCAACCCGCCAAGAATCACCGTCCCGATCCATACGTGTTGATGAAAGAGCTCGAATGCCCGAGCGGACGAGACCGGCGTCCTGAGCTCGTTGACCTGTTTGGCCAAGAAGATTCCCACTGCCGTGAGTACACCGTAAGCGATCCCGTCGATTCCGGTTGTTCCTGCGCCGATTCCCAGCAAGAGCAGCATCATGGTCCCGGCGGTTCCCACGGCGAGCCACGTGCGGGATCCAAAGTACAGCGCGGATGATTTGACGCCGACGCGGCGGTCGTCGTCCCTGTCTTGGAGCGCATAAATCGTATCGTAGGCCATCGCCCAGCAGACGGTGGCGGCAAACGTCAGCCAGGCGGCACTCTCGATTGTTCCACGCGACGCGGTCCAAGCCATGATCGTTCCCCAGCCGAAGGCGATGCCCAACACCGCCTGCGGAAGGTGAACGACCCGCTTCGCGAATGGATACAAAGCCGCTAGTAGAATGGCCACGGGACTCAGCATGATCGTGAGCACATCAAGTTGGAACACGAGGAGTGCGGCGAGCGTGAGTAGTACGGCCAGGACCGCGAGGGCTTGCCATGGCTGGAGTTCACCTGATGCGAGCGGCCGTTGGCGCGTTCTCGCGACATGCCGGTCGAAGGATCGATCGGCCAGATCGTTGAGGATGACGCCTGCGCTTCTCATCAAGAACGAACCCAGCATAAAAATGAGGAGCAACCGCAACGGCGGTATGCCTTTCGCAGACAAGACGAGCGCCCACAGGGTGGGCAGCATGAGCAGCCAGGTGCCTGTTTGGCTATGCAGACGGATGAGGCGGCTCACGGCGGACCAGGTCAGCCGGGGGACATTCTCCGCGCTGGATGCCGACATGGGCGCACCCTAGCCGAGGGGCTATACCCTGTCAATTGGAAGCCGGATGGCGTAAGGCCGGATGGCTCGGTTGTGTCATGCGGAGTGATTTCGGTATAACGATGCTTGTGCGGGTATATCCTCCAGGCGTTTCCGGGCGCAGTCAGGCCCTCCGGGCATGCGTCGGTCTCTTGTTGCTCTTATTGTCGGGGTGCGGGCTTTTCAGCAGCCGTGACGGCGCTCACATCGGCTATTACCTCCCGTTGACGGTTCAGCTGCGGCAGGCTCCCACGGTCGCGGCGGCTCAACTCACCTATCAGGACGCGTGCGGTCAGAACCAAGTATTGCCGTTCGGTCAGCAATTGGCCGAAGCCATCACGCGGAAGTCCGGCCGCGTCTTCGAGAAAATCGTGACAGGCAACGCGCCTGCTCCTGCCTCCATAGACGGGTATGAGGATGTGTCGGTCGGCATGACGACCTTGGATCTATTCATCCCGAGACAAGCGACGAGGAGCCATCCTGCCACGCTGGCCATCGGCTTGGACTTTGGCTATACAGCGGCGGACGGGACCGTGCTCTTCAGCAAGAAGCTCCAAAGCGTGGGCAGCGGCGATGTGGATGTCAACGCATCCTCTTGCGACATCAAAGGTCTCGACAAGATCGTCAAGGAAGCGATCGCCAACGTCACCGACGGTATGGCCGAGGCACTAGGGACGTCGGTGAAAATTCGCCAAGCTGCCGGCACCGGGCATGCCGAAGCCTCCGCCACAGGGGCCACACCGCCGCCCTCGCCCATTGCGCAGGCCGCTCCCGTGATTCCAGTCCCAGTGCCGGTTCCGGTCCCTGCTCCGGCGGCCGCAGCGGCCGTCGCGGCGACGGAAGAGCAGCCATCGACGCTGGTCTTTCGCGCGATCATTCGCGATGAGAACCGCAACCAGCTCTTGCATGAAGGCGAAAGCGTGGCCGTTGACATCGAAGTCAAAAACGAAGGGCCCGGCGCTGCCGCCGGCGTGGAGATCCTGGTGAGCGGCACCGCCGCGCTCGTGGAGATGATACCCAGCGTCCTAACGGTTGGAGATATTCCGGCGGGCGAGGTGAAACGCGTCTCCGTGAACGGAAAGGTCGGGGCGGTCGCAGAGTCGACCCAAGCCGAGCTGGTGCTCGCATTGCGGGCGCAATCACCGGCCGTCCAGTTGCCGTCGGTGAAGAAATACCTCGTGGCGGTGAAGCCGGCCAATGCTCCGGAAGCCATAGCAGTGCCGGTCGATGTCGACGAGCTGCCCAAGCTGTCGTCGGGAAAACTCAAACAACCGAAGGCCGTGGGCATTGCCATCGGCATCGGGCAATTTCGTGAGAACGCGATGCCGCGCGTGAAGTACGCGCAGCAGGACGCCGACACCGTGGCAAAATACTGGAGCGCCGTCGGAGGGATTCCGGCGGACCGAATCCGTCGTCTCTTCGATAGCCGGGCGCTCAAAGGCGATCTCGTCGAGACGTTCGAACAATGGTTGCCGCAACAGGCCGATGCGACGACCGTGGTCTATGTGTTTATCTCCGGCCGCGGCCTCGTGGACCCTGCCACCGGTGCCGTTTCCTTGATTCCATTTGACGGCACGACGGCCTCTTCGCCCAGAGTCTATTCGCTCAGACGGTTGCAGGAGTCGCTCAGCAAATTGCCCGTTCAGCGCGCGATCGTGATGGTAGACCTGTCGCTCGAGCATATGCCCGTCCAGAATGGAGCCGGTCCGACTGCGCCGGTGTGGCCGCAGGAAGAACAGGGCAAGGAGCGGGTCATGTGGATGGTCGGCAACCGCGGACTTCAAGACTCCCACCATTTCGATTTGGGCCATCACGGGTTGTTCGCCTACCAGTTGCTCAAGGGATTGGGCGGCGCTGCTGACGTCGACAAGGACGGGACCATTCTCGCCGGTGAGCTGTGCGTCTATGCCAGAGGGCAAGTTGCGAAAATGGCCAGCGAACAGTTCGGCAACGAACAAGACCCGCTCTGTGTGCCGGGACCGGGCCAGGGAGCGATGGTCAGGTTGCAGCCGGTCGCGAAGCTGAGATGATCCCTCTGCTCTTTCCCCTTGAGGCTTTGGAAAAACCCGTGATAGGGTAAGGCCTCTTCCTTCACACAAGCCGGCGTAGCTCAGTTGGTAGAGCAGCGGTTTCGTAAACCGCAGGTCGCCCGTTCAATCCGGGTCGCCGGCTCCATTTTCTCAACAACTTACAAGACTCGGCTCGGAGCAAGACGGTGATTGTGCTAGATTTGTGCTAAACGTTCGTCTTGCCTCTAAAGCGTCCACTCCATCCCTCAAGCTTTCTGGATAATGATGAGCATAGCGCTGGGTCATGATTGGCGACTTATGTCCCAAGATCCGCTGGACCTTATAGAGATCCACCCCGGCTTGAACCATTTGGGTTGCGCATGTATGCCGCAAATCATGGAAATGGAAATCCTGAATCTTGCTCGTTTTCAGTGCGCTTGCGAGAGCCCGTCGAATATTCGCTCCATCGAGGGCGGTTCCTGCTTGGCTGGTAAAGACCAAGTCGGTATTCTTGTCTCTTTTTGAATGCCTATGTTTCAAGAGAGCAACCACCGTCTCGTTTATAGGGATCGTCCGACGTTCACCGTTCTTCGAACGAAAGACGGTGACGGTTCGTCGAATCAGATCCACACCTGCCCAAGTCAGTGAAGTAATTTCGCCCATCCGCATGCCGGTGTTGAGAGCAAATACGACCACCTCGCGAAACCATGGCAGGGAACTATCGAGCAATCGCATCTCCTCTTCTTCCGTTAACCAACGATCCCGAGTGTTGTTTTCTCTTTCCATCGAGACCCGACATACAGGATTGTCGGTACACCATTCCCATTCACGCCGCGCCAGATTGAATGCCTTCTTCAACGTCGTGAGCTCCCGATTAATTGTGGCTGGCTTTACTCCGTCTGCGAATCGTTTATTCTTATATGTAACGATCTGCTTCGGAGTGATCTGAGACAGTTGCGGGTTACGAAAGAACTCCTTCAGATTGTTCACACAATACTGCTCACGTTGTCGATTGGCTCGTCTGGCTGCGTGCTCGGTGAGATACCGCTCCATCAGCTCCTCGAACGTATGTGATTCCTCTTTGGGCTTCTGAAAGAAACGGCCCTCGACAATCTGTGATCGAATCTTTCCAAGAATTGCCTCGGCCAAGCGTTTATCTGACGTCCGTGTCGAACGCCTAACTTGTCGTCCCTCATACACAAATGACATCCACCACGTCTCTCCTCTCTTAACGAGCCCCATTCTCTTCCTCCTTCCTGAAAGGGCTCGGTGATATGGTTTCCCCGTGGTAGGAAGTATAGGCGTCTCGTTTAGCGGCTTCAATCAGCTGATCCACATCACTGCCGCTTCCTTGGCTAAAAGAGGGCGCCCTTTTAGGAGCCTTCCTCGGAAACGACTCAAGCCAACTTAATATCTTTCGTTGATCGAATCGGATCAAGCCATAGATCTTTTGGCAAGGTATTTTCCCCTGCGCTGCCCACAGATACAGGGTCGAAGGCTTGATATTGAGCCAGGCCGACAGATCTTTGATGGTGAGTAGCATGATGCTATTTACAGGGGGAGTCTGACGACACCCCCTCACCCCCCTGAGATGGTGCGCCAGCGTTCTCGCCGGCGAACAGTTGTCCGGTTCGATTGATCGGTGCCTTTTCCGTTGAGGCCGGTTTTACAAGCGCCCGGTGTTTGGCTTTCCATCTCCCTACGGCGGCCACAATCTGCTTTTCCAACCACGCTTGTCCGTCCGGATGTTGCGCACAGATCACCGCTAGCATCGGCGCAACCGAGTGTTTGACCCAACGCTTCACTTTGGGCAAGCTCGGGTCGTCCTTTTCGATCACGAGACGACCTTTTCGAAACCCATCCGTCAGCTCTTGCCACCATCCAAGAAGCGGTGCTCGGTAACGGTCCTCATCACCCTCCTCCCGGCTTGTATGGCGAAAATCGACATACGATCGAAGAACACCAATGATGAACTCCAGCCAATCCGTTCCTTCGAGATAGGCCAACACTTGCCCGCAGACCTGAGCGCGCTCTTGCTTAAGCTGCAGTTCCCATCGAATCCCATACGCCTCCCAATTATTCCGTCCCTTGGCTTGTAATTCGGCTCGTTTATCGTAGATCCGTAGCAACGTTTGACTGTGAGGGCTCCCCAAATAGAGCGTTTCTCCGCTCGGCGTGCCTTTATGAATGGAGCTCGAGGCAATGGTTTGCATCCGGTCCGCGCGAGTCACACACTGACCGGTCTCAATTGCTGCCTTAATGGTCTGTAATGGAACAGTGCATGTCCGGTCGTCTAAGGCACAATCGAGCCTGGTGAGGTGGCCCTCATGCTTGAGAATCCATTGGAGCACGGTCCGTACTTTCCTACTCGGCCAGGTAGAGACAATGCCGGCAGAGAGATCGACATGGACTTCCAATGGGGACCGAGGTGCTCCAGTCCCAAGCTTTCCCATACCTCTGTCTGAGGCAACGGTTATCCAGGACAGCGGATAACCTCGGAAGCCTGCCTGGCTCTTGGTCCATTCTCCTTCGAGAATAGCCATCGTCTCCTTCGCCGTCCCACTCGGGAGGGTGAAAGAGAGCCAGTCGATGGTGAGGGTAAATGGAGAACTCATGGAACCGATAGAACTCCTGTAATGATCACTGATGTTAGTGCCCCCGTGTTACCGATCGGGGGCGATTGAGCTGCGCGCCGCCGGCCATTGCCGGCTGGCGCGCTGGCCTGGTTGCTCCGTCGATAGGGCATCTGTTGGGCCCGCTCTCGCATCGCCCGTCGGACTTTCCTCCAGTCAAACCGGTACGCTGTGCCTTCCCGGCTTGAGGGAAGCACACCGCTTCGGGCCGCCCGACGAACCGTATCCGTACTGACCCTGAGCAGCTCAGCCAGTTGTTTAATCGACATTAACGCGTTTTCCTTCATGCGTGCGTCTCTTCTCCTGAGTTTGAAACCTATCTCACCCTACGCTGATGGCCCTTCGCGGTGAATTAGGCACATGTCTGCTCATGACTGCTGATGGATGCTTTAGCGCGCTTTCGGGTACATATCGTCACTTTTCTCGACCGAACCTCCCTCCTCGCGTTTCATAAGGAGCGTAAAGCGGAACGCGCGCGAAGGGAATTAGGCAAATGTATGCAGATGTATGCAGTTGTAGACTGCTCGCGCAGTTTCCCTATCCGCTGCTCGTTTGTTCCGCGAACCACTGTGAGGGTAGAGCAGAGGAGAAAAGAAGGAAAATAGGCAGTAGAGCCCTGTTGAGGACTGTTCGGGACTGCTGGGGACACGTGGTTTAACCTGGCAGCCACTTCGAGGAATGGTCGACCGACTGGCTGGAGGCTTCAGTTGCCGGGAGCAGCGGCTCGTTGCGTATTGTAAGCGCCGATGCGCGCACCGTTCATGACCAGCGTCACTCGCCTCGAAAACCCTTAAGGAGAAGGGGGGGGTTGCCAGCCGGCGATCGCAAGCATGACAAAGAATGAGAGGATGTAGGCCACAGCAACATGCCAGCCTTCCTTGATCCAGCCTACACTGTTCTTCGCTTGGGGGAAGATATTGCTTATCGCCACTCCAGCGGATGAACCAAACCAAGTCAGTGAGCCGCCATAGCCAACCGCAAACGCCAATACACCCCAGTCATATCCACCCTGATAAATCGCCAGCGCCGTGAGCGGAATGTTGTCAAAGATGGCGCTTACAAATCCGACGCCTAAAGTCGATTGCCAGGTCGGTGTGGGAAGCGTGTGCACGGGCATAAAACTGGCGCTGAGGACGAGGAGAACAAGAAAGACGCTTCCTTTGTACGCGTGCTTCAACTCTGACCATGGTGTTGATCGTATCAGGGTGCCGACGAAGATGCCTGCCCAGAGACCGGCAGCCGGAAAATCGAGGAGAATATTCGCGACAATCGTGCCAAGAATGATAACTGCAACAATAAACAATCTGCCTAGATCCAGGGGAGATTCAACGGATGACGATCTGACGATAGGTTGAAATCGGTGCTGAACGCGAGAAGCGACAATGCCTGAGAACAGAATAGCTGTCGCAGCGGCAATGAAAGCCTTGAGAAAGGTAGTTGCCGGAATTCCGGCGATCCACATCATAGTTGTCGTTGTATCGCCTATCACGGACCCTGCCCCACCCGCGTTGCTTGCAGCAACGAGGGCAACAATGAAACTGAGACTGACTCGCTCTTGGTACATCCGTCTGGCGATGACCCCGCCGATAATAGCCCCCGCAATGTTGTCGAGAAAGATGGAAAGTAGCCCCACGATACCTAACAAGCTCAAGCCACCGGTCCAACCTGCAGGCAGGCGATGTGGCAGCCACTCGGGCACATGGGATTCCTCGAAGTGCTTCGACAACAGCGCGAAGCCAAGCAAGAGACCAAAGAGGTTGATAAGCAGGCGCGATTCATGAGCGAGATGAGGGACGATGTCTAAGTCCGTCCGCGAAACCTTATACACGATCATAATGATTGTTCCCACGAATGCCACTTCCAACGTTCGTTGATGGAAGATAGCGATCCCCAGAAGCAGAAATCCAAAAATAATAAACTCGATAGACATACTTCTATCGGCTCATTCTGGACATGGATATACGTCCTGAAATCAAAAAGCGTAGAAGAATGAACGTTTCGGAAATTTGGGCTGGATCATCGATCTGGTCGGATAAGGTCTCAAGTCGTAGCCTTTTAGCTTGGGCAACGGCCCGAGAAGTGTCGCGGTGCCGGCGCAATCGGCGTGGTGAGGCACCATCAGGGGATTACGAGCCGGTGCATCGGCCCAAGAGTCCTCACTTCATGTCGCCTAACAGGTCCGTGAGCGCTTGATCGGCGAACTCGATTTGAATCACCCCTTTGCGCGGATAGTCCAAATCGAAGATGACATAGATGCTGATCGTCATCATGAATGCGAACGCGAGCCAGTGAAAGCCGGCATGGCGCGGAGTGCTACTGCCGATCACATATCCTGCCAGAAGAGAACAGACTAGCCCGAGAATTAACAGCATGGCCATGATGAGTTTTGGGGTATGGGTCTGAGCCGCAATGGTGCGCCACGTGGTGACATCGATCATTTCGTTTACCGCTGGAACCACGATAATGGTCGACTGGGGCGGCGCCTCTGCAAGAGCAGCCACCGTGCCGGTCCAGATTTCTCGTTGAAGCTTGGTGGCGATCGCTTTATGCGACTCATGCGATGGACTAGGACCAGGTCGATAACTGGCGATCCGTGCCTCCAAGTACTGGCGGTATTTCCCACGTAGCGCGGCTTGTCGGGCGGTCGGTAGAAGATCGATGCGCAAATAGGAAGTGCCGATGGCATTCGCTTCGGCCACAACGAGCTGTCGGCGCAGCTCGTATCGTTGTGCCGCGCCTGAGAAGGTAAACGCGATCATCAGCCCCATCAACCCGAAGATGGCAGCTTCGACTGCTGTCAACTGAATACGGCCCGAATCCGTCCCAACATCCTGTTCGCGACGCCCCAGTCGCTGTCCAACGATCAGGCTCAGGACCATGCCGGCGAACACACCGAAAAGGAGGAGTGCGCTCGTGATGTTATAGCTCATGGTGTTCGCTGCACCTTCTGTTTTGCACGCTGCAGATCCTATAACATCGACTTTGAGTCGCCGGCAGGATACTCTGAAATTTCATGAAGGTCGAGTCGTGGCCACCTGCGTATGCCATGGCAAATGTTCGACGAATCTGAGCCGAAGCCAGGGTTCAAGGGGTATCAAAACTCCAGAGTGCCGAGAAGACAGAAGATTTTGAAGGGGTCAGACCGATCACCCTCGGTTTACTCCAAAAAGATGATGCCGAGTCGAATGCGCGCTGTGAGAAACCTGAAGAAAATCAATGATTGTGAATGCGATTCGAGAGGTCGTGTAGAGTCATGCTATCCCTACCTAATTGCAGCAGGCATCTTCTCGTCGTATGGTTCAGCTATGCCCGTCGATGAAGTTTTGGGTCCTAATGCAACCTAGAACTAAAACGACCCCCGTAAGCTCTAGCGCTGAAATCAATGGTCTATATTTGGATACCTTGTTCGCCCTAAGCTATCGCCTAATCTGATGCGGCGATAATGCCTGTGATGCTTGGGCGTCGTTGACTTTCTTGTATTCTGTCCCTCAAACTATCTCCGGTTTCCGGAGACAGGAATGGACGAACCAGCGTCAACTTGGTGGAGTCAACT
>CAVSTP010000001.1:0-199645 GCA_963730935.1 uncultured Nitrospiraceae bacterium | reverse complement strand
ATTGCGTCGTTGGACATTACTGAAAGTCTCAAAAAGGGGTCGAATACTTTCTTCCTCCTTCAACAACGTAACGCTAAGTTTATCCAGCTGGGGCTTTGGAAGTTTATTGCCTAAGAAAAGAAAATCCTCTCGTGTGCGAGTAACCAAATTTTCCATCTGACCATCTGAATTCAAAGGCTTCCGGCTTATGGTCTCACGACTCATGAAAGATGTCCCTTTTTCATCCCTTTCGCCTGTTGATTCCCATCTATACTCGTACTCTTGCGTTCTTACAGTCATTTCCCACTCGCCAAGCCTGAATGGCTCCCCCTTAACAATGGAGATAGAGATATTAAATATCGTGTTGAGAACCTCGTCTTACCCGATCCTGAAGCCCCGACAAGGAGATTCACTTTACTTAGTGAAGTTTCCTCAAACTCCCATGGTTCTTTTGTAGGACCTTTGTATGCGAAAGATAGGATCATTCAGCCCATCTCAACCTTTGTAGGCCCAATATTATAGCTATTTCCTTTGAAATGGTAGCGATAGGCGCCAGGCCCTGAGCCCTGAGCATTTCTCCGGACCTCGCTTTTTCCGCTCACATCCGCTAGACTCGCGCCGCCAAAATGTAGGCAAATATGCCTCTTACGCCGCCATTCGGCCCCTAACGGTCGGGCAGAGTATCAATTTTCGGCCGGAACAAGCCTTGTACTTACACCCTGCGAAAACACGATGAGCGAAGACGAGAGCGAGTGGAAGACCCGCAAGCGCCGTATCGACCCGAAGCTCGATGCGCACGGATGGACGCTCGCCAAGCGCTAACGCGATCGGGGCGCACAGGACCGAGGAAGAGGAGACCGACAACGGGCCGGCCGACTACGCGCTCTGGCTCGACGACCACGTCGCGGGGTCGTCGAGGCGAAGAAGCTCACGCTCGGTCCGCAGAACGTCCTGACCCAGGCCGAGCGGTACGCGACGGGGTCTCGAGCGCCGGCCCGTTCAACTTCGGCGGCTTCCGCGCACCGTTCCTCTACTCGACCAACGGCGAGGTCATTTGGTTCCACGACGTCCGGCACCCGCTGAACCGCTCGCGGCGCGATTCGCCGCCTTCCACACGCCGCGCCCTTCGGGAGCTGCTCGCTCGCGACTTCGAGGCCGCGTGCGACAAGCTGCTTGGCGACTCCCGAACGACCACCCGCGCTCCGCGACCTACCAGAGGGAGGCGAACGCCGCCGTCGAGAAGGCGATCGCCGAGCGGAAGCGCAACATGCTCGTCGCGATGGCGACCGGCACCGGCAAGACCTTCACCCTCGTGAACCAGGTCTACCGGCTGATGAAGTCCGGCGTCGCGCAAGCGCGTCCTCTTCCTCGTCGATCGCCGCGCCCTCGCGGCGCAGGCGGTGCGCGCCTTCTGCGTCGTTCGAGGCCGAGCCCGGCCTGAAGTTCGACAAGATCTACGAGGTCTACAGCCAGCGCTTCCAGACGCGAGGACTTCGGCGAGGACGAGAAGTTCGACCCGAAGGTGCTGCCGCCGAAGTACCTACCGACCCGCAGCCCGGGCACGCCTTCGTCTACGTCTGCACGATCCAGCGCATGGCGATCAACCTCTTCGGTCGCAGCAGGCGATCTTCGGGACTCGGCGACGAAGCAGATCGACGACGACGCCGACCGGCTCGACATCCCCATTCATGCCTTCGACGTCATCGTCGCCGACGAGTGCCATCGCGGCTACACCGCCGCGGAGGAGTCGGTCTGGCGGAACACGCTCGACCACTTCGACGCGATCAAGATCGGCCTCACCGCGACGCCCGCCGCCACACCAAGGCCTACTTCACGCATCAGGTCTTCCGCTACGACGTACGAGCGGGCCGTGCGCGAGGGCTACCTCGTGGACTACGACGCGGTGACGGTCAAGCTCCGACGTGCGGATGAACGGCGTCTTCCTGAACGAAGGGGAGAACGTCGAGGTCGTCGATCCCGAGACCGGCGCTCGAGCAGCTGGACCAGCTCGAAGACGAGCGGCAGTTCGACACGGCGAGATCGAGCGCAAGGTCACCGCGCCCGACTCGAACCGCAAGATCATCGAGGAGCTGAAGAAGTACGCGCTCGAGCACGAGCAGCGGTACGGCCGCTTCCCGAAGACGCTCATCTTCGCCGTGAACGACCTGCCCCACACGTCGCACGCCGACCAGCTCGTCGACATCTGCCGCGACGTGTTCGGGCGCGGCGACGCCTTCGTGCAGAAGATCACCGGCCGGGTCGACCGGCCGCTCCAGCGCATCCGCGAGTTCCGCAACCGGCCCGACCCGGCATCGCCGTCACCGTCGACCTGCTCACGACCGGCGTCGATATCCCCGACCTGGAGTTCATCGTGTTCCTGCGGCCGGTGAAGTCCCGCATCCTCTTCGAGCAGATGCTCGGGCGCGGCACGCGCAAGGGCGAGAAGTTTCCCGACAAGTCCCACTTCACCGTGTTCGACTGCTTCGACGGCACGCTGCTCGAGTACTTCAAGAACGCGACCGGCATCACGGCGGAGCCGCCCGACACCGCCCACGCGGACGATCAGCGAGATCATCGACGACATCTGGAGCAACCGCGACCGCGACTACAACATCGGCTGCCTCGTCAAGCGGCTCCAGCGCATCGACAAGGAGATGTCGGGCGAGGCGCGCGAGACTGTTCGCAGCCTTCGTGCCCGACGGCGATCTCGCAAAGTACGCGCGCGGCTTCCCGTCGACGCTGCGCAGCGACTTCGTCGAGGCGATGAAGACTCCTGCGGGACGACGAGTTTCAGGACCTGCTCGTCAACTATCCGCGGCCGCAGCGGACGTTTCTACGGCGCCACCGAGCCGAGGATGACGGTGTCGTCCGAATGGTCAGTTTCGCGACGCGGCCGGCAACGAGTACAAGCCCGAGGACTACCTCGCAGCGTTCGCGCGGTTCGTCGCGAGAACCCAGCGCAGATCGAGGCGATCCGCATCCTTCTCGATCGGCCCGAGGAGTGGAGTCGCTACGGCCCTGACGAGCTGCGCGCAGAAGCTCGTCGCAGAGTCGGAGCGATTTCACGGTCGACAACCTTCAGAAGGCGCACGAGGTGCGCTATCAGAAGGCGCTCGTGGACATCATCTCGATGGTGAAGCACGCGGCCGAGAGGAGCAGCCGCTCTTGACGGCCGCCGAACGCGTCGAGCGGCGTTCGCGAAGGTCACTGCCGGGCAGACGTTCACCGCCGAGCAGCAGACATGGCTCGACCGGATCCGCAGCACCTGCTCGAGAACCTCTCGATCGACCGCGAGGACTTCGACCTGATCCCGTATTCTCGCGACGACGGCGGCTGGGCGTCGCTGCGCCGAGTGTTCGGCGGCCGGCTCGAGGACGCTGCTTCACGAACTCAACGAGGCCATCGCCGCATGACCGACGTCGTTCAGAAACTCTGGGGCTTCTGCCACACCCTTCGCCACGACGGCATCGACTACGGCGACTACATCGAGCAGATCACCTACCTGCTGTTCCTCAAGATGGCCGACGAGACGAGGCATCGATCTGCCCGAAGGGATATGCGACTGGCCGACGCTCGCGCGACAAGAGCGGCACCGACCTGACCGACCACTACGTCGAGGTGCTTCGCAAGCTCGGCAAGACGCCGGGCATCCTCGGCGACATCTACGCGGGCGCGCAGTCGCGCTTCAACAACCCGGTCAACCTCAAGAAGCTCGTCGACTCTCATCGACGAGACGGAGTGGACGCCCTCGGCGTGGACGTGAAGGCCGCAGCCTACGAGGGGCTGCTGGAGAAGGCGGCGAGCGAAGGGAAGAAGGGCGCGGGGCAGTACTTCACGCCGCGCGTCCTCATCCAGTCCATCGTCCGCTGCATGAAGCCCGACCCGCGAGGCACGCCGACTTCACCATCTGCGACCCGGCCGTGCGGCACCGGCGGCTTCCTCGTCGCCGCCTACGAGTGGCTGATCGCGCGAGACCAAGGGCGCGCTCGATCGCGACATGGCCAAGCGGGTCAAGACGCAGGTACCTACTTCGGCCAGGACCTGGTCGCCGCGGCCGCGCCGGCTGGCGCTGATGAACCTGTACCTGCACGGGATCGAGCCGCACATCAGGCTCGGCGACTCGATCTACGAGCCGCCGTCGAGCGACCGCTTCGACGTGGTGCTGACGAACCCGCCGTTCGGCACCAAGGGGGCGAACCAGGCCCCGGAGCGCGACGACTTCACCGTCGCGACCTCGAACAAGCAGCTCAACTTCCTGCAGCACGTCCTGACGATCCTGAAGCCCGGCGGCCGCGCCGCCGTGGTGCTGCCGGACAACTGCCTGTTCGCCGACCAGGCGGGCGAGGTGTTCAAGATCGCTGACCGAGGACTGCGACCTGCACACCGTGCTGCGGCTGCCGCGCGGCACGTTCACGCCGTACAGCCAGGGCGTGAAGGCGAACGTCGTCTTCTTCACCAAGGGCTACGCCGACCGAGACCGTCTGGATCTACGACGCGCGCACCAACGTGCCCGGCATCACGAAGAAGGACCGGCCGCTCACGCCGGCGCACTTCGCGGAGTTCGAGAAGTGCTTCGGCGCGGACCCGAACGGCAAGGCGAAGCGCAAAGCCGTCCGACTCGAAGGAGGACCGCTGGCGCAGCTTCCACATCGCCGAGGTCAAGGAGCGCGAGTTCAAGCTCGACGGCTTCAAGTGGCTCAAGGAGGAGTCGCTCGAAGACGCCGACGAGCTGCCGGAGCCCGAGGAGCTGGCGACGGACGCCATCGAGGAGTTGGAAGAGGCGGTGAACGAGTTGAATGATGTTCTGCGGATGCTGGAGAACGGTGGATCTGAGCACAAAATGGCAACGAAATGAGTGACGTCTTGCCTGAAGGCTGGGTAGCAGAGAGGCTCGGTTCTCTCGCAGACCGGATTACGAAAGGTGCAACTCCAACCTCCTACGGCTTCAAGTTTCAGAAAGAAGGCATCCGTTTTGTGAAGGTCGAGAACCTTCGAAATGGTAAGATTGACCACTTAACTCTGCGAGACTTCATCTCCGCAGAAGCACATAAAGCTCAAGCTCGCTCAATTCTCCGTGCAGGCGAGGTATTGCTTTCCATCGCAGGCACTCTTGGGGAGAGCTGCGTGGTTAGTCCTGAGGACCTGCCAGCGAATACGAACCAAGCTCTCGCAATTATCCGTGGGACTGATCAAGTGCTCGATGTTCGCTACCTTCGGCTCGTACTCGATTCTGAGATCGGGCGTCATGCCGTCGATCAAAAAGCTCGTGGCGGAGGGATGAACAATATTTCGCTTGCTGACGTTAGCTCGTTTAACGTCCCGGTTGCGCCTCTTGAAGAGCAGCATCGCATCGTTGACAAGGCCAACGCCCTGCTCACTCGCGTGAAGCATAGCCCGCAATCATCTGACGAAGGTGCAATTCATCCTACAGCGGTTGCGACAGGCGGTCATTGCGACCGCTTGCTCAGGTCGGTTGACTGAGGATTGGCGCAAGTCCGCTCTTGAGTCAGAATCTGCGTTTCTGCTTTTCGAGCGGGCGCTTAAGGCTAGAGCCAAGGAAGGATTGCGAGAAGCGAAAAAACCGGCCCGCATCGATTTGGACTATCCGGCAACATGGTGTGTTGTGAGCTGTGATCAGATCAGCAGCCTGATTACGAGCGGCTCACGCGGGTGGGCAAAGTACTACTCGGACAAAGGGGCAGTCTTCATCCGGGCGCAAGACATCAACACGGATAGACTTTTACTTAACGCCGTTGCACGCGTGAAGCCACCAGCAGGTGCAGAAGGTACCCGTACGAGAGTGAAGGAAAACGACATTCTCATCACTATTACGGGTGCTAACGTGACGAAGGCGGCCGTGGTGAACTGTCCAATCAAAGAAGGCTATGTCAGCCAGCATGTGGCCTTGGTCCGACCGGCATTGACAGAGCTTGCCCATTGGCTACACCTGTGGACCATTGGTCCTTCTCATGGACGCGCACAACTACTCGAAGCCGCTTACGGCGCTGGAAAGCCCGGGCTGAACCTGGACAATGTGCGAGAGATGGTTATCGCACTCCCCCCTCTCTAGGTAGCAGAAAGAGATCATAAGACGAGTAGAGGCCCTCAACACCTTGGCCGACGGCATTGAAGTCGCCTTGCCCACGGCACGGAGTTCGGTGACAAGGTGAGGCAAGCGATACTTGCACAGGTGTTCCGTGGTGAGCTTGTACCGCTCGAGGCCGAGCTGGCTCGTCGGGAGGGACGTGACTACGAGAGCGCAGCGGCACTGCTCGCGCGTATCGCGGCTTTAAGAGCGACAGCTGACAGCGAACGCTCAAGGCGGAAACGGTCTGGGCGCGTAAAGAAAAAGGAACTGCAACCGACAAGCGATCGTAATCTCGTAAAACGTGTTAGGTGGCCGACCTGGGTTACATTTCTACGTTTAACGAGACCGCCGCGACACACAGCCTTCCAAGCTCATGTAGAAATTCAACTCCAAATATACTGGCGCTGCCCACAGTTCCTGGCCAGCAGCCGACAGGAGGAGGATGAAAAGACAACAGACAGGCTCATCAATTGATGAGCGTGTGGCTGAGAAACTCGACGCGTACAGGCGTCAGCATACACAGCGCTACCAAGGAGCTGTAATATCCCTCTAAACTTTTCCGTGGAGTACTTCGGGGAATACTGATTTATTTTACTCAACCGGCGACCCGCCAAAAGGCTGAGCGATTTCATTTAGATATCCTTGAAGAGTGTTTACTGGCATACGTTGAAACAAACATAGGACCAAGGCCTATCAGGGAGCGAACTTATAGCAATGAGGAAGTCGGCCGATTTGCCAATGATACCCTGTCTATTATCGCAACTCTGTTTAAACACCCCAGCCCGATCATCCTTCGTCATGAATCAAGGTGGATATTACAAGAACTCACAAACTATTCAGGCGATTCGCTGAGACCTCGACTCAAGTGGCTTGGCAGCGGTCTCGCCGAATTCTGGTCGGACTCAACCGGATCACTCGCTGTCCGTCGCTTGACTGCGAACGAGAGACATCTCTCCCTTCTGATGATCTACTCGCCAAATGGGCATCACAGCACCGGATCTGTTGCAGTGTCTCTTCAATTCTTGGCCCACTACCACGGATTGTCATTTAGCACTATTCGTCGCCGGCTCTACTCCAAAACGTTGATTCGCTAGCCTCCACTGAACTGCACTACCTAGGTAGCAATTCTGATGAATGCTAAGGTGCCAGATGTGCACCTTTCTAGCTATGCGATAGTCGGGGGGTGCTTGATGAAGCATCACAACCAGGGAGAGCTGCAATGCTCAAAATCAAACTTTTCCGCATGTCAAAAGGGTTGAGCCAGTGGGAACTCAGTCGTGGAAGCGGTATGAGTCAGGGCCGCTATTCGATGATCGAGCGTGGCCTCATAGATCCAACAGCGGAGGAAAGGGCTCGTTTAGCAGAAGCAGTAGGTGCACAGGCCTCAACGCTGTTTCGTTCTGCCATTCGATCTCGGTCACTGGTTGGTTCAGTGCGTGATGGAGGCGGATGTCAACAATAACAAAGCCCAGCTGGCCGCAACCGAATTGGGTCTTAAAAGGAGAACCGTGTGATGAAAAACATATCTAAGCGAGAGTCGAAAAACAAATTATGCCTCGTCTTCGAGTGAGAGCTCACGCTCTCATTGAGCGCCTGGCAGTAGAGACGCGGGATCTCCCTGCAGGAATGTCCGTCACCCTAGATCAATACTTTTATGCCTTAGTACGCGAATGGTTCGATTGGGGTGACGTCCTAATCGAGAGAGCCATCAATGACGCAGAATGTCTCGGACTGGCAACGCTGACTACCTATTGCGGAGAGATCAGGCCTGGGATTGAATGCGAGAATGAGGAAACAGCGGCATGATCACGGCTGCAGTGATGCATCAAGCCCCCTCATTGGCCGCCCAGCGCTCGAATTTTTTCTGCGCACACTCTGGCCGGATGGGCTCCTGGGACAGTGGGCTTCATTCTATGGGCTCCCCTCTGAGAAGTCGTTTTGGGCAAACGGCATCACAGACGATCTCATCGGCCACTTGCTCACCTGGGCAGAAGTGGAAAACGTATACATCGGTTGCGGTCTCCGGGGGTGAGAATTTAGGTCCAGCACAGCGAGGCCTTAGTGAAGCTGTGACAGCAATTCCGGGAGTTTGGGTCGATCTCGACTTTGGTGACGGGCATAAAAAGAAAAACTTACCGCCGACTCAGGATACTGCGTTGGAATTGCTCCGAGAACTCGGACCCCGCCGACCCTATTAATCCACAGTGGCCACGGCTTTCATGCATGGTGGCTCTTTCGAGAACCTTGGGTGTTCGACAGCGATGAAGACCGATTGAAAGCCGAAGTCCTGACGAAGGGATGGTGTGACACGCTCCGTGCAAGGGCAAAGGAGCAGGGCTGGGATGCGGATCAAGTCGGCGACTTGGCACGAATCATGAGATTACCGGGTACCTGGAATCGGAAAGGGGAACAACCGCCCTGCCCGACACGGCTCCTGCACTGCGACGATGGCCGACGTTACGACCCCTCAGATTTAGAACCCTATCTCGTCGCAAACGGCATTGCTGGACTCGCACCCTGCTCTCCGACCGTTCCGTTCGTGTTTGTCATCAATGCCGACGCCGAACCTCCAGCCGAAAAGTTCCTCCGTCTTTGTGAAATCGATCTCAAATTCAAAGTCTCATGGGAGCATGCGCGAACGGATCTCCAGGATCAATCCGCCTCCTCCTACGATATGAGTCTGGCGACCAGGGCCTTCGCGGCTAACTGGACGGCGCAAGAGATCGTGAACCTTCTGATCGCCTGCCGACGAAAGCACAAAGACGATCTGAAGCTCCGGAAGGACTATTACGAGCGGACGCTCTATCGGGCCTTTGCCTTTTTTAATGGGAAAGAGGTGGATGGCCAGCTCGTACAAGCCCCATCGAGCCTTGAAGTTGAAGAAAGGGCGGCGCCATGCCCTTCCTATGCCCAGCGTCCAACACTCGATCCCCTTGCGCTGCATGGCGTGATGGGCGACTTCGTTCACTTGCTTGAACCGCACACCGAAGCTGACCCCGTCGCGATCTTAATTCAAGGATTGCTTGCCTTTGGCAATGCTCTGAACCGTGCACCACACTTTCAAATTGGGCACACACGACACGCCATGAATCTCTTCGCGGTGCTGGTCGGTGCCACATCGAAAGGGAGAAAGGGGACATCCTGGGATCATGTGAAGGAGTTTTTTCGTTCGATTGATGGCGGATGGGTCACAACCCGTGTGGTCTCTGGACTTTCCTCAGGCGAAGGGCTGATTTTCCAGGTGAGGGATGCGCACGAGAAAATGGAGCCAATTAAAAAGAACGGGAAACACATGGGCGAGTATCAGACGGTCATCGACGACCCGGGCGTAGAGGATAAACGGCTATTCGTTCTGGAATCAGAATTTGCAACGGTGCTTCGCGTGAGTGAGCGTGATGGCAATACGCTGTCTTCAGTGATTCGCCAAGCCTGGGATGCTGGTGACCTTCGGACCATGACAAAGAATAGCTCGGTAAAAGCCACCGGTGCACACATCTCAATCCTGGGACACATCACCAAGGATGAACTCTCGCGCCTCTTGAATACGACGGAGGCCGCCAACGGGTTCTGTAACCGTTTCCTGTGGGCTTGTGTCGAGCGGTCTAAATGCCTTCCAGAAGGCGGCCGGCTGGATACCGTCGATTTCACCCCTGTCACACGGCAGCTCGGACGTGCGGTCCAATTTGCTCGAGGGACCAATGTACTCCGACGCGACGACGAGGCGCGAAGGTTATGGCACGAGGCATACCCCACACTGTCGGAAGGGAAGCCTGGCCTGCTCGGGGCGATTATCTCGCGAAGTGAGGCACAAGTGGTCCGGCTTTCATGTCTGTACGCCCTTCTGGACCAGTCCGCATCGATCCGCGCCGAACACCTGCGCGCCGCGCTAGCGCTCTGGAACTACTGTGAGGCCTCTGCTCGCTATATCTTCGGCGAAAGACTGGGCGATCCGATCGCCGATGAACTCATGAATGCGCTCCACCAGCATGCCGGCGGAATGACGCGAACAGACATTCGGGACTGGTTTGGCCGGAATCGGAAGGGGTACGAGATCGATAGGGGGTTGTCTCTCCTGAAACAGCAAGGACTCGCCCGGTCCGAAACTCACGACAGCGGCGGCGGAAGGCCCATTGAGCGATGGTTTCCTGGTACGACCAAAACGACCAAAGCATAGGGATTCTTAATATGTCGTTTATGTCGTTAATGTCGTAGTGCCACAAAGAAGAGAAGAACTGTGGATCAGTGAATAGGTAAAGGATACGACCAAAACGACCTAAACGACGAAAGGAACGCTGGCCGATGGCACGGTCGCGAAAGCCCAGTTTCACCCAACGCATTCAGCGCAAGGCCCGGAAGCTGGACCGAAGGAAGGCTATAGAACTCCATGCCAAGGGGCTCTCGACCCAAGAGATCGCTCAGCATCAAGGCGTGGCACCCTCTACGGTGTGGCGGTTCCTTGAGCGGACGAAGCCCGAACAGCAGGCCCTGGAGCGATTTAAGAGCGTCCGGGCCGATGAAATGGCCAACCTCCAGGGCAAGGCGGTTCAGGTGCAACACCTCGCCCTTGATCGCATGAGAGCAGAGCTGTCGGATGATGCCATTGCCAACGCATTGTCGCCGTCTCAAAAAGCGGGGTATTTGAATGCGGCAACGATCGCGGGAGGAACGGCCTTCGACAAGGAGCGCCTCGAGCGAGGCGAGTCCACTCAGAACATCAGCACCCTCTCAAGGATGATCGACGATCGAGTCGGATCGATTTACAAGCGTAGAGCACTGAAGACAGGCCTGCAGTCTGTGCCTGCTGAGGAACAGCAAGAGCAGGAAGCAGCCGTTGTGAATACGGATAAGTCAGAGGACTGAAGTGATGAATGCAGCAGAAGATGAATCAGCCCCACGCTGAACAGGCACGAATGAGTAACAATCCGTCTTCTTCGAAAAGAACGAACCGCCGGGCGGAACTCGCTACGGTAAATTGCCCCTTCGTGGCCTCTTCATCATGGCCGGTCACGCTCGTAGATCAAGTCGCGAGCGTGTTAGCGGACGCTCTTGTGAAGGATCTTCGGCAACATGGGATCGGCGAACTACCGCGAAGCACTATCCCCTCTTGACAACTATATTACCTTTAGGTCATAAGTTTCGCATGAGGAATAGCCTCGGTAAACGGCTGAAGAATCTTCGAAAAGAGAAACGGCTTACCCAAGCTAATCTCGCGAAACGGGCAGGAGTGAGCTTGGCCTATATTGGACGACTGGAGATTGGGCGGCATGATCCGCAGTTGAGTACGCTGCAGAGGCTCGCTAAGGCACTTGGCGTCTCGATAGCGGATCTCGTGCAATAAAGATCGGAGGGAGCATGATAGCTGCCATTTATGCGAGGAAATCGACTGAGCAAAACGGTATCTCAGATGAAGAGAAATCAGTGACTAGGCAGATCGAACATGCGAAGGCATACGCCATCAAGAAGGGTTGGCGCGTCTCGGATGAACATGTCTTTGTCGATGATGGCATCTCAGGCGCCGAATTCGTGAAGCGCCCGGGCTTCATCCGTCTCATGAATGCCCTGAAGCCTCGGCCACTCTTTCAGATCCTCGTCATGTCCGAAGAATCGCGGTTAGGCCGTGAGCAAATTGAAACGGCGTACGCGTTGAAGCAGATAACGGATGCCAGCGTACGCGTATTCTTCTATCTCGAGGATCGCGAGCGGACGCTAGACAGCGCGCTGGATAAGGTTATGCTCTCGCTGACGGGCTTTGCAGCCGAAATGGAACGCGAGCGCGCGAAACAGCGGACCTTTGACGCGATGTTGCGAAAGGCGAAAGCCGGCCATGTGACGGGCGGAAAAGTCTTCGGATACGACAATCGCGAAGTACTTTCAACGGAAGGGCGCCGGTTACACGTTCTCCGGGCTGTGAACGATGACCAAGCGGCCGTTGTTCGACGGATCTTCAACATGTTCGACGACCGAATGGGCCTCAGCCGGATTGCCAAGCAGTTGAATGAGGAACAGATACCAGCTCCACGGACCTCTCTAGGTTGGTGTCCTACCGCTATTCGAGAAATCCTCCTCCGTCCATTGTATCGAGGCACCGTCGTGTGGGGCGAATTGCAAAAGATCGAGCGAGGGGGCACCAAGAGACGGCGCCGGCGCGCTGCCGGAGAGCTGGTCACGGTGGATGTGGCGGAGCTCAGAATTGTGCCAGAGGAGCTGTGGCATTCGGTCCAACAGCGATTCCGGGACACGAAGTATCTCAGCGAACAATACAAGCAAAAGGGGGTCTTCCGGGACGTCGACTCGCCTTACCTCTTGAGTGGATTGGCTCGTTGTGCGCACTGCGGGGGACCGATCGAAGCACTCGGCAAGGACTACGCTCGCCGCAAGGGTCGCACCTATGGCTGCGCCTATCATCGTAAACGCGGCGCTGCGATTTGTAGAAACGCCGTGCGGATTAAGCAGGGCCTTATCGACAAGGCGGTCCTTAGCGCTATCGGGGAAGCGCTGGACGAACGGATCCTCGAGCTTTCACTCGAAAAGACGTTGCTTCAGCTCCGGGCCGGGGATACCGACCGTCTGGCACGCCGGCAAACCATCGAGCGGGAGCTCTCGCTGATCGAGACCCATGAGAAGAACCTCGTCGAGGCGATCGCTAAGGGACAGCACATGGAACCGCTCTTCGCCAAGCTGAAGGCCGAAGAAACGCGCAAGACAGAGTTGGCGGCTGAGTTAGACCGCCTCACCATGCCGGCCAATGTGGTGACATTGGATGAGACGCGACTGAAGCGGGAACTGAGGAGCCGAATTTCGGACGCTAAGTGCCTTCTGGACCGTCAACGCACCGAGGCCAGACAGATCCTTCGGAAGCTCTTAGACCAACCCCTGCAGTTTGAGGTATTCGAAGACGATGGAGGGAAAGAAGGGTTATAACGTCACAGGCCAAGGTTCCTACCTGCAACTCCTCCCCGCCCCGCTTGTGTCACCGAGTGTGGTGTCCCCAACGGGATTCGAACCCGTGTTGCCGGCTTGAAAGGCCGGCGTCCTAGGCCAGGCTAGACGATGGGGACGAAGGCAGGCAAATGAGGTGCAAGACATACCACACTCGAGATCGACGTGTCACTAATGCCTTTGGCAGGGTTGTCGAATTTTCAAGATCGATCCTGTAGGATGAGGGCCGCGATCGTCCCGGTCGAAAGGGGTTTGAGTCATGCGACGTCACAACGCGATGCTGTGGTGCTATGGGGTGACGCTTGGGTCCAGTCTGTTTTTCAGTGCCTGCGCGCACGACACGTACCAGCAACGCGCGGATCTGATCAAAGAGCATACCGAAGCCTTCTATACCCATCTGAAAGCCAATCGGGTTGAATCCGCCATTCGCGAGAACGAACAGATCGAAGCGATGGCCGGCGAAATGGGACGGACGGTCCGGAAACGCGCTTCATTGCAAGGCACAGCGCCGGTGGAACGGGAATTCGCCTTGATGAAGACAGCCCATGAAGCTGCCGCAACCAATTGGCTCGCCCTAGGGCAATACTTCGCGATTAAAAAACAGTACCCGCAAGCCCGAGCCACCTATCAACGCATCCTCAACACGTATGACGATCCAACCGACCGGGCGTATCGCGAGCAGGCCGCCCGTGCACTTGAGGATCTCAATATTCTCCAACCACCATCCGCTTCGGCAACTACTCCGTGAACGGTCGGCAGAGCAGACGCCTTGCGCCGAGCCTTCTCTGCGCCTGGTGCCTTCTGAATCTCGAAGCCTGCACCCACAAGATCCACGTCACGCCGGTCGCTTCAGCCGCGACGTCGGCCGCCATTGATCAGACGCTTCGTGTCGCGGTCCCGCTTCTCGCGCTGCAGGGACCGGACAGAATGCCGGGTATCGGCCTGTTGGAGTGGCCCACTGCCGATCTGCGCCGGGCGATTGTGGAGTATGCTCGGCAGCGCGGCACCTTCCGCGCAGCCGGCGAAGATCAGGGCTCCCTCACGCTGACAATCAAGGGTTGGTTGTGGGTGCGCTCGCGGGAAGCCTACCGTTATACCGTCCACCTCGAGTCGGAACTGGGACCGACCGGAAAACAACCGGTGAAGTCCTACGTCGTCCAGAAAGAAGCGGTCGGTTCACGCGTCCGGTGGGTGACCGCATCAGACCAAAATCCGATCAGCACAGCCGTGCAAGAAGCGCTCGACGACTTGTTCATGCAAATCGAAGAAGATGCGGCGTTGTACGGGAAGAAGTGAGGCTGAAGTAGCGTTAGCCGGTCCGACGCAAGCGCGTCAACCATAAGGCGGCAAGACTTCCCAACGTCAGCCCGGTGGTGAACAGCGCGCCAGCCACGACGAGTTCAGAGGTGTCCCATCCCTGATGATTTTGCTTGCGAAGCTCCTGCTTGAGGTTCGGCATGTGTGATTCAGCGCCGAGCCATTCCTCGGCAGGAGCAGATGGTGTCCATGGAAAACTTTTCATGCCTGAGTCCTTTTTCAATGAGTGCGCCATCGTTCGTATCGTCTTCAACGCCCCCGATTACCCGATGCCCTGTCGCCCGTTGTTGAAGCGCTCCCACGATTCCTTGGCTTGGGAGACGGAAGCCATTTCATATTCGGGGCAATCCAACCGTAGCGCCTGGTCCCCGATCGGGGCGTTGATATAGTCGCAATGATGCGGCTGGGACGCATCCTCATGCTGATGAGGGCGGAAAAACCGGCAGGACACGCACATACGTGCCACCGAGATTTCCCCCTGCTGCTGCAGGGTCCGGATCACCTTCATCAGCCCTTTTAAAAAGGCCACCTGCTCCGTCGAGGTCAAGGCGCTCGCCGCAGCGGCCAGTTGGTTCGGAATCCCGACAGCCGGCGCACAAGCCCGTGCACCCTTCGTCGTCAGTTCTACGGTGACGATCCGGCCGTCACGATGCGAACGGTACCGCTTCACCAACCGTTTCCGTTCAAGCGTCGCCACAGCCTCGGAAGCGGTGGGAAGACGGACGACCAACTCTTTCGCGATTGCAGAGACTTGCGCGCTCTGGTCGGGCCTGCCACGAAGGAGGGTCAGCACTTGCCGTTGCAGAGGACCGAGACCGGCCTGTCCTTCACGACGCCAGGTCCGGCTTTTCATGGCCAGACTGATTTTCTCTAATCCTGCGGCCACTTGCACAGGCATCGGAAGGCGCTCTTTCGGCACCGGCTCCGACGGTTGGTTCAAAACCCATAGTTCGGCCATGGCAGCCCCTTTAAATGCTCTTAATCGAGTGTAGTTCGTCAGGGGAACCCCGTCAAGCCCCAATTCACAAAGAAAATTCTTCCAGTCATGTGCCAGAGGATTAGGCTGGCGAAGAACGATGGTGGGTGAGATCGAACCTAGGGATTTCATCAGTAGAAAGAATTGCAGAGGGAAAGAGTTTGGAGCTCGGCTAGGCAAAGTAACGGCAGGAGATCTCTACCGCTTTAGGGTGACTTGTCACTTCGAAGCGGCCGCCTCATCCCATGAGGTCTAGTCGTCACGCCGAATTCAGCCGCTCAGCCGATTAGCCGCAGCATAGTGCCGAAAGGCGTCTCGCTTGCGACCGAGCTTTTCGTACAATTGAGCCAAATTACAATGCGCCTCAAGAAAATCGGGAGCATGTTTGAGGGCTTCCTGATATGACGAGATGGCCGCACTCTTCTTCTGCTGATCCTCAAGAACAACGCCAAGGTTGAAATGCGCGAGCGAGAGTTTCGGCTCGTACTCCAGGGCACGCCGGTAACAAACTTCCGCGTCGGCCAGGTTGCCAAGGTTGTGATGTAGAAGTCCTAGATTGACGTGGGCATCGGTCAAGGCAGGATGTAAGCGGATCGCTTCTTGATACGCGTGACGGGCTTCCTCCGGGGAATTGTCCTGCAAGGCCACCGCCCGTTGATACCATCGTTGCGCCGTCTCACGGTCGCTCTGTCGCACCGCCGTGCGAGCCGTCAGTGGCCGTGGAGGAAGCATCTGTCCCATTTCAAAGTTCAGGAGAAATTGCCCCGAATCGGGTTGCCAGCGCGAGGCGCCATCCCATACGACCACCCGTTTCCCTGACGCATAGATTTTCAGGCTTGAGATGGCGGTCTCCTCCCCCAGTTGCCGCTCCAGACATTCGAGGACCTTTCGTATCTTGGCAACCGAAACGCCTGCCTCAGTCAGTCCTTTTGCGGTGCGCAGGATCACCAGGTTCTGGAACGAGTAGGTGCAGGAGGACTCTTCTTGGGGAATAGGCAGCAGAGCGGCGCGAAGACAGGCTCGCAGCTTGGATCCATCGAGGCGAAGAATGCGGCGGAGGTCGGCTGAGGAATATTCGCCGGTCATCGTCTCCCGGAAGACGCTCTCTTTGCGGACTCGCGAGCCGGTTGAGCGGGCAGCGCTCGAGAGCGGGCGCTTTTCCTCTGTGCATTTTGCGCCAGACTCTCCTTGAGCCGCTGCATCAGATCCACAACATCCGTCGGACGCACGGCGGCTTTCGGGGTCAAGCTGATGGTTTTTCCTTTCGATTTCTCTTCAATCAGCTCGAGCACTCGTTGACGATACTCGTCCCGATAAGCGCCCGCATCAAATGTGTCGCTGGAGATCGACTCGATGAGTTGCGTAGCCAGCTTCAACTCTGCAGCGGCAGCTTGTTGATCGCTCTTGGGCAATTCTTCAAACGGCCTGATCTCGTCCTGATAGTACATCCGGTGCAGGAGCAAGCGTCCGCCGTTCGAGCGGATGATGTGTAAACTTTCCTTGCCACGCCAGACATACTTGGCCAAAGCCACCCGCTCCATCTCCTCCATGGCTTGCGCCAACAACTGGTAGGCTTTTTCTCCCTGCTTCTCCGGACCCAAATAGTAGGTGCTTTCGAAATAGATCGGATCGACGGCGCTTAACGGGACAAATTCCAGAATCTGCATGGCCTCGCTCTCCGTTGCCTGCAGCTGGTCTAATTCCTCGGGGTCGATGCGGACATATTCATCCTTCGCAATCTCATAACCCTTCACGAGTTCTTCATACTTCACATCGCGTTGACAGACGGGACAGTACCGCTGTTGTTTGATGCGGCTGCCGCAGGGTGCGTGTAGCTGGTTGAAGTGAATGTCTTGTTCGTCGATGGCGGAGTAAATTCCCACCGGGATGGTGACCAGCCCGAATGAGATATGCGCCGTTTCGAGTTTTCGCCCCATGCTGCGTAGCCTGCGTCGAGGCGAGCCCCGGAGGTACTGGGGGAATCCCTAGCTTCGACCTCCGCCGCGCTCCTCAGAGCCTAGAGGGAGATTTCGAAGTTATCGAGAGGGGTGATGAGCGGCTCCGATTGACTTCGCAAGGAGTTCTGCAGCAATTCTTCGACCCGTAAGATTCCAATGCGTGTCAAAGGGATGGTACAGTTCTTCCCCTTGTCGTGCTAAGGCTTTGAAGGAGGGTAACAGATTTAGAATTTGTAGCCTCTGTTCTTGGCAGACCGCTTCAAGCGACTCGGCAGTGTTCATTTCAAACTGTAGTTGCTCATTTAGTTTTGAAAGAAATCGGCTACCGCTATGCTGATCGAATAGTGACCCGTACACTTCAAGCTTAGTGGGAATGAACACAACGATGGGAACCATCAGGCTTTGTATCGCCAGGGCTTTGAATTCGGCAATGATCGCTCGAATTCTTTTCCACTCCTCGCGTTCAAGTAATTCCGTTGAAGTGGCATGTTGGTTCCAATAGTTAAAATACATTGGGACAAGGCGACCATTGAGCCTGATCATTCCCACATCAGGGTGTATCTCCTTAGAGATCTCCACATTCGCCGTAGCCACGCTTGGCGGCTCGGATGTTCCCTCGGAATGCCGCTTCCCCCAATCCCGAATCGCCGCATATGCGTCACGAAAAGCATGAAGATATCTAATAAAGAAATTTCTTCGCCCAACTACGAAGGAGTAATAGTCGCCCCCTTCTCCACCCCTTTGCCATCTGATGTACTGCCTCGTATCTTCGGCGTCATTGCCGCTAAAGAAGGCTAGAATCGCATACTGTGCCTTGGTCCCTTGGCCATACCGCTTGAAGACTTCAAGATATTGAGGCGGCCCGTACCATGCCCTTCCCAAGTTCAATGTTGATAAAGCAGATTTTTGCTTGAGCAGCTCGCTCAAAGTGGAATCGTCCGATTCTCCGAATTCGACATAGGAGTCCCCTATGACAAGGACCTCGAAGGGGGGCCTTGAGCTATTGGTACGGAAACCCTTATCGGTATACGACGCGTGATAGTCAACGGGCGACACCTCGACACCAAAGCCAGGGGAATAGACATCCCCTCTGAATTCTACGGCGCTAACGACTTTGTTGGCCTGCCTTGGAACAAACACGAGTGTGGGATCTGCCAAATATTCAGCCAGCTGTGCGTAATAGCGGATGCTCTGGAGATTGATCAGTTTCAAAAGAGAGGGAAAGAATTCAAAAAGAGAAAACAATAGGAAAGTCGTCATCAAAAGAAGGTACAGCGAAAGGAGTACAGGCTTTATCGTCCGCCGCGCTATGGTCAATGTCGTGCTGGCTAAGGTCTAGAAGATCACTCGGCGCTCGAACCCAGGGCCCTCGTCTTTGATCCATCCTAAGCCTTCAATGTCCTCCTGGACAATCCCTCCTCGGATACGCGTCCTGATCCTGTCCACGATCTCTCGTCCTTGTACTTGAATCGCTGACGAATCGCTCGAAATCCTGACGGATTGAGTGTTTCCCCTCTGGCGCCTGGAACTGTTCGGTCAACCATGTACTGTCTCGCTAGTGGTGGGACAGGCTTGCCTTGTCCGTCTGGAAAGCCGCTGCTATAGTGCCGTAGCTTGAGAATTGTCCGAGCATGAATCCAACTTTGCCTCGTCATTCGTATGAGGTCGAGGAGAAGTCCGATGCTGGCCATGTCGATGAACCAAAACCGGGAATGGCCGGACTTGATCGCCAAGACCGCGCGGGGGGACCAGGAGGCCTTCAGTCGGCTCTATGACCAATCCAGCCCGCAAATCTATGGTCTCATTCTCCGAATGATCAATGACCCCCAAGTCGCGGAAGAAGTGACGATGGACGTGTATGCTCAAGTCTGGAAACAGGCTCAGAGGTACGATGTGAATCGCGGCACCCCGATGGGATGGCTCGTGGCGATAGCCCGGACGCGAGCCATCGACCAGTTGCGTTCGGGTAAGCTGAAACGGACGAGCATGACCGGTATGGAAGACATCGCGCGTGTGGCATCCGACAGAGCCACTCCTGAAGAGCAATCGTCCGCGAGACAGCGGGCCGAGATCGTCCGAGAAGCATTGGCCTCTCTTCCGTTCGAACAACGCCAGTCTCTCATACTGGCATACTTCGATGGGTATAGTCAGAGCGAGATCTCCGTGAAGTTAGGTCTTCCGTTGGGGACGATCAAGACCCGAATTCGCCTAGGCATGATGAAATTGCGTGATGTGCTCGCTCCCTACGCAGAGGACGGATCATGACGGACGAACGCTCTGACTCTCAATTGGAACGGGCGGCACTGTACGCCCTCGGCTCGCTCGACGGGGACGAACACCTCCAATTCAAGCGCCTGATCGAAGACGAAGGTGCGGCCGCTCAGCATGCACGGGACAACCTGGCGTCGTTTCAACCGATCGCCGCCTGGCTCGGAGAAGCGGTGCCTCCGGTAACCCCTCCGGCATCGCTCAAAGCCAAAATTCTGGAAAGGATTCAGCGTACAGATCAAGAGCCCCCTCTGACTCAAGCTGACTTTACCTTAATACGATCGTCGGAGGGTACGTGGGTTGAACCCATGCCCGGCCTACAACTTAAGGTGTTGCATGTGGAGCCTATCACCCAGAGAACCACGGCGCTCGCGAAGTTCGCGCCAGGCTTTCGCTATGTCTCCCATCGGCATGCGGAAATCGAAGAACTATTCGTCTTGGAAGGCGGCTTCGTCTGTCAAGGTCAGGCACTCTTGCCCGGTGACTACCATCGATCGTCCGCCGGTTCCGTGCATGCCGAAACGAGCACGGACGAAGGCTGCACACTGCTGATGATCTTTTCTCCAAGAAATGAGGCTCTGGGTTCCTTTGCAGCCCGCTTGTCTTCGGCCTCGGTGACACTTCTCTTGCGATTCTCCGCCCTACTTGCCCGTGTAGCCAGACGCTTCGGACAATCGCGATGAGGTTCTTGCGGGGTTATCGTACTCAAGGACTAGGCTAAGAGAGTCGTCGCTGGTGCGTTTGATGACCTGACGAGGTCTTCGCCCGAGAGGATGACACTTTCAGAAGCAAATGCATTGCTCGTGTGCGTATTACCCTTCTACAAAAAAAGTACCATACATCGCTCAATGCCATCCAACACTCCCGGCAGAACTGTCGATGGATTTCATTCATGTGGATGGGGGCCCTGAACGTATTCAGTTGCTTTCACGCCGCCTTCCTACCTGATGGCGAGGGGGCTTTATGGTCATTCTTGCACCATATGAAGATGCGATATCGATGTTCCAATTCCTCTTGCGCTCGCACATCACCATTACCAGCGGCGTTGAACAGCGAGCGTTCGTTATCCTCGTCTGACAGGAAATTTAGAAGCATGGCACCCTCCTTACCAATAGATGGCATGGGAGAATAGGTGTGTGGTGTTACTGCAGAATTGCGATTGTGTTACAGGGTGGTAACTTCAGGAGGAGATGCGGGGGGAATGTCTAAGCCGCCTGGCTTTTGTTCAGCTGGGCTTGCAGATGAGGCTTTTGCGGCAAAATTGTTCGGGTAATCGTCTCCGTGCGGAAAACAGTTGACCACAGGCATCACAAATACCAAGGAAACAATCCAAACAGCCGGCGGAAGAAATCAGCATAGCCTGAACGTGCAAGCCGCTGATTTAGACACCTTCTTAATGCTAACGCTTAAGCCGCATGAATATTTCTTGAGACCGTCGGCAGCCACCCTCGGAAAGGGGTGTCTGCTATCAGGCGGTACGCCAGTCATGTAAAGGCGGATAGTGGAAAAAACAAAAAGAGCAAAAACAGTATGACGAAGCATATTCAACGTCTAGACTAAGCTCACATCCAGCCTGCACTTCGTCCAGGAGGCAAATGATGAGCAAAAGGCGCACCATCGTGAAACGGCGAACCAGATGGACCGTCGATGAGTGGGAAGGAGGATGGGACTTAGCAATGACGAGAATAGAGGGTGTTCCCACGCTGGTGGAAGAGCAGCCGATTTTTCGGGACTGCCTGACCGTCCTGAATGGGGCCTTCGCAGATGGGAATCACTTGGGATTTGAGTTAGGCCTTAATGCTCTTATTGACTTCTGCACCGACACAGTTAATGAGGGCGACTTCGCACAGTGGTGGAAATAGATCGAGAGACTGCTATTGTTCTGGCAGCAATGGGAGGGAATATGACTTGGCGAGTTTACTGTTCAGCATTGAGTATGTTCATCGCCTCGCTGATCGGGCCACGCCAGAATAGAAAGAGAAACCGTTGATGCTCTCGGCATTACGCGACGCGTCTGGTGGTTTACCATCAAGTAGCACCACGATAGGCCAATTCCCAGCATATTTACTTAGGGCGTTGCTGGATATAGTGTGAATCTCTGGAATGCAAGCAGCAAGGCTTTCAGACTTGCGACCTCGTGGGACTCCCCGCCCATCTTTGGAAGGCTGTAGAGGGACTAGCTCGCTTCGGAACCGTGACTGAAACCGTGACCGAAGAAAAGGCCACGGAAGAAGAAACGCAGAAGCTATTGAAAAAGGTGGTGAGCCGCCTGGGACTCGAACCCAGGGCCCTCGCCTTAAAAGGGAAATGCAGCCTAACATCTGCTCCATCTCATTCCAAGAAGATCCAAGACTTCCAACTCAATACCCTGTTCTAACTTGAAGCGATTTGAAGTCTTTCCAAACCAGTTCACGCACAAAACACGCACAGCTCAAGGCTGAGCCACTTTGGCGGATTCCAACGGCACCACAGTGGAAACCGCTGGCAGACCTGACACGTATTGCTCTATCTTGAGCACCGCGTCTCGCAGGTCGTCGTCGGTAATATCATAACAAGTGAAAATCGATTCGGTCCGATGGCCGGAGATCATACGGGCGATTTTCCTGTCTATTCCTGCCCGGATCATATTTCTGATACTCGTTCGGCGCAAATCGTGGAACAGCAACGCGGGCACCCCCGCCTGGCTACAGGCCCGCTTCCAGGCCTTCCTGAAGCTCTTCATGGGCTGGCCGTCGCGATGGAAGATCAGCGGGCAGTCCAACCGACGGACGGCCAAACGTCGCTTCACGATCTCTCGGTACGGCCCTTCCAGCGCCAGCTTTCGGGGCTTCTTATTCTTCGTGATGCGACCGGGCAAGGTCAAAGTCCAGGTCTCTTTATCGAAGGCTGCCCAACTCAACTTGGCAATTTCCCCTTTCCGCATGCCGCTCCAAAAGCCCCACAGCACATAATCGCGCACGTCGGCATCGTCGAGATGTGACGCGATGGCCAGCAGCTGACCTTTTTCCACAAAGCCCTCTCGTACGGCGTCCTCTTCCGAGAACAATACGAATTTCGGTACGGACGACTTCAACAAGTTTTTCTGATTCACCGCGAGATTAAAGGCCCGGCGCAAGATCCGCAACTCCCGATTCACCGTCCCCGCTTTCGCCTGCTCGGCCAGACGAGCCCGCTGATAGTCCGCGATGCGTTCCGCCGTCACATATCCGACTCGTTCAATTCCACACTTGTTCCTGGTCTCTGTCGATCTGCGCACGCCGATTCTTTAGGAGGAGACAGATGTTTCCGTTTAGATTAGGGGCGCATAACAAGGAGGAATTGCTATGTCCGTCGCCAAGATTATCGAGATCAGCTGTGAATCGCCAAAGAGCTTTGAGGATGCCATTCAGAGTGGAATCGCCAGGGCTTCCAAGACCATCCACAACATCAAAGGCGCCTGGGTCAAGGAACAGCAAGTGGTGATTGAGAATAGCAAGATTATTATGTACTGTGTGGACCTGAAGGTCACATTCGTCCTGGATTGAAAGCTTTCTTAGTCAAGTATCAATTTTGAATGCTAGCAATTTCCTCATCTGAGTGTTTACGAAACACCATAGCTGGTTAAAGTGCTCGTCTGGTGGGCAATGACCAGTCAGTCATTGCACATGGAAGCTAGAGGAATTTTAGAAATCCAACCTCAGACAACCTAAACCCACAAGAAACCACAACACAAGATGCTCCCGACATGGGGGGGGAGATGGGACTGGTTTGTCCTGTCCTGGTAGCGGCGTGGTAGCAGACAAAGATGCTGGAGGGTAGGACTTTGCCTTGTCCTAGGAGAGGCCAGAAAAGTAGCTCACTGATCAGTGTACCCCGTGTTTCGGCGAGGCGACCGCGGACGTAGCCAAAGCACGATCCCGACGATTATCAGCCCAATAGTCAAGTAAATGATGTCGGGTCTGGAAGCACTGAAATGCCTGCCGATCCATGTACGCTTTCTGTCAAGCTGTCGTCTGGCAGACTCTCGGATTCGAAGCATGGGGGTTCTTCTTGTTTCGGTACAAAGGGCAGATCTTTATTGCTGCGAATGCTGACGAGACGAGGACTACGACGAACCAGACGTGAGGTGGAGCAAAGTATGCCGGCGAATCGAATCGATTCGACAGCTCCTCGGCTATGCAAGCCGCCTCTGGGTCCCACGCGATGTGACGAGCAAGGTCAGCGGCCGACAGTCCCAGATCGTTCAGTTCTGGCGGAATATGATCGCTGGCGTGATCGCAGAAGATAACGAAGGTCCTCCTCCTTTGGGCCGAAGCACATCAAAGTCGGGACGGATCATATCCCTATCCGTCTTCCGTTACAGTCACTGTCACCTCCATGCCGAGGAACGACGAGGCGGAACCGACAAAGGTGCCCCATAACGGCAGGACTTGCTTCGAGTCCCACGCGACGGCGACACGAATGAGATTGCGATTGCCGATGATGCTATTGGTCGGATCGAAGTCGATCCAGCCGGCGCCGGGTAAGTAGGTCTGCATCCATGCGTGCGTTGAGCCGCCGCCCTTCGTTCCGCCGGCATCCATGCCCGGAACGAATATATACCCGCTGACAAAGCGGGCGGCCAGACCGAGCGAGCGCGTTGCTTCCATCATCAGCACCGCGAAGTCCCGGCAGCTACCCCTGCGCATTTGCAACGTCTCGTCGGGGCGCTGTACGTCCTTCTCACTGCGCGGCACATAGATGAACTCCTGCCGTATGCCGAGCGTCATGGCCCGAAGCAGGTGCATGGTGCCGGTTCGTCCAGATGGGTCCAGAAACTGACTTACCCAATGCTTGACGTTCTCGCTTGGATACTGATTGACTATCGCCAAGGCGAGGTTTGGTAGTTCCTCATCCGAGTAGCTGAAAGGATAGGTCTTTGCGTACTCCTCCAGCGGGTATTCCGGCAACATGGTTTCGAAATGTTCCAGAGTTACAGCGCTGTCAAAACAAAGCTCGGAAGTCGCCCCGTCGAAGGTGACGACTGCTACGGAATTGTCAAACGCGTCGTGGAGCCAGCGAACCCGGGTCGGATGGGGCACAATCCGCAAGCTTGACTTGAGCAGCCTGAGGTCGTGACTCTCGCGAGGCCGGAATATCATCCGGTGCTCGCCCAGTTCCACTGGGTGGGAGTAGCGATAGACCGTGATATGGCGCACGGTAAAAAGCGACATAATCAGAAAACTTGCTCCCACGCTAAAGAGAGCCAGCGGTCATGCCCTCCGTGATTTCATCCGTCCAGACCTTGAAACTTTCCAGCAGTTGTGGGCCAAAGGTGGTGGCGATGGCCACGTCGCAGGCATCGCGCCCCCGCGCGATAAGCACGCGGCCGATCCGCGGCACGTTGTTGCGGGGATCGAAAGTGTGCCACCCGCCGCCAATAAAGACTTCGAACCATGCGGCAAAATCCCCAATGGCCCAGGGCGGCGGCGTCCCCACATCACTCAGGTATCCGGTGCAATACCGGGCGGGAATATTCATACAGCGGCAGAACGTGACGGCCAGGTGGGCGTAGTCGCGGCAGACCCCGACGCGCTCGTTGAACACTTCCCATGCCGTCCTGGTGGGGCGCGCATTCTGATAATCGAAAGCGATATGGTTGTGAACATAATCGCAGATCGTCTGTACGCGGGCCCACCCCGGCGGGGACTGGCTAAAAAGGTCCCAAGCAGCCTGGGATAGCAAATCCGTCTCGCAATACCGGCTGCCCAGCAGAAAGACCAGAGTCTCTTCAGGGAGATCCTCTACCGCGTGCTGCTGCGCGTTAGGAAAGTAACCGTCCGGTTGGCCTGTATCTCTTACGATTGCATTGGTCCTGATTCGAATTCGGCCGGCGGGCGCCACGATCCGGTTGCACCAGTTTCCAAAGCCATCGCGATATCCGGCAATCGGTACTGACGGATCGGTCGTAAGATAGTCCGGCACCACGACGTCCGACGCGCGCGAATAATGGATGTTCAGCGTCAGTACAATCGGGGTCGCCTGTGGAAAGTTATAGATTAGTTCATAGCCGACCCGTAGCTGCATGTTGTCCGGAATTTCCGTTTTGGCTTTCCGTAGCCAATTATTATACACCCACCCACACCCGAAACAGTCGCGCCACGGTGCGCGTGACTCACATTGCCAGCGGTACAACCACAGGGGGCAGGTCAGTCAGTTAAGCGCGAGGACGGAGAACTTTCGCAGCTATGCGGGTCACGAATTGACGTGGGGCGAGGCGCTGCGCATGTGCGCTCAGATAATTACCGACCCCCGAGATGACGTAGCTCCTGCCGCGTGCCAGTGCCACCAATCCGACGCGAGCCACCTTGGCAGCGGTCTCGGTGGCGTAGTGGTGGAGTCGGCGGGACTCTCCTGCGACTGCCTGAAATTCCGTGGCGGTAGGCCCGGGACAGAGCGCACAGACGCGTATGCCTTTCTGCCGCACCTCCTCGGCCAGCGCCTCTGCAAACAACAGATCGAATGCCTTCGTGGCGGCGTAGGTCGCGAGGTAGGGCAGGCCCTGGAAGGCTGCCGTCGACGAGACCATTAAGATGTCACCGCGTCGGCGCTCGATCATCCTCGGCAGATACAGATGCGTCAAGGCAACGACCGCCGCAATATTGACCTGCACCATCGCTAACTGCCGTGTGCGGTCGGACGTTGAGAATAGTCCATACGTACCAAAGCCAGCATTGTTCACTAACAAGTCCACGACGATGCCTTGTTTCTCGGTGAACGCGAACAAGTTTTCGGGTGCGGCCGGTAGTGTCAAGTCGGCTGGAAAGACTTCGATGCGCACACCGTGCTGCTCCGAAAGCCTCCCAGCAAGCGTCTCCAGGCGCTCGCGCCGCCGCGCAGTCAGGATCAGATTCGTGCCACCTGCGGCCAACTGTGCAGCCAGCGCCAAGCCGATCCCCGCGCTGGCTCCCGTGATGAGCGCCCATTTCCCCCGCCAACGTTCCATCGCTGCACTTCCAGCAAGAATCATCACGAAACAAGTTGCTCATTGGAGCTAGCCGTAAGTCTACGCCTGCCACGCGAGGTTACACACCTGGTTCACTCCCCGGCACCAAAAAATCAGTCTCACCATCTGTTCCATGTACGATTTAAACTACGTGGAAGCCCACAATCCCAAAGCAGGATAGCCAGAAGCTAAAAAAGAGCCTACCCTTTCAAGCTGTGGTTGTTGGCTACAGAAAGGAGGCTTACCATGAAGTACTTTTCACTGCTTTTGTTCCTTTTAACCGCAGGCTGTACCCCACATCTCTATACCGTTTGTCGAGGCGAGGAATATTGCACGCCGGGGTTAACCCACGAAGAAGCAATTCGAGCGTCGGAGGTCAAGAAAACCTGGCAAGATGAGAAGCTGTACGTACGCCCAGTGAAGAACTGGGAGGGGGGATGATCCAAAGGAGTACCGACGGGGGTCGGTAATATACGAACAAGAGGAGATGTTATGTTTACAATCAGCACGTTATAGAGAACCTCCTGTCTCCTTTTGAACAGACATAAATCTTTTTCCGAGGTCTAGAGGTGCATCAGCGTCAATGCCGGGCGCGGAGCGTCAGGAAGACTCCATCATCGCATCAGCGTAAGAACGCCTTCCCTGACGCTCCGCATCCCCAGATCAACGCAAGGACCCTAGGCAACCTTGACCTCGATGGCTTTCGGTTTCGTCTTCTCGGCTTTGGGGAGACGCACGGTGAGCATGCCGTCCTTGTAGTCAGCCGACATCTTGCTCCCATCCGTATTCTCGGGTAGCGAGAAGCTCCGCATGAAGCGCCCGTAGGCACGTTCGATCCGATGATGCTTGTGCCCGGTGGTTTCCTTCTCGTATTGCCGTTCGCCGGACATCGTCAGGACATCGTTTTCCACCGTGAGCTTGACCTGCTCCTTCTTCATGTCCGGTAATACGTATTAGGTGCCATCCTTGCCAGTGTGAAAAATCGAAATGCAGTCGCGTGGTTTGCTATCGGGACTTGGTTCGTGTTGTTCGGGCTGATTGTTTTGCTTATTTTGCCGAAGCGTTACGACGCGACATGCCCCTCTTGTCTTGCGGGAATTCGTCTAGGCGCTACAGCTTGCCCTCACTGTCAGCGAGATATTCCCTCTAAAAACCTCGCACCCATTGGTTAATAGAAGTCCCCTAGCGCGTGACCTGCACGTGTGCCTTACACCCACATAACTTCATAAACGAATCGGAAATAGGAGCGAGTCCGGCACCGCTTACACTGCCATGGGAACAATTCCAAGTAGCTCAGCATTTGATCCAATCACACGTTCCCACACCGACCGACATGGGTGCCTAGGCAGTGGGCTGATAAGGCTTTGACCTTCGTGCACTTCTGCCGGTCGAAACTAACTTTTCTTCCAGATGCTAGCAGGCCCCAATATGGGGATATCGTACCATCCTCCTCCTCTTTACAATTGAGCAATATTGGCCAACGAACACCTTATCGGGAAGCAGAAAATAGATCACTATGCCTCACATTCTTTCGTTCACTAAAGGGCCTGCCGACTGGCAGCGCTTGCTCGCCGATCCATCCAAGCATTGGCGCACTGGGTATTCCGCGCGGACGTTGGCACACTGCTGGGAAGCCGCAGATGGCTTTCCCACGGAAGTATCGCTGGCGCTCACCCAAACGTCCGATCCTTTGTTAACCGGGCTTGTCCCTCTTATTGCTGTACCGGAATTCAAAGTGCCACTTCCAGGTGGAACTCGCTCGTCGCAAAACGACCTCTTCATTTTAGGACGTTCTCTCGCAGGACCTGTCTCAATCATGGTCGAAGGAAAGGTACGGGAGTCGTTTGGTCCAACGCTGGAGGAATGGCTGAAGGATCCGTCACCTGGCAAGACAAGGCGATTGAGTTTTCTTACGAGAGCGCTTGGCCTTGACCAAGTCCCCCCCGGATACATTCGTTATAAGAACGTGTCGCGTCGTCCGGAGGTGATGCACCATGGCCGAGCATGACTTGCGCAGCGTCGCTTTTCCCACACTCAACGAGTCCCAAATGGCCGCATTGGGACGGTGCCCGCTGACGGCGCTCAAGAAGTATCGTGATGGCGACAAGCTATTCGAGGCGGGCGCACGCGACTTCAAATTTTTCATCGTCAAGTCCGGGACGGTCGACATTGTGGATGAATCGGAGGATACGCCGAAGACTATCGCGGTCCACAGGCCGGGGGAGTTCACCGGGGACGCCTTTCAACTGACGGGCAGCCCCTCGCTGTTCAGCGGGGTGGCTCGTGGCGAGTGTGAAGCCTACGAGGTATCGCCCGATGCCCTGCGACAGATCCTGAACAACCATCCGGACCTAGGGGATGTGATTCTTCAGGCTTTCTTAGCCAGGCGGCAACTCGTGACGCAGCCCGGAACGTACACGGGCCTGCGCGTCATCGGGTCCCGTTACTCGCGGGATACCTTCCGGATTCGGGATTTTCTCGCGAAGAACCGGATGCCCTTCACGTGGTTGGACCTTGAAGTGGATCCTCAGGTGGATAAACTCCTCAGCCAGTTCGGGCTCGCCGCAACAGACACGCCGGTGGTGGCCTGGGGGCGCAAGCTGCTCTTGCGCAACCCTTCCAACCGCGAACTGGCAGAGGCGCTCGGGATTCGCCAACCGCTGGAGCAGACGGTGTATGACCTGGTCGTGGTGGGGGCGGGACCGGCGGGACTGGCTGCGGCGGTCTATGGTGGTTCGGAGGGACTGAGCACGGTGGTGCTGGAACGCGCCGGTCCCGGAGGCCAAGCCGGCCGGAGCATGCGTATCGAGAATTATCTGGGCTTTCCCACCGGCATCACCGGCCTCGAACTGGCGGAACGCGCCGTCGTGCAGGCGAGCAAGTTCGGGGCCCGCCTGCCCGCGGCCACGCTCGTAACGAGCCTGACATTCGACCAGACGTATCTTCGGCTCCATCTCGATGGTGGCGAGACGGTCATGACCAAGTGTCTGCTGATTGCAACGGGGGCGGACTACCGGCGCTTGACGGCCGAAGGCTGCGAGCAGTTCGAGGGATGCGGGGTGTATTACGCCGCGACCTTCAACGAGGCGCAGATGTGCAAGGGTTCGGACGTCGTGGTGGTGGGAGGCGGCAACTCCGCCGGCCAAGCCGCCGTCTTTCTGTCGACACAAAGCCGAAGGGTGTATCTCGTGATCCGCGGCAACGACCTGGGTAAGGATATGTCCAGCTATCTTGTCCGGAGGATCGAGGAAACGCCCAATATCGAGGTGCTCCGCAAGACGGAGGTCCGGCGGATGTCCGGCGACCTCTACCTGAGGTCAGTCGAGCTCGTCGATACCAAAACCGCGGAGGTGAAGACGCTGAAAGTCCAGGCGCTATTCAGCTTCATCGGCGCAATGCCGCGGACGGACTGGCTTCCCCCGGAAATCGAGAAAGACACGAAGAATTTCATCCGGACGGGGCCGGCCCTTTCGCAGTCGGCGCACTGGACCGCCATGCGCCAGCCGTTTCTCTTGGAGACAAGCCGTCCCGGCGTATTCGCTGCCGGAGACGTGCGGTCCGGCTCAGTCAAGCGCGTCGCCTCGGCGGTTGGCGAAGGAGCGATGGCCGTTCAGTTCGTGCACCAGTATTTAAGGGAACGGTGATGTACATGTGGTCCTCCTTGTATGCATCCACGGTCGTATTGGCCATGAGCGACGGGCGATTCGCGCGGCCGGACGCCGAGCTCCGGGCGCCACGGCCGAAGTGATTAGACGGACGATTGCGCAGGTTCAGTTGGTTCCTGAGCCCTGACAAAATGTGACGGAAGGAGGACGCGATGGCACAGGCAGCGCTGGCAACGGCTCCACATATAGCACCGGCTCGCTGTTGCTGCGGTACTTCTCATTCACTCCGTGTCTACCCCTTTCACTTCAAGCAATATTGAATGTATGGCGAAACGCGAGAGAACGCGTTACTGATATCGCTCAACAGCCTGTCGACGTTGCGTAACGGCTGAGCGATCGTTTCCCTACACACCACACCTGCCAACGACCTCCTGGAAGGCCCGACCGCCGACATCTTTGTGAGAAAGGTGGTCGCCTATGTCGAACAATCCTATTTTCGGTTCTCTACGTATGGGACAACGGAGTGAACATTTCTTTAAACACGTCTGCGTTTTCGAGTTGGAACGTAAAGGCAACATGTTCACCGCAGAGGTAGTTTGTGCGGTGTGCGGTGTCTACCTTTCCTCTCAGCAGGATCGGCCACCAGGCACAAGACACGGACGCACAGGGGCCTGAGAATCAGCCAAATCTCTAGCCTTCGGTTCTTCTAACTGACCGCGAAAAAGCGGCGGGCTTCCGATGATTTAAGAGACCATGCTACCACAGTGCTACCACCCTGGACTGTGTGGAGAGGCGACTCAATACTCGTACTTCACGTTCGACACACCCCCCGACTGTTTCGCTCTCATCGCAAAAAAAGGTCGATCCCACAATTCGTTTTGCGGTTGGCCTGAAACGAGAACAAGCACAGAACAAGCACAATTGGGCAAGACACGCACAAAGGCGGGATGCTAAGTCTTTGATTTGGTGGTGAGCCGCCTGGGACTCGAACCCAGGGCCCTCGCCTTAAAAGGGCGATGCTCTACCGTCTGAGCTAGCGGCTCACCGAGCGGAAGGTGGGGATTTTAACACCGAAGATCCGCTTGTGCCTAGAGAGTCCGATTCAACGTGACCGCGTTCGGCCGCGCGATTTCAGCGGATTTCTAAGAACGATCGTGGCATCGCGCTTCGAGCCGGTCGAGACAATATCGATCGGGCATTCGGCCGACTCTTCGATGTACTGCAGATACCGCTTCGCCTCCACAGGAAGCGTGCGATAGGTGGTTGAGCCGGTCGTCGAAGCGGCCCACCCCTTGAAGCGCTTGTACACCGGTTCGCATTCGGTCAGCGTTTGAAGATCCGCGGGCATATCCCGATAGAGCTGTCCCTGATAACGATACCCCGTACAGACCTTGAGTTCCTTACAGCCGTCGAGCACGTCCAGTTTCGTCATCGCCAGCGACGAGAAGCCGTTCACGATCGTGGCATAGCGGACCACAACCGCGTCGAACCATCCGCAGCGTCGCGCGCGTCCGGTAGTTGCGCCGAATTCCTTGCCTCTCTCTTGTAGACCCGCCCCAACATCGTCGGTTAATTCGGTCGGAAACGGTCCGCTACCCACGCGAGTGCTGTACACCTTTGCCACCCCGAGCACGGCATCGATTTTCGTGGGCCCGACCCCTGTGCCCGTGGAGGCCCCGCCAGCGGTAGAGCTTGAAGACGTCACATAGGGATAAGTGCCCATGTCCACATCCAAATGCGTGCCCTGAGCGCCTTCAAACAAAATCGTCTTCTTGGCATCCACCATGCGATTTACAAGCATCGTCGCATCGACGATATGACTCCTCAGGCGGTCGGCATAGCCCATATATTGTTGGTAGACCTTTTCGACTTCGAATCGCTCCACCTTGTACAATTGTTCCAAGAACCAATTGATCTCGACGAGGTTCTCCTCCAGTTTCGTGCGGAACGCCGTGGGATTCAGCATGTCGCCCATGCGGATCCCGATGCGCGAAATCTTGTCAGCGTACGAGGGTCCGATGCCCCGGCCGGTCGTGCCAATCCTCCGGGAGCCTTTCGATTGTTCCGCAGCCTTGTCGATGGCCTTATGATAAGGAAGAATCACGTGAGCCCGTTGGCTGATGATGAAGTTCTTCCCAAATTTCACCCCTTGACCCTGGAGATGGTCCATTTCCTCGATCAGCGCGGCCGGATCAACCACAACTCCGTTGCCGATCACGCACAGCGTGCCTCGGTACAGGATGCCGGAAGGGACCAGATGAAAAATGAATGTCCCTCGGTCGTTGATGACGGTGTGTCCGGCATTCGATCCACCTTGGTAGCGGACGACTGCATCGGCATCGCGAGCTAAGATATCCACGATCTTGCCCTTGCCTTCGTCGCCCCACTGGGCGCCTATGACTACGAGATTTCCCATTGATAGGCTTCCAAAAAAATGGCCCTGGCCGGACAATGGCCAGGGCCGGAGCGTCATGGTAGGGACCCCCCTGATGTTTGTCAAGAACCGCCAAGGTTCCTTGACTGGTCGCTCACAGCAGTGTTAGCATGACCTCGCTTTGATGCGGATTTTCACCGTTTTCTTACGGTTTTTCATATTGTTCAGATTAGTGAGCGTGGGGCTGTGGCGCAGCTGGGAGCGCGCGTGAATGGCATTCACGAGGTCGCGGGTTCAATCCCCGCCAGCTCCACCAAACCGCACTTCGTGCGTACCGTCGGACCCCTGAGGCACAAATAGGATAACGCTGTCGCCGACGGACAGAATTTCTCGGCTCGTAAGGAGCAAATTGAAGTATCCCTGCCCTATCCCATCGATGCGCATTCCGCCTGCCTACTAGGTCAGTGAATTAGCGCCTCCTTCATCGTCACTCTTTCGCACCGTACACCATATGCTGCAAATCGAGTCTGTTCATAAGCAGTTTTCCACCAAGGTCCTGTTTGACGCGGCTTCAGCCCACTTGCGCCCGCACACCCGCGTCGGCCTGGTCGGACCGAACGGGACCGGTAAGACCACGCTCTTTAAGATGATTTTAAGCGAGGAGTCGCCGGATGAAGGCACGATCCGAAAACGTCCGCGGCTGCGCATCGGGTATTTGCCGCAGGAACTCGAGACCATCACCGGGAAAACGGCGCTCGATGCTGCGCATCGTGACGAGTATCCGGAGCACGAAGCCAAACGGATTCTCTCGGGGTTGGGATTCAGCGAGGCCGATTTTTCACGTCCGGTGGACAAGTTGTCGGGCGGCTACCGCATGCGGGTCGCGCTGGCCCATCTGCTCTTGTCCAATCCCGACGTGCTGATGCTGGACGAGCCGACCAACCATCTCGATAAACCGACGCAGCGCTGGTTCGAAGAATTCCTATTGAACTCCAAATTGACGTTGCTCGTCATTAGTCACGACACCGCCTTTCTCGATCGCATTGCCACCCATGTCTGGGAGATTCGCGACAAGACGATCCAGGAGTTCCGCGGCAATTACACGAAATTCCGCGAGCTCCGTGCTGCTCGCGATGCCCAGCTTCAGGCGGCTGCCACCCGTCAGGGGAAGGAGGTGGCACGGGTCCAGCAATTCGTCGATCGGTTCCGGTATCAAGCCAACAAGGCCCGCCAGGTCCAGTCGCGCATCAAGCAATTGGAAAAGGTCAAGCTGATTGAATTGCAGCGGGATACCAAGCGCGTCAAATTCAAGTTCCCCTTGCCCTCCACCAGCGGGCGTCATGTATTGGATCTCCAAGGCGTGAGCAAGCGGTACGGGGAAAAGGTCGTGTACACATCGCTGGATTTCTCCGTGGAACGGGGCCAGCGGATTGCGCTCGTGGGGGAAAACGGTGCGGGCAAGAGTACCCTGCTCAAGATGTTGGCTGGCATTCTGCCGCCTGACAACGGTACGAGAGCGGTCGGCCACGGCGTGAGCCTTCATTACTTTGCGCAGCATCAGGCCGAGACACTCAACCCCGAGCACTCGATTCTCGAATCGCTCGGCGAGGTATCGAGCACGGCAGAAACGAATTTTCTTCGCGGCCTGGCCGGGGCGTTTCTGTTTTCTGGACAGGACCAGAAAAAGCCGATCAAGGCGCTGAGCGGCGGGGAGCGAAATCGCGTGGCCCTGGCTCGCATGCTCGTGGATCCGGCCAATACGCTGCTGTTGGATGAGCCCACGAATCATTTGGATCCCGCTTCCGTGGATGTGCTCACCGACGCCATGATTGATTTCCCGGGTACGATCATTTTCATCTCTCACGATCCCACATTTCTCACTAGAATCGCGACCCGAGTCGTGGAGATCGAGGGTGGGAGCGCTCGCAACTTCTTCGGGGACTATGAATACTATTTATGGAAGAAGGCGCAGCAGTTCGAATCGATCAAAGAATCGAGCGAGGAACTCGGTGTAAAGGATGAGCGCAAGACTGCTAGTCCGACAAAGGCGATGGCGGGGCAATCAGCGCCGAAGTCGGCGGCCGGCGACCGCCGTGATTTGAACAAGACGCAGGCGCGGCTCGAGAAGCAAGTGGCCCGGGCTGAAGCCGAAATCGCGGAGCAGGAGACGAAGATCAAGGAACGCGATCAGATGCTTGCCGATCCCGCCCTGTACCAGGAGTTTTCGAAATGGAACGGCCTTCATCAGGAGCAGGATACCTGGAAGAAGGAGCTCGAACGGCTCACCGCTCGGTGGGAATCTCTGTCATCGGAATTGACTGAGGTGAAGCAAAAACTGGCGGCGATCAGCTAGTAGGCAGGGCGCTCAAGGCTTACGGCGCAGACTTGATCGTTTCTTCCAGATAGTAATACAGCCACTTGTTTTTCTCTTTCGTCACGACATCGTCCCAGACCACGCCAATCAGAAAACCCTTTTCCCAAGGTTTCACCCAGGCGACCGTCCCATCCAGCTTTTCCTGTTGTTCGACGCGGTCAGAGTCGAGAAACGCCAGCGATACGGTGACCTTCTCGCCATTGGCCAGTTTGTCCTTGGCGTGCAGACCGGCCCCCACCTTATTGACGTTGTCCAGGACCGCTGTGATGGCCTTGGCGCCTCCCTTTGGCGACACTAGCGCCGAGCCTACGAGGGTGGCCCGGACCAGCTTACGGCGCTCATTGGTCGCCGCCTGTCCAGGATGGGGTTTTGATTCTGGACGCTTCATGGGCCTAAGTATAACGGATTAGCCCTCTTTGTCCAACGGTGGACCCTGCGGTTTTTTTCCCTTTGGTTTGTAGTACTTGCGTCCCTTCAACGCCTCTGGCAGATGGGCTTGACCCCGCGCCTGCGGATCGTCGTGCACATACCGATAGTCCTTTCCGTAGCCGAGATCGCGCATGAGTGAGGTCACGGCATTGCGGAGGTGCATCGGAACGCCGAGATTGCCTCCAGCCTTCGCGTCGCGAAGCGCTTCCAGAAGCGCCGTATAGGAGGCATTGTCTTTTGGTCTCGTCGCTAAAAAAGTTGTTCCCTGCGCCAGGTTGATTTGGGCTTCCGGCAGGCCGACAAACTCCACGGCCTGCGCCACCGCCGTCGCCACCACAATTCCGAGCGGATCGGCGTTGCCGACGTCCTCCGACGCAAAAATCACCAACCGTCTGGCAATGAACTTCGGGTCTTCACCCGCTTCCAGCATCCGCGCTAGCCAATACAATGCGCCATCAGGGTCGGAATCCCGCAGGCTTTTGATATAGGCCGAGATGAGGTTGTAATGCTCTTCGCCAGATTTGTCGTAGCGCAAAGTCTTCTTGAGCAACGCCGCTTCGACCACGGCATCGTCAAGCCGTCGGGTGCCGTCCTGTTGAGGGACGGCCTGCTCGGCGACGAATTCCAATGCCATAAGCAGCGACCGGCCGTCGCCGTTCGCAAATCCGATCAAACGCCAACGCGCCTCGTCAGACAGCACGAGTCGGCGCCCGCCGAGACCACGCTCGGCATCGGCGAGCGTCCGGTCGAGAATCCGCCCCAACGCTTCGTCATCCAGTGGTCGCAACACGGCCACCAACGAGCGCGACAGCAGCGGAGGTACGACTTCGAAGGAGGGATTTTCCGTGGTGGCGCCGATCAAGATGATCGTGCCTTTCTCGACGTGCGGCAAAAACGCATCCTGTTGCGCCTTATTAAAGCGATGAATCTCATCAACAAACAGAATGGTCTTCTGCCCCTTCGTTGACAGGCGATGCTCAGCCGCCTTGATGATTTCGCGTAATTCAGGCACCCCGCTGGTGACGGCCGAAAACGACACGAAATGCGCTTTTGTGGAGCGGGAAATGAGATGGGCCAGAGTGGTCTTGCCACAGCCGGGGGGCCCCCACAGCATCACGGAGGAGAGACGGTCGGCCTCGATCGAGTTTCGGAGCGGCCGCCCCTTGCCGACAATCTCGTCCTGGCCCGTCAGATCATCGAAGGATTGGGGGCGCATCCGTTCGGCCAGCGGCGCATCCGTCAGACGGTCTCGCATCGGCTCGTCGAACAAATCAGGGGCAGGTTCTTTCTGGCGGCTCATGGGTATCCTCGGGTACAAAATTCTATACGCCCTAGTAGATGCAGAGCAATTGCGCACGAAACGGCCTTGACCCTTTCTGCCACCGATGCTACGAAGCAGACACGACACGATGAAGACCCAGGTAAACGGAGTGACCATCGCCTATGAGGACAAGGGGACCGGTCCGCCCATCGTCTTCCTGCATGCCTTCCCCCTGAATCGCACCATGTGGGTGCCGCAAGAGGCCGTGTTGAGCCAGCGCTTCAGAACCATTTCGCTCGATCTGCGGGGGCTGGGGGAATCGGACGCGCCGTATTGGTGCTACAGCATGGGGCAGTATGCGCGGGACGTGAAGGGAGTCCTGGCCGGTCTCGGTATTGAAAAAGCGCTGTTCGTCGGACTCTCGATGGGCGGCTACCTTGAGTTCGCGCTGCATCGGATGTATCCGGAAATGATGCTCGGGGTGGTCTTGGCGGACACGCGGGCTGAGGCCGACAAACCTGAGCAGGTCCAGTGGCGTTTCCATCTCGCCCAGCGGACGGCGGCCACAGGACCCGCGGCGGTGATCGCTGAAATGTTACCAAAGCTGCTCGCCCCGACCCGGTATGATCGGGACCCCGGTCTCGTGGCACGAGTCAAAGCCATGCTGTCCGTAGCTCCCGTCCCTGGGATTATCGGAGCGCTGATGGCGATTGCAAAACGGCCGGATTCAACGGATCTGTTGCCGGCCATCCGGATCCCGACGTTGGTCATCGTTGGCGCAGACGATGTGTTGACAACGACAGTGGATGCCGAACGGATGGCAAAAGGCATTGCTGGGGCGGAATTGGTCGTCATTCCTGACGCCGGCCACCTGAGCAATCTCGAGCAGCCGGACCGGTTCACGGTTGCAGTAGAACGCTTCGCGGATAGACTCTTTGCGAGCAGGCGCTAAGCTTCGCCGACGGCATTTCGCCGGATCAGCTTTAAGAATTCGTTCCGCGTCTGTTCCTGCGTCCGGAAGGCGCCGAGCATGGAACTGGTGACTGCGAGCGTGTTCTGTTTTTCCACTCCACGCATCATCATGCACAGATGGCGTGCTTCCATGACCACAGCCACCCCGTGCGCATCTAATTTTCGCTTCAGCGTTTCGGCAATCTGAGTCGTCAACCGTTCCTGAACTTGTAGTCGCCGCGCAAATGCGTCCACAACGCGCGGAATCTTGCTGAGACCGACGACCTTCTTGTTCGGAAGATAGCCGACATGGCATTTCCCGAAAAACGGCAGCATGTGATGCTCGCACATGCTGAAAAAATCGATGTCCTTCACGATGACCATCTCATCGTATTCGATGGGAAACAGGGCGCCGTTGAGCAACCGCTCGATATCCTCGTGATACCCTTTCGTCATGAACAGCAGGGCCTTCGCCACGCGTTCTGGCGTTTTGAGCAGTCCGTTGCGGCCAGGAGATTCCCCTATGGCCTTTAAGAGTTGGCTGACCAGATTGGTCATGACCGCGATGTCATGCGGGGGGGAGACTGGAGGGAGGTCCTCCATGCGACTGATCGAAGAACGACGCCGGCGTTGTGCCATAGGTCTCTTGCGCTCCGGTTAGTGGACCGCGGCAGGCGCCGCATACTCGAAGTAATTGTCTCTGGTTTCGATGACACCCACCTTTTCAAGCGAGCCGGTCGGAAGCTTCTCCACCAGCAAATCCCAAATCAACTTGACGAGGTTTTCCCCTGTCGTAGTGGTCCCGGCGAAGGCCGGGTCCTCATTGAGATCATGATGATCGAAGCGAGACACAATCGCGGCTTCCACCACCCGATCGAGCTGCTCAGGTCTGTACGCCGCCGGACCCGACGCGCTCTTCACGGTGACGAGCACGACGTAATTATGACCGTGTCCGTTCGGATTGTTGCATTTTCCGAAGGCCGCCCAGTTTTGCTGAGGGGTCAGGAAGTCCGTATGCAGCCGGTGAGCCGCACAGAAACGGTACCGCCTCGTCATCGTGATCTGTGCCATTGCCATCCTTCTAGGCCGGTCGTTGCGTGCGGGGCGGCTTGCGGCAGAGAAATAGAGAAGCCAGGATCACCCGTACCGGGCAACCCTGGCTTCTATCATGATTCGATCGTGCCGGACCTGTCGGCAGGAGCCACGCTGTTTTACGCGCTGAAGGAACTGCCGCAGCCGCACGTCGTCTTCGCCTGCGGATTCTTGATCGAGAACCCCGACCCCTGGACGCTGTCGACATAGTCGACTTCCGCCCCCTGGAGCAGCGGCGCGCTCTGAGAATCCATGATGACTTTCACGTCACCCTTTTCGATGACGGTGTCGTCTTCAGCCATCTTGGATTCGAACGCCATCCCGTACTGATAGCCATGGCAGCCGCCGCCACGGACATAAATCCGCAATCCGACGATATCTTTCTCTTCCTTCATCAATTCCTGGATCTTCTGTTCCGCAATCGGGGTAATCGTGACCATCGTACTCCTCCTTGTATCAGGCCGGTCGTCTCAACCGCCTGGTTTGCTTAGTGTAACACCGATCTAACGAATATCAACACCCTGCGCCTCAGACTGGCCGGTCGTCGGCGCCGCCCACTTGGTTTCAGGCACTCTCACCACTACATCCCCCAGCACCTTCGCCTGGCATCCCAGTCGGTGCCAGGGCTCACTCAGCGCTTCTCGATCCAGGAGATCCTGTTCCTCGAAGTCGATCTCGGACAGATGCTCCGCACCCTGCTGGACCTCGACACGACAGGTGGTACAGGAGGCATTTCCTCCGCAGTCATGATTGAGCGGAAACCCTAGTTCCTTTGCCGCGTCGAGCAACGTGGTATTCCGGGGAACCGTTCCGCTTCTGCCTTTGGGATGAAGAAACGTCACCAATGGCATCCGCACATCTCCTCTAATGAGTGACCGCCTCCGCCGGGCTCGAAGGAAAGGGACATCGCTGCAACCTGATATGTTCTTCGAATTCGTCGCGGAACAGTTTGACGCTGCTCTGGACCAGCACCGCTGCGCCGGTGACCAATGTGCAATATCCCGTCCCCTTGACGAACCCGCAAAGCTGCAAAAGGCTGTCGAGATCTTTTTGGGTGCCCTCGCCTGCTTCAATCTTGGTCATCAGAGTCGCGAGATTGATCGTGCCCATGCGGCAAGGCGGGCACTGCCCGCAACTTTCGCCTTTGAAGAAATTCGAAAATTTCAACGTCTGGCGGACCATGCAGGTGGCATCGTCCACCACAATCACGCCGGCTGAGCCTAATCCAGTTCCCGCCTTTTTCAGCGAATCGAAATCCATGGGCAGATCGAGTTGGTCGGCTGTGACCATCGAGAATGCGGGCCCGCCGGGAAACACGGCCTTGATGTGTCGTCCCCCGGGCACGCCACCACCCCGTTCGATCAATTCCCGCATCGTGACACCCATCGGCATCTCATAGACACCGGGGCGGTTGACGGCACCGCTCAGAGAAAACATCATCGTCCCCGGACATTTCTCGGTGCCCACCTGCGTAAACCATGCTGCGCCTTTGTGAAGAATCCGCGGCACGTTGCACAAGGTTTCGACGTTGTTGACCAACGTCGGCTTCCCGTACAACCCGTAATCCGTGGGATAGAACGGGGGCTTTTGACGCGGCATCGCGGGCCGCCCCTGCATCGACTCCAGCATGGCGGTTTCTTCACCCGCCACGTAGCTCCCGTGGCCTTCAAATACTTGTAGATCGATATCGATCCCGCTGCCGAGAATATTCTTTCCAACGAAGCCCCGCTCCTTGGCCTGCGCCAACGCTTTTTTCAGATTTTCCCGCTCTTCCTCGTACTCGTGATTCACATAAATGAAGGACGCCTTGGCCTGTGCCGTCCGTGACGCGATCAGACATCCTTCAATGAGCTGATGCGGAATGGTTTTCAATAGATGACGGTCCTTAAACGTACCGGGCTCATGCTCGCCGGCGTTGCACACAAAGTAACGCTCCTTGACCCGATGATTGAGGACCTTGTCCCACTTCACACCGGTGGGAAAGCCTGCCCCCCCACGACCACGCAGTCCGGACGTTTTGAGTTCCTGAACCACCTGCTCCGGTGTCAGTTCCTTGACGCACTTTTTCCAGGCCTCATAGCCACCGACCTTGATGTAGGCGTCGATGTCCCAAGGAGCCCCATCGATCTTTTCGACGAGGCGGGCTTCCGCTAGCGTCATCATCTGGTGCACTCCAGAACCAGAGAAAGGTGAGTGGCTACTATACGGGGCCTGCTCCCGTTCCGTCAAGGCAAAGCGCCGAGAATAGGCCTGATTCTCAAGGGTTTAGCACGACAGCCCTACGTGATCCTGGGCATATTGGCCGGACTGTCGTCGTTTAAGAGACAAGAACACAACCGGCTGACAGGAAGGGTCTATCAGCCGGCAAAGGCAGGTTATTTCAGGTGGCTACCCGCGCCCATGAAAAACAGCATGGGGATCGACAGCATGAAATTGACCCGGGAGGCCAACAAGGCGGTACGGCCCCATTGCGCCATTTCAGCCGGTGCGGGGGTTCCTTGTGCGGCCGCCGTCACGGCCGCGATGATCTTCTTCTGATTGGGCCAAATAATCGCATGGACGTTGACCATCATGATGATGCCGAGCAGACCGCCGATCGCCAAGGCGTAAGCGCCTGTCCCTCCATGCATGTACAACTTGATGTAAAGCAGAATGCCCGCCAAGACCGTCACGGTAGCTCCATGACGGAACCAGTTCAGCGCGGAGGGCATTAACTTTGGAATGACGACGTTTTTTGTCGGACCATCCAGGCTTTTGAGGAAGGCCGCATTGATCAGGTTGAAGAAGTAGAGCAGCCCGATCCAGGTGATGCCGGCCAGAAAGTGGATCCAGCGGATAATGATTCCCGCCCAGTCCGCTTCCCCGGCTCCGACGCCGGCAATGCCGAGGTACACCACAATCAGCACGAGCGCCAACGCGAATCCCGCGCCCATGGTCTGCATCGGATCTTCAAGAAATTTCATAGCATCTCCTCATTCAGTGCAGTGCTAAACCGCTTTCTGTACTGTAGGCTCCCTTGATTGTCAAGCGAGCACCATGGCTCACCACGTCGCACGGGCTTCATGCCATCCGCTCATGTCCTCACTGGATTGAATGAGCAGAGCGTCGGGCACTACGCCATCAACCGGTCGACGGTCTCGCACAGCTCCCGCACCGCGTTCGCTGAGACTTCTAGTGCCTTCTGTTCAGCGGGCGTCAGATCATACACGATGACCCGTTCAGCGCCGCCCTTGCCAAGTTGAACGGGCACACCGACCACAACATCGCGCAAACCGTATTCGCCTTCACACAGGACCGCACAAGGCATGACCCGTTTTTGATCTTTGAGAATCGCTTCGACCATGTCTACCGCGGATGCGGACGGCGCGTAGAACGCGCTGCCGGTTTTCAGCAATCCGACAATTTCCGCACCCCCGTCGCGGGTGCGTTGGACGATCGCCTCGAGTTGATCGTTCGGCATCATCTCCGAGACTTGCCGCCCCTTCACCGTCGTGTATCGAGGGAGCGGGACCATCGTATCGCCGTGTCCCCCCAAGACCATCGCTTCGACGTCCCGGCCTGGGATGCCCAACGCTTGGGCGATGAAGGTGCGCATCCGCGCGGAATCCAGCACGCCGGCCATGCCGATGATGCGCGTTTTCGGCAGTCCACTGACGGTTCGGGCCACGTGGACCATTGCGTCCAATGGATTGGTCACCAGGATAAGGATGATGCCGGGTGAACGCGAGACCAACTCACTGACCACCGACTTCACGATTTTGGCGTTCGTGGTGAGCAGCTCATCGCGGCTCATCCCGGGCTTTCGGGGGATGCCGGATGTGATCACCGCGATTGAAGATCCCGCGGTTTCGACGTAGCTGTTGGTCCCGACGACCTTCGTGCTGTAGCCGCACACGGGACCGGCCTGAGAGATATCAAGCGCCTTGCCCTGCGGCACACCTTCAACGATGTCCACGAGCACCACGTCATAGGCGTCGTGTTCCGCCAGCCGTTGCGCCGTTGTTCCACCCACATTTCCGGCTCCCACCACGGTGATCTTCGGTCGCCCCATGCTCCCTCCGGTCAGCCAAGCGCAAAGTGACGAGTGCTTGGACACTCAGAACCTGTCAGTGCTCGTGTTCCGTCCACCCGGCGACTTTAAAGTTGATCGTGCACACAAAATTCTCGCCGTGGTAAAAGTTCACCTTGATCTTCTTTTTCCCGTACGTTTTTGCCAGAAAGTCCTCGGGATTGTCTATGAGTTCCTGGTACCCTCCCGCAGGATACTCGCCCAGATCATGAAACACCACGATCATGCCCGCCTTGACTTCCTGAAGGATTTTCGCCGAGCAATGGGGAAAGACCTCCCAAAATTTGGCCTCGATCATCTCTTTGGTCGGCTCCTGGCGCTCTTCACCAGGGTGAAGGGGCTGCGCAAACTTGGCTAGCCGGCGCACATAGGGATACTGATGCCCCGTGAAGAGTTTGTATAGCCACGGCGGGACGGCCCGCCTCGTCGGTTGATCCGTCATGCGTGCGAGACATTCCCTTTCATGCCCAGCGCCTCACCCGGTCTTAGCTGCTGTTCGCTAGGTCACCAGCCGCTGGTAAATCCTCGGTAGCCTGAGAGGAAGTGATTCAACCCGGTCGATCACGGTGTATTTGACATCGCCGTACATCCGACGCACATACTCGTCCGCGTTCCGGTCGATCGTGACACAAAAGGGATGGATACCCTCCCGTCTGGCTTCCCGCAACGCGGCTTTTGTGTCTTCCAGTGCGTACTCATCCTTGTACTCGCCATCCAGCGGCCGGCCGTCACTCAGCAGAACGAGGAGGCGCGTTTTCGCATCCTGTTGCCTCAGCGTGGCGACGGCATGACGAATCGCGGCCCCGTCCCGGTTTTGTTGGCGCGGGGACAGTCCACCCAGGCGTTGGGCGGTCGTCGTGCCCAGCCGTTCATCGAAGCCCTTGATCGTTTGGATCTCGACAGCTCCCCGCCCCTGACCGGAATAGGCGTACAGCGCATACCGGTCGCCCACGGCATCGAGCGCTTCGCAGAGCAGAACCAGGCTCTCCTTCTCCACGTCGATCACCCGCCGACCGCCGTCGAGCTGACGTCCGGTCGATCCGCTGATGTCGACAAGGAACACCACCGCCACGTCGCGCTCTTTTTTTTCATGTCTGACATAGATTCGGTCGCTGCCTTCGAACCCGGCCCGTTGCTCGGCCGCCCTGCGAACCACGGCATCGATATCCAGTTCCTCTCCGTCGGGCTGACCGGCCAGGCGGCGGAAGGCCGGCGGCCGCAATCCCTCGAAGAACCGGCGCAGCAAGCGCACCGTGCTCCGATGAGCCGTCAACGTGCCGGAGACACAATCATCCGAGCCGCGGTTTGCGGCACGTTCGACGACGCGGCACCAATTCACGCGGTGGTCCTGAAGTCTGTAGTCCCACTCGGGATAGCGACGGACTCGTTCGTCTACACCATCGGCCTCCAGCGGCGACGCATCGACTTCGAGCTCAAGCAGTTCCTCAACGACAGACGGCAGTGAGCGGCCTCCGCCTAGGGCATCCCCGTCTCGAGAAGGTTGTTCACGCCGGGCTCCTGTTCCGGCGCCGGTCTGTTCAGCAGAACCGGCGGCCTGTCCGGCCATCCGCGCATGCTCCTGCTGTTCCGTCTGTCCTGCCACGAGGTCGGCGTTCATCTCTCCCCGATAGATCAAATTCTCCACCGGACGATACGCACCGGCTCCCTCCTCGGAAGCGCCTGGCGTCATGCCGATGTCCGATGCATCAGTTGATGGCTCCGCCGGCGTCTTCGCCGCTGTGGCAACGAGTTCTTCGAGCCGTCTATACACCTCGTCCGCGGTGCGTACGGCATCCTCCGCCGTTGCGGCAGCGGCCAAGACCGGCTGGCACAACTTCCAGAGTATGGAGACCTCCTCGATGAGAGCATGAGGAACCGCCGAGGACAACGATGTTCCGGTGGAAAGCCGCAAGAGACAATCCACCACAAGCTCTCGTGCGGTCAACCCATGCGCGGGATCCCGAGCGGCGATCGTATCAGCAGCGAACTGCGCGAGGTCACCTCGAAGCCCAGGATATTGCGTCTGAAGCAAGTACTCGACGCGCGCGTCCTCGAGGACCGCCCAAAGATCCTTCACGAGACGTGGCTGCGGATACAAACGGAACAGGTCGCCGAGCGTCTCGAGCGTCACGGCCATGGATCGATCGTAACGACGGCAGACGGTTGGAACCAAATCAACCAGCTGCTCGATCCGAAGCCGATAGGTGCCAAACTCGAGATGTCCGGCCTCATGGGCGGCCATGATGAGATACAGCCGCTCGTTTTCTTGCGCCGTCGGATAATGTCGCAGCAACGCCGGCAAGGCGATGGTCTTTCCATCCGCGCTGACCACGGCGCGCGCGATCGGATCCCCCGCGGTATCCGTCCGCGCTGCAATGGCAACCTCCGAGCCGCACAGGCCTTGCACGAAGAGTTTGACTCGGCGGGCGACTTGTTTCAGGGGCACGCCGCTCAATGCCTCTTCGACCGATGAAAGCGCCTTCCGCGACTCAGCCGAGAAATAGGCGCGTGCGCCCTCCGGACTATAGGACAGCACCTCCATCCCTGCCTTGAACCAGTTCTCAAACCTGCCGAAGGCCGAAGACTCCTCGCCCAAGAGACTCACGAGTTCCGAACCGCGCCGGAGATACGCCAGGGCGGTCTCCGGATCCTGTTCAGCCAGAAGGCCTCCGTACTGAAGCAGCCTGACCCTCCACGGTGACGATGGCAGCGCACGAAGCAGTGTCGGAGATTCCGCGAGCCAGGCGATGCCGGTTGCAGGGGTGTGAGATGCGAGCTGGCTGCCCACTGAGATCACGTGGGAACGAAGCGGCGCCTCGATATCGCCTAGGATCGCCGGGCTCGTCCGCAGGTATTCCATCGTGCCGAGATAGTCCGGCTTGCCAAACGCGTTCGGGGCGATGAGTTTCATCCCGAAGGCCAGCCAGTCCCGCACTCCCTCCCATGGCAGCACGGGAGCTAATATGGGAATCTGCCGGATGTACTCGAGTCCTACGACGAGATCCGTCTGCGTGAGTTCGACGCCAATCTCCAGCCAACGCGGCAACTGGTCGGCAGGAACGGCCGTCACGATGTGAGGGGACGTTTTGAGATATTCCCAACTGACGTTGGTGTCACATTCGGCGAGTTCGAGCCCGACCGCTAACACCGAACGCTGGTGGTTGCTGTCGTCAATCACTCCCAGAATGAGCGGGCTGTCCTTGAAATATTTGAGCGCGGTTGCTCCCGAGGCTTCTGCAAGCGCCACCCCCAGATCCAACCAGGAGACGACCTGTAAGCATCCTGCGCGCCGGTCGAGCTCAGGTAGTGCGCTGATCGCCGCACGCGCAGCCTTTGCGGACACCGCTTCGAGTTCGTCCAACAATTCCAGGACCTGTCCCGGCTGGACCGCCAGGGTCTCCAACCGCCCGACCCACATGGCAGCCCCAGATGAGCCAAGCTCATCAGCCAAGCGGTTGGTCAATCGCTCTCGAATATCCGCAGATGACATAGCTCTAGGATTCTTACAGGATGCTCAAAACGGCTGATGGCAAGGCCGCAACGAGCGAGAGGTCGGAGGCTTAGCCGTTTTCAGCCACCCACCCCCGTCTGTTGAAACAGACGTTCACCCAAGCTCACCGCCCACCTCGAGCTGCCAGAGCAGCTCTTTCCCGGGCCGCACGTCGAGACCTTGAGCGAAGTGAGAACGAAGCTAGCAGCCCGTTTTCAGCAATCCTTCGAGGAAGTGTTGAATTGTAAAGAACGGCCTTGGGCTTGTAAACTGCCGTTCACAGCCGTCAATCATCATTCACGAGGCCATCACCGACATGACCGAACCGAAGCAAGCCAGTCTGGACAAGATGTGGAAGTATGTGCGGGGCTTCGCCGAGAAGAGCGGCACGACGATGCATCCCAATCCCGCCGTCACCGAAGCCGTGGTCAAGGGCCTGGCCATGCACGTGGACGAGCTGGGAAAGCCGCTCTGTCCTTGCAATTTCTACCAGGACAAAGTCGCCGAGGCCAAGCTGCGCCGATGGATCTGCGCATGCGACGAGATGCAGATCTATAAATATTGCCACTGTCTCTTGTTCGTGCGGGAAGATGGAATGCCAATCACGGAATACTTGCCGGAAGGGCACGAAGGACGAGAATGCTATGGTGTGATCACCGATCCGACGCCCGAGAAGGGACGGGCATTGAGGCATAAGGCTGAGTCACCGCCATCGCAAACAGAAGAGTGATCGCCTCTGACGTGTTACTCCCATCCCGTGACGTCATACCCCTTTTCAATGAGACACCGCACCACCGTATCGGCGTAAGGCGGATCGGGCTCAAGGGGTTTATAGGCCCCTCCGACGAGACCGATGATCAGGCCCAATCCTCCGCCGGCTGCAGCGCCGATCGCTACACCGGTTGGACCTCCGATCAACCCGCTGGACGCACCCACCGCGGCGCCGGCGACAACTCCGAGCGCGGCTCCCGCGGCCATATTGCCGCTACGACTGCCAGTTCCAGGCTGTAAACCGGCGGCTTCCGCCTTTTGCTGGCACACATCGACATCCAGCTTCGAGGCCTCGCGTCCCTGCAACAACACTTTCGCATTCGAGCGCAGTATTGGCTGCGGACTCGAGCAGGCCGCCATTAAAAAGACCAGGCCTACGATGAGGACTCTTGTCCGATTGACCCACGATCCTATTGCCAACCGGTCACCTCATAACCTTTCTCTTGTAAGCACCGATCCACATAATTGGTGTAGGCCTGGCTCGGCTGGGACGAACCGGCATTGAACAAACCCATGAGCAATCCCCACACGGCTCCGCTGGCTGCGCCGATCGCTGAACCGAGACCTGGCGAGCCGGAGATTGCGCCTCCTACCGCACCGCTTGCCGCACCGACGCCTGCGCCGACTGCGGTATTCTTCGCCACACTTCCGGCCTTGCCGCTGCCCTCTTTGGCACCGGCCGATTCCGCCGCCTCCTTGCAGGCTTCAATATCCTGGTCTGCCACTTCTTTCCCGACGGATTTCAGATGGGGGTTCTCGTACAGCACGGGACGAGGACCTGAACAGGCACTGAGCATTAGGGCCGCGCAGAAGGCCCAGGCCACGGGCGTTCTCACGTGTTCATGCCTCCTTCTGACATGAGACGTCTCATGATGTGGACCGCAGTTGTTCCCTCCAGCCGCACCCGTTTGTGTCGGCTGCCCTCGCCGGACTCGATATGCACGGCTGCGGTCGGCAGCGACAGTTCATCTGCGAGAAAACGGATCAACTCCCGGTTTGCGGCTCCTCCGACCGGCGCCGCCGCGATTCGAATCTTGAGCGCCTCTCCATGGATCCCGACGCAGGCCGTACGAGCTGCCTTCGGCTGAACATGGACGGTGAGCACGACCCCATCCTTGCCGTCACGGACAATCAGAGGAGGCATAGGCTGCAACGATAGGAGTGGATGGAACTGATGCTGAGCTAAGAGGATGCTCAAAAAGCATACTCTCCATTGTCTGTTGAGCCTTGGAACGATGTGAGAATAATGCTGGCGGGATGTTTCAGCATCCTGTCTGCTAGAAAATGGCTTTCACGAGTTCCGTGATGCTGCGCTGCATGTCGGGATCGTCGGTAATCGGCCGGGCAATCGCCACATCGCAGGCCCGCTCTGTCGCCACACCTTCGCGCATCAAGGTGCCGGCGTAGATGAGGAGCCTGGTGCTCACGCCCTCCTCTAACCCGTGGTTCTTGAGATTGCGCACCTTGCCGCCCAATTTGACCAGACGCACTGCGACGTCGTGGGCAATGCCGGCTTCGCGCTGGACGATCGCCGTTTCAATGTCGGGGGTAGGATAATCAAACTCAATCGCCATGAACCGTTGCTTGGTGCTCGGCTTCAAATCCTTGAGCACGCTCTGATAGCCCGGATTGTACGAGAGGACGAGAAGGAAATCGTCGGCGGCCTCGACGACCTGCCCTTTCTTTTCAATCGGCAGCAGCCGGCGGTCGTCGCTGAGCGGATGAATGATGACCGTCGTATCTTTACGCGCTTCGACCACCTCATCGAGATAGACGATGGCGCCGTGCTTGACCCCCAACGTGAGCGGGCCGTCGACCCACACCGTGTCCTGTCCCTTGAGGAGATACCGGCCGACCAGATCCGCCGCCGTAAGATCTTCGTGGCATGCCACCGTGATCAACGGCCGACCGAGCCGGAACGCCATATGCTGGATGAACCGCGTTTTGCCGCAACCAGTCGGTCCCTTGAGCATGACCGGCAGACGGCTCTTCGCGGCCGTCGTGAACAGCCCGACTTCGCCGCGAACGTCCGCGTAATAGGGTTCCTGCTGAATGCGGTACTGCCCGATGTCGAATTCGCGCCCATGTTGAGTCATGCGCTTTGGCTTTCGGCAGCTCCGTAAAATTCACCGGCACGATAAACGGAACGGAGGTTTAAGATCAAGAGACGCACCTCACCCTACCTTCGCGCCGTCCAACACGTCCCGCACCTTTTTGGCCAACACATTGGGGGTGAACGGCTTGGGGAGAAACGACGCGTCACGAGAAATGCCGCCCTGCTCGAACACCGGATGGTCCGGATAGCCGGACATGTAGAGCACCTTGATCCCTGGCCGGACGATCTGGATCTTTTCCGCGACCTCCGGCCCGCTCATCTGCGGCATCACGACATCGGTCAGCAACAGATGAATCGGCCCCTGATGTTTCGCGCCGGTCATGAGCGCTTCAATGCCATGGCGTGCCTCGAGGACGGTATACCCGTGCAGGCGCAGCGTTTCATGCACCAAGCCTCGAACGGCCGGCTCGTCTTCCACAAGCAGGATCGTCTCCCGTCCATGCAGCGGTTCAGCGTCGGGAGTTCCGGCTGTCCCCGTCGCGCCTTGATCGACCAGCGGAAAATAGATCTTGAATGTGGCGCCCTGGTCCTTCCGGCTTTCGACCACGATGCTGCCGCCGGTTTGCTTGACGATCCCGTAGACCGTCGACAGACCCAACCCGGTGCCTTTGCCTTTTTCCTTGGTGGTGAAGAAGGGCTCAAAGAGATGCGACTGGGTCTCTTCGTCCATCCCGTGGCCGGTATCCCGGACGGCGAGCAACACATACGAGCCGGGCTTCACGCCGGCTGGCGTCTGATGCGTCGGCTTTCCGATCGTCACGTTGCGCGTTTCCATCGTCAGACGCCCGCCCTTCGGCATCGCGTCCCGCGCATTGACGGCCAGATTCATGATGACCTGCTCGATCTGACCGGCATCCGCTCTGATCGATCCTGTGTGCGGATTTAGTTCCGTGCACAATTCGACGATGTCCTCTCCCAGCAGACGGCGCAGCATGCCGTCCATGTTGGCGATGAGGGCGTTGAGATCGATGACTTTCGGCGCGATAAACTGGCGCCGGCTGAAGGCCAGCAGCTGCCGGGTCAAGCCCGAAGCCCGGTCCGCCGCTTTTTTGATCTCGATCAGGTCTTTGCGGATCGAATCGTCCGGTGCCAGTCGCGCGAGCAGAAGCTCGCTGTAGCCGCGGATCACCGTCAGGAGATTGTTGAAATCGTGCGCGACACCGCCCGCCAGCCGTCCGACAGCCTCCATTTTCTGTGATTGTCGAAGTTGCGCCTCCGTCTGCTGCAGCGCTTCCTGGGCTCTCGTGCGGTCGCCGAATTGTTCCAGCTTGAGACCGACGTCCTCAATCATTTTCAGCAGTTCTTCATCGGGGACGCGAACCTGCCGGCTGTAGAGTTCGATGATGCCCTCGATGTCGCCGCCCACGCGCACCGGGAATCCGAAAGCGCCGTGGAATCCCACCTCATGGGCCAGTCCCTGACGGGGGAAATTCGCATCGTGTGCGACGTCCGTAATCCAGGCGGCTTTCCCGCTCGCCCAAATACGGCCCGGCAGTCCTTCCTCCGGCTTGAACGTCCGCTCCCAGGTGGGTTCGAGAAACGCTTCGACCCCAACGCCCGGGGTCCGCCATTGGTCCAGACAACGAAGCAGCGATGCGTTGCGATCCACGCGCCAGAAAATTCCACAGTCCCATTCCAGATTCTGCCCGACGGCCTGCATGATCTTCGGCATCGCTTCTTCAAGACTGCGGGATTCTGCCAGCACGCGCGTGACCGCATACTGGGCGGTGAGCCGCTCTTCCGAACGCTTGCGCTCGGTAATGTCGGAAAACGAGACGACAACGGCCGACGGTCCGTTCCCCCCTTCGGCCGGCAACGGTCGTGAATTCATGTCAATCCACCGCAGCCTCCCGTCGGGCCTGTATACGCCCATCACGACGCTGACGCGCGGTTCGCCGGTCCTCAACGTCACGGCCGCAGGATAGTCTTCCGAACGGAAGGGAGAGCCGTCTTCATGAATTGTCCGCCAACGCCCATCGTGTAACGACCGCCCGGTCAACTCATCGGCCGGTAACCCAAGGATGCGCTCGGCGCTCGCATTGCCTGTGCGCACAACGCCCCCCGCATCGATGACGACGACGCCTTCATCGAGGGCGTTCACGACAGAGCGGTAGCGGATTTCGCTCTCCTTGAGCTTCGTCTCTGCTTCACGCCGCTCAGTAATGTCGCGGATAAAGGCGCTGAAAAAGATGGTGCCCCCGACGCGCACCGGAGAAATGGCCAATTCGACGGGAAATTCCGCGCCCGAACGGCGGAGAGCCTGCACTTCCACCCGTCGATTCAAAAAATGCGCTTCCCCGGTGGCCAGGTACTGGCGCAATCCTCCTTCATGGCTGTCCCGATCTTTTGGAGGAATGATCAATTCCGACAGACGCTGGCCCAGCGCCTCCTCGCGCGACCATCCGAAAATGGTGGATGCTTGTCCGTTCCAATCAGTAACGATGCCCGCGGCGTCGACGGTGACCAGCGCATCCAGAGCGGTTTCCACGATCGCCCGGTTGCGCTCCTGGCTCTGAAGCAGCGCCGCCTCGGCCGCGCGCGCCCACGAGCTTTCCTGCTGGACCTGTTGATATTCAGCGCGCAGGTGAGAGGTGGACCAGAACAGCAGAAACACCATGGGAATCCAGACAACCGCTCCCGTGATTCCCACCTTCCACAAAATCGAGGTAATCGGCTCGAGAATGCGGTCGCGATCCATACGGACCAGCACATGCCAGCCGAGTCCTGGAAAGTCGCCAAAACCTTTCGTGCGTGCGAAACCCGTCACGACCGGACGCCCGCGATACTCCTCCTCGACGAATCCTGCATCGCCGAACGGAGGAGCTTTCGACGCGAGCAGATCTGATTGCGGACGATCAAGCGGTGCCTTGTGCAGGAGATCCGAATCCACGAAGACCATTCCCTCGGACGTCACCATTTCGAACGCGACGGCTCCGGCGAACTCCTGCCGGGCTTCAAGCGAGCGCACCGTTCTGGTGGTGACCTCTTCAAGCGTCGAGATCGCCACTCGGCTGGTGACAACGCCATGAAATGTTCCGGCCGGGTCCAAAATTGGCGCCGTAAACGCGATGGCCTCGGTCCCATTGTCCGGATCGTGTACCGCGACGTCATCAACCTGGATGGTCTTCGTTGCACGCGCACGCTCAAACCACCCGGTCCTGCTGAAGTCCCGACCGCGAAATGAAGCGTCCGTGGCCGCCACCATGGTGCCATCGCGATTCGTCACCCCCAACCACAGATAGACCGGCCCGTGGTTCGTCCGCATCCAGCCAAGGTAGCTGGAGAGATATGTCGGGTCGGACGACTGCAGAGCGAATGCATGCGCCATCATCTGGGCGTCGCCGTACCGTTCGAACAGCAGACGGTCGAGCTTGTCCGACACCTCCGCAGCGGCGATCCTCAACTCTTCGCCCGTGGAATGGACCAGCCGGTGCTCTACGCTGCGGAGGAGAAACACGGCTGCCGCCACGGCGACGAGGTTCATCAAGATGATGAGTTGGGGCAGCCAACGGTAGCGTGAGGAGTCGAGCGGCTGTTGGAAATCCTGCTTGCTCATGGGGTCTCGGAGCAAATAAAGCTCTGCCTGCGCGCGATAGGATGATAGGCGTCTTTCGATTCGCGCAGCCCGGCGAGCCCAGAATCATCGAGGGTATTGATGTATTCGGCACCGTCCGACAGCGCTTTGCGGCAGGTGGCACGGAAGAGATATTGGGCTATTCCCGGGATGGTGCGGTCGGCGACTTCCAACAGCACGCACCACGTTGTGGTGTCCAACCAGTATCCGAACGTGTAGCCGCAGAGCCGATCGTGTTTGCGAACGACTGAGCCGACGAGGTTGAGATCAGCCGCATGAGACCAGGCGACTTCATGGGCGGAGCCTGCATCCTCGAGCAGGAACTCCGCATAGGGAGTGGAGCCTTGGGCGCGTTTCTGCCGTTTCCACTCCTCCAATAAATGTCGGCAGGCCGCGCGGTCGCGCGGATGGTAGGGCTCAATGAGCACCCCTCCTTCACGCTCGACTCGGTTGCAGAGCGCCCGCTGAGACTTGTACCGGTCACCGGCCAACCGGGCTAATGCATCAGCTCGATAGAGATAATCTGGATCCTTTGGAACCAGCCGAAAACCCATCGCTTCCAGCATTGGGGACAGTTCAGCCGGCACGTTTTCCACGCGGCTGACTGCGCTGGACCCGTTCCAGCGGTGCATGAGGGAGAATGCCTCGCGAAACGGCCGCTCGAGGGACCCCTTGGCCAGCGGCGGCAACGGCATGAACCACCCGCTCGGCGATTGAACGAGCAGACAGAGAGCGCCGTGGAGATCGATCCACCAGTACGGCAGCAACGCGTTCCACAGATAGTGATACGGAGCCGAGTACGCGGCGAGAGTGCCTTGGAAACCGGGTTGCTCCATGGCCTCTGTCAGGCGTGACAGATCCTCCCAGAGGAGCCGGCGAAGCGGTTGTCCCCAACGGGCGATGATCGCCCAGGTCAGCGCCGGGAGTGAAGATAACTGCACCACATCTTCTTGAAAGCGACCAACCAGTCTCGGATGTTGGGTGATCTGTTCCACGATGGCGGGCTGCTCCAGCATGGTCATCACGTGATCGGCGTGGCGGCGGATGGATTCCGGCACTTGCACTTCCATGAACGGACATTTCCTGTCCCATCCGAGCACTACCTCATTATGAGCGGTGTTCCACATAAGAGCCAGAGGATAGAGCTGGCAATCGAGCGGTCGATGGTCGTAGAGGCGGCAGGTACCGCTCTCGCTCTCAAACGCGGGGCAGTGAAACCCTTCTCCCTTTGCATCCGGCAGCAGGGCCACCTGACTGCCTTGCATGTCCGGGAACGCGGTGGGCGGGAGGCCGTGCTCGACCGCCCGAGCGATCTCCTCACCGGTGAAATATGGCCGCAGTACGCTGTCGGGCTCCGGAAACCGGCAGCAAATCTCACAGCTGAAGCATGCGCTGCTTGGGACGAGCTGGGGGAGGATTTTGGGTGCGGAGGTCACAAGCGAGACCTTCTTCGCGATCAGCGCAGTCATGAGGAATTCCGCAGGGATGCCACATTCTAGCACCATTCCCAAAACACTCAAATCCTTGACCCAAAGTGCCCTCACTGGAATACTGGTCGCAGTCTCGCTGCTCATTCGTATACGACAACGATGGCACTCCCCCCGAGAGGACCACAATACGACCCACAACTGTTGCTGAACTCGCAACCGGTGATCATCACAGTCATCGATCCCGCCACGCACAAGGTCGTCTTCCAGAACCAGACGTCTCAAAACAAATTCGGCGACATTTCCAACCTTACCTGTCATGAGAAAATTGCAGGGTGTGCGACGCCCTGCGCCTTCTGCAAAATGCCGGAAGCCGTCGAGAGCGGCAAACCCACGGCCAGCGAAGTTCCCCTGCCCAACGACGAGCACCTCCTGGTTCAATGGGCGCAGGTCCAAACGTCGAACGGCCAGACGCATGTCGTGGAAACGATTACGGACATTACCGCGATTAAACGCCAGCAGTCGGAAGCCGAAGGACTGGTCAAGAAGCTGTCCAACACCAACCGGGATCTCATGCAGGCCAACCAGCTGTTGCGCGACCAGTCCATCCGCGACAGCTTGACCGGTCTCTACAATCACTCACATTTCCAAGAAACCCTGGTCCAACTCTGCGCGTTGGCGCTCCGTTCAATGCGTCCGCTGTCGCTCTTGTTCATCGACCTCGACAATTTCAAGCAGATCAACGACGTGTACGGGCACACGATGGGAGACCAGGTCCTCCGCGAATTGGGCTGGCTCCTGGATAGCCAGCAGGCACCCGGACGAGGTATGGCACGAGCCAGCGATTTTTCCGCGCGCTATGGCGGGGAAGAGTTCGCACTGATTCTGCCAGATACCTCCATGGACGGCGCTCTCAGCGCCGCCGAACGGCTCCGCCACCGTGTGATGACGTTGACCATGCTTCCCGAGTTGACGGTGCTCAACACGCATCCCTTCGCCCTCACCTGCAGCATCGGTGTCGCCACCTATCCCATCCACGCGTCCATTCCCTCCGATCTCATCGTTGCCGCAGACACCGCCCTGTATACGGCGAAGACTGCTGGCAAGAATTGCGTACGCATGGCCTTACCAGCAAACCCCTCTCCGTCCGCCGTCGCGCCCCTTGTAGGTTCCTAGGGGGCGTGTTACGATTCTTTCATCTGACGTACCTGGTATGAACGCATCCCCTGTCTGATTTGGCTACCTCCGACCTGCTGTACCGCTATTCCAGCATCCGTGATGCACTGATCGAGGCGGGACTTTTCACGCCTCAACTTGACGGATCCTCCGTTGAGAAATCTCGCCAGGAAACCGGTCACACGTCGTGGCGCATCGGCCTGAATCCGTTACCGCTTTCGGCTGACCAACTGGTGTTTTTTCAGGAATTAGGGACACAACTTGCACGGTTTTACCGCGCGCTGAACCACCTCTATCTGGAGAGCGCGCGAGGCACGCAGCCGTCGTGGGTCGGGTCATGGCTCGATCAAGGCAAACCGGAGGCCTTGGTGACATACAGCCGGATGAAGCGGTTCCGTGCCGATCTGCCCAGAGTCATCCGGCCGGACATCATCCCAACACAGGACGGTATGGTCATCACCGAACTGGACTCTGTCCCCGGGGGCATCGGCTTAACCGCCTGCATGTCCCAGCTCTATGCCCGCGCTTCTGCTTCCACGTCCCCGTTCACCCCTCCTCCTCCTCAACTCGTCGGCGGCCCTGAGGGCATGATCGAGGGGTTCGCTGCGATGCTGCGGTCTCAGTCGGCTCAGCCTGAGGGGCTGGTTGCGATCGTGGTGTCTGAAGAGGCGAAGGACTACCGCCAGGAGATGACCTGGATGGCCAAGGAATTGACCGCCCGGGGGCTCGAAACCCATTGTATCGAGCCGCGGCAAGTTCGATTCACCGAAGAAGGGTTGCGGCTCGTTGAAGCGGGTGACCGCCCGATCGGCCTGATCTATCGGTTCTACGAGCTCTTCGACCTACCTAACATCCCCAAGAGCGAGTTGATTCAATACGCGGCGAAAAAGGGCTTAGTCTCGGTGACACCTCCTTATAAGCCGGCGCTGGAGGAGAAATCCGCTTTCGCGCTTCTCCACCACCCGGTGCTGGCCCCCTATTGGCGGACCGAGTTGGGCGAGGAACTGTTTGTGCACTTAACGACCATCATGCCGCGGACCTGGGTGTTGGATCCTGCGCCAGTGCCGCCCTCCGCTGTGATCCCGGGTCTCTCGATCGGCGGCCGGGCGGTGACGAATTGGAGCGATCTTGCCGCCGCGACACAAAAGCAGAGGCATTTTGTCCTCAAGCCGTCCGGATTTTCCGAACTGGCTTGGGGCAGCCGCGGGGTCTCGGTTGGCCACGATCTCCCGCAACACGAATGGACCGCCGCCATCGAAGCGGCACTCGCGGCGTTTCCACGCACTCCGTATGTCCTCCAGGAATTTCATAAAGGCCGGCAATACCAGGTCGACTATTTCGATGCGCATACCGGAGAGATCCGGACGATGGCGGGACGAGCAAGACTGTCGCCCTATTATTTTGTGACTGGCGAAACAGCGGAACTGGCTGGTATTCTGGCCACCGTCTGTCCTGCAGACAAGAAGGTCATCCATGGCATGAGAGATGCGGTCATGGTGCCCTGTGGGGTCGCGGAAGAACCGATCGACACTATCACTCCTCATTCCTGACCCTGTATGTCGATGACCCTCTATCATGTTCACTGGTGCCCGGAATGTGAGGTCGTGCGCCGAAAACTGGCCGAACTGCGACTGTCGTATAAGGACGTCGTCGTCCCGGACCTTCGGCCGCAACGCAAAGAAGTGTTTGCCGTATCGGGGCAGTATTACGTCCCTGTCCTCCAAGATGGCGACGTCGTGTTGAGCGAGACGGACGCCATTCTCGCCCACTTGGAGAGCAAGGCGGAAGCCGGTCGTCCGGCGAACGGGTAATCGGTCGGACGGGCGGTACCCGTGACCGCAATCAAGGAGCATCCATGGAGGAGTGGAGACGCATCCTCGCCGAGAGCATCGTGAAGCCCAAGGACCTGGCCGACCGCTTTGGGCTGGACGAACAGGAGATTGAAGCCATCGTCGGTCCCTATCCGATGCGGATCACTCCGACGGTGCTCGGCACCATCAAGGAAAAGGGGGATGCGATCTGGAAGCAGGTAATTCCGGATTCCGCCGAGTTGGCGGATATCGATGCCGACGACGACCCGCTCGAAGAAGATCTGATGAGCCCGGTTCCTCACTTGGTTCACAGGTACCCCGATCGCGTCCTGCTTATGGTCACCAATCAATGTCCGATCTATTGCCGCTTTTGCACTCGAAAGCGTCTGGTCGGCAAACCAGGATTTCTCAAGAAGGGCGAACTGGACCGCGCCATCGCCTATCTACGGGAACATAGCGAGGTTCGTGATGTGATTCTCTCGGGCGGGGACCCTCTGCTCCTTCCGGACCATCTCCTCGAGCGGATTTTGAAGGCGTTGAGAACCATCCCCCACCTGGAATTGATCCGGCTGGGCTCACGGGTGCCGGGTACCCTGCCGGAACGGATCACTCCGAAGCTGTGCGCCATCGTCAAGAAATACCACCCGATTTATATGAACCTGCATTTCAACCATCCGGACGAGCTGACTCCGGAGGTGAAGGCGGCCTGCGGCATGTTGGCGGATGCCGGCATTCCGTTGGGCGCACAAACGGTGCTTCTCAAAGGCGTCAACGACGATCCCGACATCATGAAACGGCTCGTCCACCAACTCCTGCTGGCGCGCGTGAAACCGTACTATCTGTATCAAGCGGACCTGACCAAGGGCACCAACCACTTTCGCACGAGCATCGAGACGGGACTGAACATCGTCAAAGCGCTGCAGGGTCATACGAGCGGGATGGCGGTGCCGCATTTTGTCATTGATGCGCCAGGAGGCGGCGGGAAGATTCCCCTGCTTCCAGGAGATTACGTGGTGCACATGGATGAAGACGGAGCCGTCTTGCGCAACTACGAGGACAAGACCTTCCATTATCCCCAGCCGAAACCCGGGAACGGCTCTTTCGAGACCGGGCGGGACCGGCGAGAACTGCCGATGGTCGGTGCGCGAACATACGCCGATGATGCATCGTGCGCGGACAGCTATCCGGACCGCGACAGCTACGCCTCATGGGGCAACAGCTGCGGCGGAGATGCGGACGACCTGTGACGACACCAACCCGGCAAGGCATTCTCCCCTATCAACACATCACACGGCTCATCACGAGCGGCATCATTAGGGCACCCCTTGCGATTGAAGACCGACAGATCCAACCGGCGAGCCTCGACCTGCGGCTCGGAAAGAAAGCGTATCGATTGATCAGCAGTTTTTTACCGGAGCTTTCGGCGATCTCCAGCCGCCTCGATGTCATGGACTTTTATCAGTCCGACCTCGTGATGTACGAGATGGATTTGACTGGGGGGGCGATTCTCGAGAAAGGTCACGTCTATCTGGTGCCGCTCCTGGAGTCGCTGCGTCTTCCGTCGACCCTTCGGGCGAGGGCCAACCCCAAGAGCACGACGGGGCGATTGGACGTGTTCACCCGCATCGTGACGGATCTGAACGCAGGGTTCGATGAGATCCGGGCCGGCTACAAAGGACCGTTGTTTCTCGAAGTTGTGCCACGCTCGTTCGCCATCAAGGTGAGAACCGGTCAGTCGCTCAATCAGATCAGGTTTGTGCGGGGCGAGGCGGAAGCCTCGGACGCGACGCTGCAACGCCTCCATCGCCAGGAGCCCCTCCTGTATCACAACCTGTCGGATCGCAAGCCGCTGCGCTCCAAGGAGTTTCGCACCGATCGTGGACTCTTCCTTCGCATCGATCTGAAAGGCGAAGAGCGCGCCGGGAATACGGTCATTGGCTACCGCGCGAAGAAGAACAGCCACGTGATCGACCTCTCGAAGGTCGGGTATTACGCCGCGGCCGATTTTTGGGAACCCTTGTACCGGCATCGCCAGGACAGCCTGTTGCTCGAGCCGGAAGAATTTTACATCCTCGCCTCCAAAGAACGGATCCGCGTGCCACCCGACTACGCCGCCGAAATGATGGCCTACGAGGCGGCCTGCGGAGAACTCCGCACGCATTACGCCGGCTTCTTCGATCCGGGCTTCGGCTATGGGGCGGATGGCGAGCTCAAAGGCACCCAGGTCGTGCTCGAGGTGCGTCCTCATGACGTGCCGTTCCTCATCCACGACGGTCAAACTTTTTTCAAGGTCGTCTATGATAGGATGCTCGACGTACCCGATCGGCTGTATGGCGTCGGTCTCGGCTCTTCCTATCAACAGCAGGCCCTGACCCTCAGCAAGCATTTCAAGGCTTGAGAGATCGTTCACATAGTAGTGGTTTCTCCACAGACAAGACTCAACTGACCCCCTGGTAGCACCGATGGCGCCGACCGATCTTCCTCCACCTCAGGATCCTTCCCAACGCTCGCCTGCGAAATCCACACAGCCGGAGGGGCAGGACTCGAGCAGCGACCATCAGATGCGCGTCATCGGGCTGATGGTCGGCACGGCGCTCATGTTCATTGGGTTTCTCAACGTGTTTCTCTCGATCAGCGGCGGCTTCGAGATCAATGTCGTCCCTTTCCTGATCTATTTCGGCGGCCTTGCCGTCTGGGCCAACGCCGCCATCGAGACGCCTGCGGTCCGTTATGGTGTCATGACAGGCGCCATCGGGCTGGCGTTGGGATTTTTCCATTATGGCGAAGTCTTGTTCTGGCATAAGCAGGTGGTCTTCTGGGCGACGGTGTTGATCGTCATGTACTTCATGTTCAACGAACCGAAGAAGCCGGGGTAAGGTATTCACCAGCCAGCAGCGCCGCGCGCTTCGCCCCTCCCCGTGACGTTCACGGTGATCATTCCCACGCTGAACGAAGCCGGCGTCATCGACATGACGCTCGTCGTCACCGCCCGGCTCGGCTTTCACGACATCATTGTCGTCGATGGCGGCAGCACAGACGACACGAGGGTGCTGGTCGAATCCGCGGCCGCACGTACCGGAAAATCGGTGTGCATTCGGCTCTTATCGTCTGAAGCGGGCCGTGCCAGGCAACTGAACGTTGGGGCAGCCGCATGCACCGCAGACGTACTCCTGTTCCTCCATGCGGATACTCATCTGCCTGCGGCGGCAAAACACCTGATGGAACAGGCGTTGGTCGATCCCGCCATCCTCGGCGGCCGCTTTGATACCCGCTTCGACCGTCCGTCGACGTGGGGGAAGGTGGTCAGCACATTGATGAACGTGCGGTCGCGGATCAGCCGCATCTCGACCGGCGACCAAGCGATCTTTGTCCGTCGCGCGGTCTTCTCGCGGCTGGGAGGCTTTTCCGACATCCCGATCATGGAAGACATCGACTTCACCACCCGGCTCAAACGGGCCGGTGAGATTGCAGCGATCCGCGAACAGGTCACCACATCCTTCCGCCGCTGGGAGCAACAGGGCCCCCTGCGCACGATCCTCTTGATGTGGTGCTTGCGCTTCCTGTATTGGATCGGCGTCAGTCCGCACCGGCTCGCACAGTTTTATGCGGCGGTGCGTTAAATCCGAGTTCTGAAATTTGAGATTTGAGATCTGGGATCCGCAAGCGCAAATGGATCATCACCCGAAAAAGGATACAGCCGACGCGGCGATCCAGCAGCGGGAAGGGGCGCTCGTCGTCTTTGCCAAGGCGCCGATTCCAGGCCAGGTCAAGACGCGTCTGTGCCCTCCGCTGACGCCCGACGAAGCGGCGACCGTGCATGGGAGCTTTGTCCTCGATACGTTGGAACGCACGAAGGCCGCGGTTTCGAAATTCCGTCTGCCGGTCGACCGCTATCTGGCCTGCGCGCCGTCGTCGACGTTGGCTTTTTTCAAGATCATGGAGGAACGCCAGGCCGTCCGGTTGCTCGATCAGGAAGGCGACGATTTGGGCGCCCGCATGGATGGAGTGTTTCACACGCTTTTTACCCGCGGCTATGGCAGGGTCGTCATCGCCGGCACTGACGTGCCCTCGCTGCCTCTCGAGACCTACCACCAGGCTGTTCAACTGTTGGACCGATACGACGCCGTCCTGGGTCCCGCTCTCGACGGCGGCTATTACTTGATCGGGCTCAAGAAGGCTGCGCCGCCGCTTTTTCGCGATATCCCATGGTCCACTGATCGTGTGGTGGCCCTCACCAAGGAGAAAGCCGCGATGCTGGGCCTCAGCGTCGGCTTCCTGCCTGAATGGCGCGATGTCGACACGATCGATGATTTGAACATGTTGATCGACGCAAGCCAGCTTGACGCCAGGAAACCAAAACAGGAACAATCGTTCTCCACGAGAACCGCAGGAGCGTTGCAGCTGCTCGCCAAACGACTGCGTTCACGCACAGAGAGGAAGTCATGAGCACGAACGTCGCGCTGATCACCGGAGGGGCAAAAGGCATCGGACGCGGGATTGCGCTCGATCTCGCTGCGAAGCACTGGAAGATCGCCTTCTGCTACCGGACCAGTGAAGCCGACGCCAAGGACACGGCCGCTGCCATCGTCGAACGGGGCGGCCAGGCATCGGCCATCCGCTGTGACGTGTCGGATCCGGTCGCAGCCAAGCAGTTGGTCGCCCGTGTCGAACAGGAATGGGGACAGATCGACGCCTTGGTCAACGGCGCCGGGCCGTATCATCGCGTGAACCTATTTGATGAAACGGTGGCGGGGTGGAAGGAGATGTTCGATGGCAATCTGCACCCGATTTTCTACCTGGCTCAGGCCGCGGCGCCAGGAATGAAAGCGCGGCGGTCGGGCCGGATCATCACCTTCAGCATGGCCAATGCCGATCAGATGATCTCTCAACCCGATGTGACGGCTCATTACATCGCCAAAGCCGGCGTCTTGATCCTCACCCGGACCCTGGCCAAATTGCTCGCCCCTCACGGCATTACGGTCAATGCGATCTCCCCGGGATTCATCGATTCAGGCAGTGCGCCGCCTGGCGAGCTGGCCGCCATGACCAAGCGCATTCCTGCCGGCTACATCGGAACGGTGGAAGACACTGTGGCCGTCGTGCGCTATCTGTTGAGTCCTGAAGCTCGCTACGTGAACGGCGCCAACATTCAAATCAGCGGCGCATGGGGGGTATAGTGGATGCTGTTGGTCGCGTCCTGCTCCAGCGACGGATAAACCGCATGACCCTGTCGTTGCTTGGTCTCCGCAAGACGAGCGGCGTACGGGCTGGTTGATCTCCTTTGTTCGCCGAACGCGCACCGACTAGAAGGGTTCTATCCCGTCGCCAGGATCAATAACATTGGCTCCGGGTCGAACAAGTTCTGTTTGGCGGAGCTCGTCCAGGGGCAAAGCGCACGTCTTGGTGTGCGCAGGGATGGGAGGGTGAGAAGGGAGCGCAGTAGGAGATCAATCCGGCCCTGCCCCGAAGAGATACGAGCGAGCTTGGAGGGAGCATGTAGATCTTCGCCATCGCCGCCTGGGAAAAGGGCGCGTCTTGGCGCGGCCGGGGTTGGGCGGGTGAGAATGATGCCACAACGACAGGCTCATGCATCCGTCGCACATCGCAGCGACGCGACCATCCACATCCATATGGTAGGGAAAACAAGCGAGCTTGGAAGGGTCATTAATACGTGCGCAGTAGAAGCAACATTGGCTACCGATCCTGAGGAGAGTGGTGGGGATAAGGCAAACCCAGATAACACAGGAGACAAGTACTATGAAATCGGAGCTGGAACGGCAGACGCATCGCCGATTCGTGCAGGCGTTGCAACACGAGCACCTCACCTGCACCAAGGACGGCTGTGGCGGTCCCATGACCGTGACCGACATGACGCCGCACCATGGGCGTATCAAAACGTACGAGGCCGAGTGCGAGCGTTGCCACAACAAGGAACACATCGCCGGGAGCGAACAGACCTCGCCGTCCTGGGATATCGCGTCAATTACGATGATGGCCGAGGTGCATCTGCTTCATGACCAGCCGACCTGCCCGTTTGACGATACGCCGATCACGTTTATTTCCATGCCGAACCCGCGTCGCAAGGCGCGCTACCGGTTGTTGTGCTATTACTGCGGCCGCCACACCGAAATGAATTGGCCGCCGCCGGAAGCCAAGCGGTGACAGGCCTGTCACGGCCAACCCGTCATGCCCCGTTGTGCTCGTTCGTTATTGTGTGCTTCGGTCTTCTTGCTCCCGATGGATCTTCGCGCGCGGCCCATACGCTCAAGTCCGAATCGCCGACAGCACTTCTTTTCGAAGCCAGAGGCGCCGCCGCATCCATCGACGATCGCGCTGAGCGCTCGTCGGCGCTCGATCCCATTGTCGTCGCACAGATCGCCATTGACCCACCAGAAGCCCGAGAAACGCTGAAGCACTTTCCCAAACTCCCGAACAAGCTCAACTACTTCACCGCGCTCGCCCAAGCCTATGCCGCAACTGGAAACGTCGCTGAAACGGAACGGACATATGCCGAAATCGTCGTCGAAGACCAGTCTTCACCGCCTGGCAAACTTGCTGCGGCCAACGCATTGGGACAAGTCTCCATTGCCTATGCGAACAAAGGCAATCTCGAAGAAGCCTTCCGCACTCTTGAACGCCTCAAGGAGCGCACAAAGCAGGAGTCCTTTGCCATCGTGGGCATCGTCACCGCGAAGTTGGCTGAAGCGCAAGCGAGGCACGGCGATGTACCAGGAGCTGTAAAAACCGCCCTGAGCATCGCCGGAGACAATCCGTACCCCTTGATGACTATCGTCGGGGATCACGTACGACATGGCAAGGCCCAAGCGGCCCAGGGCATCATTGCCGGCCTCGATGATGGAGCTCAACGTTACGCCTTATGGGGCGTCATGCAGGCGCAGATGGGACAAGGTCGCCTCATCGATGCTCAGGTGACAGCCTCGGCGATCAAACCAGGGCACGCCAAGGCGAGCGCCTTACTGGAGTTGGCGACCTATCATCGCGAACATGGAGGCCAGCTGCTGGCCTTGACGCTCTTACAGGAAGCCGAATCCTCAGCACGCTTGACCGTCAACGATTGGACGCGAGCCGAGATTCTCTGGCGCATCGCCGTCGAAACGGCAATGGCAGGTGATGCCGATCACGCGATCTCCATCGCCAAATCCATTGAACAGGAGGGACACCGCAGATCTGCCTTGTACGATATTGCCAACGCTCAGGCGAAACGGGGCGAGTTCGCAGGAGCATTCAATACCGCAACCTTGTTGAAGCAAACGCCCCCCACGGTTCAGAAGGCCTCCGACTACGATAAGGCGATTTCGGAAATCCTTGTTGAAATGGTGAAGGCTGGCAAGGGCACGGAGGCAAAAGACACTGCTGCCAGATTTCAAGATGCCGATAGTAGACGCTCATGGCTTTACAGCGGGATTGCGATGAGCTATGCCGAATTGGGGAATCTCAAAGAGGCCAAGGCAGCCCTCGCTCTGGCTGAAACGGAAACCCAACGCAGCGCGAGAAGGAAAGAACTCCGACGACTCGATGACAAGCTCCGGTTCGGCCATAGTCCGGCCGACCAAACACGCTTTCAAGACTTATTGAAGGTCGATGGCGACATTGAACGTGGGCTGGAGGCCATCGCTAGAGCGTTTGCCCGGAAAGGCGACCTCAGCGGCGCAATGGCCGTTGCTGATGAAATAAATCAACCCGCACATCGGCTTCACTTGATCAAGGATCTCAGTACGCTGCATATTCAGACCGGGCGCAAAGAACACACGCTACGCTGGGCTCGCAACTTATCCAGTCCGTCCGAAAGGGTGTTTGCTCTGGTGGGAATTGCAACTGGGCTATCACACCACACGGACAAACACAAAGCGAACCCTGCACCCTCACACAAGTAGGTTGTGGTGCGAGTTGAGCCGTCTCTTCTCATCACTTCCTTGAAGCAGCCAGGCGAGGCTCTCACCGTAATCACTGGAGAGGGCGGGACACAACTAGCCGCCGCTCGCGGCCGTTGCTCTGTATGAGCAACGGCGAAGTGCGTATTGTTCGACACACTTTGAACGAGCTTACGAGCTGAGAGCGAGCCGGAGGTAGTGGGTACCCTCGAAGGGAGAGACGGCGAAGCTTGCCTGGCTGCCTACTTTCCGAACGCCTTTTTCAGCAGCGGCTCAATCTCTCCTTTCGCCGCCATCGGATCCAGAATATCCGTATCCCCATAGAAGGTGCCGTCGATGAATACCTTGGGGAGCGTAGGCCAATTGGTCATTTTGTTGAGGGCTTCCCGCTTGGCCGGCTGCGACAACACGTCGATCACTTCATAGGGGTAGCCGTATTTGTCGAAGAACTGCATCGTCTCCCGGGTAAATCCACACATCGGCATCTGCTTCGTGCCCTTGCCATAGACCAGAATCTTGTGGGCTTTGACTTCCTTTTGAATTTCTTCTTCGATTGGATCCGCCATCGTCGGCCTCCTTCCAGCAACCAGTCAGCGGCTCTCAGCCATCAACTGCTGCTGTTCTTCTTTGGTCTTCGCCGTCAATTCCAGCGCGTGGATGCGCCCGTCCTTCATCGGTGCGTCAAGTGCCTGATAGATCAAGCGATGTCGGTCAAGCAGGTTCTTGCCCTGAAACGCGTCCGAGACGATGGTCACTTTCAAATGATCCATCGTACCGGTCTTGTCGATCATGGTCACAACGGCGTCCGGTATGGTCCGTCTGATGTAATCCGTCAGCATATCTTGGGTAATCAAAGGCCCTCCCCGCCGTTGTTCGCCTCGACGATTGACTGCGTCAGCACGTGCTTCAGCCAGGATACCGTACGCCCTTTCGGAAAGGCAATTCTACTCTTCTACAGCCGCGACAAATTGGATTCAGCGCTGGATCGAATGTGATTCCTTCGCACAGGCTCACTCACGCAGAGGATGTAGGCTGCTTCCAATCTCGAAGCACCTAGAATTGAAGGACTATTCGGTCATCACCCTGTCACCAGTCTGCATGGTACGTATGGGTCAGAGCAAGAGAACAAGGAGGCCGTCATGAACACTCTAGTAACACTGACCGCACCCACGGTGCTGCTGAGCTCGCTATTCTTGTTGCATCGTATCTGGTGGGCCGACTGATGCGGCTCTTCTTTCAGGCTGGTGGTGCATTTGAGCCTTGGTGGTGGATTCCAACCGTCCCAGCGGAACGGGTGGAGAAACATTCGCCTGCAAGTACAGGAAAGTACAGACAATGCCATCAACGGCCCAGAAGGCACATCGCTTGCTCTCTTCCACGGCAAACAAGACCATGCCGGAACACATACACCGTTCACCATCCAACAAGGAGGACATCATGGGAGAATTTACATCGGGATTTTTCATGGGTGATCAAGCCACGAATGGACGTGTGTTGGTCGTCGACGACGAAGCGGACATCCGCAAGGTGGTTCGCATGACACTGCAAAAGGCCGGCTATGACGTCCTTGAAGCAGAGAACGGCGAAAAGGCGATCGAGACCATCAACGCGGGAGAAAACAGACTCCTCCTGGACATCCTGGTCTGCGACATTCGCATGCCGAAGATCAACGGTGTGGAAGCCATCGCCTACTTCCGGGCCAACTACCCGAGAGTGCCGGTCATCGTGCTGACCGGGTTCCCCGATGCGGACATGGCAACGTCCATGCTCCGCCAGGGAGTGGTCGATTATCTGGTGAAGCCGGTGGAAGGCGAAAAGCTTCGGGAGTCGGTCGCTCGAGCCATGGAGCAGAGAGAGCTCGCACATCTCTAAACTTCTCTCCGCTGGTATGATGTCGGGGAGGGCAGTGGTCCCTCCCCCCCATCCAGGGAGTCATGCCGTGCAACCTCTGACGGACAGAGCGGTGGTGTCGAAGCTCGCGCAAACTAAGATCGCGATCCTCGGGGCCGGACGAGGAGGGACCGCGCTCCTCGATCTCCTCCACTTGATTCCTTCGATCGAAATCGTCGGAATCTCCGATCGAGACCCGGCCGCGCCCGGACTCACGCGGGCGAAAAACCTCCGTATCCCAGTCGCTGACCGGGTGGAAGATCTCGTATACAACCATGGCGTGAACTTGATCATGGATGTCACCGGAGATCCCGAGGTGGAACGATTCGTCCAGATCCACAAGCGCCCCGAGATCGAGGTCCTGAGCGGATCGACCGCTCGCCTCCTGTGGGAACTGGTCCGTCATGAAGCGAATCTTCAGACCGAGCTCTTTCACGCGGAAAAGTTGGCGGGGATCGGCTCGTTTGCCGCGGGCATTGCGCACGACATCAACAATCCGCTCCAGTTGATCATGGGGTTGGCCGAAAACCTCGCGGAGGAAACGGACCTGAAAGCCGTCCGCGCACAGGCGCAAGAAATCATTGAAGCCGTGCGCCGAACCAGCGCCATCTCCCGGGATTTGACGCAATATGCCAGAAAGACCTCGGGTCGCGATGAGACGATGGTTTGCCTGAACAACCGGCTTGACGAAGCACTGAAGATCGCCCGGTATGCGGTCAGCTTTCACGATATCAGCGTGCGGAAAGAATATGAGGAGGGCGCCGCCGCGCGGGGCAACCCGGACGAGATCCTCCACATTCTGGTCAATCTCATTACCAATGCGGTGCAAGCCATGGAACAGGGCGGAGGGACGCTGACGCTGACAACGGACCACTTCTCCGACGGCGTCACGCTGCGGATCTCCGATACCGGATGCGGAATCGAACCAGCGGTCCAGGACCAAATCTTCGAACCATTCTTCACCACGAAAGAATCTGGCAAGGGCACGGGGTTGGGACTGTACAACGTCAAGACCATCGTGAACAAAATGCGTGGAAAGATCGACGTTGAAAGCCGCGTCGACCACGGCACGACCTTTACCATCACCTTCCCGTCCGTATCAGAGGGTTCGACGTGACGCCGTCATCGAGGCCGCCTTCCCCCGCCACTCGAGGATGGAGGCTTCAGACCAAACTGATCGTCTCCATGCTGCTGGTCGGAGTGGTGCCTCTGCTCGTCGGCCTCGGCATGGCCTTCTGGCAGGGATCGAAAGAAATACACGAAGTCAGTGGAGAGAGCTTCAAAGCGCTGGCCACGGAGGCCGCCAGAAAACTCGACCTCCTCGTTGGGGAGGAAATTGCACGGACCTCCAGAATCGCCGCAGACCCTGTGATTGTGCGTGAGCTGGAGCACCGCCGCGATCTCGCGCTCGCGGCCGGCGGCAAACCGTCGCCGAGCCTGGAGGAATTTCAGCGCAAATGGGCGTCCAAAGACCCGGCTGCCGTGAAAGCCATCACGGACAATCCGTTGGCCGGCCTCCTGCGGGAATACTATACCGGCGCCCGAAGTGAGCCGGACGAGCTCATCCCGCAGGTGGTCCGAGGCGCCACTCGGATGCTGTTTGTGACGGACGTGCAGGGGCATGTGGTCGCCGCGTTGGCGGACAAGCCGCATTTTAACAACAGTACCTTCGCCTGGTGGAAAGGGAGCTACAACAGGGGCATCGGACAACTGTTTATCGAGGACGTCTATTTCGACGAACTGGCCGGTACCTATGCCTTTTCCATCAGTCTCCCCATCATGGATAGTCTCCGCTATGAGGCGGTCGGCGTCATCCACCGGATCATCGACGCCAAGGAATTCTTTTCGCCGTCCACCCAGCCGATCCGCTTTGGGAAGACCGGTCACGTAATGTTGATCGATCATCGGGGAATTGTCGTGAGCTGTCCGATCCTTCCCACGGGGGTACGGCTGTCCGATGCCTCGATCATCCCGTTGGTGACTCCTCGCGAACCGGGATGGACCAACGCACCGAGCGACGGCCATGGCGGGAATTCCTCATCGATCATCGGATTTTCGCCGCTGCCGGAGACCAGCCGGGCTACCAATGGATCTCTCGAAGCCGGCTCGTGGCATACGTTTGTGTGGCAATCGTCGGATGAGCTCTTCGGGCCGATCAGGCATTTATTTACATGGATGACCGTGTTTGGCTCCATCGCCGTGGGATTGCTGGCAACACTGGGCTATCTCGCGGCCACGCGAATCGTCACGCCGGTTCGGCAACTGCAGCAAGCTGCGCAATCCATTGGACGCGGGGAACTGCGGCAATCCATTGAGATTAAGACCGGCGATGAGCTGGAGACACTCGCGGAAGAGTTCAACCGCATGAACCGGCAGTTGGAGGCCGCCTTCGCAGGTCTGACCGATCAAGTGACCTTGAAGACGCAAGAAGTCCAGTACTTGCAGCGATCCACCGATGAGATTCTGGATGCCGTGCCAACGCCCATTTTGATCGTGGACGACCAGGAACAGGTGCAGTACGTCAATCGGACGGCTCGGGATGTATTCGGGTTCTCCGAGGCTCCTGGACAGCTGTTCAATGCGCTGCCGGTGGATGCTTCGCAACAACAGCAACTGCGTCAGGAACTGTGGAGTCACCACAAGCGGGAGGCGGTCTTGGTACCGGCCGCGGAACGGGCCAACAGTGCTGATGAGATCAGAGATCCGCTCGTCCCGCGCACGACATCACATGCGAGGCAGGCCGAGCTGCAGCTAGGCAGCCATTTGTACCGGTACGAGTGGTTTCGCGTCACCGGCCGACCGGGAGAGTCCGATCGCATCGGACTCGTCCTCCGGGACACGACAGACGAAAGCCGCATGCAGGAGAAGCTGGTGGAGGCGGAGAAGTCGGGAAGTCTGGGTATTCTCACGGCAGGCATCGGCCACGAATTGAACAATCCCTTGTTCGGGATCCTGGGCCTTGGAGAAGCACTTCAAGACAACTGTGATCCGGCGCGCGTCAAATCCTACGCCCAGGACATCGTCCAGCACGGGAAGCGGATGGCAACCATCATCAGGGACTTTACGGGCATCGCGGCGCGTGAAGTCGCCGATCAGCGACAAATGGTGCACCTCGAACGCGAAATGGACGATGCGCTCGCGGCGATCTCGGCCGGGGTGGACATCTCGGAATTGACGGTCGAGCGAAACTACGTGGGGGATACGGTGGTCTCGGCCCTCCCCGATCAACTTCAGCAGGCCTTCATGAACCTGCTGTTGAATGCCGTTCAGGCCATGAAGTGGAAAGGGACGCTGCGGCTTGCCACGGCCATCGTCGAGAGGACCGTCGTCGCCACCATCGCCGATTCCGGCCCGGGCATTCCCAAGTCGCATCTTTCGAAGATCTTCGACCCCTTCTTCACGACCAAAGGTCAGGGGGAAGGCTCCGGTCTCGGATTGACCGTCGCGCGCCGCATCATCAAAAAGTTCGGCGGCGATATCCGTTTGGAGAGCGTGGAAGGAGCTGGCACATCCTGCCTGGTCACGCTGCCCCTCATCGCCTCCAACTCGTCTTCAAAGGAGTCCCCATGGACCGCTTCCGAGTCGCCCATATTTCCGCAGGCCTCACGTTCGTAGTGGTTGCACTGTGGTGGGTTGCCGCGGCGTATCCGGCAAAAGAGGAGCCAAAGGCGGCGGGAATTTCTCCGGAAAGGGTCGCAGGCTTCGTGCACGCCGTCCTGCAAGCACACCGGACCATCTACACAACCCAGATCGTCAATCGCCTCCAGGAAAAAGGCGTCGTCAAGGCCGTCGAACATTGGGAACAGGAGAACGCGTTACCGCTTCCCGCCCAATTTCTGCAACATTCCGGCCGATTGGTCGCTGAAAGCGGTCAAGGCATCCGGTACCGGCTCATCGGACTCTCACCGATCTATCAACGCAACGCACCCGCGACGGATTTTGAACGCAAGGCACTGGAATCGCTGAACCGCGCGCCGGATGCGCCGATCACGGGAATCGTGACCAGCGGCCGCAAACAGTACTTCCAGGCGATCTATCCCGATCGCGCCGTGTCTGCCGCCTGTATCAGCTGTCACAACACTCACCCCCTGAGCCCTAAACGGGATTTCAAATTGAACGATGTCATGGGAGGAATCGCGATTACGATCCCCATGGAGTAACACTGACTATGGGGCGCCAGGCGTCGAAGCAACGGCGGGCGGGCCGGACGGTTTGTCGGCAGCGTGATACTCCTCACGATAGATCTGCAGCGCGGTCATGAAGAGGCTCACGAGCACCGGTCCGACGAAGAGGCCGATCGGCCCGTAGAGGACCAACCCACCGAGCACGCTGAAGACGAGAAAGAGGACAGGAATCGGGACGTCCCTGCCGATCAGCCAGGGGCGGAGCACCTGATCCACTGTCGAAACGACGCCCACGCTCGATGCCAGCATGACGAGCGCTTTGGCAGTGAGGCCGTTCCGAGTGCGAAGAAGACAGCGGTAAAGGCTTGGGGTCGGGTCATGCGAACGAGGAAGAGCGTCGCTTCCACAAAGGCCTCCCTGGATCACCGCGCGTATGAAACCTGCATCCGCGAGAGCCGCGCGTGGACGGGAGTCCGCTAGGCGTTGGAATCCTTTTCGACCACGACAACGTGCTTGCCCCGGTGCGACGTCAGTTCACGGACCGGGCCTGCCAGTTTCGGCAGCTCGTCAGGCCAGGCGGCGAGGCCCATGTCGGTCGTGCCTTGCAACTTGGCGCCTTCTTCCATCATGAGCACCGGCGTATGGATTTCGCCGATGAGTTCGGCGGTCTTCAGGAGGTGCACCCGCTCGACTGCCGTGACTGTGGCCTTGATGCGGCCGCTGCTCACGACGGTGCCTGCGGCGACCACACCCTGGACCAGCCCATCTTCGCCGACGATGACCTGCCCCTTCGTGTGAATTTCACCCTCGAGACGGCCGTCGATCCGGACCGTGCCTTCGACCCGAATCTCGCCCTTGAGATGCACGCCCTTGGCCAACAGCGTGATATTGTCGTCGCCACCAAATCCGTTTTTCTTCATGCAGAGCCTCCCACTAGCATCGGCGCCAGCTTACACCATTTCGGGCCGGACCACCTAGGAGTTTGTTGAAAGCCGGATCAGGAAAATCCGAACGTGTGTCGAAGCCGTTCCCACAGACCGCCCCCGTGCACTTCACAGTACACGGTCGGCTCGGTGCCCTCGATAAACACTTCGTCGACGCGTTCGGGACATTGTGACGTCGCCAATTGGCCTGTCTTAGGATCAATGGCACGGGCGACGACGCCGGCGGGTGGCGAAAACGGAGCCGCTTGCTCCGGCAACATGCGCCTGGCGATGTCCATCCAAATCGGCAGCGCCGCTTGTGAACCCGTCAAGCGTACCGCCCGCTCATCGTCGAACCCTACCCATACGCCGATCACGAGATCGGAGGTATACCCGACGAACCAGGCGTCGCGATACCCATCGGTCGTGCCTGTCTTGCCTGCGATGGCTCCGGTCAGACCCAACACCTTCGCTTTTGCCGCCGTTCCCCGGCGCACGACGCCCTCAAGAAGAGAGGTGACCAGATAAGCCGCCTGTGGAGAAACCGCCTGCCGGCGTTCGGGAGTCGCCGTCCATAGGGTCATGCCCTCTCGATCCGATGCAGCGCGTAGACTCGTCGGACGCACAAAAACTCCTCCATTAGCCATGGTGCCATAGGCGGTCACCATGTCGAGCAACGAGACGGCCGGACTTCCCAACGCAAGCGAGAGGTCATTGGTCATCACCGTCGTCACACCGAGTTGGCGGATGACATCGAGGATGGGCTGAGTGCCGACTGCTTTGGCCACGCGAACCGCCGGCACGTTGAGAGATTGCTCCAACGCGTTACGCAGCGTAACGTTCCCCCGAAACTGCTTGTCGTAGTTTTGAGGCGACCAGCTCCCATTTTCTGATTCGAACGTGACCGGTTCATCGGCCAAAAGGCTGGCCGGAGTCATGTAGGGTTGTGCGCCGCTTCGACTCGCCTCAAATGCCGCCAGGTACACGAATGGCTTGAACAGCGACCCTGCCTGCCGATGCGCCTGTACCGCCCGATTGAACTGGCTGATGCGGTAATCGCGTCCTCCGACCAGCGCCACAATCGCCCCTGTCGACGGATCCAACACCACTACCGCTCCTTGGAGCGGTTGCTCCGATTTTTTTAATGCCGGATAGGCCCGCTCGAGCCTGGCCAGTCCCTGTTCCAAGCCTTCCGTAGCCGACTGCTGCAGGAGCGAATCGAGCGTGCTGTCAATGCGCAAGCCTTCCGGTAAGGGCGTCCCAACGGACTCCTCGACCTGCCGGAGGACGGTATCGACGAAATAGGGCGCCTCGGCCAACGCATCGTCCGGGGGGACCACCTGAACCCGTTCGTTCACCGCGCTCTTCCACTCCTCCTCAGTGACCTTGCCTTGGTCGCGCAACAGACGGAGGACGACATCACGACGCTGTTGGGCCAGCTCGCGGTGTTTGGTGGGCGCAAAGGTGTTCGGACCTTTGATGAGTCCCGCGATCATGGCGATCTCGCCCGTGGTCAGTTCGTCCAAGCTCTTGCCGAAGTATCGATGAGCCGCCTCCCCCACCCCGTAGATCGAGACGAACCCCGCTTGGCCGAGGTAAATTTCATTGAGATAAGACTCTAGAATTTCGCGCTTCCTGTATTTCGACTCCAACACGATCGCGGCCAGCGCTTCCTTCACTTTACGGACGAATGTCCGCTGCGGTGAATAGAAGAGATTTTTTGCCAACTGCTGGGTGATCGTGCTGCCGCCCTGGACGACCCCACCTTTCGTCAGATTCCGCCACACCGCCCGTCCCACCGCCACAGGATCGATACCAGCATGCGAGTAAAACCGCCGGTCCTCCACCGCCAAGATCGTCTCGACCAACCGCTCAGGCATTCGAGCCAGTGGAATCCATTCCCTGACCTGACGCGAGGCGCCACGAAAGCCGCTAATCAGTTCAGGCTCGAGAAAGACCGGAAAAATCGGCGTCCGGTCCGGCTCCGAGAGCACCTGCGTCACGAGGCCTTCCTGCAGGTCCAGCGTGACGACGTTGGCCTTTACAAAGGCTTCAGGCTGCGCGTGCAGAAAGATGGTGAGGGCCTCGGAGGTGAGGTGATAATCGCCCGCCGAGGCGACCGAGTTACTGACCGGCCGATAGCCCAATCGCTGCAACCGTTCTGGAAGGCGTGCCGTCTTCAATGAGAGACCCGTTTTCAACTGGAAGGGAGCCGTGTACAGAAGCAGAGGCGGATGATCTTCGCTCCGTGGGAGTTCGAGAAAAGTCGCGAGATAGGCTCCGTAGACCGCGAGGCCGGCCATGATCAGCAGAACACTCGCAGCAAGGAGCCAGAGGGATCGGAAGGCCCACGGGGAACGCAGGAAGCGATGAAGCAGCGGCATTTTCTTCAGCATACGACAGTGTGCGAGAGAAAGCGATCACGCCGAGGAACTAGGACCGTGGTGTAGCACTAGGCTCGGACAGGTACGAACCGATGATCATGCCGAGCGCCGCCGCCGCGAGGCCGGCCAGTTGTGGGGGCACCACGGTCTGCTCGGTGCTCATGAATTCTGCTCCAAGCCAGGCCGCCAACCCTGCGGCAATCGCACAGAGCGCGCCCTGTATCGTAGCCCGTTTCCAAAAGAGACCGGCAAACAGCGGGACAAATGCCGCGACGAGCGTCACCTTGTAGGTATTGACCACCAACCGGTAAATGCTGGATTCGGAGGTCAGCGCAATCGCCAGGACGACGGCGGCAAAGCCAATCAGCACGACCCGCATGGTGGTCAACAGTCCTTTTTCGTCCATGTGCGGGATCGCGCCACGGATGACGTTCTCGCTGAGGAGAACTGACGGTGCGAGCAGGGTCGCGCTGGAACAGCTCATCACGGCCGAGAGCACCGCGCCGAAAAACATCACCTGCGCGAGCAACGGTGTGTGTTCGACGATCAAGGTCGGCAAGACCAGCTGAGCGTCACTTTCGAGCAAGGATCCAAATTTCACAGGATCGATGATCAACGCCGAATAGGCGATGAACATCGGCACGAAGCAAAAGACGAAGTACAGCGCAGCCCCCAAGAGCGAACCGCGGACGGCAGTCTGTTCGTCCTTGGCGCTGGTGATGCGCTGAAAGACGTCTTGCTGTGGGATGGACCCCAACATCATGGTCACCCCGGCGCCGACGAAGGGAATCCAGGCCTTCAGCGAGGGGGGAGGAAAGAACTCGAGCCTCCCCGCGTCTCTTGCATGGCTGAGCACCGCCCCGACGCCGCCCGTCGCATCGCTCAAAACGCTGGCGATATACAGGAGTCCGCCGACGATGACCGAGAGCTGGACAAAATCGAGAATCGCGACGGAAAACATACCGCCGAACGTCGTATAGGTCAGTACGATCACGGCCCCGATCATCATCCCGACTGATTGACTCACTGCCCCCTGGGTGACGACGTTCAAGACAAGCCCGAGGACTTTGAACTGCGCCGCCACCCATCCGAGATACGACGCGACAATGCACAGCGTGCACAGCACTTCCACCCGGCGGTCGTAGCGGACCCGGTAATAGTCGCCAACCGTCCATAGGTTGAGCCGGTAAAAGCGCGGCGCGAAGAACAGTCCGACAAGGACGAGACAAAGACTCGATCCGAACGGATCGGCAACCACGCCACGCAGGCCTTCTTTGGCAAAGGTCGCCGAAATCCCCATCACTGCTTCGGCGCCGAACCATGTCGCGAATACCGTCGCCATGACAATAGGAACCGGAAGGCTCCGTCCGGCCACTGCGAAGTCCTTGGCGCTGTGCACGCGTGTCGCCGCAAGAAGGCCGATGCCGACAGAGATCAGCAGATAGAGAATGACGAAGGTCAGAACCATTCAGGAGTCAATGTGTGGAATGATGCTGGGAGCGCAGTGTACCGTTGCACGGGCAAACGCGCAACCAGTGAATAATTGTCTTGAGCCCGCCATCTCGGATGGCTTACTGTACGAAGAGGGCACGGAGTCGCCCTTTGAAATCCTCCTAGCAGAAAGGATGTTTGCATGCGCATCGCGACAATCTTCATGATGATCGTTCTGCTGAACGGTACGTCGGCGGGGACCGCCGGCGCGGCCGATCCCTCCACCGACGATCAGAAAACCATGTATGCCCTTGGCTTGATCATCAGCCAATCCCTCGCGCCGTTTTCGCTCACTGAGTCCGAACTGGATTTCGTGAGAGCCGGCATGACCGACGGCGTCCTCAAGAAGACCCCGAAGGTAGAGCTCCAGACCTATGGGCCCAAGGTCAATCAAGTTCAGCAAACGCGGGCGGCAGCACAGGCCGACGTTGAGAAGAAAGCAGGGACGGCATTCGTCACCAAGGCGGCAGCCGAGCCTGGCGCCAAGAAAACCGAATCCGGCGCGATCGTGACCACCATTAAAGAAGGCAAGGGTGAGCAGCCGAAGGCCACCGATACCGTCAAAGTGCATTACCACGGCACCCTCATCGACGGCACCGTGTTCGACAGCTCCGTCAAACGTGGCGAACCGGCCACCTTCCCGCTCAATCAGGTCATCAAGTGTTGGACAGAAGGCCTGCAGCTCATGAAGGTCGGCGGGAAGAGCAAACTGGTGTGCCCGTCGGCCATTGCCTATGGCGATCGCGGCTCACCGCCGACGATCAAGCCTGGTGCGACGTTGCTGTTTGAAGTGGAACTGCTCGAAATCGCAAAAAAGTAAGCTGGCCGGCATTGGGGCCGGCACTGTTTAGCGGGCCGGCCCTTCTCATCTCTTTGATCTGAAATCGCCATTCCATCCGGCGCGCGCTGAAATCGCTACCAGCGCCATGCACAGCAGCGCGCCGGAAAAGGCAGCGATCATGTCCTTCTGGGCATCCCATTCGTCCCCTTGCGTCCCGAGATAGGCAGCGCCCAACTCCGGGTTCACGATCTGGGCGACGACCGCCTCCACAATTTCGAAGAATCCGCTTTGAGCGAGCATGCCGCTGACCGGAAGATAATATGACCAAAGGCCCCGCGCGCCGGCCAGCCGGATCAAAATCTCTCGCAAGGGATAGGCCAGCAGCAATCCGTAGGCGAAGTGGACCAACCGATCGAACGGATTGCGCGAGAGCCCGAACACCTGCTGCAGCCAAAAGCCGAACGGGACTTCCGCATAGGTATAGTGTGCGCCTACGGCATGGAGACTGAGGAAGATTGTAATCAGAAGATACGACGGCGTCGAGAATTGAAACCGGCGGTACGTGGCGACGAGCGTGACGACGGCGGCGACCGCCAGAAGATTTTCGAGCAGCCAATCCTGCCGATCGCGCGGCGCAATGGCGAGCACGGTCCACAGTAGACCGTACCACGCCAACAGCCCCAGGAGCAGCTTGGTCTTCGTCACATCCAATCCCGATGGGGCTCAACGCGGCGAATCGGCGACCGAGCGTGAGAATCCAAGGCGAGGTCTCCGGTACAGGAGCAGCAGTCCCACGCAGAGCAGCGCCCCGTACAGTGCAGCGGCCATGTCTTTTTGCGCATCCCACACGTCTCCCTGAGACCCCAGGTAGGTGATGCCGAGTTCCGGATGGACCATTCGGGCCACCCACGATTCGATGATTTCCCAGAGACCGCTGAGGCCTAGGACCGTCATGACAGGAAGATAGTAGAGGAGCCAGCCGCGAAGCGGCACGGTCAGCCGGAACAACTCCTCGATGGGATAGGTCAGGAGAAAGCCGAAACAAAAGTGGACGATGCGATCATACTGATTTCGCCCGAGCGGCACAGCATACTCCAACCACGCTCCTGCAGGAACCTCCGCGTACGTGTACCGCACGCCGATCGTATGCAGGCTCAGAAACATAGTGATCAAGACGTAAGAGGCAGGTGACAGAGGCAAGTACCGATGGGTTCCCACGAGCACAAGCACCAAAAGGCCGGGCAGGATGCTGGAAAGTAGCCAGAACTGCCGGTCGGCCGGCTCGTACGCCGTCCAGAGAGAGAGCACGACGTACCATAGCAGGAGTCCCGCCAGAAGCCGCTTATTGGGTGTGACCACCTTCCCTCCCAGATCGACTGGATCGGCACAGGCATCGTGGCAATCGCCGATGATCACTGTACCGTCCGAATCCGCGGGATGCAACCGGCCGAGAAGATCTCAGATGTCAAATCTCAAATGGGGGGCACCAAAGCCAGCGTGGCTACAGCGAGGTTTCTCGCGGATCTGAAATTTCAGATGTGAAATTCGTTACAGGTGGTGAGTGAGCGCGTACCGGATCAGCGCGGACGTGGTCTTCAACTGCAGTTTCGACAGCAGTCGCATGCGGTAGGTGCTGACCGTCTTGACGCTCAGATCGAGCGCCACCGCGATTTCTGTCACTGACTTTCCTCCTCCGATCATCGACAGCACTTGTAGTTCGCGGTCCGAGAGCAGCGTATGCAACGGCTTTCCGGCTGCGTGCAGCGGCATCGTTTCCAACCGCTCGGCGAGCGTCGCGGTGACGTATTGACGGCCCGCAAGGACAGTCTTGATCGCGGTCGCCAATTCCTGCGGCGCGGTATCCTTCGTCACGTACGCGGAGGCACCGCTCTTCAGCGCCCTGACGGCATACTGCTCTTCTGGGTGAAAACTGAGCACGACGACCGGCAGCTCCGTCCGAAGCGTTTTCAATTTCTTCAGTACGTCAAGACCGTTCGTATCGGGAAGATTGATGTCGAGAACCACGAGATCCCAGGAAGCCTCCTGGGCCTTCGCCACCGCCTCTTGACCAGTCCCTACCTCGGTGACCTCAAGCTGCGCAAACGCGTCGGCCAGCATCTGTTTGAGTCCGACTCGGACGATCGCATGATCGTCGACGAGAAGAATCTTCAGCTTTGTGCCTTGAGGACTAGGAGATTCGATTGGGGATTGCGAAGGATGGGCAGGTTGATTCGACAGCATCGGGCGTAATGTGCTAGCCACGATTGGTGAGCGTTTCGACCGATACTGTAGCGAAATTTCACGGGAAAGGAAACACCATAATTTACGCGTAGGACTCGTCCTACAAGCTTTTTGTTAAGGCAGAAGGTTGACAACGACCAGCGCGTTTAGCGGTGCTCTTTGGCGAGTGATTCATTCTCATGTTTCATGGGCATCGACAAGGTCACCGCTGTCCCCGTGTCCGGCGCACTCACGATTTTCACGGCGCCGCCGACCAACTTGACACGCTCGTGCAAACCGCGCAGGCCGAATGAGTGACCTTCCTTCCATTGCTCCGGGCGCAATCCGCGGCCGTCATCACGAATGGTCAAGATTAGTTGGTCATGCTCGACCGTTAGGCGTATCTCCGCCTTTGACGCGTGAGCATGCCGCATCACATTGGTCATCAGTTCCTGGGCGCCGCGAAACACGGTGGTTGCCAGTGCCACGTCCACCGGCGCGTCACGAAGGGACGGCTCGATGGTGAATTCGCAGGGGAGCCCCGTGCGTTCTTGGAACGATGTGGCGAGCCACTCTAAGGCGGCGACAAGCCCCAAGTCGTCGAGCACGCCTGGTCGCAACGAGGCCGCCGTGGCTCGCACAGATTGTATCAAGCCGTCGATGGCCTGGGACATGCCGATCGCCTTCGACTTCATCGCGGCAGCCCCCGTTCCTTTGATCGACCGGGACAATTCCTTTGTCAACCAGGCAACATCAAATTTCAGGCCGGTAAGCGCCTGGCCGAACTCGTCGTGGAGCTCCCGCGCCAGCCGTTTGCGTTCGATTTCTTCGGCTTCGGTCAATCGCCGCGTCAGGTCCTTGAGCTGCTCGTAGGTCTCTTTCAACGCCCGTTCAGCCTGCTTCCGCTCGCTGATATCGCGAAGAAACGCGCTGAAGACCTTGCGGCCTTCGATGGCCAGGGCGGTGACGGACAATTCAATCGGGAACTCCCGTCCGTCTTTGTGTAGGGCGGAAAGCTCCACCCGCCGGTTGAGAATGGGACCATGGCCGGAGGACAGGAACCGCTGCAGACCGGTGGTATGCGCCTCGCGATAGCGCTGCGGCAGGATCGTCTCACTTAGCAACCTCCCGCCGATCTCCTGTTCTTGATAGCCGAACATCGTCTCTGCCTGCGAATTCCATCCGGTGATGACTCCCCGTTCGTCCATCGTCACCACCGCGTCCAAGGCGGATTCAACGATGGCGCGTGTCCGCATTTCACTGGCCTGCAAGGCGTCCACGGCCTCCCTGCGCGCGATCGAAGCCGCCAGACCATTGCAGACCGATTCGATGGTTTGACGCATGGGTTCCGAAATGGTGTCACGACTGAACAGACCGAGGACGCCGAAGACCTGGTTTTCCACCATCAAAGCACAGCCCGCAAAAGACTGGAGACCGTGCTCGCGCATCCAAGCCTTGTTGGGCAACCGATCGTCGCTGAGGATGTCATTGGTGAAGAGCGAGCCTTCGCCTTCGGCAATGCGGCCGATTTTCAGCGCGCCCAACGGCACACGGCGATATTCCCCGTTCAGATTGGTTGAGAGACCGGAGCTGGCGTGCAGATGGAGACAAACGGTCCGGTCACGACACCAGGACGCCTTGTGGCAGTCGGCACAGAGATCACCAGGCTTGAGCAGCCACACACGCGTGAAGGCCGCCCCCAGGTGCTCCACCGCGGCATCCGTACAGCGCTGCAGCAAGCCGTCGAGCGGCTCGTCGTGGTTTAAGATCAGACTGACTTCCGCGGCGAATGCCGCGCACTTCGCGCGCTCTTTCAACGCCTGTTCCGCCACCTTTCGGGCCGTGATGTCGCGAGCGATGGCCTCCACGCCAACCATGCGGCCCTCCACAAGGCGCAGCCGGACGTGCTGACCGAACCACACTTCTTGGCCGCCCTTGGTCATGGCGGGAAATTCATAGTACGTGCTGGGAATCCGAGCCAGCAGCTGATCCTTGTAGAACTGCTGAGCCTTCGCGCGGACATCCTCACGGATCAACTCGAGGTAATGCTTACCCAGCAGTTCCGGCTCTTCATACCCCATCATGACGCAGGCGGCGGCATTGACGAACGTGAACCGGCCGTCAACGCCGGCGGTATAAATAATGTCGGTGGCCTGCGACACAAGTGAGCTGTACCGTGCCTCGCTTTCACGCAAGGCCTCTTCCGTGCGCTTCCTGGCGGTGATATCGATCTCGATGCCGGCCATACGGACCGGCGCCCCCTGCTCGTCGCGTTCGATCACCCGTCCGCGATTCAGAATCCATGTCCACTCGTTTGCCTTGGTGCGGACGCGCATCTCGGCTTCAAATTCGGGGGTCTGCCCCGCGAGACAGGTCTTCAGATTCCACTCGACCAAAGACCGATCGTCCGGATGAATGCCCTCCATACAGGACGAGATATGGGGCGCCGGTTCCAGCACGCCGAATCCCCGCAACTGTGCCCAACGCTCGTTGAACGAAAACTCTCCGGTCTCGATGTCCCAGTCCCACGAGGCGAGCCCTGCACCGTGAAACGCCATCTCCAAGCGCTCTTGACTGGCTTGGAGCGCAGTGGTGCGTTCGTCTACACGACGCTCGAGCTCATGACGAATCCGCTCCAGCTCCTCCTCGGTTTTCTTGCGGTCGGTAATATCGTCGGCAACGCCGGCGATGCGCCACACCGCCCCGGCACTGTCGTGGATCGGAAACGCCCGATCCCGTATCCACCGCACTGAACCGTCGGGCCTCACGATGCGATATTCCTCGTCGTAGGTCCCTACCACCTGTTTGGTCAAGGCGGCTTGCAGGACCCGTTCACGGTCCTCCGAATGTATCGCCTCGAGCCAGGATCGCGGGAAGCGGTACAAGCTTTCGCAGGATCGTCCCCAAATCGATTCGTAGGCAGGACTGACGTAGAGGACCTCGTTTTTGAGCGTGTCGCTCAGCCAGAACACCTCTTGGATATGCTCAGTCACCTCCCGGAATCGCTCCTCGCTTTCGCGCAACGCCGTCTCGATCCTCTTCCGGTCCGTGAGATCCACGGCAACGCCTCCGAGCAGGTCGAGATGGCCTGTTTCGTCGATGATCGGGAACTTGCTCACGAGACGTTCGTGCACGCCGTCTGCGTATGGGGCTGTTTCGACCGTCACCACGGCCTTATGGGTCTCGATCACTCGCGCATCGTTGGCTTCGAACTGCATGGCCGTGGAAGCCGGCAGCACGTCACGATCCGCCTTGTACCTCCACTGTTCGAAGTTCACGCCGAACGCCTTGGTAAAGGCTTCGTTGTGATAGAGGTACCGTCCCTGCACATCCTTGATCCATGCCAGCGCCGGGAGGTTGTTCATGAAGGCGGCAAACAGCCTGTCACTTTGCCGGCGCGCCTGATCCGTCTTATTGACCGAACGTGCGGTCCAGCTCAACAGGCCGGCTAGCGTGACGATGGCTCCGGTGGCAAAAATTGCGACGCCCATCGCGGCGCCGTAAAAACCTTGGCGTTCGCCATACAACCGGATCCAGCCGAGAACGGGAAGGACGAGCAGCACCACGGGCAGTAACCGTCTGAGCATGTAGCCGCCCGGCTGATCGCTGGTCAGGACCCCCATGATCCCGCTCCCAGGATGCAGAGCCAGGGTGCCGGCGCAGACGAGCAATAGCGTGAGCGCAGTGTGCAGGGCCATCGGCGTATACTGGCCGGCGCCATACAGGAATTGCTCGCGATAGAGATAGCCAAGAAACGCCATGAACGCCAACAGCATGGCACCCAACGTACAGCCGTCCGGCAGCGCCTCAGAACGAGCAAAGGCGCCGACCTTAAGAAGAAGAGCGACGCCGAGAAGGAGAAAGCAGGCGGCAGTGTTGATGCCCATGCGGCCGGGGATCCAAGGACCGACAGTCTCTAGCGGCTCATGAAAAAGCCATTGATCGATTCCGAAGTTCAGTCCCAGCAAGTACTCAAGGCCGGTCGTAAGACCCACGCTGGCAGTAACGGCAGCGGATCCACCGGCCGCCAGCCGAAGAATCCTTGATCCGGGTTTAATGGAGGCGCACAACAACGCGATGCCGATCAGCATGAAGGCCACCGCCGTATTCGGCATCATTGAAATTAAACCGGGAGCAAGACTCTTGAGGTCGGAACGGTCGACAGCCCAGCCAAAGAGGACGAGACTACCCACTTCAAGCGACAGAAGGCCTGCAAGTGGAGGGAGCGGGTGGACAAAAAACGAACGAAGTGCCGTCGAGAAGGTCACAGTCACTCCGCAGTAGGGGGTGGCGAAGAATGAAAGGAATGGGGAAGATTGTCAAGCCAGCGGCAGGCTTACAGAGACAGCCGTAGAACGGTGCTTGGCTCTTTTCTGGCACCGTGGCATCGATGCTGTCGATTTCGTCGGCAGAAAACGACTACTTCGTGTCAGGCACACACACCTGCCACCCCAAACCAAGGAGCCAATCATGAAATACCTTTGCCTTGTCTACATCGAAGAGCACGTGCTCAACGCGCTTCCCAAGCCCGAGCGACAATCGCTCTCTGACGAATCTATGGCCTTCTGTAATGACCTGCAGAAAAACGGACAGCTCATCGCCGCATCGCCGCTCCATCCGGTTGAAACTGCCACAACCGTCAGAGTCCGGAGCGGGAAAACCTCGACAACCGACGGACCCTTTGCTGAAACCAAAGAACAGCTGGGCGGATTTCTCGCCATCGACGTCCGAGACCTAAACGACGCGATCCGAATCGCCGCTCATTTTCCCGGCGCCCGCCTTGGAAGTATTGAAGTACGGCCGATGAAGGAACTCGGCTGCGCCGAATGACGCTGCGGGAAGGAGCTGCTTGGCAGCTCGGGGAGGAGGGTGAGATCGGCCAAACGCCTGTTCCGACAGGCGGTGAGCGGGAGGGTGAGAATCCATCAATGACACACACTGGCGATAACGTGCGAGCCCAGGTTGACGAGGTGTACCGGACGGAGTCCCGCCGTGTCCTGGCTACGTTAATCCGGCTCTTGCGCGATTTCGACCTCGCCGAGGAAGCGCTGCACGAGGCTTTCGCGGCCGCCTTGGAACAGTGGTCCCGTGAAGGCGTGCCCGCGAATCCACGTGCATGGCTCGTATCGGCTGGCCGGTTCAAAGCGATCGATTCCATGCGGCGACGCGCACGCTACGACGAGACGCTGACTGAATTTGCCAAGGAAGTGGATGTCGCAGCTGAAGAGCCGCTCGAGCCCGAGGATCACGATATTGATGACGACCGCTTACGGTTGATCTTTACCTGTTGCCATCCGGCGCTGGCTCCGGAAGCCCAGATCCCTATGACGTTGCGGGAAGTTTGCGGCCTGACGACCGAGGAAATCGCGCGCGCTTTTCTCACGAAGCCTGCGACCATCGCCCAACGGATCGTGCGCGCAAAATCCAAGATTCGCGACGCGCGCATCCCGTACGAAGTTCCCGTTCCCTCGGACCTGCCGGCCCGGCTGGATGCCGTGCTGCGGGTCATCTATCTGGTGTTCAACGAAGGATATTCAGCGTCATCGGGGGAATCCCTGACGCGGGCGGACCTCTCGGGTGAAGCGCTCCGTCTCGGCCGCCTGTTGCTGAACTTGCTGCCGGACGCGGAAGCGACCGGCTTACTTGCGCTGATGCTGTTGCAGGAATCGCGGCGGGCCGCGCGCACGTCGTCCGACGGAGACCTCATTCTCCTGGAAGATCAGGACCGCGCGCTGTGGCATCGTGGTCAGATCGCCGAAGGGATCGCCTTGGTCGAGCAGGCGCTGTCGTCAGGGCGCTTCGGAGCCTATACCCTCCAGGCGGCAATCGCTGCAGTCCATGCCGAAGCCCCTGACTCGGCCAACACGGATTGGGCTCAGATCGTCGGTTTATATGATGTGTTGCTGCGCGTGGACCCATCGACGGTGGTGGAGTTGAATCGGGCTGTTGCGGTGGCCATGCGCGACGGTCCTCTCGCGGGACTTCACCTCATCGAGGCCATCTTGAATCGTGGTGAATTGACGGAATACCACCTGGCTCATTCGGCCCGCGCCGAACTCTGCCGTCGATTGGGACGAACTCAGGAGGCCCGACATGCCTACGAACGGGCGCTCGCCCTCGCTCGTCTGGAGCCGGAACGACGGTTTCTGGAGCGACGGCTCAACACACTCAGTGGGTAAGGGAAGCCGTGCGCGCCTTCCAATCCGAGGACCGTCGTACATCCCATAATTTCAATCACTTAAAAAGTCTGCTCCACCGGTCAGCCCTCCCTGTCGATTTCAACCACGGCAGACGACTATGTTATGTCGACGCGGACATCAACGTGAACCGCAGGCGAAGAGGTTCTGATGAAATACATGTTGCTCGTCTATCACAATGAACAGAGCTTTGCTGCGCTCGGGGAGGCCACGCACGCCGCGATGCTGGAAGAGTCGATCCGTTTGGCTCATGAGATCACTTCAGGGAGGCAGTACCTCGCGGCGCCGTTACAACCAACATCCACGGCAACGTGCGTCCGTGTCAGGGACAGCACACCGATGGTGACCGACGGTCCCTACGCTGAAACGCATGAACAGCTGGCGGGCTACTTCCTCATTGAGGCAAAGAACCTCGATGCAGCCATCGGGATCGCCGCCAGGGTTCCCGGCGCCCGCATCGGGACGATTGAGATTCGTCCGATCCGAGACGTCCCCGGCTTACCGGCAGCGTCGTAACGCACTATGGTCGGCGTCACTGCGATGTCAAAGGAGCACCGAATGTCCAAGATCACACTCTGTTTATGGTTCGACGACAAGGCTGAAGAGGCCGTGCGATTCTATCTGTCGGTGTTCAAGCGGTCCCGATGAGTAACGATCGTGCGATATGGCGATGCGGGAGCACAAGTGGCCCGACGGCCGAAGGGCTCGGTCATGACCGCGACATTTGAAATCGAAGGACAGGAATTCATAGCACTCAACGGCGGGACGGTCTTCACCTTCAATGAAGCGGTGTCGTTTCAGGTGCATTGCGCCACTCAGGAAGAACTGGATCATTATTGGGATGCGCTCTCCGCCGGAGGCGATGCAGAGGCGCAACAGTGCGGCTGGCTCAAGGATCGATACGGCGTCTCCTGGCAGATCGTGCCCACCGGGCTCGGCGAGATGCTCAAGAATGCCGATCCCGCGAAAGCCAACCGTGTCATGTAGGCCGTGCTGCAAATGAAGAAAATCGACATTCAGACGTTACAGAAGACCTACGGGGGCTGACGCGGGAGACACGTTATGACGTCAAAACAAAAGCTCTGGGTCTCATATATCATGACCGCACTCCCGGTGTTGATGCTGCTGTTCAGCGGCATCATGAAACTCGTGAAGCCACCGTCGGTCGTGGAGGGGTTTGCCCATCTCGGCTATGACGACAGCGTGGCGCTTGCACTGGGGTTGGTCGAACTGCTCTCCACACTGTTGTACGTCATTCCTCGTACGTCCGTGCTCGGCGCAATTCTCCTGACCGGCTATTTGGGCGGCGCGACAGCCACCCATTTACGCATCGGCGAGCCGTTCCATATGGCCGTGCTGCTCGGTGTATTGCTCTGGGGCGGGCTGTATCTCCGGGATGAGCGTCTGCGTCTGCTGATCCCGCTCCGGGCACAGTAGTGCCTGCGCCCTAGGTGTTTTCCGAGGTGCGGGAGGGGCATGGGTTTTGTTTCACTTGGGGTCTCTGTCGATTTCACCAAGATCGTTCGACAAAATACGAGAGAGCGGAAAACTGTTGTTCGCCGTTCAGCGCCAAAAACAAAGGAGGATCGGTATGCGTTTTATGATCATCGTTAAAGCCACCAAGGAGTCGGAAGCCGGCGTGATGCCCAGCGAGAAACTCCTGGCGGACATGGGAAAATTCAACGAGGAATTGGTCAATGCAGGTGTGATGCTGGCCGGCGAAGGTCTGCACCCCACCTCGAAAGGCGCACGCGTCAAGTTCTCCGGCAGCAAGCGTACGGTCGTCGACGGGCCGTTCACCGAGACCAAAGAACTGATCGCCGGCTTTTGGCTCTGGAAGGTGAAGTCGAAAGAAGAGGCGATCGAGTGGGTCAAGCGTTGTCCGAATCCGCACAACGAAGACAGCGCGATCGAAATCCGCCAGGTGTTCGAGGCCGAGGATTTCGGTGCAGAGTTTACTCCGGAGCTTCGTGAGCAGGAAGAGCGGGTTCGAACGCAGGCGGCGAAAATACGATAGGAACGCACGATTCGCGAAGAAAGGAGAAGGTGATGCAACTACAACCCTATTTATTCTTTGAAGGCCGCTGCGAAGAAGCGGCTCGGTTCTATGAGGGTGCGGTCGGCGCAAAAGTCGGCAGGCTCATTCGCTTCAAGGATAGTCCAGATCCGAGCCTCTGCGGCTCCGCGGACTCCAACAAGGTCATGCACATGACCTTGCAAATCGGCGATCAGACAATCATGGCGTCAGACGGGCAATGCCAGGGCTCGCAGACGTACCAAGGGTTTGCCCTATCACTCACCGTGACCGGTGAAGCAGAAGCTGACCGGCGGTTCAACGCGCTGGCTGAGGGAGGGCAAGTGAGCCAGCCATTAATGAAGACGTTCTTTTCGCCTCGGTTCGGCATGGTGACCGATCGTTTTGGAGTATCCTGGATGATTCATGCGGCCCCGTAATTCGGTCGTCGGCTTGTCGAAATAACTCAACACAACAGATGGACTGCCGGCCACGAACGGCATACGGCAGCCTCCATCATTTCAATGAAGGAGGACACGATGCGGTTGACGATTACTGTACTCACCTGTCTTTGTCTCATGCTCGCGACGCCTACAGCTCAGGCAAAGGAAAAGAAACACGACAAACAGATGGATCAGCAGGCGATGATGGAGCTCTGGAAGAAGATGGCCGTGCCCGGCGAGCCGCACAAATTATTTGCGTCCCTCGCGGGCAGCTGGACCACCACGACCAAGGAGTGGATGGAACCGGGCAAGCCACCGACGGAAGCCACCGGCACGGCCGAAATGAAGATGCTGCTCGACGGACGCTTCCTCTACCAGGAATACAACGGCCAGATGATGGGCCAACCGTTTTCTGGGGTCGGCATCGATGCCTACGACAACATGACGAAGAAGTACCGGACGGTCTGGATGGATTCGATGGGCACCGGCTTCTTTATCATGGAAGGAACGGCGAGCGCCGATGGGAAGACCATCACGCTCCACGGCTCGCACCCGGAGCCGAATGGAGGCAAGATGACGCATCGTGCCGTCTGGAAGATAGTGGACAACAACAGTCAGACGTTCGACATGTACGGAGCGCACAAAGGCGATAAAGAAACAAAGATGATGGAAATCGTCTATACCCGGAAGCAATGACAAGTCCCGGGCGCGTCAGGAGGCCGGCGCCTCGTCCAGAGACGCCGGCCGATTATTGACCCTGCGCGCACGAACGTGTTTGTCTACCCGCCCACAGCACGCGAAGGGAGGACCCTATGGCACGCGCAATGGGCTTCATGATCCTAACCATCCTATTGGCCACCAGCAGCGGATGCAGTTATTTGTTCTATCCTCGCGCAGGAGACTATGCGGCGCAGGCAAAAGGCGCCACTGGCGTCGATACCATGATCAATCTGACGACGATGATGGAGGCGACGGCGGCCAAAGCAAAAGGCGGGAAGGGCAAAGACCCCGCGCTCGACGATTATCACAACCAATTCCACGCCCTCCTGGACTCCTACTGCGATGTTACAAAGGAGCAGCAGAAAACGCCGGGCTATGATCTGGCCGTCACCCATAAGAAAGAACTGATCGCGATTTTCTGGCGTCTCTGGAAATTCAAAGATGATCAGCCGCAACGCGATCAGCATCTCGACCTCTCGATCGCGGAACTCAAAGAACTGCGCGAGACGTTGCAGACCATCAAGTAACCGGCGGCCACATCGACGGAGGGCGTCAATGGCGACCAACTTCGGGCACATCGAACTGATCACTCAGAACCTCGACAAGGCGAAAGACTTCTATCAGAAACTTTTCGGCTGGAAAGTCCACGACCTGCCGGATATGCCCTATTCGCTCTTCAATGAGCAGCTCTCCCCGACGGGAGGCATGATGAAGAGTCCCGAAGCCGGATCGGAATCGTTCTGGATTCCCTACATTGTGACGGATGACATCACCGCCGTCACCGAGAAAGCCCGGAGTCTGGGAGCGACGATTCATCGAGAGGTGATGGTGGCGGGACAATACGGCTGGTTGAGCGTCATTAACGATCCGACGGGGGCCACGTTCGGTTTGTGGCAACCGAAAATGGACCAGAAGCCGCCGAAAAAAAAGCCGGCCGCCAGACGCGCCAAGAACCGGCCGAAGCGGCGGCGGCGTTAAGGGCCGAGTTGACGATTTCAGGAGGAGGCGAACAGATGGCTCAAACAGCAATCACCGGCACACCGGCGGCGACGAAGGGGGCCGTGACCCTCTTGATCGCCACTCGGAAAGGCGCATTCACGCTGCGCAGCGATGCATCTCGACGGACATGGAAACTGTCTGCGCCGATGTTTCTCGGACACATCGTCCACCACATGGTCCTCGACCCGCGCGATCGACGCACGATGCTGATGGCCGTCAGCACGGGGCATCTGGGGCCGACGATTTACCGTTCGACTGATGCCGGTAAGACCTGGAAAGAGTCTTCGGCGCCTCCGGCCTTCCGAAAGGTGCCGGAGGGGGAACAAGGCCGTTCTGTCAATCATGTGTTTTGGCTCACTCCCTGTCATGACAACGAACCAGATGCGTGGTATGCCGGCACGTCGCCCCAGGGCCTGTTCCGGTCCGACAATGGCGGCGTGACCTGGGCTGCCTTCTCGTACATCAATGAAGACCCGCAATACATTGAATGGATGGGCACCGTTCAGGACGGTACGCCGGACGGTCCCAAGCTCCATTCCATCATTGTCGATCCGCGCAATCCCAAACACCTCTATTTTGCAATGTCCGGCGGGGGTGTCCATGAATCGGTGGACGGAGGCAAGACCTTTCTCCCGTTGATCAAAGGGCTTGAGGTCGTCGAAGGGTTCGATCCCGCCACCGTGACGTTTCATGATCCACACTGCGTCCGCTTGTGTCCCAGCAATCCTGACCGGTTGTATCAGCAGAACCATTGCGGGATTTATCGTCTCGATCGTCCGTCCAATCAATGGGTACGGATCGGCAAGAACATGTCCAAGGCGATCGGCGACATCGGCTTCCCGATGGTCGTTCATCCCCGCAATGCGGATGTCGCCTGGGTATCTCCCATGGATGGCTCGACCGTGTGGCCGCGGGTCAGCCTCGGCGGGAAACCTGCCGTATATGTGACGAGAAACGCCGGGAAGACCTGGTCCCGTCTCGACAAAGGTTTTCCGCGAGCTGATGCCTGGTGGACCGTCAAGCGCCAGGCCATGAGCCGCGACGCCCATGATCCGGTTGGCCTCTACGTCGGAACCACAAGCGGAGAGATTTGGGCGAGCCGCACGGAAGGACAGGGCTGGGTGTGCATTGCCCGTCACTTGCCGGAGATTTATGCCGTGGAAGCCGCTACGTTCGGGCGATGAAAATCCATATCCCGAGTGCGCTGCGGGCGTACACGAAACAGCAAAGCGAAGTTGAAATCGAAGGCTCGACGCTTAGTGAAGTGCTGTCCGCCTTGGATGCCCGCTATCCCGGTTTTCGCTTTCGCATCGTGACGGAACAGGACAGGATCAGGCCCCACATCCGAATATTCGTGAATGACGAGCAGGCGCAGGAATTGCTGGCTCCTCTGGGGCAAGAGGATTGCGTGTACATTGTCTGTGCCTTGAGCGGAGGGTGACGGCATCAAATCCACACCATGACGAAACAAGACCCACAGCAGTTCATCGAGGGCCAACGCCAAGACTGGAACCGCGTCGCGGGCGGCTGGGAGAAGTGGGACCGCCTCTTCGAGGAACAGGCGGGGTATCTGAATCATCGGTTGGTCGCCGACGCCCGCGTTCGGAGCGGTCACGCGGTCCTCGATCTCGGCTCCGGCACCGGTTATCCGGCGATTCTTGCGGCGCAGACCGTCGGGGCTTCGGGCTCGGTGACCGGGATCGACCTCGCAGATGAGATGTTGGTGGTCGCCGAGCGAAAGGCGAAGCGGCTCGGCCTTCAGAACGTGACATTCCGTACAGGCGACGCGACGACATTGCCGTTCGAGACGGCGTCCTTTGATGCAGCCATCAGCCGCTTTTGCCTGATGTTCCTCCCCGATGTTCCCAAAGCCTCCGCGGAAATTGCACGGGTGTTGAAGCCGGCCCGATGGTTTGCGGCCATGGTCTGGACATCCCCGGAACGGAATCCTCGGATTGGGCTGTCGATGGCGGCGATCAAGCAGGTTGTCGATCTGCCTCCGCCCGACCCGACGGCTCCCGGCATCTTTCGTCTTGCCAAACCCGGTGAATTGGCCGGCATGCTTCAGGATGCTGGACTCGTCGACATCACTGAGCAGGAGTTTCTTGCCGAATGGTCTTACGAGTCGCCCGAGCAGTACTACACCGCCATGATGGAAATCGCCGCGCCGGTCCAAAATCTGATGGCGGCGTGTTCCGACTTACAGCGACAACAGGTGAAGCGTCTCATTATCGAAGCGGCCTCGGAGTATCGTCAGGGCGACTGGATCACCTTTCCTATTGCCGTACGGGTTGTCGCCGGACGGAAGCCGGCGTAGCGAGGCTGGCGTTAGACTCTTCGAGGAGTCATCTTGCGAGCCACGTCAGAGGGATTCAAAGAGTTCGTCCTGGACCAACTTGCCCAACTCAATGGTTTGAGCTGTCGTGCCATGTTCGGCGGCTATGGACTGGCGCTTCAGGGAAGGTTCTTCGGCATCGTTCACAAAGGCCGCCTCTATTTCAGGACCGATCCGGCCACCGCTCCATGTTATCGCGTTCATCACATGAAACCCTTCAAGCCCAACGCTCGCCAGACGCTCAAGAATTACTACGAGGTGCCGGTCGACATTGTCGAATCCGCGGACACTCTCGTGGAGTGGGCCGTGGCAGCGGCCAACCGTTAGCACGATCTCACTTCATCCTCGCACCATCGGCCGGCCCCGATTATAATGAGCACGTTCTCCCTCACACCGCGCGAGAGGAAACCTATCAACCATGACGCCGTTGTTGTTTCTGAGTATCGCCGTCGTCAATCTATCCCTCTTCACGACACCACTTGACGCCGTAGCCGGGGAGACAGCGGAGCCGGCGAGTTTATGGTACTCGGCTCCTACGACCGATCAGTCTTCCGCCCAACGTAGGCCCTGGGTGATCCGAGAGCGAGACATCGTTCTGAACGTGCAGTTGTTGCAGGTCCTCAAGGATGCGACCGCGCGGCCGCATCCGCGCATGACCGTCGAATTTTTCGACGTGAATCGGCATGAACTGGACATCACTTCCACGGTGTCACGCTTTAACGATACCGCCGTGCTCCGTGGATCGTTCAAGCCGCCGTCTCGAGGCGACTTCACGTTGGTCGCCTCAGGAAATCTCTTGGTCGGGAGCCTGCAAGTGGGAGACCGCTTCTATAAAACGGAGCATGTCGGCAACGGACGGCTCAAACTTCTGGAAGTGGATCCACGCAAAATGCCGCCAGAGTAAGGCGTGCACCTCGCTTCTCGGGACATCGCGCATACATCGTGACTTTACCCGAAGTCCAGGGGGTTGGGTACCAAGCACGCCCTGTGGGACAATGTTCAATGGACCCGCAGCTCTGGAGCATCGGCCATTCGACGAAACCCATCGACGAATTCATGGCGCTGCTGCAATCCCACGGTATCAGACGCCTCGTCGACGTGCGAACGGTTCCGCGTTCCCGCCACAATCCGCAGTTTGACACGGATACGCTGGCCAACCATCTGACAGATGCGAAAATTATTTATCTGCACCAGCCTAGCCTGGGCGGGCTGCGAAAGCCCAAGAAAGATTCCATCAATGCCGGCTGGAAGAACACAAGCTTCCGCGGCTATGCCGACTACATGCAAACCGAGCCGTTTCGAGCTGCCCTCGAGACGCTGATGACAGAGAGTCGGAACACTCCGACGGCCATCATGTGCGCGGAGGCAGTGCCTTGGCGCTGCCATCGATCGTTGATTGCTGATGCGCTCGCCGTCCGCGGATGGACCGTCCGACATATTATGACGAGGACCAAAGCGGACCGGCACCGGTTAACGCCATTTGCGGTGGTCGAACACAATCGGATTACCTATCCACCCTCTGACCCTCTCGCGGCGCAGAATTCGTGACCGCATGTGGTACGTCCTGTTGGCCGATCTGGTCGTGTTGCTGCATGTACTCTTCGTGGTCTTCGTGCTGTTCGGCGGACTGTTGGCCGCCAAATGGCCTCGGGTCCTGTGGATTCATGGCCCGGCCTTCGCCTGGGGCTGCCTCGTGGAGTTCAACAGTTGGATGTGCCCGCTGACACCGCTGGAGAACTGGCTGCGCATACAGGGCGGGGCCTCCGGTTACCACGGCGACTTTCTTTCACACTGGCTTCTGCCGCTGCTCTATCCCGCGTTCCTCACCGACCGCATCCAAATCATACTGGGCACTCTGGTGCTCGCGCTGAATGGAACGATCTATGCCTGGCTGTGGCGGAGGAGACAATGCACGAGCCCCGCCTGACTGCCCTACGAACCTCAGCGGAGATTGGATCTATCCGAGGACAATTTTTATTGTGACGGCGCAGCCATCCGTCCTGGCTCGCCTCTCGTAAGAAACAACAGCGTCTAGGTGTCGAGAAGCTGTGATGTTCTTAACAGAGAGGAGGAGAGTCATGAATACATGGATTGCCTCGTATGTGGTCTTAAGCGGTCTCCTGCTGAGCTTGGGAGGATGTAACACCATGGAGTCGTTCGGCCAGACAATGACGGGCGAGAAATCGCTCTACGATCGTCTTGGCGGAAAACCAGCAATCGCCGCCGTCGTGGAAGACTTCGTCGGACGCGTCGCCGCCGACAGTCGCATCAATGGCAAGTTTGCGAACGCCAACATTCCCCGCTTGAAGACCATGCTCACCGAGCAGATTTGCCAGGCCTCCGGCGGTCCCTGTACCTACAAGGGAAGAGACATGAAGAGCAGCCATGCCGGCATGGGCATCACCGGCGAAGAATTCGACGCGCTTGTCGGCGATCTGGTGGCCACCCTCAACAAGTTCAAGGTCGGCGACCGTGAAAAAAATGAGCTGCTGGGCGCGCTGGCTCCGATGAAAAAAGATATCGTGACCTCCCCGATGGCTGCAGGTCCGGATGGCGCCATGACCCTCCCGCTCGACTATCACGATGAATACTTCCAGACGAGGGCGAAAATGTAATCGGATGGTTCGCAGGGGCGGCATACATGGCCGCCCCTTCTCTCTGCGCCCGCTTGCTGTCCAGATGACGGTTGACGCGCTGGCCAATCTCTTGATAGATGGTCAGGACTGCAAACCGCGCCGGACGTACTGTCACCGGCGAGGCGATATCGTGCAGTCCGAAAGGGGCTGCTGCTACACGCCATGCCGCTGACGATGCTTGCTCGAAAAAGTCCCCTTGCAACCGCGAGTGAGCAGCTGCGCCTCCTTGAAGACACCACTCCCCCCTTTGCGGCACCCATGGAGCATGCCGGTCTATTCCCCCTCCTGGCGACAGGCATCACGGTGTTTCAGATCAACGTTGGAAAGCTCTGCAATCAAATCTGCAGGCATTGCCACGTCGATGCGGGTCCGGACCGGACGGAACGGATGTCGAGCGAGACAGCGGAGCTCTGCATCCAAGCCTTGGCACAAACCGACATTCCGACGGTCGATATCACTGGAGGCGCACCAGAGCTTAATCCCCATTTCCGTTGGCTGGTCGAACAAGCCCGCGGACTGAAGCGTCATGTCATTGACCGCTGCAACCTCTCCGTGCTTCTGCTGCCGTCGCAGGCCGACCTGGCCGGATTTCTGGCCGCTCATCGGGTGGAGATCATCGCCTCTCTTCCCTATTACAAAGGGCCGCAAACGGATGCCCAACGGGGAGAGGGCGTTTTCGACAAGTCGATGGAAGCCCTGCGCCGCTTGAACCAGCTCGGCTACGGCAAACCAGACAGCGACCTGGCCCTGAATCTCGTCCACAATCCCGTCGGCGCGTTTTTGCCGCCCAAACAAGATGCGATCGAATCGCAGTTCCGCAAAGAACTCCGCGCCAAACACGGTGTGGAGTTCAACCGTCTCTACACCATAACGAACATGCCAATCAGCCGATTTCTCGAGTTTCTCATCGAGAGCGAAAACTATGAGGCGTACATGCAGCGGCTAGCCAATGCCTTCAATCCCGTGGCGGCCGCGGGCGTGATGTGCCGCTATACCCTATCGGTTGGCTGGGACGGCACACTGTACGACTGCGATTTCAATCAAATGCTCGACCTGCCCGTGGGTCCTGGCGCGCCACGCCATATCCGCGATTTCAATCCTCTCCAGTTACAGCAGCGGGTGATCGTCACGGGCAACCATTGCTATGGCTGCACCGCCGGCTCCGGCTCCTCCTGCGGCGGAGCCGTCACCGCCTAGCCTGCTGCGTTCCATCTCCGTGGTTCCGCGTGTTGCGAAGGCCTAGGCAGTCTGCTATGGTGTCGCGCGTTCGCGCATTAAACCTTCCGCTATCGCCGCATGGTTTGGGATCCCAAAGACCCATGGAGCAAAAAAAGCGACCCGCTTGAGGATGTGCTCAAGCAGGCGCAGATGCAGTTCAGGAATTTCCTTCCTTCGGGTGGCTTCAGAAATGTCCTCCTTGCTGGGCTGCTGATCTTTCTGGTCTGGCAGAGCGCCTTCATCATCGGGCCTGATGAAGAAGGGGTGGTCAAACGATTCGGCATTCCCGTGCGGTCCGTCGGACCCGGCCCCCACCTGAAGATTCCACTTATCGAGTCGGTGCTGCAGCCGAAAGTGGCCAAGCTCCATCGGGTCGAAATCGGATTTCGGACCGATCGACAGAGCCGGCAGCAGATGATTCCGCAAGAAGCCCTGATGCTAACGGGCGATATGAACATCCTGGCGATCGAGTTCATCGTGCAGTACAAGATCAAGGAAGCATCGGATTTTCTCTTTAACGTTGCCGACATCCATGACACGATCGGCAAGGCTGCGGAAGCGTCGATGCGGGAAGTCATCGGCAAGAGCAAAATCGACGAAGCGCTGACAACCGGCAAAGCACAAATCCAGCAGGACACCCAAGACCTGCTGCAAAAAATTCTCGATCAATATCAGACCGGCGTGCAGATCGCGGCGGTGCAACTGCAAGATGTCGATCCGCCCGAAGCCGTGGCTGCCGCCTTCAAGGACGTCACGAACGCGAAAGAAGACCGCGAAAAGCTGATCAACCAGTCGATAGGTTACCGGAACGACATTCTCCCCAAAGCGAAAGGCGAAGCGGCCCAGATCGTCAACCAGGCCAAGGGTTATGCACAGGCACGATTGAACCGGGCGCAAGGCGAAGCCAACCGCTTTCTGGCCACACTGAAGGAATACAGCCTGGCCCGCGATACCATCAGCAAACGCATCTACATCGAAACGATGGAAGAGATCCTGCCGAAAATGGAGAAGATCATCATCGATGGAAAGGCCGGAGAGCGCATGCTCCCCTATCTGCCGTTAGATCGGTTGACCAAGAAGCCTCCCGCGACGACAGAGGGACGCGACCGATGACGAAGCAGGGCATGACCATCGCTGTGATTGCGATCCTGTTCGTCCTCTTCATCCTGGGCGCTTCGCCTCTCTTTGTCGTGGACGTCACCCAGACCGCCATCGTCGTCCAGTTGGGCAAGCCCGTCCGGATCGTCATGGAGCCAGGCCTGTACGTGAAAGTGCCGTTTGTTCAGGAAGTGACCTACTTCGACAAGCGGCTCCTCGACTATGATTCCGACGCCCAGGACGTCATCACACAGGATAAGAAGACGCTTCTGCTCGATAATTTTGCCAAGTGGCGCATCATGGATCCGCTGAAGGTCTATCAAAATTTCCAAAGTCAACGCGGGGCCCTTCAACGGCTGCACGATATCATCTATTCCGAGCTGCGGGTGGAATTAGGCCGTCATGACCTGGCGGAGATCGTTTCGACGGCGCGAGCGGAATTGATGAAGGTCGTGACCCAGCGGGCAAACGAGAAGGCTTCGGCGTACGGGATCACAATCCAAGACGTGCGGATCAAGCGGGCCGATTTGCCGCAGGAGAACGAGAAGACGGTCTTCCAGCGCATGCAGGCGGAGCGGGAACAGCAGGCCAAACAGTATCGCGCCGAGGGGGCCGAAGAGGCACAGAAAATCCGCTCGGACGCCGAAAAGGACCGCGAGATCATCTTGGCGCAGGCCTATAAGGAATCGGAGGAGCTTCGCGGCGCGGGAGATGCCAAAGCCTTCCGCATCTATGCGGACGCCTACCGGCAGGATCCGAAGTTTTTCGACTTTACGCGCTCAATGGAAGCGTACAAGAAATCGTTCGACGAAAAGTCGACGCTCGTGATGAGCCCCGATTCCGAGTTTTTCCGCTATCTCAAGCAACGGTGAACGACTAGGATAGGCCCACGATCCTGCCCGTCCTCGGATCCAGACCGATCCGCTCCCCCGCCGGTTTTTTCGGCAGCCCTGGCATCAACTGAATCCCCGAACAGACGGCCGTGAGGAATCCGGCACCGGCGAGCAATCGCACTTCTTTGATCGGCAAGTTGAATCCCTTTGGGCGGCCCTTGAGGGCGGGGTCGTGCGACAGAGACAGGGGAGTCTTCGCCATGCAGATGGGAAGCGCTTCGTATCCCAGCTGCCGGGCGAGATCCATGTCCCGTTCCGCCTGCGCGTCAAAGGACACTCCTGACGCGCCATACATCCTCATCGCAATCGTCTCGATTTTGCGCTTCGTCGGCCAGGCAAGATCATAAAGATGGGAGAAGGACGACGGTAAGCCGGCCGCACGGATGACCGCTCGCGCAAGGTCTTCGGAGCCCTTTCCTCCGTCGGCATGGTGAGTTGAGACAGCTGCTTCCGCCGCTCCGGCCCTGCAGGCCTGCTGACGAAGCCACTGCAGTTCAGACAGCGGGTCATCTTTGAATGCATTGATCGCGACCACGACCGGAATACCGTGGGCCTTGACGTTCGCGATGTGCTGCTCCAAATTCGGAAAGCCCCGTGCAAGCGCTTCCTGATTCGGCCCCGACAGGCCGATAGGAACCGGCGTGCCCGCCTTCATGACGCCCCCGCCCCCATGCAGCTTCAGCGCCCGTAGCGTCGCGACCACGACGGCCGCAGCCGGCGCGAATCCTGACAGCCGGCATTTGATGTTGAAAAATTTTTCAGCCCCAAGATCACTTCCGAAGCCCGCTTCCGTCACGACGTAATCGGCACAATGCAAGGCGATGGCATCGGAGATGATCGAGCAATTTCCGTGAGCAATATTGCCGAACGGCCCTGTGTGAACGAACGCGGGGGTTCCCTCGAGGGTCTGAACCAGATTGGGCAGGAGCGCGTCCTTTAAGAGCACGGCCATCGATCCGGCACAGGCGAGAGCTTCTGCCCTGACCGGCGTTCCCTCCCTGGTCAGGCCGACGACAATCTCTCCAAGGCGGCGTCGCAGATCGGCGTGATCTCCCGCTAGCGCAAGAATAGCCATCACTTCGGAAGCTTCGTTGATGACAAACTGATTGGTTCGGCGTCCGCTGCTTTCATCCAGCGAGATTCGCCTGAGCGCCCGGTCGCTGATGCCCACCGCTCGCGGCCAGGAAAGCCGCGCCGGATCGATGCCGAGCGAATTACCGTGAAAGACATGATTATCGGCGAAGGCCGACAGCAAATTGTGGCTCGCGGCAACCGCATGCGAGTCGCCCGTTAAATGGAGATTAATGTCCTCCATCGGGACGACCTGTGCGCGTCCGCCTCCTGTTCCGCCTCCTTTGATGCCGAAGACCGGTCCCAACGATGGTTGACGGAGGGTCACCACCGCGCGCGGGCCAATTCTATTCAGTCCCATCGCCAGGCCGATTGAGGTCGTCGTTTTACCTTCGCCTAATGGCGTGGGATTGATGGCCGTCACAAGGATATATCGGCCTTGAGGCTTGTGTTTGAGGCGTTCGAGTGCCGAGAGGCTGATTTTGCCCTTGTGCCTGCCGTACGGATGCAGTTCGTCCGGAGAAAGTCCAAGCCGTTTGGCGATTTCCTGGATCGGGAGGGGTTGGTACGCGTTCGCGATGTCGAGGTCGCTCATGGCCTGAGCTGAGGTGAGCATCCTGGGTACAGATCAACGCTTCTCATGGCATCAACAGCCCGCGCGACCAAAAAAATACGCGCTATGCCTGACGACATAGCGCGTGATCGATGTGATGGAAGACCGTGTCAGTCGAGGATGTACTTCGTTGGATCAAAGGTCTGGCCGTTTACCTTGACCATGTAATGAAGATGAGGGCCGGTGGCAAGGCCGCTGCTTCCGACCAAACCCACGACATCGCCACGCTTGACGCGTTGCCCTTCTTTCACCAGCGCCTTGGCAAGATGGCCGTACAACGTTTCGATCCCGAATCCATGGTCGAGTTTGACCACGTTCCCCAATTTCGGATCGAATCCCACGCTGGTCACACGTCCTTGCGCGGGGGCCTGCACGGGTGCATTGGCGGCAGCGCCGATATCGAGCCCATCGTGCCAGGCTGGCTTTTCAGTGAACGGGGACACGCGCGGTCCAAACCCTGAGGTCACCCATCCTTTGACCGGCCAAATCGAAGGGGTGGCTGCCCAACGGGAGGATTTCTGTTCCGCGGCAAGAGAAAGCTCTTGCAACGTTTGCTCTTGGACGTCCGCTTCTTTGGCGAGCCAGACGATACCTTGCTTGACCGAAGCCACGAGTTCTTGTTGGTCAAGCCCCTTCGGTCCTGGCCCAGCGAGATCGCTCTGGCCAGTGACTGCGCTCGACTGCAGCTCAGATTCGCCTTTCGCCGGCTTGTCTGCCAAGGTCAGCGTGCTGCCTTCAGGGAGCGGGGTTTCCTCACCGCCTCGACCATTGAACTGATCCCCTGTCTTGGGGCTTTCGATCCCTAGCATGACCCGAAGCCGTTGATTGACTTCCTTCATGCTTGTCAGACGCTTCTTCAGGTCGTCGACCGCTGTAGAGAAGGCAACCGTCTGTTGGCGGGCGCTCAGCGCTTCAGCGCGGAAAGAAGAGAGTTCCCATACCTCGCCAGTTCTGACCACATAATGCGAGATAACCAAGATGTCGGCAGCGAGAAGAATCGCCCCTAGAATCAATATCTTACGGACAAATTTTCTGGGGAAGCTAAAGCGGAGTGGTTTGGCGGTCGAACCGCGGAAAATGACCACCGTATAGGAATCGTTCGATTCTACGCCGTGCACTTGTCCCATTTCCCTCACCCCCTGCTGCAAGGGGACCTCACACACCTAGGTATCGATTTCGAGTGTACCCATCTAGGCTGCTTTGGTCAACCCCTCAATTTAGTCACGAGTTGCCATTGAGACTCAATCTGTAGCGGTTTCCTTGTGAACCCACTCAAGATATGGACGTAGTCCTTGTTCAACGGTCAATCCGATGATCTCGGGGACCTCGTATGAATGCATCGACCGAACTAAACTTGCGAGCGCAGGGTATCGATGCGCGCTTGTTTTCATAATGAGCAGAGTCTCTCGGCTCTTTTGCACTTGGCCCTTCCAGCGAAAGATCGAGGTCACGGACGGCACCAGATTGGCGCAGGCAGCGACTTTGTTCTTGACCGCCGCTTCCGCGATCCTCCCAGCCTCCCGGCGATTCGACGTCATGACCAACACAACCAACACCCTCCGTGATGACGCTCTCACCAACTAACACCAGCCTTCCTCAGCAAGTCTTGTGCCCTACCTAGAAGCAAAAATGCCACACAGTAAGCTAAATCAATTAGTTACATTCAATCTGCGCCTAGTCAACCACGTTTCTTACGCGTGTACTCCCGTAAGCCTGTGTGAAGAGACAGTAATCTATGACAAAAATGAACAAATATTGTCCTCGGGTGAACTGCGTAGCGGACGCAATGTTCGTTCGATTGAATATCGCGTATTGTCGCTAGGGCCAGACTGGATTGACACTCTTTTCGAGGCTCACTTATGATGCCCTTCGAGTCACACACGGAGGCAATCATGGGTTATACCATTAGTCCCACCGAACTCAAGAGCAGACTTGATAAAGGCGACCAACTCGTTCTCCTCGACGTGCGCGAGCAATGGGAGTTTGATCTGGCCAAGCTCAACGGATCCACACTGATCCCGCTGGCCACGCTGCCTCAGTCTTTGGGCAAACTTAACCGGGATGCCGAAATTATCGCCATCTGCCATCATGGCATGAGGAGTGCCGACGCCACCAACTTTCTTCTGCAACAGGGATTCTCAAATGTGAAGAACCTGGTAGGAGGAATTGACGCCTGGTCAGCCCAGGTGGACCGTTCAGTGCCGAGGTATTAGCATCGGCTCTACCGCCAGGCAGAGTCGCTGTTCAACGCAAGCGCTCTCGAAAGTACTCAACCGTCTTTTTTAACCCGTCGCTCAGATCGGCCCTCGGCTCCCACGAGACCTCGTGCCGGAGTTTGGTATTGTCGATGACGCTCCGCGCCTGCTCGCCCCTCTTGGCCGGGCCATGGATCTCCTTTGAAGTGGAGCCCGTGTGCTGAACAAGGATCCTGAATAGATCATTGATGGACGTTTCAACCCCCGTCCCGACGTTATACGTGCCCTGAGTATCTTGCCCCATCATGGCAAGATTCGCTTCCACGACGTCATCGACGAAGACAAAGTCCCTGGTCTGTCGTCCGTTTCCATTGATCACGGCCTGCTCGTTATTCAGCATTTTCTGAATGAAAATGGCCACGACACCCGCTTCGCCCTCAGGATCCTGGCGGGGACCATAGACGTTCGCATAACGCAGACTGACCGCTTGAAGGCCGCTGACGCGCTGATAGTAGGACAGGTACTGCTCACCGCAAAGCTTGCTCAAGCCGTAGGGAGACAACGGCTTCGTCACATGAATCTCTGGAGCAGGATAGATCTCCTGTTCGCCATAGATCGCTCCCCCCGACGAAGAGAAAATCACCTTCCGCACGCCATGCTTGACTGCCTGTTGCAACACATTCAAGGTGCCGAGCACATTGACCTGAGCGTCAAACATCGGATCTTCGACCGACTTCCGCACATCCATCTGTGCAGCCAAGTGCATCACGACATTCGGTCGTTCATTGCGAAACACGCGCTCCAAACGCCAGCTTTGAATGTCCATCTTGTAAAAGCGGGCGGCTCGATTGATGTTCCTGCGTTTTCCCGTCGCGAGATTATCGACCACGACGGCCTCATGCCCTTCCATGACCAGCCGATCAACTAGATGAGATCCGATGAATCCTGCGCCGCCCGTGACTAATACTTTCATGCCCCCTCCACCTTCGACCGCCTTTCAGAGGGACTGATTATACCCTGATACCGAAATCCGACAAGGATTTCCCGATTGCCTTTTCTCCCTTTGACTGGAGAATCCAAGACCGCGGTCGCCTCAAGGCCCAGAGCGGCGCCCGATGAGATGACCTTTTCGGTCACAGCGCGGCGCTGAGCCTCGTCCCGTACGATTCCTCCGGTGCCTACCTGTCCTTTCCCGACTTCAAATTGCGGTTTGACGAGTGCCACCATTCGCCCCCCATGACGCAAGAGAGGCACCACGCTCGGCAGTACGAGGGTCAGGGAAATAAAGGACACGTCTATCACGGCGAGATCAACCGGCTCGGGAATGAGCGACCGGTCTATGTACCGGATATTGGTCCGCTCGAGCAAGATGACTCGCGGGTTCTGACGGAGTTTCCAGTCGATGAGGCCATACCCGACGTCAACGGCGTAGACGCGCTCGGCTCTCCGTTGCAAGAGACAGTCGGTGAAACCTCCCGTCGAACAACCGACGTCAAGCGTGACCAGACCGCCTGGATCGATGGAGAACGCGTCGAGGGCGGCCGCCAATTTTTCTCCGGCCCGACTGACAAAGGGGGCGGCACGTTCGATCTCAAGGCGTGCATCACGGGCGACGAGCCTGGCAGGTTTGTCAACGATCATGCCGTCCACAAGCACGCCACCGGCGAGAATCGTCCGTACCGCGGCCTCTCGGCTGCCGACAAGGCCCTGGTGGACCAGCAGACGATCCAACCGCTCTTTCTCAATGGGCGGCTTCGCGTGCATGGCGCTGGGGATGAAAGATGGGACAGCCCGAGAAGGGTTCCACAGTGGAATCAAGAGGCGGACTCGTCGGAGGAATCATCTGCTTCCTCATCCGGCGAGAAGGCATGAAGCCGTTTTTTACCGTTCCTATCCTGCACCAACACTTCGACTTTGTGCTCGGCATCTTCCAGGATTTTCAGGCAGCTTTTCGAGAGCCGAATGCCCTCTTCGAAGATCTTCAACGATTCGTCCAGAGGCAAATCACCTTTTTCCAATTCTCCGACGATCGCCTCCAACCTCGCCATCGCCTGTTCAAATTTGACCCCGCCCACGACGGCACCTCTCCTTTCATGGCATGTGAAATCCCATTATACCGGGCCCGGTGCCGATTTACATCAACGGATCGGGCAGCACGCGCTTGACCGTACACCGCAGCTGGCCTTGGGACAGGCGTGCGATGATTTCTTCCTCAAGCTGTGTATCGGACGTCTTTCGAAGAATCGCCCCGTCACGGACGCGCGAGAGTATGCTGTATCCGCGCCCCAAAATCGCCAGCGGGCTCAAATGCGCGAGTTGTGCTGCAATGCCCGTCATCCGGCGTCGCCGGCCATCGCCCAACACCATCATCTGGCGTTCCAGTCGCTGCGCCAAAAATGAAATGAGCGAGAGACTGCGTTTGACAAGGAATGCCGGGTTGAGGCCGGCCAATTCACGTTGACGTTGCCGAACCGAGTCCCTGCTTTCCGCCAGCCGATCGCAGGTCAACGTCCTCAGATGGTCGGCGATCTCCAGGGTTCGTTGCCATTCTTGTCGGATGCGGAACCGAACCTGGGCCAGCCTGCCGATCTGGGCCTCAAGACGCCGTTGCTCAAACACGCAATGTCTGCCCATCATCTGTGTCGTGCGCACCGTCAGTACGCGCAAGCGCTCGACCACTTCGGCGAGCACCGGCACGACGGTTTCCGCGGCAGCGGACGGTGTAGCCGCTCGACGATCTGCGGCAAAATCTGCGAGCGTCACGTCGGTCTCATGACCGACAGCGGATACGACCGGGACGCGAGAAGCCGCAATCGCGCGGACCAAGACCTCTTCATTGAAACTCCAGAGATCCTCGAGAGAACCGCCGCCCCGGCCGACGATGATGACATCCACGAGATCTTCCTCGTTCAACAAGGCCACCGCATTCGCAATATGCTGAGCGGCGCCCTCTCCCTGCACCGGCACCGGGGCGAGGATGATATGCAGCGTCGGCCACCTCCGATGAAGCACCGAGAGCATGTCCCGAATAGCGGCTCCGGTCGGGGACGTGACGACGCCGACCCTGGACGGAAACGGGGGCAACGGTGTTTTCTTGGCCTCGTCGAACAAGCCTTCGCCGGCGAGCCGTGCCTTGAGCTGCTCGAACGCCAACTGCAGCGCGCCGATCCCCTTGGGCTCAACGCTGTCCAGGACGATCTGATACTCTCCCCGCGGTTCATAGACGGTGAGCCGGCCACGGACAATGATGCACATACCTTCCTGCAGGGTGAATTTCAGACGCGCGGCGCTGGAACGGAACAGCACGGCCCGAATCTGGCTGAATTCATCTTTGAGCGTGCAGTACACGTGTCCGGATCCCGGCATCCGTAGGTTAGACACCTCTCCTTCAAGCCAGAGATCGGCAAACTGTGATTCGATGGACGTCCGGAGCAGGCCGGTGAGTTGGGAGACGGTGAGGATCGACTTGGCGGGGTGAAACAACGTCTGTTGTTTGGTGGCCGACATCCGTTAGTCGAGAATGCGCACTCGTTCGATCGACAGAGCCTTCCCGATTCGTGCATCCAACTCGAGGAGGGCGGCACAAAACACCGTGGGACCTGAGGCGACCTCGAAGCGCTTCGGCATCCCGGTCAAAAACTTCTCGATGGCAAGTTCCTTCTTCACTCCGATGACGCCATGCAGCGGGCCAGTCATGCCGATATCCGTCAAATAGGCCGTGCCCCTGGGAAGAATCTGTTCGTCAGCGGTTTGCACATGCGTGTGAGTACCGACCACGGCCGTCGCTTCGCCATCAAGATAATGGCCCATCGCCATTTTTTCTGACGTGGCCTCGGCATGCATGTCCACGAGCACCGCGGCGACCCGCTTCCTCAACTTCCCCATTTCCCGTTTGGCGACCTGGAAGGGACAATCCAAGGTTGGCATGTAAGCGCGCCCCATCAACTGTAAGATTCCAATTTCTTCTCCGTTCTTAGCCTGCACGATCACGCTGCCCTGACCGGGCACGCCGTCCGGATAATTGGCGGGCCGCAGCAAGCGTCGTTCGCGGGGAAAATAATCCAGGATCTCCTTCTTATCCCATGCGTGGTTGCCGGTAGTGATCGCAGACAAGCCCGCGCGAAACAATTCCTCAGCCAGCTCTGGCGTGATTCCAAATCCTCCCGCCGCATTTTCGCCGTTCCCCACGACGACGTCGATCTGGCGCTGGGAGACAAGGCGCGGCACCATTCGCGCCACGGCGCGCCGTCCCGGCTCTCCCATGATATCCCCGATGAACAAGACTTTCATTTGGCGTACTCGATGTAGCGGCTTTCTCGGATCACCGTCACCTTGATCTGGCCGGGATACGTCAATTCCTGCTCAATCTTCTTGGCCAACTCTCTCGACAACTGAAACGACTCGCTGTCCGTCACGTCTTCTTGGCGAACAATCACGCGAATCTCCCTGCCTGCTTGGATGGCGTACGCCTTCTGCACGCCTTTCAGCGCATGCGCGAGCGATTCCAATTTCTCCAAGCGCTTCACGTAAGACTCGAGCGCCTCGCGCCTCGCCCCAGGGCGGGCGGCCGACAAGGCTTCGGCGGCGGCCACGAGCACGGATTCAGGGCAAATGGGCGGCACCTGTTCGTGGTGTGCCGCGATGGCGTTGACGATTTTTTCGCTCTCCCCGTATTTCTTGGCGATTTCTGCACCGAGCATGGCATGAGGCCCTTCTTCTTCATGACTCACCGCCTTGCCGATATCGTGCAGCAAGGCACCTCGTCGGGCGAGCCGCACGTCCAATCCGAGTTCGGAGGCCATGATGCCGCAGATATACGAGGCTTCACGTGCGTGGTAGAGGTTATTTTGTCCATAGCTGGTCCGGTATTTCAGTCGACCCAGGACTTTGATCAACTCAGGGTGGAAGTCGGACAAGCCCAGCTCGAAGATGATCTTCTCCGCTTCCTCATACATCAGCTTGTCGATATCCACCTTGACCTTTTCGACGATCTCCTCGATCCGCGTGGGGTGGATGCGTCCGTCATGCATCAGCCGCTCGAGTGAGACTTTGGCAATTTCGCGTCGTAACGGATCGAATCCCGAGATGATCACCGCTTCAGGCGTCTCGTCGATGATCAGATCGATGCCGGTCGCGGCTTCGATGGCGCGGATATTGCGCCCCTCTCGGCCGATGATGCGCCCCTTCATGGCATCGTTGGGAATGGGCACGACTGAGATGGTGGATTCCGACACATAATCGCGCACGACGCGCTGAATGGATGTCGTGATGATTTCTCGCGCTTCCCGCTCGGCATTCTCTCTAGCCTCTTCCAGCGTCCGCTTGGCGATCCCGGCGGCATCCAGCCGGGCCTGACTTTCCATTTCCTGGAGCAGCTGCTTCTTCGCTTCATCGGCCGTCAGGCCCGCGACGCGCTCCAACGCCTCGCGGTGCTCGCGTTCCGCCTGGGCGCATGCCGCTTCCTTCGCGAGGAGCTTCTCCTCTTTCTTCATCAAGTCCTGTTCACGCTTTTGGCCCTCGCCATCACGCTTGTCGATGACACCGATCCGCTTGTCGATGGCTTCTTCGCGTTGGACCAGGCGCTTCTCAGTTGTGGCGAATTCCAGAAGCTTCGCCTTCTGTTCCTTCTCTAGTTCCGTCTTGGATTGGAACACCAGATCCTTCGCCTCCAGCTTGGCTTCCTTCACGATGTTTTCGGCTTCACGCTGGGCGTTTTGGATCATTTGGCGTGACTGGTCCGCTTCTTGAGCGCGCTTCGAGTTCGCAGAGGAACGGCGCGCCACTTCATAGAGACCGACTCCGAGCAATGCGCCTATCAGACCTACGAATATGTACAACAGCATGGAGGTCGACATAGGATGGACCCTTTCAAAATTGAGGTCGCACCACCGTATGACTCTTACGGCAGAGATTCAAAAGGGTAGCGGAAAGGGAAGGGGACAGATGGGAGCGTGAGAGGAGGCCGACCGACCGGCTATCCAGAGGAACGACTTCGGAAGGATGAACGTGTTGTTGGAAGAGCGGAGCGTGCCTGTCTCCACACCTGACCTCCCACGGTCTGTCTCAGAGGACGCACTCGCCCGAGACGCGCTCTGACCGACCGTAACGGTATCGACACCGTCACGACCGCCGGTCTACCGGCACGGAACTCCCATTCGGCCGGCACGACGTACTCAGCAATTGTGTCCAGGATGGCAGCGAGGGTCGATAGGAGGAACAGGACTCCTTGCGACAGATTCCACTCTCTCAACGGGACCAGCATCGACAAACCCACATTCATTCTTGCAGCGATGTAATCGTATCCCGGATTCCTTACCGGCGTCTGATTGACCTCTTCCTATTCCCGATCAATGAACCTGCTTCCGCAAATACCACTACCACAACACCACGATAGCAAAGGCTTCGCGGCCTTTGCAAGCGCATTCAGCGAAACAGCGACGTGGGGACCTGCTCTTCAATCGATTCCATGAGGGACGTCATCCGACGTTCGACATCGGCTTCGCCCTGGGTGCGCTTCTTTTCCGCTTCGAACAACTGGTGGGCCAGATTGAGCGCTGTGAGCACAGCTAAACGGGACGGCGTGGTAGTATTCATTCCTTGCGCAAGCTGACGCATTTGCCCGTCCACTAAGCCTGCCAGGCGGCGGATATAGGCTTCGTCCGCCTCGCCTCTGATCGTGTACCGCTGGCCGTAGATTTCGACATCCGTCGTCTTAGTCAAAGGCCACCTCCTTGCGTTCTTCGAACCCCTCCAACACTTCGATATCGCTAAGGACTTTCTCGATCCGGACCTTGATATCCGTGCGTTCCCGCGCCCAACGCCGATTCGAATCGCTTTCGTCGGCCAACCGCTTCCGGGCTAATCGAAGATCATCCTCGAGGCCGGCATTTTGTTTTTTCAGTTCTTGAATCAACTTCACCAAGTCTTTGATACGCGTCTCGAGCGCATCCAAACGATCCAACGCCATGTACACTCTCCGGAGTTACCACCACCGATTGTGGCGCACTATAGGAACTTACCCACAGCTTGTCAACGCCGTCAGGACAAGCCGCCGAGGCGCACGTATTCGCGGTACGTCCGCAGAACCCGTTTCACGTATTGTCTGGTCTCCTGATACGGGATCAGTTCGACGAATTCGTCCTGCCCCTGCCCCCGATACTGACCGATCCAATTGCCGACCGCGAGAGGTCCTGCATTATAGGAGGCGATGGTGTACACCAGGTTGCCGGAAAACTGCTCCAGCAACTGCTCGACATAGCGAACACCGATCCGGATGTTCGTTTCTTGGTCAAACAGATCTTCCCGTCCCACGGCGGGAAGGCCGACCCGCTGGGCCACGTTGTTTGCCGTCGCAGGCATCACCTGCATCAACCCGATCGCCCCGACTCGGGAGACCGCCTTGACATCGTATTGGCTTTCCTCACGGATGATAGCGGCGATCAAATACGGGTCCACACCCTTGGCCCCTTGCAGCTTGATCGTGGGGAGCAGACCGGTCGGATAGGCGACGTTCCATAAGGAAGGGGCAAACGTTCCGCCGGTCCGCTCCAACTGATCCCGGAATCGTGCACGTGCGAGCCGCAGCGCCTGATGGTAGGCTCCGACCTCGTTCAACATCGTCGACAACGCCACCAGGGCATCTGGGTCCCGGCTATACCGGTCCGTCAACACCGCGACTTCCTGAGCGGCATCGGCATCCAACCCCAATGTTTTGAGTTCAATCGCTCGTCGATATGCCGTCTGCTGGGCGATGTCGGCGCGCGTGACGACAGGCGCGGCTGCCTCGCCGTCCTTCAATGGTTCGACGGAGGCGACGGTTACTTCGAGAGGAGCGTCAGCAACGGGCAATGTCTTCACACGTTCCCGGGCAAGTTGGCAATAATAGGTGAACCGATGTCGCTGGCAGAGCTTCTTATAATACTCTTGCGACTCGGACTGTTGCTGTTGTTCACCGGCGCGCCCCATCCAGTACAGGGCTTGGGGCTCGAATTCGCTGTCATGCAGTTCAGCGAGCGTCCGCAAACTTTCACCGGCCTCGCGATACCGGCCGGTCCGATAGTAGACCCACCCCACCCGCCATTGGCCTTCCGCCCGCTGTGACGCAGGCTCGCCCTGTTTCGCCACCTGATGATATTTCCCAATGGCGTCGTCGAATTGTTTTTGGTCTTCGAGCCACATCCCGACGAACAGTGTAATCTGGCCCTTCTGTTCCGCAGACAGCGACGAGGAGGGCAGCACTCGTGCGGCTTCCAAGAGCTTGTCGCCCTGTCCCTGCCGGAGATAGACGCGAGCCAGCCACACCGCCGCCTCGTGGGATTCGGGTCCTCCGCCCTCTTTGGCCAATACGCGAAACGTTTCACGCGCTTGGTCGTATTGCTTGAGCCGCACCTGTGCAATGCCCAACTTCAACTTGGCTTCGGCTCGCCGGGTGGAATGCGGATCGGCGGCGAGAAATTTTTTCAGCTCTTCGATGGCTTCGGCATGAAACGCCTGTCCTAAAAAAGCCTGTGCGCGGGTAAGTCGGTCGGACGGTTGCACGACCCATGCTTCTCCGCCCAAATTGGACGACAACAACGCTTCCGCCTCTTTGGCTTCCGGAGTGTATGGAAACCGCACCCACAGCTGTTGGAGCAGGTCGCGCCCTTCAGCGACATTGTTGTCGCGCAACCGGCACGCGGCGCGGCGCAGGAACGCCTGTGGAGCGCTGGTATCCTTGTCATTCATGGCGACGGCCTTCGTAAACCAGAGCGTCGATTCCTGACAAGCGGAGGCTTGATACCATGCTTCCCCCGTTTTATAGGCAGCCCTCGCCAGGATGTTCGAATCAGGCACCGCCATCGGGATACTTTCCAGGAGCACCGCTGCCTCTTTCGTCTCGCCGAGATTCAGTTGTGCTTGAGCGATCCAAAGACGGATGTAGTCATCCAGCACCGGGAAATCATGTTGTGCACTCCGAAGGAATGGAATGGCTGCGGCAGGGTTCGGCTCGATCGACAGCACACCGGACAAAAGGCCGGCGCGTCTTGCCCAGAGAGTATCCGGGAACCGCTCGCTCAAGCTCCGAAGACGCTCGAGCTTGAGCGCCAATACCTGCTCCTTGGCCAAAGCCTTTCCGAGGCGTTCCTTGGGAAGCACCGCAGCCTGAAAGCACGGCTCCGCCTGATCGCAGATTTCTACTTCACTTGGGAGGACGGCAGATCCGGCCACGCCGCCGAGAAGGAGCAGCAAACTGCACACACACAACCGCATCACCGTAGGCAGCACTCGTCTCTCCCGCTGTTCATGGCTCTACCATATATAACAGTGTCTCTCCATCCTTGCCAGCAGAGGACGCGTATATGGTAGGCTGCGCCATGCAGGGCTCGAACGCCGTGGTTTCTCAATCCAGCATCAATCTGCTCTCCCTCGACGAGACGGAGATGGCTGGGCTCGTCGCCGAGTTCGGTTGGCCTGCGTATCGCACTCCACAGATCCTTCGCTGGCTCTATCAGCGGCGAGCACGATCCATCAGCAACATGACGGATCTGAGCCACGCGGACCGGGCGAAATTGAGCGGCCGCGCGAGCATCGCACGGACCCCTCATTGCCTCGTGTTTCGCTCCGCAGACGACACCAGAAAGCTGGTCCTGAAGCTGGAGGACGGACTCGAGGTGGAAGCTGTCCTCATTCCCGACGAGAGCCGGCTGACGCTGTGTCTCTCCACCCAGGTCGGCTGTACGTTGGACTGCGGGTTCTGCCTCACCGGCACGATGGGCTTGAAGCGGAACCTCAAGCCGCACGAGATCATCGAGCAGGTGTTGGCGGCTCAAGACCAACTCGAGGATGGCGAACGATTGTCGAACATGGTGTTCATGGGCATGGGCGAACCACTGGCGAATTTCAACGCCATGTCGGAAGCGATCCGCCGGCTGACGAACAAGCGCTGGGGGCTAGGGTGGTCCCCGCGCCGCATTACCGTATCGACGGCCGGTCTGGCCTCCCGCATGAAGGAGGTTGCGCCGCTGGGAGTGAACCTGGCCGTCTCACTGAACGCCACCACGGACGAGCAGCGCGCTCGGCTCATGCCGGCGGTCAACGGGATGGCATCGCTCAAAACACTGCTGCTCGCCTGCCGCCGGTACCCCTTGGCGCCGCACCGACGGCTGACGTTTGAATATGTGTTGCTCGCCGGCGTGAACGATGGCGAGGCCGATGCCCTGCGTCTGGTCAAACTGATCCGCGGGATCACATGCAAGGTCAATTTGATTCCCTTCAACCCATTTCCCGGCAGTGCCTTCCGCCGGCCGTCCGACCTCGACATCCTGGCGTTCCAATCGATCGTACGCGAGGCCGGCATCGACGTCTTCATCCGGAAAAGTCGTGGCCGCGACGTGCTGGGTGCCTGCGGACAACTCGGGAATCTCTCTACTCCTCGCATCCGAACCTTGACACATATCGAATCCCGTTGTTAGCATGCAACGGTTCTCCTCACCACCAATCATGACCAGTTTGCGCCTCCGACACAGCCGTTTCTGGTGGCTTCCCATCCTGACTGTAGTCTGGTGTTTTTCCATCCAATCAACCATCGCCGCCGAGCCTCATGAGTACATCCTTTCGAACGGCATGAAGGTGCTGCTCGTGGAGGTTCCGAAAGCGCCGGTTGCCACAGTTCAGGTCTGGTACAAGGTCGGTTCCCGCAATGAGGTCATGGGCCGTGCGGGGCTCTCGCACATGCTCGAGCACATGATGTTCAAGGGCACGGCAAAATATCCGAAGGGATCGTTTTCGCGCCTCATTCGCAAGAACGGCGGCATGGACAACGCCTTCACCAGTCAGGATTTCACGGCCTATTTCGAAAATCTCGCGGCGGACCGCGTGCAACTTGCCTTGGAAATGGAGGCCGATCGCATGCAGGGCCTCATTCTTGACGCGAACGAGCTCAAGACCGAGCGAGAGGTCGTGAAGGAGGAACGCCGACTGCGCACGGAAGACGATCCGCAAGGTGCCCTCGTGGAAGCCTTGTTTGCCCAGGCGTATCTCAGCCATCCCTATCACTGGCCCGTCATTGGATGGTTCGGCGATTTGGATGCGATGACGCTCGACGATCTTCAGCGACACTACGACACCTATTATTCTCCCAACAACGCCACATTGGTCGTCGTTGGTGACATCAAGGCCGACCAATTGCTGCCGACGATTAAGCATTTGTTCGAGCCCATACCGCGTGGACCCGAACCCAAGCCGGTGGCCACCATGGAGGGTGAGCAGAAGGGCGAGCGACGGTTTCTGCTGAAACGTGAAGCGCAGGTGCCGTTTGTGATGATGGGCTATCGCGTCCCAAACTATACGAGCGAAGATTCCTATGCCTTGGATGTGCTGGAATCCGTCCTTTCTCACGGGAAAAGTTCCCGACTCTATCAAAGTCTCGTCTACGATCAGAAACTTTCTCTCGCAGTCGGCGCCGAGTATGGCTTGATGCAGACCGACCCAGGCCTGTTTTATTTTTATGCTCTCGTGAGTCCCGGCCAGAAGGTCGAGATCGTGGAAGAAGCGCTCCATAAGGAAATCAAGCGGCTCCAGACCGAGCCGCCGACCGAACAGGAACTGCAACGGGCCAAGAACCAGGTGGAGGCGTCCAGGGTCTTCGAACAGGACTCCAATTTCCGGCACGCCATGCTGCTGGGCCAGGCGGAGTCCGTGGGAGCGGGATGGCGCAAAGTAGATCAGTTTTTGGAGCGGATCCATGCCGTCACGGCGAAGGAGGTACAGCGCGTCGCAGCACAGTATCTGATCGAGGACGCGCGGACCGTCGGCACCTTGATTCCCGTCATACCCAAGCCACCGGAATCGCCCACTGCGGCAGTGCAGGGAAAACCGTGATCGCCACGTTGTTACGCTCGATGGTGTTCCATACGCGACCTGGTTGGCTCCTGCTCGGCTCTCTCGCAGTCGCCGTTGCAGCCACCCCTCTCTCGGCCGCCGAGATTGTTCCCACGAAATCCGTCACGCCCAACGGCATGACAGTCCTCGTGCTGGAGCAGCATTTCCTGCCGATTGTCGAAGTCCATGCGATGGTCAAGAGCGGCTCGGCGCATGATCCTCCCGAGAAAGCCGGCCTTGCGAATCTGGTCGCTAGTCTCCTTGACGAAGGCACGACCTCCCGGTCGTCGAAACAACTCGCCGAGCAGATCGACTTCGTCGGCGGCGCCTTGGAAGTCAGGGCTGCCGAAGATTTCACGACCGCCTCTGTCCGCGTGTTGAAGAAGGATGTGGAGTTGGGCTTTACGTTGCTGGCCGACATCCTGCAGCACCCGGCGTTTCACAAGCCCGAGTTCGAACGGATACGCTCCCAAGTACTCGGGGAAATGGCCAGTGACAACGACGATCCCGGTCACGTCGCGATGAAATCTTTCAACCAGCTAGTGTTTCACGGGCATCCGTACCGCTGGCCGTTGTACGGCAGCGAGGAGTCGCTTAATAAAATTACTCATGCCGACGTGTTGGGCTTCTACAACCGAGAGTACACTCCCAGTCAGGTGATTCTTACGATCGTGGGCGACGTCACGGCGGAACAGGTGATTGGACTCGTGCAGACCCATTTCGGTGCCTGGAAGAAGTCTGCAGCGCCGTCGCGAAATCTGAAGAATCCGGCACCGGTCGAGAAAAAGACGGTACAGCTCATCGAGAAGGATTTGACGCAGTCAAACGTTATTCTCGGCCACGGCGGAATCAGTCGGAACAATCCCGATTTTTACGCCGTCACCGTCATGAACTACATCCTAGGGGCCGGCGGATTCTCCTCGCGGCTGATGGAATCCATCCGCGACAAACAGGGCTTGGTCTACGGGATCATGAGCCATTTTGATGCGCGGCTCCTGCCCGGGTCCTTTTGGGTCAACTTTCAAACCCGTACGGAAGCCACGAACCAAGCGATCCAAGGGGTGCTGGCCGAGATCAAGAACATCCGCGAAGCGCCCGTCACCGATCAGGAACTTTCGGAGGCCAAGTCCTTCTTGGTCGGAAGTTTTCCGCTACGGCTCGACTCCACCGCCAAGCTCGCTCAGGTATTGGCCCAGGTTGAGTTTTACGGTTTGGGGTTCGAATACTTTTCCCAATATCCCAAGTGGATCGAGCGGGTCACCAAGGAGGACGTCCTCCGGGTCGCCAAGCAATACCTCAACCCGCATCGGTATGCGCTCGTCGTCGTCGGCAACGCGGCAAAGGCCAAGCTGAAGCAGTAATCGACCATGGTCACGGCGCTTCTGACGGATAAACTCGACCGTCTCCGTCATCTCGTGGCGGAGATGCACTCCGTGCTAGTCGCGTTTTCAGGGGGCATCGACAGCACGCTGGTGCTGAAGATCGCACACGACGAGCTTGGACAGAACGCCGTCGGTGTCACGGCCGTGTCGCCGACCTACCCGGCCGCCGAATTGGAAAGCGCGACTCGTACCGCGCTGGAGATCGGCGTCCGGCATGAAGTCGTCACGACCGATCAACTGGCGATTCCCGCTTTCGTCGAAAACGATGCCGCCCGTTGCTTCCATTGCAAAACCGATCTGTATCGCTTGATGGAAGGGCTTAGAACCGCTCGGTCCACGCAATGGATCCTGGACGGCACAAACATGGACGATCTCGGCGATGACCGTCCGGGCATCAGAGCAGCGCGCGAATGGCAAGTGCGAAGCCCACTCGTGGAGGCGGGGCTGACGAAGGCCGACGTCCGAGTGGCGGCTCAGGCGCTCGGCCTTTCAGCGTGGGACAAGCCGGCGGCGGCCTGTTTATCTTCGCGGATTCCCCGCGGCGTGCCCATTACCGTCGAGAAACTGCGCCGCGTTGAGCAGGCCGAGGCCATCTTGCAGGCCGCAGGCTTCCGCCAGGTCCGCGTCCGGGATCACGGCGATATCGCCAGGATCGAGATCGCGCCAGACGAGTTCCCACGGCTCGACCACCCGGCCCTCCGCGCATCGATCAGCGCTGGCCTGCGCGAGGCCGGCTTCCGCTTCATCTGCGTGGATCTGGACGGGTATCGTCCGGGGGGCTCAGGCTTACCCTGAGCGCACGCTTGGCCTGCGGCCGAGCGTCCACGGTCGTCGTACCCTTTTCTTGGAAGTGTCTAAGAGACGCCGCGTGTGGCGACGGTCGCATGCTACCGTGAGGATTTCGAAAGCGCGTCGAGGGCTTCGTCGGCCAACCGCCGGTGGTCCGCGTCCGTAAGGCTCCGCTGGACGACTTTTTCGGCCACCATCAAAGCCAGATCGGTCGTTTGAGTGCGGATCTCTTGAATCGCCTTTCGTCGTTCGTGGTCGATTTCACGGGTCGCATCGCCTTTGATGCGTTCTGCTTCGGCAATCAGGCGCTGCTCGTTTTCTTCCATGACTCGCTGCGCCCGTTCCTTCGCCGCCAACAGCATCCCTTCGGCTTCCCGTGAGGCGCCTTCGAGCTTCGCCTCATACTCCCTAAGCTTCCGCTCGGCGGCCGACCGGTGCATTTCGGCCTGGTCCAAGCTGTCCTTGATCTTTTTTTCCCGTTCTTCCAGGACGCTCAGAATACCGGGGAACGCAAATTTGTAGAGTACGAAGAGCAGAATCCCGAAGGACACCACTTCCCAGAAAATCAGGGAGGAGAAAAAATGCGATTCAAACTGCGGCATAGTACACCTTCGCTTCGGCAATCAGTGAATGGTGAGTCCTGAATCGAGGATCAACGCTCAGAACTCGGCATACAGAGCTGGGCTATTTGCGTAAGCCCATGATGATGAACGCAATGACCAGCCCATACAGCGCGATGGCCTCGACCAACGCGAATCCGATCCACATGTACTTACCGACACGCCCTTCCGCTTCCGGCTGACGCGCGACCGCCTCAATCATCTTTCCGAAAATGTATCCAATGCCCACGCCTGCTCCGGCAAATCCAGCGGCGGCGAGGCCCATGCCCAACAGTGCTGCGGCTGCAGAATCCATCGTGTCCTACTCCTCTCTTGCTAGAAAGAATCTCCCTGTGAATTGAGGCCGACCGCTTACGGCGGCGGCGTCACCTGTCGTTAGTGCGCGTGCTCGTCATGCCCATGCAGATGGAATGCATCGCCCAAGTACACGCACGTCAATACCGTGAAGATATACGCTTGGATGAATGCGATGCCGACTTCCAATCCATTCATTGCGATCGTAAAGACGAACGGCAGCCAGCCGATCAAGAGCCCTCCGCTGACGGCCAGCCCGAACAGCACGCCCAAAATCACGTGGCCGGCGGTCATGTTGGCGAACAACCGCACGGCGAGCGAGATCGGACGAGCGAGCTGGCTGATGAGTTCGATGGGAATCATCAAGGGCAGCAGCCAGCCTGGCGTGCCGGGCGGCACCAGAATGCCAAGAAACTTGCCGCCGTGTAAGAGGAAGCCCATGAGGAGGCTCAGCGCATACACGGTGCAGGCAAACACCGCCGTGACCACGATCTGACTGGTGACCGTGTACGACCCGGGAATCAAGCCGATGAGGTTGCAAAACAAAATGAACAGAAACAGCGTGGCGATCAATGGGAAAAATTTCAGGCCGTCTTTTCCCATCGTGTCCAAAATGATGCCGCGGATGAAATCGACCATCATCTCAGCAAGGCTTTGCAGCTTCCCCGGCACCAGGCGCCGGGCTGACCCTGCCATGATCATGAGGATGGAGATGAGCCCCACCACCACCCACATCATGACGACGGCCTTGTTGATGGAAATATCGAGGCCGCCGAGATTGATCTGAATGTAATTGTGGAGTTCAAACGGATGCAGGGGACTTTCTTCCATGGAACCTTTCGCGATGCATCAATCGACTAGTTCGGCCACCGCTGCGCCATGCGATAGGCATTTCTGACACCGGCCAGCGCACCCAATATCAACCCGACAACCAGCGCCCATGGACCCGTGTCCAACAGATACGTGTCGATGGCCCATCCGAGCCCCCCACCGACGATCAGCGCAGCCAGCAGTTCTGTTCCGATCCGAATGGCTTGGCCGAGCCCCGCATAAATCGGATCCTGTGACTGGGGCATGGTCCATGACCCACTGAGGCGAGTACCTGAGTAAGGACTCTCCCGAAGGGCGGGCGCGCAATTCAAGCAGAATGCCCGTGAAGTTGTCAAGTTTGGCCGCTGGGAAATCACCGAATCCATGGGGTATAGTGAGCGGTCTCGGCCCAGTTGAGCCGCATACCGCATACGATGACCCGATTCTCGCAACCTTCCTTCCTGCGCGGCGCGCCGCGGCCGCTGGTGCTCTCCACAGACAGCCAGGGCCAGCACCCCCTCGAGCTCTACGAAAAAATCGCTGCTGTGTCCCAGCCCTCGTTCCTATTGGAAAGCGGAAAAGGGCGGACAACCGCCCCGGGTTATTCATTTTTAGGGAGCGGCCCGGTTTCCATCATCTCCGTCCCCGGACGGTTGATCGGACCGTCGGGTGAAGACCCCTTCCAACCTCTCCGCCAAGCGATTAGCACGCCTGGGTTTGAACAGGCGCCCGATCTCCCGCCTTTCTTCGGCGGTGCGGTTGGATACTTCAGCTATGACTTCGCACGCCGTCTCGAATCGCTGCCTCCGCTCGCAGCGGACGATCTCAATATTCCTGACATGCAATTTGCGCTCTACGACCTCGTCACGGCGGTGGATCATCGGACCGAGCGCCTGCAGATCATATTCTGTCCTCCGATGGAGCGCTTTCTCGGTGAGACCCGCGAGAAACTTTACCGTGAGGGACAGGATCGGCTGGCAGAATGGGAAGCACGGCTCAAGGCTCGCGCACCGGAGCGCGAATCGTTGGCGGTCGAGCCCTTGTCGTTTGCGCCGGAACAAACCAAAGAGGCCTATCTGGATCGGGTCAGGCGTGCGCGAGCCTACATCGCCGCCGGAGATATCTATCAAGCGAACCTCTCTCATCGCTTTGCGGCGGACCTTCCGCCTCAGCATCGTTCGGCATCGAAACGACTCCGCTATGAGCATGCGCTCTACCGGCAGCTTCGCAGGGTCAATCCGTCTCCGTTCTCCGGCCTGCTGCGTTTTGGGGATCTCTCGCTGATCAGTTCTTCGCCCGAACGGTTGGTACGCCTCAGAGGACGGCGAGCAGAAACCCGGCCGATTGCGGGCACCCGCCCTCGAGGATCCGATGCCGACGATGACCAACGTCTCGTGGGTGAACTGTTGGCGAGCCCGAAGGAACGGGCGGAGCATGTCATGCTTGTGGACCTGGAACGGAACGATCTTGGACGCGTCTGCGACTTTGGCAGCGTGCGGGTCGATGAGTTCATGACCATCGAACAGTATTCGCACGTCAGCCACATCGTTTCGAACGTGTGCGGCATCCTGCGGACGGACGCCTCACCGTTCGACCTCATCAGCGCCACCTTTCCAGGCGGCACGATCACGGGCGTTCCGAAAATCCGTTGCATGGAAATCATCGAGGAGTTGGAGCCGGTCCGCCGGGGTCCCTATACGGGATCGTTCGGCTATATCGGTTGGAACGGTGATCTGGACTTGAACATCGTCATCCGGACGCTCGTCCTGACAGGGCCGAAGGCGTATTTGCAGGTGGGAGCCGGAATCGTCGCCGATTCCGATCCTGCCAAAGAGTACGAAGAGACGCTTCACAAAGCGCAGGCGTTTTTCAGTTCGTTCCAGCGGGCATGATGGTGTGGATCTATCTGAACGACCGCTTTGTGACAGAAGAACAGGCGCGAGTCTCCGTCTTTGATCACGGCTTCCTCTACGGTGACGGCGTCTACGAAACCATCCGCTCCTACGGCGACCAAATCTTCATGCGCGATCAGCACCTGGCGCGTCTGCAGCGCTCGGCAGACGGCATCGGCTTGACGATTCCCAAGCGCGACTGGCCGTCGCTGCTGCATGAATCAATGGAGCGTAACGGCGTCGGCAACGATCGCACGGACGCCTACATTCGCATCACCATTTCGCGAGGCACGGGCGACATCGGCTTGGACCCGGCGCTGTGTCCCACGCCCACGGTCGTGATCATGACCCAACCGCTCAAGCCCCCTCCCCCCGAGCGCTATCGGACAGGCGTGAGCCTCGTCGTGGCCCAGACGAGACGAAACCTCCCCAGCGCGCTTGATCCGCAGATCAAAGCCACCAATTTCTTGAACAACATTCAAGCCAAACGGGAGGCGATCGTTGCGGGTGCGTTCGACAGCATCTTGCTCAATTGGGAGGGGCACCTGACCGAGTGCACGGTGAGCAACTTGTTCTTTGTGCAGTCGGGCCGGCTCTGCACGCCTGCCCTGTCCTGCGGCATTCTGGATGGCATCACCAGGGGCATCATTCTGGGCTTAGCGAGGGAAGCCGGGATTCCGGTCAACGAAGGCCGGTTCACCGCCGAGGCGCTGATGGCCGCAGAAGAAAGTTTTCTCAGCAATACCACGATGGAGGTGATGCCGGCGACGAAGCTGAACGGACATCCGATTGGCCATGGAACGCCCGGACCCCTGACCGGCCGCCTTCATCAAATTTTTGTCGCTCAGCGCCGGAAATTTCTCGAATCGTGAGCGGGCCCGCCTTCGATCCTCTTGTTCTACTTGGTTATTTTTATGCTGACATCCGGCATGGGATCTGCATTTTCTTGACAGGCTGGGACAGGCTGCTATCGTTGGGATGCGTATGACCAGGAAATCTCAAATGACCCGGTACCAAATGGGCACGGTACGCGCTGCCGTCGTCGCATCGGCGTTGCTCGCGCCGGCGGGGCTGCAGGCGGAAATCTACCAATATATAAGCCCCAACGGCACCATCTCACTCACCAACGTTCCCTCCGATGCCCGTTACCGCAAAATCGAGGTCGAATCGGCGCGTTTCCACTCCATCCTGTCGGAGCGTGAACTAGAACCGCTGATCAAGCGGCATTCATCTCAACAGCAATTGCATCCGGCATTGATTCGCGCCGTCATCAAGGCAGAATCGAACTTCGATCCTCGCGCCGTCTCCCGCGCCGGGGCCATCGGGCTCATGCAGCTTATGCCCCAGACTGCGGTGCGGCTCGATGTACGGGATATGTTCGATCCGGACGAGAATGTGGGAGGCGGCACGAAATATCTGCGGCAACTACTCGACCGGTTCCACGGCAACCTGCCGCTCGCTCTGGCGGCCTATAACGCTGGCGAAAACATCGTCGATCGGTATCAGTCGTTGCCGCCAATCGACGAAACCAGACAATACGTCCGCAAGGTGCTGCGCTATTACCGGACCTTCCTCGTGCGCGACGGGGTGATCACCGAGCGGCCCGTCACCCAGCTCGCCCCTTCAGCGCCAGCAGAAGACCACGAGATTTCCGTGGCGCCGTTCCGCTGATTCCATCCCCCATCGACAATCGGCTGTGTTGCTGCCACCCCGGCCGTTTGGCTTGAGGAAAGTCCGAGCGGTAGTGGGCGCCGATGCTGTTTTCGCGCCACAGCGCCGCTTCGGCAACACACTGTGCCACCTGCACCATGTTTTTCACTTCCAAAGCGCCGCGTTGAGAAAAGGGTTGCGCAACAAGCTGAGACCAGCGCGAGAGCTGCGCGCAGGCACGAATGAGCGATTCGCCAGACCTGATGACGCCGACCTGTCCCCACATCGTCCGGCGCAGCGAACTCCGTAGTTTTTCCGCGTCGTCCAACGAGCCGTAGTGTTCGTCCTTCAAGGCCGCTTCATGAACGGCAACGGACGGCGTTTCGTGACGGTCGGCATAGGCGACCGCTGCTGCTGCAGCTCGGGCGCCGAAGACCAGCCCTTCCAACAAGGAATTGCTCGCCAACCGGTTGGCGCCGTGCACGCCACTGCATGCTACTTCGCCCGCCGCAAACAGGCCTGAAACCGTCGTCGCGCCGTTTAGATCGGTCCAGACGCCGCCCATCATGTAATGCGCACTTGGCGACACCGGAATCCACTCTTCGGTGATGTCGATGTCGTACCGAAGACAGGTGGAATAGATTGTCGGGAATCGCCGTTTGACGAACTCGGCCCCGAGGTGCGTGACGTCCAAATAGACATGCCGGGATTTGGTCGCCGCCATCTCGGCCCAAATGGCGCGCGACACGATGTCACGCGGAGCCAGCGCCCCCATCGGATGATACCGGTGCATGAACACTTCACCCTTGCTGTTGCGCAACTGGGCTCCCTCTCCGCGCATCGCCTCTGACAGAAGGAAGGGGGGGCTCGAAGGCAGGTATAGGGCCGTCGGGTGGAACTGGACGAACTCCATGTCCTGCAGCACGGCGCCCGACCGAAGCGCCATCGCCACCCCGTCGCCGGTCGCGTTCGCCGGATTGGTCGTTCGGGCAAAGATCTGTCCTGCTCCGCCGGTGGTCAGCACGACAGCCCGGGCCGGCAGGAGGAACCGCCGCCCGGAATGCTCGTCAAGGACAAGCGCCCCGGCGCAGCGGCCGCCTTCGACGATCAAGTCGACGGTAAAATGATAGTCCAGCCGCTGGATGCGTCGCTGCCGCATTGCTTCACCGATCAATACGCGCACCATTTCGTTTCCGGTCGCGTCGCCGCGAGCTCTCAAGATACGGCTCCGGCTGTGCGCCGCTTCACGAGCGAAGGCAAATTTGCCGCCGGTTTTGTCGAACCTGGCGCCCCATCGGATGAGTTCCTGAATCCGAGCAGGCCCCTCTTCGACCAGCACGCGCACCGCCTCCTTGCGGCACAGCCCGTGACCGGCTTTGAGTGTGTCGGTCAAATGAATGGCGACGTCGTCCTCTTCGCTCAACGCGACCGCGACACCGCCCTGTGCATGAATCGAACTGCTTTGGAGCGGATGGCCCTTGGTTAGCACCAGCACCCGACCGCTGCGACTGAGTTCGATCGCTGCACGCAGACCGGCGACGCCGCTGCCGATAACGAGAAAGTCGGCTGCGGGCGGAGATGGTGACCGGCGGGCTCGCATGGCAGTTACTTCTTGGGTGGCACAGGGGATTGGCTCGTCAACGACTGACGACCCTTTGCGCCGAAGGGGACATCGCCCTGCATGCCGACCAACAAGATCGACTGCGTGCCGACCCACTTCAGGCGCGAATGGCCGCGGTGACGCATGCCGGGATCCTCCGGATCTTTTTTCCACAATCCGGACCAGTGCACATACACATCGACGTCGTCATTGTCGATCATGATCCGTTCGACGCGAAAATCCATGACAATGTCGTGAAAGGTTTCGAAATCGCTCTCGGCTTCTTGTTGCAACCGGTCGGTGGCCTCCATCGGCACCATGAGCGCGGCCAGACCGGAAACATTTTTGCCCACGTAGGCCTGACGGAGCGATTCCACGGCCTTGTCGATGCGCAGATACCGCTCATGGTCTTCTGGATACTGAATCGTCTTGCCACCACACCCGGCGCCGACAATCCATACAAGACCGATCATCGCCAGCGCAACACTGAAGCGTCTCGAGACATGCATCGTGTGCGCAGTATAGGAACGGCTCATCAGGTAGGTCAAGCGCGCGACATCTCGTGGACACACGGCAGCATGATCGCGCCGTTGTCTTGCAATTTCGGCCGAAAACTTCTAGACTCCCGCTCGTAAGGGAGAAACCGTATGGCCAGCGTGCTCAAAAAGCGCCGGAAGAAAATGCGCAAGCATAAGTATAAAAAGTTGCGCCGGCGTCAAAAGTTCCTGCGTCGTAAGAGCTAATCGCAATACCGGATCCGGGAGGAAGAACCTGTGCCTGAAGGCAAGAAGGTTCGCATTCGCGTCCGCACGGTCAACTGCGTGTACGTGGGCGATTTTTTGATTCCGCCCATGCGGAACCGGGTCTCGGATGCGATCAACGAGGAGCAGCGGCTGTTCATCAGCCTCACCGATGTTGTCGTGAACGATAAAGACCGCTCGGATTTCGTGGCCGTCAACAAGAACCTCATCGAATCCATCGCACAAATTTAAGGTCACCGTCTCGGTCCTTCGCCCTCTTTACCCGTCTTCGCTCGCAAAAATCTCGAATGTCGGCAACGCCCGACTGGTTTTTTGTGCCGGGGTTCTCTAACATTCACTTTTCGCCATGTCGACCTTTGCGCGCTTCCGTCCATTCCTGAAACCGTATCTCTTCCGCATGGTGTTGGCCGGCCTGCTTGTGATGGCGGTCGCCGCCATCAATCTCGCGTTGCTGCGCCTTGCCGGAGTGCTGTGGGACGTCATCACCGTCCAGCACGATGCCGGCCGAATGAACGAGCTCATCGCCCTGTTTCTCGGATTGGTCGTCATTCAAGGGCTCTGTTCGATGGGACACAGCTATTTGACCGCATCGGTGTCCCAACGCATCGTAGCCGACTTTCGGCGCCATCTCTTTGCGCATCTGCAAACCCTCTCGGTGGGTTTTTTTGCACGGCGCCGGACCGGCGAACTGCTCTCCCGCCTCATGAACGATGTCACGGTCATTCAATCGGTCGTCACCGAGACGCCGATCGACGCCGCCAAACAGCTCGTCACCTTCGTCGGAGGCATCGCCTTTCTCCTGGCGATGAACTGGCGCCTCTGCCTCTTGATCCTGGTCTTGTTGCCTCTGCTCGTGTTTGTGGCAAAATTCTTCGGCCGCCGGCTCAAGTCGCTTTCCACCTCGATCCAGGATCAGACCGCCGCGCTCAGCACGCTGATCGAGGAAGTCATTGCCGGCATTCGCATTGTGAAATCGTTCGTCCAAACCACGCGGGAGGAGGCACGCTTTTCGGCACAGATCGAACAGACGCTGTCGTTGACGATGCGGCGCGCCGGCATCATGGCCGTATTCATTCCGATCATCAGTCTGCTCACCTTCTCCGCCGCGGCGGCCGTCTTGTGGTACGGGGGGCGTCAGGTCATCGACGGCGCCGTTTCGCCAGGCGAGTTGTTCGCCTTTGTGCTGTTCGCAGGTATTCTCATCGGGCCCTTCAGTTCGGCCGCGCGCGTCTTCGCCCAGATTCGCGAGGCTCAAGGAGCGACGGCGCGCGTGTTTGAAATCCTGGATACCCAATCGGAGATCCGTGACCTGCCGAACGCGATCGCCCTGCCCCCGGTCTCTGGCCACATCGCGGCCGAACACGTGAGTTTTGCCTATGATGCCCGCCAACCCGTGCTGACGGACGTGTCTTTCCACGCAACCCCGGGCGAACTTGTGGCCATCGTCGGTCCGACGGGCGCGGGCAAAACCACAGTCATGAATCTGCTCCATCGCTTCTACGATCCGACTGAAGGCCGCATCACTGTCGATGGAATCGATCTGCGTCTGGTGACGCTGGAGAGTTGGTACCGCCAGATCGCTCTCGTGCCTCAAGAGACAATTCTCTTCGGGGGAACGATCCTCGACAACATTCGCTACGGGAATCGAGACGCGACGGAAGAGGCCGTGAAGGAGGCGAGCCGCGCGGCTTACGCCCACGACTTCATCATGGGTTTTCCCGATCACTATCAGACGCTGGTCGGCGAAAAGGGCATCAATCTGTCAGGCGGGCAACGACAACGGATTGCGATCGCACGGGCAGTGCTCAAGAATCCACGAATCTTGCTGCTCGATGAGGCAACGTCGTCTTTGGACACAGAATCGGAACGACTGGTTCAGGAAGCGCTCGAACGGCTGATGAAAGGCCGTACCACCGTTGTCATCGCGCATCGATTGACGACCATTCAGCGGGCCGATCGGATTCTGGTGTTGGACAAGGGGCGCGTGGTGGAGTCCGGCACGCATGGCGAGTTGATGGCGCGGCAGGGTCTGTATCACTATCTATACAGCATACGGCTCGCGGAAGCGCCTGCCTCAAGCGCCTGAATCGTCAACCGGGCCCGCTCAGCATCCTCTGAAGCCTGCGGACACGCGGAAGGAATACCCACAGCACGTGGGATGGAGCGGCGCGCATGAGCTCTCAGGAGTGGTTGAGTGCGGCGTGGAAGGGAGGATGAATGAGCACCCCGCCAGGCCGGACAGACAACACATCAGGAACAAGGCACGCATCTTATATGTGCAGGAACTCTGTGGAGCGATGAGGAACGGCGCCGGCTCACTGGTTTCGTGAAGGCCCGAGAGAAAATTCGCTCCAGTATCCCCTCGTCTTGGGGGAAGCCGTGAGAATTGCTTTCAGCGCTCCATCGTCGTCTTCATCGTAAATCTCGCCTACGACTTCCTCTAGGATGTCCTCGAGGGTGACGATTCCCACCCGCGTCTGATGGGAATACACGATGCCCATGTGCACGCGCCGGTCCTGCAGCATCCTCAGGCCCGCCAACAGGGGAAGATGGTCCTGCAGTTCGACGGCCGGCCGCACAAGAGACAGCCACTGCCCCGATCCCGTGGCATGGAGGGCAAAAAACTCCTTCGCATTTAAGATGCCAACCAGTGCTTCTTCATCGAGCACCGGCACACGTGTGTGGCCGGAGGCAAGCAGGATCGTCTCCACCTCACGCGCACTGAGCCGGACATCGGCTTTGACGACGTGCTTCCAGGGCAGATAAATATCTTTCACCCGCTTGCGCTCGAGATCGACGAGGTTCATCACATACTGGCGGTGTTGACTGGAGAGCAATCCAAGTTCCACCGTAGCCGCCTGCGCCTCCTCACCGCGGGCTGCGCTCTGCGACCCTCTTGTCAATCGAAGAACCCGGAGCAAGCTCTTGGTCGACCACTCAAAGATGGTCACGAGCGGTCCGAGCACGCGATCGAAGAACGCCAGCCATGGAGCCGCTGCCAACCCGACCGTCAAGGAGTGCCTGAGCGCAAGTGTTTTCGGGATGAGTTCCCCGATGACGACCGTGAAGTACGTGAGAGGCACGACTACTACTCCGATAGCCAGCGTATCCGCCGTGCTCTCGCTGACGCCCAGTTTCTCGAACAGAGGACTCAGTTGTTCCTCGGCACCCGCTCCGCCCACCGCCCCTGCCAGTGCGGCGAGAAGCGTGATGCCGATTTGCATGACAGCGAGCGTCCGTTCGGGACGCTCCCTCAGGCGAAGCAGGATATCGCCCTTTTTGTGTCCCTGACGGACCAATTCGCGGAGGCTCGGACGGGAGACGGCAACGAAGGCCATCTCAGCGCCGGCGATGAGCGCATTGGCGAGCAGGCACAGCACGACGATCGCTACTTCGATCATAATGACCTCATTCTATTTGTTCGCCGGTCCAGGAAATGCAGAACTAGGAAACATTCTAGCGAAATGGGGAATGATCACTGAGCATTCGGAGCCGTTCTTCCCCTGCGCCGATCGCTTGACTCCGCTTGGAGGCACGACTAGGCTGCCCTGTCCTCTATTGTCGCTGGCCGACTGATGTCTTGTCATCCTCCTAGTAAGGGTCCCGGATGGCTTCACGCCGACAACCCCGTCTGACGACACGTCCCCCTCTCACGGCCGAAGAGCAACGTCTCGAAGAGGACGCACGCCGCGAAAAGCATTGGAAACGCTGGGGCCCCTATCTGAGCGAACGCGCCTGGGGCACTGTGCGCGAAGACTACAGTGCCTCCGGTACCGCCTGGGAAGCGTTTCCGCATGAGCACGCACGATCACGAGCCTACCGTTGGAATGAAGACGGGCTCGCCGGCCTCTGTGACCGTCACCAGTACATCTGCTTTGCCCTGGCGCTCTGGAACGGTCATGATCCGATCTTGAAAGAACGCCTCTTCGGCCTCACCGGCCATGAAGGCAACCACGGCGAGGACGTCAAGGAGTATTACTTCTATCTGGATTCCACGCCGACCCACTCCTACATGAGGTACCTTTATAAGTACCCGCAGACGGCCTTTCCCTATGATCGGTTAGTCGAACAGAATCGACGTCGTAGCCGTCTCGAGCCTGAGTACGAACTTGTCCACACCGGCTGTTTCGATAAGCATCGCTACTTTGATGTCTTCGTCGAATACGCGAAGTCGTCTCCCGAAGACATTTGCATACGGGTACAGGCGGTCAATCGTGGGCCCGACACGGCAGAACTCACGGTGCTGCCCACCATCTGGTATCGCAACACCTGGTCATGGGGCTCTGATATCAGACGTCCGCGTTTTCATGCAGGCGAGCCGGTCGCGGATGCCAGTGTCATCGAGACCGTTCACGAATACTACGGATTGCGGCGATTGCTCTGCGACAAACAGCCGACGCTCCTGTTCACCGAAAACGAAACAAACTCGGGACGCCTGTATGACGACGAAGAGGGGCCGCGCTATACCAAGGACGGCTTTCATGACTATGTCGTGAATGGGCACAAGACGGCGGTCAATCCTGATCACGTCGGCAGCAAAGCAGCGGCCCAATACACACTGACGCTGCCGCCCGGCGCCACAGCCAGCATCCGGATGCGCCTCACCAATGAGGCGCATCCGGATACCTTCACGCGGCAGAATTTCGAGGCGGTTTTCGATGCCCGGATCCACGAAGCGAACGAATTTTACGATACGCTGGCTCCCCGTCGCCTGTCCGAAGACGCCCGACGCGTCCAGAGGCAAGCCTTCGCCGGCCTGCTGCTGAGCAAGCAGTACTATCACTATGACGTGAGTCGTTGGCTGAAGGGCGATCCCATGGGACCGGAACCGCCGCCCGAGCGAGAGCGCGGCCGCAATGCCGACTGGACTCACCTCTACAATGCGGACGTCCTCTCCATGCCGGACAAGTGGGAGTATCCGTGGTACGCCGCGTGGGACCTGGCGTTTCACTGCATCCCGTTCGCGCTCGTCGATCCGACGTTCGCCAAGGAACAGCTCGTGCTGATGCTCCGGGAGTGGTACATGCATCCCAACGGTCAGATGCCCGCGTATGAATGGGCCTTCGGGGACGTCAATCCTCCGGTACATGCATGGGCGGCCTGGCGGGTCTACAAAATCGATCAAAAACGAAAAGGGTCCGGCGACCGGGTCTTTCTCGAACGGGTCTTTCACAAACTGCTGTTGAACTTCACCTGGTGGGTCAACCGGAAGGACACGGAGGGCAAGAACATTTTTGAGGGCGGCTTTCTCGGCCTGGACAATATCGGGGTCTTCGATCGCAGCGCACCCCTGCCCACGGGAGGGCACCTCGAACAGTCCGATGCCACCAGCTGGATGGGCATGTACTGCCTCAACATGCTGACCATGGCGCTGGAGCTCGCGCGTGACAACAGGGCGTACGAAGATGTCGCCAGCAAATTCTTTGAGCATTTCGTGTACATCTGCCGTGCAGTGAACAATATGGGCGGCAAGCACATCGAGCTGTGGGATCGCACCGACGGTTTTTTTTACGACGTGCTGCATCTGCCGAACGGAGACACGACCCACATGAAGGTCCGTTCCATGGTGGGCTTGATCCCGTTGTTCGCGGTGGAAACCCTTGACTCGACGCTCATCGACCGTCTGCCGCGGTTCAAACATCGGATGCAGTGGTTCCTCGAAAATCGGCCGGAATTTTCACAGCACGTGGAAACGCAGACCTATGAGGGCGGTGTGCGTCGCTTTCTCTCACTCGTCAACCGGCACCGGCTACGCTCGGTCATGCGGTATCTGCTCGACGAGAACGAGTTCCTTTCCCCCTACGGCATTCGCGCTCTTTCTCGGTACCATAAGAATCATCCCTACGTGCTGAACGTCATGGGGCACGAACACCGGGTGGATTACGAGCCGGCGGAGTCGTACACCTACCAGTTCGGCGGGAATTCCAACTGGCGCGGCCCGATCTGGTTTCCCGTCAACTATCTGCTGATCGAATCACTGCAAAAATTTCATTACTTTCTCGGCGATCATTATCGGGTGGAGTATCCGTTCGGGTCAGGACAGCAGGCAACGCTCTGGCAGGTGGCGAGAGAGCTTTCACAGCGGCTGATCGGCATTTTTCTTCGGGATGCCGAAGGCAGGCGACCGGTGTTCGGTGGAGAAGTGCTATTCCAACGGGATCCGCAGTGGCAGGACCATCTCCTGTTCTATGAGTACTTTCACGGCGACAACGGCGCCGGAATCGGCGCAAGTCATCAAACGGGTTGGACGGGGTTAGTCGCGAAGCTCATTCAGCAGTCCGGGGAATAGCCCGGAGCGTATGACCAATTCAGTGAGGCTAGCTGATCATCCTACGGAATTGCCCTCTTTACTTCTTCCCTATGCGGCGATACCCTTCCTCGGCATTTCAAGATGGAACGGTTCGTTGGTAGCCCGGCCGAAAGAGACCCGAGCTCAATTTTACACGCAACGCAAAGGGAAGGAGTTCGCTATGTCACATCTTATCGCAGTGGCAGTCGCTCTTGTGAATCTCTTGGCCTGGTTTCCTGCAGATGCAGCTCAAATGAGCCGTCCTCAAGCCGAGTACTCAGCCGATTCGACAATCCAAAATGAAGAGGGCACGATCCAGCAACGTGTCTACGTCACACCGACGAAGGAGCGCAAGGAAATACTCACAGGTTCCGGAGATGGAGCGGTCCAGATTTTCCGGTACGACAACAAAGTCATGTGGATGCTCATGCCGTCGCAAAAGATGTACATGGAGCATTCCATGATGGGCGGCCAGAGCCGAGGCAACGATCCGTCGCAGTGGACCTATGAAGACACGGCGATGGGCGAAGAAACGCTCAACGGCGTGAAGGTGACGAAGTACAAGACCATCGCCACGAGCACGGACGGGAAGAAATTTGGCGGCTTTTCCTGGCGCACGAAAGAAGGCATCAACCTAAAGCAGGACCTCCTCTACAAGGAAGGGAACGACAAAAAGCGGATGCTGACAGAACTCAGCAATCTCAAGATCGAGAGGCAGGATCCAAAGCTCTTCGAGATTCCAGAAGACTTCACGAAGCTCGATATGAGCGGTATGGGTATGATGGGCGCGCCGGGCATGGGCCGCCCCGGGATGGGGCAACCAATGGGCAGGCCAGATATGAGCGGAACAGGGCAGTCGCCTGGTATGCGTCAGCCCGGCACAAGACCCGAGGTTGTCACACCGCAAGAGACGACTCCGACTCCGGAACCTCAGCCGCCGGCCGAAGAGCCGTCCGATATGGACAAGGCTACCAACTTCATGAAGGGCCTGTTCGGCAAATAGGCGTCCCACATGGTCCATTTCCGGCGGGAAAAGTGGCTGGTCGTCGCCGCGATGGCGACGGTGTTGACCGCGCTTCCTCATAGCGTCCCCGCGCAGGACTCGGCGGACCGCCCTATCATCAATGCCTCAGCCCTGTACCTGATCGAACTCCAATCCGGGCGGGTTCTGTTGGAAAAAAACGCGACCCGCCGGCTTCCCCCCGCCAGCCTCACCAAAATCATGACGGCGTTGGTAGCGCTGGAAACGGCCCCTCTTCAAGAAGTGGTGAAGATCGATGGACGGGCGCTGATTCACCGCTCCTCGCTCCATCTCCAAGGCGGTGAAGAATATCTCCTCCGCGATCTCGTCACCGCTATGCTGATGACAAGTGCGAACGATGCCTGTGAGGCCGTGGCCTGGCACATCGGGGGCGGTGCAGATAAATTCGTAACGCTGATGAATGAGCGCGCGAGGACCTTGGGATTGATGAATACCCACTTCACCAACGCCTGCGGATTCGACGCGCCCGGCCATTATTCCACGGCCACTGATTTGGCCAAACTCTCACAACACGCGCTCGACATCCCCGCGATTTCGATGATGGTCCGAACCGTGGTCCGCGACATCAGCACGGTTGATGGCGCCCGTCATATAGTGCTCCACAGCACCAACGACCTACTGACCGACCCGGACGTCAACGGAGTGAAAACCGGCTATACCAGCAAAGCGGGGCGCTGCCTCATCGCCAGCATGTTCAAAGACGGACATCGACTGCTGCTGGTGGGACTGAATGTCACGGATCGCTGGGAACAGGCAACCAGGCTCCTTCGATACGGACAAATGGCATTGCAAACGCCGAGCGGCTAGGTGTTAATTCCGGCCAACGACGTGGAGGTAGGCGTCACGGAGGTTTTTCCGAGCGAGCGCATACTCTGGGTCCAATTGGGCGGCAATGCGAAATTCCTCGATCGCTCGGTCCCATTCGCCTTGCATCGCATAGGCATGTCCCAGGTTGTTGTGCGGTCTCGCCTTTGTCGGAGACTTATGAACTGCATCACCCCAGAGCGAGACCTCGCTACGGTACAGCGCATTCCGTTGGTACGTGAAGAAACAGAGCATGAGCAAGAGCGCAATCGCAAGACCGTTCGCGCTCAACCGAACCAATCTCGCTCGTCCCAGGAGCGTCACGAGCCACTCGACGACCCGCGAGCCAAAGACGACGATAGCTAGCGCCAGGCCGAGAAAAGACGGGTATAGGTTTCGTTCGCTTAACAGATCGGCACGCGGAATAAGACTGGTCGGCAGGAGCAAGACAAAGAACCATCCTATGCCGAACGAGAACAACGGCAGTCTCCGGACAGCGACGAGGCCCGCGGTGACCAATCCGGCGAGAAGACAAACATCGAGGGGCAACGGCCACTGCGCTGGCGAATGGAATTCCGGCAGATCATGGTCGATGTTTAGCTTCCAGGGACACAAGAACAGAACAACGGCATAGGCGACCGCGTGGATTTCGCTCAGAAAGTTATCCCATAAGGGGCGCAAGGTGAAGCTGAATTCTGCAAGATTCGCATAGCGCGGATGCTTCCATGCCCAGCTTGCGACCGCCAACAGCACGATCCAAAACGGAAGATGGTTGGTGAGAACGCTTCGGCGGAGCGAGACCGCATCATGCCGTCGAATCACCACATCCCACAGCAGGAGGACGAGCGGAAATGTCATCGCGGTTTCTTTCGAGCCGAACGAGAACAGATGGGACACGACCGCCCCTGCCAGGCAGAGCCGTCGGACCTGGCCATTATCGTGCCTCTTCGCCGCCTCGATGTAGAGGAAGAATGCCAAGAGATAGAAAAATGCCATGAGACCTGAGGCCCGTCCGGAAATGTACGTGACCGTCTCAGTTGTGATGGGATGGATAAAAAACACAACCGCCGTCCACCAAGGAATGGCCCGACTTTCCTCCGCAACAGCGACAGTGAGAATTCGATAGACGAGAACGGTCGAAGCGAAATGGAGAATGAGATTCAGCAGATGATAGCCGGCCGGGCTGTTTCCATGCAGAGAACGATCCAGGAGGAACGTCACCTGCAACAGAGGTCTGACCATATGATCGAGATCGTGGGCGAATGTGCGCCACCCTTCAAGGTGGGGGTTGAGAAGAATGGCGAAATAGTCGTCGTACTGAAACCCGCCACGAAAGGCGCCGGAATAAAGGGCCAGGCCACCTGTTACAAGTACGGCAAAAAGAAGCGCGTCACGTAGTCTCGACAGATTCACGGCGCCGTTATACTGCATTGAGCCTTGGTGGTATAGGGGGATCTATGACGATTTTGAATGCTACGACCTTTCGCCTGTTCCTGTTCATGGCCTTCCTCTGGCCCCCATCCTCCATGGGAGCGACCGGAGTCGATTTGGCCGCCGAAATCAAAAAGAATTTGAATGTCCCAGTCGCCTGCAGTTGCAGGGATCAAGACAAAACGGACCTGGAAAGCCGTATCAAGCAAGTGGAAGCTGCGATCAAGGAATATGAGGCCTTAATTAAGGAATGGGAGACTAAGGAGAAGGGGGCGAAGGAATCGCTCTTCCTGACCCACGAAAACCGAGGCAGCGTGCAAGGCTCCGTAGGGTTTCGAATGTCCGGCGTCCGAATATCGAACGCGCGATCGTTTGGAGCTGAAACGGATGCCACCTGCGCAACCACCATCGATCCGGACGCCACGCTCTGCCTGCGCGGTGCACTGCAAGATCATGAGTCGGTCCATAGGAAAGCCTGCGAGGCGAACAAGAGTGTGAATCCCTTCGTGGACTGGCGGGACAAGCAGCGCGTGGTGGACTACATGAGGGAAGAACAGGCCGGTTACCGGAAGGAACTGGAGAGACTCAAAGCTGAGCTAGACAAAATGAAACCGTTTTGTTCACTCGATCGCAGCGTTCAAGACGCGTTGAGGCAGATCGCAACGGAGAAAGAACGGCAGGGGGAAGCTCATCCCCGGGTGAAAAGCGTGGCGGACGCCAAGAAATAGCCCAAGCCTTGGGATCCGGTTCAGGAGGAACTCGTATGAAGATACGCTCAATCTGTACTGGCGTTGCAGCAATTGCTGTATTTCTCGTCGGGTCGGCGGCGGGACCTACTCCCTCCGCCGCGACCTCGCTCGCGGCGAGAGATGCGTCACCAGGGAAAGGCTCCGGTGCCTCGCCAAGAGTGGCTCGTCTCACAAAAGACGAAATCGTGGCCAAGTACGTCAGTAGCTGCCTTCCTCAACCTGCGAAGGAAGAAGAGTGCGGGAAGGTCCGGAAGGATGCGGTTGAAATCGTGAAAGAAGACTTACACACTCTTGGGTCATCGGCCGATCGCACCTACATGCCCACTATCCTGAAGATCTTTAAGAACGACGATGTCGAGTTGCGGATTGCCGCGGCGGACGCCATCGGCATGATCGGCCCTCAGGATAGCGACGTCGATGCGTTGATTCCATTGACCAACGATCCGGTGCCGGATGTGCGGCGAGCCGTCATGCAAATGGTGGCTCGTGGAAAGGGCCCCGCGCTCACGGTATTGAGCCAACGTATCGTCTCCATGCGATCGGGCAACACACCGGATCAGCCGCCGGATCCCGCCAAGTTGGGACTGACGGTCGCGCCCAGCAGTGCGTACCTCTTTGATTCAAGTAACACCGCGCTCGGTCGTGTCTCCTATGTCACGAAGGGCGCCGATGCGGCAGGATTTTTCAAGAGCAAGGCCAAGAAAGGGCCCTTCAAACTGGAAGACTTTCAGGACAAGTTCCGCTACCAGCTGCAGGACGAACACCAGGCGTTCGATCAGGCGCAGGATGCCGCAAGCAAGCAACTGGAAACCGAGAAGCCGCCTGATCCCAAGAACATGCAGGCGTTCACGGAGTATATGGGCAGGATTCAATCCATGCAGGGCCGTAACATGATGAGACTGTCGTTAGATATGTATCAGCCCAATCTCTATGGTTCGCCGACGGTCTACGTGCTTGAAGAGCGGCAAATCGGCCAGCGCACCTACCCCACCCGCTACGTGGTCCTCTATCAGGATCAAGCGCTCAGACAGCCGGGATATCGCCTCGTGTGGACGACGGTGACGGACGAGGCGCTCAAGTCGGCGCAGGTCGCGTCATTGAAGGAAGAGCATCAAGACCTCGCACGCAAGAAGGACGAGGCCGCCGCGAAGAAAAAGACCGAGGAGCTCGACGCGTTGACGAAGAAAAAGGACGAAGCGGAAAAGAGCAAATTCAAGAAGGGTCAGGCCGATCTCGAAAAAGAGCTGGGATTCTAAAAGCCCGCATCTGCAAAAGCTATTGCAGGCCCGGCACGGACTTGCGGTTGGCCGTCCCCTGCAGATCCATCTCGAGGACGACCGGACCATCTGCCTTCTTGGGCTCCAAGCGGACCGGCATCCGATCGACCATGAGCTTCGTCAGCGGCACGGCGGCGATGTACAGCATCTTGTCTGATCGATTCGAACAGAGGGCAATCCGGATGTGATGTGGGCGGTTCTCAGGCGTCACCTGGGCAATGAGCGCTTTCTCAATGAATCCCACGACCATGCCGCTGCCGTCTGCGAGTTTGTGAATTTCGTACGCGTTGGACGCAGGAGCGCTGCGTTCCAGCAAGAGATCGGGACTTTGGGTCACCAGCGCCAACCCGAGAGCCTGCGGCGCAATGAACCCGTAGGTTCCCGTCGGCGCCTGGGAAAAAAGAACCCCTGTTGCGCCGAGTTCCATAACGACATTCCTGCTCCGTAACTGCTTGCGGAGGTCCGGTTCGTTCCCGGTCGCTTCAATCACAACAGCCGCTGGCGCGGACTTGACCATCGGCATGACTTCGGTTTTTCCTCCTCCCTGCGCTCGGTCCAGAAACGCCACCACGCTCATGGCCAGCACCCCAGCGAGGACCGAAACCGCGCATCTTCTCTTCATTGCAGCGTAACTCCTCAGGCGACGGCAACCACACCGCTTCACGTGCCATTCAGGCCAGTGTGTGATCTCTCGAGGGCGAAGTCAACGCTCACCAGAAGGCGGCAGTCCCTTCAGTGGCGGTGGCGGCGGCCGCGGCCGGCGAGAAAATCACGTACCAGCAAGATGATGATCATGAATGGGAACACAGCAGAACGATGTACCAACTCGTCCATAAGGCGGGATCGCGCATGTGATGGCCCTCCTCACCGAAGGACGAGAGCAAAGCGCATTCCGCAGGGCTCAGACTTGAACAGGACTCAAGATCCTGCGTGTGGAGCTTCGTAATGAACGAGATACGGTACGGCGATCAGGATTCCATGCGGACCCCCGTAGGCTCTGTGTACTCGTCACGGAAAATCATCGAGCGATTTCATTTTTGAGCTGCCCGGGATGAGCGAAGCGCGCGAACAGCTGAAGAGAGGCTCGGACACCTCGATTATTCGCTCGACTGATGCCTCGTCGCCGGCTCGTTGTGGGGTCGTGCCGGCTGCTCGAAGAGCAATCTTGCCCCCGGCTTGAAGGTCACGTAGTACCAGATCCACTCCGACATCACACGAACCCGACTGCGCAACCCAATCAGAAAAAAAATGTGTACGACGCACCAGAGTAGCCATGCGAGGAGTCCTGAGACATGCAGCCGGCCGATTTGCGCCACTGCCTTGGCCCGTCCGATCGTGGCGAGCATGCCTCGGTCAGCATAGGAGAACGGCTGGCGCTGTTCAGGAATCGTCTGCCGATCGATGAGTTTGGCGACGTAGCGGCCCTGCTGCATCGCCACAGGAGCCAAGCCCGGCAAAGGCTTTCCATCATTCCCGACACAGTGGGCGCCGTCGCCGATCACGAAGATCCAAGGCTCACCTGGAATCGTCAGATCCGGTTGGACGTTGACGCGACCGGACGCATCCTGAGGAACCGAAAGGGTGTTCAAGAGCGGTGAGGCTTTGTTGCCTGCCGCCCAAATGACGCTCGTTGACGGGACAAACTCCTCACCGATCTTTACGCCATTTTCCCGAACTTCGCTCACCAGGCTCTTCAGCCTCACCGTGACCCCCATACGAGCTAGGGCGGTTGAGGCTTTCGCCGAAAGGTCTTCGCTGAACCCCGGTAAAATGCGGGGGCCACCTTCCACGAGCAGGATGCACATGTCGTCGAGCCGCAAGGAAGGGAAGTCCGGTCCCATCGCCTTCCGTCCAATTTCGGCCAGCGCACCCGCTAATTCGACGCCGGTGGGACCGCCACCGACGATAACAAAGGTGAGCGGGTCGTGTGTGCCCGTAGCGGCTCGTCGCCGTTCGGCCTCCTCGAAGGCGGATAGCATCTTCTCGCGAAGCCCGACGGCGTCGGTCATGGTCTTGAGACCCGGGGCAAAGGACTCCCACTCGTCGTGCCCGAAATAGGCATGGCGAGACCCGGGAGCGACGACAAGGATATCGAACGCAATCGGTGAGCCGTTTCGGACCGCCACCAGCCGGGTACGCCGATCGATCGAAATGACTTCGTCCATCACGACGTGGACATTCGGCTGAGAACGAAACATCGTGCGTAATGGCCATGCGATGTCGCCTGGAGATAGCGCCGCGGTAGCCACCTGGTAGAGCAATGGTTGGAAGAGGTGATGGTTGGTACGATCGATGAGCATCACGTCGGCGTGGAGAATCGATTTGGCAGCCGTCAGGCCCCCAAACCCACCTCCAATAATGACGACCCGCTTGCGTGCCATTGCGTGCACTCCTGGCAGGCTACGTGGCAGAGGGAAGGGTGTCAACGGGGGGAATTATTGGAGGAGACTCTCGCGATCGTTCGGGAATTTCGCATGTCAGGCACGTAAATCCGTGTGCTCAACCTCAGAGGTGACGGAGCTGCTCGGATGAGTTTCCCGAACTATGACATTGTATATGTCATCCCTGTAGGTCGCTTTGATTTCATACTGATATCCGGATCGGGGTTTCAAGAGAGTCTCATAGGTGATGGAGCCGCTCCGATTGGCCAAGAACGAGGAGCTGGCAAAGACAAACACCAATCGACTCCACCTCTTCGGCGTTATTCCGACATCGATGGTGGGTCGATTCAACTGAACAGTGCCTTCGTACTCCGTCCCGCAGTCTGCCGTCAAACGATGAATATCGATGGCGGCGCGTACGCTTGAAAACCACGAGTCCGAATCTGCCGCGGTATGTACGTGGAGATTGTTGTCCGGCGTATTCTTGTAGGGTTTCAGTCCGGAGCAGCCGGCCAGGAAGGTCGCGGCCAACAGAACTGCCAGGATGATCGAATCTTTCGTGGAGAGTTGCTTCATCGGACGAGTCGTTCTCGGCAAAATGAATTATTTCGTGAGATCCGGGCATCCAACATTCTCCCCTGTCGCCCAGTTCCTGACAGCCTGAATCAATACGCCGTGTCCCATTGAGGGACGATACAGATCGATACGAGTCCTTGTTTGACCCACTGGGCTGGCATCGGCAACGAGAAGGTAATATCCGCCCTCAGGCTCCTTTCCGACACCGATGACGCCTTGATCATGGTGAAACTGCACATGCAACTCTGCCTTTTTGGGGGTCACAGCACAGTTGGCTTGTAGGTGGTCACGATGACCTGATAACTCGTCCTGGTTTGAGACGTCGTCTTGACCGTTTTTGACAAGCAATTCGGTCCCATCTTTTGAAAGGTGTTGGCCACCTGACTGAATGGACGATCGACTTCGAAAGTTTCTACCTTGGCTGAAAATGCCGTAGGGACAGCCTTGCGAAAGTCTTCTGGACTCTGCGGATGCGAGATGCACCCGGAAAGCCAGATCGCACACAGGATCGTGGCAGAACGATGAAATCGGTTCATGGGACCCTCCTCCTTGCACTCGTACGAACGGCAAGACGCCGGTCGGATCCCTTTATTTGAAAATCAAATCGTCGCGTCGTCAACAAAAAGCCGATTTGCTTCAGCGGGGAGCATGGTGAGGCGACGAGGGATGCTGCGTTAAGGGTGCGGATTTCTATCTTCTTGTCCCAATCGGGTCGAGCAAAAGCGTTGTACAGGATCATCGTCGGCATCCGGGTCGGTCCCGTCCCACAGCACAGAGCGCACGTTCCATCGGACCAATGGATACAGCACGATCGCCGTCGAAGTCGCCAGCATCCCTAGCACCGGATACAGCATCTCATCTTCTTCGATTCTGGTCTGCACCCGGCGTGCGACAAGACCGTACCATTTCGACGCCTGCCCATGGCTGACACGGGCATCAATCATGCGCTGATAGAGCCTTGCGTCCTCCTGGCTTCTCGACGCGGGAAACCCGAAGCTCTCGAACCGAGCAGCAGTTTCTCCGATGATGGAAGGAGCATCGGCGACCCGAACGGATAGCCCTGAGGAACCGCGACTCTGCGCTGTTCGTTCGGAACGGGTTTGTTGAGCCTTGCGCCAGACCTGTTCGGTTGACGTCAGCTCATGTTCCGTTTGCCACACATCCATGATGGTGGCGGCGAGGCAATTGGCCTCTCGTTCGCGTGTCGCAGAAAGACAACTCGTCAATAGACAGGGCAGCAGGATGAGGAGAATCGCCCGCACGCGGCTCCCTCCCGGGGGATACACTGTATGCCTCTGCCCTTGATGCTTCAAGAGGCGATGAGGAATGGGGTCCGGTTAGCCCGGAGCAAGCTGCAGGCTCGCAGCAAAGGTCGCCGCATAGCCATCGGCCGTTTGCCTCGGCGCCAGCACGAGGTGTTCGCCGCCGCGCCGGAAGATCCGATCATCTTGATTGCGGGCGGTACGTTTTCCCTTTGTCGCGTAAGGAGTGGCGGCATGGATGCGGTCCGAAAGATTGTCCTCGAAATACATCTGCGAGGTAAACTCAAACGTCCGCTTGGCGCCGGCTACCGCACGGACTTTGATGTGAATGTGCACGGTCCGGCCGTAATACCAACCCGGGTAGATCGTGAGAAACTTCACTTCACCCTGTGCGTCGGTGAGTTGATAGCCGCGTAAAAACTTCCTGCCGGTCGTGTCGAATTGGGGATCCTTCACGTCTGAATAGATACCAAGCGCATCGCAGTGCCAGATGTCGACCTGCGCACCAGGAAGCGGCTGGCAACGCCCATGATCGGCACGGGAGAGTGCTACCGTCAACGCCAACGGTACTCCGGGTTTGACTTCGCCAGTGGTCGGATCTGAGCGAATATCGGATCGACGCAATTCCTCATCGACAAAATAGGGCCCTTCCGTCTGCTCTGGGCGGAAGAGACAGACAGGACTCTCTCCGCTGGCCGCACTCCCACGAGCCAGCATGGTGCCGGTGATCAACCAGGCCGCGCCGCCACCAAGCCACCGCATGGCTTCACGACGCGAAAGCAGTCGTCCGAGAGGCCTGTCATTCATTGTCGTGCTCTCCACGCTAACGGTTCACGTTGACTCGAACAGCAGCCGATACGGGCACCGAGCGGTAATCTGCCATTGGACGGCAAGGCCGATCAAGCTGCATGCGACAGAACCGCAAGAAAGCGACGTCTTACCGCCCCTCATCCGTCTTTCATCTTATGGAAGTACCCTGATGACTTCCGGTTGAATCATCAACCAATTATCTCATACAATTTCACCCCTTCCGAGTTAGGAGATCGGCCAATCGATGGAGGTTCGTTTGATGGCCCAGGGCGTCCTTGAGGGGCATCACTCCTCCGATGGAGCGCTGATCTTGTCGATCAACGGCGCGCTCGATACCACCAGCACCGGTCAAGCCTGGCGCCGCGCTCTTCAGTTGATCACTGAGCACCAGCCGAAACGGCTGATCGTGGATGCCTCCCACCTCACCTATTGCGACGGAGCAGGAGCAGCGCTGCTTCTGGAATTGCGCCGCCGCCAAGAGAGCCGACGGCAGCCGTATGAAATTCAGTCGCTGGATCCGGCCTATCAGGCCTTGTTGGACTTGTATGGTCGGTGGGATGCGCAGCGACCCGAACCACTTGCACCGGCCGATTCACCCGTCGAACAAATCGGCCGCGCCACGGTGGCGGTCTGGCGCGACGTCGTCGTCCTGATCTCATTCGTCGGGCAACTCTCTGCAGCCTTGGCCAGTGCGGCTCGTCGCCCCCGCCTCGTGCGGTGGAAGGACGCACTCCTCACAGCCGAATTGGCTGGCGTGAACGCGCTGCCCATCATCATGCTGCTCGGATTTCTGCTGGGCCTCATCATGGCCTTTCAATCGGCGATTCCTATGCGGCAGTTCGGCGCAGACATCTACGTCGCCAACCTGATCGGCCTCTCCATGTTGCGTGAATTGGGTCCCTTGCTGACGGCCATCATCCTGGCCGGTCGATCCGGCTCTGCGTTTGCTGCCGAGCTCGGCACAATGAAAGTCAGCGAAGAAATCGATGCCCTGACCACTATGGGTTTGGAGCCGGTCCGCTTCCTGGTCGTTCCACGGGTGATCGCAGCAGTCGCCATGACGCCGCTGCTGTCCGTGTTCGCCGGGCTGCTCGGCCTCATCGGCGGAGCGGTCGTCATGCTCTCACTGGGCTTTCCGCTCGTCACCTATATCATCCAGGTCAAGAGCGCCGTAACCGTCAGTGACCTGATCGGGGGGCTTGGCAAGTCGTTTGTGTTCGGCATTGTCGTGGCCGCGATCGGGTGCCTGCGGGGACTTCAGACGAAAAGCGGCGCTGGCGCGGTCGGCGAATCCACCACGCGCGCCGTCGTGAGCGGTTTGGTGCTGATCACCATTGTCGACGGAATATTCGCTGTCATTTTTTATTGCCTGGGCATCTGAAATGATCTATCGATCGCTGAGCCAAGAGACCCCAATCATCGCCGTCAGACATTTCACAGCAGGATATGACGGCCAGGTGCTGTTGCGCGATCTCTCATTCGACATTTACCCAGGTAAGGTGTTCGTGATTTTGGGGGGATCAGGGTCCGGGAAGAGCACGCTGCTCAAACACATGATCGGACTCTATCAGCCGCTGAAGGGGTCGATCCACATTGAGGGCAAGGACATTGTGACCGCCCAAGGCCAACAACGACTGGACATTCTGGCCAGAATCGGGGTGATGTACCAGCAGGGAGCCCTGTTCGGATCGATGACGTTACTAGAAAATGTCCGGCTGCCTCTGGAGGAATACACGGATCTCCCAGGAGATGCCATTGATCGGATTGCGCTCATGAAACTGCAATTGGTCGGGCTGGGTCCTGCGGCTTATAAGCTGCCGGACGAGATCAGCGGAGGCATGAGAAAACGGGCCGCCATCGCTCGGGCCATGGCACTTGACCCTCCCATCTTGTTTTTGGACGAGCCATCTGCCGGCCTCGATCCGATCACCTCGGCCGAACTCGATCAGCTGATCATTAGTCTAGCGACCCATCTCAAAATCACGTTCGTCGTCGTCACTCATGAACTCCCCAGCATCGAGACGATTGCCGACCGGGTGATCATGCTCGACAAACGGACACAAGGCATCATTGCGGAAGGACGTCCGCAAGAGCTGCGGGACCATTCCGAGAACCCCTGGGTGCGGCAATTTTTCAATCGGCAAGTGGAGGCGGTGGGATAAGGTCGGACCTCGGACCACGTCATGAGTCAGCAGGCACACTACTTCAAGATCGGCCTCTTTGTCGTCGGCGCAACCGCGCTCGCCGTGATCGGCATCATCGTCCTAGGGGCAGGCAAATGGTTCGAACGTTCCGCAATGGTGGAGACCTATTTCTTTGAATCGGTCCAGGGGCTCGAGGTCGGCGCGCCCGTCAGGCTCCGCGGTGTTCGCGTCGGTCGGGTCGAATCCATACGATTGGCCAGAGAGGAGTACGGCGTCTTTTTCGATCCCAAGACCGACTCGTTCCCCTACCGAGGACTGGTCCTCGTGCGGATGTCGGTCCGTCCCAGCGTCGCGGCGCATATTAGGGAAGAAGATGAAGCCGAGCTCATGAAGAAGGCCGTCGATGCCGGGTTTCGGTTCCGCCTGGCCTCACAGGGGATCACCGGAGTGCTCTATATCGAGTCGGAGTTTCTTGACCCCGAACGGTATCCGCCGATCCGGATCGTCTGGACGCCGAAAACCCCTTATATTCCCTCGGCGCCGAGCACGATTTCGGAGCTGGGTGAAGATTTGCGGTCGATCACCAGAAAGTTGGAGCAAGTGGATATCGAGAAGATGGCAAAAAATCTGGACACCATGATCACCTCCGTGACCCGTTTGGTCAACGATGTCCAGGGAGAGCAGCTCGGCATGGAAATCAAACGCGTCGTGGGGGAACTGCGCGGTTCTGTGGAGGACGCGAGGCGAGTGTTGGGCAGCCCGGATCTCAGTAAGGCGCTGAAAGATTCGTCCGCCGCGATGGCAGATTTCCGCCGTACGGCGTCGGATCTGAGCTACACGGCGAAAGACATGCGTCACGCGATGACGCAACTGCCTGAGATCACCGCTCGCCTGAACGCCAGCTTGCGCCGTATCGATGCCTTGTTGGCCGCGAAGGGTGAAACCATCGAGGATGTACTGGAGAATCTGCGCTCGGTCTCAGAGGAGTTGAACTATCTCACGAAAACCGTCGAGCACTATCCTTCCCAAGTGCTGTTCGGCGAGCCGCCCTCGCATTCGCAAGCGGTGAAGCGATGATGGCATGGTCTAAGACGGCAGCATGCACGTGCTTGGCCATCATCATGATGTCTTCAATCGGCTGTCTCGACCTCAAAAAGAGCTATCCGGAAAAGCGCTCGTTTGTCATCGACGTGGGCGCACCGCCGCAGGACACCCCAGCTAACGGCGCCATCGTATTGAAAATCAACAAGCTCCGTGTCTCTCCTCTTTTTTCGGGGCGCGCCATGGTGTATCGCGTCGCCGATCTTCAGTACGAGAGCGACTTTTACGACGAGTGGTTCGTCGCTCCAGGGACGTTGGTGACGCAGCAAGTTCACCAGTGGCTCTCCCGATCGGCAGGCTTCCAAATGGTAGTCGTGGGCACGAACCACGTAGAGCCGACGCATCTCTTGGAAGGCACGGTCACCGAGTTCTACGGAGACTTTCGTGCGGCTCCCCGGGCGGTGCTCGGACTTGAGCTACATCTGCTCGACGCGATCCATGAACGCCAGTCGTTCTTCCGGCGAACCTACCATCAGGATGTGGCGCTCAGCGATCGGTCGTCCGATGCGCTGGCCCGTGGGCTCACTGAGGCGTTGCGGGCCGTCCTCGTCGACGTTGCCAAGGACATTGCGGCAGTCGAACTCGTTCGAACACCGAGATCATCCCGTCCATGACGCTGTGCTTCTGGTCTAACATATGGAGGCCTCTGTGATACCGCTGGATGACGCCCTATCTATCAGCGAGACGCCGAGCAGCCAACAGCGCTGGGCCCACAGCATTTCATCGATCGTGCTTGCGCTCGTCCTCACCGCATGTCACACGCTCCCCACCAAATATGTCGAGCAGGCCGAACAGGGAGTCACCCTCACGTCGCTGACCGCTTCCCCTCAGCAATATCGCGACAAGGTGGTGATCCTCGGCGGAGTCCTCGTGAAGGAGCGGGAAGAAGGCGGTCAGGTGTGGCTCCACCTGAAGAATCGGCCGCTCGATCCCAAGTATCATCCTCATCGTCCTATTTCGCTCGATGGACCCGAAGCCGGACACTTCTGGGTGACCGTCGCAAACCGTGAGCAACTCCCACCCCAGTATCGACAATGGGCCCGCATGACGGTAGTGGGACGCGTCATCGGCACGACGAATCAGGAACCGATTCTATTGTTGATGTATGCGCGCGGGTGGGACTACTCAGGCAAGAACGAGGACACCTGGGAAGCTTCGATCGATCCGGCCTACGTGCCGTCGATCCCCGATGGGCTTCACGGAGAATTCCAAACACAGTAACCCTCCAGCTTGTGCGCTCCGGCTTTAAGAGTATCACCCTGCCCAAGGGGCGGCCCTCCATCATTCCTGAATAATTCCAATGACTTCAGCTGTCTGTAACCTTTTTCGACTCCTCGCGACTAGTAAGCAGAGGAGAAGACAGGCATTTCGAACCATGTTAAAGGAGGCCTCCATGCACACACGTCTCGCGCTTGGTTTCACGATTGCCCTCGGCAGTGCGTTGCTCGCCATTCCGACCGCCTGGGCCGACGGCGGGTTCCGCTGCGGCCAGGGACATGCAATGTTCCACCATGGACACGGACAGACTGGAGTCACCGGCCACATGCTCCGGCGGCTTTTGTCCCATCAACAGGAGATCGGTCTGAGCGATGAGCAGGTCGCCAAGCTACGGTCCGTGGCGCTCGATGCTGACCGTTCCGCCATTCGCGCCTCGGCTGACCGGCTGGTCAGTGAACGGGAACTTCGCGCGATGGTGTGGGACGCCAAGGCCGATATGCCAGCCATCGAGGCGAAGGTGAAGGAAGCGGAATCGCTCGAGGCGGCTGTTCGGATCATCGGCATTCGTGCCAAGCGCGAACTGATGGCCATACTGACGCCGGAGCAGCAAGCAAAGCTCAAGACGCTACGGCACGCGTCTCGGCATCATGATCGGACGCCCGCTCAGCCAGAGCGCTCGCGACAGAGCGATCTTCAGGAACCAGCATCGGCGACGTCGGCCAGCTGAACCCGATTCACATTCGCTCGGCCCTTCCACGGTGGTATCATGAGCCACGCTGCGGTACTGACGGTCAGAGGGATCATTCCGGGAATTCATCTGTCGATGGCCGATGACTCGTTACCCGTTGAACGGTCTTCGCGCGAGGAGAGCGAGCTTGTCCGTCGGATCAGACAGGGCGAGACCGAGCGGTTTGCCGAGCTGATCGACCGGTATCAACTCCACGTCGGCCGCATCGTCGGCCGGCGCGTGCCGGCTGAGCGGGTACGGGAACTCGTCCATGAGGTGTTCGTCAAAGCCTACGTCAATCTGGCGCAGTTTTCGGACTCGGTTCCCTTCGAACATTGGCTGGCCGGCATCGCCGTGCGCACCTGCTACGGTTTTTGGAGAGAGCGCGCTCGAGAGGAAGTGCCGGTGAGTGCCTTGAGCGAGGAGCACCAACGTTGGATCGAACAGACGCTGTCCTCACAGTCCGATCGCCAGTTCCGCGATCAGACCGCCAAACAGGACGCGTCAGAGGTGCTGGAGTGGGCACTGCGGCAATTGTCTCCAGAAAATCGCGCCGTTCTGACATTGGTCCACCTCGACGGCTATTCGGTACGAGAGGCGGCGCAATTGCTCGGTTGGAGTCTGGTCAATGTAAAGGTTCGCGCGCATCGGGCGCGACGGGCTCTGCGTGCATTGTTACGCCACACACTTACGGAGAGTGCTCATGACGCACCATGACGAAAAGAGCCTTAGCGAGCTTGAGCGTGCCTTGATCGACGGCTACCGTTCGCAATCCCGTGTCTCGCACGCGGTCGACGTCACGCAGGACGTCATGCGGGATATCCGGCGGTCAGCGACGGAGCGCAACCGGTGGACGCCGGCCGCCGTCTTGGATCAGCTCGTTTGGCGTACTGCGGCCATCACCGCGGCCGTTGTGCTGACGGCCACCGTGTTGACGGTCGGGCTGTGGCGGCCGCCAAACGGGGGAAGCCCCGCCTTGGTCGCCGAGGAGTTGGAGTCCGTTCCCTTCTTTGGGGAGTAACGGATTGGAGGAACCATGACATCTCGACTGAAATTGTGGGGCGGTCTCGTCGTCCTCTTTTGCGCCGGAGCGCTCGGCGGCGCTGTTGTGGGCTCGATGTTCCTGTACGCTGAGCCAACCGGTTCTCGCGGTGAGCATGGCGCGGCTGCCCATCACGACCGGATGATGAAACGGCTCACGGAAGGCCTGTCGTTGACCGCCCAACAGCAGGATGAGATCGAGCCCATTGTCTCGCGCGCGCATGTGGCCCTGCTGGAGTTACGGTTCGCGCACCAGGCCGAAGTTGAACAGATTTTGACCCGAGGCATGGCAGACCTCAAGGCTAAGCTTTCGCCGGCCCAACAGCCCGAGCTGGACCGGATGTATCAAGGATTGGAACGGCGGTGGCAGAGTTCGCGCGACTATTTGGAAGCACAAAAACGCAAACTGGGGTCGCCATGATGCGCCGGCCGGCCCATAAAGGACAGCATGCCTGACTCCACTCACTTTGCAACCTCCGTCAAGCGAGGTCTCCTCGGACTGGCGGCCGCATGCTTCCTGGCCCTGGCAGGATACGTCCTGTTGGCCAAGTCGGGTGAAGAGCCTTCTCGGGCAGGGCAGACGCCGGTCGGCGCACGCTCGATGCCGGTGCTCGCAGCTGCGGCGCGTATCGGCGACATCGGCGTGTATCTCAACGGCCTGGGTTCCGTGGTCCCGTTGAATACGGTCAACGTGAAAAGCCGGGTCGACGGACAACTCATGAAGGTGCTCTTCCAGGAGGGACAGATCGTTCAAAGCGGCGAGCTGCTGGCCCAGATTGATCCCCGCCCGTTCGAAGTGCAGTTGATTCAAGCCGAAGGGCAAATGGCGCGCGACCAGGCGCAATTGAAAAATGCCAAGCTGGACTACGAACGTTATAAAGGACTGTACCAACAAGGTTTCGTTCCCAAGCAGCAGTTGGATACGCAAGATGCCATAGTCCGTCAATCGGAAGGGATCGTGAAAACCGATCAAGGGCAGATCGACAATGTGAAGCTGCAATTGGTCTACAGCCGGATCACAGCACCCATCAGCGGCCGTGTCGGCCTGCGGCTGGTGGACCAGGGCAACATGGTCCGTGCGAACGACAGCAATGGACTGTTGGTCATTACCCAACTGACGCCCATTACCGTAGTCTTCACAATTCCCGAGGACAATCTGCCGGCGGTGCTGGAACGACTGAAAGCCGGCCAGCAATTGAGCGTAGACGCCTTTGACCGTGAACAGAAAAACAAACTCGCGACCGGGATGCTGTTGACCGTCGATAACCAGATCGATCCCAACACGGGCACCGTGCGTCTCAAGGCCGTCTTCCCCAACGAGGACGGCGCTCTGTTTCCCAATCAGTTCGTCAATGCACGGCTGTTGTTGGAGGTGAAGCACGCGGTAACCCTTGTCCCGTCCGCTGCCGTCCAACGCGGGGCCAAAGGCACCTTCGTGTATGTGGTAAAGGAGGACAAGACGGTCGCCGTCCGGCCTGTGACCCTCGGCATATCACATGGCGAGGACGCCTCCATCAACACCGGCCTTGCGCCGGATGAACTCGTCGTCGTGGACGGGACGGAGAAATTGCGCGAGGGCAGCAAGGTCGAGGTACGCAACCGGGATGAGAAGCCCGCCGCCCAGGCCGAGGCGCCGCCTGCCACCGCCTCGCCGCGCAGAGGAAACGCCCCGTGAACCCGTCCCGTCTGTTCATCATGCGACCGGTGGCGACTGCGCTGACCATGGTTGCAATTCTCTTGGCCGGCGCCATTGCGTACCGCCAGTTGCCTGTTTCCGCGCTGCCTCAGATCGATTACCCGACCATTCAAGTACTCACCTTGTACCCCGGCGCCAGTCCCGACGTGATGGCGTCGTCCGTCACGGCGCCGCTCGAACGGCAGTTTGGACAGATGCCAGGACTCAATCAGATGACGTCGACAAGTTCCGGCGGCAGTTCCGTCGTCACGCTGCAGTTTTCGCTGGACCTGAGCCTGGACATCGCCGAGCAGCAGGTGCAGGCGGCGATCAATGCGGCATCAACGTTTCTCCCGCGCGACATCCCGAATCCGCCGATCTATAGCAAGGTCAATCCGGCCGACGCACCCATTTTGACGCTGGCACTGACTTCTCCCACGTTGCCGCTGTCCCAGATCGAAGATCTGGCCGAGACGCGGTTCGCGCAGAAGATCTCCCAACTGTCGGGCGTCGGCTTGGTCAGCCTCGGAGGCGGACAGCGTCCGGCCGTACGCATTCGCGCCAACCCCCGGGCGCTGTCGGCCTACGGACTGACGCTCGAGGATTTGCGGGCAACCGTGGCTGCAGCCAACGTCAACCAAGCCAAAGGCGGCTTCGACGGGCCCCGGCGGTCATCCATCATCAATGCCACCGATCAATTGTTGTCGAGCCGCGACTATGAGCCGCTCATCATCGCCTATCGTAATGGCGGCCCGGTGCACATCTCCGACGTGGCGGAGGTCGCCGATGACGTCGAGAACGTGAGACAAGCGGCCTGGATGAACGAGACTCGGGCCGTGCTGGTGAATATCCAGCGGCAGCCGGGCGCGAACGTCATTGAAGTCTCCGACCGCATCAAGAAGCTCCTACCTCAATTGCAGAGCACCCTGCCCTCCTCGGTGCAGGTGACCGTCTTGACCGACCGGACGACGTCGATCCGCGCCTCGGTCCGTGACGTCCAGTTTGAACTCATGCTCGCAGTCGGGCTCGTCGTGATGGTCATTTTTCTATTCCTCCGCACCCTGTCGGCCACCGTTATTCCCGCCGCAGCCGTCCCGCTGTCGCTAATCGGCACCTTCGCGGCGATGTACCTCATGGGATTCAGCCTGAACAATCTGACGCTGATGGCGCTCACGATCTCCACTGGATTCGTCGTCGACGATGCGATCGTCATGATCGAGAACATTTCCCGGTACATCGAGCGCGGCGATTCGCCGCTACAAGCTGCCCTCAAGGGATCCCAACAGATCGCGTTCACCATTCTTTCGCTGTCTATTTCGCTCATTGCCGTGCTGATCCCGCTCCTGTTCATGGGCGACGTCGTCGGCCGACTGTTCCGGGAATTCGCCGTGACGCTGAGCATGACGATCGTGATTTCCGCCATCGTCTCACTGACCTTAACGCCGATGATGTGCGCCCGCCTGCTCCGTTACCGACACGACACGGAGCAGAACGCGTTTTATCGATGGTCTCAAACCGTCTTTGATCGGACGATCGCCGCCTATGGGCGGACCCTTCGCTGGGTGCTCAATCACCAGCCGGCGACGTTGACCGTGGCGGTCGTCACGCTCGTGGTCACAATCTTAATGTACGTCGCCATCCCCAAGGGCTTCTTCCCCGTGCAGGACACCGGCGTGCTGCTCGGCATTTCGGAGGCGCCTCAATCTATTTCCTTCGTCGCCATGGTCGAGCGACAACAGGCGCTGGTTGCCGCCATCCTTGCGGATCCGGCCGTCTCGAGCCTGTCGTCCTTTATCGGAGTGGACGGCATCAACACGACGCTCAACAGCGGACGGGTCCAGATCAATCTCAAGCCGTTCGACAAACGCCGGGAGAGCGCGCAGGACGTGATTTTGAGGTTGCAGCAGGCAGCCACCGCCGTCGACGGCATCACGTTGTACCTTCAGCCGATGCAGGACCTAACGGTCGAAGACCGCGTCAGCCGCACGCAGTATCAATACACGCTGGAAGACGCCGACCCCAAGGAATTGAGCCGATGGGCGCCCGCCTTGGTCGAGGAACTACAGAAGCTTCCGGCGCTGCGCGATGTCAGCAGCGATCAGCAGGACCAGGGCCTGGCCTCACTGCTGGTGATCGACCGAAGCACGGCCTCGCGCCTTGGTATTACACCGCAAGTGATCGTCGACACTCTCTACGATGCCTTCGGGCAACGGCAGGTGTCCACGATGTTCACCCAGTTGAACCAGTACCGGGTGGTGCTCGAGGTCATGCCGGAATTTCAGAGCGGCCCCCAGGCACTCCAATTTCTGGACATCCGTTCCTTGACCGGAGGCCAGGTGCCCTTGAACGTGTTTACCCAAATTACCGAGATCACCACGCCGTTGGTCATCAGCCGTCAAGGGCAATTCCCTTCTGTCACGCTCTCCTTCAATCTGGCTCCGGGCTATTCGCTCGGCGAGGCCGTCGACGCGATCGAGCAGGCCGCGGAACGCATCGGCCTGCCCGCCAGCGTTCACGGAAGCTTCCAGGGGACCGCCCAGGCGTTTCAGGCCTCCTTGGGAAACGAAACGTGGCTGATTCTCGCGGCGCTGGTGACGGTGTACATCGTGCTCGGCATCCTCTACGAGAGCTATATCCATCCGCTCACGATTCTGTCCACGCTGCCCTCCGCCGGCGTCGGCGCGCTGCTAGCACTGATGCTCTTCAACACTGAATTCAGCGTGATTGCGCTGATCGGCATCATTCTGCTGATCGGCATCGTGAAAAAAAATGCGATCATGATGATCGACTTCGCACTCGATGCAGAGCGCAAAGACGGCAAACCGCCGACCGAAGCGATCTACGAGGCCTGTCTCCTTCGCTTCCGGCCGATCATGATGACGACCATGGCCGCCCTGCTCGGCGCGCTGCCCTTGGCGATCGGGTCGGGCGTGGGCTCGGAATTGCGGCATCCGCTCGGCATCGCCATCGTCGGCGGCCTTATCCTCAGTCAGGTGCTGACGCTCTATACGACGCCTGTCGTCTATCTGGCGTTTGACCGGTTGGCCCGCCGCGTCAATGCCCGCCGCATGTCAGAGCCGCAGGCTCCACTTTTGACCCCCGGCTCGGCATGAATATTACGGCGACCTTTATTCATCGGCCTGTCGCGACCACCCTCCTGACGATCGGCGTCACGCTCGTGGGCATCGTCGCATTCCGTTTTCTTCCCGTCGCCGCGCTCCCTCAGGTGGAGTTTCCAACCATCAACGTTAGCGCCAACCTTCCTGGAGCCAGCCCCGAAACCATGGCGACATCGGTGGCGGCTCCCCTCGAGCGTCAATTTACACGGATAGCAGGCGTCACGGAGATGACCTCAGGGAGTTCACTTGGTTCAACAACGATCACGCTTCAATTTGATCTGAGCCGCGACATCAACGGCGCCGCACGGGACGTTCAGGCCGCCATCGCGGCCGCGAAAGCCGATCTCCCTGCAGCCCTGCCGGGCAACCCGCGTTATTGGAAGGTGAATCCGGCCGATGCGCCCATCTTAATTCTGTCGCTGACCTCGGACATCGTGAGCCGAGGCCACATGTACGACGTGGCCACGAGTATCCTCCAACAGAAACTGGCCCAAATCGACGGTGTGGGGCTGGTACACGTGGGCGGTGGCTCGCTCCCTGCCGTGCGCGTCGACCTTAACCCAACGGCGCTGAACAAGTACGGCATCGGATTGGGCGAAGTGCGGCAGGTCCTGAGTCGAACGAATGTGAACCGCCCCAAAGGGCAGCTCAGCGATGCGACCCGCACTTGGGAAATCAAGGTCAACGATCAATTGCAAGCAGTAGAGGATTATCTTCCTTTGATCGTGAGCTATCGCGAGGGCCGGGCGGTAAGGCTTTCGGACATTGCGACCGTCGAGCATTCAGTCGAAGACGTCCGGACGACAGGGCTCGCGAACGGGATCCCCGCGGTTCTGCTCGTCATTAACCGTCAACCGGGAGCCAACATCATTGCAACCGCCGATCGCGTCCGGGCTTTACTGCCTCAACTGGAAGCCTCGATCCCCGGAAGCATGAGCCTCGCCGTGGTGGTGGACCGCACACCGGTGATTCGGGCATCGCTGCACGATGTGGAACGGACGCTTGCCATCTCGGTGCTTCTCGTGATCCTCGTTGTGTTCTTTTTCCTTCGGGACGTGCGCGCGACGCTGATACCCTCGGTCGTAGTACCGGTGTCCTTGATCAGCACGTTCGCCGTCATGTACCTCATTGGGTACAGTCTCGATAATCTGTCGCTCATGGCGTTGACCATCGCCACGGGATTCGTGGTCGACGACGCGATCGTCGTCCTGGAAAATATCAGCCGGTACCGTGAACAGGGCATGGCCCCGCTCGAAGCCGCCGTTCGGGGCGCCCGGGAAATCACCTTCACCGTCCTCTCGATGACGCTTTCGCTGGTGGCCGTCTTCGTACCGATCCTGTTCATGGGCGGCATGATGGGACGGCTGTTTCGAGAATTTGCCGTGACGCTGTCGGTCGCGATTCTGATGTCGCTAGTCGTCTCACTTACTACCACCCCCATGATGTGCGCCAGGGTATTAACACTCCAAGCCAGTCGCACTCACGGACGGTGGTATCGTGTGAGCGAGCGGATGTTTAACGGCATGCGAAACGGGTATGCACGCAGCTTGGGATGGGTTCTCCATCATCCCGGCAGCATGCTGGCTTTGACCCTCGGGACGATGGTACTGAGTGTGTATCTCTATACCATCATTCCCAAGGGCTTTTTCCCTCAACAGGATACCGGCCGCATTTCCGGGTCTATTCAGGCTGCGGAGGACATTTCCTTTGCCGTCATTCGCCAGAAATTGACAGAAGTGCTGAATATCATCAGTAACGACCCAGCCGTCGAGACGGTGACGGGATTCAGCGGACCAGGGAGCACGAATTCCGCCCGGATGTTCATCGGCCTCAAGCCGCTTCATGAACGGCGGCTAAGTGTGGACCAGGTCATAGCACGGCTGCGTCCGAAGCTCGCGCAAGTTCCGGGAGCGCCGACCGTGCTACAAGCGATCCAGGATTTGCGCATCGGCGGCCGGGCAAGCAGCGCTCAATACCAGTATACGCTGCAGAGCGTGGACCTTGCCGAATTGAACACCTGGGCTCCCAAAGTGGAACGTCATTTGCGGATGCTCCCGGAGATTACCGATGTGAACAGCGACCAGCAGGACAAAGGACAGCAGTCGCTGGTGGTCTTCGACCGACTGACGGCGTCGCGGCTCGGGGTAAGTCCCCAACTCATCGACGACACGCTGTACGATGCCTTCGGGCAACGCCAGGTGGCCATCCTGTATACGCCGCTCAATCAATACCATGTGGTGATGGAAGTCGCCCCCCAGTACTGGCAAGATCCCGCCACGCTGCATGACATTTACGTGCGCTCGCAGACCGGAGCGCAGATCCCGCTGAGCGCGGTGGCGCGGTTCGAACCGTCAAATACGATCTTGTCGGTCAATCATCATGGTCAATTCCCGGGAGTCACGCTGTCTTTTGCGATCGCGCCGGGATTGTCTCTTGGTGACGCCGTCGCAGCAATCGAGCGAGCAATGAACGAAATCGGCCTTCCTGACGGTGTGCGAGGCAGCTTTCAAGGAACAGCGAGGGCCTTTCAGTCCTCGCTTGGCAACCAGCCGATTCTTATTCTCGCGGCGCTGGTCACCGTCTATATCGTGCTGGGCATCCTCTACGAGAGCTACGTCCATCCATTGACGATTCTATCCACGTTGCCGTCCGCCGGGGTGGGCGCGTTGCTAGCACTCCTGCTATTCAAGACCGAATTGAGCATGATTGCCTTGATCGGCATCATTCTCTTGATCGGCATCGTGAAGAAAAACGCCATCATGATGATCGACTTTGCGTTAGACGCCGAGCGGAAAGAAGGCAAGCAGCCGGACCAGGCGATCTTCGAGGCCTGCCTGCTGCGCTTCAGACCCATCATGATGACGACCATGGCCGCGCTGTTTGGCGCCCTGCCGCTGGCGCTAGGCACCGGAGTCGGCTCCGAGCTACGCCGGCCGCTTGGCATTGCCATCGTGGGCGGTCTCCTGGTGAGCCAGTTGTTGACGCTCTACACGACGCCCGTGGTCTATCTCTATCTCGACCGGATACGCCTACGTTTCCTGCGGCGGCACCCTCACCGGGTCGAAGCCAAACCCCTCCCTCAATAATGTCAGCGGGTCTCCCCTTCTCACCTATGCCATTCGCTATTGACAGATGGCGTCTCTCTCCGTAGGCTTCGACACAGCCGACTCGCATGACCTCACATTGTCTGATGGTCCAACGGATCTCCGCTGCCCTCGTAGCTGTGACGGTGCTGACCGGCTGTCCGCGCGTGTTGTATTTGGATTATCAGCCTTCGGCATCGCTCAAAGGCAGCGGGCCTGTTCGAGTGAGTGTCTTCACCTATGCCGGGCATCCGACCGGCCTCATGCGACAAAAGGAAGTGGAATCGGGCCAGAAGGACCCCGAGGTCCTGTTTCTCTCGCAGGACATCGGTGAGTTTTTCGCCGCTGCGCTCACGAAGGAGTTGGTCCTCGCGGGTTACGAACCCGGGCCGGACTCATCAAGAGCCGTCTCAGGCAACATCGAGCAGTTTTATCTCGATTATGTCGGCCAGCACGATCAACTGTTCAAGATCGAGACCACGTTCCTGGTCGCGCGCGAGGGAGCTCCGGGGTTCACGACCTCCTGCCGGTCGGAGCACCAGCAAGTCAAAGACTGGATGAAAAGCGGCTCGCTGATCGAGCACGGCGTCCGGGACTGCATCGCGTCATTTGTCAAAGAAGCGCAAGCTGCTGGAGCACTGTAATAGAGGAACACGATGCCGGGATTTGAATTGATCGGGGAAGACGAACGACGGCAAGTTCAGGAAGTGCTCGACTCGGGCGTGTTGATGCGCTACGGCTTCGACGGGGCCAGAAACGGCCAATGGAAATGCCGCGAACTCGAACAGCGATTGGCGGTGCGGTTTGGAGCCCGCTATGCCCATGTCTGCTCAAGCGGCACCGCAGCCCTCAGCACGGCACTGGCGGCCTGCGGTGTCGGAGCGGGCGACGAAGTCATCCTTCCCCCGTTTACCTTCGTCGCCGATCTGGAAACTGTCCTGCTCGCGGGCGCCGTCCCTGTCTTTGCGGAGATTGACCAGACGCTGTGTCTGGATCCGCAGTCAGTGCAGAGGGCCATCACGCCAAAAACGAAGGCCGTCCTGGTCGTACACATGTGCGGTGCCATGGCGCAAATCGACGCGCTCGAAGACGTCTGCCGCAGACATCACCTCACGCTGATCGAAGACGTGGCCCAGGCGGCCGGAGCGGCGTTTCGCGGGCGAACGTTGGGAACCTTCGGGAAGGTGGGATGTTTTTCTTTCGACTATGTCAAAACTATCACGTGTGGTGAAGGTGGGGCCATCCTCACCGACGACGAGGAGGCCTATCGCCTGGCGCAAGCCTTCACCGATCACGGCCACGATCATCTCGGCGCCGATCGAGGGGCCGACCAACATCCGCACATCGGCATCAACTACAGACTCAGCGAGCTTCATGCGGCGGTCGGTGTGGCGCAACTCGCCCGATTGGACCATATCCTGGAAGTGCAGCGCCGCCACAAAGCCATCCTCAAAGAGGGGCTTACAGGCCTTCGCCGTCTCGAGTTTCGGACCTTGCCCGATCCAGCCGGTGATTCGGCCACCTTTCTGAGTTTCCTATTGCCCACCGAGGATGAGGCGCGGCAGGCCGCCAAGGCGCTGGCAGCCGCGGGCGTCGACGGATGCTTTTACTGGTACGACAACAATTGGCACTACCACCGGAAATGGGACCACATTAAGACCCTGGCATCACCCGGGCGGCTGCCCATTGACCGCTTTGGATACGGGACCGATCTCACGAAGATCGAGTTGCCGCAGTCCGACGCGTTCATGAGCCGGACCATTTCCATGTTGGTCAAACTGCGGTGGACGCCGGAGCAGGTGCGTGATAGACTCGCGCGAATGAAATCCGCTTTGGCCTGACCCCGTCTCCGTTGGCCAATCGAAAGCAGAACTTGATGGACGCCGCCATTATCGTCCCGGCCCGTATCGGCTCGACGCGCTTCCCGAAGAAACTGCTGCACCGGATCAAAGACAAACCCGTCATTGTCTGGACGGCCGACCGCATCAAAAAAGAGGCACCGGAGTTTCCACTGTATTTCGCCGTGGATCATGAATCCCTGGCCGACGTGCTTCGTCGGGAGGGTTATGACGCCATCATGACCGATCCGGCCCATACCTGCGGTACCGACCGGATCGCCGAAGCCAACCGTCGACTGAAGGCCAAGTACGTGGTCAATGTCCAGGCCGACGAACCACTCGTGACGGGCGGGCAGATCCGGCAATTGGTTGAACTGATTCAACGGGATACCGAGATGGCGACACTGGGCACGCCGCTGCGTTACGATAAGGATTACCGCAATCCGAATCACGTCAAGCTCGTGTGTGACGACAAGGGCTATGCGGTCTATTTTTCACGGTCGCCCATCCCGTACTTGCGCGATACGCATGGGGCATTCGACGCCGAACTGGCTGCCGGCATCCCGGTGCTCATTCATCTCGGACTGTACGCCTACACGGCGTCATTCCTCGAGCTGTTCTGCACCCTGCCGCCGGGCAGGCTCGAACAGGTCGAGAAGCTCGAGATGCTGCGCGCCATGGAACGCGGGCATCGGATCAAAATCGGAGTGACCAAGGAAGTGTTGATCGAGATCGACACCCCCGAACAGGCGGTCGAGTTTGAACAGGTCGTGACAGAACGGTTTCCGTTTCGGTAATCTCTTGTGAAGCGTGAAGGCAATCGCATGTATCGAAATCTGCGTCTGGTCCCTCAACTGATCTACGGACGGGGCAGCATCAATCAGTTGGGCGACATTCTCACCAAACAACGCACCGATGCCGGCTCGCCGGTCGTGTTTCTAATCGACAGCGTCCATGAGAAGCGTGCGTTCCTCGAGAAACTGCCGCTGCGTGCGAACGACCTCGTGATCCTCGTCGACGTCGGGACGGAGCCTAAGACGCAATACGTCGATGAACTCACCGAACGGGTCAAGGCGTTTTCGAACCGGCAACCAGATGCAATCGTCGGAATCGGCGGCGGCAGCGCCATGGATCTAGCCAAGTCCGTGTCGATCATGCTGACCAATCCTGGCTCCGCAGCCGACTACCAGGGGTGGGACCTCGTGAAGTATCCGGCCATCTTCCATGTGGGCATTCCCACGCTGGCCGGCAGCGGGGCAGAAGTTTCTCGCACGGCCGTCCTGACGGGACCGGTCAAGAAACTGGGCATCAATTCGGATTTTACTCCCTTTGACCAGATTGTCATGGACCCCGACCTTATCGCCAGCGTCCCATCGAACCAGCGGTTCTTTACGGCGATGGACTGCTACATCCACTCCTGCGAGTCACTCCAGGGGACGTTCATCAACGAGTTCAGCCGTGCCTTCGCCGAGAGCGCCCGTGACATCTGCCGCGACGTCTTCCTGAACAACTTGGACAGTATCGTTGCCGATGAGCGATTGATGGTAGCGTCCTACTTTGGCGGATTGAGCATCGCCTACTCTCAAGTCGGTGTCTGTCACGCGCTGTCGTACGGCCTCTCGTACGTGCTCGGCGTGAGGCACGGCGTGGGGAATTGCATCGTCTTCAACCAATTGGACGAGTACTACGGACGCGATGTGCGCGAATTCGAGCAGATGATCCGGAAGAACCGGATCGACCTGCCGACGGGCGTGACCAAGGGGATCGACGAACCCGGCATGAGCAAGATGATCGATACGGCGCTTGGGCTTGAACCTTTGTGGAAGAACGCGCTTGGAGAGAATTGGAAGCAGCTGATTACCCGCGACAAGATCCGCTCGTTATACGAGAAGATGTAAGCGCCTCTCGACGCCTGCCGCCTCTATCGATGACGCCACCACAGCCCGCGCGTCCTCAGGGAGTCTGATCCGACCAGTGAACATCCTGATCGTCAAAACCAGCGCCATAGGAGATGTCATTCATACACTCCCGTCGCTCTGGTCGCTGCGCGCTCACTTTCCCGAAGCGCAGATCACCTGGCTCGTGGAAGAATCGGCCGCCGATCTCGTCATCGGCCATCCGGCCGTTAACCGCGTTTTGGTGGCCCGTCGAAAAACCTGGCTGAAGGACCTGCGTTCCGGCCGCGTCCCCCGCGGGCTCTCCGGATTCCTGGGATTCGTCCGAGAGCTGAGGGACACGCGCTACGATCTCGTGATCGATTTCCAAGGCCTCCTCAAGAGCGCCATGTGGGTGGTTTTGGCCCGGGGAGTGCGCAAAGCAGGGTTCGGCCAAGGTATGGAGCACGCGGAGTACAGTTACCTGGCGCTCAACGAACGAGTACCCGCGGTGGACATGAATCAGCACGCTATCGACAGAAGCCTGCTGTTACTGAAGGGCATTGGAGTGCCTGCCGCGGACCTTCGCTATGAGATCCCTGTATCGGCGCAGCATGAATCCGAGGCGGCAGCCCTGCTGCGTGGGTGCGGTGTGCGAGAACAGGATCGGATGGTCGCGATGAATCCCGTGGCCCGTTGGCCGACGAAGCTCTGGGACTCCCGGTCGTTTGCGGCGCTGGCAGACCGACTCGAGGGGGAAGGCATTTGCGTCGTCTTTACGGGAGGCCCACAGGATGGCCCGGCGCTCGATGAGATCGGCGGATTCATGACGCGTCGCCATCGGCGCCTCGACGGAAAGACCAGTTTGAACCAACTGGCAGCCCTCTACCGGCGCGCGCAGGTCGTGGTGACGACGGACAGCGGCCCCATGCATCTCGCGGCAGCGGTCGGAACGTCTGTCATCGCCCTCTTCGGACCCACTGCACCCTGGCGAACGGGGCCGTACGGGCCAAGCCATGTGGTGCTCCGAGCCGATCTCAGCTGTAGTCCCTGCTTCAAGAAACAGTGCTTGACCACGGCCTATGAGGAACGGGCTTGCATGAAGCGCCTGACTGTGGATCAAGTCACGCATGCGGTGATGGAGAAAGTCGCGGCGGCACCCCTTAATGCCTCGACATGAAGGGAGGCGTCTTGCAAGGTCGCTGGCGCCACTGGACGCTATTCAGACTGTACCGTGCGGCCTTCACGCTCGCGATTGTCCTGTTCGTGATCGTGTTTCCGCTCTGGATCTTCAGCGCAAAACGCCGTGCCACCCTTTTCAAGCGCTTGGGATGGCAACCATACCCTCAGTCGAAGCCATCCTCCAGGAAGCCGGTGTGGATCCATGCCCTCTCGATCGGAGAACTGCTCTCGGCCGGCAGTCTCATTCAGAGTCTACGGCTCGAACTCGGGGACCGGCCGTTGTATCTCTCGGTTTCGACCGCATCCGCCTTTGCGATGGCGCAAGATCGTTTTTCCGGATTTTGTGACGGGATGTTCTATTTTCCCTACGATGTGACGTTTGCGGTCGACCGGTGCCTCGACGCGGTCGATCCGGCGCTGATCGTCCTCGTTGAAACCGATATCTGGCCAGGATTCCTGGACGACGTTCGCCGGAGACAGATTCCCTGTGTCCTGGTCAACGGGCGCCTGTCTCCCGATTCGTTCCGCCTCTACCGCGGCCTACGTCTCCTCTTCCAGTCGTCTTTCAATACCTTTGACGGAATCTATCCGCAATCGGCCGGCGAGGCGGAGCGGTTTCTGGCCGTCGGGGTTGCGCCGAATCGGCTGCGCCATCACGGCAATCTGAAATTCGATGTGGCCGCGTCGGTCCCAGATCCCACTGTCGTGGCGGCGCTTCAACAGGAATTCTTTGTCTCTCCTGATTCGCGCATCCTGATAGCCGGCAGCACCCATCGTGGGGAGGAGGAGATCGTCCGCTCTTGCTTTCTGCGCCTCAGAAGCCGCTTTCCCACCCTTCGGCTGATCATCGTACCGCGCCGACCAGACCGTGGCCTCGAGGTCCTCCAGCTGTTTCAGCAGGACGGTACCGAGGCGACGCTCGCCTCACGGGTGAACCGTTCTACGCCGGTCGTCGTGGTCGATCGCATGGGCTATTTGAGCCGGCTTTACGCTCTCGCCGATGTCGCAGTGGTCGGAGGGAGTTTCGTGCCGCAAGGCGGGCAAAATCCGATTGAACCGGCGGCCTGCGGAAAACCGGTGCTGTTCGGCCCGGATATGCACGATTTTCCGGATGTCTCCGCATGGCTCCTCAAGGCCGGCGGCGCGATTCAAGCCGAAACCGAACACGATCTCTTCGCTGCCTGTGATCGGCTGCTCTCAGATCCGGAACAGGCGAGAGTCATAGGAGAACGGGCTCGGGGCGTCGTAGCGGAGCATCTGGGGGCAACTGAAAGAGTCGTGCGAGACCTGGCCGTCGTTGTTGCAAGGCAGTGAACCGACGCACAGCGTGGTGCGACAGTGCCCGTTTCAACCGTGGATGATATAAGATGAGGCTGCGCCGTCATGATTGACTTGTCACGCCGCCGCGTCCTGCTTCTTGGGAGTCTTGCGACTGCCTGGCTGTTGGGAGGCATCCGTCCGTCGTCTGCGGGGTGGCTCGAGCAATGGTTCGGCCGGCGTGTATCGACGCTGACCTCCCCGATTACGCTGAACGAAGAGTTCTATCTCACATCGTATCGAAGCCCGCCCACGGTTCGTATTCATGACATTGGACTATGAGCAGCTATGCGCCCGACCCTCCGTCTCGCACGTCGTCACGCTCGAATGTGTCGGGAATACGGTCGCCGGAGAGTATATCGGGACTGCCCACTGGGAAGGCTGCTCACTTCGGTCACTTCTCGAGGCGGCGGGGGGTCAGGACCGATGCCGTTGACGTCGTGTTTCAAGCGGCCGACGACTATTCGGACCGCATTTCCCTGACTCGGGCGATGGCTGGAGATGTGATGGTTGCATTCAAGATGAACGGGGTCGCTCTTCCGCAGAGCCACGGGTTTCCCGCACGCACGATCGTGCCGGGCCACTACGGCATGAAGAGCGTCCAGTGGCTCACGGACATCGAGGTCGTCGACCATGACTATAAAGGATATTACGCGAGGAAAGGTTGGACCGACGAGCGATCATCAAGACCACCTCACGCATCGATGTCCCTGGACACGGGTCAACTCTCACAGGGTTGCGCCACAAGGTGGCCGGCCTTGCCTTTGCCGGTACGAGAGGAATCTCTGCAGTCGAGATTCGAACCGACGAGGGCGCCTCATGGACCAACGCCACGCTCGAAGTGCCGGTATCCGCGGCATCCTGGGTCTTTTGGCACTATGAGTGGATCGTTCCACAAAACGGAGGCTATACGTTGTCAGTGCGAGCGACCGACGGCACGGGCGCTCTTCAATCACCCACTGAGCAGGATGCAGCACCCGACGGTGCGTCCGGGATACACGAAATCACGGTGACCGTCGAGGGGTGACGGTCAGGGCGAAGGTCAGTCCTACCGCAGCTTCACCACCCGTCCCTCGACCTGGGTGTCGGCAATGAACTTTTCGATGTTCTTTTCCAGCACTTCATTGAGGAGTTGCTGAGCGTCCTCCGGGTCGAACCAGAACACTTGATCGGTCCCACTGCTCAGCACACGTTCCTGGATCGTGCTCTGGTCATTGTTCGCCACCCGCATCATCATTGTGTTCTTGGCGACGAGTACAGTGCGGCCGAACTTGCTGACGGCGATCACCGATAAATCCTGAATCGTTCCCGTAATCGTTGCATCGGGCGCCGCTCCGCCGCCGCCGTCCAGACTGGCCTGCCAGCCGCGCTTGTTCAACTGTTGGACCACTGCCTTCGCAACCGCCTCTCCCGCCGTGTCTTTCGGCAGATCGAAATAACTCATGTCTCCCCAAAAGTGGGATCGACTGCCGAGGTGTGTGCGATCCATTCGGGCATCGTCGAACGGCTTCACCACCACTTTGGGTCCTGTAGCCATGCCAGTGGTCGAAGAAGCATTGGACGTGCTCGTACTCGGTATCACGAGATCCACGGGCTCATTGGTCGCACAACCTGCCAACACCGCGAGACAGACGGCTAGGATTCTCACTCGATGCATTCGTTCCTCCTGAGTCTTATAAGACCAACTCCGACAAGCTGCCAGCACCCCTCCGAGATTACTGGGCGACAAAATGCGCTCGTCGATTTTGTTGATAACAACTCTCGTCGCGCTCCTTGCAGAACGGACGCAACTCTCCATAACTGGTTGTCTTCACCCGCGACGCCGGTACCCCGAGATCCTCCAGGTAGCGTTTGACCGAGCGAGCTCGCTTCTCACCGAGCACCAGATTGTAGGCCTGTGTGCCACGCTCATCGCAGTGTCCTTCGATGACCACAGCTCTTCCCGATCTGCCGTTGATCCAGGCGGCATTGGCGCTCAGAGTCGATTGAGCGTCCTTTCGGATCGTATATTGATCGAAATCGAAGAAGATGTCTTCGAGGCCCAACGCTTCTCCCGAGGGCGCTGCCCCAGAGGGAGCGGACAATGTGGCCGGAGGACCTGCTGCGCTCGACGTCGGGGGAGCGGCCTCCACCGGTTCACGTGCCGTGTCTATCGTCGTGCTCGCGCTTTTTTCCCCGGGAAAGGTCGCCATGGTGTCGGGCGTGATCTTCTCCACTGGCCCGGTGGCGCTTTTGCCCTTGCTGCTCGAAGCGGCTTCTCCTGTCGAGGACGTCACCTTTTTCCCACAGCCGATGACTGGTGCAACGATGATGGAACAAAGGAACACCGCTGAGATGACGCGTGGAATCACCCATTGTGGCATTGCCCACCTCTCCCTACGTGAATGACAAGCCCCCCGCCGAGTGTTGCGGGTTCGCGAGGGACTTCTTAAAGCATGAGACTTATAGCCGGTCGGGTGCGTTTGCCGCAAGGGGAAGATGGGATGGATTTCGTCCCTGCAACGGAAAGGGGACAGGACTGAGGGCGGTAGGTCGGGCCTATTTGACCTTTGAAAAGTCGGCGGGGATGCGGATTTCCTTGCCGTCCTGCAGGTTGACGACGAACGCCGACTGGGCGTTGGGATCAAAACTCTCGTACGCAAAGACGGCCGTGAACCGGGACCGGTAGGCGGGTCCGCTGCCTTCATTCTTGCGCCCGCGCTCCGCCTTGCCGACATCGATCGCCTTCACCTTCTTGCTCCCCTGCTGCAACTCGATCAGTGCGCCTTCGGCGAAATATTCATCATCGCCGCAGAGCTGCACCTCAACCTCCATATTCGGCATGTCGACGACTTTCCTGATGAATTCGTCCGGCATGCGGATGTCGGTTTTGCGCTTTTTAGACTCCGAGGCCTCCTGCCTGCCGAATGCCTCGAGCCGGTAGCGTTTCGTCCTCAGAATCGCGCTCGCCCCGCAAGCATCCTTTTCAGGATCAGCGCCCACGCGGGTCGCCATCGAGGCATGCTGCAACACCTTCTTCACTTCTTCCGGGCTGTTCGCCTTTTCCATCGGTGCCCGGCCGGCTTCCAATGCCTTCTGGGCTTCCTCGGTCGTAAGCTTGACGTCGATGGCAAAGGCCGGATTGATAAGGACCAAAAAGAGACCAGCCAGAAGGCCTGCAACGAGGTTCCCTTGAGCGACCATGAGACCCCTCCTTAAAAAAGCAAATGAAGGCGGCATTCTACGAAAAGCCTCTCTCCTTTTCAATCTGCGGGGAAACGTGCCCAGGTGCCGTAAGGTCTGCTGACATACAGCGTATCGACGTCGACCGGAACGGCGATCCCTCCCTGTACCAACAGCCGTGACACGACACGGAGCGGAAATCCGACGACGGTCGTAAAATCGCCCTCCAGCCGTTCAATCAATTCCGCACCGAGACCTTGAATGGAATAGGCGCCCGCCTTGCCAAGACTGTCCTCGGTCGCGAGATAGCGTTCATGTACTTTCTCATCAAACGGCTTCATCCAGACCCGGGCCGTGGAGATTTCGGTGGCCTGGAAGCGCCGGTCACGGCACACGGCACTCACAGCCGTCTTGACCAGATGAGCGCGGCCGGCAAGGTCTCGCAGGATCAAGCGGGCCTCGGCGAGATCGCGAGGCTTTCCGACGGCGACGTCATCGCACTCGATCAATGTATCGCTGGCCAGGATCAGGGATCGAGGTTCCTGCGCCGCGACAGAATCGGCTTTGCCCCTGGCAAAATCCGCCACGAGATCGCCGGCAGAACGGTGCGGCGGCATCAACTCTTCGCAGAGGGGGGTTCTGACCTCGAAGGGAATATGGAGCAGGGAGAGCAATTCGCGACGGCGCGGCGACGTCGACGCCAGCACTAGCCGCATCGCGATGCCAGGTGAGCGGTCTCGCGTTCGGTAAGGGACGAATCATTGGTCTGGCCGCCGTCGATCAGCCAGCCGCCTCGATACTCCGCAAGCACCGCTTCGACGTCCGCGACGGAAGAGACGTGAAACATGCGGGCCCGCAAAGCAGCGGCATGCGGGAATCCCTTGCAGTACCATCCCAGATGTTTTCGCATGCGCCTGAATTGTTGCGGCCCCCATTGCGCCTCGAATTGGCGTGCGTGTGCGAGGAGAATCTCGAACCGGGCGGCCAGTGAGGGTGTCCAGGAATCGGGCTCCCACGGCTCTGCGATCTTCGCGCGGTGCCGAGCTTCTTCCTTGCCGTGGAAGAACCATGGCGCTCCCAACGCCGCCCGCCCCACCAGCACGCCGTCCACACCGGTCTCCGTGACACGACGCACTAGCTCTCTCAAACTCTGGACATCCCCATTGCCGAACAGCAGGGTTCCGCTCCCGCGAACGAGTTGAGCTGCCCGACCGATCGCCGCCCAGTCGGCTTCTCCCTTGTACATTTGCTGCAAGGTTCGTCCATGCAGCGAAACCACGGCGGGGGACTCGAGAAGCAGATGTTCGATCCAGCGTTCCACGATCACCTCGTCGTAACCGAGACGCGTCTTGACGGAGAGTGGAATCGTCGATCGAATAGGGGCTGGCGCATGGTTCCTGCGCGCATTCAATTGATTCACGATGTCGACTCTGGCGGCTTTCAGCCCTGCGGTTTCCAGCGTGCGCCCGGCGGTCCAATCAGCGATGCCCTGCCGCGCGGCACGGATGATCGCATGCGCGAGATCAGGCGTTCGGATGAGTCCGGCTCCCGAGCCCGATGATGCCACATTGCGGGAAGGACAGCCCATGTTAATGTCCAGACCGTCGAAGCCCAGTTCGCACACCACGTGCGCCGCTTGATAGAACAGCTCCGGGTCCTTTCCATACAACTGCGCTACGATCGGACGCTCGGCCTCATGATAGTGCAGCGAGTCCAACAAAAACTCTGGTCCGCGGCAGACGTCATGCACATGGGTAAACTCGGTGAAGATCACATCAGGCTTCCCCTGCCGAGCCGTCATGAGTCGAAAGACGGAGTCCGTTACTCCGTCCATCGGGGAGAGACCGATGACCGGCGTCGGAAGCCTATTCCAAAACGTCATGGGCAAGACTCCGTGAGATACCGGCTTCCGGCGTTGACCTCCTCATACGCGTGCCGCAAGGCTTTGGCTTCACGGCAGGCGGCTATGAGAAGCGTCGGAGCGCGTTCAGCAACGAACTCGACGAAACGATCGATTTTAACAAGAAAAAAATCGTACGGTCGGTCGGCGGGCCTGGATCTGTGAAACCACCATGGCACGAAGCCATCCAGAGAGAGGCCCTGTTCGCTCAGACCTTTGCAAGTTTCGGGAAACATGTCGGGCAGTTCTCCTCCCCAATGCAGAATTTCATGGGGAAGATAGGCATGAATGTAGCGTTCCAAACCCGACGGATCCTCTGCGACGGCCTGCCACGCAGGTCCGTCCGGCGGTTCCTGACCGGAAGCGATTCGCGCATACCGGACATAGTCGGCTTCGAGCCTGCGATGATCCATCTCGGCCTGCTGGGTTCGACCATCACCTTTCAGTGGCTCAAAAATGGCAGTAAGTGCCGGCGTCTCGTTGTCCATCAGGCGCTCGATCATCGGTGCAACACGCCCGCGCGCATGGGTAAATTCCTCAAGGATGAGTTCGAGCGGCTTCGTATCGACTTCGAGCGCTACGCCGCGAAGATGCCGGAGACGAGGGTGCATCAAAACTTCCTCGAGGATTGTCCAAGATTCGGCCGAAATGGGTGCCGCATGCGCATCGATCCATTCAGGAGAGCCGCCCTGCACAGCCGCGTGCTGTCCTGCTTCGTGCACCGACAGCCCGGCGATATGGATTTCAATCACACGCTCCATAGGAAATTCATCGAGAAATCGCTCGACGAATTGCGCGAGTGATGACTGTCGGCTGGCAGTCGTATAGCGATAGACGGTCCACAGGTGCCCGATATCCAGCACAAGCCCGCAGGGAGTCCGCTCAGTAACCAGTCGGAAATACTCAGGCACGCTGATCGTCCCGGCCATAAAATAGGTGAGCGGCGGCATTTCCAGGAGAAAGAGAGGTCCAAAGGCCGCTCCCGGCCTGCGCCCCTGATCCAGCCGCTCTTGCACCAGCGAGATGTTGCCTCCCACCAGCTCGGCGCTTTCAGCCGTATATAAAGGAGGCAGATAGGTGCCGAAGGTATAGCCCGCCATCTGCTTGGTCGCGCATTCGTGGTTCAGCCAGGGACTGCAAAGGGTGTTCAGTTGCGACGCAACCTCGACAAGCTCGTTCTCCATAAAGGGCGCGGACGAGAAATCTGGCTGTGTAATCCACAGTCCTTCACCATGGTAAGCCAGTGGCACGCCGGCCAGGTGGTTCCTCACCCCCTGCAGCGCGGTCGTTGTTGCTCGAAAAATTTCCAAGTAGGCCGGCCGAGCAGCAAGGCCTTCGAACCGGCTCATGAGTTCAAAGAGATCAGGAGAGTAGACGTCGACCGACAACCCCAAGCCCAGCTTTGGAACCGCCTCAGCCCGTCGCTCAAACTGCTGTTCAACCGACATCCGATTGCTCCAGGATCACTCTTGTGCTGTGACAATAATTGGCCTAGTCTAGTCTCACAAACCCTTGTTTGACAAGGCAACTGCCGATGAGGGACGCCTCACCCTGTCTGGTATACTTGGTTTGCGCCGCAGGGGATCGGCCCGTCACGAATGGTCAATGAATCACACCGAACCGCGAGAGGCCGATGCTCGGTCAGAATGACCCGCCCCCGCAGCCGCAACGTCCTATACGCACGGTGGTGGCCCATATGATGACGCCGGGAGTGGTACAAGTGCCAGGAGATGTATCCGTGAGCGAGGCTGCTTTGCTGCTGGAACGCGAGCATGCGCCCTGCCTCTTGGTGAAAGAGACCGAGACCGTCTTCGGGCTGATGACGCCCGGCGACATTGTGAAAAAAGTCGTGGCGCGAGGTCTGGAGCCCCATGACATCGAAGTGCGCAGCATCATGACGCGCCCCGTGCAGTTCATCGAATACGATCAAGCGCTGGAAGAAGCCTCGACAATGATGGTGGCAACTGGCGCTTCCTTGTTGATCGTCACGAAACATAATCAGCCGGTCGGCGTATTGAGCGCCCAGGACCTCATGCTGACGCCCCCACGACGCTCGACGAACATCTCCGCCGTCGTCACCGTCTTCGATGAACGCGCATCTCAGCAGCAGGCTCACAACGCGAACGTCGTCGAACTCGGTCACTCCGGTGCCCGTCTGGAATCGGCTTCAAGCCTGCGAAGCCGGACGCACGTGATGCTGGCATTTTCCTTACCCGGGCACAACGCACCTCTGACCATTCACGGGAAGGTATTGTCGTCCGGCTCTCTGCCACCGACAGCAGGCGGTTCTCTCGGACAGCGTGCATTCGCCATCGAAGTCCAGTTCGCCGATCTGTCGCACACCGACATGGCCCGCCTCAAAGCGTGGGCACTGCAAGCGATTCCTGCTCCCCCCGATCAGGCCTGACCATTGTCTCGTCAGTTCTTTGACCAAACGCCGCTCTATGATAAGATTTTTTCTCGACCACCACTTACAGAAATGGATAAGACTTCATGAAAACCACCCCCAGCCGCTCGCGCACGATGCCGTCCAATGAGGATGTGCTGAGCCAAGTCCGTTCGCTCTTGGAATCGCCCGAAGACGACGTTTCCGCCGCCCTGGTCAAGGAGATCTTGGTCGGCATGCTCAAGCTCCACGACGCACACCTCGAACCCCTGGACCTCAAGATCGTCAACCGCGCCATCAAGGAGCTGCGGCATGCGTTTCGCGTGTTTCGGGACTACCACCACCGGAAAAAAGTCAGCATCTTCGGCTCCGCCCGCACAATGCCCGACGACCCGAATTACCAGCTCGCCTTCAATTTCTGCCGGAAGATTGTTGAAGAGGGCTTCATGGTCATTACGGGCGGCGCGGACGGCATCATGCGCGCGGCGCAAGAGGGTGCGGGCCGCGAGAACAGCTTCGGCGTGAACATCATGCTGCCGTTTGAGCAAGGCCCGAATAATACGATTGCCGACGATCCCAAGCTCGTAACCTTCAAGTATTTTTTCACACGAAAGTTGATCTTTCAAAAGGAAGCCAACGCCATCGCGCTGTTTCCCGGTGGCTTCGGCACGCACGATGAAGGCTTCGAAATCCTGACACTGGCACAAACCGGCAAGAGCGATCCTCAGCCGATTCTCTGCCTCCAGGCAGAGGGTTGCGACTACTGGGACGAATGGGACCGCTTTATCAGACGCCAGATGCTGGATCGACGGCTGATCAGCCCCGAGGACCTCGGCCTCTTCAAAATCACGAGCTCGGTCGAAGAGGCGATCCAGGAAATCCGGTGTTTTTACAGACGATTCCACTCGACCCGCTACGTCGGCCGCCAGTTGGCCATGCGCCTTCAGAGTCCCATTTCTGCAGAACAGGTGGCCGCCATTCACGAGCAGTTTGCCGATCTACTGTTGGAGGGCACGTTCGAGCTTCGCGGGGCCCTGCCTGAAGAATTGGACGAACCGGACTTCAAAGACCTGCCTCGTCTGGTCTTCGCTTCCAACCGTCGCAGTGCCGCGAGACTGCGGCAACTGATCGATCACGTCAACCGCTTATAGACCACCCCCTGGGGCGCTTGGCGCACGCCGCGGCGAAGGACCTTCGACCTGCGTTCGCATAACGGCTTTAGTCTCGGCACCTCCCGTGGTATGCTCGGCGTCGATGGACGACTCCGGTTCTCGACAACATTTTCCTCTCGCACCCACCGTTGCGCTCTATCACGCGGAATGTGCTGATGGTTTCGGCGCCGCCTGGGCCCTCTGGCGCCGTTTTCCCCAGGCGCGATTCGTGCCCGTCAAGCATGGTGTTCCCCCTCCCGAAGGGTTGAAGGGCGAACGCGTCGTGATCGTGGATTTCAGTTATGCGCGAGACCTGCTGGAAACGATGGCGATGGAGACGGATCGGCTGCTGGTCTTGGACCACCACATTACCGCCGAGAAGGCTCTGGCCGGCTTGCCGTATGCGTATTTCGACATGAAAAAATCCGGCGCCGTCCTGGCGTGGGAATGGGCGCATGACCATCCGGTGCCCTGGTTGCTGGACTATATTCAGGACAAAGACTTGTGGACCTGGGCGCTACCGATGAGTCGCGAAATCAACGCGGCGGTGGCATCCCACCCGTTCGACTTTCAGCTCTGGAACCGTTTCAAGCAGAAGGAACTGGAACAGGAAGGCCGGGCGATCCTACGGTATGAACAGGAACTGGTGAACAAGCTCGCCGGTCAAGCGGTGCTCGTTGAATTTCAGGGGGAAACGGTACCCTCCGTTCAGAGCGCCATTCTGACCAGCCAAATCGGCGAACGGCTCTCGGCGGAGGCGCCGTTCTGCATCATTTGGCACGACCGTGATGGACGGCGGTATTACAGCATGCGTTCGCGCGAGGACGGCACCGACGTCGGCGCCATTGCCGCATCATTCGGAGGCGGCGGCCATACGCATGCGGCAGGCTTCTCGATCCCACTCGGCCCTGATGGATCGCTGCCGCCGAATCCCGCATTGCCGCGATCCCTTATTGATCGCCGTCGTAACAGCTCCTAGACGCGCGGCGGTATGATCCCGCTCCAGGACGACAATCCGACCGAACTCACTCCTGTCGTCACGATCACGTTCATCGTCTTCTGCATACTGGTCTTCTTCTACCAAGCCAGCCTTCCCCCACCCCATGCTGAAGCCGTCGTATTTCAATATGGCGCGATTCCGGCGCTGTTGTTCGGGCAGGCGGATCTGCCGCCCTCGATCGCGGTCGGCATCTCGCCCTACGTCACGCTCCTGACTAGCATGTTCATGCACGGAGGCTGGATGCATCTGATCGGCAACATGCTCTATCTCTGGATCTTCGGCAACAACGTCGAAGATGTGATGGGGCATGCGCGCTTTGTGATCTTTTACCTCACTTGCGGCATCCTCGCGGCGTTGAGTCACGCAGTCACGGATCCCACGTCCACGATCCCGATGGTCGGCGCCAGCGGTGCAATTTCCGGCGTGCTGGGCGCCTATATCCTGCTCTTCCCGCGGGCACACGTTCTCGTGTTCATGCCGGGAGTGGGCATGATGAGGGTGGCCGCGGGAGTAGTGCTGGGCCTCTGGTTTGTCATGCAACTCTTGAGCGGCGGCATGAGCATCGACGGCCCCGGTGGAGGCGTGGCGTTTTTCGCGCACATCGGAGGTTTTGTTGCGGGAATGGCGTTGATCGGCGTATTCAAGCGCGCGGACGTGCCCTTCTTCTCGCCGGCGAAACACGGCCGTTGGGACCTCTGACGGTCGAGGGCGTTAGGCGTCGATGAGCTCGCGAACCTTCTCCATCAAGCCGCGTTGGCGGTACGGCCGTCTCAGGAGAAAACGCCGATTGATGCGATGGGAGATAATTGCCTCGTCGTCATAGCCGGTCACGAAGAGGGCCTTCATCAGGGGATATTGCTTCAGGAGACGCTTGGCCAGTTCCCGGCCGCTGATCTCCGGCATGAGGAGACCGCTGACCGTGACATGCACGGCGCCCGTATATTGCTGCGCCAGCATGATGGCCTCGACCGGCGAACTCGCCTCCAGGACCTGATAGCGGTGTCGCCTCAAGGTGGACAGCGCCAGTTTCCGTTCAATTTCATGGGGCTCAACCAATAAGATGGTTTCTTGGCCTTTCGCGGCGACCGAGTATTCCGCCGGATGCGTGGCAGTGACCACACCGGTCAAGGCCGGTAGGTAAATGCGAACCGTCGTTCCGTGGCCGGGTTGGCTCGTGACGTCCACGCGCCCGCCATGCTGCTTCACGATGCCATAGACCGACGTCAATCCGAGGCCGACGTTGGTCTCCTTCGTCGAGAAGAACGGTTCGAACATCCGAGACTGCGTATCCTTCGTCATGCCGCTGCCGGTGTCGCAGACCTCGATCCGTACCGCCGACGCGCGTCCCTGGTCGCCCAACAATGGCCTTCCGTCGGCGCTTGCGTGGACGGGTGAGACTCCTATCGTCAAACGGCCGCCTTTGGGCATGGCATCACGGGCGTTCACGGCCAGATTTAACAGCACTTGCTCAATGCCTTCCCGATCCACCTCCACATCAAGCGAGCCCGGTTCAATGGCAATCTGACATTGGATTCGCTCGGGCAGCAGACCGCGAATGGTCGCACTGAGATCTTCCATCACGGTCCGCATTGAAATGACATGACGGAATTGCCGGTGTTGAAGGTCGAGCGTCGCCAGTTGCGCCGTTAGAGCGGCCGCCTGCTCCCCCGTTCGAAAAATCTCATCGACCGCCCCGTACAACGGGTCCTCAGGAAGCAGGTGCGACAGCACCACGCCCGTCTGCTTGCCGATCACCGAGAAGAGATGGCTGAACTCGTTGGCCAAGCCACTCGTGATCCGGCCAATCGCCTCCATCTTTTGTGCTTCGAACAGCTGACGCTCAAGGCCTTGTCGTTCAGACTTTTCCTGCTGGACCATCGCGTTGGCCTTCGACAGATCGTCCTTCAATCCTTTGATGCGGATCTCCAGTTGCTCGCGCGATGCCTGCAGCGTCTGTTCAGTATGTTTTAACGCTTCGATGTTGTGGAGCAATTGGGTCTTTTGTTGCCGCTCGGATCCGATGGTTTCGAGCGCCATGCCGTAGAAGATCGCCATCACGAGGAGGACCGGCACGCCCAGCAGCTGGCCGACCGACAGCGCCCCCGTCTGCACAGTGCCCTGATACAGCACGACGCCATAGCCGGCGCAGAGCAGAAGCGAAAACGCGATGACATGGGAGAGCCGCCGCAGTGAGGCGGCGATGAGCATCAGGATGAAGTAGGCCAGGTACAGTTCCGATCTGGCATGGCCCGAGAGGTACATGGTGCCGGTCACCAGCACTGTGTCGACGGTAATCAGTGATCCGCTGAACCAGGCGGCCTGCAGCATGGAGGAGGGAGCGGCTAGCAAGCAGCCGATCAACACGATCAGCCCGCCGACGATGAACTCGCTTGTGACCCGAGAAACGATGGGTTCGGGGCCGAACAGCAACTGGTACCCCAGCATGATGCCGACCAGCGCCTGAAGAATGACATACCTCCCCCGGGAGACTGCGCCGACGTGATCCTCTGTGCCAGGAGACGGGAAGGTGTCGGGAAAGGTCGCACTGGTATGCATATTCCCCCTCGATGCCGAGCATCCTTACCCAGCAAGTCCCATACCGACGCTGAGAACGATGAGAAACTTGATGTTCCGGGCATCAACGCGTCTGCAAGGGCGGGCAGTTTCGGCCGAAGCCTTCAGAAAGTCACAAAATCGAACGCCGCAGAGCAGGTGGGAGACAGCCGAAGGCAGGTGTCCTGACGGTCAAGGAACGCCGTGATTGCCGATCGTGTGGAGAAGGCGTCGGTGTAATTGTTCGGCCCGCTCGCGCGCGATGTCGCGGTCTTGACCAAGAAATGTCACATGCCCCATCTTTCTACGCGGGCGTATCTCACGTTTCCCATAGTCATGAAGGAACGCTCCGGGAAGCCTGAGCAATCGTTGACATCCGGCGTCCTGCGTGATCGTCTGAATATCCTTCCCAATGAGATTGACCATGGCGGCCGGGCTCAGCAGTTGCACGGGCTCGGGGGGCAGACCGCACACCGCTCGGACTTGTTGTTCGAACTGGGAGAGGCCACAGGCATCAAGCGTATAATGCCCTGAATTGTGCGGGCGTGGAGCGACCTCATTGATCAACACAACGGCCTCCGGCAGCAGAAACAATTCGAGACAGAACAATCCAACGCCATCCATGCGTTCAATGACGGCGCGGGCAAGCGTCTCCGCCCGTTCGACCACGCCGGAAGGCACCATAGCAGGGACGAGCGTCATCCGCAGAATCCCCTGCTCGTGTTCGTTCTCCACCAACGGAAATACGATCACCTCTCCGTCGACGCCACGCGCGACGAGAATTGAGAGCTCCCGTTCAAATGGGACGCAGGCTTCCACAATCCATTGCATCCCTGGCAACGCAGAAGCCTGAACCAACGGAATGAGGCCAGGCACCGCCGACGGCTCATCGATCCTCCATTGGCCTTTGCCGTCGTAGCCCGCCATGGCCGTCTTGCAAATGGCGGGATAGCCCACTTCCCGGACGATGTCAGACAGGTCATTTGGATCGGTCAGAGGGGCGAACCGAGGAACGGGGAAGGCGTGCCCGGCAAGAAATCTTTTCTGGACGAGGCGATTCTGGATAGACCGTAGGACACCGCCGGAAGGCCGCACGGGCCGCTGCCTCTCGAGCTGCTCGCAGAGCTGAGCCGGGACATTCTCCCACTCGTAGGTCACGGCGGACACTGCCGACGAGAACCGGGTGAATGTCTCGCGATCGGTGAACGGCGTCGCAAACGAATGGGCCGCAAGACGGTGCGCCGGAGCGTCACGGTCAGGATCCCACACGGCGACGCGATAGCCGTGTTTTGCGGCCGCACGCGTGAAGAGAGCGCCCAACTGGCCGCCGCCGAGGACGCCGAGCACTGATCCCGGTTCGATCACTGTAGGAGTCACGAGCGACGACGAGAGGAGTCCTGAGGTCCGCCGATGGAGCCCTTGGCTTCCGGCGACTGCAGCACAGTCCTGGTTTGAGTGGTTCGAAACGCCTTGACGCGATCGGCGATCTCCGGATATCGGCCGGCCAGAATCTGCGCGGCGAGCAGGCCGGCGTTTTCCGCGCCGCCGATCGCCACGGTTGCCACAGGAATGCCGCGCGGCATTTGGACAATGGACAGGAGCGAATCGAGTCCGCGAAGATTTTCGGTCGGTATGGGAACGCCGATCACGGGAAGGTGTGTCTTCGCCGCCAGCATGCCTGGCAAATGGGCTGCTCCGCCGGCGCCGGCGATGATCACTTCAATCCCCCTGGTCGGCGCCCGCTCCGCATAGGCAAACAGGCGATCAGGCGTCCGGTGAGCGGACACGACCATCAGTTCGTTGGGGATGCCTAACTCGGCCAACACGGCCACGGCTTTTTCGAGAATCGGAAAATCAGATTTGCTTCCGCCGAGGACGCCGACGATGGGACGGGAAGAAACGATCGATCTGGATCGCACATTGGGACGCTTTGCTTTGCCTGCCACCCCACACTCCCTGTCATGTGAAAGGGCACTGCCGGGCTCCCACCTTATCGGCTCTCGCCAGACGGGTCAAGCGCGCCGAAGCAGCAATAAATACCGGTTCTTCAAGAGAAATTGACCCATTACGTCACTTTCCTCTATGATGAAGGCTCGACGGTTCGCCGCGTCCGATGAGGTGCTTTGGTGGCAAGTCTAGGACAAAGCTTACGTCAAAAAGTCCGTCGCCTCGTCCAGCGGCCCAGCGGCTTGGATGAAATCGCCGTGGACGAGCTTGCGACCTCCAGTAAGCTGCGCGCCTGGGAAGCCGTCCAAATCCCCGAACGTCTCAGGTTTTCCTCCCGACTCGCGATCAAGCTCGTCCTGTTGTTTTTACTGATCATTGCCTTTGTGCCCTGGACGCAGACCATCACGGTGAGCGGCCAATTGTCCGCCTATACACCCTATGAGCGGCCGCAGGACATTGAATCGCAAATTACGGGCCGCATTAGGAAATGGCACATCTTCGAAGGCGTACGGGTCAAACAGGGAGATCTCATCCTCGAACTCGACGATTACGATCCTAATTTCATGTCGCCTGATCTCCTCTCGCTCCTCCAGCAGCGCAAACAGGCCTTGATCGAGACCCGGCGTGCCGCACTGGGACGCGCCGAGCAACTCGAAAAGCGCATCAAGGAGATGCAGAACCTCGTCAAAGCCGCTGTGCCCTCAGCGCAGGCCAGAGTGGTTGAAGCGGAAAATAATGTCCGTGAGGCCTATCAAAAGGTGGAAGCGGCCAGGATTGCCGTTGCCACCGCCGAATTGAACGTCGACCGCCATAAACAATTGGCCGAACAGGGATTGGTCTCTCAGCGTGAACTCGAGGTGACCATTCAATCGGCCATCGGCACAAAAGCCGAACTGAACGGCGCGCAGGCCCATCTCAAGGCAGCGGAACAAGCGATGAAGGCGCTGAGTTTCGGACGGGAACAGGTCAGCGCTGAAGTCTTGCAACGTCTGTTGGATGCCGAAGCGGCCCGGGACGCATCGGTTGCCGAAGCTGCCAAGGCCACCGATCAGCTGGCGGATGTGTCGCTCCGCATGTCGAACGCCGAGCAACGTCGCGTCGCCAGCCGTATCATGGCCCCCATCGACGGCACAGTGGTCAAGATGGCCGAAACTGGCGTCGGCGAGACCGTCAGGGCCGGGGACAAACTGGTCAGAATCTCACCGAAAAGCGCGGACAAGGCCGTCGAGATGGTCGCCGACGGTATCGACGCGCCGCTGTTGAATGTCGGCCGGAAGGTCAAGATCCTGTTTTACGGCATTCCCGCCATTCCGTTACCGGCCTGGCCCGAACTGATGGCCGGCACCTACCAGGGCGTCATCAAGGTCATCGATCAGGTCGACGATGGCAAAGGCAATTTCCGCTTCTGGGTCGTTCCTGATCCCGAAGAAAAACCCTGGCCTCCTCAAGAACACGTCCGCCAGGGGACCAAGGTCATGGGATGGGTGATCCTGAACCGTGTGCCGCTGTGGTATGAAATGTGGCGGCGCTTCAACCTCTTCCCGCCCGACTATCAAGAGCGTCCTCCGAGTCTGATCGACACCCTCTTGCCGAAGGCAGGACGAGGTGCGAAATAGGTTCTCGCCAATTCCTTCTCGTCCATCTTGCCTCTCGTTTGCACATCGCGATCTCAGGCGCTCGCGTGTCGCCATCATGAAAGGAGTGTGTCCCATGCCCCAACGATTTCTGCTTGTCGCTGGCCTGGTGTTGTGCTTCGGCCTTTTGGCTGGTCGTACGATTGCCGCCGAGCCCTCCAACAAGCGGGAGCTTCCCCCGATCCCGCTGAGCATTGATGAAATCCATGCGTGGATCGACCGCACCCACCCTCTCTTGAAGGGGGCTGGAACCGAAAAGGTGATGGCCCGCGGGAAGATGCTCAAAGCGTTGGGGGCCTTCGAGCCGACCGTCGTGAATGACACCGAGCTCGAGCGGTTTATCTCGAGCAGCAACCCGGAAAAAGGCACCCAGACCGGCGGCTTCAATGACACGCTGATGGAAGCCCGGCATCCCTGGGGATTTCGGTACATGGCCGGCGTCAGACAAGCGATCGGCGATGCCAAAATTCCAGATCTCTCCTTCAATAACGGCAACCAGCAAGTCCTCCTCGGCGGGTTCTTCCCGCTCTTGCGAGGGCTGATGACGAATCCGGAAAATGCCGAACTGCAACGATCGGAACTCGCGGACCCGCGCGCGGACGTCCGGATTGCCCAAACCAGGCAGGATCTGTTTCTCGCCGCGGCCACACAGTTCTGGGATTGGGTGGCCGCGGTGAAGTTCCTTGAAGTGCAACGTCGCGCTGTCGGCGTGGCAGAGGATCGCTTCCGCCAAGTCGAAGGCCGTGCCAAGGCCGGCGCCGTCGCGCCGCTTGACGTCGTCGAGGCCAATCAGGAAGTGCAACGCCGGCGCGAGGTAGGGATCGCCGCGCAACGGTTCGTGGAACAAGAGCAGCTGAAGCTGTCCATGTTTCTTTGGGAGAACAACGCCCCGGTGCTGCCGCCGTTGGAGCGCTCGCCGGAGTTTCCGGCGCAGGTCCTGGTTCCGACTCAGGAAACGATCAAAGCTCACAAGATCCAAGCCAAGGCCGATCGCCCGGAGATCAAAGAGATCGACATCGAGGCGAAGCTCAACAACATCGATCTCGAACTGGCAAAGAACAATCTGCTCCCCAGCCTGGATGCCGAGGCGGCACCCGCCAGGCAACCGGAGAAGTTCGTGCTAGGTCTCGGCTACCGCTTTGGGCTCGAGCTTCGGATTCCCATCTTGCAGCGGAAGAGCCGCGGCGAAGTCCTGGAAGCTCAGGGCAAGGCCGACCGCTTCGTGCTCACGCAGAAATTTCGTGAACAGCAGGTCGTCATCGACGTGGACAATGCGCTGTCGGCCATTGAGCGGGCGAAGGAACGTATTACCGCCGCGGTGGAGTCGCTCCGCCTGGCCAAGACGCTGGAAGAGGGAGAGCGATTTCGGTTCAGTTTGGGTGCCACCAGCGTGCTGTTCGTGAATCTACGTGAGCGCAACTCCGTGGACTCTGAAGGTCAGGTAATACGTGCCAAAGCCGACTATCAGAAGGCATTGGCCTTGTATCAATGGTCGATCGGGGCCTGGGGTAAGTCGATGCCATCGAGCGTCCCCGTCATGTATCGGGCTCGAGACTGAACGGGGAAGAGTTGGCTTTTTCCCCTGTACTTTGATAGCGTTAGGGAACGGTTCTGGAAGCGGCTCCCCGGCCGCTTGATGAACAAAGGCGGGTGTCCGTGCAGAGTCATGTGGACGAGCAACCCAACCTGTTTCAGTCCGTGGTGGGGTACATCGGCCTTCTGTTACGGCTTGAGCGGCGTCTGCTGGCCCTCGTGGTGTCCTACTCGCTCGCGATCGGCCTGTTTGCGCTGATCGTTCCTCTGACAGTCCAAGAGCTAACCAACACTTTTGCGTTCGCCATCCAGCCCGTGACCATCGTCACGCTGGCCGGTGTTATGATTGCGGCTCTGCTCTTCGTGGGTGCCTTCCGCTCGCTGCAGTACTATGCAGTGGAAGTGCTGGAACGGCGGCTCTTCGCCCGGGTCGCCATCGGTATGGCTCAGCAGATTCCGCATCTGCAGGTACTCGGCTTCAAGCCTCGCTACGCCAATCATTTCATGGAAACGGTATTCATGCAGCGGGCGCTCTCCGTGCTCTTGGTCGACCTCATCAACGTGGTCGTCGGAGGAGCGGTGGGGATGACAATCCTTGTCTTCTACCATCCGTATTTTCTTCTCTACAACGCACTGCTGTTGGCCGGGTTCGGCATCGTGTTTTTGCTCTCCTACGGCGGTCTCAAGGCCACCATCGAGATGTCGCATGCCAAGTACGACACCCTCCATTGGATGCAGGAGATTTCGTACAACCTGCTGCATTTCAAAGCGACGGACAGCCGGGCGATCCTGATGCAGCGGACCGACGAGTTGGTGGGCAAATACATCGAACGGAGGCAGACCCGCTTCGGGATTCTCATCCGGCAATACTTGGGCTCAGTGGGGTGGCAGGCCATCGCGCACGGTGGACTCATTGCCACGGCTGCCTGGCTGCTGTCGATCGGCCAGTTGACGCTCGGACAACTCGTCGCGGCCGAAGTCGTCGTCAGCGGATTGCTGGCCAGTTTTGACGAGGTCGTGAAACGAATGGGTCACATCTTTTACTTCATGACCGGTTTGAGCGAACTGGATTTCGTCCTGTCGCTCCCGAAGGACCAAGAGTCGTCGGGCTTGTCGGTCCCGCTTCCCGATCCGACGGTCCACGGCATCCGACTGACCTGCAAAGACATGACAGTCCATCACCCCGGCGTACCTGCGATTTTCGAGCGGTTCAATGTCGAGGTGACGCCCGGCGAGAAGATCGGCATCTACGCCAGTTCGACGGTGGCCAAAACGGCATTGGCTCGCGTGCTAGCTGGTCTCGAGGCCCCGACCAGCGGCTTGATCCGGTATAACGGCGTGGATCTGCGCCATATCGACATGAGCGCCATCAATCGCTGCCGTGGCTTCATGATTGACTCGCAGCTGACGCTCTTCGAAGGCACGATCGAAGACAACATTGTGCTGGGCCGATCCTATATTCCCTACAGCGACGTGCGCTGGGCTCTGCGGTTTGCCGAATTGGAAGAGGACGTGGATACGCTGCCACAGGGTCTGAAAACCCACATCCGGGCTCCGGGAAAAATCCTCGCGCCAACGCATATCATGCGCATTTTGCTGGCGCGCGCCGTGCTGGCCCGGCCGCAGATAATGATTTTCGACGGCACCCTCCACAACCTGCAGCCGGTCCTGCGTGAGACGCTGCTCCGGCGACTGTGTTCGAAAGACGAACCGTGGTCGGTGATTTTCGTATCCAACGATCCGAATCTGACGCCCCATGTCGATCGGCGACTGATTCTGGAGTAGGGAGGCCTATTTGTTACGGTGGCTGCGATCCTTTCGTCCCAGCGCCTCTCAGGTGCTGATCAGTCTGCTGATTGCAGGCCTCGGCTGGATGAGCGGTGGTGCGCTGAGCCGCGTCGACCAGGACCTGCGCATCATGTATACCGAGTACACGCTCGGCGCAGCCGATCTGGCGCATATTTCCGCCGACGTGATGCGATATCGCAACACGATCATCCGCGCGCTGCAAGCGGACAGCCAAAAGGATTTCGAACGGATTACCGAGTCTCTCCCTGGTCAGCGGGCAAGGGTCCAACTCGCCGTGGACCGGTACGCGGCCGCCGGCCTACGTGTCTCCCGCAGCGGGAGAAGCGAACCGGAAGACATCGAAGCCGTCCGGAAAAGTCTGGATCAGTACTTTTCTGCAGCCAGCACGACGATCGATCTCCTGTCCCGTGAGTGGAACGCCTCCTCCCCTTCTGAGCGCGATCGCCTACGACGCAATGCGGAAGAGCATGCTGCCGACAACGCCGGCCCCAAGATGATCCAGGTCAGCCTCGCGTTGGACCGTCTGTTGGATACCGTGGCCGACGTGGCCAAGGACATGCGTGACGAAGGCACGAAGGCGATTCAGTCGACCAGTATCATGCTCGTCGGGGGAAGCTTCTTCATCGCATTGCTCAATCTGTTTCTCACGAAACCACGGGCTTCGGGCCGGGAAACGGACCAATCGTCCGAGTCTGATCCGGAACCGTTACGTCCGGGCCGTACCTCTCAGCGGCAATCCCCACCCTCCTCTGAGGTGTTCAGCGTTCGACCGCTTCAGTGATTTTGCCGGACAGCGGTGAGCAGCTCCTGTTGCTCCCGTGGCGAGAGCGGCTTCCAAGTCCCTGACGGCAGACCAGCCAGAGTGATATGCATGATCCTCACCCGGTGCAGGGTCATGACCCTGTAGCCGACTGCCCGGCACATCCGTCGAATCTGTCGATTTCTGCCTTCCGTCAACACGATCCTGAACCGAATTGGACCGAGACGTTCCGCGCAACAAGGCTTGGTCTTGCTTCCCAGGATGACGACTCCGGCCGAGAGACGGTCCAACATCGCTTGATCGTACGAGCGATCCACCGTGACCTCGTATTCACGTTCATGCCCAAACTCGGTCCGTAGGATCTCGTTCACGATGTCGCCATCGTTGGTGAGGAGAATCAGGCCGGAAGAGTCCTTGTCGAGCCTGCCGATTGGAAAAATGCGTTCAGGATGGCCGATCTCTCTGATGATATTGCGCGGAACGTGGGCTTCGCTCGTCGTCGTGACACCCACCGGCTTGTGATATTTGAGGTAAATGCGCGACTGGCCCCAGGGGATTACCTGCCCGTCGCGGGCGATCACGTCCCGGCTGCTGACCTGGTCTCCAAGCTTTGCGACGACGTTGTTGATGGTGACGCGTCCTGCTTCGATCAGCCGGTCGGCTTCCCGACGTGAGCAGATACCGTGCTCGGTAAAGAACTTGTTGATGCGAATGGTGTCAGTCACGGAGAGAGTGGGCTAGTGGACGCGCCGGCCGGCCTTCACTCTTCCCAAGATACGATAGATCAGCCGAGCGATACAAAACTGGGGAGCCACGAATCCTTTGATTGGCGCAATCTCGCTGATGTCCATCCCGAGAATCCCGGGTCCGTTAGCCAGCGCGGTGATGAGATTCAACGTGTCGTACCAACCGAGCCCACCTGGTTCGGGTGTCCCCAGGGCGGGAACCAACGAGGCGTCGAGGCCGTCGCAATCAAAGGTCAGATACACCGGTCCGCGACAGGCCTTCACGACATCGGGAATCCAACGGGCGGATTTCCCTTCGTAGTGACCCAGCGGGTCCAGCAGTTGGGCGGCAAAAAAGGTCGAGATCTGCTCGGTGCGCGCGATCCGGGCGACTTCTTCCGGACAAATCGATCGAATGCCGACCTGCACCAAGGGCAGTCCGTCATCGACGACGCGCGCCATGACGCTGGCATGGCTGTAGAGATTGTCTTGGTAGGCATGGCGGAGGTCCCCGTGAGCGTCGATCTGTACGACGGTCAAACTCGGATACCCCTTTGCGTGCGCCCGGATCGCGCCTAACGCTCCGGTATGTTCACCCGTCAAGGTGACGAGAAACCTCCCGGCCGCGACATGAGGGCGCACGAATGCCTCGATCGCCTCCACCGCCTCCTTGTCGACCTTGCCCCTCAGGTCGAGAGGCGTGAGAGTGGCAATCCCGCCCCATTCACGGTACGGCTCACAGCGAAGCATTTCGTCGTAGAACTCGACCTGATGGGAGGCTTCAATGATGGCCGACGGCCCTTCGTCAGAACCCGGGATATAGCTGGAGGTGTGCTCGTAAGGAGCAGGCAGCACATAGACGCCGGCCTGCTCGGGATGGCACCACGGTTCCTCGAGTCCCAGAAAATTGTGCTGATAGCCTTCCCATCCAGCGGGAAGCGTCATAGACATGTACTCGCTGGCTGCAAGAGAGGGCTCGTGCGCCGCTCGGCTCCTGCAGGTTAGCGGCGGGCCCGCTTCGGCAGGTTTTCCAGAGGAATGAACACCGCCAGCGCAACGACGGTGGTCCATCGCCCCGGTTTTCCAATGGCCGACTGCGTAATGTTCAATGTACGCACGATCTTGCCGCCCATCTTGAACACTTGCTCACGTTCCTTCCACGCGATAGTCGGGTCGAATTCGACGCCCAAGGTCGTCGCAAGCATCTGCGCGGCCAAGTCCTCGGTGTATTCCCCCGTCTCCTCGTCGGTTTCTCCGTGTGCGTGGTGTTCCGACAGATACCCGTACGTGCGGCGGTCCGTGGGGATCGCCAGCCCGATCGACGCGGAAATCAGACGATTGCGCTCATTGGTTTCCGACCGAGCCATGACACAATGAGTGATTTCACCAGGATTTAACAATTTTTCGCCGCGCTTGCGCGGAATGATCTTGCAGTTGGGCGGGAGAATGGACGAGACGCTGACGAGGTTACAGTAGGCGACACCGGCGCTGCGCAGCGCTTGCTCGAACGAGGCCAGCTTTTCTCGGTGGACGCCGACTCCTCTGGTCAGAAACATGTGCGTAGGTACCATCGTCTCTTCTCCCTTGCTTCGTCCGACCGCAAGAAACGCCAAGCCTGACGCGAGGTTTCTTCAGGCACAGGGCCGCTGTTGTATCAAGAAAGTCTGCGGATCGCAATATCCCCGAAGTTTTTTCCCCTACCCAACCGAAGGCGGTCGAAGATTCACCACAAGGACCCGAGGCTCGGTCATCTCTTCAATCGCCGCCTTCAAGCCCTCGCGACCAAGGCCCGAATCCTTCACACCCCCATACGGCATATGCTCGGCGCGAAACGTCGGAATCTCGTTAGCCAGAACAGCTCCGACTTCCAGGTGACTGAATGCATGAAAGACCTTGTTCACGTCCTGGGTGAAGACACCGGCTTGCAGCCCGTACTTCGATGCGTTCAAGGCGTCAATAGCCTCGTCGAGCCGGCGATAGGGCGTCACAGTCACCACCGGCCCGAACACTTCCTGGCAGGAGACCTTCATGTCCGGTGTGACATTGGACAGCACCGTCGCCTCCACCACCGACCCCATGCGTTTGCCGCCCAAAAGGACGCGGGCGCCTTGTGCCACCGCTTCTGCAATCCACTGCTCGACGCGATCGGCCGCCTTCTGATCGATCAGCGGGCCCACGACCGTACCTTCGTCGCTAGGATCGCCGCCTTTCAACCGGGCCACCTGGAGCAACAGCTTGGTGGTAAAAAGGTCGGCAATGGAATGGTGGACGAGAATCCGTTGAACGGAAATGCAAGTTTGCCCGGCATAGCCAAATCCGCCGGTGGCGCAGCGTTGTGCCGCAAAGTCCAAATCAGCATCCGGTTCAATGATGACGCCGGCATTACCTCCCAGTTCGAGGACCACCTTCTTCTTGCCGCACTTCTCCTTGAGTCGCCACCCCACCGCCGCGCTGCCCGTAAAGCTTAAGAGCTTAAAGCGCGGGTCGACCACCAACCGCTCCGCGATCTGGTTCTCGCATGGCAGCACGTTGAGTCCGCCGGGAGGCACGCCGGCCTCCAAGGCCACCTCTCCGAGCAGCAAGGCCGTCAAGGGAGTCTGCGGCGCCGGCTTGATCAGAATCGGGTTCCCTGCGGCCAGGGCGGGCGCGACCTTGTGCGCGACGAGGTTCAAAGGGAAGTTGAACGGCGTAATGCCTAAGATCGGGCCGATGGGAAAGCGGCGCAGAATGCCGAGATGGGAATCTGTCCCTGGCGTCCAGTCGAGAGGGATGAGGTCGCCCCCGATCCGCTTGGCTTCTTCAGCGGCGACGGTGAAGGTTTGTACGGCTCGCGATACTTCCCGGCGCGCATCGGAGATCGGCTTTCCAGCTTCTCCGGACATCAGCCGGGCAAACTCCTCGCGACGGTCATACAACGAACCGGCAATGCGCTGGAGGATGTGATAACGGCGATGCGCCGGCAAGACGCCCATCGGTGTTGCCGCGTCAGCGGTGGACTGGATGGCCGCCTCGGCGTCGGTCTCGCTCGCCTGGGAGACTTCGGCGAGGACCTTCCCCGTGAAGGGATCGTGCACGGGAGCAGTGGTGTCCCCCTGGCGCCATTGGCCGCCGATGAGAAATGGACGTGGTCCCTGCAACAAGACACTCCGCGCTGGAAGATTGGCCTAGGGCGTGGACTCGACCGAAGAGGCGGAAGCCGGCTGCATGTTCGCCGCCTGTTCGGCAGCCCGCGCCCTCGCGACCAAATCTTCTGTGCCCCAGTCAGCGATCGCCTCGATGGCGAACGCTTCATAGGTGGAGACGCCGTGACAACCCGGACAGTCGGGCATCGGAACCTTGCGAAAGAACACTTCGGAAAGGCACGACATGCAGACCCAAAACGGCGGTTCACCATCGCGCTGCGCGACAGGCCAGAACGACTGTATATCAGACATACGGTAATCCCTCGTCAATGAGATGGTGTGAGAGTTATGACCCGGGCACCTTGGATAACATCCGGTCGATTTCTTCGGCAAAGGCCTCAAAGGGGAACGCTCCGGGGATCGCGACGGCCGGGACCTGTTCCGTGGCCCCCGCGACGGTCTGCATCAAAATAAATCCCGGTGTTCCATGAAATCCCCAACGATTCGCCTCGCGCCGATCTTGGAAAATCGATTCCAGATGACGCCGTTCATCGAAGCACTTTCCGAATTCCCCCGGATCCAACCCCAGGGATTTCGCGACACTCTTGAATGAGCCGGAATCCAACCGGCTGCCTTCGCCGAACAACCGATCATGCATGGCCCAGTAGCGTCCCTGCGCTCCTGCACAGCGGGCCGCCACGGCAGCTTCTACTCCTACGCCGCGATCTGCCCGCGGATAGTCTCGATAGATGAACTTGATCTTGCCGGTATCGATGTACGTAGCCTGCAATTTTGGCAAGGTCTCCTTGAAAAACTTCATGCAATAGCCACAAGTGAAATCCGAATACTCGATCAAGGTCAGCGGAGCATCGGCCTTGCCTTGGACGCGCCCATCATCCGCGACCGAACCTGCACCGACATCGGCTGCCCCAGCGACCAGGAGCACGAAACCCAGCAGCAGCCCGGCGAGCCGCATGAGTACATTCCTCATGTCCGAGCCGCATGTTTGGCCTTCTTGCGCTCAAGCAGTCCAGCCATGAGCAACGGCCACACCACCGTGGCGTCGCTCAGTACTTCGGCAAAACGCCCTCCCTCTTCGGGCGGCACGAATTTTCCCCAAGACACGCCTTCTTGATAGGTACAGCCGCTCAGGCCGCCCCAATAATCCGGCTCCGGGCAAATTCGCACGCCGTATTGGAAACGGGGAGGCATGACGCTCAGCCCCAGCCGCATATTGCTGATCTCGATATAGGGTCCGACTTGTTGGGACCAATTGCGCGGAACTCCGCCGCCGATCGTAAAGATACCGAGCCGCTTCGCCGCCGTAATGTGTTGCGTGTAACTGTTCAAATCCTGATAGGGGTTAAACGACGGATACGATTTGTTGATCGCGCGCAGGATATCGAGATCGCTGCCTCCTTTCACCTGAGCACGGGCCTGGTCCACCACCCGCCCCATGGCCCATGTGCCGACATCCAGGCCCATTTCGGAGTCGGTGAAGGCCGGAATGTAGACCGGGACATTTTTCAGATAGGCACTTTTGAGGATCCCGTCTCCGTCGAATCCTTCGGCCAAGGTACGTCCCAACTCGCGAGTGAGCAGTTCCGAGGACAGCGGCTGATCGGGATCGATTCGTTTCATGGTTTGGCCCACGACATGTTCGACGTAGTTTAGATTCGCTTCCATCTCCAACGTGTCGTAGACCCGGTTGTACCCCTTCTTAAAGAGCTCTTCATCGCTCACCGACGGAGGCACGCGGTAATGTGTCTTGCCTACGGACTCGCTCAGGCCGTGAGCAATCAATGCGCCGGTCGAAACCACACATTGCACCATCCCATGGTCGATCATGGAACTGATGATCTTGCCCATTTTGGCGATCGTCATGGCCCCGGAGAGTGTCATTACAACCGAACAGTCCGTATCCTCGATCATGGCCCACAGCACTTCATAGGCCTCGCCCAGGCGGCGGCCTCCGAATGCCGTCTTGCGCATGGCGACCAAGAGCTCGTCGAACGACTGGATGGCGTCCGGGTTCAGCGGTTCGAGGGCTTCGAAGCCGTCTTTTGCGCCATCATGGAATTCGCGTGCACCCATGGTGAGTCGACCTGTGGCGAAGAATCGAAACAAGTGAAAGCGCCTCCGTTATACACAACAGATGCAGGAGGCGTCAACGAACGAATGAAGCGATGCGACAGCGGAGAAGGGTCTACACCCACTGTGAGCGGCATCTTGCAGCAAGCCATTCAACCGCACTGTCGAAAATTGAAGTTACAGACACGGGGCACGCGGCTGGGCATTGGAAAGATCCAGCAGCAAAAAGCGGTCGGTGAGAGGCGATAGTTTCTGATTACCTGGCGATTGATCAATAGTCTGTTAGGAGACAGTCTTTCGTGACTTTTCTTCGCTTGGCCTCCACTCACGTGCAAGCCGCTGCGCTTCGGCGATCTGGGCTGGCGTCATCTGTTTCGCAAGGGCATCTCGCGCCTCTGCTGACCTTCCTTCTCCGTGGGCTGCTGACAGGTTGTACCACATGTGGGCCTGAATGAAGTCCTGAAGCACTCCTCGTCCCTGCGAATACATCATCCCAAGTTTTGCAAAAGCCAGAGCATCTTCTTGTCCTGCAGCCCGACTGAACCAAAACAACGCCATTTGGCCGCTTTGCGGAGCACCTTCACCTCTGAGATACAACGTACCCAGATTGACTTGGGCTCCCGAATGTCCCTGCTCCACGGCCTTATCAAACCACTCTTTCGCTCTTTTATGATTCTGAGGAACACCTTTGCCTTCGTAGTACAGCAGGCCGAGCTCGTTTTGCGCCGAGGCATCTCCTCCCTGAGCCAATTGGCGGAGTTGCCTCGTTGATTCCTCGAATCGAACAAGATCCTCGTTCGGAGCCTTCGTTGCAGACTTACCGTCTGCACACGCGCTCATGAAACAGAAAACGGGCAGAAACAGGAGAACTCCATATCGGTATGAAATCGGCTGGCGATCGTTCATCGATGAATCTCCGAGGTTTGCTTATATAAAGGACAGGGATAAGAAGTAATTTGAACAGCAATGTCCATGCCCGCAGAAGCCGTTAATTTCATCCTAGGTGCCGGATACGAGATGTAGGTGTGTAGGCAAGAGAGAACAGGGACGAACTGGTGCGGCAATGAGAAGCTAGATCTGAATCTGTCCAAGATCATGTGTAATCCGGACGGCTTTTACGAGTGTCAGGCAGTAGGAATTACTGCGACGAGACTGACTATAATATTTGCGAGCCAATCGGCGGCCCACTCGTAAGGTCCCTAGCAAACGCCCTCTTAGGTTCGCCTGATGATGTTGGCTATAATCGTTGTCTCGCTAAGTCTGTGCCTAAATTGTGGGCAGAACTTTCGTGTCCGGCGCATTCGTCTGACTGCTGAAGCTGTCAATTCTGACAGTTTTCCTTAGTCGCTCTTCGGACCTGCGGAGAATTCTCGCTGGAAGATGCCAAACAGGCCTTCCTTGAAATGCTTGAGGCTGGCCCTGCATAAGGCTGAGAAAATATTGTTCGATGCCCGGAACATGAAGGGGAAGCCCAAGGACATGGAGCGCTTCTACTACGGCGAATTCGTAGCGAGAGAAACCGTGAGGATCGCCGGTGAGCACAGAATTGCGCCGCGGTTTGCGTATGTTATACATGAACCTCTTCGTGACCCGACAAGATTAGGGGAAACCGTCGCCGTGAATCGAGGGATGAATGTGAAAACATTCAAGACTCCAGAAGATGCTATCGAATGGCTCACCAGCGCGCGGTGATTCGCAGGGTTAACATTCCAACATTCCTGCTACCCCGTAAATGTCGAGTTCTACCAGTTGAAATTCGCTCCTCATTCTGCTGGAAACAGCGCGATACGTTCGGCGAAGTAGCACCCCTCTATGGCATCGAAGCCAAGCACGGCATTTCGGGAGACCTTACTGACTGCGTAGGACAAAAGGGACTGTCAAAAGTGTCAGTTTCAAACTAGGGAGATTCTTGGCATAGTGCCGATCCCTAAGAACCCTATTGCTGTCAATGCTGACTCGCGACGCTTCTCGTGCAGCTCGCTCGAGACTGACGTAATACTCATGGGTGATGGCGAAAGAGAATTCATGGAGCTGACCAATGGATGGCACCGAGCGCACCCCAGCGGAAGAAAAGTCTAAGGAACAAGCCCGCCTGGAGTCCTTCAGCGCACGGATCGGCACTCATCTGATCGAGTGCGGTGACTTCGCCGAGATGTTGCGGCGCTGCACGCAGACGATGGTGGATGATCTGGGTGCAGCCTTTGCCCGCATCTGGACCCTCAACGAACAGCACAACGTGCTCGAACTCCAGGCCAGTTCCGGTCTCTATACCAACCTCGAGGGCCGTCATGCCCGCATTCCTCTAGGTAAGCTAAAAATCGGCCAGATCGCGGCAGAGGGAACACCGCATCTGACCAATCAGGTAATTGGGGATCCCCGTGTGCCTGAACAGGAGTGGGCCCGACGCGAGGGGATGGTCGCGTTCGCCGGCTACCCGCTCGTGGTCGAGGATCGCGTCATCGGGGTGATGGCGATGTTCTCACGCGAGGCGCTGTCAGAGTCGACCCTACACGCGATGTCGATGGTCGCCGACCACATTGCGTTGGGGATTGAGCGCAAGCTGGGAGAACACTCCTTGCGGCAGAAACAGGAACGCCTCACGCTCGCGCTTCAGGCGGGTCGGATGGGCGTCTATGACTGGGATATGGTGACCGACGCGCTCTGGTGGTCGCCGGAAACGTATACCGTGTTCGGCGTCTCACCGGATGACTTCGTCCCGACCCCCAAAGCCTTAGAGAAGTTCATCCATGCAGAAGACCGCGAACGCGTATGGCAACAGTTTACGGAAGCACTCCACAGCGGAGCGGATTGTGCCTATGAGTTTCGCATTGTCCGCCCGGACGGGACCCTGCGCTGGATCGCAAATCTGGGGCGCAACCAATACAGCACCACGGGCAGACCGATCCGCCATTACGGCATCGCCAGCGACATCACCGAGCGCAAAGAGTGGGAGAAAGCCTTGCGGGACAGCGAGAATCGGCTGCGGTCGTTCTCTGGCCAGTTGGAACAGTTGGTCCAGGACCGCACAGAAGCACTGACACAGTCCCACGACCGCTTGCGAGGGCTCGCCACCGAGCTGAACCTCGCCGAACAACGGGAACGCAAGCGACTGGCCGCGGAACTCCACGATCACCTCCAACAACTATTGGTGCTGGGCCGCCTCAAACTGGGCCAAGGGAAAGAGCTCGTCGAGACGCTGCCGAAGTGTGCACAGCTCATCAGCGAAGCCGATGGTATTCTGTCCGAGGCATTAACCTACACCCGCACCCTGGTCGCGGAACTCAGCCCTCCCGTGCTGCGGGATCATGGCCTGGCAGCGGGTCTCAAATGGCTCGGCGCGTACATGCACAAGCATGACATGGCGGTCGCGGTGACGGTGCCCGAGGCTACTCTCCAGTTGCCCGAGGATCAGGCGCTGCTGTTGTTCCAATCGGTGCGCGAGTTGCTGATGAATGCCTGGAAGCACGCGGCAACGGGCACGGCCGACGTCACCATGGAGATGGACGGCGATCGACTGCGCTTACAAGTACACGATGATGGCCGAGGCTTTGACCTGGCTGCGGCCGCTGAGACCGCGACGTCAACCAAGCTCACGTCAAAATTCGGCCTCTTCAGTATTCGCGAGCGGATGAAGGCCCTGGGCGGCTCGTTTGCGATCGAATCGGCTCCCAACAAGGGGACTCGGGCGACGCTGACCTTACCGTTGGGAGTAACATGGAGTGAGACGAAACCGGACTCCACTCCTCTCTGGGTGTCACAGGACGGGTCAGGAAGGCAGAGTGCTGGGCCTGTATCAGCGAGACCAGGGGCTACCCTCGGGGTGTTATTGGTCGATGATCATGCCATGGTCCGTCAAGGGTTGAGGACGATGCTGGAAAGCTATGCCGACGTGGAAGTCGTTGGCGAGGCATCCGACGGAGAAGAGGCCCTGGTTTGTACCGAACGATTGAATCCTGCGGTCGTGATCATGGACATCAATATGCCGAAGATGAATGGCATCGAGGCGACAGCTCACCTGAAAGCCCGGTATCCCGACCTTACCATCATCGGCTTATCGGTCAACGCAGGAGAGGAGAACCAGAAAGCGATGAAGAAGGCTGGGGCCACGGCGCTGATCACGAAGGAAGCAGCCGTGGACCAGTTATATGCCGCCATTCTAGAGACTTCTTGCCGGGGCACAAATCCATCTTGAAGAACTGAGCGTACAGCAGAACATGCTTTTTCACTCGGGGCTTCTCAGCGTGGATGCCAGCGGAGAGTTCTCGCTGGAAGATGCCAAACAGGCTCTCCTTGAAATGCTTGAGGCTGTTGCCCTACATAAGGCTGAGAAAATATTGATCGATGCCCGGAACATGAAGGGGAAGCCCAAGGACATGGAGCGCTTCTTCTACGGCGAATTCGTAGCGAGAGAAGCTCACAAGATCTTCGTTGAGCACAAGATTGTGCCGCGGTTTTCGTATGTTATGCATGAGCCTCTTCGTGATCCGACAAGATTAGGTGAAACCATTGCCGGGAATCGAGGAATGAACGTCAAAACGTTTGAGACTCCAGAAGATGCTATCGATTGGCTCACCGACACGCGCTGATTTGCAGAGTTCCCGAAAAAATACAGGTGGAACCGTCCTTGCGTGTGCAGCGTCGGATCATGATCGAATCCAATATTATCGCTCGGGGTCCCTGGCGTAAGGGAGTGCGAGAATAAACAAGCGGCGTCATAGACCGGCACATTAAGGACCGAACTCTTTCATGAGGGTTTCGAAAGTGGGCATTGACGCGTCATCTAATTCTGTCTGCGCTCTGTTCCGTTGATCTTCCTGCCTTAATTGCCATTGGCTCCAAATCGCAGTGATGGTACCTCGTGGCAAATCATGCCTAAAGTGTGTGATGGTGGAGTTATTAGTGATCTGTCCGGTCGCACCGAATCTTCCGCGCCACGGAACCACAGAGGTGACTTTGAGATAAACCTCCAGGTTGAGAGATTTATTATGCCAATCAAACATTGCATCATGTATTGCCGAATAATCAGCAGCCGGATTATTGCCTACCGTAATGCTATGCATCAAAAGTTGTAGTAAGGAGTCGTCCAGTCTTTTAAGCTCCGAATAATCACCCTGCAACTTTCCGATCTCCAATCGGCTCCTCTTTTTATCCACAAGCTGTCTTGTATCCCATAGGGCCTGGGACACAAATCGAATCGTGAAACGACGATCTTCAGCCAGTTGGTTCCATTCAGAACTGCTCGGAGGTGTTGTATGGGAGATGTTGGCCGGAGACGTGTTGGCCGGAGACGTGTTGGCCGGAGACGTGTTAGCCGGAGACGTGCAGCCGGTAACAAGGAAGAGAAGTGCAATTGTTAGAAGTCGATATGTAAACGACAACGCGGCTAGGCGAATGGTGAACGGCATTGGTATCTCGCCGGGAGGTGTATTGTAGGCTGGTTATTTGGGAAGTGACAAGGACGGACTAAGGAAATACGTCATTCATCGCTTCGTTTTACTTTTCCGCATTGGAGAATCTGCACCAGAGAGTATCACTGCATCTCGAAAGCCGCTTCTCGTTTGGCGTGTTTACGCTGATAGCATGCCACCTCAAACTGGCAGCATGTCCATCGAGCTGATTCGATAGGAGTTGATGATTTGCTTAGGCACTATTTAGGCACCGAGAGTTTTTAGCGGACGATACGTGCTGGTGGTCCCAACGGGATTTGAACCCGTGTCTGAGCCTTGAGAGGGCTCCGTCCTAGGCCAGGCTAGACGATGGGACCAGGGCGCAGACTTGGAAACGGAATGTTGACGGTACCATGAGCCCCGTAGCGTTTTCAATTCCATCGCCATGCGGCGGACCGGGGTTTTTTGACGCCGGCATCTTGACAGATTCGACTGCTTGGCCTATTTTTTCGCAGGTCATCAATTCCCGACACGATTCCTCACCAGCGCGAACTATGCATAATCCCTTTCAGACCGACGCCAATATGACGGACGTCGGCGAAGCCGCCGAGGCGATCGTCGAGGAAGAAAAGCCAGAAGTCGGATTGGAATTGCACGTTGGATCCAACATCTTTCGATCCACGAATGGCGTCATCAAGTTTCAGGGCAAAGAACAGATTGTGTTGGAAGTCCAGTCCGACCCGCCGTCGTTGCTGCTGACCATGGATTTCTACGATGAGGCGGGGCGGCGCATCGGCCATTTGAGACGCAACCAACTCTCCGCCGTCGGCGCGAGTCGATTTGCAGTGGGCGTGACCGCGCCTCCTGACCCAACCCTCGATGATCCTCTCACGGTCACCGTTTCCGAACGGGCAACCGGCAGCTCGGTGGTCGAGGTGTATTTGTTCCACCGACGGAAAATCCGATTTACGACCGCACATTTTCATACCCACAAGGGCGAAGTGGTGTCGATCAGCCCCCATTACTGCCGCCTCGGCACCGGTTTGACGATGTTCGGTGATGTGGTCGAGGGCCGCGGTGGGACCGCGGCAATCGGCTAGCCTGCGGCCGGCCCTCCCAGTTCCCGTCGCCCACGGAAAGGCATATCCCTTTGACAGCCGGTGAGACTCCCGTAGAATAGGTATGATGTCTGAAATCATCAAACCCAGCGTGCAGGCGTTCCTTGTCTGCGACCAAGTCATTGAAGACAGCGCGACCAAGAAAAAGAGCCTGATCGGCTTGTTCACGCATCTGCAAGCCTTGAGCTTTCCATTCCAACACCAACAGATGGGCTTGTACTTCTGCCTGACCGACGCTGAAGGCACCTACCAGTTCGATATCGATCTCATTTACCTCAACAGCGAACAACTCGTCTGCCGCGCCACGCTCCCGAACATCGTGATCGCGGACCGTCTGCAGATCTCGGACTTCGGGATCAATATCCCGTCGCTCATCTTTCCGGCCCCCGGCCGATATGAGTTTCGTCTCCGTATGGAAGGGCACCTGATCGCCCAAAAGGATTTCAACGTCATACAGATCTCGACCCATCAGACAGCCTGAAAGCTCCTCCTCTCCCACCCCTTACCGAGATTGGCTCTTCTCCCCCATGTGGTACTTATGATAGAAATGGTGGGATATCCCGCCATCGTTATGGACGCCAGGAGGCTACGGAAGGATCGTGCCTGAAGGAACAAGTGCATCCAATTTTATCCGTGAGATTGTCGCGGCGGACCGTGTTGCGGGAAACCATGGCAGCCGTGTCGTGACTCGCTTTCCGCCGGAACCGAACGGCTATCTTCATATCGGCCATGCCAAATCCATCTGCCTCAATTTCGGTCTGGCGGCGGAGCACCCGGGCGGCGTCTGTCATCTGCGATTCGACGACACGAATCCCACGACGGAAGATCCCGAATACGTCCAGTCGATCCAGGAGGATGTCCGTTGGCTTGGATTCGACTGGGGGAACCACCTCTACTTTGCCTCGGATTACTTCGAGCGGCTCTATGACTTTGCGGAACGCCTGATCAAGACAGGCTCGGCTTACGTCGACAGTCTCACCGCCGACGAGATGAGACAATACCGAGGCACGTTGACCGAACCGGGAAAGGACAGCCCTTACCGCGACCGCTCTGTAGAGGAGAATCTCGATCTTTTGCGTCGGATGCGCAACGGCGAATTCGCGGAGGGAACGCACGTGTTGCGAGCCAAAATCGACATGGCGTCGCCAAACATCAACCTGCGGGATCCGGTGTTGTATCGAATCCGGCACACTGCCCACTATCGGACAGGCCGGACATGGCCAATCTACCCGTCCTATGACTTCGCCCATCCGTTTTCCGATGCGATCGAAGGCGTGACACATTCGATCTGCACTTTGGAGTTTGAGGACCATCGGCCGCTCTATGACTGGGTTGTCGAACGGGCCGGTACATCGGACCGTCCGCAACAGATCGAGTTTGCCCGCCTGAACATCAGCCACGCGGTCATGAGCAAACGAAAATTGCTGGAACTCGTGGAGAACAAGCAGGTGGCCGGGTGGGACGATCCTCGCCTGCCGACACTCAAGGGGCTTCGACGCCGCGGCTATACGTCAGAAGCGATCCGGGCCTTTTGCGAGCACATCGGCGTGTCCAAGCGAGACGCCGTGGTTGAAATGCAGCTGCTGGAGCACTTCATCCGAGAGGATTTGAACAAGCGGGCAGCTCGGGTGATGGCCGTGCTAAAGCCGCTGAAGGTCGTGATCGACAACTATCCCGAGCAAGGATCCGAGGAGCTGGACGCGGTCAACAATCCGGAGGATGCCACGGCCGGCACACGTTCGATTCCCTTTTCTCGGACGCTGTATATCGAGCGGGACGATTTTCTTGAAGATCCTCCGAAAGAATTTTTCCGGCTCGCGCCAGGACGAGAGGTTCGCCTTCGTTACGCCTACATTATTAAATGCGTCGGTGTGACGAAGGATGCCCGGACCGGAGAAGTGACCGAATTGCACTGCACGTACGATCCACAGACCAAGAGCGGAGGTCCCGATGCCCGAAGGAAAGTAAAGGCCACGATCCATTGGGTTTCTGCAGCTCATGCGCTGGAAGCAGAAGTTCGCCTCTACAACCCGCTGCTGAAAGACGACCTCTCGAGCGTACCTCAGGCTCAGGATTGGACGGCCTATCTGAACTCACAGTCTCTAGAACGGCTTACCGGATGCCTGGTCGAACCGGGCCTCAAGTCGGCCGGCCCAGGGACCAGATTTCAATTCGAGCGATTGGGCTACTTTAGTGTTGATCCGGACTCCATCCCGGATCAGTTGGTGTTCAATCGCACGGTGTCCCTCAAAGACGCCTGGGCCAGGCTCGACAAGCGTCAGCCCGCCCGCTGATCTTCGATCGGGCTCCTACAAACGTCTCTAGATCCGCCGGCTTGCGCTCCCTTTACAGATTAGGCATCCCTGCTAGGCTTGAGATGGCATGCCTTGAAATCAAGGATTGCTTTACACGAGGGGCCGGGTTGTTACACTGAACCCGGACCTGCTGGATCGCACGAAGTACAAGGAGTCGAAGATGATCGAATGTCGGCAATATCCACGAGTTCCAGTCGAGCTCCAGGTGTATTTTTCTACCACTGGCAATAACTCAATTCGCGAAGGCACCATGTTCGACCTGTCGGCAGGGGGATGTGCCGTCACGAGTATGACGGCCGTCAAGGCCGGTTCAGCGGTCCGAATCCTTATTCGGGCCACAGACCTGGGGTCTCCGATCACGATCGAGTCGGCGGCGGTTCGATGGAGCAAACACGGGGAGTTCGGAGTCGAGTTCCTCGGGGTCTCGGAGATCGATCAGAATCGGCTGCACCGTCTCTTGCATACCAAAACGACTTATCCTATCCGCCCCAGCTGATCCTTTTATCCTCCGGGTGTAGTAAGATTCGGGATGGTCTGCCCGCTCTGCCATCGACCGACGGCCTGGGAAGGCAATCCCTGGCGTCCCTTCTGTTCGGAACGCTGTCAACTTACAGATCTCGGCACATGGGCGGCTGAACAATATCGAGTTCCCGGCCCGAATCTCTTGATGGAACTTCCCACCGAACCCACGCAGGAAACAGAGCCCGACACCGGCGAGCGCTCAAGGGGCTAATTGCACTCAGGACCTGCCTCTATCCCCAAATTCGTGTTGGCAAGCCCGACTGATCTTGCTAAGTTACCTTTCCTTTCACAATCCGGAGATCGGGATGCTGCCGACCAAAGGCTATGCCGCCATAGCTGCCAGCGCCCCCTTGCAGCCATTCCTTTTTGAACGGCGTGATGTAAGTGCTCACGACGTCCTGCTCGAGATTTCACACTGCGGGATCTGCCACTCAGACATCCATATGGCTCGCAATGAATGGGGCGAGTCGATTTTCCCCATGGTGCCCGGCCATGAAATCGTCGGCACTGTTAGTGAAATCGGCTCTGCGGTGAAGCTCTTTCGAGTCGGCGACCGGGCCGGCGTGGGCTGTTTCGTCGATTCCTGCAGGACGTGCTCCCCTTGCCGTGAAGGCCTGGAACAATACTGCGACGCAGGAATGGTCCTGACGTACAGCAGCCGCGATAAGAACGGAACTGTCACCCACGGCGGGTACTCGACTCAGATCGTCGTGGACGAACGCTATACGCTCAAGATGCCGGCTGCCTTGTCTCCCGCCGGTTCGGCTCCCTTGCTCTGCGCCGGCATCACGACCTATTCTCCATTTCGTCATTGGGGCGTCGGGAAGTACCACAAGGTGGCCGTGCTTGGGCTCGGCGGGTTGGGCCACATGGCCGTCAAGATTGCCCATGCACTGGGCACAGAAGTCACGGTCTTCAGCACCTCTGACGCGAAGAGAGCGGACGCGAAGCGACTCGGCGCGAGCGAATTTGTCGTCAGCACTGAGCCGAACAACCTAGCAAGATTCCGGCGGCATTTCGACTTTGTGCTCGACACCGTGTCGGCAGTCCACGACTACAATGCCTATGTCCAACTTCTGAAAACTGACGGTACGATGATCCTAGTGGGAGCACCCGAACACTCAGCGCCTCTCGAGCCCTTTCCTCTGATCATGCACCGCCGGAGCATCGCCGGATCGGTCATCGGAGGCATCCGGGAGACGCAAGAGATGTTGGATTTCTGCGCTGAGCACCACATCGAGTCAGATGTCGAAACCATCCCCATCCAACAGATCAACGAGGCTTATGAGCGCGTCGTACGCGGTGACGTTCGGTTCCGCTTCGTGATCGACCTTAATAGTCTGGCCTAACTCCTGCAAACGGCGTAGTCCCGCGGGCGGGAGTCACCGATGTTCGGCCATTTCGGGTCTGGAACCCCTCGAACTGTCCGACCGTGGGGGACAGATCATTCCAAGAGAGGACAAGTCGTCTCGCTAGCAAGGTCTTTATGCCGAAAGAAAACAGCCGAAAGACAGACAAGGCCAAGAGCGGTGCCAAGCAGCCCGCTTCTAATCGACCCGATGCCAAGCAATCCGATGAGAACGGTTCGAGCCGTCGAACGCTCGTCGTTGATGTGGGCGGCAGCGGGATCAAGGCGACATTGCTGAACGACCTCGGAAAGTCGGTCAGCGAGCGGCTGAGACGGGAGTCCCCAGCCTCGGGCTTGCCGGGTGCGGTCATGGACATCATCATCGCGCTCGCCGATGAATTAGAGAACTACGACCGTGTGGCGGTCGGCTTTCCCGGGGTCGTCATTAACGGCATCGCCATGGACGCGCCGAATCTGGCGAAGGAATGGCAGGGTTTCAACATCGCAGAGAGCCTCCAGGCACGGCTGAAGAAACCCGTTCGGGTCGCAAACGATGCGGACGTCCAAGGCTTCGGCGCTATTGCAGGCGCCGGTGTGGAGTTGGTCGTCACGTTGGGCACCGGCGTGGGAACGTCCCTGTTTGTCGATGGCCGCCTCGCCCCCAACCTTGAAATCGGCAACGACAAATTGCGAAATGCGGCGTTACAGAAAGTCGGCAAGAAAAGGTGGAACAAGCGCCTGATCAAATTTATCAATCGCCTCGATGAGATTTTTCACTTCACAAAACTGTACATAGGCGGGGGCAACTCCAAGGAAGTCGATGTTGGTTTGCTTCCCGCCAATGTGACGATCATTTCCAATCTCAACGGATTGATCGGCGGTATTGCGCTGTGGCGGGACGAGACAGTGCCCATATCCGTTCCAGCTCAGCCCGTGAAGACGACGGCCACCGGTCGACCGCTCGCTGTCTAATGAATGAAGAAATTGGGAATAGTGGCTGGGGGACTAGGAATCGAACCTAGGTAGCCAGCTCCAAAGGCTGGCGTCCTACCGCTAGACGATCCCCCAGCGCGGTACGGGTGCGGAAAGCTATGGGATTCGAACGGCGAATGGTTGGCTGGGGGACTAGGAATCGAACCTAGGTAGTCAGATCCAGAGACTGACGTCCTACCGCTAGACGATCCCCCAACCGGCGTTCAACCTAATACACGACCGATCAGTCCGTCAAGCGTGCGCGGCTTCGGCGCGCGCGATGCTTTGTTGAAGCCGGGACAACGTCCGCTCGCGGCCAAGCACCTCCATGACGTCAAACAGACCGGGACTCGCCGTGCGGCCCGTCAGCGCCACCCGCACCGGCTGTGCGAGCTGACCCATCTTCATTCCTTCTTCCTCAACGAGCCGCTTGAACTGTTCCTCCCACGCCTGTTTTGAAAATCCGGACAGCGAAACAAAGCGTTCGAGGAGCTTGCGCAGCACGGGAGCGTTCGCCGGCGTCAGAAATTTCGTTGCTGCCTCTTCTTCCCAGACGACCGCTTCGCCGAAGTACGGCTTCACCCATTCGACCATGTCGACCAGCGTTTTGGCGCGTTCTCTTACGAGGACCACAAGCTGCACCAGCCACTCCTGTGTTACAGGATGCGCTGAACCGAGCAGGCCTGCCTGTTCCAAGAAAGGCGCTAAGACCCCTGCTACAGCCTCGGGCGGGCTGTTCTTAATGTATTCGGCGTTCATCCACAGGAGTTTGTCGGGATTGAAGACGGCTGCAGACGTCTGAACATTCTTCCAGTTAAACTTCTCGATCAATTCCGAGCTTGTAAAGAGTTCTTGGTCGCCGTGCGACCACCCGAGTCGGGCGAGATAGTTCACCAATGCCTCAGGCAGATATCCCATCTCTTTGTAGGCCATGACGGACGTCGCGCCGTGTCTCTTGGAGAGACGCGCCTTATCGGACCCCAGAATCATCGGCAAATGACCGAACTGTGGCACGGGAAAACCCAGCGCTTGGAACATCGGCACTTGTCGCGGCGTATTCGTGAGATGATCATCTCCACGAACGACATGCGTGATGCGCATTAGTGCATCGTCAACCACGACGGAAAAATTATAGGTCGGATAGCCGTTCGACCGCAGAATGATTAAATCATCGAGGACCATGTTGTCGAAGACAATCCTGCCTTTGATCAAATCGTCCACTACGGTCTGACCGGTTTGTGGGGCTTTGAACCGCAATGCGGCTTCGCCGGAGGGCTGCGAGATTCCCAGGTTCCTGCAACGACCGTCATACCCGGGCGAGAGACCTTTCGCCTCCGCCTCTTTCCTTCTGGCTTCCAACTCCTCCGCTTTACACACACACCAATAGGCCTGTCCTCCCTCCAGGAGCTTCATGGCATGACTGCGGTATACTTCCATCCGTTCTGTTTGCCGATAGGGGCCCTCATCCCAATCGAGACCGACCCACCGCAAACCCTCGATGATCGCTTGGATCGATTCATCGGTTGACCGGCTTTGATCCGTATCTTCGATCCGCAAAATGAACACGCCCTGCTGTTGTCTGGCATACAGCCAGTTGAACAGTGCGGTGCGCACACCGCCGATATGCAGAAACCCGGTTGGACTAGGCGCGAAGCGGACACGGACTGGGATCATGACCTATCTCTCAGTTTCAAGGGCCGGTATCTATAACATGTGTGAACGTGCGTGGAAAAGCGCCCATGTATTTTGATAAGACTCACCGGAGGATCATGGCAGAACACATTCAATCAGCGAGGGTCCTCTCCGCCACTCAGCTCACCTCGCAGGTGCGGCAACTCGTCGTCCTGCCGAGAGAGCAGCCGATCGGCTTCAAGCCGGGACAATGGGTGTCTCTCAAGCTTCCGGTTGGGACCCGGCCGCCGCTCAATCGAGCCTACTCAATGGCGGCTCCCGCTACGGCTACAGGCGAATTGACCCTGATATTCGACCGCGTGACCGATGGATTGGGCTCCGGTTACCTGTCCCAGATGAAGCCGGGTGAAGAACTGGCACTTTCAGGGCCATTTGGGAATTTCGTGCTGCCACCGTCCATCGATCGTGAACTCATCCTTGTCGCCCGCTACACCGGTTTGGTGCCTATCCGATGCATGCTGAAGGAACTGTATGGGCAACGCTACCGTGATCCTGTCCTCTTGATCGCCGTCGCGCCGGCAGAAGACGAACTGCTGTTCCATCAGGAATTGCTATCGTTGGCCGTCACACAGCCAGGTTTCCGGTATTTACCGCTCGTCGCCGCTGACGGGGAACAACAGGCCGTCGACCTGACACTGCCCATGCTGCGTCCCATTCTCGATCGACCTGCGAAAGTCCTCCCCATGCTGTGCGGAACAAAAGGATTCGTGAGACCGTTGCGAAGCCGTTTTGTTGAAGCAGGATTCGACCCGGAAAGAAGTGAAAACCGAGACGT